>JAKLJL010000010.1 GCA_023151185.1 Bacteroidota bacterium
CGGGCGCAGGTTTCAGTGTATCTTGAAAACGGAAGGCATATTCTGCCAGTTTGAAGGCATCATACTCGTCGGTTTTCTTCCGGTGTTCCGGACTTACCCGTTTCAGGGCCGTTGTCGGTAGCAGACAGACAGTCCAGCCTTTCCGCTGCAGCAGGTAAATAAACAGGTCATCATAGACACCTGTGTTTTCTACAACCAGAGTGGAGTTATCACATGTCACCCCATTTTCTCTGAGCCAGGTTAAAAACTTCTGAATTCCGGCTTTGGTATTCCGGAACGCACCGTCAATCCGGGAGCCTCCCGGACTATTTTTAAGGAGACAAACATTAAAAGAATCGGCTGACATGTCGATTCCGGAGAAAAAATGTTTTTTCATTGATAAATACTCCTTAACTTGGTTGGTGTCAGGCTGTCATCTACTCTATTAATAATCGTCACGATTAGCATACTATCTGATGGTTGTCTGACAAATTGATTTCGTGAAGACCGGCAGTCCTGATTCAGCCATTAGTTGTTGCAAACTTGACTAGCACTTAGGTGCCTGCCGGTCTTATTTAAAGGTACCGGAATTATCAAATAAAATCCCGGTTGTAATCTAATAGATTTGCACGCGGCTTAGTTTCAAGAAGCTCAACACATTTTGATAGGTTTTTGCTTCGGTTGGTTCACGTGCAAACGGCAGAAGCTAGGCGTTATACAGTTTCTTGGTCGAAAAATATTTTGCTTTCTTCTGAGTTCTTTTACATCAATTTTTACCATGCTATTCTGCAAGATCTCGTTGGTAAGTTCAGCTTTGTTTCAGGGTTTCTTGCATAAGAGTAATCTCGGGCATTTTCCTTGAGAAATATTTTTTAGGTTTTTGGTTTTCAGGTTTCAAGTTTCGGTCAGTGTTCTTTTGAAAATTTGAAGTTTCTGTTTGTTCAAAGAAAACTTCGGCAGTTGTGGCCCTTTTGCTTTCGGTCAATAATTCGGTTCCGAAGTTCAGAGCAAGTCTGGAAACTATTCTGTAACTTGTCTGCAAACTCAGGTTTCAAGTTGCTGCTGCATAACTATCGCTTCATGCTGACAGGTTAGCGTTTCAGCTTGGAAAACGCTAAAAAAGGATTAGAGAAAGAAAAGAATTGCAAATTGACTTGACAATAGCATTAATATTAATTACTATTATTAAGTAATCATAAAAACTATAGATTAAACTAAAATTTCCAAGCTATAGCCCCGAGGATTTAAATTCAGCCTACAGGGATAGATTTTATTCACAAAAAAAGAGAATGAGGCCTCAAATGAAACAACTACTTACAGTTGTGGTGATTCTTCTTGCCCTTACAAAAACCTTCGGACAAGTGTCTTTAACTGGTAGTACATCTGGTAAGATTCCCTATATAAGTGGGGTAAATGAACTTTCTGAATCAGATTTTTATATTAACCCAACTACAAAGTGGTATGGGTTTGGCACTACAAACCCCTCAAACAAGTACCACCTTCAACTTGCCTATGGGGAACAACTCAAGCTTGGAAGTTTCTTTGTCTCAAATCCTTTGGATGGCACAACTGGGTTTATTAGAAGCACACTGGGTTCAAATTTATACTGGAATTCAACAACATCAAATTGGGTTGATCCTGCAGTAACCGGGTGGGACGATTATGCAGTTATAGCCAATTTGAATAGTGGTGGGCTTGGGGTTTACACCTATGTCGGATCGGGCCCCATTGGAAGAACCTTCACCCAGGCCGAATTCCAAAACACTCTTAGACTGAAAATTTCGGGTGCGGGAAAAGTTGGAATCGGGGGAATTGATCCTTCGGTTGTTTTGGATGTGAAAGCACTTGACAATCTGGACCAATTTAAATACCGGAAATACACAACCACTGGCCGGATCACAATGACTTTGGCTAACCCTGATGGTTCTTCGATCTGGAATTACGGGATTATTACTGATAACAGTACTGATTTCACAGTTAGTGATGGCACCAATAACACCCTCAGGATGGTTAAAAATGGTAACCTTTTGTTTAACCCGGGGGGAAATGTTGGGTTTGGGACTACAACACCGACGGGGAAATATGATTTTAGGACTGGTTCAACCGGGCGGCAATTTGTGGTGCTTGAGAAAATGGAGGGCACAGAAAATGAGGTCTCCCTCGTTGGTACCACCCAAAAAGGATTTCTTGTAAAGGACCGAACAACGGCAACAGGTGGTTTGTGGCTTTATGGCGGTCATAGTTCAGGAACAGGTTTAGAAAAGCGGGGAGGCGTTGGTGCTGGCTTAATTGGTGATTTGGGAACATTGAGAGCAACGGGTACAGAAGCTGCCTTTATCCGGTTTCAGGATGGTGTCATTACCATGTTTGGGAATACATCGCTTACCGCCGGTACTACTTTTAATCCGAATGAAAGAATGAGAATAAATGGTGCCAATGGGTTTATTGGATTTGGCGGAATAGATCCGACTGCAATTCAGGATATAAAGCCAACGAGTGTAACAGACGGTATAAAGCTAAGAAGGTTTTCTGCTGCCGGTCGTGCCCAGATTTTTCTTGCAAATGAATCGGGTGCACAGCAATGGGTATTCGGAATGACAACGGCCTCTTCTACGGATGTTGCCTTCAATGACGGGACAAAAAACGTTCTTTTAATGAAAAAGGGCGGAAACGTTATTTTTGATCCGGCTGGCTTGATCGGAATCGGAACCACCAATCCCACCAAGACCCTTTCTGTTAATGGAACCATTTTAGCCAAGGAAGTTTATATCAGTGTAGAACCGGCAGATTGGCCGGATTATGTTTTTGGTGAAACTTATACCTTGAAAGAATTGTCTGAAGTTGAACGATTTATTAAAGAAAACGGACACCTACCAGAAATTCCCTCTGCAATGACCGCCAGTACAGAAGGAGTGGCGGTCGGTGAATTTAATAAACAACTACTTAAAAAGGTAGAGGAACTGACTCTTTACATCATCGAGCAGGAAAAACGGATTCAGAAATTAGAATCAAAAACGAAGTAAAATAAAACAAATATTATGACATACGACAAAAATAAAATAACAACTTATCTACTGTATTCTGTTTTGGTTTTAAGCTTTTACGCTTCTGTGATCGCTACGGTTTCTTTGACGACCGCTCAAAAAGTTGCTTATATTGATTCGAGTCAGTTGATTGAGCAATCCAAACCAGCTATCGCCGCCCGTGAGAAATTCACAAAAGAATCCGACGAATGGAAGAAAAATGTTAAAACCCTCGAAGATGCCCTGACAAAAATGAATCAGGAGATCATGACGGATAATAACAAATGGTCTGCCCCGGTGAGAAAACAAAAACTTGCAGAGTTTGACAACAAACAAAAAGAGTATAACCGGTACACCCGGGCAATTCAGGAAAAGGCAGCAAAGCGGGAAAAAGAACTCATGCAGCCTGTTTTTGATGCGTTGAATGTCTATGTAAAAGATTTTGGCAAGGAACACGGGTACAAAATTATTTTCGGGACGGTCTCCGGCGGGAATATTCTGTATGGGGCTGAGGGTGCAGATATTACTGCAGAGTTTATTGAATTCGTGAACAGCAAATAAACCCCAAAACTCCGGAATAAAATGTCCCGATTGTTTCAAATGCCGACTTATTGGTTTGCTCTCCTGTTTATTGTTTTTGCGACCGGTTGTTCGAAATCTTTTTCTGATCCTGATGAGTTCGAGACTTACCTGAACAGTGAAGACTATCCCAATCAGCAGACACAAATTAAAAATGGTGTGAAGATCACCGTCAGGTATCAGCCGACAGAAGCTATGATGCTGCTTCAGTACAAAAGTTATCTGGAAGACAAAGTTTCGGTTCTGGCTGATACCACCCAAACAGATTCAATGAAAACAGCAACGATATCCTCTCTTTTTGAAGAGTTTGAAAAGACGGGTGCCATCTACAGTAAATCGGTTTATTTTCTGGTGACTATGGGATATGAAGACAGCAAAAGGGATCTGGAATATGAACCCATGCAAAAAGGATTTAATGTTTACAGTGACTGGATGCAGAAACTGGTTTTTGGCATGAAGGAATATGTTCACCTGGAAACCGCACTGATCCCTGAAATCCCGGTAGATGTCTATCAGATGGACCGGACTTACGGTCTGACAAAGGATCGTAAGTTACTGTTTGTGTTTACTGACACCTTCAACGGGAAAAAGATTCTGGATCCCGAAAACGACTGGGTTGAACTGAATATTGAAGAATTTGGATTAAAAACTGGCAAATTGAATTTTAAATTTGACTTGCCTTTCGATGAGATCGCAGTAGATTTTAAGAAATAAAAACAAATAAAAAGAAATTACCATGATTACTTCTTTATCCGGTAAACAAATAAAGTTTTGGTCTGTGACTGTTGTGCTGAGTTTTTTACTCCAATTTTTAATACCGGCAGGATTTGTTTATGCAGGAAGCGGACCAGCAAAGCCGGAAGCCGCCCAGTTTGAACCGGTTGATGCATCGGATCTGGTTGATTTGTACACGGGTGATTTTACCTACAATGTGCCACTGATCGAGGTACCTGGGCCTGAAGGGAACTGGCCGGTAAATCTTTCTTACCATGCCGGTATTGGACCCAATACTGAAGCAACCTGGGTGGGTTTGGGATGGACACTGAACCCGGGTGCCATAAACAGGTTCGTCTCAGGTTACCCGGATGATTATTACGCTGGGGGAGTTGTATCTACCTATTATATTCCCAAACAATCTGGCTGGGGCGTCGGGATTGGCGTTGGATATGGTCCCTTCGGGATGAACATGAATTTTGAGAATGGAAAAGGGTTGACTGGTTGGAATGCGTCTGTAAGTATTACACAGGCATTGGGTGTTAAATCAGATTTTAATCTGGGATTAAGTGTTGGATCGGATGGTGCGGGATTAGATATTGGTTACAAAACTGCAATGGGGAATGTTGGAATTTCTGCAGGAACAAGCGGAGTTGGTCTTAGTTATTCCGTTGGAACGGAAATCGGTGGGGGAAATTCAGTTGGAGCAAGTATTGGGATAAATAACCATGGAGTAACCAATGCAGGTGCTGGGATTTCGCATACTTATGGAACATCAGATTTTAGTGCGAACTCGATGAGCCTCATGGGTGTGAGCTGGTCAAATAAACAACAGGGCGCCAGTTTTTCATTTGCCGGCACCGGATTTCAAAGTATTTCTAAGGGAGCAATGGGTGAAGGTCATTTCAGTTCAAGTGGATTTAGTATTCCAATTCCTTTAGGAAACACTGGCGCATGGCTAAGTTTAAGCTATTGGGAATGGGAATGGTATTTGGATGAAAAACATATTGAACGTGCCTTTGGATCTTTGCATCAGGAAGGATACATGAAAAAAACAGTTTCAGAGTATTGGGGAAGCAACAGTGAGAACCTGTTAAACTCCAATTCTATTTTAAATAACCAGTTAATCCAAAATGATCCGTCTCTCAGCAGTGTGGTTCAAAGTGAAACCGCTACAGATGTTTATTACAGCACCAAATATGAACGGAATGAAATAGAAAACGTAGTTGATTCTGACAAGAGCTTATTGACCTCATCTGAAGATATTTATCAGGTAGCGGTTCAGGGACTTAGTGGCAGTTTCCGGCCATATTTCTCAAATGGTTATGAATTTGTTGACGGAAGCGGAACCAATGAGAATGGGCAATTTAAAAATTTTGATGCAAACTCAGCCAATGCCAATACAGGTGCAAAAATCAAATTCAGATTTGATGCTGATGCAGGCGGCAATTTTATATCAGATACTGAAATTGGATTTGGGTCCAACAATTACAAACAAATAGGAACTAACAAAAGGGGTTCAAGAAAAATTGAACCTGCGATCAAAAAAGATACTGGAAAAATAATGGGCTTTAGAATAATTGCTGAAGATGGAAAAATATATGAATTTTTTCAGCCGGTGTATTCTTATTATCAGTATTCTGAAACAAAAGTGGGCAGTCAAACCAATACCCACACTATGTCTACGCCCTATGCAACTTCCTGGTTAATAACAGCTGTGAAAGGTCCAGATTATGTGGATCTATCTTATGATGGAATATCAGCTGACGATTATGGTTTTTGGGTTGGGTTTAGTTACGAAACTAGTAATTTGTTTTTATGGAGATCTCCTCAAAATTCTGGTTATGACAAAGTGAAAGATTCCGAAGTTTTTTCAACGGGGATGGTTGATAGAACTTACCTTTCCAAAATATTTACTGCTTCTCACAAATTGGAATTTAACGCACAAAACCAAATAATTAATCAGCAAGAAAGTATAAATGAATTTCAAATTTCTATTAACGAAATCGGTTTCTCACGGAGCTATGATGAGGGTACGGACAATGATGGGATTCGCGATCAATATAAATATTTAGATGTTTACATTAATAAAGACTTATATGGGTTTGTTGAATATTTTATTGAAAAATATTCGGATTTTAACCCAAAAATTAAGGTAAATGGGAGAAATCAATATATTTACAATGGATCACCTACACAATTTGAGGATTTTTCTCAAGAGATTGATCTTAAGAGTAACATAAACAATTTAATTTATGATCATACTTCCAATTTATATAAATTTGAAACAACCTCATTTTCAGGTGTTGCAGGAAGCTGTTCTGTTCCTATTTGTCTTGCACGAAACACCATTATTACCGACTGCGAACTAATACTGAAACGACAAACTGGAAATTTAATATTTGACAATGTGAACAAATCCCTTACTTCGATTGAACTTAAAAATAATAATAGTCAATTGATTGAAAAAGTAATATTTAATACTTCCTATAAACTTCAACCTGGGGCAGAGAATTCAACCGCGGGTGGTAAACTCACATTAAATTCCATTCAAAAGTTTGGCCGGGATGGCATAACGGCAATAATGCCCCCAACCCTTTTCAGATATGAAAATAATCCCGTTTGGGATAAGCAGAAATATGATTACTGGAATGGGTATACCAGTGTGGGTACACTAGATTATCATTTTAACAGCCGGGATTATGCACAAGCAACCCTTGATGCATCAGCATGGAATTTATCTTCCATTTCAACCCCTTTAGGCAGTAAAATCGGCGTTGATTATGAATCTGACGAAATTGAATATGTAGGGGAAGAATATTATATCCCCAACTTTACCCAAATGTGGGCCATATCAAAATCAAGTGAGTCGAATTATTTAACAACTCAAATGAATGTATTTGCCCCGATTGAAATTAATCAAAAAAAAGGGTTTATAATTTTAGAAAAGATGACTGGAATATATAAATGTCCTCGTGGCTGGGATACTAATTTTATTTTTTATAAATTAATTATCGTTGAAAGAGATCTCTCAAAACCTGTTAGTTCTGACCAAATTAATTTAGTAAGCCCTATAGAGTTGAAGGGGGATATTACAGGTCCTTATTATTGCATTTCGTGTTTTGAAAACCACACCGGTACTACAAAATATGAATATTTCCTTGCGAACAATTCAAAATTCGTTTTTGGAGGCCACCGAGTTAAATCAATTTTGATAACAGACTTTAAAACCACAAAACAAACAAATTACACTTATGGACCAGGTGTGGCAACCGTTCTTCCTTCTGAATACAGAGACAGATTTGATTATTCAGATTCGAATTTAAAAAAGCAAATTGCTAAACAATTAAACCCCTTTTTCTTTGATGGCGGTTATAACGTATTAGGCCAATCTGCCTCCGTAGGTTATGAATATACGGATGTGTTTGAAGTAAATTCAGCAGATGCCATGATCACGGGTAAAACCAGAACTAGTTTTTATACAGCACGGGACTGCGGGCTGGATGTGACCCAAACTCCTGAACAGGTGACCATTCGTGATCTGAGCGGAATGAACGGGAAAATCAAGTCCATAGAAATGTTTGACAATGACTTACGACCTGTTAAAAAAGATGAACTCCTTTACCGGTACAGTTATTCACCAACAACGGTCCAGGATATTAACGGAACGACCTTTAACGGAACCCTTTTGACCGACAAAATCGAAGGAAAAGACCGGTCAAGAAAAATCCGTTATAATCCCGGAGACGGAACAGCTACTTCTGATCTGGCTGCTGATCAGCCATTGGGTCTCACCCAGCAACGATACATTTCTGACAGCAAGGGAACCAAACGCAAGGTTGAGCATGTCAGAGAAAATGTATATATGGTGGGTTCAAAATCAACCACCTATTTATATGATCCGGTTACCCATGCCCCAACCGGACAAACAGTGACCCTGACAGAGAATATTGGGTTTGATGCCCTGACCGGTGCCACACTGGTAACAGTTACCTCAGATTCAAAACAAAATCAGCAGATTTCAGAAAACACACCTGCCTACTGGATGTATCCCGGTATGTACAACAAGAACATGCTGAGCCAGATGGCACAGAATAAAAATTATCTGATCCCCCAGGATCTTGATTTCTGGTCACTCAAAGATAATAATCAGGCAAGTTTGGATAGGAATTACCTGAAAAGCTCATCTGTCACCACCTGGAAAAACTGGGAAAAAGGTATCTGGAGACAAAATGATACTTACAAACTGATAAAAACAGGATCCACTTTTGAAGATTTTATATCCTGGGATTCATTTAATGATGAAGAAGCCAATCCGGTACTTGGTGACCGGCCTCCAACCCAGTCAGCCTCCACGGATATTTGGTTAAGGACCAGCAATATTACCCAATATGACCGTTTTAGTCACCCCATAGAAGAAAGAAGCCTTGACGGAAATTACACCTCATCCATTTATGGGTATGGGGGTGCACTGCCGGTCGCCATTGCTTCCAACGCACGGGTCTCACAGGCACCATTGGGAGCTGATTTTAGTTATTTTGGAGCTGAACCCGGAGTTTGGGAAAATGAACATGCCACAAATGATTACTGGACTCTTTACACCACACACGGCTACAATGATCTGGAGTCAATGGATGCACGAACCGGTGGCTATTCTGTTAAAATCGGGAAAAAAACCAGTGCCGGCGGTGAGGCTACGTACGGACCAACCAAAGACTTCCGGCCTTCTTCCGCTTACCAGTCCGGTTTATTCAAAGTATCTGCCTGGGTGAAAACTGAATCCGGTTTCGGGGCAGCACAAACCGGAGCTCTGGTTATCCACACCAAAGCAAATTCTACAGTTAATAATTGGTATCCGACTGCAAACGGAACCACCCCCGCTGTTTATGCAAGATTTGGTGATACGGGGGGTAAATGGGTCTATGTGGAAGGAATTATTGACATCGGGAAGATCAGGCAGCAAGCCAACCTTACCGGAAGTGAGCTCCTTCAGCTCAGGGTATTCCCAATTAATGAAAACCTTGCAAAAACTTTTCTGATTGATGATATACGGGTTCAACCGGTAAAAGCAAGTCTATCAACCTTCGCGTACGATCCGGTAACCTGGAAGGTAACTGCCATGACGGATGAGAATAACATTACAACTTTTTATGAGTATGATATGGCAGGCCGGTTGGTTCTGGTTCGGGATCAGGATGGCAATATCCTTAACCGGACAAAGTATAATTATAGTAAGCCAACTTACAAATACACGCGGTGAGGATTTATTATATGACTATTTTTCGGTTTAAAATAATTTTCTTTTTATTCCTGATTAATTTGTTTTTCAAAACAGAGGCAAGCGGCCAAACAAGTACATTATCATCTATTGGTCTAAGTAATTTATCATTGACCAATAATAATAATTCAATTTCTGTTGATTTGACTAAATTGCTTACCGATGGTGAAAATAAAAAAATTACAGGTATTGGCTGGTGGGTGACTTCTATGAACATAAGCTCTCCTCCAGATAATCCAGCTAGTTACAATATGAACTTGAGGGGTGATAGTCAATCTTTTAACGATTTATTGGATTTACTAAATGAAGGTCAAACAATTAATTTTTCGATTACAAGAAGTTCCTATGATAATCCAACTATTCCTACTTTCATTCAAAATACTACTTATCAATTAATATTTTATTTTAAAATTGAAAATCAATCCACTGGCTGTTATTCAAGAGTATTCATTATTTACAGAAACGGTTATTTAGATGTTAACTATTTTCTTGAAGCTGTGGGTTGGGAAAATTGGCAAACTGTTTACCTTTCCAGCGAGAATCTTAGTCAGGATTATCACTATGTTTTCAGCGAATCCATCCTAACCGAAATAACAGATGAATCCCAGATAAACGGGTTGAGTTTGCTCCAGAAATCAAAAACAGTATCCTATACAGATAATTTTGGACGGGGTTCCCAATCCATTTCTATTTCCGCCTCACCATCGGGCAATGATATTGTCAGTCAGGTTGTTTATGATGCAAAAGGTCTGCCATCCAAATCTTATCTGCCTTACGTAACGACCTCAACTAATAATGGTGCATTCAGAACTGCAGCTGAAACAGAAAATATTGATTATTATAAAGGTTCCGGGTATGACCCGGATAAAAAAATCGAGAAAACAAATGTTCCCTACTCAGAGAAGGAACTGGAAAATTCTCCGCTGAGCAGAAATCAACGTCAGGCTTCACCCGGCGAAGCCTGGTCTTTAACTTCAGAGCATGCGATTATTTCCGTAGCAAGTTCAAATACCCATGGGTCCGTTCCCATCTGGGATGCCTCGGGTTCTGTTCCGGTAATGACGGGTTACTACGAACAGGATCAACTTTTAATTGCTGAAACCCGGGATGAAAACGGTCACAGTTCCTGGGTTTACACAGAAAAATCTGGGAAAGAGATTTTAAAGAAAACCAGCAATGGAATCAAAGATGTAGCTACCTTTTATGTGTATGATGAAGTCGGGAACCTCCGTTTTATTCTGCCTCCTGAGTGTACCACTGTTTTGGCATCCAACGGTTGGGTGGTCACCGAAGAGTTGATGGCGTTATGGGTGACAGAATTAAGATATGACAGTCAGAACCGGGTTATTCTGAAAAAGATACCTGAGGCAGAGCCCCTCTTTACTGTTTATGACCAATTGGGCAGGGTGGTGCTGACCCAGGACGGCAATCTAAGGCGAAACAACCAGTGGATGTTCACCAAATATGATCAGGAAGGCCGCTCCATTCTGACGGGCGTCTATACTCATACTTCTGCGCAGGATCAGGCTGGAATGCAACTGGTTATGAATGCCAATTCTGTCTATTGGGAAGAACGCAGTTCACTGAATTTCAGTACATGGAAAGGGTACACACAGAACCGGGTTTTCCCAACCGATTTTTCACGGTGTGAACTTCTGACTGTAAACTGGTATGATGATTACGATTACAACAATGATGGTACGCCTGACGAAACCTTTGATAATTCGGATGCAAATTACCCGAATACACTAGCTTTTTACCGGCTTAAAAATAAAGTAACCGGATCTGCACAAAAAGTGCTGAGCGGGATAACACCCGAATTAATTGCACAGGATAATGCGAGTTATTATGCACCGGTAACCACCTCCGGACAGGTTGTACTTAAAGGAAATAGGATTCATCTGATGCCAGGCTTCCGTTCGATGGCAGGTCAGAAACTGTCTGTAGGGACTGATGTTACGCTTCCTGCCACAACCCATACCGGTAGTAACTGGCTGAATACTGTTTCATTCTATGATAAATATGGCAGGGTTATCCAGACTCAGGCCACTACATTTCTGACTGCCAATGTTGCCACTGACCGGGAAATCAGTAATACAAGCTATGATTTTGTAGGAAAAGTGAAAACAAGCAAACTCAGCCATAAAACCGAGCTGGATACGGCACCGATTCTGGTTAGCAAATGGTTTGACTATGATCACGCAGGTCGCTTGCTGAAAGCCTGGCAGCAGGTTGGAACTGAACCAAAAGTACTTATCAGTGCATTTATTTATAATGAGCTGGGACAACAGGTTGAGAAAAAGCTTTATTCTGAAGATAATGGTATCACTTTTTTGGATTCGGTTAAATCGAAATTCAATGTAAAGGGATTTTTAACGGCAATGGAAAGTTCAGTTTTTAAGCAGGAATTGTTTTACAATACGGCAATGAATACTGTTGTTCCTGGCCTGACCGGAGCAGCCAACTTCAACGGAAACATTTCCGGAACCCGGTGGAACCGGGGCGGTACCACAATTCAAAGAGTATATGGTTACACCTACGATGCTTTAAACCAGTTAATCAGCTCTGACTATGCAAAAGGTGGAACCCAATCACTTGGGTTTGAGGAAAAAGGGATCACCTATGATCTGAACGGAAATATAAAATCACTTTCCCGCACAGACTCAAATGGGGTGACTATTGATCTGTTGAGTTACTCCTATCTTGGAAATAAAATCAGTTTCGTGGCAGATTCCAAAACCACAACGACCTTTACCGGTGAGTTTACTACCGTTCTTTCACCCGGAACTGATTTAAAGGCGGTCTATACAACAACTTTTAATCAGGATCAGGGTGGCTTTTCCGATGTTGAGCCTTATGTGGCAGGAACCATCAGCCGTACAGGTTCAGCTTACACCACCAATGCAACCAATGGGATCAGAGTCATGGTACTTGCCGGGAATGCCGGAAAAAATCAGGTAGGCGTTATATCATCCGCACAGCCTGTTGACGAAGGTTCTACGTGTACCGTATCCTTCCGTTATGGGGATGATGCCGGCTTTCAACTTTCACCTAAAATACGCATGGATTGGCTGAGTCAGGCTGGACAACTGCTTTCCAACTCAGAACAGGCGTTTGAATTTGAGGAACTGAATCCCTGGGTCTATTCTTTAACTTTTACGGCTCCCAGGGGAGCCCGGCAGGTTAAAATCGTGTTGCTGAATGGTAATAATACCACTACCTATGCCGGGAAATCGGCCTATTGGGATGATGTGACACTTAAGGTAAAAACCACTCACTATGTCTATGATGCAAACGGGAACCTGACTCATGACCGGAATAAGGGCATGGTGGTATACTCCAACATTCTGAATCTGCCGGTTAAAATTCAGTTTGACGACGGAACCCGGATTGAATGGGTCTGGTCTGCAACCGGCACGAAGTTAAGGGAAACGGTTTATAATGGTGCTGTAAATACCCGAACCCGTACGTATGTAAACGGATTTGAATATCTTTATCCTGGATCAGGATCTGCAAGTAAACTTGATTTTTTTGGAATGGCTGAAGGCCGGGTAAAAAAACTGACAACTGCCCAGAATGGAAGGTTTTACCGGTATGATTACAACATTCAGGACCATCTCGGGAATACAAGGGCCACCATTACCCGGAATGCCACATCTTTTTCCATATTGGTTTTGCAGAAAAATGATTACTTTGCATTTGGGCTGAAGAGTTACGGTGTTGAAAACGACATTGAGAAAACAGATTATACTTATAATGGTAAAGAGTTCCAGAAAGAAACCGGATGGTACCATTACGGCGCACGGTTTTATGACCCAAGCGTGGGCAGGTGGTGGGAAGTAGATCCTGTAGATGAGTATCATTCTCCTTATTGTTACGTTGGTAACAATGTTTCAAATTTAATTGATACTGATGGCGAAAAATCTGCTGATGGGCATCATTTCTTTCCACAAGAATTTTGGGTTCCTGGAAAGGATAGAAATATGGGATTTTCAAAAGAAGCCCAATTGGTTTTTGATACTGAAGGAATTGGGAAAACGGGTCCTTTGGCAAACCAAGAAGTACATAGGTGGGGATACCAATCTGGTCATAAACAATACAATGATGCTGTGAAGAAACTTACAGATGATTGGTTGGCCCAAAATGGGATAGAACCAAGCAAAATGACAGCAAACCAGGCCAAAAAATTATTAAATGCAATTGCAACTAGTGATGACCCTGTTATTGCAGAATTCAACGCTAAGTTAATTCCAAAAGGAAGTTCTCCGAAAATGAGAATTGCTAAGTTTTCTGGAAAAATGTTGGGCGGGGCTTTTCAAATTCTACAAATAATTGATTTTATTAATGCTTATAAGACTGCAGAAAAACATGGAGTAAGTGTTTGGCAGGAATTGACTTGGAGACTTCAAGGAACAACAGCAGAAGAGCAAATAGTCAAAGTGCCAGAGGCATAAAAATTAAGGATAATTATGCACTATTACAAAAATGAGAACTTTTTTGGATTTTACATAAAAGAAGTTGACTCGGTGGATACTGATCATTTTTTTGGGGGAAATGAAATTATCAATGGCGCGTTCTGCCCTAATTGTGAAAGATTATTGACACCGCTGTTTACAATTAAAGTAACTGATGAAATCAGAGGGATAATGAAATTTATCCCAGAATCACTTGAAATTATTCCGCTATTTTATTGTTGGACTTGTGATTTATTCGAGGAAAATGAAATTGTATTTTATTACAGTGTTGGTCCTAATTGTGTAAAATACCTCAAAGTCCCAAAGGGAAAAAAAGTTGATGGTTGGCCATATAAAAATTACCCACCTTTTTTCGAAAGAATTGGAGTTGAGCTCATTAAATATTCAAGGAAAGAATACCAGGTATATATAGATGTATGTACTGGAAAATTTAATTGGCTTGATGTAATTAATGAAAATATGATTATATTTTCTGATAATACAATCCTTAATAATCCATGTTTTATTGATAATAAGGGTCACTTAAAAACAATTAAATGCCCAATTTGTTGTAAACCAATGAAATATTTAGGAAAATTCGGGGATTCATTAAAAATGCAAAATAAATTTATTGGAAATTCTTCTCCAGTTATGGTTTTTCATTTTTGCGAAGTATGTTGTACCGTTGGCACTTACCATTATATTGATTAAAACGGAATGTTCCAATAACGGAGTTGGATTTGCAACATAAAAGTAGACAAAAAGGTAAGCGACTCTATTTAAAATCTATTCCAGCCAATTCAAATAAAACTTTGTATTTGCATGGTGCGACTGACTATGTGATGGAGGAAATTGAGATGACCGGCACCACAGAAACGGTACGGGAGTATATTTATGGGAGAAATGGTATCATTGCCTTCAGAACAGCCAGTGTAAACCATTTTGTGATCAAAGACCATCTGGGTTCAACCCGTGTTGTATTCAACGGAACGACCGGTATCATTGAAGATTATTATGATTACGAAGTTTTTGGTGAGACAGCCAGATCCAGAGAAACTGCAAACCTCACCCAATACCGGTTCACAGGGCAGGAATGGGACGAGGAAACCAATTATTATAATTTTAAAGCCCGTCTCTATTCACCGAAACTAGGACGGTTTTCCACCGTGGATCCTGCCGGACAGACCTTTGGGTTGTACAATTATGCCGGGAATAATCCGATTTTGTATGTGGATCCGGATGGTGAGTTCTTTTGGATACCGGCACTTATAGTTGGTTCAATGTTTCTTGGTCATGATTTAGCAAAAAACGATTTTAAAATGAATATTGGCCAAATGCTTGGTTCCTTTGGTTCTGGCTTTCTAGCCGGGGGGTTTGGTTCTGCCTCAGGAGCCTTTGATGCAGTCTTATCAGGAGCAAGTTCAATTGCATCAAGCTATTTACCAAGTGTTGGGACAACACTTCCGGGGGGAATATCTTTTTCAGCCAATCCGTTTGCAAGTTTTGGTACTACAGGCGTTTCTGGTGGAATCGGAATGAATTTTTCTAAGAAAGTTGGAGACGTGACAGTTGGTGGCGGAATTGCTGGCGGCTTTTCGAATCAACCTGGTAATCAAAAAAGTGGTGCTTTCTCGCAGGCAACGAGGTCAGCGTCAATAAAGGGGAGCAGTGGTGTTGGATTCGGATTCAGCATGACAACAAATAAGATGAACCGGAATGTCAACTCACCTTATAATCAAAGTTATTGGCAAGCAACATTATCAATTGGTGATTTTCATTTAAGCGAATTAAATGACCTGCCAAATACCGATAAAGGATTAACCCAGCAATTAGAAATTGGCATAGGGAATTTTTCAATTGGATCTTATATCCTTACAAATGATGCAGGAGATAGAACAGTAGAAGGCAATACAAGAGATGCAATTTCAGAAGATACAAATATGCCATTAGACAATAAAACCTATACAAATGGTGAAGTTTATTCGAGCCCACTGTACATTTCGATAAAGTCAAAAGGTAAAACGTATAAAATTGGATATGATCATCCTGTAATTCAGGATCAACAACAAAATAGGGTTCACTATTATTTGACAAAAAAGTTATTCGGAGAAAAAAGTCCATATTTTGCTAAGGGAAACTATTCCAGAGCATTTTTTGAAGTCGAAACCCAAAGATGATCAAATGAAAATAATTTTAGGTTACATTTTTCTGATACTATCCGGGTGTAGCCCAATAATAGCCACCTATTGGGACTATTCCTGGAGGAATTCGTTTCAAAATGGGAACCCGATTTACAAAATTAAAAAGTATAGGTATTTTAAGAAAAATACCATATATAGTTCCGATGTATATGGAGTTTACGCCTACTTTTTTAGTTCAATGACTTTCCGTGAGCCTCTTAATTTTGTTTTAACCAATGACGGGTATTTGATTGGATTTAATGATATTCCAGAGTCAAAGAAATTAAATAGTGGTCAACGTTGGGGAACTTATAAAATCGAAATTAAGAATGGTATAAAATATTTCGCAGCACAGTATTTTAAGCCTGATGGTGTCAGTGGTCCTACAATTTATAATAATACGGTTTCACGAATGAGTGGTTATTTTGAAGGTGACTCTCTATTATTTATTACTGTTCTGTTTTCAAATCGTGTGATTTATGATACTACCTATTCCGTTCAATTAAATCCTCCCTTAAGGTATCAATGTGTTCCCGATTCGATTTTAGTCCCCAAAGATAACTGGCTTATTGATAATAATTTATGAAAGTGTTGTGCAATCTTCTGGGAATTTTAATTTTGTTTCCTTTTAATCGCAATAGGTAAATTCCCCGCCTCTTGGGGAGACCTATTGTTATTTTTGTGAGGACAGAGATAGCCTATTTATCAAATGCACTCCTGGTTACACACTTTCCCTAAACTCTTACTATCCTCAATTGATAGTTTAGGATATAGTCGGAGGTTATGGAGCCACAGAACTGCCAATATCCAAATTTATTGAATGGTCGGAGTATTTGTAATCTCGACGTTGTCTAAAAAGAAGGGATTAGGGAAAAAACATTGATGAGCTTCGCAGAACTTCGTTAACCGGATCCCCGAACGCTTTCGGGGCAGGCTAAGTTCGGGATGACAGCCCTTTTATACAGCCCAGTGTAACAGACGAGGCCTCGCCTTTTTTTCTGACCTTCCTTCCCACTTTTTAACTTCCCCTAATTTTCGTACCTTTAACTTTTTCGGTTCTACAGATTTCTGAACCGGGTTTTCCGATTTCAAACAAAAGTGGTTTTTCAATGAGCAGATTCATCGTCCGGGTTTTGGTTGTAGTCAGTTTTCTGGTATTCGGTTCAGGATCAGTTCACGCAGAAAACCCTGATTCTTTGCAAATTCCTGAGTCATTTAACAAAGTTCTACCTGAAGTTGTTTATGAGAATGCAGATCTCAGAGAAATTATCAAAGCGATCGGCGCGGCTGGTAAGGTGAATATTTTTCTTTCACCCAACGTTCAAACTAAACTGA
Source organism: Bacteroidota bacterium (assembly GCA_023151185.1). Lineage (GTDB taxonomy): Bacteria > Bacteroidota > JABWAT01 > JABWAT01 > JABWAT01 > JAFLBE01. The sequence goes on from JAKLJL010000010.1 coordinate 17,543, forward strand.
CCCTGAGGTTGTATAACCAGCGGATCATTGACATCCTGGAGTTTATTGCCACACGAACTTATCTTGAACTGGCCTGGACCGGAGCTATTGTGACTCTCCAACCTCAGTCACCTCCTCCACTGCCTGTTCCAGTTGCAGCCAAACCTGTTATTACCCTTACAGACGGGAAACTTTCCTTTGACATTAAATCCGTCCCTGCCCAGTCAGTGATCCGGGAACTGATCCGGGTGACCGGGAAGAATTTTATTACGGAATCAGCGTTGCCGGAGTATTTATCCGGCTATCTGGCTGCTCTGCCGGTTCAGGAGGCGATTCCCCTTTTCTTCAGGATGAACCAGGTTCAGGCAAGAGAACGGAACGGGATTTACTATCTGCAGCGGATGGATCAGGAAACTGGTCCGGCCGGACAGGTGAACCGGGCCGGGTACTGGCTGGAAATCAAGGATTCCCTGATCACGATCGATGTTCAGAAGGCGTCGATTGACCGGTTGATCCGGGATGCTGCCCAGCAACTGAATCTTTCCGTTTTTTATTACTCTGATCTGACCGGAACCATTACGGCCCGGGCCTCACGTCTGACCTTTAACGGTCTTTTATCCTTTTTACTCCGGAATACATCCTTCACTTACAAGCGGGAGGACGGCATATACTTCATCGGGGACCGGTCAACCAAATCCCTTGAAACCAGTAAACTCATTCTCCTGAAAAACCGGAAAGTTGAAGCCATTACCGATCTGCTTCCTCCAGCTTTAACCGGTCTTGCATCTGTCAAAATCCTGAAGGAACAAAATGCCCTGATGGTTACTTCCACCCAAAATGTTATTGAAGATCTGGAAGCTGTCGTCCGGACGGTTGATTACTCGACGCCTCAGGTTCTGATTGAAGCTCTGGTCGTCGATTTTTCGACCAGTGACGGGATTTCGACCGGTGTTTCTGCCGGGACCCGGGGTTCTGATACGACCAAGGCTAAAATCGGCAAGTCCAATTCCTACCTTCCGGGATTAGATATGACCCTGTCTGCCGCCACACTTAACAAGGCCACCTCCAAACTTGGAACAGTCAACATGTTCGGCACCGATGTCAACCTTGCAAGAATCGGGAAGCTGCCGGATGATTTTTATCTGCGGATTCAGGCATTGGAAAATGTTGGCCTGGCAAAAGTCAGATCCCGCCCGATGCTTTCGACACTGAACGGCCACAAGGCAACCCTGTCAGTCGGGACGACTCAGTATTACATCCTGAAGTCCACAACCCCTTTCCGGGATACACAGGGAACGGTTCTGACCGAAAGTCAGCAGTTCAAGGAGATTTCGGCGAATATAACTCTGGAAGTCACCCCCTGGGTTTCATCATCCGGAGAAGTGACAGTTGAAATTAAACCGGTTTTCGAAACGCCGGTGGGCCAGTTTACCTCTGAGACACCACCAACAATCAACAAGCGGTCATTTGAATCCACCATCCGGCTGTCAGACGGGGAAACCATTGTGCTGGGCGGACTTATCGAGGAAAGCGAATCTGAGACCACTGAAGGCATTCCGTATTTGAGCCGGATCCCTTATCTGGGAACTCTTTTTTCAACCAAAACAAAGGTCAAGAAAAAGGCTGAACTGGTCATTTACGTTACGCCCAGAGTTTATTTCGGGGCAGAAGCACCGCAGCCCGGGCCGGAGATGCCGTGACCTGGTTTTCGGACAAAGGACTTCCGGCACTTCGCCAGTTTCAGGCACTGAGTGAAGGTCAGGTCTGGCTTTTTCTGATTCGGCAACCGGCGGGAACCTGTAACTGGAAGATTCACCGGAGAGGGAAAACTTTTTCCGGTGCGATTGAAAGCTCTGACCCTGTCCTTTCGGACTGCGCTTCGGGGTTGATACATAACCTGACCGCACAGCAAACTCTGCGGTCGGGCGACCTTGTTTTTCTGGTTCATTCCGGTTTTACTCCCGACTTCCTCCCGGTTCCAGCCGGTGAGAAACCCGGATCAGGGTTACCGCTCCTTCTTGGCGGTGAGCCCTACCTGCTGCCGGTGAATTCCGGCGAAAATGACTCTCTTTCCTTTCCGGGGATCCAAACCGGGGGAGTTTTTCCGCTGGCCTGGTTTTGCTGGAGAAGACTTTCCGCGGAACTGGATGCCCGGCCCGCTTCAGTCTGGGTGGGGCCTGATTCCCTTTTCCTCGGATCACGCCCGGCATATTCTGACACACCTCAATTCGATCTGCTTCCGCTTGATTCTGCCGGCAGTGACGCAAGCAGGGAAGAGATCACCCAGGAAATCAGCCGACAGCGATGGCTTGACAGTTTGGTTCAGGAAGGAGAAGATCTTCCGGATTTGAACTGGGTTCAGGATGCACTGGCTGTACCTTCTGCCTGGTTCCGTTTTACCGGCGGAGCTGACCGTCAGCTTTTCTCCCCGGCTATTCATTCTCAACTGGCAATCCGGCAGTTTAAATCAGGTTTATTGGCGGGCGGTGGTACAGCAGCCCTTTTCCTTTCCGGTTTGTTTTTGTGGTCCAGTTTTACAGCCGCCGGGGCCGATGCCGCATGGGATTGGCAGGAAGCCCACCGGATTGAAATCACCGAGGTCAGAAAACTGGAGAGTCAGAGTGCAAACCGGGCCCATTGGTACGGACGGAATCCCGTATCCGGTTTCCGTTTGCAGGAAATTTTACTTTTTGGGCAGGGGCTAACCGATCAGGTCCGGATTGACCAAATCCAACTGAAAACCGGAACGCCACCGGTCAGCAGAGTCATCGGATTTTCGGATTCTGAAACGGATGTTGCCCGGTATGTTTCAGCCCTTACGGCCCATCCGTCCATTCACTCTGCCTCTCTTACCCGAATGGGACCGGTTTCCGTAAAAAACGATCAGGAGATGAAACGTGCGGGAAAATTCAGGTTAATTTTCCAGATCGAACTGGAGACCGGACCATGACGACTTTTTCTCCGTGGCTGATCCGGTCCGGGACACTTCTTATTCTGGTGATCCTGTTTGCAACTGTCTCTGACCGGTTTTCAGAAACCCTTGCCGATACCACAGAATTTGACCGGGTGATCCGGGAAACGGAAAGTTTAAAATCCCGGGTCGCGGTTCTGTCTGATCTTCAGAAACAGGCTTCCGGGAAACAAGAATCCGCACCGGATACCAGAGAAGTCAGGGTTCCTTCAGACATTCTGGTTACTATGAGCCGGTTGGTTCTTGACTCGGGCGGAAAAATCCGTTCTGTTACAACTGCTGAAACCCGGCAGACTGCCGACATCCTGAGCCTTGGGTTCAAAATCGAGTTTGAAACTACCTGGTCTGCCTGGATTCAATTCCGGAAGCGGGCTGAATCCCTGCCTTACCGAACCGAATTCAATTCTCTGACCCTCAGTCATTTACCAGGCCAATCCGGTCAGATTTCAGTTACCGAAAACCTGACGGTTACGGTGGTGCGGCCATGACGAAACTGCTTCTGAATCTGTTGCTGGGTGGTGGTTTACTGCTGATCTGGTTTGTCATCTGGTCGGATTATTCTGAACTGGCGGTGGATGGAAATCAGGAAATGACCGGTTTGCAAGCTCCGACTTCTGCCCAGCCGGTCCGGACAGATTCCCTTGAGGCAATCAATCCGTTTCATGTTCCCCATCAGATACCGGAAAAACAGACCCTGATCCCTGTCAAAAAAATGACAGTATCAAGGGAAAAACCAGCCTTCAGTGCGGTTCTTTTGGGAAAAACCCTCTCGGACGGCCGGGAACGGTTTATTGTGGCACTTCCTGATGGCCGGGTTTTTCATGTTCAGCCGGGCGATACCGTCGAGGCGCTTGTGGTGTGGAAATCGGTTGGCGATACGCTGATTCTCAGAAGCCACGACCGGAAAACCCTTTACCGGATCGGGTTCGGATCATGAAAATCATTTCTTTTTCACGCCGGATTCTAAACCATCAGGTGCCCGGTTATTCCTTGGTCACCGTTCTGATTCTGATGGTTTTTCTTTCAGTTGCTGCAGCGCTGGGATTTCGGTTTTCAGGCGCTGCCACCCGGTCGGTTCATGACCTGCAGGCTGGGATTCTGAGGCAGGAAACACTTAAAATGACGTGCAACAGGCTTCTTGCCGGAAAGGAATTTTTAAAACCCGGACAGACCGGTTCAGAAGTCCTTGAGGGTCATGCTTTTTATCCCTTTTATCTGAAGTGGAAAGTCTGGCGGTGGGGCATTCATGATTTCCTGACGGTTACCGTTTCGGACCCAACCGGTTCGGCTGAACGAACCATCCGGAATGAACGAAAAGTTCTGATTCCCGAAGGCACCTCAGTTGTTTATGACCAGCCAGGATTCGGGCTGGTCCTGACCAATGGGACGACACTTCTGGGTCCGGTTTTGCTGCGGTATCCCGAACTCAGAACAACCCGCCTTTCGATGCAGACAGAGGAACGGCCTGTGCAATTTACCCAGCCTCTTTACCGGCTTGAAATTCCTCTGTTTCAGCCTGCCGGAGAAATTCCGGATGCGCCTGACTGGTCGGTTGTTCCGGAAAACCGGCATGGGTCCTATGTCAGGATTTTGACAGAACCGCTTCCTGACAGCCTGAATTCCGGGTGGATTGATATCGGGGAAAAACGGGAAATTGACCGGTTTCCTGCAGGGACGGGTAACCAGATTCTAATCAGAAAATCCGTCCGGTTACGGGCAGGATTTTATCAGGCGGAAGATCTTGTATTTCTTGGGGATACGTTACTTGCGGATCCCGGAACCCGGTTCCATGGGAATCTTTGGGTGTTCAGAAAACCCGGTTCACCGCCACCGGTGGTAATCCTGAAAAAGCCGTTTCAGATTCAGGGTGATCTGGTTGCTGACGGAACCCTGAGGGCAGAAGGGGCGGTCATCAACGGCCGGCTCCTGGCCAGCCAAAGTGCTGTCAACCGGCCACCTACCGAATATGTTCATTACCTTTCCGGGATGACTGTTACCGGGGCACCCGAACCCGGCTTGAACCTTCCGTTGGTTCTGATGGGGTACAAATGATACTCCATGTGAAAAAACCGGGGACGTTCCGGATTTCCCTTAAAGGATTTACTCTGGCAGAAACTCTGGTCAGCATGGTGCTTATCACGATTCTGGCGACCGGATTCTGGGGTTCACTCCTTTTTCTTTTTTCGGAGAGAACAACCGAAAACCAGTATGAACTGATCCGCCGGCTGCCTGTCCTTGCTGATTCCATCCGGTCACTGCCGGCAGGGGTTTTGGAGTGGAAGCGGGGAAATGCCCTTTTAAAGGCGGAGATCACTGACCTTGAGAAGGGCAGGCAAATTTCCTGGAGGTTGTCGGTCAGGAACCGAAACGGAAAAGTTACAGAAAAACTAAACCTGATCACCCGGACCTGGCCTGACGAAAAACAGTATGACAAGCAAACGGTTTACACCAAAATCAGCCGGTAATCTTCCTGGGTTTACCCTGATGGAAGTACTCATTGCCATGCTGATCGCATCCGGCATCAGTTTGCTGGCCTTAAATCTGCTCGGTCTGGTCAACCGGACGGTCATCCCGTTCAGTAAACGGCAGATCCGTCTGGCTTCAGATCCGATCGTTGAAAAAAGACTGGTTGACCTGGCTTCCTCAGTTTCGGTGGTGGCAGTTGATTCTGCAGAAGGAACCCTTTTTTTTAAATTTTTATCCTCTGACGGATCTGTAATGTTTCACTGGTCTTCTTCTGATACACTTATTCTGAAAGGTCTCGACGTGTACTCCGGTCCGGTTCTGCTTCGTGCCGGGCGGGGAATAACGGGTAACCCTGTCAGAAACAGTCTTGGGTTTTTTACCGGTGACCGGTGGATCCGGACTCCTTTTGAAGGTGAGGTCCGGGATGAAAGGTAAACAAATTCCGTTCAGCCGTCAGCCGGTGGTTTACCGCCAGATCGCCGTTATGCTCGAAAGCGGTGTTTCACTGAACCAGACTTTAACTATTCAGATCCGGATGGAGGAAGATCAAACAGTAAAAAAGATATTGATTCAGGCACAGAAATTACTTCAAAACGGAATTCCCGTCCGTCAGGCCTTCGAAAAATCGGGGCTGGTTGTCCATCCGCTGTTTATTCAACTGATTGAAATCGGCGAACATTCCGGCAGGCTGGGGCCTGCCTTTGATCACATCGCCCGGACGGTCGAGGAAAGCCGGGAGTTCAGGTCAAAGGTCTTTCAGGCTTTGAGCTATCCGGCAGTGATTCTGACCGTTGCCGCCGTTTCGGTTCTGATCATGATTTTCTTTATAGTTCCATCTTTTGCCGAGGCTTATACTTCGATGGCAGTTGATCTGCCCTTCATGACGGTTGCCCTGCTGCAGATTCAGCAGTTTCTTTCTGCGTGGGGGGTCTATCTTCTGGCAGCTGTGGCTGGCGCAGTATGGCTTTTTATCCGTTTTGGGCAGCAGCCCGCCATCCGGCCGAAACTGGAATCCTGGTTGTTTTCGCTGCCTTTTCTGGGTGATTTCTGGAAAATGAAAATCAACTATGAATTCTGTGTGGGACTTTCTCTGCTTCTGGGTGACGGTGTTCCCCTTCTGAAATCCATTACCCTGATCGGGAAAAATACGGGAAGTATTTTGTTTTCCCGGCAGATTTCTGGGTTTATTTCGGGTCTTGAATCGGGGAAACGCCTTTCCGGGCTGATGGATTCGACATCCATCGTCAGCCCTGTGGTGCAGCAAATGATTCTGGTCGGGGAAGAAACGAGTGAACTTCCCCGTTTGCTGAACCGTGCGGCAGGTCTGATCAAAAATGATCTCGATACCCGGCTAAAAGTCATGGTCAGCCTGCTTGAACCGATCCTGATTGTGGTTCTTGGGCTGGTCGTTGGCATTTTGTTGATTTCTATGTATTTACCGCTTTTTGATTCGATGTCACAGATTGGAGGAAAATGATGAAAAAAGGACTGATTACTGACCACAAACCGGCTTCCGTTCCTGAACGGATGTTAGCTCCGGATTCAGAAGGGAACCGCCGGACTCTGGCCGGATTGATCCGTTTTTCCGCATCAAGAAAACTTCCGGGCTTTTCCCTGACTGAACTGCTTATTGCTATGGTGATTCTGAGTGTTCTGGTGCTTCTGGCATTGCCGAAATTGTATCCGTTGGTCACCAAAGCCAAGACAAAAGAAGCCCAGATTGCCCTGGCGACGGTTAAGGCCCTGCAGGATGCCTATAAACTGGAACATGACCGGTATGCTGCAACAACCGAAGAACTTGGTTTTGTTCAGGAAAAGACAGTTTCGGAAGGCGGAACGGCAAAATATGCGGTAACCATTTCTTCAGCAGGGGAAACCGGATACGAAGCCCGGGCCACTGCACTTGTTGATTTCGACAATGACGGGACCTTCAATGTTTGGGTTGTAAATGAAAGTGGAAAAATAGATGAAAAGATTCCTGATTAATTTGATTCTGGCCGGAATTCTAACCGGATGCAGCACCCTTGATTCGGTACTGAACCGGCCGGAGGTGACGATTCTTGAGCCCATGCCCGATACTATCCGGATTGCGGTCCCGGATTTTCAGGTTTCGGGAAATGGCCTCAATAAAAAGTCGGGCAGTCTTTTTGCGGGATATCTGACCGAAAGCTGGATTACTGAGACCCGGACCCGTGCGGTAGACCGTAGTCTTGTTGAAAGGTGGCAGAAAAAGAACGTCACAGCAACCGGAGGACTGCTTTCCCCCGGGCAGATGTCGGATCTTTCCGGCAGTCTGGACGCCGGATGTCTGGTCGCCGGTTCGGTGAGAATCAGTTCGGGGCCGTTACTGTATGACCCCGAAAATCAATCAGAAATTCAGGTTTCCCTTCGGTGGATTCATCCGGAAGATGGCCGGCTGCTGGCGCTGGGGCTTTATTCCCAAAAATCATCAGGAAATCCTGAACTTCAGGTACGGGATATGATCCGGGAGATTATTCAGTCAGGGAACTGGTTTAAAAAAGAAATCAAAACTCTGCCGGCAGACACTTCTTCAGTCGGGAACTGAGAGGAAGTTCAGTCTTTCGGACCGGCCGGTCGTCCCCACCGAATCAATTTCTGCTGAAGTTCACCAAGCTGAAATGGTTTTGATATAAAGTCGTTCATTCCGGCAGCCAGGCAGGCCTCCTGATCCTGACTCTGAGCATGTGCAGTCAGGGCAATGATGACCGGTTGAAAGGCAGCAGTACGCCTGATCTCCCGGGTCGCTTCAATTCCATCCATTTCCGGCATCTGCACGTCCATCAGGATCAGGTTGAATTTTTGCCGGCATGCCATCCTGACTGCCTCTGCGCCTGTTCCGGCAAACTCCGGCGAATACCCAAGTTTTTCCAGTGTTTTCCGGATAACCTTCCGGTTGACCGGGTTGTCTTCTGCGACCAGAATTTGAAGCGGAAGGATCCGGCTGAGATCCGCATTGATTTCCGGATTTGGTTCTGAAGGTGCCAGATTCTCATCCGGGTTTTCAGGAACAGAAAGCCGGAGAGAAAACCTGAACCGTGATCCTGATCCCGGATTGCTTTCAACTGAAATGGTGCCATCCATCATTCTGACCAGGTCGGCTACAATTTTTAATCCAAGTCCGGTTCCCTGAAACCGGCGGGTTGAAAAGTCATCAACCTGGGAAAAAGGTTTGAAAAGGCGGTCTAACCGGTCATCCGGAATCCCGATGCCGGTATCCGAAACCAATCCGGTTAAAATTAACCGGTTTCCTTCCTCCTGTTCTGCCTCCATCCGGACTTCCACTGACCCTGATTCAGTAAACTTCACCGCATTTCCGACCAGATTAAACAGGATCTGCCGGATTCTTGCCGGATCCCCGATCATCTGCGCCGGGACAGAGTCCGGAATTGCCGAATGCAATTGCAGATTTTTCCCCTGGGTGCTGACCAAACTGAAGACTTCTGAAACAATCTGACGGATCTGAAACCGGCTGATCTGCAGATCCATTTTCCCGGCTTCGATCCGGGAATAATCCAGAATGTCATTAATAATGGTCATCAGATTTTGGCCCGAGGTCAGAATAATGCGGGTATTTTCTTTCTGATCCTCAGTCAGCTTAGAGGCGAGAAGCAGCCCTGCCATCCCCATTATACCGTTCAGCGGAGTTCTGATTTCGTGACTGACCATGGCCAGGAAACTGGATTTTGCCTTGCTCGCAGCCTCTGCTTCTTCCTTGGCTTTGAGAAGGGCCGCCTCGGTTTGCTTTCTGCCCGTGATATCCTGTGAGATGACCAGAATCCGGGAAGATCCATCCTGAAGATCAATCCGGACTTCAGTCAGTTCCAAATGAGCAATGCTGCCATCCCGGTTAACCGACGTGGTTTCGTTTCTGAGCAATTCCCCCCGCCGCAGCCGGTCCAGATTTTGACGGACCTGGTCCTGCTGATCAGGGCCGACAAACCGGGTCACCGAAGTCCCGATCAATTCTTCTCTGGAAAAGCCGGTCAGTGCGCAAACGTTTTTATTTACATCCAGGATGACCCCTTCAGTAGATTCAATCATGATCCCGACCGGGCTCAGATCAAACAGGGTTTTAAAGTGATCCTGACTGATTTTAAGACTTGCAAGAGCTGATTTTAATTCCTCCTGCTGGTTCAGAATGACCAGATTCTGCTGTTCAAGTTCGGTTGCCGACCGTTTCTGGTTTCTGAACAGGATTATCAGATAAACTCCCGTCAGGATCAGAAAGGAGACAACAATGATCCAGGTCAGATTCTGAAGTTCGGCCTGACGGCGGAGTTGTTCATTTTCATGCTCTTTCCGGTTCAGATCCAGTTGGATTTCCATATTCCGGATCTGGTTGATAAAATTGGTCTGGTTGATTTTATCATCAATCGTGTGGGCAGAGTCCAGGTACTTGATATAATCTGTGTGGTTTTCCTGAATTTTCCGGATCCTGGCGAGTGCATGGAAAATATACCGGGACCGTTCCAGGGCACCGGTTTTCCGGGCCACAACCAGGGCTGAGTCCAGAATCTTCTCGGCTGAAGAGAGATTTCCCAAATTGATTTCGGCGAGGGCAAGATCGGTAAGGATGTCAGAAAGTTCATCCGGAGAAACCTGATCACCGGCAAGTTCAAGTTGCTTTTTTACTGCATTCCGCTGATCCGAAAACCGTCCGAGGGCTTCATAGACATAGGACAACCGTCCGAGATTCCGGATCTGGTGACCCGTCAGATTCAGGGAATCTGCCATCCGGCTGGCTTTCAGAAATAATCTGAGGGCCTCTTCAGGATTATTTTTGACATAGGCAACCTGTCCAAGATTACTGGTACATTCGGCTAGCCCGGCGTTATCACCTGATGACTGGAAATACTTTGAGGCTAACCGGAGCAGGGAATCGCTTTTCTCTGCATTGATGTGCAGATAAAACCTGCCCAGGGCCCTGAAGGCTTCGGCTTTATCTGTTTCAGTTCCGAAAACTTCTGCATAAGACAGGGCTTTCTGAAGGTGATACAGCTCCTGAATCTGATTGGAAATAATCTTATAGGCCCCGGCCAGTTTCCGGTGAATGGTCATTTTTGATTTTTTATCCAGCCGGTTGGTTTCATCCATCAGGGCTGATGTCCCCGTGCTGATTGCTGCACCGGCATCTGATTTTTGCAGAAGGGAATCGAGGCGGTTCAGAACCGTATTACCGGTTGTCTGGGCAGGAACTTTACCGGCAGAAAGGGTCAGAGTAAGAAAAATGGCAATCCCGTACCGGTGTAATAGAGAAAGGGTCCGTTTCATTCCTGCAAATTACAACATTTTGGGCAGTTTTCCGGAAAGGACATTTTTAAATCGGATTAACGTCTCTGTGAACAGGACGGAACCGGGTCGCTGTAAGTGGTTATAAATCCGTTAGTTCAGGCTCCCGGTCATGTCCTTTTACACTTGAATGACAAAACCACCGGGTGATTCTGCCATTTTTGTACCGGTTGATTTTTATGGCAAAAAACTATTTCGGACATATCGGACTTTCCTTCCGGTCGGCATCGGTTTCTGTGCTGAATGACATGGTCATTCCGGCAGCAGAGAAAGTTGACCGGCTGCACCGGCTTCGGTCTGCAATGGGCTGGGATGAACTGATGATGGTTTCGACCTGCAACCGGATCGAATTTTACTTTTCGGCTGACTCCGGGACGGGACTGGATCCAGATCTTTTTCTTTCGGTCTGGAACCCGAATGCTCCCGTTCATCTGGCAGATCAGCTTGAGTTAACGCGCGACCGGCAAACCGTACTCCATCTCATGCGCGTTGCCGCCTCGGTAGAATCAATGGTAATCGGGGAAACCCAGATTCTGAAACAGATCAAAGATTCCCATCAGGAGGCAACCAATCTGGGACTTGCCGGCAGAAATCTTCATTTTCTGATCCGGGCTGTCATTCAGTCGAGTAAACGGGTTTATTCCGGAACGCAGATTGCAACCAATCCGGTTTCGGTTGCCTCGATGACCTACCGCAAGATTTTAAATTTCCCTTCAGCCACCCGCCGTCTTGCCTTTATCGGAGCCGGCGATGTGATCCAGTCAATGGTCCCCTATTTTTCAAAACAAGGAAATTTCTCCTTTCATTTCATCAACCGCACTGAAAAAAGAGCCCGGATTCTGGCAGAAAGCTACCAGGGAACCTGGGAATCACTCGAATCCTTTCAGGCTGCCCCGTGCGATTTCGATTGTCTGATTTCGTGTACATCCGCTGATCAGTATGTTCTTCCGGCCACCCTGCTCGAAAAAATTTCTGCCTCGGGCGGATCTCATCCCAGACTTCTGATTGATCTTGCAAACCCCAGAGATATTGATCCTGCTGCTGCCGGATTCGACGGCATCACCCTGGTTAATCTGGAGGATATTGAAGGACTTGCCGAAGAAAACAACCGGATCAGGCAGACAGAAATTGCCAAGGTTGACGCCATCCTTCAGGAGGAAGTTCAGGAATTCGCCAACATGCTTGAAGAGCGGGAAATTGATCTTCTGTTCAGTGAGCTTCCTGATGAAATTGAGCAGATTAAACTGAAGGCGACCGAAAAAATATTAAGAACCCGGCTGAAGCACCTCAGTGAGGCAGATCAGGACGTTATCCGTGAATTTGCTGATTACCTTTCCGGAAAATTTATTCAGGTTCCGCTGATCAATGCCAAAAAAATTCTGCTTGACCAGAAGGGAACTGCCTGATGCTGCGCATCGGAACCCGTGGGTCAGAACTGGCTCTCTGGCAGGCTCGAAGGGTTAAACAGCTTCTTCTTGATCTGCTCTGCGTTCACTCCGAGATTGTCGTCATTAAAACCCAGGGAGATGTTATCCAGAACATTCCCCTTTCCCAGCTTGAAGGGAAGGGGTTTTTTACAAAAGAAATTGAGGATGCTCTTCTCGGAGGCTCCATTGATCTGGCCATTCACTCCCTGAAAGACCTTCCGACCCAGCTTCCGCCCGGATTAAAACTTGGAGCAATCCCAGAACGCGCAGACAGCCGGGACAGACTGCTGATCCGTCCTGAAAGTTACGATCCGGCACAACCTTTATTCATCCGGCCGGGAAGTGTAATCGGTTCGTCGAGCAACCGCCGGATTGATCAGATCCTGCAACTTCAGCCCGGAGTAAAAACGGCCCTTCTCAGAGGAAATGTTCCAACCCGTGTTCAGAAACTGAGAAACGGGGAGTATGATGCCATTCTTCTGGCTGCCGCCGGGCTAAACCGGCTCGGGATAAATCTGGCCGGACTGAAATGGGTTGATCTTGATCCACAGATGGTTGTACCGGCGCCGGCCCAGGGTGCATTGGGAATCGAAATCCGGGATCAGGATCCGGAAACTGAGGCACTTGTTTCCCGTCTTCATGACCATCAGGTGGCAGCCCTCATTCAGGAGGAACGACTTTTTCTCCGGATGACGGAAGGCGGCTGTCATGCGTCTGTCGGGGCATTTTCCCGTCTGGATCATTCCAGATTTCAGCTTACCACTTACTGGCACAACGGAACGGACGGCATTTCATTGACGGTTTCGTCACCGGAATCTGAAGGACTTGCCGGAAAATCATTTCTTCTTCATCAGAAAATGCAGAAGAAACTCCCTGGGACCGTCTGGATTGTCCGGGAAAAGGAAAAATCGGCCCGGCTGGAATCCTGGCTGCTTCAGGCCGGGAAAAAAGTACATTGTCTGCCGGTTAACCGGACGGAAACCCGGAACACAGACGAAATAAAAAGCCAGGTTGCTTCTGCCCTGAAAACCTCTGACTGGATGCTGCTGACAAGTCCGTCGGCGGTAAACGCCCTGAGGGATCTTGGTATTCAGGTTGAACCCCGGGTCAGAGTGGCGGTGATTGGACCTGAAACTGCCAAAGCTGCTGAAACGGCGGGGATTCATCCCGATTACCTTTCACCAGTTGGAAATTCAAGCGGCCTTGCAGACGCCTGGACCTCATTTGCCGGGGAAGCGGGTACAGTTTTTTATCCTTCCGCAGAGCTTTCATCCGACCAGTTTAGCTCCCGGGTCCGGAAGGCGGGTTGGGTGGTTCACCAGGTTCCGGTATACCGGACGGTTCCGGTTCCTGTACCGGAGTCAACCCGTTTTGAGCCGGACTATGTCATCGTCTACTCAGCCAGTGCCGTTGCTGAGGCAACCGGCTACATCCGTAAAAAAAACCTGACCTGCCGGTGGATTTCAATCGGCCCGGTTACGACAGAGGCACTTCGGAAGGCAGGAATTGAGCCCGCCTATGAGGCGGCCTACCCTGAGCCAGCCGAATTGCTGGCAGGTGTCCTTACTTACTGATTTTTCAGAACCATCCTGTACCGGGCTTTATTTTCCCTGACCTTCGAAACGGCAGAATTGACCTCTGCCATCGGAAGGACTTCGGTTTTAGCCTTGACGCCGTGACCGGCTGCAAACTCCAGCATTTCCCTTATCATTTTCGTTCCCCCGATATTACTTCCGCAGATGGATTTCTGTTTACTGAGCAGCACACCTGTCGGGATGGAAATTGAGCCTCCTGTTGCACCGACAAAACAAAGTTTCCCGTTGGGTCTGAGCATTGATACGAAAGGGTTCCAGTCAAGTGAAGCCGAAACGGTAGATAAAATAAAATCGAAAGAGTTGGCTTTTGCCCTCAGTGCAGCGGGATCTGAGGTTGCGATGAACTGATGGGCACCCAGTTCCAGGGCTTCCCGTTCCTTATCCGGGGAACCCGAAATGGCTGTTGTTTCAAACCCCATTTTACGGGAAAACTGAATGGCCAGATGGCCAAGTCCGCCAATCCCCAGAACTCCGACTTTCATTCCGGTCTGAACCTGATACAGCCGGAATGGGGAAAAAACCGTAATACCTGCACACATCAGCGGTGCTGCCTGTTCAGATTCAAGCTGCCCGGGAAGTTTAAAGGCAAACCGTTCCGATAAAATCAGCCGGTCAGCAAACCCGCCGGGTCTCCCGACACAGGTGGGACGTGCTTTGGCGCACAACTGATCCTGCCCCGAAGCGCACCATTCACAGGTGCCGCAGGATGCCGACTGCCAGCCCACACCAACCCGGTCACCAGCCTTCAGTGCGGTAACTCCCGGCCCGGTTTCCCTGACCGTGCCAACCACTTCATGTCCCGGAACCAGCGGATACCTGGACATTTTCCAGTCATCGTCGATCAGGTGAATATCACTGTGGCAGATTCCGCAGTGCGAGACTTCGATTTCTACTTCCCCCTCTGTGAGGACTGGTTTGGGAAAGGAATAGGGGGTGAGGGTTGATTTTGGTTCGGTTGCAGCAAAAGCATGAATCGTCATCTGAGTTCCTTAAGAGCTATTTCCGGATCAAACACAAAAATACCGCATGAGGTTCAGATTACCTGATCAGCAGGTTACCGGTGTCCGAAACAAATTCCGCGCAGTGATCTTTATTAAGTAACGGACAAGTAAATAAAAGCATAAATAATTAAGGCAAAGGTATTGACAATGTAAAATATTAAAGATAATTTTGCCTACAGACTAATTGACACAGGAGAAGACATGAAAAAAATTGAAGCCATTATCCGTCCCTTCAAGCTGGAAGAAGTTAAAGAAGGGCTTGTAGAACTCGGGATCAAGGGAATTACCGTTACCGAAGTGAAAGGTTTCGGCCGCCAGAAAGGGCATACCGAAATTTACCGGGGTTCAGAATACAATATTGACTTTATCCCGAAAGTTAAAATTGAAGTGGTGGTTGGCGAGGATCTTGCGGATAAAGCCATTGCAACCATTATCAACAAGGCTAAAACCGGTCAGGTGGGCGACGGAAAGGTGTTTGTATCCGACATTTCGGATGCAATCCGGATCCGGACAGAAGAAAGCGGTGATTCAGCTCTTTAATACCGGGCTGGAGAAGCAGAAAATTATCAAATTCCCCTCCGGTTCCGGAGGCAATTTTCACAAACAAGGAGATCGAAATGAAAAAGTTCGCAGTGCTTTTATTTGTCCTGGCGGGGTTTGCTTCGTCATCAATTGCCCAAATGGGATTTACTGTCGGGGCAGATGCCTTTAATTCCTACATCTGGAGAGGTGGCAAGCTGGGAAAAGCTGCCGTTCAGCCGTCTATTGATTATTTATCACCCTATGGTGTCGGCGTAAATGTCTGGACATCTTTTCACGGCGAAAACTTCGCCGGTGCCACTACCTCTGAAATTGACTACACCATTTATTATTCCTATGCTTTCGAAAGTTTTACTCTTTCAGCAGGGTATATCAATTATGTAGCTTCTTTGGGTGCCCCGATGGCGGATAATACCAAAGCAGGTGCTGATTTTGTTGGAAACGTTTCTGAAGTGAATGTCGGAGTTAAATTCCAGAACGTTCTGCTTGCTCCGTCGGTAAAAGTATACAAAAACATTGCCGCCTCCGACAACAACAAACCTTACGAAGAGGCCATGTACATTGAAGCTGCCGGCGGATATGATTTCGAACTGTCTGGCGATTACAAACTGTCGACTTCCCTGACTGTTGGACTTGGAAATGACACCTACACCAAAGATGGTGACCTTGGTGTCTGTAATGTTTTCCCAAAAGTCAGCCTTCCGCTTACCTTTTCCGGTGTAAGTGTAACGCCTTCAGTCGGCTACATTTTCAATCCGAGTGCCTTTACCGGTGCAGATGATTCATTTGTTGTTGCCGGAGTTGGAGTTTATTACGCCTTCTGATCTGATCCGGATTTCCCTTTTAAAAGGCCGGTCCCCCCGGCCTTTTTTTATTTCCCAAACCTCCAGCCAAAGATTCCTGCCTTACTTTATTAGAAATTAATTAGAGAGTTTTATGATTTTTACTGTGGATGTTTTGTATATTTACCTGGCAAAATTATAGGAGAGGTGTATGAAAAAAGTGATCATGCTGGTTCTGAGCGGAGTTTTACCGGTCGTTGTACTGGCACAATCTCTGTCTGAGTCCTTCAAAACATCAACCGTACCTGCTTCCGTGACTCTTGGAGGTCCGGCTGCACTGACTGGCGGAAGTTCAGATCCGGATGGAGATGGCTGGTTGCGGTTGGTTTCACCGGGGCAGCAACCTGGTTATATGTATACCAATAATGCCCTTAACTTCGGCGGGGGCGGAACCATCAGTTTTGATTATACCATCTGGGGCGGCAGCGGAGCTGACGGAATGGCCGTAATTTTTTATGACGGATCTCAAACCTTTCAGGTTGGGGGTGGCGGAGGCTATCTCGGGTATATCGATTCACCTACCAATATTTACGCCGGAGTCGCCATTTCTGTTTATTCAACCACTTTTGCGAACGGATCCTCAAATTCCATTGCCATCCGCGGAAGCCAGTCCAACGGCCTCCCTTACCGGGGTGCCTATAACAATGGCCAGGTCCTTCATTATAGCCTGGATGGTTCCCGCCCGGGTCAGGACACAGAAAAATACCGCAAACTGATTGTGAATCTTTCCAATGACCGGAAACTCACCATTTCTGTTCAGTTTGGTGCAGGCAATGAACCGGTAGCCTTTTACACCGATTTTGATATGTCTGCTGACTTCCCATCTGATATGACGAACATAAAAGTTGCAATCGTGGGATCTGTCGGCGGTTTGGGTGATATTTTCGAAATCCGGAATCTGCAAATCGGAAAATCCGGTAATGTTACTGCACTGGCTGCAACAGAAAGAACAACCCTTTCGGCAAAATTGAATGGAACCATTTTTACGACCACTGATACGACTGATGTCAGGTTCCTGTTCGGATCTACTCCTGGTGTCTATTCCGACTCAGTCCTGGTTCTGGATAACCAGCTTCCTGATTCCGTTTTAACCCCAATCAGCCACACCCTGACAGGGCTGTCTGCAGATACCTACTACTACTATGCAGTTTCGGCGGTCAATGACAGTGGGTATGTGGTCAGCGGTGAAGTCAATTTTAAAACACTGGCAGAAGAGCCGGCCCTGTCTTCGAATTCTCTGCTTGCGGACTCCGTCGGGTTCAGCACGGTTATTCTGGACTGGAGTAAAACAGATGAAATGGTGAAACACCTCGTTGTTGTGAAAGAGGGAAGTCCGGTTGCCTGGACCCCGGATGACGGCGTTTCTTACCTGTATAATTCGTCTTTTGGCAATACTGCGGTGAATGCAGACGGATCTTACATTGTCTATAACGGAAGTCTGGATTCCATCGAAGTGACCAATCTGGTTTCAACAACCGATTACTACGTCACCATTTTCGATTACTACGGGTCTAACTCGTCCGAAAATTACAATGCAGAATCCGTCCTGACCGGTTCTTTTTCAACTCTGGAAACCCCGTTTTCAGATGCAACCCCCGAAGGATCTGATGGGATTTCATGGGGAGATCTGGCCTGGGCTGACTATGATCAGGACGGACGGATGGATTATGCCGTGACCAATTACAATTTCCTCGACGTTTACCGGAATAACGGCGAAGGATTCTCACAATTTCGGATTAATGGGTACTACTCCAATCCGAAACTGGCCTGGGGGGATGTCAACAATGACGGCTATCTGGAATTGCTGTTCTCGGGAGACGGTTACATTGCCGTTTTCGCAATGGGTGATGGTGAAAGTTGGTATGCTGTAACTGAACTCTACCCGGAACTGGGTGCCATGGATGCCGTTTTTGTAGACTACGATCTGGATGGAGACCAGGATATTTTTGTGACCGGTGAAGTTGGCGGCGGACCAAGGAAACCCGTTGCTTCAGGGACCTTATCCAATGCTGTCTTCTACAGAAATGACAGCGGTGTGTTCTCTGAGCTGACCTCTAACTTACCGCTTCTTTCGGATCCATCCATCAATTTCGGTGATCTGAATCAGGATGGCTACCCGGATCTGCTTCTGACCGGCAGTTCAAACGACTGGTTCGGAGGCCGGTTTACCCAGGTGTATTACGGCAACGGAACGACCCAGTTCGAAAATGCAGGACTCGAAATACCTCAGGCTTACCGGGGTGAGGCCGCCATTGCAGACTTTAATCAGGATGGATTTGCTGATTTTATCTATACCGGTGCTACCGGCGAAGGTGGCCGGGTAATCGGGTACTATCAGGGCAGTGAAATGGGTGGATTCACAGAAGTGACTCACTCCCTGACACCTGTCGCCCGTGCGTCAGTTTCTGCCGGAGATATTGATAACGATGGTGATGTGGATCTGGTTTTCAGCGGTGCACCGGGAAGTTCAGGATCCGCAATCAGCTACGTTGCAGTTAATGACGGAGCCGGAAATTTCACCGAAACCGATATGATGCTTCCTCAGCTTTCATCCTCAACCGTTGCGTTGGGTGATTTTAATGATGACCTGAATCTGGATCTGCTTATTGGCGGGGACTCAGGTGAATCTTCTTCCCTGTACCTCCTCAGATCAAATTCAAACGAGGAAAATACAGCACCTTCAGCACCGGAATCCGGGTTTACCTCTACCGTTACCGGAAATACAGTTGAACTGACATGGAATGCAGGCTCTGATGCTGAAACCAGTGCCGGCGGACTCACTTACAACGTCCGGATCGGAACTGCCTCAGGAGAATCCGGAATTGTTCGCCCTTCATCCGATAAAAAGCTGGTTGGGGAAGAAGTTTACGTGGACTATTCAACCATGCCGGGTGCCGGAAATGCCGGTCCAAATACCTTTTTCATAACAAGGCGGCTTTCACCCGGAACCTATTACTGGTCTGTCCAGACTGTGGACCCGACGTATCAGGTTTCTGAATTCTCGACCGGGCAATCATTCGAAATTACCGCTCCGCTTGCCCCTCTTGGACCGACCGGACTGGACTTCGTCATCGAAGCAGACACCTTGGTTCTGAACTGGAATCCGCTGGAAGTTTCCGGGCTGACCCATTACAACGTCTACCAGTCTGACGGTGCAGATACTCTTCTCATTGGGACATCCGACACAACCTTCTACCGGATTACATCAGGGTTAAGCCGGGGTACCTTCTACACCTTTTTTGTTGCGGGTGTAGTTGAAGGTCCGCTTGAAGGGGAGTGGTCTTCCCTTGTAGCCGGACTGACCAATTTTGACCTCCAGTCCTTCCCAGTTTCAAATGGATACAGAAATGGGATGGTTGTTGGTGATTTTGACAATGATGGTAAGCCTGACCTGATAAATTCTGATAATTATTCACTCTCATTTCTCAAAAATGTGGGTGTTGCCGGCGTGGAGGATGAAGGATACCAGCCGGGTGACGTTATGTTCAACGAACCTGCCGGCTTTGCAGAAACACCGGATTATACCGCATTTCTGAAGGCAGCAGACTATAACAACGACGGTCTTCTCGATCTTGCCGTTGCCTCTGGAATCTATGTCTATATTCTGCGGAATGACGGGATTGATCCTGAAATGGGATATCCGATTTTTACTGAGGTTTACATCAAGCCTGACCAACCGTATCACAATTCACTTGTCTGGGCTGATCTGGACAATGACGGCGATCTCGATCTGGTATCCTCAAGAAACGATACCGGGTATGTAATGGTTCATGTTAACCAGCTTAACAATGAATCTGAAATGCCGTTTGAAACTGTTGCAATCATTCCGGACGGAACTACCGAAGGCTATCTGGATGCTGCTGATATCGACCATGATGGTGATCAGGATCTTCTCATTTCCGGATTTGCAAGTACCAGTTCGGATTGGGAATCCCGGACGGTTGCCATTTATTTGAACACCGGTCTGGATAGCCTCTGGACGCAACTTGAACAATCCTTCCCGGGCAGCTTTAAAGGATCCTCCCGGTTTGGTGATTTCAACAATGACGGTTATGCTGACTTTATCTCCATCGGTGCGATCGGGGACGGCGGCCGTGAAGTTCATCTCTATGAGAATAATCAGGAAGGTGGTTTTATTGAAGTACCCACCAGTTTTACCGGTTTTGCTGCCAGTACGGCAACCTGGGGTGATTTGAATGGAGATGGTAATCTGGATCTGGTCCTGACCGGAATTGCAGGCAGTGCAGATAACGGTGACGAACGGTCAACCCAGGTTTGGTTCAATAACGGAGAAGGTGATTTTACTCTTCTTCCCGAATACTTTGAAGGCATGCTGTTCGGATCGGTCGAACTTTCTGACCTGGATCTGGATGGCGATCTGGATGTTGTCACCCTGGGTGAACGGATGTACAGCGGTGGCGGTGAAGCACTGGCCAGAACGTATTACTCGGGTCAATCCCTCCAGATTCTGGTGAATGAGACCGGCACAGGACCTAACCTCCCGGATGCACCCGCTTCTGCCTCTGTTTCCTTCATCGGTCCGGATTATGCCAATCTAGCCTGGACAGCCGGGAATGATTCAAATACCCCAGCATCTGCCCTGACGTATAACATCCGGGTGTACAATCAGATCGCAGAAAAGGAACTGGTCTCGGTTATGTCCGATATTGAAACCGGAGAAAGACTCCTTGCGGCACCCGGAAATACAGGATCAGCCAGAACCTTTTCAATCAAGGGTCTTACAGATGGCGATTATTCCTGGTGGATTCAAACCATTAATCATGAACTGAAAGCCTCCGCCTGGATTCAGGGACCTGATTTTACCGTCAATCATACCGTACCGGTTGAACTGGTTGCCTTCACGGCTGTTCAGAAGGCCGATCAGGTTGTTCTTTCCTGGACTACCAAGACCGAAACCAATAACAACGGATTCGAAATCGAGAAAAAGGCCGATGGAACAAAAGCGGAATCTCAGTGGATTTCTGTCGGATTTGTTGCCGGGGCAGGTACCACAACCGAGGAAAAAACCTATCGGTTCATAACTTCTTCCGGTAAGGACAGAGTTCTTTTCCGGCTGAAGCAACTGGATGCTGACGGAAAAGTTTCCTACTCGGATGTTCTTGCCTATGAACCTGCTGCTCCAACCGTTCTGGCTCTGGATCAGAATTACCCGAATCCATTTAACCCGTCTACCAGCATCCCGGTTTCATTACCGGTGGCCGGATGGGTTTCTATGAAGGTGTATGATGTCACTGGACGTGAAGTGGCTATTCTGATGAATGAGAAAAAGGAAGCCGGGTTCTACACAGTTCCGTTCAACGGAGCCGGTCTTTCAAGTGGACTGTATTTTGTCCGCCTGGAAACAAATGGCCAGTCTCTGGTTAAGAAACTGACCCTTCTGAAATAAAAATCATTCTGAAAAACACGAAAAGGGGGAGCAAATCCCCCTTTTTTTTAGTGGAGATACTCATGAAAAATTGGCTCCTGATCTCGATTTTGGTACTGGTTCCTGCGGTTGGGTTCAGTGTTGTTGCACCGCCGTCAGTTACCGTTCAGCCCCTGACGAACCTGCGGTCAACTGCCGTTGTGTTTAATGCTTCAGTAAATCCAAACGGAGCCTCGACAACCGTTCGGATCTTGTGGAGTCTGTCTCCCACCAGTTTTTCGGATTCTGCCGGAACGGTCCCGGGCAGCCAAACTTCTCAGTTGACTGGGAACTCTCCGGTTTCAGTTACCCGTGAAATCCCGACGTCTTCGGGCGGGGGAACAGCACCCCTTTTGCCCAACACTACCTATTATTACGCCTTCGGGGCCAAAAATTCAGGCGGCTATACCCGGTCTGCTGTTCAGAGCTTCACCACCAATTCCCTTTCTGAGCCGGCCCTTCTGACCGTTAAGCCTGAAGATATTACCCAAACTTCGGTGGTGCTGAATTGGTCACCACCGGCAGAAAAAGTCCGGTTGGTATACAGCACCGGCTCAATGCCGGCATCAGCAACCTCCGGAACTCTGGCCTATGAAGGGACAGCAAGTCAGGCAACCGTGACCGGGTTAACTGCCGGAACCCTGTACTACTTCAAAATCTATGCAAAGGCGGATAATATTTCCCCCACGGCCGTGTACTCTTCAGCCGGAACGGAGCATCTGGTTATGACTGCACCGGTCTCGGGCGACCCGGTGGTGACCATCGATGCCGGACACTCCGGTTCTCTTTCCTTTGGCGGATCTTTGACCACGGTTAATTTTACCAGCACAGGATCCACAACCGGGACTTTATCCGTTACCTACACTCAGGCAACCCCCGTCAATGGACTCGATCTGCCGTCAACCGGGATGAGTCTTTCAGGACCAGTTTCACTGAATACCATTGCGCCGGTCTCCTGGACCTTTACACCTTCGGGGCTTACAGAAATCAGTTACAGTGTTGATCTTGATCTTTCAGGCGTCACCGGAATTCAGAATGTCAGCCGGCTTGTGGTGGTGAAACGGGAGTCTGAATCCGATCCCTGGACCTCACCGGTTGACGGTATAACCGTTACTCTGAGTTCACCGGTTTCAGGCGTGCTTAGAGTTTCCGGGCTGACCTCCTTTTCTCAGTTCGGGCTCGCCTCTGATCAGAGTGAGAATTCACTTCCGGTCGAACTTGCCGGTTACTCTGTCAGCAGAGTCAACGACCGGATTCAACTATCCTGGGAAACAGTGACAGAATCAGCCAATGCAGGTTTCAGGGTCGAAAAAACTGAAATCCGGGAAAGTGAATCTTTGGACATCAACGCCTGTTGTTCGGATCCGGGTCCCCTTACACTTCAGTCTTCCTGGGAAAAAGTTGGCTTTGTAACTGGTGCCGGGACTTCAACAGAAGCCAGATCCTACTCGTTTACTGACCGGGTCATTCCCGGACTCTGGATTTACCGGCTGATGCAGGTCGATCTGGATGGAAAAGAAACGGAAGCCGGTTTGCAGGGAGTCTACGTTCCTCTGCCTTCAGAACTGATTCTGGATGGAAACTATCCGAATCCGTTTAATCCTGAAACTCAGGTCAGATTCTCGCTGCCGGTGTCAGGAAAGGCAGAGTGGGTGGTTACCGATCTGCTTGGACGGGTTGTTTCGAAGGGGACAACCGGATTTCTTTCTGCGGGATCTCATACGCTGAGAATGGGAGATGGATCCTGGGCAGCAGGAACCTACTTTTACAGTTTATCCTTCAACCATCAGGTTAAATCAGGAAAAATGCTGCTGCTGAAATAACCTTTTCTGAACATTCCGGGTGGTTTAATGCCATCCGGAGGGTCAGAATGAAATGCCTACGTCCAGAATACCTTCCAGATTTCCACGGTCATCCCAGGCCGATTCAATCCGGACTGTCTCCACAAACGGAACAATAACATTCAGCCCCAAACCATAACCCGTTCTTGATTTCCGTAAGGACACTTCGTTCAGGTTATTCCAACTGATTCCATTGTTAATGAAAACCGATCCGCTGAGCCCATATTTCAGGTTTTTAAACATATCACCGAACATATCAGCCCAGCGTTGCACCGTAAAATACAGGATATCCGTAATGGGAAACCGATACTCAAGGGTATTCAGTGACAGATTGTTCGACTCGAAAATCCGGTAAAAATAGCCTCTCAGCCGCTGTTCATATCCAAAATAACTTTTCTGAAATACTTCCGGTTCTGACGAGTAGAACTGATGGAAGGATTTAAAAGCCAGGGCATGACGTTCAGCCAGGGGCAGATAGAACCGGTTATCCAGAGAAAAGGCCCAGTTGTCAATATTGGGGTTTGAGAGGCCGTATTTACTGATGCGGTATTTTAAAAAGATCCCTTTGTGAGGATACGGCTGGAAATCCCGGTTATCAAAACTGACTTCAGCAAACGGGACGAAATACCAGAACTTCTTTTTGCCGTCCGGATTGACATCCAGATGAGTTGCCAGATTAATCCGGTTCATTTCTGCACCAGCCCCGGCATAAAGGAACCGGTTCAGGTATTTTTTCACAAAAACCTGGAAAGTCAGATATTCTTCGGTGAAATGATCCCAGAATAAACTGCGGTTGGTATAATTGATCCGGGTGATTTCACCCGAAAGATAATGCCGTGAGTTTTTTCCGCCGATCCAGGGATTTTCATAAAAAAGAGAGAATCCGGGAGCAAATCCCAACCATCCCGAAACGGCCAGAATATCGCCGTTGCCTCTGAAATTCCGGTCAACAAGTCCGGCTCCGTAATTCAGTTGATCGTAATGCCCGGCGTTAAAATACAGAACAGGATAAGGAATCAGGTAAAAGGATTCGGTCAGTTTGAATTCGATATCCGTCTGTCCGGTTTCCGGATTGAAGTGCCCGAGAGTCTCGACCCGGTTAAACAGCCCGGTGGCTTCAATGCGTTGGGTGATTCTTTTCAGTCCGCCGGCGGTTACGGTATCTCCCGGTTCAAAATCTGCTTCCCGTTCAATAACCCAGGCTTTGGTCTCTTTATTTCCGGTGACGGTTATTTTCCCGGCGATAAACGTATCGGGGAGGGCATTTTGAGCCCGGGTGGCAGTTGTTACCAGCAGAGTTCCCGCCAGAATCAGCAAAATCGTCTTAAGCTTCATGAAGTCCCCGATGGTATCAGACAGAAAACCCGGACTCTTACGGGGAGATTCCGGCCGGGTTTCGTTCTGCTCAGGCGTTGCCGAGTCCACGTGCGGTCCGGGTTGCTTCTTCGACAGCTCTGGCCAGAACAGATCTGATTTTTCCGTCCTCCATCGTCAGCAGGGCCGCAATGGTACTGCCGGCCGGTGTTGTAACTTCATCTTTTAACGCTGCAGGGTGCTTTCCCGCAAGCTGAAGCATTTTGGCCGATCCTAAAACTGTTTGGGAAACCAGTTGCAGGGCTACATCCCGGGGCAGGCCAACCCGGACCCCGCCATCTGCCAGAGATTCCATAATCAGAAAGATATACGCCGGTCCTGAACCGCTGACGGCGGTTACCGCATCCAGATGAACTTCATCCAGTTCAATCACCTGCCCGACACTTGAAAAGATGGATTGGGCAATGGCCTTATGCTCTGTTGATACACCGGCGGCCGGTGAGTACACTGTGATTCCCTCATTGATTTTGCAGGGGGTATTCGGCATTGCCCGGATGAGGGCAACCGAAGGTCCCAGATGTTCCTTCATTCTGGAAATAGTCACACCGGCTGCTATCGAAACAATCAGGCAGCCCGGTTTCAGTTTTCCCGAGTCCTTCAGCAGGTCAAGAACTCCGGCCACATACCGGGGCTTGGTACAGACCAGAAAGATATCAGTTTTCCCGATTTCATCCGAAAAATCGGTGTAAACCGGGTAATCTGCAGCTTCAGACAGTTTTTTCTGGCTCGATTCCGACTTAACGGATGCCCAGACCTGGGTAAACTGAACATGTCCCGAATGCAGCAGTCCGTTGATCAGAGCTTTTCCCATGACCCCGGCGCCGATAACCCCGATTCGTTTATTTTCAAACATCTGCTGGTGTCCTTTCTTTCCTGTTCAAACCGGATTACGGTCCGGAAAAATTTTTCTCTGAATCCAGTCATTGACGTCATTCAGACAATTCATGCTGATTTCATGCTGGAAGGAATATTCCCGGTATTCATGATCAAAGCCCAGACGGTTCAGTGCTGAAGCTGCCTCACGGGCAGAGGAGACCGGGATCACCGGGTCACTGATGCCGTGGGTTTGAATCACCGGAATCCGGCTAAAAAGCACTTCGGACGGATGTTTGGGGATCATGGTTTCAATCAGCCTGCCGCTGAATCCGATTACCGCAGAAACAAGAGTTGGTTCGGTCAGGGCCACACCAAAACTCATGATGGTGCCCTGACTGAATCCCATCAGGACAAGATCGGCACCGTTGAACCAGGCTTTGATCGTCCGCAATGAGTGCTTCAGATGTTCAAGCTGATGAAATGCCTGTTCTTCGTTGACTGAAATTCCGGTTGGGAGGAAGTCGATCCCGAACCAGGCAAATCCGCCCCATCCAAGCGGAATGGGTGCCCGCAGGCTGATAACATGGAACCGGGGATCCAGTTCATGATGCATGGAAAAGAGATCCTCTTCATGACTTCCGTATCCATGAAGCATGACCAGAATTTTTTTATCAGACGATTCCCGAAGCGGCGGGTGTTCGAGATACACCTGCTGAAGTTGAAGCATACTGCCCTGTAAACTTTATTTTCCCTGCAAAAATGCAACATTTCAGGCCGGAAGACATTTTTCATGCAGAAATTTAAAAAGTCTTTTATGAATTGCAGACTTTAAACTATTTTTATGGTATATTAGTAAACAGTCCCGGTACCGGAAGCAGAGATGATTATTTTTTTGATTGAATTGTTCATTCTTGCCTTGATAGCCGTTGAGGATTTCAGAAAAAAACTGATCTCCCTTTGGTCGCTTTTGCTCCTGGCCCCGATTGTTCTCTTTCTTTCCTTCCCCGATTTCACCGACAAGTTCTGGATTCCCGATTTTGTTCCCTTTGCAATTCTGATGCTTGGATCTGCCCTTGCCTTTTTCAGAAAGGGATTGATCCCGGTAGGATCTGCCGATGTGGTTCTGGTCGCACTTTTATGTATCCGCTGGCCGGTTACTGCCAGCCTGATGATTCTGATGGCGGCTTCTGCCGGCGGACTTCTTTATTTTCTCATCACCCGGATGAAAAACCGGGAAATCCCCTTCGGTGCCGTTCTGAGCCTGATCTGGATCAGTTCAGAAGCCTGGTGGTTCATTTCTTCCGGCGGGTTTTCGGGATTGAACGGACTTTCACCTGTCTGAACCTGAATGAAACTCTTTGATCCCAAACTCTCTGCCATTGCAGTCGTCGACCAGATTCTCGGGTCAGCACTCGAAGCCGGTGCGTCAGATGTCCATTTTGAACCAACTGACTCCGGGTTGGTCATCCGGCACCGAATTGACGGGCAATTGATACCGGTATTCAGGACCCGTCCCGAGCAAAAGGACCCGGTCATTGCCCGTATCAAAATCCTGGCCAGTCTGGATATTGCTGAGAAACGCCGCCCGCAGGATGGACGGATCCGGTATAAAGGCCGCCTAAAGGAAGTGGACCTGCGGGTTTCGGTTATTCCGGTTTATTTCGGAGAAAAAGCCGTTATCCGGATTCTGGATTCGGCCGGGCAATTGAAGGATTTTCAATCCCTCGGGTTCCCGGATTCCCATATCCGGAAAATTCTGGACGGACTTTCTGCCACGAACGGACTTTTTCTGGTCACCGGACCAACCGGTTCAGGAAAATCAACGACCTTGTACACGGCACTTCAGCACCTGAACCATCCCGACAGAAATATTCTGACCATCGAAGATCCCATCGAATATCACATCCCGGGAATTAACCAGAGTGCAGCCAATGAGGAAATTGGGTACACTTTTGCGGCTGCCCTAAGAAGTTTTCTGCGGCAGGATCCGAACATTATCATGGTGGGTGAAATCCGGGATCTGGAAACAGCCGAAATTGCCATCCGGGCCTCCCTGACGGGACATCTGGTTTTATCTACCCTGCATACCAATGATGCTCCTTCAACCCTTCACCGGCTGATGGATATGGGTGTTGAGAATTATCTGCTGATTTCAACACTGAGAATGATTGTGGCTCAGCGGCTGGTCAGAATCCTGTGTCCGGCCTGTAAAAAACCGGTTAAAGACCTTTCTCCCCTTGCTGATCATTTCCTGACGCCGGTCAAACACCACCTGCCGGATGAAAAGGACTGGACACTTTTCGAACCGGCCGGCTGTGACCACTGCCGGCATACCGGCTTCAAGGGACGGACTGTAGTAACCCAGGTGCTTCCGATGGAGTCAGCTTTAAAGGAAATGCTCATCCGGAAAGCCTCCATGGCAGATATCACAGCCTGGATGGAATCCGCCGGTGAATTCACCCTGCTGATTTCCGGGCTCCGGAAGGTTGTCTCAGGGCTGACCACCACCGAAGAGATCCTCAGAGAAGCATTATAATCCGGTATCCGGAAACGGTACCTGTCTGCGTTATCCTCATTTTGCCCGCATCTTTTCTCTTCTGGCTGTGGGATGGACTCCACAGGGTGAGCCGGTCCGGTTGAAAGGCCCATTTTTACACTTCCCGCACCTTTTCTGACAGTTCACCCCGAAAGGGATGACCCGGGATGAAAACCTGACCATCTTGCCGTCAGAAGCGGACAACTGAGTTGTCCCAAAGAAAAAATCTTATGGGGTTCTTTATGAAGTTAATTGGGTTTGGTAAACTTTCCGGTGCTGCACTGCTGCTTTTCGCCGGATTCACGTCCTGCGGAGAGGATCAGCCGGGATCCTCCCTTTTTAAAAAGCAAACGGTTTCGGGTGACGGAAACTATGAACTTGCCGTTTACACGTCTTTTAACAAAGATTCCGAAAAACTTCTGGTTTTTGAATCGGGGCTTGGTGATGATCACGCTGTCTGGCTGAAATCGGGAGTTGCCGGTGAATTGGCAAGCTCATTTGATGTCATACTTTACGACCGTGCCGGGTACGGGGCATCGGGTTATGATACCCTGCCGAGAATAGCAGCGAGGTGCAGCAGGGACCTGGAGAAGATT
The DNA here is from genome assembly GCA_023151185.1 of Bacteroidota bacterium. Classification (GTDB taxonomy): domain Bacteria; phylum Bacteroidota; class JABWAT01; order JABWAT01; family JABWAT01; genus JAFLBE01. Next base: position 46,262 of record JAKLJL010000010.1, read on the forward strand.
ATCCGGGCAGTTGGCGGTAACCGGAAAGTTTATCTTGCCGGACATTCTTTTGGTGGATTGATCATCCGGGAGTTTGCACTTGCCTTCCCTGAAAAAACGAATGGTCTCCTGTTCATTGACCCGTCTCATGAACAGTATAACTCCCCCGACGAGGAGACCGAGATGGTGCTGGCAGAAGCGTTCAGGGAGGCATACGGACCCCATTCCGGTGCCGCAGCTGAAGCGGAGCAGTTAATGGAAAGTCTGAATGAGAGTAAAGGGAAGGGCCCCCTGCCCGATGTGCCGGTAACTGTTCTGACCAGCATGAAGGAGGATGAGGGTAACCGGTATTCGGATGAAGTCAATCAGAAAACGCGGCAGGATTGGTATCAGGCTCATGAATCCCTCAAAACGGGAGTGACCCGGTTTGTCCACCGGCAAACTCTGAACTCCGGCCATTATATCCAGCTTGAAGAGCCGGGACTTGTTCTTTCTGAGTTCCTGAACCTCTTAAAGTGAACATGCTGCAGCCCCGGCGAGCCGGTCCCGGATGGCAAGTTAGTGCAGGCAGGAATCGTACCGACTTGTCCTGAAAGAAGGCGGATCGTAGTAAAGCCAGATGAGGGAATTTATCAGCCGGTAGATCCGGAGGTTGGGTGAGTCCGGTCACTGGGTGAGCCTGTTGCAAGGATTAACTGTTGAATGACACTTGATTGACTATTAAGCGACTATTGGGTACGGGAATTTATTAGTCATTCACTAGTCAATGACCGGTAAACTGAAACAGGCAGATCGGGGTGATCCTGATGCTGGATTTACCTTTCTGTACTAAAGGATGGCCGGATAGCCTGATTGGCCAGCACCCGTCGGAGGGACCGGAAATCCTGAAAACCAACAAAACCAGGCTCCGGCTTGACGATCGGGTCAGGTAAAGACACCTTCCGCAAAAAATACGTGACGCCATCACTGCTATATCCGTCCTGCCGGTTTCTTGTACTTGGCTGTATTTTTTTAGAAATTGGGCCATCCCGGGAGCAGTCCCATTAACAAAGAAAGTACAGAGCTGACCTGGCAATCTTCAGGATTTTAAGACCTATGGGTTGATCTGATGACGGCCGGTTCCTGAATTTAACCGGAGGTACCATGGCAACACCCTCTGCCAAAACCTGGAGTGCACATCCTGTCATCCATCGTGGAATCAACCGGATTGCCGTTCATTTTGATTCTGATCCTGAGTTAAACCGCCGGATCCAGGCTCTGGACGGTGCCCGGTGGAGCAGAATGCTGAATTGCTGGCATTTACCGGATACGGAGGCCTATCGGCAGCGGTTCCGGATTGAGTTAGAAAAGCAGGAACCGCCCGGGCCGGATACTGAGGCAGGACTCCACACGTTTGAAATCTGGCTCCAATCGCGGCGGTACAGTGAAAACACCATTAAATCCTATACCGAAGCACTTCGGGCCTTTTTACTGTTTTGCCAACCAAAACCGGTTTCTGAACTTGGGAATAACGATGTGATCCGGTTTAATGTTGAGTATATCCGGAAAAAGAATTTATCCTCCTCCTATCAGAATCAGATTGTCAATGCGCTGAAACTGTTCTTTCTGACGGTAAGGAATCAGGTCATTGAACCCGAAAAAATTCACCGCCCCAAACGGGAGAAGAAACTGCCGAATGTGTTGAGCAAAGAGGAAATGAAGCGGATGCTTCAGGCTCTGAAAAACGTAAAACATAAAACGATGCTCTCGCTGATTTACAGTTGCGGACTCAGGCGGAGTGAAATTCTCAATCTGAAGCCGGTGGATATTGATTCGGATCGCGGCGTCATCACCATCCGTCAGGCAAAAGGGAAAAAGGACCGGATTGTGCCGCTTTCAAACCGGATTCTGGTTCTGTTGCGGGAGTATTATACCGGATGGCGGCCGGTGACCTGGTTGTTTGAAGGCCAGGTTCCGGGTGAACAGTATGACCCCCGGAGTTTGTCAAGTGTGCTGAAGAAAGCAGCTGAAGAAGCCGGGATAAAAAAACCGGTTACGCTTCACTGGCTGAGGCATAGTTATGCGACACATTTACTTGAGTCAGGGACAGATTTGCGGGTCATTCAGGAGTTATTGGGGCACAACAGCAGCAAGACAACTGAGATATACACGCATGTGAGTACCCAAACGATTCAAAAGGTTAAAAGTCCGTTTGATGATTTGTAAAAAAATCTTATCTTGCCCGAAACAAACAAGTGAAAAACAGTCTCATACCTCTCTGGATGTGGCAACTATGAGAACATTTTTCACCTATATAAACGAGTTGGCAGCAAGTGTAGAAAGACACGAAATCTTGACAAGACTATTGAGAATAATAAAGAACTGAAGAATTTATAATGGCCAAAAAACAAAAAACAACAGACACATTAAACTTAGAATCCATACTGTTTAATTGCAGGGAATATTTACGAAGTAATGCATCACTGAATGATAAAAGGGACTTGCTTTTAACTCTCGTCTTCTTGCGATTTATTGGAGAGAAGTTTGAGAACACGCAAAATGAAATGAAGCAAGAATGCCTCAACAATGGTATTACAGATGAGGAAGTAATAAGCTCGTTTCTTAATAGCCCAAGTCGTTACAAAGGGATAGCTTTTGTGCCGGAAAAGGCACGTTGGTCTATGATTATAAAAGAGCCTGCATCAAAATTAAATGCCACACTGGATGACGCTATTCAAGAACTTGAAAACAGTAGTGATGCGTTAAAAGGATGTGTTCGTTTAGGATTGTTTACTTCCATTAATCTCGAAGCCAACGTTATTAAAAAGGTTGTTGACGAGGTGAATAAGATTTCGCACAAGACTTTTGGTGAGGAGAAAGATTTGATTGGTCGTGTGTATGAATATTTCCTTAAGTCTTTTGCTGTGAATGCAACTAAGGAAGAAGGCGAGTTTTATACTCCACACGATATAGTTGAGTTGATAGCAGCTTTTGTTGAGCCATTTGATGGTACGCTTTACGACCCTTGTTGTGGTTCGGGTGGTATGTTTATTCAGTGTGCAAAATATGTAGAAGCAAAGCAAGGTGATATTAAAATGGTGAACGTGTATGGACAGGAGAGAGACCCTGCCACATACCGACTTGCCAAAATGAACCTTGCTATGCGTGGCATCTCACATCACCTTGGTGAGAAAAATGCCGATACATTTTCAAATGACTTGCACAAAGGGCTGACCTTCGATTTTATTATGGCCAATCCGCCATTTAACTTAAAGAAATGGTATGACATCTCTTTGAGCAAAGATGGGCGCTGGGCTGATTACGCCTTACCACCTGAGGGCAATGCCAACTATGCCTGGATATTGCATATGCTCTCTAAGTTGAAGGCTGGTAAGGGTGTAGCAGGCTTCCTGCTTGCTAATGGTGCATTGGGCGATGGCGATGCAGTGGCAATTCGTAAAAAATTGATTGAGAAAGACAAGGTAGAAGCTATTGTGGTGCTACCTCGTGAGTTATTCTATACTACTGATATATCTGTTACGCTTTGGATATTGAACGAGAACAAAAAGGGCGGTATGTTTCACGGTCGCAAATTGCGTAACCGAGAAAAGGAAATCCTCTTTATGGATTTACGCCAATGGACTGAAAACCCGGTGAAGAATGAACAGAAAAAGAAAGTAGAGTTGAAAGCCGACCAGATTAAGCGAGCCACAGAAATCTACTTCACGTGGCAAAGCGAGGTAACGGATGGTGCAAATTATGCCGAACCAGAATTATACAAGTCTGTTGGCTTTGAAGAGTTAGAAAAAAATAATTTCTCGCTTGTACCCAGCCGATATATTGAGTTTGTTGACCGTGATACTAAAATAGATTATCATCAAGTACTGACCGAAACAGCGACAACTGTTGCCGACCTATTGAAACGCCAACAGCAAAATGACGAAACATTGCGTAACGCCCTAAAGCAGCTTGGTTATGAGTGTTAATAAAGAAGAGAGTAACTTGGTTCACTTAGGAGACTATATTGAGCTATGCGATGAAAGGAATAGTGATGGAAATTATACACTTGATGATGTAAGAGGAATAAGTATCTTAAAAAAACTTATTCCAACAAAGGCTGATATGCAAGATGTATCATTGTCTCCATATAAATTATTAAAACCTCGAGAATTTAGTTATGTAACCGTAACATCTCGCAACGGAGGCAAAATTTCATTAGCAATAAATGATTCTAACCAAACCTTTATTGTTTCATCCTCATACGAAGTGTTTAAATCTATAAATAAAGAAGAGCTACTACCAGAGTACCTATACATATTATTAAGTCGAGAGGAATTTGATCGTTTATCTCGCTTTAATTCGTGGGGAAGTGCAAGAGAAACATTCGATTGGAGTGAGTTATGTCGAATTCAAATTCCACTCCCCGACCCTGATATTCAGCAGGAATTAGTTGATACCTATAATGGACTAAAAGCATTAGCAGAGCAGAACGAAGCCTTAATCAAGCCACTCACCGAAGCTTGCCAGGCCTATATTGTCGATTGTAAAAAGAAGTACCCAGAAGTGGAACTTGGGGAGTATATTGAGGAATACGATAAAAGAAATTCTGATAAGAAAATAAAAGCGGTAAAAAGTGTATCGATAACTAAAGAGTTTAAAGAAACTGGAGCAAAAGTCAACAAAGATGAATTGGAGGGCTACAAACTAGTTCCACCAAGGCACCTGTCATATGTGCAAACTACTAAGAATGAGAAATGTTTTGCAAATGCACTTAACACCACTAATGAAACTTATGTAGTTACCCAAGTTAATAGAGTTATTCGTTCCAAAGATGAGACAGTATTAAATATTGGCTTTTTGCATCTAATATTCAGAGGGGTTGAGTTTGACAGATATGCGATTTTTAACTCTTGGGGTAGTGCAAGAGAAACTTTTGATTGGAATGAATTATGTAGAGTGCGGATTCCTCTCCCTCCTCCTGAAGTTCAGCAAGCAATAGTAAACATATACAACTGTGCCGAGGAGGCGAAGAAAATAGCAACGGAGGCTCGTGAAAAAATGAAAATGCTCTGCCCTGCTTTGGTACAAAGAGCCATAAATGGATAGGGCAAAAAAAATAGTAGATAAAATGAAAGGTAAATTTTTTGAAAGTGATTACGAAGAAGCCCTCATCGACCTGCTGGGTCAGCAAGGCTGGACGTACACACACGGTGGCAGCATAGCTCGCAACAATAGAGAAGTACTTCTAATAGATGATTTAACGAATTATCTGCAGCAACGCTATACCGAATTACTGGCAAGTGATATAGAGGAGATTATCAACCGTTTACGCCACGTAAGCGGGCAAACTCATTTCGAGCTACTTCGTAATACCTATTACTTTGTGCGTGATGGATTGCGTTATACACGAAACCAAGACGGAAAAATATTCGATATTGAGTTTGTTGATTTTGAATTTGAAAATAAAAACAATGTTTATCGCTGTGTAAACCAGTTTGAAGTAGGATATGGACTTAAAGATGATGTTCGCATACCCGATGTGTTACTCTTCGTGAATGGTATTCCCCTATGCATTTTCGAACTTAAAAATCCAACAGACTTTAATGCAACTATTGCCAATGCATACGAGCAAATTCATATTCGCTACAAAAGAGATATATCGCATCTTTTGCGTTACTGCCCACTCTCCTGCATCAGTGATGCATCAATAAATAACACAAAACTTGGAACAACCTACACGCCATACAATCACTACTATGCGTGGAAGAAAGTAAATAACGAGGACGAATCAGCCAAGCGGGGCATTGACCAGGTAAAAACCATCGTGGCAGGCGTGTATGAGCCCAATCGCTTCTTAGAGATTCTTCGTGATTACGTTTATTTCCCCGACAAAACACACGACAAAGAAGAAGAGGTAGTGTGCCGTTACCCTCAATTTTTTGCTACCCGAATGCTAAGAGAGAGTGTACTGAATGCACACACCGCAAATAGCAGAAAAGGCGGAACATACTTTGGTGCAACGGGCTGTGGCAAAACCTATACAATGATGTTTTTGGCTCGTCAACTATCATTACGTTGCAAGGAGCTTGGCTCTCCTACTATTGTGATGATTGTGGATAGAGATGATCTACAAACGCAAGCTGGCAAATTATTCCTTCGTTCAGAAGATTTTTTATCATTGGGAACAGCTAAAATCATTGCAGACAGAGAAGACCTTAAAAGAGAACTATCCATTAGAGAATCAGGAGGATTCTTTATCTGCACCATCCAAAAATTCTGCGAAGAAATAGGCGAATTGAATACCCGTAAAAACATTATTTGCTTTTCAGACGAGGCACATCGGACTCAAGTGCGTTTGAATAAGCAGTTAAAAATAAAGGATAAAAAAGATAAAAGCGAAATAATAGAAGTCGAAGGTATCGGAGTATTTATAACAAAGCCCTATGCAGAGCATTTGCGTGCTGCATTCCCAAATGCCACTTTTGTTGGTTTTTCGGGCACACCTATTGATGAAACTATTCAAGTTTTTGGTGATGTGGTGGATAGCTACACCATGCAACAATCTGTTGAAGATGAAATCACAGTTGAGCTAAAGTATATCCCTCGCATAGCCAATGTTACGCTCGATAGTGAGAAAGTAAAAGAGATAGACGCTTATTATAAGCAATGTGCTTTGGAGGGTGCAACCGAAGAGGATGTGGCAGCCAGCAAAAAAGCAATGAGTGCAATGGAAGTGATTCTTGGCGATGAGGAACGATTAGAACGACTTGCCAAGGATATTATAGAACACTATACCAAAGCTTGCGAAAACAAAGCTGATGTAGTACAAAAGGCAATGATTGTATGCAGCAAGCGTAAAATTGCATACAAATTACTCCAAAAGTTCAAAGCCCAAAAGCCTGAATGGTTTGAAGAAAAAAAATCACCGGACGACAGCAAACTAACTGCCGAAGAGTTAAAGCAACTCTCTCCAATGCCTACCATAGCAATGGTGGCTACCCGTGGTAAAGATGACCCTAAGGATATGTTTGACTATCTGGGCGATAAACCACGTAGTAAAAAATTGGATGATGCATTCAAAACCGAAAATTCCAATTTCCGCATCGTTATAGTGGTCGATATGTGGATTACTGGCTTTGACGTTCCTTGCCTAACATACCTCTACAACGACAAACCACTGCAAAAACAAACGCTTATTCAAACCATTAGCCGTGTCAATCGGAAATATGAGGGCAAAGAATACGGATATATCATTGACTATATCGGTATTCGAGACAATATGATGGAGGCAATGCGTAAGTTTGGTGGTGAAACATTCGGCCCAAGCGAAGATGATGTTAAACAAGCATTAGAGGCTTTAATTATTGAGTTGGATATAATTAGGAAAGTTTTTGTTGATTTTGACATATCTCCATTTACTGATTCCAAAGCAACTCCATTGGAGCGATTAGAATGTCTGTCTTCGGCAGCCGATTACATCATCACACTAAATAATCAGCTGAAACTTAGCAACGATAAAGAAAAACCCAAAACCGTTAGTGCAAAAACATTCTTCTTGGCTCACGTAAAGCGGTTGAGAACTGCTTATGACATTTGCCAGCCATCAAATGTGCTTACCAATGAGCAACTCTCCTTATCACAGTGTTTTATGGCGGTTGCATCTTATATCAGAAAGACATCGGGTGAGAGACACGATACAGAGAGTATGAATCGTGCAGTTGAAAAAATGGTTGCAGAAGCATTGAAATGCAATTCGGTGGTTAGTATTCTGCAAACCGATGTAGAAGAAAATATTTTTAGTCCTGAGTTTGTGGAGCAGTTGGAACTCATAAAATTACCTGCCACCAAATTGGAAGTCTTGATTAAGATGCTTCGCAAGTCAATCAAAGAATACAAGGACACCAACAAAATAGCAGCTGAAAAATATGAAGAGTTACTGAAAAAAACCCTGGAAGAATACCATAACAGAAGAGCGAGTTTATCCAGTGAAGAAGCCAGCGAAACGCAAACAGAGGCAGTAAATTCAATTATCAGAAATGCTACGCAACAGGCTTTGGATATACTCGCTAAATTAGGAGAAGACAAAGACAGCTTTAGAAAACTGGGATTAACTTTCGAGGAAAAGGCTTTCTATGATATTCTAATGCATCTACGAGACAAGTATAACTTTGAGTATGGTGAGGACAAAAAAGTAGGTAGCTTGATAATAAACGATAAATGTAAAGTCCTAGCTCAGAAAATTAAAGAGTTGATTGACGTGCAATCCTCTTTTACCGACTGGCTCAACAATACCAATGTAAGAGCAGACCTAAACCAAAAAATATTCTTCTGTTTGCATAATAATGGGTACCCACCTCAATACAACGATGAAGTTTTTGATCAAGTAATGGGGCAGGTAGAAAACTTCAAACTTAAAAATTAAAAACGTAACGTATAGGCGACACAGACAGACAAGAAAGAAAGCGTACAATGACACTGAAACTCAACACTGACAATGGTTTACAAGGACAGACGACAGAACACCAGCTGCCAACAGCGGTTTGGCGTAATGGCGGGTTCAGTGCTTCGTATGACAGTTTTGTGGTAGGTTCAAGTGCAGTTCTTCGATTGAACTTTTGTGCTGAAAATCCGCCACTACGCCAAGCCGCGAACCGTTAGCACCAATTATGAAAGAAAGTGAATACATATCATTAATAGAAAATGGCTGGACTGAATTTAATAGTGGTTCATCTGATTCTGAACTGATCTCAATCGCTTCTGAAATAGGAAACATTCTAAAGCATCCCAACGGTGAAAATATATTTTTACTAAAACCAAAATCAGAAAATGAATCTTTACTAGGCACGTTTAGTAACATACACGGACTAAAGGATTTTCCTTTTCATACGGACACAGCTTTTTATAAAAATCCTGCAAGATTCATTTTGATGCATTCCGCTTGTTCAAGTTGTTGCGATACTACAATCCTAAGAAAAAGTGATTTTTGGAATAAACTCACTGATACAGAAAAGAAGATGGCAGAAAGAGCAATTTTTCTTGTGAAAACAAATAGAGAGAGATTTTATACGTCATTTATTTTCAAAGAAAATAATGAATATGGAATAAAGTATGACCCGAGTTGTATGTTTCCATACAATAAGTTTGCTAAAGAATTTGATCACATATTTCAAGGAATAATTTCAGGAATTGAGCCTAAAAGAATTAAATGGACAGCCGGAAAGACCGTTATTATCGATAACTGGAAAACCCTTCACGGGCGAAAATCTGCTGAGAGGGACATAACAAGATTGTTAAAAAGAATTTATATCAATTAACTATGAGCTGGGAAAGAGAACCACTATTTACAAAGGCTAAATTATATTTTGAGAAAGCCTACGATGAAGATAAAGAAGAACCTTACTTCGGTCTTTGGTGTGCAATGGGATTAGAACTATTAGCTCGTTCTGCTATTGCAAAAATTAGTCCTACTCTTTTAGCTGAGCCTGATAGAGACCATCAAAATTTGCTTCACGCATTAGGGTTAGGGTCTGCAAAATCGGCCAGAAAATCAATTGCTACAATAAACGTTTTGTCATTGTGTCAGAGTTTAATCACTGATTTTACGGAAGCTGATTTTAAGATTGCTTCAGCAATTATAAATAGAAGAAATGAAGAAGTTCATTCGGGTGCAGCAGCTTTTGAAGAATATCCAACTCAACAATGGATTGCAGGTTTTTATAAATGTTGTCAAATTCTATGCGAATTTCAAGGAGAATCTTTAAATTCTCTTTTTGGAGATGAGATAGAAAAAGAAGCGGAATTAATACTCGTAGAAGTTGAAGAGAGTGTAATCGGTAAAACTAAAAGTTTGATTGCTGCTCACAGTAAAGTATTTGAAGGAAAAGATCCTAAGAAGAAAGAAGAATTAAAAGAAGACGCTCAAAAAAATGGGGACAGATTAGCCTACAGAGGGTATCATAGGGTTGAATGCCCATCTTGCAAATGCACTGCAACTGTTTTTGGAGAGCCTTACGGAAAACAAAACGTTGAAAATAACGAAGATGAGATTATAGTAAGACAGTCTATTTTACCAACAAAGTTCAGTTGTACAGCTTGCGAGTTAAACTTAAATGGTTATACTTCCTTAAAAGCAGCTGGCATAGGAAATCATTACACGAGGAGAAACAAATATAGTCCAGAAGAATATTATGATATGATAAATCCTGATGATTACGATACAATTACAGAACGCTATAACGAATTAAATCCACCAGAAGACTATGGTTGGAGTAATGAATAACTGGTGCTAACAGCACCTACCCAAAAGTGGCGGTTCAGGTGTTAAATCAAGCTTTGTGCTTCTACCAAAGTTTCTGCTTGGTTGACAGTGAAGTGCTTCGAAATCGCCACCTTCGGGTAGCTGCAAAACGTTAGGCAACATTAAAAAATGAAACCCTTCAGTTCAAAAATATAATGAATAAAAACGAAAAAATATTTGGATTTGAAAAAAACGCCTTTTTTACAGGACTAACAAGTTTTTTTACTGACACATCTACCAAAATGGTATATAGTGTTATGCCTCTTTTTTTGTTATCTATAGGAGCATCTAAAACTACGATTTCTTTAATTGAAGGAATTGCTGAGAGTACAGCATCTTTATTAAAGGCAATTTCGGGATACTGGAGTGATAAGATTGGTAAAAACAAACCATTCATGATTATTGGATATGGTATTACAGCCATTATAACTCCCTTGTATGCATTAGCAAGAATACCAATTCAGATTTTATTTTTTCGTTTTTTTGAACGCATAGGAAAAGGTTTAAGAGCAGCGCCGCGAGATAGCCTTATTAGCGGCTCAATTAAAAAAAATGAAGCTGGTAAAACTTTTGGGTTTCAAAAAGCAATGGATAATAGTGGAGCTATTGTTGGTCCCTTGATTGCTTTCTTATTGTTATCTATTTTTCCATTAAATTATTCTTACATATTTTTATTGGCAACCATTCCTGCAATTCTTGGTGTATTAACGATTATTATTTTTATAAAAGAGGCAAAGGCAGAAAAAAAAGAAACCGCCAATAAGATTACGTTAAAACATTTACCCAAAAAGTTCTATTTCTTTCTTATTATAATTTTCGTATTTACTCTTGGTAATTCAGCAGATGCATTGTTGCTTGTAAAAACAAGCGAAACTGGTATAGATAAATCATATATTCCTTTTGTGTATATGATATTTAATACCGTATCTGTTATGCTTGCCATACCGATTGGAAAATTATCGGATAGAATTGGTCGTGAAAAATTAATTATTCTAGGTTTTTTAGTGTATGCGATTGTTTATTATTTTTTCGGCAAATTCAATAGTATAAATGTTTTTATTTTCTTGTTTATGCTGTATGGATTTTACAGTGCATTGACTGATGGTAGCCAGAAAGCAATGATTTCTGATATTGTTAGTAAAGATTTGAAAGGAACGGGTTTTGGTATTTATCATGCTGTACTTGGAATTACTTTATTACCTGCTAGTTTAATTGCAGGATTACTGTATGATAGAGTCAATTCAAATGCACCGTTTTATTTTGGTTCTGTAATGGCATTAATTGCCACTATACTAATGATAATATTTACAGTTTTAGACAAGAGAAAAAGAAAAATTAACGTTGCCTAACACGCGGTATAGTTAATTGCCGGTGCAGTGCATATTCGAGCGTTTCAGCCCGTATCAAAAGTAGTTGTAACTTGACAGGAAAGTGCTTCGAAATCGGCAACTAACCATACCGCCAAACGTTAGCGGTCAGGCTAAAAGACGACACCGAATGAACAAGCAGACAATCATAATCAACGGAGATAATTTTTCAGACTTGGAAAGTTTTTACAACGAAATTGACCGAGTATTGACAAAAGATCTTGATTGGGTTACAGGACATAATTTAGACGCATTTAATGATTTTCTTCGTGGCGGATTTGGAGTTTATGAATATGAAGAACCAGTTAGACTCATTTGGGAAAATATTTCGAAAAGTAAATTAGATTTAGGACTTGAAGCAACTAAGAAGTGGTACGAACGAAAAATTTCTGAAAACAAAACTGAAAATCAACAATTCTTTACAAACAAACTAAGACAGCTAACTGACAACAACGGACAAACCCTTTTTGACATTATACTTGAAATAATAGCAGAACACGAACATATTGAATTTGAAGCTAAAAACTAATGACTGAACAACGAATAAAAATATCACTACTTACTATTGACGAAGGAGACGATACTATTCAGTTTCAAATTGAATTGACCAATGGAGTGAACTCAACAAGTATTGATTTTTATGGTTATGCAGAGGAGTTTCAAGACTTTGCAAACGAACTTTGCTCATTTCCAAAAAGCATTGACACAGAAATAAAATACGAGCTTGGTGAACAAGGACAAAAATGGGCATATTATATTTTGCTTCGTGTTTTTTGCTATGAAAGCAATGGACAAACTGCAATCCAAATAAAAATTGATAACAACGGAATAGAACCGCATAAAAGTTATAGTGAATTTTATATATTGACAGTTCCTGCTTCAATCAATATGCTTGGACAGAAGCTGAAAAAATGGAATCCGAAAATTGACAATGTAATTGAATGGACAGCAGAATAAGAAAAGCCCGAACCGCTAACATCGTATTGGCAATAGTGGGGCTGACAGTTGTAAACTTAACATTTGTAATTCAATTGGGCATTTGTGCAAATGTTGGGCAGACGTTTTTCAAATGCCCCACCATCGCCAATACGTAAACCGTTACCTGCAGCCCAAAAACCGGCAATAAAACAGCTTCACTTCCAGGAGAAAAAATTCTGATAACCGACGAAGAATAAATTCAAAATCTGATCAGAAAGGTTCTTACCTGGGCTGACACAAAAAACCCGGTTGATCTTCTTCCTACGCTCACTGGCAATCATGACAGCATTTACATTGGGTTCGACCTGGATAAGCACAATCCAAATCCGGAAAAACTTCGGCAGGTAAAAATCTTTGCGATATATTTTATTGAGAACAACAGCCAAATTATTTTGACTCCAGCTAAAGGATTAAAAACCGTGATGTCAACCAGTGGTTGGCAGGTGGGTTGTCTCCGTTTTTTTTTCAAACAACCGTAGTCCCGGGTGTAACTGCCAGGACAATGATGACTGGAACAAAGTTGAGGTCCAAGTGATGAAACTTACTGACAGCGACAGCGAATTGGACTGGATATGGGGAGGGTTGAGTCCTGATGCACCAAAATGCTTGCGAGATTTTTTTACAAAATCAGAGTAGTTAAAGAGAACAATAAATGGCAAAAAGCGTACGACACAGGTTTTGACTTCAAAGAGAGCACTCGAAAGGACAGGCAACTTTGACATCAGCAAAAGAACTGCATTCCGCAAGCGCATGTTTGGCACGATGGGGTGGTCACACCAAACCGCACGATTGGACTTCCATTGAAAATTCCTGCGGAGTGGCCGGCAGGTTTTTCAAGCTCTCTCCTTTTCAGGCAGTTGCGGTCGTTCTGCCCCGGATCCTGAAACAAAAACCAGATGACTACACCAATGAACCTTGAATCTGACCGGTTACTTCTCAGACCGGTAAATAGTAACGATAAGGACGAAATTTTTAACTATCGGTCTGATCGTGAAGCGAATAAGTACCAGGGATGGATTCCTAAAACACCTGGAGACGTAGACTCTTTTATAACCACTATTGCAAAACAGATTAATGAACCAGGAACCTGGTTTCAGTTTTCAATAATTGAAAAGAAAACCAATCTGCTCATCGGAGATTTAGGAGTCCACTTTTGGGACAAGGAAAATAAACAAGTAGAGATAGGATGCACCTTGAACAAGAGGTTTCAAAAAAATGGATATGCAACGGAATCTGTAAGGCTTATTATTGACTACTTGTTTACTGAACTTAAAAAACACCGGATTATTGCCTCTGTTGATCCCCAAAACCTAAACTCTATCCGGCTTGTTGAAAGAATTGGTTTTCGAAAAGAAGCCCACTTTGTTGAAAGCCTGTTTGTAAATGGGGAATGGGTTGATGATTTGATATATTCACTGATTGAAAAGGATTGGAACCTGTTAACTACGAAAAACAACAACAGGTAACCAGGCTAAAACGGGAAGCAAAGTGGTTCTAACACGGGCAGGGAGTCTGACAGGGTGATCCCGATGGGTCAGGACAGGCTTCCTAACCCGGACCTTTTTCTGCAAGCAGGCAGATTCAGTGTTGATTGACAGGAATAAGAACAGTACAGGTTTATTTCTTTGATTACCCAGCCTGGCCTAACTTCGCCAAAAGAATTGTAAGTACTTTGAAATTCAAACACAATCATACCAGTGAACGAAAAAACCGGATTTTAAAAATTAAAAATCAGAGACAATTGTGAACAGACTATATAATTTAGACTATTTAAGAGGCTTTGCTGCATTTGGAATCATGATGTATCATTATCTGAGCTGGACATTTGGCAGCTTTACCGCCGATTCCTTAATGGGCAGAGTCGCGATCTATGGCGTTTCGGTCTTTTATATTTTGAGCGGACTAACCCTGTACTATGTTTATTATGAAAGAATGAGACCTTCGAAAGATGACTTAATTTCATTTTTTAAAAAGAGAGTTCTGAGAATTTTTCCGTTGCTTTGGCTGGTCACATTTGCTTCAATTCTCTTGTCCGGCAAAATTCCGGACATCGGTAATTTATTTCTAAACCTGACGGGACTGTTTGGATTTATCAGATGGGACAAATATTTCTCAGCCGGGGTGTGGTCAATTGGTAATGAATTGGTGTTCTATGCTTTTTTTCCTGTATTTGTGCTATTTATAAAAAGGTTTAAGCCTTTGATGCTGGTATTTTCTTTCCTACTCTTTGGTATTTATTTATATTTCACTTTTGTGAAATTAACTCCGTCCATGACAATAAGTGAACAGTGGAATACCTTTACAAATCCACTTAACCAGGTCTTTCTTTTTCTTGGCGGCTTCCTTGTCGGCGCTTTCTTGCACAAAATGGATGTGAAAAATTCTGTAATCGTTTCGGTTCTTTTGGTTGCTTTGACACTATTTATTTTTTTTCCTGCCACTGGTGATATTATTAATCTCGTTACAGGGACAAACCGGTTGATATTCACTGCAAGCAGTTTTCTGATCTGCATTTGCTTTTACAAGCTGACGTTCAAATTTCCGAAGTTTATTCACAATCCACTGACTTTTTTAGGTGAAGCCAGCTACTCTGTTTATCTGGTGCATCCGATTGTTTGGGCCTTAACTACTATCGCCATTAAAAAATATAACATCTATTTTCCCGATTTACCCAAATCAGGGAGGTTTATAATTGCGGTTATTTCGACACTTGTTATCAGCCACTTCGTGTACCAATACTTTGAAAAATATTTTATGAAACTGGGGCATTCAAGTAAAAACAACCCTAGTTAACATCAGGCTGACTACTTGCATTTCGGGACTCGTATTACCCGTATTTATTTCATAAAAGCCCGGATTTTCCGATTCATGACTTCGGAATCTTCTGCTTTTTCAGGTGCAATATTTCAATTCAGTTGGGGAACTTTTTAAAAGCCCACTATTTTGACAGATAACTGACTGGAAAGAGCGGGTGCCGGTATTTGAACTGAAACAGACAATCCTGGGGTTTACGCTTCAGAGCCACCCGAACAAGCCCCGGGAACAGTATTAATTTTGAACATAATTGACATGATCAGGCATACCATTCACTACGGAAAAAGCGCTTCCCAATTCGGGCATCTATACTTGCCAGAGACCACCAGCCGGGGTATTGTTTGCCTTCTGCATGGCGGATTCTGGAAATCAGCTTATGGTCTGGATCAATTTGATGGGATAGCTGCCGCCCTTGCAGGGCTGAATTACTGCGTCTGGAATATAGAATACAGAAGAACCGGAGAGCCTGCTTATTTTTGGGAAGATCCTTTCACGGATGTTAAAAATGCGATCAATAAACTGGCCGATATCGTTAAGATTCATGACAGCCTGAACCGGATACCTGTTTTTGTTGTTGGACATTCTGCGGGCGGGCATTTAGCGCTTTGGCTCAACTCACAGGAATTAAAAGCTGATATACAAAAATTTATTGCCTTGTCACCGATCCTGGATTTGGAGACAGCATTTTATGAAAATTCAGGAAATGGATCCGTTGAAAACCTGCTGCAGGGTTCACCCAATGATTTCCCTGAACGCTACCAGGTGACCTCTCCCATCAGGCTGAGCAGGAAAATGAAAAGAGAGGAAATCATCCATGGAAAATTGGATGAGTATATACCTGCAGACTGGTCAAGACGGTACCACCAGCACTATCCCAATCACTCAGATCTGATTGAAATAGAGAATTGCGGGCATATGGAGTTCATTGATCCGGACTCACCGGCATTTGAAGTTTTAACCTCCCGTCTGGTTTTAAACCGGCAGGAACCCTGAATTGATATCAAAGAACAGGTGGCAATTCCTGAATTACAGTCTGAACAAAGGAAAATGCCGGAAACTTTTATCAGAATTTGACTTGATCCCAAAACCGGGGGAATTTTGTTTTAAATAAGGACTGGATCACCCCAACAGAGAGTATTTTAAGTCCTATCAGGAAACAGGGAAATGGAAACATTACTTTTTAATTTTATTGAAAACTATATTTCTCTGACTGAGGAAGAAAAGAAGGCATTGCTGGACCTTAACCTGTTTCGTTCAGTAAAAAAAGGGACAGTACTGCTTAAAGAGGGTCACTATTCGAAAGACAGCTACTTTGTACTAAAGGGCGGAATCCGGACCTATTATATGCTGGATGGAGAGGAAAAAACAACCGCTTTCTATACAGAAATGGAGGCTCTGACACCTCATTGTGTCATCAGCAAGACCCCCTCCGATTATTTTGTAAGCTGCATTGAGGATTCGCTGCTGTTAGTATCAGACAGTGACATGGAAGAGGAAGTTAACAGCAGGTTTCCGAAATTTGACATGATGTGCAGGGTATTTTCAGCAGAACTTTTGGCCAAAAACAAGTTGGATTTTGATGAGTTTAAAACTTCCTCTCCGGAACAGAGATATCTGAATTTACTCCAAAAAAGACCCGATCTCATTCAGCGTGTTCCGCAACATCAACTGGCCAGCTATCTGGGAATTAAACCACAATCACTGAGCAGATTAAGGGCACGTCTGCTGGAGAAAAAATCCAATTCCAAATAGGTTAAGGCAGCCGGGGCTCTGCCACCGGATGGAGTTTTACCCTTAAAATCGACCCATACGGACACAGAAATGGACACTTCCCCGGCTTTCCGCCGGGTTTACCAGGCACTCTGCCCAGCCATCAAAAGCATGTATCCAAGGCTCTCAAAAATCTTCATCTTTTCACTTTGTCATTGAATTTTCCCCGGTTTATAGACTTCTAAAGCCTTTCCTGCTTCAGGTTGCAGTATCAAACCCCAATTTCCTCCCCTATTGAGTCCAAGTTTCGGGCTTTTCCCCGGGAGCCTCCTTATTACTTAACTTAAGTGATCGTTCCGTGGCATTTACCACATGTAATTTTGCAGAATCGTTTAATTAAAAAAAGGAATTAAAAGAAAATGAAACCGTATTGGATTGTTATTGCGATACTGGCAGGATGGAGTTTTCAGGTAAAGGCACAGGCTTCTGAAACTGACAGCACAGTGAGAAAATGGTATGCCGGGAGTTCGGTTTATATGCTGGGAAACTTTATCCCGGATGACCCGAATCCGCCAGAGTATATCCAGATCAATTTTGGCTACCGGATTACACCGGTTGATGTTATATCCTTCAGATTTAAAAGATCCATTTATTCCTGGCCGCTTGGTATCCCGTTTGGACCGTCATTTGATGCCCCGGGTAAAAACTATCCCGGACATGCCCGAATTCTTGCCCCTACAATCGGATATCAACGTTTTTGGTGGAAAGGTGCTTACACAGCCCTTTATGCAATGAATGCCTTTGAAAAGTATTTCGATTCCAAAAATAAAGTTATCGGGAATGGGTATACCCTTTATCTTGACTTCTATTTAGGGTACCAGTTTAAGTTCTTTAATGACCGGTTCTTTTTTGAACCTGCCATTGGCTGCAGTTACTGGCCGTTAAGAACGGGTGTTCCTGACTCCTTTAAACAGACTGAAAAGAAGTGGCCAAACTATTTTATCCAACCGGGACTTGATTTTGGTTTTAATTTTTAAGCTGAACCGAAAAACAACCAGAGATCAGGCAGTAAAATTTAACTTAAATGGAGTTTTTAAATGAGAAAATTGTGGTTCAGTTTTATTTTGGTGCTGGCCGGTAGTTTACAGGTTAAGGCACAATATGCTGAAAATGATACAACCTATAAAAAATGGTTTGTCGGGACCTCCTTATTTGTTTTGCTGGGAAATCTCGACAAAGAAAATCCGCCCAACTTTTTTCAGGTGACCTTCGGCTACCGGCTTACCGGAAAGGATGTATTAACAATTTCCCCGAAAACCTGGAAGTATGCCTGGCCAAACGGGATTCATCCTTTTTTCAATGATGCCTATAAAGATCCTAAGGAAAAATTTCCGGGTTATGTTCGTGAATATGGTGCAACATTTTCTTACACCCGGTTTATTTGGGAAGGCCTGTATGCTCAGCTTGATGTGATGCCGGCCTGGCAAAACTTTGTAAATAACAAGGGCAGAAAAATTGATGACGGGTTTCAGATTTTCAACTCTTACCGTGTTGGGTATCATATCAAACTGTTTAAAGATAAATTTTTCTTTGAACCGTCTGTTTGCATGACTCACCGTGCCTATCACACAAAACTTCCTGACGGATTCAGGCAACTGGATGATAAATGGCCTAAGTACGTCTTTCCTGAACCTGGGCTTAATGTGGGTTTTAATTTTTAAGTAACTGCTAAACCGGAGCCAAATAATGAACAAACCCGAAACTACCCTGGAAGAGATTCAGGTAAATGTAAAGGTCAAGCTTGCATTTCTATGGACGAGTTTTATGTTTCTTTATCTCTATGTCGATCATTTCCACTTGTATATGCCCGGCAAGATAGATTCTATTTTACAGGGAAAGGTTTTCGTATTTGAAATCACCCAGGGTTTTATATTTACCGCACTTTCTCTGGCCACAATTCCGATGCTGATGATTTTTCTTTCTGTTTCGCTTAAGGCAAAATCAAACCGGCTGGTAAATTTAATTGCTGCAACCTTCCATATTCCGTACATGCTGTTTAACCTGGCCGGTGAAGCCTGGGTGCACATGGTATTTGCTGCTGCTGTGGAAGTTGTTCTTTTAGTGCTCATAATCCGGTATGCCTGGAAATGGCCCCGTATTGAAGCCTGAACAAATGACAGATTAAACACAAACCACTTACAGGCGTTTGGAAAAGTGGGTTCAGGGTTTTGAAATTCCCTTCGACGCCAGGCAGAAAAACGATAATCGAAACCTTTACCAGACACTTCATTAACTAATAGACTATAGATGGACAAAGAAATTTTTTCCCAGGTTGACAAATATATAAGTGATTTACTTGCACCAGAGGACGACGCATTGACTGACACAATTAAATCACTCGAAAAAGAAGGACTGCCTCAGCAAAGCGTTTCGGCAAACCAGGGAAAGTTCTTACAAGTATTGATGATTGCCTGTAACGCTAAAAAAGTTTTAGAACTGGGAACTTTGGGTGGTTACAGCACAATATGGCTGGCAAGAGCTTTACCGGACAACGGAAAAATTATTACAATTGAGGTTGATAAACACCACGGAGAAGTTGCACAAAAAAATATTGACAAGGCAAGACTTTCACAAAAAGTAGATTTGAGAATTGGGAAAGCATTGGACCTTTTGCCCGAAATCATTGCTGAAAATGGCGAGCCATTCGATTTGATTTTCATTGATGCAGATAAACCTCCTTACACAGAGTACTTTAATTATGCTGTACAACTATCCAGGCCAGGCACTCTGATTGTTTGTGACAATGTAATCAGAGCAGGTAAAGTTCTGGATGAAAATAGCACAGATGAAAAAGTTCAAGGCGTCAAACGACTAAATAAAATGTTAAGCGAAAATAAAACAGTAACTGCCACTATTTTACATTCAACAGGTGTAAAAGAATATGATGGAATGGCAATTGCAGTTGTAAATAGAATAGATCCATTACATTTGAAGCAGTAATTTTCACTTGCCTAAAGCAAAGGGCAAGGTTTTTGATGAAAAACCCAGAACTGATTTTAAAAAAAGAAATTGGCATCAATAATTGTTCAATGAAACCCATAAATCTTTCCTTCTTATTATCCGTTTTACTGTTGGTTTCAAAGCAAACTTATGCACAGCACTCAGATACATGGTTTGTTAAAGACCGCCACATCAATACAAAAGTGTTAAAAGAAGGCTCTCATCGCTATCTCGTGAACTTTAAGATTGGTAAAAATGCACCCTGAAGCTGGATTCAGGTCCGGATAAGAACCAGTGAACGTACCATGCAAAATAAAAAACCGGTTATCCTAATAACACAGCAGCGGGGAGACAAAGAATCACCCATTCTTACAGTAAAATCGGTATAGGATGATTATACAATGATACCAGTTGCTCATGAGTTTGGGAATAAACAGCGGTTTTGCGCTGCCCAGATAAATAGTGAAAGTAAAACTGTACTGTATAACGGCAGCCTGGTATCAGATGCTGATACTTTAAAACACAGGAAAGCCTTATGGTTAGTTATTTGAAAGCATAGGGAAAAATTATTTTTTAACCGGCATCTTGATATGGAAGTTTTTTAAACACTCACCTATAAAAATGGAGTACCATTTTTTGGACCCTTCTACGACCCCGGAAGGTCATCGTCTTTTGCAAAAGCAGCTTAAACAGTTGCTGGCGCAGCACAACTAAACGGGCAGGATAATCAGGCAATTGATTGCAGGTTATCAGAAGTGTGGCACAAATCGAGTATTTGATACTGAAACTGGTGAAAAGATGGGGAATCCAATTGAGACACTTCAACAGATGAAGAAAGAGTTAAGTTTGGGGTGCCCTGGAAAAGAAGGCCTGGTCATTCCTTTTAAAATGGAAAAATTCCAGCTCTTAATCATTTCATAACTTTGAAAATTTAAAACCCGGCAACACGATGAGTCGAATTTATTTAACTTTTCTTTTTATATTGAATCTCACCAGCTTATGGGCTCAGAAGACGGCTCCATTTGCCGACTCACTCCGGATTGTATACCATATTCCAGAAATTAGTTATGCCGTAGTTGATTCCAAATCAATATTGGAAATTGCGGCATTGGGCAAACACTCTGTTGCTCTTCCGGATACTGCAACCCTAAACGATAGATTTCACATTGGTTCTAATACCAAAGCAATGACGGCATTTATAATTGCCAGATATGTGGAAAATGGAAAGTTGAAATGGAATACAAAATATTTTGATTTATTTCCTGAATGGAAGGAAAAAAGCAAGCCTGAATATGCCAGCATTACTCTTCAGGATTTGCTTTCACATCAAGCAGGAATACAACCATTTCAAGGAGACGGCGACCCTCAAATACCTGACTACAAAGGAACAAACCAGGAAAAGAGAAAACAATTCGGACAATTCGTATTAACACAAGAGTCTGTTACTCTCGATGAAAAAACTCCGTTTGTTTATTCAAATGCGGGATATACCCTGGCAACATTAATGTTAGAAAAGGTTACAGGGAAGAGTTGGGAACAGCTAGTCCAAAAAGTATTCAATGAAGATTTAAAGCTGAATGTAGAATTCTCGTGGCCGGAAAATCAAAAACAGAAGGATACCTGGGGGCATAGTTTTGTAAATGGCAAACTCATCCCAGTTCCATCAACAGTTGATTTTCATTTGGATTATACAGAACCTGCAGGAGATTTAAATATCAAGTTAAATGACTACATCAGATTTATTCAATTGAATTTAGAAGGGCTAAACGGGCAAAATAATTATTTGACGGCCAAAACCTATTCATTTATTCATCGAGGAATAGAGAACTATTCTTTGGGTTGGTATAATATTTATGAAAACGGCAAGGAGCTTTCAACACATTCAGGTACAGTTGGAACCTATTATACACTTGTTCAAATCGATAGAATTAAAGGGATTGCCTATGTAATATTTACAAATTCCTTTAATCAAGATACCCAACAAGGTGTAAGGCTTTTGATGAGAAAAATGAAAGAAAATTACGGCAGCTAAAATCGGTTTAGTTTCACTGTTTTCAGTCGGCAATTGGGGGGAATGGGACTTATTCTTCTTTGCCGGCATATTTTTATTATTTTCCGGTTTTCGCCATTTTATTCCTTTTAAGCTACTTTAGATGACGCTTCCGGAGATGCCTAAAAAAACCTGATTTCATTTTTAAACCCTTCCAAATATCCGCCATCTATGCTCTGATCAGTAATGACATTTGGTGGTGCCTTTCTTTTCATGGTAAATACTGAGAAGTAAAAAGGAAAGGCGGTAAAGTATTTTAGCACTTTCGGACGGGTTCCCTTCTTTTATTACAATTCGCACCTAAACCTGATGCATTTAGTCGCCATGATTTTTGCAGAATTCGCAGGGTTGTGCTGAAGAATTATAATTTTACAAGATCGGGTATCTGAACCACCATCATTAAAAGGATATGGTTTTCAACTTCGGGAGGTTTGTTCTATTTGGATTTTTGTGATAGTTTTAGTATATCCGGTGTGCAGAAAACTTGAAAGTTATATACAAAATCACAAAAACAAATGGTAGTTGATTTACCATCACGAGAAAGAGAACAGTCAGAACAGGTACCCTAAAAAAACAGATGAGAATCAGAGAAGCTAAAATTGCAGATATCAAACAAATTCAAATCATAAGGAATTCTGTTAAAGAAAACACGTTATCCAATCCAGACCTGGTGACAGACAAAGACTGTGAAGAATTTATTACTGTTAGAGGAAAAGGATGGGTTTGTGAATTTGAAGAACAAATTGTTGGATTTGCAATTGTTGACTTGAAGGAAAATAACATTTGGGCTCTGTTTTTAGATCCTGAATTTGAGGGAAGGGGTATTGGTCAAACCTTGCATAATACCATGCTGGACTGGTATTTCAAACAGACAAAAGAAAAAATCTGGCTGGGAACTGCCTTCAATACACGGGCAGAAAAATTTTACAGTAAAGCAGGCTGGACCGAAGCAGGAACACATGGCATCAAGGAAATCAGGTTTGAAATGACCTTTGAAGACTGGACTACCATCTCAAACTCACTATCACCACGTAAAAATCAGGATTTAACTTAACAAGGAAAAACAATCCGTGCCAACCATCAATCCGCAGATCAACTTCAACGGTAACGCAGAAGAAGCCTTTACCTTTTACCAGTCCGTTTTTGGTGGAGAGTTTGTCAACATCATCCGGTTCAAAGATCTGGAAGGGCAGGGGTTCCCGGTTGCTGAAAGCGAAAAAAATAAGCTAATGAACATTGCCCTGCGGATCGGACCGAATTTTCTGCTGGGGAATGATGTCCCTGAAAGTATGGGAAAAACCAATGAAAATGAGAACAGAAGTAAAATTTCCGTAACCGCAGAAAACAAAGAAGAAGCGATCCGGATCTTTGATGGTCTTTCATCCGGCGGACAAATTGAAGTCCCCCTGGAGGAAGGTCCCGGCGGAACCTATTTCAGCATGTTCAGGGACAAATACGGAATTGAATGGATGGTGACTTTTGATCCGGATGCAAAACGATAAGGAACGGCGGACTGTCAGGTTAACCCCTGATTTTAATTTTCAGAGTTTATGACGAACAAAACAACCGGAAGCCGGAACCCTGTCTGGTGGCTTTTTCTGGCCCGTTTAACTGCTGCGCTACTGGCATTTTCATGCGGGGAAACGCCTGACAATAAAAATTTACAGCCTCCGCAAGAGGTGACCCGGGTATCAGAATCAGACTACACGGTCCCGGAACCAGCAGAAACCCTGCTAACAGAAGATTCCGATTCTGAGTATTTCTACATTGTCACAGCAGATACCCATCAGAACTATTTTTTCCTTGATAGAAAAATGCTGGAAATGGCCGGCCGGCTGAACCTGCCGATTGACACGATGGGACGGTATTATAATCCGGAGAAAAACAAAATCATCCTGCCGGAAACTGATGAGGATGATGTTTGGGCAGGTGATTATTACCCGCGCAGATTCCCTTCCGATTTTCTGAGCCTTGAACACCTGAGTTATTATCAGTTGTCTGCAAACCCGAAAACGATTGCACTCATTGCCGGCATATTCGAAACTGAACAACGTGCAGACAGTGCCGTCTCCTTTTTAAAGAAACAGGGTGAATCTGCCTTTTCATTCAGGGCTAAACTCTTTACCGGTTGCCTGCACTGAAACCGGATTTGTCCTTTTTTAAACTGCCGGTTCCAAAAAGTCCGGTTGGTTTTGCATGAGGTCTGGATCGCAGGATTTTGAACCGTATTTTCACTATTTTTCTTCCCTTTTTGGGGGGATCGGTTTTGCACTTACCCCGGATCAGAAACAGTAAACGGATGGCGTTTATGAGACCTGTCATTTCATTTATGCACCTTTCTCTTGATGGCTTTGTTGCCGGGCCTAACGGTGAAATGGACTGGATTTGTGTGGATGAGGAAATTTTTGAACATGTCGGGCGCCGGATTCAGGAAGGGGATACAGCCCTTTACGGCCGGAAAACCTTCGAGATGATGGAAGCCTACTGGCCAACAGCCGGAGATCAGCCAAACGCCACCCACCATGACCGGTCCCATTCTGCCTGGTATCAAAAAATTCAAAAAGTAGTACTTTCCACAACACTTGACGAAAAAAACTACCGGAACACCCGCGTAACCGGCAGCAACCCGGTTGAAAAGATACAATCTATCAGACAGCAGACCGGACCGGAAATCCTCCTTTTCGGAAGTCCGGCAGCAACTCATTTCCTGATTCAGCAGGATTTAATCGACGGGTACTGGCTTTTTGTGAATCCGGTGATTTTGGGTAGCGGTATTCCACTCTTTGCCGGTATCCAGAATAAAATTAACCTGAAACTGGTGTCAACCCGGCAGTTTTCCTGCGGCGTTACTGAATTGAATTACCGGGTCAGGCGGTAAACCTGCGCCAGGTGATCCGCCAGAAAAAAAAGACGGAGACTTTCTGAGAAAATTAATTGCAGCTATCAACATGACACTTGACGGGATTTGTGATCATACAGCGGTTACTCCCGATGAGTCGCTTCATGATCATTACACTGACCTTCTCCGAACGGCAGGTGTCCTTTTATATGGCCGGAAAACCTTTCAACTGATGGAATACTGGCGGTCGGTTGCTGAATCACCAACCGGGAATAGATCACTGGATGATTTTGCCAGGGTCATGGATGCCGTCCCCAAAGTTGTGTTTTCACGGACATTAACCGAAACGGACTGGCCTGGTGCCCGAATCGCAACCCGGGACCTGCGGACTGAAGTTGAAGATCTTAAGCAGCAGGATGGCCTGGCTGTTTACGCCGGATCTCCGGGGTTGATTTCTTCATTAACAGAACTGAATCTGATTGATGAATACCAGATCTGTCTGCATCCGGTAATTGCGGGCGGTGGTCTGCCGCTTTTCAGGGATTTGACCCGGAATAAAAACCTGAATCTGGTCCAAACCAAACAGCTTGCCTCCGGCGCCCTGATTCTGTATTACTCCGCTTCAACCCTGATTTCCTGATACGATTAAGAACCTGATGCCTTTGCCGGCATTCTGAACGGACAAATCCCAATGAAAAAATACTACCTTCTTGTTTTTCTTTTCTTTGCCGGGCTGATCGGATCCGGTATTCAGCCGCATGACTATTTTACCTGGTTTCTGGAAGTTTTTCCGGCCATACTCGGAGCTCTGGTTCTGGCAGTCACTTTCAAAAAGTTCAGGTTTACCGATCTGACTTACAGTCTGATTCTGGTTCATTGCTTTATCCTGTTTATCGGCGGGCATTATACCTATGCTGAAGTTCCGCTTTTTGACTGGATCAGGGAGGTTTTGAACCAGACCCGGAACAATTATGATAAAGTCGGGCATTTTGCACAGGGATTTGTTCCTGCCCTGATTGTGCGGGAATTATTCCTGCGGCTGGAAATTGTTCAGAAAAAAGGATGGATTTCCTTTCTGACGGTTACGGTTTGCATGAGCATCAGTGTCGTGTATGAATTTCTGGAATGGTTCGTTGCCCTGAGCACCGGTGAATCGGCGGATGCTTTCCTGGGTACACAGGGATATATCTGGGACACTCAGTCGGATATGTTTCTGGCAACTCTTGGCGCTCTGACGATGGTTCTTCTGTTTTCAAAGGTTCAGGACCGGATGATCCGGAACCTGGATCCAAATGGGGATTCTGCTTCCCGACCCTGAAACTGAAGGCAGGGGTTTTTTGATCCGGAAACAGTCCCTGCCTCTCTCCTGCACAGTACTTCCTCCCGGCTTGTCACCGCTTCCGGTTGCCGGCAGTCAAATTTCCTGCCGGACGTAAACCTCTGACACGATCAACCTGATCCTGCATCCAACCGCTGTTCTTAGCCCGAAACGGGTCTAAGCTGAAAAATTACTTACCAAACCAAACTATAGTGAAAAAACAGACGATGGAAAAAATTCTTATAATTGGCGGCGTAGCAGCCGGTGCAACGGCCGCAGCCAAGGCCCGCAGGGTTTCCTCAACGGCCCAGATTACCATGCTCGAAGGCGGTCCGGATGTTTCATTTGCCAACTGCGGATTGCCGTATTACATTGGCGGGGATATCAAAAACAGGTCAAGTCTGATCCTGCAAAGTCCCGAAAGTTTTAAAGAACAGTACAATGTCGACGTCCACATCCATACAACCGTGACGTCCATTGACCGGAAGAATAAACGGGTTCAGGCCACCCATGGTCTAACCGGAGAGAAAAAGGAATTCAGTTACACCAAACTGATTCTTGCTCAGGGCGGGAGACCGATCAAACCGACCCTTCCGGGTTCTGATCTGAGTCATGTTTTTACTCTGTGGACTCTGGACGATATGGATAAGATCCATGAGTTTATCTCCACGAAAAAACCGAAAAGTGCAGTTGTTGTTGGCGGTGGTTTTATCGGACTTGAAATGGCGGAGGCTCTGGCGAAACGTCAGCTTTCTGTGCATGTGGTAGAAGCGATGCCCCATGTCATGAGCATTATGGAGGCCGAGATTGCCGGACTGATCCAGGCGGAAATGGAAAGCTATGGGGTCCGGCTTCACACCGGCACCAGTGTCAGGGAAATTACACCGGGCGAGGTGAAATTAGATAACGGAGAGTCGATCAGTGCCGGAATGGTTCTGCTGTCAATCGGCGTCCGCCCGACCCTTCAGTTGGCAAAAGACTCTGACCTAACACTTGGGGATGCCGGTGGCCTGCTGGTTAACGAGTATCTGCAGACCAGTGACCCCGATATTTACGCCGCCGGTGATATGGTTGAAATCGTCCACAGGGTCAATCAAAAAAAGGTCCGGATTCCGCTTGCCGGTCCTGCGAACCGCCAGGGCCGGATTGCTGCTGAAAATGCCCTGGGCGGATCCCATCCGTACAAAGGGTCGATCGGTACCTCGGTTGTCCGGGTTTTTGAAATGGTAGCCGGGACCACCGGGTTGTCTTTAAAACAGGCGAAAAGTGCCGGAATTGATGCGGATGCTGTCACCGTTCATAAGGAACATCACACTTCTTACTATCCGGATTCTGAACAGGTGACAGTTCTGCTGGTTTTTGACAGAAAGACCGGTGTCATTCTGGGTGGTCAGACCGCCGGATATAAAGCTGCCGACAAGCGGCTCGATGTTATTGCAACTGCAGTTGCCTCACGTTTAACCATTCATGATCTGGCGGATATCGATTTTGCCTATTCGCCACCGATCGGGACAGCAAATGATGTTCTGAATATGGCTGCCTACTCAGCAGAGAACAAACTTTCCGGGTTCAGTGCCTCGGTTCCGGTTTCTGAACTGGATGAATTTGTCAAAACCCATTCACCGGTAATTCTGGATGTCAGAGATGTGTTTGCGTTTGAAAAAAGTCATATCGCCGGGGCAATTCACATCCCGTACGAAGTACTTTCCGAAGAGATGGACTCTGTTCCCGCTGACCGGCCGGTTCTGGTCTATGATGAGACCGGTAAAAAGGGACATCAGACTCTGAGAAAACTGACCGGCGCCGGGTATCCGAGGGTTTGGACTGTTTCCGGCGGACATACCTCCCTTCAGCGGTTTGCCCGTGCGATCCCGTTCACTCATTTTTCCCTCGGGCTTCTTCCGGTTGAGAAAAAGTCACTCCACGCTCAGGAAGTAAAGACTGAGAAGAAAGAAGAACCGGTTAAAACTCAGGAAGGTCCTCTGGTTGTCGATGTCAGAACACCCGGTGAGTTCAGCCGTGGCGCCTATCCGGGTGCTGTGAATATTCCGGTTGATGAACTTCCGGCCAGGCTGGCTGAGCTGGGTCAGGATCCGGCCAGAGACATCACGGTTTACTGTGCTTCGGGTGCCAGATCAGCTTTTGCAGAAGGACTTTTAAAACAGGTCGGGTTTACCAATGTGACCAACGGCGGCGGGCTGAATGCCATGATGGCCCGTCAGAAGAAAAGTGACTCTCCGGCCGGACCGGCAAAGCCCTTCATCGTGGATGTCAGAAGTGAAGGTGAGTTCAGCCGTGGTGCCTATCCCGGTGCAGTGAACATTCCGGTTGATGAACTTCCTGCCCGGCTGGCAGAATTCGGTTCGGATCCGGCCAGAGACATCACGGTTTACTGTGCTTCGGGTGCCAGATCAGCCTATGCAGAAGGACTTCTGAAGCAGGCCGGCTACACCAATGTGACCAATGGAGGCGGACTGAATGCCATGATGGCCCGTCAGAAAAAGAGTGATGCACCTGCAGCAGAACCGGCGGGTCAGCTTATTGTGGACGTCCGGTCGCCGTATGAATTCATGGGAGGCGCCTATCCCGGTGCGGTCAATATCCCGCTGGATGAACTTCAGTTCAATCTGGATAAACTTGGCAGCAAGTCACGGGAAATTGTCGTTTATTGTGCATCGGGTGCCCGTTCTGCCTATGCCCAGCAGATGCTTCGTCAGCTTGGGTTCCAGAATGTGAAAAATGGCGGCGGACTGATGCAGATGATGCGCAGCCGGTAACCTCTCCGGTTTTTTCCCGGTTTAGGGATGCCCCGGGTTCGGTTCATACCGGATTCCGGGGCATTTTTTTTTATCGCCCCCCGGGTTAACCGGATCGTTTCAGGGATACCCGAAGACCGTACTGAGCAGCATCCGGCATTTTCCGGTTGTTTTGAAATTCCGGTTCAGGTTCCGATTTTTAATCCGGACAAAGCTTCCAATGGCCCATGATTGGTTTCCCGGAAAAGCAAACCTTCACCGGGAAGAGAAGTTCAACAGGCAGATTTCCGGTAAAGTCGGTCAAAGTCTTTCCTGCATTTATTCTGCCTGTTATTCCAATTTAATACAAACCAGGACACCCATGAAACAAACTCTGACCGTTCTTCTGGCCTTCCTTCTCGGTTTCAATGCCTGCCAACTGCCCGAAAAACCACAGGAGAAAGATCCCCGGCCGCTCCTTCTTCAGCGACTGGACGGGACCTGGATTGGTAAAGGGCAGGTAACGGGTGAACCGGTTACCTATCTGATCTCGGTCGGGCCGGTCTTAAATTCGGCTTTTTCAAAAATCCACATGGTTGATCTGTCTTCTCCGCCTCAGTATGAAGCGTTGGTTTTTATTGGCGAAGATCCCCGGACCAAAACCATTATCACCCATTGGCTGGATTCATTCGGGGCTGCTTATTCCATTCCGCATGGAACCGGAAAAATCTCGGACCAGACTCTCGAGTTTACAATCCCGTATCCAGAATCGGTTTTTCTGGACCGGTTTATCTATGATGAAAGGTCGGATTCGTGGAAGCTGGAGATTTTGTCCCGTAAGGACTCCTCTTCGTCCTGGTCCGTTTTTGCCGGTTACGATCTGCACCGCCGGACGGCGGGGAATTGAGTCCAAGGGGATTCCGCCTGTTCTGCCGTAGTAATGTGTACTTTTGAGGGGCACTTCAATGAAACTTGTCCTGATCCTGTTTGCATTTTCGTGGTTGCAGACCTGCTGCTGTTCTGAAGAAGAGAAGAGAAGCCAGGAAATACCAGAGGCAAAATTTGTTTTGCCTTTTCCGGTCGGGACCGCCTATCTGTGCACACAGGGATTTAATTCATCCTGGTCTCATTTTGGCTCTTTCGCCTATTCTGTTGATTTTGCCATGCCGGCAGGGACTGTGGTGACGGCTGCACGGGCTGGCCTGGTTGTGTATGCTGTTTCAGAGTATTCAGATTCTGATCATATCCCCGGCCATGAAAATGTGGTCATCCTCCGGCATTCTGATACAACGTATTCCAGATATTCCCATCTGTCCTTTCAGGGAGTCAAGGTCCGGGTTGCAGATGAGGTAAATCCGGGCGATACTCTTGGGTTCAGCGGGAATTCAGGCGACAGCAACAGACCCCATCTGCACTTTGATGTCACGGGAACATTTACCGGGCGGGCAGACAGGACCATTCCGTTTGATTTTTTGAACACGTCACCACAACCTGTCGGTCTGAACCCGGGGAACGTCTATACCGCAAAGAGTTATTGAACCGGGAACTCCGCAGATGTTCTGAAATCTTCCTTCCTGATTTTCCATTAAGTGCGCAAGTTTGAAATTTTCCGGTTAAACTCTTTGTTTTTACCAAAAACGGAATCAGTATGTTTAAGCGTGACTTATATTTAAGGCGGATCGGATTTTCAGGACCACTTGAGCCAACGGCCAAGACCCTGGCCCGTTTACAGGAGATGCATCTGCTCTCGGTCCCGTTTGAAAACCTGGATATTCATAGCAGACAAAGCATCAATCTTGCCCCGGATGCCTTGTTTCAGAAAATCGTTGAAAAAAAACGGGGTGGATTCTGTTACGAACTGAACGGGTTATTTTTTGACTTGCTGAAGGCGGCCGGATTCGACGTGCAAAGAATTTCAGCCCGGGTATTCAACAGACAAAAAGGTGAATTCGGACCGGAGTTTGACCATCTGGCTCTCTGGGTTCGGATGACTGACACCGATTATCTTGCAGATGTAGGATTTGGTGATTTCTCACGGCATCCGCTGAGGATCAAACCGGATCTGATTCAGGCCGATCCGGCCGGGCAGTTCAGGCTGCTTCTGCAGGAAGACAACCAGTTTCTGGTTCAAAAAAGCCAGACTGGTTCGTGGGAAAATCAGTATCTTTTCTCATTGAAGAGTCATTCAATTGAGGCGTTCTCTGAAATGTGCCGGTTTCATCAGACAAGTCCAGAATCTCATTTTACCAGGCAGAAACTGGTTTCCCTTGCCACCCGAAACGGCAGAATTACCTTAACCGACAGGATTTTCAGGGAAACTGAAAACGGGGCAGTCAAAACAGAAATTGCCGTGAAGGAGACAGAATTTGGTGACTATCTGGAAAAGTATTTCCCGGTTCAGGAAAACCAGCTTTGACCCGGAATGTGGCAAGTTCCCCACTGAAAAAAAACAGGAAGAAGTAACAAGTCCAAACACCCCTCCCCGTATGGGTTCAGAGTCCTGAAACCAGAAATTACGGGTCCAAAATCAACCATCAGCAACCCAACTTTTCACTATGAATTCAGAATCCGTTTTGTTAGCCTTTCTGTTAACTTCGTTTGCCGGTCTGGCAACGGTAATCGGCAGCGTTATGGCGTTTTTTTCCAGAAAATTCAATCCACTTTTTCTAAGCGGATCGCTGGGATTTTCAGCCGGAGTCATGATTTACATTTCCTTTGTTGAATTGTTCCCGCAGGCCCGGCAAACTCTGACCCTGATCCATGGTGTTTCAGCCGGCGGATGGCTTACTGTTGCTGCCTTTTTTTCCGGAATTGCCCTCATTGCCCTGATTGACAAACTGGTTCCGTCTGCCGAAAATCCGCACGAAATGGCCAATCTGGACAGTGCCCGGTTTAGTGAAAAAGAGTCGTCTGCCCGGTTAAAACGGGTGGGTGTTTTTACTGCACTGGCCATCGGCATTCACAACTTTCCCGAGGGAATTGCAACCTTTGCCGGATCTCTTAACGATCCTGCCCTGGGAGTCAGTATTGCGGTTGCCATTGCCATACATAACATTCCGGAAGGAATCGCCGTATCAGTTCCGGTTTATTTTGCCACAAAAAGCAGGCGAAAGGCATTCTGGCTTTCCCTTCTTTCCGGACTGGCCGAACCGGTCGGAGCTTTGGTTGCCTTCCTGATCTTTGGATCTTTACTTGATCAGACTGCATTCGGATTTGTTTTTGCAGCAGTTGCAGGAATTATGGTGTACATTTCACTGGATGAACTATTGCCGGCAGCAGAGGAATATGGTCAGCATCATATCGCAATCGGTGGTTTAATAGCCGGAATGCTGGTTATGTCAGTGAGTTTACTTCTGTTGGGGTGAGTTATCTTTTAAGGAGAATTCAATGAGTTCCTGGTTTATAGCCAAAATCAAGATTCAGGATCCGGAAGAATACCAGAAGTATCTGGACCACGCCGGGTCTGTTTTTAAAAAGTTCAGAGGTGAGTATCTTGTGCTTGATAATTCACCGGTGGTACTTGAAGGAGCCTGGGATGCAACCCGGATCGTCATCATCCGGTTTGAGAGTGAACAGGACTTTAAAGACTGGTATTACTCAAGCGACTATCAGGAAATTTTACTTCACCGGCTGGCGGCAGCAGACTGTGAAACCATTCTGGCAAAGGGAATTTACTGAGAAACCAGGATTCCCTTTCTGCTTAAATAATTCAGTCATCATTCAAAAAGGCAGGATCCTGCAGGATCTATAATCAGGAAATGGGTTATGATAAAACGGAAGAGTGCTTTCATCCTGGGCTGGTCCCTGATAGTCATGGCCATTGTTGCCGGATACTCACTGGGTTTTGCCTTTGAAAAGGTTGCAGATTATTTAAAAATGACAACCGACCCGGTCCCCGATGCCGGGTTTAAATTTCTTTTTACCCTGGTGCTTTGGGGAATCGGGATAACCGTGCTGCTGGATATTGTGGTTTCGGTTACAATCTACGATTTTTTCAAGGGGGATTCCGGAACGGTTGCCTTCTGGGCAATGGCCACCCGGCTGGTTTACACCTCTGTTTTTGGGTTTGCCGGGTTGTATCTGTTTCAGGGACTGTTTCTGTGGGAAACCGATCCGGGCCGACTGCAGGGATTTTTCGATAAATTCCGCCTGTTGTGGAATGCCGGCTTGATTTTATTCGGAGTTCATCTGGTTTTTACCGGATGGTTGATGAAGCTTCACCGGGTTATTCCGGCAATTCTCTGGCTGACAACCCTTGCTGGCGGGGGGGGCTATTTCATCCTGCATCTGATGAAAACCGGTTTTCCGGAAATGACGGAAAGCATCCGTTTTCTGGAACGAATCCTGATGCTGCCAATGGTTGCTTCCGAGCTTGGCCTTGCCGTCTGGCTGGTCTGGAAAGGCGGGAAACCCCCTGTCTCAGTCCGGTAATTTTTACCCCTTCACCCAATTGGGGAACCGGCAGGATTTCGTTTTGTCCGAAGCAGCCTGACACTAAACTGGAGACCTGAAATGAAATCCGACCCAAAACAAATGCTGATTCTGATTGCCGGACCCTATCGGTCAGGAACAGGAGATGACCCGGTTCTGATCCGGAAAAACCTGAATGACATGACTGAAATGGCCCTTAAAGTCTATGAAAAAGGTCACATGCCGCTCATTGGTGAGTGGTTTACCCTGCCGATGATTGAAGCTGCCGGGTCGTCTAAAACCGGTGATGAAATCTTCAACCGGTACTTCCACCCGGTTTCAGTTCAGCTTGTCGGATTCTGTGATGCTGTTCTCAGAATCGGCGGTCCCTCAGCCGGTGCCGATGAAATGGTTCAAACCGGGCTGAAAAACGGGAAAAGGATATTTATGTCGCTGTCAGAAATACCTGAATTGGGCTAATTCACAATAAATGGAGGAGTTATGAAACCTGTGCACAGTTGGATTCTGCTTTTTCTGGCAGCTTGTCAGCCGGAAACCCCGTCACAAACCGGGGGGGTAATACCGGGGCAGGAGGTTGTTGCAGAGTATTTTTCTGTTTTCAACCGCCATGACTGGTCAGGACTTGCCGGGTTTTATGCTGATTCTGTCATCCTGAAAGATCCTGTACTTGGAACCGCTCCGGTGACGGTTTCAAGGCAGGATATTGTGAAAAAATATCAGGATCTGCACCAGTCCATTCCGGATGTTAAGGATTCAGTTGTAGCGGTTTACCCGGCTGGCTCTGTGGTAACAGTGGAATTCATTTCAACCGGGACAGGTCCTGACGGAAAACCGTTCACCCTACCGATTTGTACTATCTTCGAATTCAAAGCGGGTAAGATCATCCGTGATCTGACTTATTACGATAATTTCTGACTGAGTGAGAGTTCCTGAAGCGGGATTAGTTAACCGGCTTGCAAACCAGCCGGGATGAAATTAAAAGGTTACTTTTTATCTTTGCCATTTCACCTTCAATCCTCAGGACTTCCATGTCGAATTCTTCCACCTATTCCGTTTTTCCGGATTCCAAAAACCATTATGAAATCCTGGATGGCCTCAGAGGCGTTGCTGCCCTGATGGTCATCGTCTTCCATCTTTTCGAAACTTTTTCTGGCGGAAACCATTTTACCCAGATCATTAACCATGGCTATCTTGCCGTAGATTTTTTCTTTGTTTTATCCGGATTTGTAATCGGATATGCCTATGATGACCGCTGGGGGAAGATGACACCCGGCGAATTTTTCAAACGGCGCCTGATCCGGCTTCATCCGATGATTCTTGCAGCAATGGTTACTGGTGCTGTCGGATACTATTTCAGTGCATCACCGGTTCTTTTTCCGCAAATCAGCACGACCCCGGTTTGGGAACTTCTGCTTATTATGGTAATCGGGATGACCCTTCTGCCGGTCCCTCCTTCACTGGACATCCGGGGGTGGGCAGAAATGCATCCTCTGAACGGTCCGGCCTGGTCCCTGTTTTTTGAATATGTGGCTAATCTTTTATATGGACTGATCTTCAGGCGGTTTCCGGTCTGGCTTCTGTCAGTTTTTGTTGCCTTTTTTGGTTTAGCTCTGATCCGGTTTGCCGTTTTCGGGCCAAACGGTGACGTAATCGGCGGCTGGTCGCTTGACCCTGTTCAGTTTCAGGTTGGTCTTATCCGGTTACTTTATCCCTTCTTTGCCGGACTTCTGCTTTCCAGAATCGTAAAACCTGGACGGCTTCGTCATGCCTTCCTGTGGTGCAGTGCTGCTGTAATCCTGATATTTTCAATACCACGGATTGGGGATGCTGACACTTTGTGGATGAATGGGCTTTATGATTCACTGGCGATTATTTTTCTGTTTCCGCTGATTGTCTGGCTGGGAGCCTCAGGCAAACCTGAAAGCCCGCTTCAGGAAAAAATTATCCGGTTTCTGGGGGATATTTCCTACCCGGTTTATATCCTGCACTATCCGCTGATTTATATTTTCACCGCATGGGTAGTTGATAATCAGGTTCCGATGGAAGCCGCCTGGCCCCAGGCACTGGCCGTCTTTTTTGGTTCGGTCGGGCTGGCCTGGATCGTACTTAAGTTTTATGATCTGCCAGTACGGAAATGGCTTGCTTCTAAATTTCTCAACAGGGCTCACTGAAAATGTCTGTCCACAGCCGGCTCACTGACCTTCCAAAACCAGACAGAATGACCTCCCGGGAACTGCTTCAGAAGATAGTCTCTTTCCAGACCGAAGGCCACCCCTTTTATGCAGATGGGCTGGTTCCTTCACAGCGATACAATTCGGTTCTGCGATGGAAACGTGAGGATAACAACATTTTCTTTACAGCCAGTATCGTGTTTGTTCTTCAGAATCTGGCTGATTTTGTTCCGGAAGAGGAAAAGCTGCTGATCCGTGACTTTATCAGGAAGGCAGTCCTGGCCTACCCGCATTACCGGAATAAACATGGCCTGGATACGTATTCATTCTGGCCGACTGACGGATCACCCCATTTCCCGAACGGGTTGATTTTCAGGCACCTTCACTCAGCCCGTATTCCCGATGATTCGGATGATACGGCACTGGTTTTTTTAACCTCATCCCAAAAACGGGAAACCACACTCTGGCTGAAGGATAAACTGATTCAGCATGCCAATCTGTCAAAAAAACAGATCCGGCAAACCTATCCGGATTATAAAAACCTGAAGGCATACTCGACCTTTTTCGGTACCAATATGTATATTGAATTTGATTTCTGTGTTTTAACCAATATTCTGTTCTGGGTTTTTCAGAATCAATTGCCTGTGAATCAGCATGATTCAGATTCCATCATCTTTTTAAGGTCAGTTATTCTGAACCGTCAGCATCTTGATGCCCCGTTCAGGGTAAGCCACAACTACCCGCATCCGGTTCTGATTCTTTACCATCTCTCCCGCCTGCTGGCTGCTTTTGACATCCCCGGTCTTTCTGAGTTAAAACCGGGTATTATTCAGGATCTGACCAGGCTTTCCAAAATGGAAAAGGGGATCATGAACCGGATTTTGATTTCGACTTCTCTGATACGGTTGGGTCACCGGCCGGATTTTGAACCGGATCTTGTTACAGATGAACCCCGGTGGACTTTTTTTATCGCCGGCATGCTGACAGCACTGGATACACCGCTGACATCCCGTTTTGCCCATCTGGAAGTGTTTCACCTTAATTATGTTTGTGAAGCCCACCGGCAGGCGTTGCGGTATGAAAACCTGGTTCTGAGTCAAACATTAAGGAGTTGAAATGGCCGTTTTGATTGAAACGCCCCGGTTCAGGTTAAGAGAAATGGAGGCTGGTGATCTTGAGATTCTGTTCAGGCTGGATTCTGATCCGGTCGTTCACCGGTATCTCGGTAACCATCCGGTTACCTCCCGTGATGAAATCACCGGAATGATTCTTTATGTAAGAAAACAGTATGCTGAAAACGGATTTGGCCGGTGGATGGTTGAGGTGAAAGCAACCGGAGAATGTGCCGGATGGGCCGGGTTGAAACGGGTTCATGACCACGTGAATAACCGGACCGGTTTTGTCGATCTGGGATATCGGCTTCTGCCTGAATTCTGGGGGCAGGGAATTGCCACCGAATGTTCAGCAGCATCCCTTGTCTATGGGTTCAACTCCCTTCATCTGACCGAAATCTCGGCTGCTGCCCATGTTCAGAATGATGCGTCAAATCATATTCTCGGGAAACTGGGGTTTCAAAAAACCGGAACATTTCTGTTTCACGGATCAGAAAATAACTGGTATGATCTTTCAGAAGCAGACTGGCGCCTGAACAGGGCTCCCTGACCGGATGGTTGGCAGTTTGTTCTCCTTCATTTCGGGTGAATCAGCACACAGCCAATCCAGGCTCCCCGGAACAAAAGGAATCCCGGGCTCCGGTACACATCCTTTATTCTTTCCCGTTATTCAGTAAAAGAACTCAATTGGTGGTTCCGCAACCTGAAAGAAATTCTGGAGAAATCCGGATAGGCACGTTCAGGTGAATCAGGCCGGTGGTACCAATGAAACTCTTTTCCCCCAATACCGGCCGTTCGCCATCTGGAAGATTCCGGTTCCGGCGTAAACCAGCCCGGCATAGGCAGGCTGCAGAAGGAAAAACGAAAAAAAGACTGAAACCAGCCCAAGACCAATCATGATCAGGTGAGAAGACAGCCAGGCTTTGGTAATCAGAATTTCCTTTTCAGTGAGTTCCAGTTTTTCAGAGAACCGGAGTGCCCGGTATTGCATCAGGGAAAAAATGATAAAGACAAAAATGTATCCCAGCGAGTAAATCGTCATAAGATCTGAGCTTTCACCCGGCGAAATCATTGCAATCACCTCACCCGTATCAGTTGTCACTTTCCAGGAGTGGTAAACAAACGTAGCAACCAGGAAATTTGACAGGAACTTTAGCGGGTAAATGTAAAACAGGATCAGAAAAAGAAGTGTTGCATTCAGGGTTATGGTCAGCGGATCCTGCAGTCCGTACCGCCGAAAGTAGATATAATGACAGTACCAGATATACATCAGCAGGGAAAAGCTGAGTGCAAATGCCATGAAGCCCGACATCATCTCCTTCAGGTCGCCGAAAGTCCTCGGGACTTCAAGTGAAACAACCAGCAGAGTAATGGAGAAGGCAAAAATTGCATCACTCAACCCCTCGATCCGGTTAACTTCTCCACCCCGCCACCGGAATCCGGCCGGGTCATGTGAAATCAGTTTGGACAGCATGAAATCTCCCGTTTTTCGGGAAATTAGGAATTCCGGCCGTCCGGGACAAGCCTTGAGTGGTTTTAACAAACAAAAAAGCCAGTCGGCGGGACTGGCTTTTTTGAAGAAAAGGTGCTTCTCAGGCAAACCGGTGATTGATTTCTTCCATAATTTTCAGGGCTGCAAACGGGATTTTGGTCCCGGGTCCGAAAATGGCGGTAGCCCCGTGTTCATAGAGAAAATCGTAATCCTGAGCCGGAATTACTCCGCCAACGATTACAATGATATCCTCACGCCCCAGTTTTTTCAATTCTTCGATCAACTGGGGAAGCAGAGTTTTGTGCCCGGCTGCAAGAGAACTCATCCCGACCACGTGAACATCATTTTCAACTGCCTGGCGGGCGGTTTCTTCCGGAGTCTGGAATAACGGACCGACGTCGACATCAAATCCCATATCTGCATAGGCGGTAGCAACCACTTTGGCTCCGCGGTCATGTCCGTCCTGACCCATTTTGGCTATCATGATTCTGGGACGGCGGCCTTCTTTCGATGCAAATTCATCGGTCAGTTTTCTGACTTCAGCCACATGGTTGTCTTCTTCGCTGGCATATTCTGAACTGTAAACACCTGAAATGGTTCTCACAACGGCCTGATACCTTCCCCAAACTTTTTCCAGTGAATAGGAGATTTCTCCCAAGGTTGCTCTGACTCTGGCTGCTTTCACCGAGAGGTCGAGCAGATTTCCTTCACCTGTTTCAGCACACCGGGTCAGGGCTGCGAGTGCCGCCTGAACATCTGCCTCATTCCGGTTCTTTTTCAGTTCCTGAATCCGCTTAATCTGGCTCAGCCGGACGGCAGTATTGTCAACTTCCAGAATTTCAATGGCAGCTTCTTTTTCCAGGCGGTATTTATTTACCCCGACGATGGTTTCTCTGCCTGAATCAATTCTGGCCTGGCGGCGTGCTGCTGCCTCTTCGATCCGCATTTTCGGGATTCCTGCTTCGATTGCTTTGGTCATTCCGCCATAGGATTCCACTTCCTGAAGGTGGGCCCAGCCTTTTTCGATCAGTTCCCGGGTGAGGGCTTCAACATAATAACTTCCACCCCACGGGTCAATCACTTTACAGATATTGGTTTCATCCTGCAGGTACAACTGGGTATTCCGGGCGATCCGCGCAGAGAAATCGGTTGGAAGAGCAATGGCTTCATCAAGGGAATTCGTATGCAGAGACTGGGTGTGCCCCAGGGCAGCCGCCATGGCTTCAATGCAGGTTCTGGCCACATTGTTGAACGGATCCTGTTCGGTCAGGGACCAGCCGGAAGTTTGGGAGTGAGTTCTCAGGGCCATGGATTTCGGATTTTTCGGATTGAAATCCTTGACGATTTTTGCCCAGAGAACCCGGGCTGCCCGCATTTTAGCTACTTCCATGAAGTAATTCAGACCCTGTGCCCAGAAAAAGGACAGGCGGGGAGCAAAGGAATCGACACTCATGCCGGCTTTGATCCCGGTTCTGATGTATTCCAGACCATCGGCGAGTGTGTAGGCCATTTCCAGATCGGCAGTGGCACCGGCTTCCTGCATGTGGTAACCCGAAATGGAAATCGAGTTAAACTTCGGCATATTTTCGGATGTGAATCTGAAAATATCCGCAATGGCCTTCATTGAAGGTTCCGGCGGGTAAATGTACGTGTTCCGGACCATATATTCTTTCAGGATATCATTCTGAATGGTTCCGGTGAGCAGGTCATGGGCGACACCCTGTTCCTCTGCTGCGACAATGTAAAAGGCCAGAACCGGCAGAACGGCACCGTTCATGGTCATTGAAACCGACATTTTGTCCAGTGGGATTTTGTCGAACAGGATTTTCATATCCTCAACTGAGTCAATGGCAACACCGGCCTTCCCGACATCACCCACCACCCGCTGATGGTCAGAATCATAACCACGGTGAGTGGCCAGATCGAAGGCAACCGAAAGGCCCATCTGCCCGGCAGCAAGATTCCGTCTGTAAAAGGCATTCGATTCTTCTGCCGTCGAAAAACCGGCATACTGGCGAACTGTCCAGGGTTTATTGACATACATGGTGGAATAAGGACCCCTCAGATAGGGCGGAATCCCGGCCATGAATCCGATATGATCGGCATTTTTAATGTCCTCGGCTGTATACAAAGGTTTTACAGCAATCTGCTCCATGGTTTCCCAGATGAATTCACCGGGTTTTTTCCCGGTTTCTTTCTCGAACCGGGCTGCCCAGACATCGTAACTTTCCGGGTCTGTCTTCAGATTCAGATCCAGTTTAGTAAAATCAGGTTTTTTCATTTCAGTACTCGTTTAATTTAAAAATCCAGGTTATTCGGTCAGAATTTGCTCCAGATACCGGTGAGGGTTTTAATCACATCGGCACCAAGGAAAATAAATTCGTCCACGCCGGCGGCTTTGTGGGCTTCGACCTGTTCTTTCGGGTATCCGGCCAGAACAACCACAACTCCAGGATTTCCGGATTTGATCTCCTTCACAATAACCGGTACAAGTTCCGGATAGGTTTCATCGGTCGAGCAAATGACCACAACCGGAGCCTTCGATTCCAGTGCGCCCTTTGCGGCAAGTTCGGCAGTTTCAAATCCGGCAGGAGAGAGGACTTCGAATCCACCCGTTTCAAAAAATCCCCGGCTGAAATCAGATCTTCCCTTGTACTGGACAAGCGGTCCCATGTTGGCCAGAAAAACCTGTGGCAGGTGGCCTTTCTGAGCTTTGTAATTCAGGGCTTTTTTTCTTAGACCCGAAAAGTCGGCGGCAACCGAAAAGGGTATAAAGGCAGGTACTGTGGGGCCATTTTCTTTTCCGGACCGTAAAATCTGTGTTAATTCACCCAGAGTAGCCCCTTCGAGAGCTGCTTCAATGGCAAGATCAACTTGTTTTTCTGATTTCTCGGCACCGGCTTTTTCCAGTGTTTCCAAAATACGGATGTGTTTTTCCTGTCCGCCTGAAACCCGGTATTTCTGAAGGTACTCAGCCCGTTTAGTGAAAATGGCGTCAGCATCAGGAACAACCGGTTTGGGGAGATCCTCCCGGATGTTGGCATAGGCATTAACCCCAACGATAACCGACTTCCGTTTGGCGATATCGGCCCGGCGGGCATCGGCTGCTTTTCTGACTTCTTCTGCCAGATAGCCGGTTTGCAGAACTGCGGCCATTCCGTCTTTTTCCTGAATTTGTTTAAAAAGCTCCCAGGACGCTCCCGCCAGGTCGGCGGTCAGTTTTTCAATAAAGTAGGAACCTCCGGCAGGGTCAATCAGACTCGACAGATGTGACTCTTCAGCGAGAATTATCTGGGTGTTCCGGGCAATCCGCCGGCTGAACTCATCCGGAACCGACCAGGATTCGTCGAAAGCATGGGTGTGCAGACTCCCGACTCCGCCAACAGCTGCAGAAAATGCTTCTGTTGTGGTTCTGAGCAGATTAACGTACGGATCAAAATCTGTCTGGGTCATTGAAGACGTTTTTGCATGGATGGACATCGGATAGTCGGCCGGATCCAGTCCGTAAGCGGTTAAAATCTGGGTCCAGAGAATCCGTGCCGCACGGAATTTGGCGATTTCCATGAAGTAATGGGTCCCGATACCGAAAGTAAACCGGATGCAGGGGGCAATGTCAGAAGGGGAAACACCCCGTTCGGTCAGTTCTTCGAGATAGGTGACCAGTGTTGCCATTGCCGCTGCCAGTTCCTGAACCGCAGTTGCCCCGGCTTCCTGATAAACGGTGGTATCAATCCCAATGGTTTTCAGATTGATCTTGTGGATCCTGACCCAGTTGGTTGCCGTTTTCATTTCATTGTAAATCTGATTCAGGGAAACCGGGAGTTGACCTTCTGCTGCGAGATAGCCCAACGGATCCGATTCAACAGAACCGGTCAGTCCGGATGTTGCCCGGCCGTCTTTTTTCAAAGAGGCAATCAGAAGGGCAAGAAAAGGGAGTCCTGAATATCCGGCTTTTACAAAAACCGGGTAAGAATCGAGGGCAATTCCGGAAAAGGCTCTGCTGAGGCTTTGGGTTCCCGAAACGGAAAGCCCGCCAATGCCAACTTCACCGGGTTTTGCAAAATCTGCATCAACTCCACGGCGGGTTGCCCGGTCCAGAACGACTGAAATGGCGGTTTGGCCCCGGTCCAGATCCCGTTTAAGGATGTCATTGAAGTCTTCTGCAAGTCCAGCCGGAATGTCCTGACAGATTTTCCAGGGTGTGGCAACCGGTCCCTGGGCCTGACTTCCTCTTGATTGCAATCCACCTCCCGGAAATTCCTTTGCAACAGGAAGATCCCGGATGTCTTCGGCCGTGTAGATTGGCTGAAGATCAATGCCTTCATAGGTTTTGGTGATCAGTTTTTTATCGTAAGGGGCACCTTTCAGATCGGCTTCGGCGACTTTTTTCCAGTCTTCAAACGAAGGGGCGGTAAATTCCGCTTTCAGGTTTAGTTTTTTATCAGCTTGCACGTCGGATCCTGTTGTGATTTTGTTAATTTCACATCGGGCCGGAATGAATATACCACCGG
This sequence comes from Bacteroidota bacterium, assembly GCA_023151185.1. Classification (GTDB taxonomy): domain Bacteria; phylum Bacteroidota; class JABWAT01; order JABWAT01; family JABWAT01; genus JAFLBE01. The sequence goes on from JAKLJL010000010.1 coordinate 89,045, forward strand.
CCACTGTTATTTTTCTGACGGCAATCTAAGGATTTTTTCGGGCAATGACGATCTGAACGCCGCACAGAAAGCCCTCAGGAATGCTGATTTAAGCGACATCTAATGAAAACGGATACTCTTGCCTTTTATTGGCCGCCCGTTTTTCATGAAATTGTAATGAAGCAGCCGGGCAGGAAGAATTTATCCGGCGGGTTTTATATCTTTAGAAAAAACGGAATTGTATGGCCGCCACTTTAACCCTGGATGAGAAGTTTCTGAATGACAGTCTGGCCCGGTATATGCCGTCGAATCTGCCACCGGTCTCAGTAAAAATAGAAGAAAAAGCCCTGGTTATCTCTCTGGCCTGGTCGTTTGCCGGACTGACTTTCAGGCCCTCGGCAGCCCTCCGGATTGTTTCTTTCTACTGGTCGGATTACATTAAAACCATCACCTTTGAAATGATCAAAAGCCGGCCGCTGGATGCCCGTCCTATGCTGGCGATGGCCAAACCCTTTCTCCCTGACTTTATCCGGACGGAAGATTCGTTTGTAACGGTGGATTTACTGAAAATTCCCAGTCTGGCTCAGGTTCTGGTACAACCGGCAGTGACTGATCTGGATATTATTAAAATGGGAGTTTATGAGGGATTTCTATCCCTGACTGTCGATTTTAAGCCGTTTCCTGTCTGAAAATCAGCCGATTCTGACCGACCGCATGCTGAGTGAGGCATGCTCATATCCTTCCCAGATAAAGGATACCGGATCTTTTGGATGAGAACTTCCAAGGATATAAAACAAAGGTATCAGATGATCAGGAGTTGGAACCGACAGGCGGGCATCCTGACCGAGTGACAGATAATTCAGAACAGTCTCATGGTTTCCTGACCGGAGTCCTTCAGCGATGGCTTCATCAAACCGGACATTCCACCCGGCAGGTTCTGCCCGGGGATTCTGAAAATCTGCAGCCCGCAGATTATGCACGATATTTCCCGATCCGCAGATCAGCACACCTTCTTCCCGCAGAACGGACAGTTCACGGCCGATCCGGTAATGTCCTTCAGGTGAAAGACCGGCATCAATGCTTAGCTGAAAAACCGGGATAGCAGCATCGGGAAACAGGTGGATCAGCACTGACCAGGCGCCGTGATCCAGCCCCATGGCAGGATCGGCCAAAACGGGAACCGACCGGATGAGGTTTTGAACCCGTTCTGCCGTTTCGGGTGAACCCGGGGCAGGGTAAGTGATTCTGTAAAGCTCTGGCGGAAATCCGTAAAAATCATAAATCGTTTCCGGGTGAGTGGCAAAGGAAACACCGGTTCCCCGGGTGTACCAATGCGCCGAAATCATCAGAATCGCCTGAACCCCGGTCAGTTTACTTCCGGTCCGGCGCAGCATTTCTGACCATGGGCTGGTTCCCAAAGCATTCATTGGGGACCCGTGGGCAAAGAAAAAGGCAGGAAGGCGGTTCATTCGGCTGAACGGAGCTTATCAAGCAAATCACTAAGCTGGGTGGCTTCTGCTTCTGAAAGGGAGGTCATCGGGCTGTGAAATTCGTCTGTCCGTGAATCGATCTGATTTAAAACTGACAGTCCTTTTTCGGTTATGGAAATGTCCATCTGCCGGCGGCTTTCGGGGCAGACTGCCCGGCCGACAACTTCCTTGGCAACCAACCGGTCGATAAGCCTGGAAACGTCAGAGTTTTTATCGAGCATTCTTTCTTTAAGCAGGGTAATGGATGCCGGTTTGGGGTGCTGGCCTCTTAGAATGCGCAGGATATTGAATTGCTGCAGGGAAAGATCAAACTGTTTAAGAAAGACCGATTGTTTCCCGGCCAGCCAGCTATAAGTAAAAAACAGGTTAACCGCCGCCTTTTGCCGCTGACTGGTAAATTTCTTCTGGTGAATTTCTTCTTCAATTTTCATTTTTACATCCGGATTAGTGGCCGGAATCTGACCGGCGCCGGAATAAAGATACGACATGGCGGAATCTGTTTCAGGTTGGGAGGCAGAATTCAAAAGTACGAATACCGGGGAAAAAGGGTCTCCCCGGTATTCACAGCAATTCCTTATTTCTTTTCTTTTGCAAACTCGACGTTCAGTTTGATGGTGACTGTCTCACCAACAACAGCTCCGCCGGCTTCCAGGGCTTTGTTCCACTTGAGGTTGTAGTCAAACCGGTTGATCTCGGTTGTGGCCTTGAATCCGACTTTTACATTTCCCCAGGGATCGGTCATAATACCGCCAAGCTTAGCTTCCAGAACCACTTCACGGGTCACATCACGGATGGTCAGATCGCCGGTGATTTTGAAGGTTTTATCGCCGGTTTTCTTGAAGGATTTGCTCTTGAAGGTCATGACCGGGAATTTTTCAGCGTTGAAAAAGTCATCAGACTGCAGGTGCTTGTCCCGCATTTCATTATCGGTATTGACTGAAGCAGTCTGGATGGTTGCCTCAACATAACTGTCAGAAAAGTCGTCATTTTTTGAGACGAGTTTTCCGTCAACTTTGGCAAACCGGCCGTCGACTTCAGAAATAACCAGGTGGGTTACTGTAAAGCCGACGTTGGTGTGACTTGCATCCATATTCCAGGTGGTTTGAGCCTGGGCAGAGAACAGACCAAGAGTGAGCAGAAGGGTCAGAATTGTTTTCATTTTTACTCCTTTTTGTTTTGATGGAGCAAAAGTATGTTATAACAATTAATGTTGCAACATATAAAACAAATTTTCCGGTAAGCCGGGTTATTTTGTGCGGTGGATCACATCGGTTGTGGTGTAGGACTGGTCCGACCGCAGCTTGATTACTGTGGTTACATTTCCCCGGGCATTGAAGTCGCCGATAACTTCCAGGAATCTGGGGTTCAGTTTTTCCCTCAGAACGTCATAAATTTCATTGGTGACGGCTTCATGGCTGATGTGACGGTCTCTGAAATTGTTTAACCACAGTTTGAAGGCCTTCAGTTCCACTATCAGTTTGTCGGGAATGTAATTCACATAAATCCGGGCAAAATCGGGATAACCCGATCTGGGGCACAGGCAGGTGAATTCGGGATAGTCAATTTCAATGAGGTAGTCCCTGTCCTGAAATTTATTTTCCCAGATTTCCAGTTCGGCTTCCTGAATTTCTTTTTCGCCGTACATCAGGTCCTTAATAACGGTTTTCATTTAAATGTCCTTTGGTTCAGTGTTAAACCTGCAAAATTCGGAGGGAAGGGCAACGAATTCAATTCTCTGCAGGGGAAACGGCTGGAACCTGCTGTCAGGTTCCGGCCGGAAAGGAAAAGTTTACTTAACAGGGTAGGGAGGCGGTGGCGGAATGGTTTTTTCCTGAGTTTTCAGATCGTTCAGAATAACTTCAATGGCTTTATCCAGCTGGTCATCCTGGCCGGCAAATTCCCGTGCCGGATCGTTATCCACAACAATATCCGGCTCGACGCCATATCCTTCCATAATCCACTCTTTTCCTTCAACATCGTACCTCGAGAATTCAGGACGGTTCAGAATTCCTCCGTCAGTGAACGGAAGTGTTCCCCGGATGCCGACAACCCCGCCCCAGGTTCTTTTTCCGATGACTTTACCCAGTTTGTAGTGCTTGAACCGGTAGGTGAAAATATCGCCGTCACTTGCCGAAAATTCATCACACAGAGCCACTTTCGGTCCCCAGATCATTTCATCCGGGTTGGTGCCCGGAACTCCATTCCGTGAAATAGTGATCATGGCAATTTCCCGGCGAAGCCGTTCAATCAGCATGGGGGAAACATTTCCGCCGCCGTTTCCTCTGACATCAATGATCAGGGCCTTTTTGCTGAGTTGGGGGTAAAAATGCTTTACAAATTCATTCAGGCCGGCAGGTCCCATATCCGGAACGTGAATGTACCCCACTTTTCCGTTTGTTGCTTTAGTTACTTTTTCAATATTTTTCTGAACCATGGCGTAATAATTCAGATCCTGTTCATCCGGAACAGGAAGAACAATTACCTCACGGCTTCCCTGAAAATCCGGTTTGGTATTAACCGTCAGGGTCACCTGCTGGCCCACCGTTCCGATCAGGCTTTCGTAAATGTTTTTCATTTCCTTCACCGGTTTACCGTTCACAGCCAGAATAAAATCACCGGTTTTTACATTCACCCCAAGTTCAGTAAGAGGCGACCGCAGTGACTTGTTCCAGTTTTCCCCTTCAAAAATCCGGGTGATTTGGTAGAATCCGGAAGCATCCCGTTTCAATTCGGCACCAAGCTGGCCGGTTTTAATCCGTGGTGCGGCAGGGCTGTCACCTCCGCCGACATAGGCATGGCCGATGTTAAGTTCGGAAACCATTTCACCCAGAATATAGGTCAGATCCAGCCGGTTATTGACATAAGGAAGCAGGGCGGCATATTTTTCTTTCACGCCTTTCCAGTCAACACCGTGCATATTGGGAGCAAAGAGAAAGTCCCGCATCTGCCGCCAGTTTTCATTGAAAATCTGAACCCATTCTGCCCTGCGGTCCAGGGAGACTTTCAGTTGGGACAGATTCAGCGGATCCGAAAAGTCAGTTTTTCCCGTAGGAAGTGAAGTCAGAAAATAGCTTCCATTTTTTCCAACCAGAATTTTCGTCCGGTCAGCAGAAAGTTCGAATCCGCCGGCCTCCCCAATCTGGGTTTCTTTTTGGGCTGTGAGGTCAAACATCAGCATAACCGGACTTTCGTCCTTGCTGCCCTGGCGGATGTAAAACAGTTTATCGCCTGCACTTTGCAGATTCCGGTACGAAGAGGAGGCAACCGGAAGTCCAACAATCCGGTCGGTAATTCCATCCAGATCAACCTGAGTTCCTGGAGGCTGGATTTCTTTTTTCGCTTCTTCCTTTTTCCCATCTGTTTTAACTGCCGTTTCATCACTTTTTGGTTTAAACGGGGATTCTGTTGAAGCTGAAAGGGTGATCAGATAAATCCGGCTCATATCCTGATAGGCATGATTCCATTCAGTCCAGGAATAAACCGGGTTGAAATCACGGCTGGAAGTGAAGAACAGATATTTTCCGTCAGAACTGAAAACCGGATTTCCTGAGGCATACCAGCCATCGGTTACCGGGACCGGTTTTCCGGAGGCGAGTGAAAACAGGTAAACCCGGCTCATGGATTCCTGTTCCTGCTGCGAGTAGGCAATCCATTTGCTGTCGGGTGACCAGTCAAATTCAGTAATCTCCCAGACCGCGCTTTGGGTAACTTCAGAAACGGCCCTTGAGTCAATATCCACATATCTGAGTCTCTGAAGCCGGTCTGACCAGAGAATCTTTTTGCTGTCGGGTGACCACCTCAGTTCATATTTGTAAGTATCCGAGTTTTTGGTGATCTGGACAGGAGTTCCTTTTCCATCCGGTGATATCAGATAAATCTCATCCTCACCGGTTGCATCCCCGACATAGGCAATCCACTTTCCGTCAGGAGACCATTTTGAATTCCGTTCATGAACGCCTGAGGTCTGTGTCAGATTTCTGACAGACCCATTTTTGGCAGGAACCGTGAAAACATCACCTCTGGCACCTAAAAGAGCCCGGTTTCCATCGGGTGAAATTTCGAAATTGGTTACTGATTTGCTTACGTCCACGATTCCGTTCCGCTGAATTGCGCCATCATCCTGAATCCGGACGGACAGTTTTTTCAGGGTTTCGGTTTTAAAATCGACCGTGTACAGGTAGCCACCGTTTTCAAAAATGACCGATTCATTTCCGGCAGATGGAAACTTAATGTCAAAATCCCTGAAAGAGGTAAGTTTCCGGGTTGATCTGGTATCGGTTTCATAAACGTACAGATTGAACCGTTTATTTTCATCCCGGTCAGAGAGGAAGTAAATTTTATTTCCCCGCCACATCGGAATAATATCGGAGGCAGGATTGGAGGTAATATTGAGGGTTTCTCTGGTTTTAAAGTCATAAATCCAGATATCATCTGCCATACCGCCCCGGTACCGTTTCCAGGTTCTGAATTCTCTGAAAACCCGGTTATAAGCCAGTTTGGCGTTATCGGGTGAGTAAGAGGCAAACCCGCCTCTGGGCAGGGGAAGTTTTTCGGGGATATCGCCCTTCAGGGTTGCCAGATATAACTGCCCCTTAAAATCATTTGGTTCACTCATTCTGGATCTGAAGAGGATAGACTGGTTGTCAGATTTCCAGTCCAGTACGATGTTGTTGGGCCCCATCCGGTCACTGACATCATCACGGTCAAGAGTTGGAGTAATGGTGACTCTGACCGGAAGTCCGCCTTCCGCAGGGATTACATAGACTTCGGTATTTCCGTCGTATTGCCCGGAAAAGGCAATTTTCTTTCCATCCGGAGAGAACCGGGCAAAGAGTTCATTCCCGATGTGAGATGTCAGTTTACGGGCAATTCCACCCTCAGAAGAGACGGTATAAAGGTCGCCGGCGTAGGTGAACACGACCTGATTTCCGTGAATTGCCGGAAATCTGAGCAACCGGGCCTCTTCCTGCCCGAAAGCAGGAAAAGCAGCAGCAAATACAAGCAGGAGCCAGAAACGAGACATAAGTTATCCTTCTTTTTGTGATGATTCTGTTAAAGTTTTAAGGAATGATTGCGATTTTGTCTTATTTGTGTCAATAAAAATCCGAAACCGGATTTTGGGTTGAAAAAATATTTTCTTCTACGGATGTTTATCCGGCAAAGTTACTGACCGGGGCCCGTAATGACTTTAATTCTCCTTAACCCTGACTGGCTGACGGACCTGGTATCCCAGGCGGGCTGGATGGGGCTGGCTGCCGGAAGCTTTTTATGTGCAACATTGCTTCCATTTTCTTCTGAGGTTCTTTACCAGGGCTGGATTTTCTACGGGCAGCCGGCCGGTTTGGGATTCTTCGCTGCATCAGCCGGAAATTGTGCCGGTATATCTTTGAATTACGGGATGGGATTTTGGGCTTCCGGGCGGGACTTTTTGCCCGAACGGGTCCGGATTGCGACTGTGAAAACAGGCCCCTGGATCCGGAAATATGGAACCGGCGCCTTGTTTTTATCCGTTTTACCGGTTATTGGTGATCCTGTCACTCTGGCTGCGGGATATTTCAGAATCCGGATTTTCTGGTTTGCCCTGATTGGGTTTGGCCTCCGGATCCTGAGGTACGGGCTGATACTGGTTTTTAATTTCTGAAGTCCGGTCAAATTTGAGGTCTGCATCAACTCAGATCTTCGGTCAGTTTGGTATTTTTGTTGTCTGCTCCCAAGGAGGTTTGATGAAACCCACAACACCTGCCGGAGTTTTTCTGGCACTCTTTTTTTTCCTTCCATCCTGCTCCACAATCGAACTGAAAAGCACCGAAAGCGGTTCCAACGGCCCGGTTAAGACTATTACCGTTACCCGGCACCAGTATAATTTCGGTGAACCCGACCCGGCCGGATCTGTAGTTGAAAAGCAGGAATTCGATGTCCACGGTAATCTGGTCTCTCACCGGACGTTCGATGAAGCCGGAACCATGAAAACCCACACGTCCTATATTTATGATTATCTTCACCGGTTACTTGAGACCCGGTTTTATAACTCTGAACGCCGTCTTGAAAGCCGGATTGTCCTGAAGTATGACGAACTTGGCAGACACATCAAGGATACCGAGTATGACGCCTTCGGCAATGTGAAAAATGCAGAAATAATCAGGTACAATGAAGACGGTAAAATTTCTGAAACCGTTTATTATGCCATTGACGGCTCGGTACTCTGGAAAACCTTGTTTATCTGGTCAGATGGCGGGCAGCGGCTCGAAAAAAGAACTGTTGAAGGCGATGGGCGGATCACTGAAAAGGAAGTTTTGAAATTTAACAAAGCCGGTAAAGTTACCGAACAGTTCGAGTACTTTGGCGGCGGGAACATTCGCCAGATCATGGCCTGGCAGTATAATGATCAGGGCAACCGGACGGTGGAGGAATGCTACAATCCCAACGGTGAACTGGTTTACCAGTTAAAGTTCTTTTACAACAGCTCCGGCAAACTCATGAGAACCAACCGGGAGCTTCCTGACGGCAAAGTTGAGGTTCAGGCTATTAATTTTTATAACGGCAACGGTCTGGTCTCCCGCAAGGATCTGAGCAGCGGAACCGGCTTCCGGAAAGAAACCTTTTCCTATGACCGGAACGGAAATAAAACTCAATGGGTCCGGTTTGACCCGGTTCTGGATGAACCGGTCGAAATGACAACTTACAGCTACGAGTTTCACTGAGTGATTCGCCCCGTTCCGGGAAGAGAATGCTCCCCGGAATGCATTCCCGGCATCCTGTGCCGATACCCGTTTTTTTCCTGAATTCCCGTTTTACCCGGAATGGTTGCATCTTTGCAGATTAACTTCTGAAAGCACAGGTATGAGTACACTGCCCCGGGTTGTTCTTCACAAAGGCAAAGAGAAAAAGGCACGGAATGCCTATCCGTTTATTTTCAGGGATGAAATCGGCGGATGGGAACCCAGACCGATGCCCGGTGACTGGGTAGAAGTTTCTGACTATGAAGGCAACCTGATCGGGGTCGGATATGCCAATCCCAAATGCAGTCTGGCCGTCAGACTGATGGAACTTGGGGTCAGGGAGCCATCGCCGGATCTTTGGTTCCGCCGGCTGGAACAGGCGGTTTCACGGCGGATGAACCTGATGAAAACGACCGGTGCCTGCCGGTTGGTTCATGCTGAGGCTGATTTCCTTCCGGGGTTGATAGTTGACCGGATCGGCGATTATGCTGTCCTGCAAAGCCGGACAGCCGGAACCGACAGGGTTAAAACTGAAATTGCCCGGCATCTGATGACTCTGCTTCCCCTGAAAGGAGTTTATGAACGTTCAGATATGCCGTCCCGGGAAGAGGAAGGCCTTAAACCGGTAAAAGGACTTCTTGCAGGTACAGAGCCGGAAGGAAAAATTGAGATTTCTGAAAACGGAGTCCGGTTCTGGGCAGACCCGGTCAGCGGACATAAGACCGGATACTATGCCGACCAGCGTGAAAACCGCCAGAAACTGGTTTCTCTGCTGCCGGCCGGGGCCCGGGTGCTCGATTTGTTTTGCTATAACGGAGGGTTTTCTCTTTTCGCTTCAGAAAAGGCCGGTTCTGTTCTGGGTCTTGATCTTGATCCGGCAGCAATAAAACTGGCAGAGGAAAATGCTGTACTGAACGGTTTTACCAATCTCCGTTTCGAAGCGGCGGATGTATTTGCCTGGCTTGAAGAAGCTGTAAAAAAGCAGGAAAAATGGGATGTCATTATTATTGATCCGCCGGCGATGGCGAAGAAAAAAGAAAAAGCAGACAATGAGAAATGGATGTTCTGGCGGCTGATCAAGGGAGCCCTTGAAATTGCCTCTCCCGGGGCACTCCTTGTGGTCTCAAGCTGTGCCTACCACCTGTCCCAGCAGCAATTGTTCGAGGCCGCCCGGTTTGCAGCAGGCGATGTTCTGAAAACCCTCCGGATTCTGGATGTCACCTTTCAGCCTGAAGACCATCCCTGGGTTCTTCAGATCCCGGAATCTCTCTACCTGAAAACTTTTTTCTTCCGGCTGGAATCCTGATGGGAAACGAATGAATCTACCTTCCTTTTTTTCTTTCTCAGGTTTCAGAAAGGATCTTTCGGTTCCGGTTTACCTGATTTCCGAATATCTGATCATTCTCGGGATTTTATCGGGAATCCGGGTGGCCTTTTTCCTTTTTCACTCCGGATTCTGGCAGGAGGTTCCGGCAGCCGACTTGTTTACAGCTTTCGGAATCGGGATCTGGTTCGATTCGGTTGTGGCCTGTTACATTCTGGCTCTTCCTGCTTTGCTTCTTTTTCTGCCGGTAAAGGCCCATACCGACAGAATTCTGCTGACTGCCCGGACCTTGATCTCGGTTCTGACGGTCGTTGTTATGGTCATGAGCCTGGCCGATATCCGGTATTATGAATTTTTCGGCAACCATCTCGATCATTTTGCTTTTGACTATCTGGACTCTCCGGGTGATGTGATCCCGATGCTCTGGCAGCAGTTTCCGGTGATTGGCTATTTCATTTTTATTGGTAGTCTTGTTTCAGTTTATCTGTACATCCGCCACATCCGGCTGAATCTGAAACCGGCTGTTTATCCCAGATCCCACCTGAATCTGAGTTCAGTAACTGTCGTAACCGGAACCCTGCTGCTGCTTTTTATTGGAATCCGGGGAAAAGTAACCTCTATCCCGATCCAATGGGGAGATGCCTTTGTAACAGAATCCGAATTTGCCAACCAGCTCGGTTTAAGCCCGGCATTTACCTTTTTCAATGCATTGGCTGAAGAAAAAGAATGGCAGGTTTATTTTTCCGGCCGCAAGGATCTGGACCGGATTTTAAAACAGGCAGTTGTATTACCCGGTGACCAGCCAGCCGGGACCGATAATCCGCTTGACAGGACTCTGACCGGCCGTGGATTGATCCAGGGAAAACCCAACCTGATTTTTATCATTCTGGAAAGCTGGCGGGCTGATATGACCGGTTGTCTGGGAGATTCAACCCGGCTCACACCAGTGTTTGACAGCCTGGCTGCAGAAGGAATCCTGTTTGAACAGTTTTATGCTTCGGGAATCCGGTCGAACCGGGGAATTCTTTCGGTTGTTTCTTCCTTCCCGGGCTACCGGGGTGGCAGCATGATGAAAAAAGTCAGCGGGCTGACTGAGTTCCCGACAGCAGCTTCGATTCTGAAACCGTATGGCTGGGTATCCGCTTCGTTTATCTATGGCGGCGATCAGACGTTTGACAACATGAAATCCTTCCTGAAGACTAACGGATTTGACCGGTTTACGGGTGTGGAGTCCTTTTCTGAAGCTGAATTCGGCAGTCATTGGGGTGCTTCTGACCGGGCCCTGTTTAAAAAAGCAGCCATCGAACTGGAAAGTTATCCGGAACCCTTTATTTCCCTGATTTTCACTCTTACTACCCACGAACCGTTTACTTACCCGCCTGATCTGAAGGAAACCGGGAAGGCAGCCGGAACTGAACGGGAACGTTTTTACAATCTGGTAGCCTATTCGGATGCAGCGTTGGGTGACTTTTTTACTTCCATCAGAAGCAAACCGTATTTTAAAAATTCAGTTTTTATCATTTGTGCGGATCACACCAAGAAGTTCAGCGACCCGGGACTTTCTTCAGAACGGTTTCATATTCCTGCCCTGATTTACTCTCCGCTTCTGGCGGATCTGAAAGGAACCCGGATTTCACAACCGGCCGGCCATCCTGATCTTCTCCCGACCGTTTTAGGATTTCTGGATGGGAAGTTCCGGGTGAATTCATGGGGCCGGGATGTTTTCAGAACCGACAGGAACACAGCCTGGGCACAGTTTAATACCAATGAATTTTCCGGGCTTGTTTCGGGCGGGCAGATCCGGTATCTGAATTTGAAAAATGGTGAGTGCTTTTCAACTGATCTTGCAGGAAACCGGATCCCACAGCCGGAGAAAAACCAGGCTTCCAGGTTAGATTCGCTGAATAAGGCGATTACTCAGGGAAGTTTTGAATTGGTTTATGAAAAACGGAACGGGATCCGGAGAGACTAAAAATTGGTCCTGAAAAATCCCCCGGAACCCGATCGGATTCCGGGGTACTTCTGTCACTTGAGCAACACCATCCGGATGGTTCCGGACTGTTGTTTCATGGAGATCGTAAGCCAGTACATTCCCGATGCCAGATGAGCACCGTTAAACCGGAACTGATAGCTTCCCGGGGCAGATTTAACTTCATGGGAAGAGTAAACCTGTTGTCCCAAAACGTTAAAAACGTTGAAATTTACCAACCCGGCATCCGGAAGATGATAGGTAACGGTTGTTTCAGGGTTAAACGGATTCGGAAAATTCTGTTCAATCAGAAATCCGGCCGGTTTTTCCTCTGCCTGTTCGACAGAAACCGGGTAAAGCTGATTCCAGAGTTTTGCTTCAACAACCCGGTTGAACAGAACCCGGTGGCCTGCATTATTCAGATGGATTCCATCACCGGAATTGTACTTGTTGTTGATGGTTCCGTCTGCATTAGCCAGTTCGGTCCAGAAATCGACACAGTGATCCCCATAGCGGGCTATTGTCGAATCCCGCATGACCATCAGGAGATTTCGTTTTGCTGTATCCAGGTTTCTGGGTTGAGTTGTGGTGACCCAAACCGGGATATTATTGGCATCACAAATCGAATCCAGAACGGAGTAGTTTTTCAACTGGTCGGCTACTGAATACCCAAGATTCGCATCATTTGACGGCAGGTTGATCAGGATTGCATCCGGATGGTAACTCAGGGCCTTGGTGATGTTATTGTTCACTTTCGGCGTTGGCCTTCCCGAAGGTGGAACAAAACCGGTTGGCATGACATCATAGGTCGTATACCCGCCGACAGCCAGATTGATCACCAGGGCGTCCTTGTCATAACTCTGGACATATTTCCTGAACCGGTTTACGTAGGCACTGTCTGCAACCGTTGGCCCGATTCCCGCAGAGGTTGAAGACCCGAGGATGACAATGGTTCTGAGTGAATCGTAATTGATTATTTTTCCGCCGGTCATTCTCAGATCATCAATGAACCAGGTATGTGAAACCGCATCGGTCTGATCCTGAGCCCAGAAAATAGTTTTAATCCGGGTGAAATCTGCAGCACCGGGTTTTGCCATAAAAGACTTGATCGGGATTCTGACTTTTTTCCAGGGAGATCCATCGGTTTCACTGACATAAGAAGCCCACGAAATTTTATCGGATTTTTTATTACCCAGATCTTCCAGAAATAGTTTCGGATAGTTTACCGTATCCGTTTGATCTGTCATCAGCACTCTGAATTCAAGGAAATCCTTGCTGGTTGCATCATTGCCGACCCATCCGTCTGCGGCAGCAGCCATCATCCAGTCTCCGCCGGTTCCCGAGGTCCATTTCAGTTTCAGGCTGTAATTTCCCAGAAGGGCATGTTCAGCACTAACCGGGAATTTGCTTCCGTTCATGAGCTCAAGTGTGCTTGGGGCATTGGCAAATCCCCAGCTTGAATCCCAATATCCGGGTGCAGATCCGGCACTGAAGAAAACCAGATCCTGCTGGCCGCCGGTTGCCGCCGGTCGGATCTTAAACGGATTGTCACTTTCATCGCCGAAGTCAGGAAGCCCTTTAACCTGAATCCGGATCCGGCCATTGGATGTTGTATCCGCCGGAACTGTCCAGTTGAACGAAGTTTGGCTTCCGGAAACGCGGTCAGAGACCAGGTTCCAGTTCAGGCCGCCATCGGCTGAGTACCAGATTTCGAGTGAATCGGCTTCTTTTGCTGTGAAAAGAAGTTGTTTTTTGGATCCGGGAACCCAGGATTGATACCCGTTGGGTGAGATAACTTTCACTTCGTATGGCGGATAGTGGATACTGAACGGACTGTCACTGGTATCTGAAACAGACGGATTTTGAAAGTCTGAAATCCGGATGAACCCATTGTCGGTTTCATGAGCCGGAACGGTCCAGGTCAATTTTCCGGATTCTGACGGCAGACCGCTGGCCAGAATTTCCCAGGTTGCCAAGCTGTCATAGCTGGCTTCAACCGTTACCGAATCTACATTTTTTACACTCCAGATCAGGGTTACTTCCTCGCCAATCCGGAAGGCCTCACCACCTTTTGGGTTTACAACCGAGATAAAGGACGGGTCAGGTGGCGGAAGCACAATTGAAAAGGCGGCATCGGTGGTATCGGCATGTTTCGGTTTGGCCTCGTCGTAGATCCTGAGCCAGACCTGATCAGACAGGCTGTCGGGAATAATCCAGGAAAGAGTACCGGAACCTGCCGGCAGGGAATCAGCCAAAACGGACCAGGTTTCCCGGTTGTCATAACTGATTTCGATGGCCACGGTGTCAACCGCTTTGGCCGTCCAGGTGATATCAGTCGTATCGCCGGCGAAAAACTGCTCACCGCCGGTGGGATGTGTCAAAACAACTTCAGCGGTATCCGGTTCTGTGAGCTGGTACCAGAGAACCCGGTGATTATTGTAATCGGCAAGCCAGATCTGAGATACCTCAGGTGTTTCATGGACGTAGATGGCTCTTGGGGTTTTAAGATTGACTGCGGTGGTAAGGCCGGTGCCGGTTGTAAAGTCACTTTGACCTAAAACGTAATCGGCAGGGGCACCGTTACCCAGATTTTTGGCATCGTTGAAGATCATCACCCGGTTATTGGCTTCCTCAACAACATAGAGCCGGCCTTCCTGATCTCCCCAGACAAACCGGGTGGTTCCAAACTGGGTTTGTGTAACACCAGAGGCATTGCTGGTAAAATCAGGCTGACCGTAAACTGCATCTGCAGCTGCACCATTGGCCTTGTCTGCAGCAGAATTGTAGCGCAGAACCCGTTTGTTGGTGTAATCACTCACATACAGATTTCCGTCAGGATCGGTATAGACTGAGTTTGGATTAAACAGGTTGCCTGGCCCCACTGCGCCAGAACTGCTGGTAAAATCAGGTTGCCCGAACACCCCATCAGCGTTGGCTCCGTTTGCCAGGGTTGCGGCATTTTTATACCAGGTTACCCGGTGGTTTCCAAAGCCAGAGACCCAAAGCGTTCCGTTGTGGTCGAGCATAATTCCGACCGGACCGGCAAGGCCTGCCTGGGTCGTTGCAGATGAACTGGTGGTAAAGTTGGGCTGACCGATTACACCATCGGCATCGGCACCAGAAGAAAGGGAAGAGGCATTTTTAAACCTGAGAACCCGGTTATTCCCGTAATCTCCGATCCACATGGTTCCGTTTGCATCGACATGAATCCCGATCGGCTGGTTAAACTTATTGGCTGTGGTTCCGGTTGAAGCACTGGTAAAATCAGATTGCCCAAACACGGCTTCAGGCAGAGAGCCGGTCTGGAGTTCTGCTGCATTTCCATATCTGAGAACCCGGTTATTTGACCGGTCAACTACAAATAATTTCCCGGTAGTCGGGTCCACAGATACCCCGTTCGGACCCTTCAGCATATTCTGAGCCGTGCCGGATCCTGCCGAGACAAAGTCAGACTGTCCCAGAACGCCAGTGGCAGTCATTCCGTTGGTAAGTTGAGCCTGCAGAGTATAGGTCGGTAAGATCAGCAGAGCCATCAGAAAGAAAGAAAAAAGTTTCTTCATTGGTATCTCCGAAAAAAACCGGGCAGAGTCTTTTCAGGACCTGCCCGGCAGTTGGTTATTTCATAAGTGTCAGGGATTTTGTGAGGGTTTTACCGTTGGCGGTGATGGTGCAAAAGTAAATTCCTGAAGCAAGACTGGTAGCTGTAAACCGCAGAGAGTGCTCACCTGCAGTCATTTTCCCGTTTTGCAGAACCTGAAGTTCCTGGCCGATTATGTTCCTGATTTTTACTGTCACCTCAGAAGCAGCCGGGAGAGTAAACCGGATGGAGGTCTCCGGATTAAACGGATTCGGATAGGCACCCAGGATTTTGAATTGATCCGGGTTACCCGAAAACTCCAGAATCTGGCTGTAGGAAGCTGACCCGTCAAAATCGGTTTGCTTCAGACGATACCAGACGGTTCCTTCGGTAATCTGGTCTCTGAGTGAATAATACTGTGTTTCACTTGAATTCCCCTTCCCTGAAACCGATCCGACCTGTGTCCAGTACATCCGGTTGACTGATTTCTCCAGGGTAAAGCCGGCATTGTTGATTTCTGAACGGGTTTCCCATTTCACCAGAACAGATCCATTGGTTTCAAGTGCGGTGAAAGAGGCCAGTTCAACCGGAAGCGGTTGTTCGAGATTATATTTCAGTACCCGGCTGTTGTTGTAATCCGCAAGCCAGAATTTCCGGTTTACATTGTCCACCCAGGCTCCCCGAGGGAAGTTCAGGGATTGTGCTGTAGGTGTTGCAGGTGCAGAAGAAGAGGTAAAATCGGGCTGACCGATCACATAATCGGCATTGGCATAGTCCCCAAGGGTTGAGGCATCTTTGAAGACCAGCACCCGGGCAGTGTTTTCGAGTACCACAAACAGGTTATCCATATCGTCTCCGGCAACTGCCCGAAGCGTGCTGAATCCGTTTTGGGTTACCATTGCCGAGGCTGATGCAAAATTAGGCTGGCCAAGAACCACATCTGCGGCACCGCCATTGGCTTTCAGCAGCGGATTTTCATACTTGAGTACTCTCAGGTTTCCGTTATCGGCTACCCACAGGTTTCCGTTCCCGTCGACGAAGCAGGCATTGGGGCTCGAAAGAGTTGAGGCAGACCGGCCGCCGGTGTTTGCAGTCGAAATTGTAAATGAGGTTTGCCCTAAAACCGCATCAGCATTGGCGCCGTTCGCCTTGTTTTTGGCATCATCAAACCGTAAAACCCGGTGCTGGGCAAAACAAACCACATACAGATTCCCGGATGCATCTTCCCATACTCCCGTTGCACCGCCCGTCTTGGCCTGGGTTGCGCTGGTTGCACTGGTAACAAAATCAGTCTGTCCCAGAACCCCGTCGGCTGGTGCACCATCAGCCTTGGAGGATACAGAGTCGAATCGCAAGACCCGGTTGTTTCCGTAATCTCCTACCCACATGGTCCCGGATGCATTGATAAAAATTCCAACCGGGTTGTTCATTTTGGCGTCTGTTAGTCCGGATGTCCCGGTGACAAAATCGGCCTGACCCAAAACTCCTTCTGCTGCCGCACCGGTAGTCAGTGAATTGGCTGAAGCATAACGAAGAATCCGGTGGTTTCCGCGGTCAACCACAAACAGTTTCCCCGATACAGGATCAATGGCGACAAACCCTGGGTTTTTTAAACCGGTTTGGGTTGTTGCAGTTACTTTACCTGCAAAATCGACCTGCCCGAGAACGACTTCGGCAGTGGGATAGTTTGCGAACTGGGCAGTTGCCGGTAAAGCGGCAAGCAGGAATACCGATAACAATTTTGATTTCATAAAGGATCTCCGATTGGTTAAGAGTTAATTCCTGAAAGGCAATAGCCTTCCAGGGCCCCGTGGGCCAGATTTTTTTTAGGGGCAAATGCCCGGATTTTTACCTTGGACTGATTGCGATTTCTGTCTGCCTGTCAGTTCCTGAGGGGGATGAACGAACCCCTTTGAACCAACCGGGTCTGATACACCACCGGGCTGACAGGTGTCTGGTCTGGTGCGTCCGCGATCCGCTTCAGAATTTCTGAAACCGAATCACGGCCCATCCGGACGATGTCAAACTTCATGGTCGTCAGCCCGGGCTGCAGCAGGGCAGCCCATTCAATATCATCAAAACCGATGACGGAAATATCCTCCGGAATTTTCATTCCCTTTTCCGACATCCACTCATAAAATCCCAGCGCCATCCCGTCATTCGAAAAGAACACTGCGGTAGACCGGTTTTTTTCCCGCATGATTTCCGGTGCCAGTTCATATCCGGAATTCTGCTTAAAATTTCCTTCCAGAACCTGAAGCTTTACCTCTTCACCGCCGAGATCCGAAATGGCCTTTTTAAAACCCAGCTTTCTTTGTTCTGCATCCAGGTTTTTCTTTTCTCCTGTTACCAGAGTAATTTTTCTGTGTCCCTGGTTCAGCATATAACTGGCCGCCTGGTAGGCCCCGTTGAAATTATCGATCAGAAAACTGAAAAACCTGGAATCCTTCAGCTCTTTGCCGATAATTGCTGCCGGTTTTCCCTGCGGAATATGATTCAGCAGTTTTTCTATTCCCGGTTGCGGATAGTAAATCAGAAATCCGTCTGCGACTCCGTTCATTTTTCCCAGAAGAGTTAACAGTTCTGAGTCGTTATTCTGAACACTGGTCACCAGCAGGTGGTAGCCCGATTCCCGGGCCCGGGTTTCGGCACCATAGAGAAAATCAGAAAAGAAAATTCCGTAAATCACCGGCAGAATTACGCCGATGGTTTTATTCTGATTTCCGGCCAGAGTCCGGGCAGAGGAGTTGGGCAGATACTTCATCTGTTCGGCAATTGCCAGGATCCGTTTCCTTGTCTTTTCCGGTACCAGTGGGTTATTGTTGAACACCCTGGAAACCGTTGCAATGGAAACTTTGGCCTTTTCAGCCACATCGAAGATGGTAACCTGCCTGGATTGCGATGGTTTCATTTGACTTTTATTTCCGGGAAAGAGTTTCTGCCGGAAAATAGTGAAAAAACCTGTTTGCTGACAACCAACTGTATTGTAAGCGTTTACAATGTAAGCGTTTACATTTTTTTTGTCAAGCAGAAATATCAGGAATTTTTGGGTTGGGTATGAAGGTGAATTGTGGTGGGAGTTCCGGGTGCCCCGGCTGGGTTATGGCCGGGGGCCGGTTATTTCTCGGAAGTGATGAAAATAATGGAACCAATACCCGAACTGACATCGAATTCAATGACTGTTTTGGCGGATTTATAATTTGGGGACATGTGATAATCCCCTTTTTGCGAATATTGCGGGGGAACAGTCAGATTGCTGAAGAATCCGGAGTTGTCTTTGATCCGGACACCAACTGACGGCGGCAGAACGATTTTGACTTCACCAACGCCAGTTTCAACGGATACCGATTTGGTGCCTGTTGACGTTCCGGAAAAATCGAGGTAAACTGACCCAACACCGTTTTCGATAGCCAGAGATGAAAAATTGAGGTTGTTTACACCAAAGGCTTTGATTTCGCCAACCCCGGACTGGATTTTACATTTCTTGATTTCGGACTGATTTAAGGATCGCATGGCCAGTTTTATGGAACCTGCTCCGGAATTCAGATCCAGCCCGGTCAGATTCAGATTGGTCAGATCAAGATCAGCAGACCCCGCACCGATGCTGAACCGGATATCGTGTTCGACTTTTGGACCAAGTTCAAGCTTTCCTTTGAACCTGGTGCGGCCGTTTTCTTCATCCTCTTCTTCAGAACTGTCAAAATTAACACCGTCAGAATTGGTCATAAACTTCATCTTGGCCATATCGTTGAACCGGCGGAAATCGAGTTCCGGATCGAGGGTATGTTTATCGTAGGTGGCATCCAGATTGAAAAGAACCGGCTTTTGACCGGCCATCAGCCTGATCACTCCATAATCAATTTCGATATCTGACTTCAGGAGTGTTTCCTCGTCAATATCGGCAGACTTCATCATCCGGCTTTGTGAAATTCCGGCAGCAGGAAGAAGAAGGCATCCGAGCAGCAATGTGGAGGTGAAGGTTCGTTTCATAATTCGCCCGTTCAGGGTTTGTCCGTTTAGTCGTACGGAATCCCCTCCGGAAAGGTTACATAACTCTGCCGAAACTTCCGGGGTAGGTGTGATGCCGGGCAATGGTCAATAATTCCGGATCTTGTCTTTCAGAGCCTTGTACAGGATTTCCCTGGCTCTGAAGATATGAGCTTTTACCGTTCCCAGCGGCATATCCAGTTCATCGGCAATTTCTTCATAGGATTTTTCTTCCTGATGCCGCATAATGATCACCCGCTGGTATTTCTCGGGAAGATGGGCAACTGCCTGCTCCAGAACGGTTTTTTTCTGGTCAAAAATTACTTCTTTGTCGGGAATGAAAGTCGAGTCGGGGATTTCATATTCCATTTCCCCGTCTTTGGTTTCGATGGGTTTGTCAATTGAAAACGTCCGGATCTTTTTCTTCCGGAGGTAATCAATGCAATTGTTCGTTGCAATTTTATAAAGCCAGGTCGAAAAGGCGAATTCAAAATTGAATGAACGGATGGAATTAAATGCCTTGATAAAGGCTTCCTGGGTAAGATCCTCGACATCGGCTTTGTCAAGTACCATTTTATAGATCAGATTGTAAATGGCGTCATGGTATTTCTTCATCAGAAATTTAAAAGCAGTCTGGTCGCCGTCAATGGCCCGGCGGACAACTCTGAAATCTTCGAGTTTGGATTCTGAAGAAACTTGTGGTTCTGGAAGCGGCATATCCATCCTGAAAAGGAATATTTTTTTAAGGTAAGGTTTTTTGTAATTTTATTCAATTCAACGGAGAAACTGCTTGTGTTTATTACTTTTGAAGGCATGGACGGATCCGGTAAGTCAACCCAGATCAGGCTTCTGGCAGAAAAACTGACGGCATTGGGCCGGGAACCCCTGACGATCAGGGAACCGGGCGGGACTCCTCTGTCTGAAGAGATCCGGCAGGTGCTGCTGGCCCACCGGAAAGGATCTGTGAGTCTGACAGCCGAAGTCCTCCTGTTTTTTGCTGCCCGTGCCCAACTGGTCGATGAAGTCATCCTGCCACGTCTTGAAAAGGGTGATATTGTGATCGCAGACCGGTTTGTGGAATCCTCCTTTGCCTATCAGGGCTACGGAAAAGGAATGGAAATGGGATTTTTAAAAACTCTGGCCAGGCAGGTTACCCGGAATCTGGTTCCGGATGTGACCTTTTATCTGGATATCAATCTGGAGGGATCCCTATCCCGTCAGGACAGCCGGGGAACCCGTGACCGTCTCGAAAGCATGGACCCAGAGACCTGGAACCGGATCCGGGACGGGTATCATGATCTGATCCAGGCTCATCCTGAACGTTGGGTGGTCATCAATGCCGGTGACACAGTCGGGCATATTCACCATCAGATCTGGACTGAACTCGAACACCGGCTTTCCGTCTGAATCCCTCCACTGAAAAAGGACGTCCCCGTGCAGAAAAAATTTCGCTGGCCGGTGATTTTTACCGGCACCCTCCTGCTTGTGCTGCTGGCCGGATTTACCGCCGGAAGCAGTGACCTGTTTTTAAAAATTACCCGGAACCTGGAAATCTTCGGAAAAGTTTACCGGCTTGTTCTCGTCAATTACGTGGATGAAATTGATCCGGATTCCTTTACTACCGAAGGAATCGGAGCAATGCTGGAAACCCTGGATCCCTACACGGTCTTTTTGAACTCAACCGTTAGTGAAATGGATCTGCTGATGTCGGGAAATGCAGGCGGAATTGGCATCAGTGTTTACAAAAAGGGAACTGAGATTGCAGTTTCTGAACTCATAGAAGGCTATTCTGCACACCGTGAAGGCGTAAGAGAAGGAGATGTAATTCTGCAGGTTGATTCAGCGGATGTGACCAGCCTGTCTGATCTGAGCTCAAAAATAAGAGGAGTCCCCGGAACAACCCTGTTGCTGACCGTCCGCCGGGAGTCCACAGACGAAATAATTGGGTTCAGGCTCACAAGAGAGAAAATTGAAAATCAAAGTGTTTTGTTTTCGGAAGTACTCGGCGGGAAAACCGGGTATATCCGGTTGTACCGGTTTAATAAAAATGCCGGGGATGATGTTAAAAAAGCGGTCCAGAAGCTACTGGACCAAAAAATTTCCGGGCTGATTCTGGATTTGAGAGGAAATCCGGGCGGAAGGCTGGATGAAGCCATCAGTGTAGCAAAAAAATTCCTGCCCTACAAATCTCTGATCGTAACCACCCGGGGGCGGAATGAAGACAGCAAGCAATCCTATTCTTCGGATGAAGTTCCGGTTTATTCCGGTCCGATGGCAGTGTTGATTGATTCTCTCTCGGCTAGTGCAGCAGAAGTAGTGGCCGGTGCCCTTCAGGACCATGACCGGGCCCTTCTCGTCGGGACGAAATCTTATGGCAAGGGTCTTGTCCAAACTGTGATGCCGGTTGCCTATGAAACCAGCGTGAAAATAACCACGGCCCGGTATTATACCCCTTCCGGGCGGTGCATCCAGATCAGACCTATTAACCGTCTTGCCGACCACCCGGATACTCTGAAACCAAGGGAATTTAAAACGGACAAAGGAAAGGTGGTTCTTGAAGCCAATGGAATCAGCCCGGATATCAGAATCGAATCACCGGAAGAACCTGAAATACTGACAGAACTGCGCCGGGAAAATGCCTTTTCAGACTTTGCAGCGGTCTGGGTAAAAGCCAATGAAGACAAAGTAACGCCCGGATTTTCATCCGGAAAGCAGGCCTTTGACGATTTTCTGGACTGGCTCAGGCAAAAATCGGTGGCTGATAAAACCCGGCTTGGAAGTTACCTGACTGAAATCCAGGAGTCATTTAAAGACCAGGCTGCCTATACGGGTTTTATTTTAAAACTGGATGAGGCAAAAAAGCAGCTTGCCGCAGATGTGTTCAAAGACCTGAACGGACAGGAAGCAGTAATCCGGCAGATCCTGAAAAAGGAAATTTTACTCAGGAAACTTTCTTCTGCCCAGGTTCTGGCGCTTTCGTATTCTGAAGATCCGGTTCTTTTGGGTGCAATCACCGCACTGGAAAAAGGCAGGTAGTCCATGGAACTGCTCATCTGGATTGCTTCGGGCCTGCTGATCGGGGTTTTCTCAGGTTTTTTTGGAGTCGGTGGCGGAACAATTTCAATTCCGCTGCTTACGGTTATTTTCGGATTTTCTGGTTACACCCATGAAGGGGCACTGAAATCGGCCATTGCCACCTCCCTCCTGATCGGGTTTTCTGCCAGTCTCTTTGCCAGTTTCCGGAACGCCAAAATCTGGCGGCCGCCGGTTGGCCGGATTCTGACTCTGGCAGCAGGAAGTTTGCTGGGAACGCGTGCAGGCGTACTGCTGTCTGTTCAGCTTCCCGGAACCGAACTCAGTTATATTTTAGGGACTGTATTACTGGCGGTTTCCCTTTACTATTTCTTTTCAGGGGAACCCGAAGCCGGACAGGAACCCAATGCCCGGGTTAAAGAAACCATTTTCACTCTGGTTCCGGCAGGTTTTGTCATCGGAGTGTTTTCCGGACTGACCGGAATGGGCGGCGGGGTGATTCTGATCCCGGCTCTGACTTTTCTTTTTGGAGAGGAGCCCCGGCGGGCTGCTGTAACCAGCAGTTACATGATTATTCTCACTACCATTTTCGGGGTGATTCAGTACGGGATGATGACACCGGTATTCCGGATTCCGGAAGGGTACACCCATTGGGGGTATCTGTCTCTGACAACCGGAATTCCGGTTGCGGTAATGGCTGCCGCAGGTGGCTATTCCGGGGCACGGCTTCTGCACCGGACGGCTTCACCGGCCTGGAAAAAATCATTTGCCGTTATTTTGATTCTGGTCGTGGCTGATTTGTTTTTCTTCGGGATCTGACCGGCAAACGGGAAAGTGCCGGTGTTTAGTTATTAACCGCCGGAAGCCACGGTTTACCTGAACAGGTCGCCGTTTTCCCAGGCAGATTTCAGTTTTCCCAGAAGGGCAAGTGCCGGTTCCCGTTCGTTCGGGATTTCGCCTTCCAGAATGGCTTCTTCAATTGCCGTTTTAAATTTCCCGACCAGCGGTCCCGGTTTCAATCCGCAGATTTCCATGATATCGGCTCCGGAAACGGGGGGTTCCCACTCCCGCATGCGGTCTTTCTCTTCTACCTCTTTCATTTTTGCCACGACCCGTTCATAATTCTGCCAGTACCGGGTTTTTCGGGCATAGCTTTTTGTGGTCACATCTGCACGGCACAATTTCATGAGGCTTTCAATATCCCCGCCTGCTTCGAAAAGAACCCGACGTACGGCAGAATCGGTGATTTCATCTTTCACCAGAGCAATCGGACGGAGGTGTAGCCGGACGAGTTTCTGAACAAATTTCAGGTGCGTCCCCGGAAGGCGGTGTTTTTTAAACAACCCGGGAACCATCCGGGCTCCCAGATCATCATGTCCGTGAAAGGTCCATCCACGGCCCGGAACGAACCGTTTGGTTTTGGGTTTGGCCACATCATGATACAACGCTGCCAGCCGAAGCCAGACATCATCAGTTGTTGTGCAGATGTTATCGAGAACCTGAAGGGTATGAAAAAATGTGTCTTTGTGGCCGTACCCGTCGAGCTGTTCAACACCAACCATTACTGCAAGTTCAGGATATAAAATCGGGAGAACACCGGTTTCATGCATCAGGGTGAACCCGACGGAAGGTTTGGGTGACTTCAGGATTTTAAGAAATTCATCGGTAATCCGTTCCTGGGAAATGATAGCCAGCCGGTCTTTAACTTTGCCGATCGAGGCAATGGCATCGGGGTGGATCTGATACTGAAGCTGGGTAGCAAACCGGATACCTCTGAGAATTCTCAGCGGATCGTCGTCAAAAGTGGTTTCGGGCTCAAGTGGAGTCCGGATCAGCCGGTTTTCCAGATCCGAAAGTCCGCCAAACGGATCCATCAGATCGCCGTAATCCTCGGGGTTCAGCGAGATGGCCATGGCATTGATGGTAAAGTCACGCCGGGCAAGATCTTCTTCAAGGGTTCCTGCGGCAACTGTCGGACGGCGGGTTCCTCTGTCAAAATAGGCTTCCTTCCGGGCACCGACAAACTCAAGAATCTGCTCATGCCAGGGAATCATGGCCGTACCGAAATTTTCGTAAGTCACCACCCGCCGGATCCCAAGTCCGTCTGCAACCGCATGAGATAACTCAATACCGCTTCCCAGGGTAACAAAATCAATATCTTTCAGCTCCCGGCCCAGCATCATATCTCTTACAAAACCGCCAACTACGTACGTTTTCAAGCCAAGGCGGCCCGCCTGTTCCGAAACAATCCTGAAAACAGGAAATTCATCCAGTTTATGTCTGAAATTCAAATTAAATCCCTGATTACAAATTCAGTCTGACTTCCGGAGTTATTCCGGCAGTGACTTTACCCAATAAAAGCTGCTTTTAATACAATCATTAACCCCGATGCCGTTCTTCCAGTTGCCCAGCAGATGAAGCCCCTGGTGTGCCGATCCGGACCGCAGGATGTCTTCAACAATCCGGTAATGCCCGACTTCATATTGCGGAATAGCATCCGGCCAAACCCTGACAGTTGAAACTACCGGCTGAAGGTCAATCCCCAGGAATTCCTTCATGGCTGTTTTTGCCGTTTCGAGCAGATCCTCACGGCTGAGCCCGGCAGTTTCGGGCCGCCCGGCACCACCGATCATGACCGTGTAATTGACGTGGCCATCGGGAGCAACTCCATCAAAAGTCCCGGAATTGAAAATAATTCCCAGAATCTGCTTTTTTTCTATTTTCGGGATTAAAAACCCGAATCCTGCCTGATGACCGGGATCCAGGCGGTACCCCAGATTAACAGCAGCAACCGGCACATACGGTATTTTCATGAGTTGGGCAGCCAGTTCCGGATCTGTTTCAGACAGGATCCTGGCGGTTACAGAAGCCGGAGTTGAAAGAACAACCTCGTCTGCAAGCAGAACTTCCCCGGAGGCAAGCGTCACCTTCCACCGATCCTCTTTTTGCAGGGAAACGACCTCAGCCCCGGTCTTCAGCTCATTTCGGAAAAACCCGGCGAGATGATGGGCCAGTTGCTGAATTCCGCCATGGGTGGAATAAAACCGGGATTTCCCTGTTTCGGGATGGGGAAAATCGGTAAGCTCAGCTTGTCTTTTGGCTTTTGCCTGTTCCTTTCCGGCACGAAGACCCCGGATCACTGATCCGTGGTTTCTTTCTGCTTCCCAGAGTGACGGGAAGGAGGACCGGACCGACAGCCTGCTGATGTCACCGGCATAAACACCAGAAACAAAGGCATCCAGCAGAACATCCGTAATCTGATTCCCGAACCGGCGTCTGAAAAAAGACTCCAGACTTTCATCCGGCTCACTGCAGGAGTTTTTCAGGTTCCGTTCCCTGAGAACTGCCCTGATGACCCCTTTCATTGCAGGAGAAAACAACGTTTTGAACGGATTTCCGCCCAATTGATTCAGTTGATTGCGGTACCAGATAAACCGGGTTGACGAGGTTTTCCTGCCGGGTTTCAGCAGGTGCCAGCCGTTCGATTCATTCAAAAGGTGGAAAAAGGCATGCCCGTTCCGCATAACACCTCTCGGGCCGGATTCAAAAGTGAATCCGTCGATGACCGAAGATGAAAAATTCCCGCCGGGAAATTCGTTTTTTTCCAGGATGGTGATGGACTGCCCGGGATGTTTTTTCCGGTAGTAAAAAGCTGCAGACAGCCCGGAAATTCCGGCGCCGATAAAAATAACCGATTTCATACTGATCTCACCTAAAGATCCGAAAATACAGAAGATACCGGGCAAAATCAGATCAGGTACCGGAATTCTGTTCTCAGAATGTGAACCGGCAACCGGTTGGATTTCATTCTCTGACTGCTGATCTTTGGCGTTTTTATCAGGAAAAACATGACACCCGTCAGGATGATCTGGGCCTCACTTGGCCTTTTTTTTGTGGCCCTTGGCGTGATCGGGATTTTTATTCCCGGTCTGCCGACGACGCCGTTTCTTCTGTTGGCGTTGTGGTGTTTCGCCAGAAGTTCTGACCGGCTTTACCGGTGGTTGCTCGATCACCGCGTTCTGGGAGTCTTTATCCGGGATTATCAGGAAAAACGGGCGATCCCGCTAAAAATCAAACTCATTTCACTTTCAACCGTTGCCCTTTCGCTGGGCATCACACTCTGGTTTCATGAATCATGGACTGTGAGGACTGTTGTACTGGTCCTCGGTATGACCGGTGTCTGGGTGATCCTCAGAATCCCGACATTAAAAAAAGACTAAAGCAGCCCGAAGCCCCGTTTTTGGAAGCCCTTTTTGTGGCATTTTGTGTGACATGATATTACCTTTATCAACACAATGTTACAAAAGAGGCTGCCATGCGTTCTTCCCTTGTCAGTTTAATCCTTCTGATCAGTTTTGCTGTGGGCTATGCCCAGACTGATTTCAGAAAGGAAACCATCTACTTTCTGATGACGACCCGGTTTTTTGACGGCGATCCGTCCAACAACCGCCCGACTGAATGGTGCTCCTACGATCCCACCAATCCCGGAAGACAGATTTCCGACCCGAATGACGTGACCTGGCGGGGAGATTTTAAGGGCCTGGTTCAAAAACTCGATTACATCAAAGGAATGGGATTTACCGCCATCTGGATAACACCGGTCGTGCAGAACCGGGGGCCTCTCGACTACCACGGATATCATGCCTGGGATTTTACCAAAGTAGATCCCCGTCTTGAATCGCCGGGATATACGTTTCAGGATCTGATCGATTCGGTTCATGCGAAGGGAATGAAACTCGTTCTGGATATTGTAACCAATCACGCCGGCCGGTTTGGGATAAAGGGAGTTGCAGAAATCAAATACAATACCGACCCGTCGCAGCCGTGGGGGAAGGATAAAAACGGAAATACCCTGCAGGATAACCCGAACTGGACATATGATGGACTGACTCCCAACCCGGATGACGGAAAAATCTGGAGCCGGGCAAACCTGGCTAAACTGCCGGCACCATACAATCAGACTCTTGCCGCCTATAACTGGCCTTCAACTGAAAGTTATGTCAAAACGACCGATCCGGCTTGGTACCACCAGTCAGGAAACGGTTTTGCTCAGGGATATGACGATACCGAAAATCTCTACAACCGGGCACTGGCCGGGGATACACCAGATCTGAATACTGAATCGGCGACCTTGAGGCAATATATGGTTGCAGCCTATAAAACCTTTATTGACATGGGAGTGGATGCTTTCCGGTGGGATACGATCAAACACATGGACCGGGCTTCCGTCCTGTATTTTCTGGATGAATTCAAAAAAATCAATCCGGATCTGTTTGTGTTTGGTGAGGTTGCCCAGAAACGGCATGAACTTCATACCGTCGAAGAAATCAATCCGCATTGGTACACCTGGCGGGGAGCCGTCGGCAATTCTGCCGGTTCAGGGCTTGCAGTTCTGGACTTTTATGCCGAGGCCACGTTTCACAACGTTTTTGAAGAAGGCGGCGGGTTCAATGGTGTTAAAGCAGCAGCCCGGTATGACCAGTTGTACTCTGATCCGTCTACCAATCTGATGTGGCTCGACAATCATGATTTCGGACCCAATAACGACTGGAACCGCCGGTTTGGCGGAAGCGTGGAAAACCTGGCCGCCTGTATGAATTTCATGTTTACCTGGCGGGGGATCCCTATAGTGTATTACGGGACCGAAATGCAGTTTATGAAAGGGGCCTATGCGGATATCCATGAATCGGCTGATATAGAAAAATCGCTTGACCGGACCGGCCGGGCCTATTACGGTACAGTCATGGGACAGGCACTTTCCCATAAAATGTACAGTCATTTCGCCAAACTGAATGCCATGAGAAAAGCCATCCCGGCTCTGCAGAACGGATCGTGGACCTGGGGTGGCGGTGACCCGGGCAACGGAGTCGGGTTCATCCGGGAATCGGGAGAAAGCTATGCTGTTGTTGGTTTGGCAAAAGACGGAAAGGCGACCTTCACCTTCACCGGCCTGAAAAAAAACGGAACCTACCGGGATGCTGTTACCGGGCATGAAGTTCAGGTTGCCAACGGGTCCCTTACCTTTACGGCAGGATCTTCCTCGGCAGGGATTTATGTTTTTAACGGGCCGGGCAGAATCGGAGACCTGGGTGCCGGATTTTTCCAGACAACTGCAGATGGATCAGGTGGTGGCGGCGGCGGTGAAACACCGGGAGCAGTGACCGTTTCACCGAATCCGGTTAATGCCGGGCAAAACGTGACCATAACGTACGATGGATTTCTGAACTCACAACCCGCCTGCAATCTTTACTGGAGTTATGGAAACTGGTCGGTTGCTGCAACTGCAACTGCCATGACTAAAACCCTGACCGGCACCTGGACGGTCACCTTCACGGTTCCTGCAACCGCATCCGGAAATCTGGATTTCGTTTTCAATAACGGCGCCAATGTCTGGGATAATAACAACAGTCAGGATTGGCATTTCCCGGTTGAAGGCGGCCCGCAGCCTGGTGATGGATTTACTGTTTACTTTTACAAACCCGATTCGTGGTCTTCTGCCTGGATTCACTATTGGAATGTGATGCCGGGAAGTGGTTCAACCACCTGGCCGGGCGTGGCCATGACGGCGGACGGCGGGAACTGGTATAAATTTGTTTTCGACGGAAAGACCTCCGCCAATATGGTCATCAATGATAACGGTGCATCAGGAAAGCAAACTACCGATCTGAGCCGGACTAAAGACGGCTGGTACTACAATGGTGCCTGGTATGATGAAAAACCTGCAACTGGCGGCGGAGGCGGTGATCTGACGGTGCATCTGTTTAAACCTGCCGACTGGGCAGGGGCCAAAATCCACTACTGGAATGTTTTTCCGTCAGGGGCATCCTCAACCTGGCCCGGGGTCGACATGACTGATGACGGTGCAGGCTGGTTCAGCTATACCTTTTCATCCTCCTCCTCGGCAAATATGGTGTTCAATGACGGAGCCGGGAAACAGACAACCGATCTCAGCCGGTCAAAGGAAGGCTGGTATTACAACTTAACCTGGTATGATTCCAAGCCGGCTGTTGGGGTTTCGGTCGCCGGAAATCAGAAACAGCCCGGCGCACCCGAACTGCTGGGGAATTATCCCAATCCGTTTAATCCGTCAACAAAAATCAGTTTTTATCTGCCGGAAGAAAGCCATGCCCGCCTGACCGTATACAACATGCTCGGTCAGCAGATTGCCGTCCTGGCCGACGGCTGGTTCAGAACAGGACTGGTGACCCGGGTTTTCTCTGCTGACGGACTTGCAAGCGGCTTGTATCTGTACCGGCTTGAAACCGGTCAGAAAATTCTTTCCGGAACGATGATTCTGCAGAAATAGAAAGAGGGGGCCAGTCCCCCTTTTTTTTACTGCCCACGTTTGAACCGGATCCGTTATCTTGCAGAAAATGTCCATCAACCGTCAACCGAACTGAACCGATTATGAAAGTGCTGCTGTTTTCTGATCTTCATGCCAACCTGACGGCTTTGACCCAGCTCAGGCAGGTAATCAGACGTGAAATGCCCGATGAGATAATTTTTTTGGGGGATGCTGCAACCCTGGGTCCGTCTCCTTCAGAAGCAACCGCTTTATTGCTTGAAACGGCAAGCCGGTTCATTCTGGGAAATCACGACGGATATCTTTCGGATCCGGCTTCTGCAGAAACCTACACCCGTGAACCCGTTATTCTCGATTCCATCCGGTGGACCGCAAGCCAGTTGTCTGCTGAACATCTTTCCCGGATTTCCGGATTTCTTCCCAATCTGACCCTTGAAACCGGCTGTAAGTCAGAGTTAGTCTGTTTTCACGGATCGCCCCGGTCGAATGAGGAGGGTATATTAGCCGAGACTCCCGGTTCTGAGCTCCTGTCCCTGCTGTCGCAGTCGCCTGGCCGGGTGTTTGCAGGCGGGCACACTCACCTTCAGATGATCCGGAATGCAGCCGGGTCACTTTTGATCAATCCGGGAAGTGCCGGGCAGCCGTTTGAAAGATTCAACGCCAGCGGTCCACCGAACCTGATTCCGGAAATCCATTTTGCGTTTTTGCAGGTTGAACCTGACGAAACCCGGGCAACCCTCCACCGGATTCCGCTTGACATCCCGGCCTTCAGGAAAGAACTTGCTGCGAGCAGGTTTCCGCTGAGAAACTGGATGCTTTCAATTTATTCCTGAACCTGCCGGGACTCAACTTAAATCCCGGGCGGCGTGTTTTCTTTTACAGGCTACCTTGAGTATATTTTATCAAAACACAGTCAGGGTTTTATGTCACTGATTATTCTCGCCGTTGGTGCACTGGTGTTCTTTGCCCACTTTCTGGTGCTTCAATTCCGGAAAACGAATATTCCGGATGTTTTAATTTTGATGGCAGCAGGACTTGTTATGGGCCCGGTAACCGGTTTGGTTTCCCCGGATGATTTTGGAAAGGCCGGGTCGGTGCTGGCCACCATCGCCCTGGTGGTTATTTTATTTGAAAGCGGGACTTCTCTGAACCTGAAGACCATGACGGCTTCTCTTTCACTGACCGGATGGCTGGCGGTTACCACGTTTATTCTTACTTCTTTTACTGTTTCCCTGTTCGGTATTTTTTTTCTCGGCCTGACCCTGCTTCCGTCAGTTATGCTTGGGCTGGTTTTGGGTGGTACTTCTTCTGCTGTTGTCATTCCGGTTGTTGATCTGCTGAAAATCAGGGAGAAGCCTGCCACTGCCCTGGTACTGGAATCAGCCCTTACCGATGTTCTGTGTATCATCGGGGTATTTACAGCACTTCAGATTTACACACTGGGTGAGGTAAATCCGGGAAAAATTGCCGGGAATGTACTGGCTGCTATGGTCTTCGCTGCCGGTATCGGGGTTGCCGGCGGTGCAGGCTGGCTTTTTGTACTCGGGAAAGTCAGGGATTTCCCGAATACGATTTCAAGCACGCTGGCCTATGCCTTTATCATTTATGGGATAACGGAACTTCTGGGCTTTTCTGGTGCTATCTCGGCACTCACCCTGGGAATTACCATGTCAAATTTCCAATCAATGGGTTTGGCCAGGCTTCCTGCAATCCGGCAAAAGCCAATCGAGTCACTGACTTCTTTTGATCTCGCTTTTTATAAGGAAGCAGTCTTTCTTCTTAAAACGTTCTTCTTTGTTTATCTGGGAATTTCCATCCGGTTTTCAGATACCAAGCTTGCACTTCTTGCCCTTATGATGATGGCAATCGTCTTTACGCTCCGGATCGGGGTGACCCGCCTGATTATGAGTTCCCGGGAATTTGAGCTGAGGGAAACTGCGGTTGTTTCAATGATGGTCCCGAAAGGGTTGGCAGCGGCGGTTCTTGCTTCCCTTCCGGTAAATGCAGGTGTTCCCGGCGGAGAGATTATCCGGGACACAACTTACATGGTTGTTCTTATCAGCATTTCACTGACAGCTATTCTGGTCATTTTATTTAACTTCCGTCCTGTGAGAACGCTGTATTCAGTCTTACTGAACAAACCGGCAGAGCCTTCAGACGGAGTTTCTTCCCACCCTGAATAAGGACAACCCCAATGGCTTACAACCTCTTGCTTGCAGACCGGATCCGCCTGACTCTTTCTTCACGGAAGGATCTGGAAGAAAAGGCCATGTTTGGCGGCCTTGCCTTTATGGTCGATGGCAAAATGTGTGTCGGGATTCTTCAGGAAGACCTGATGATCCGGATCGATCCTGCCCGCCGGGGAGACGTCCTTGCCCGCCCAGGATGCCGGGATATGGAATTCACCGGTCGGCCGATGGCCGGCTATTTCCTCATTTCACCCGAAGGAACCGGAACTGAACCCGATCTGACCCGCTGGATTGACCTGGCCCTGGAATTTAATCCGAAAGCAAAAAAATCGGGTAAACGAAAATGAATCCGCTGCAGTCTGTTTTCGGATCGTACGGGATTTTGCCGGGTGATGCTCTTCGTGCGGCAGAAGCCTTCCGGCAGATTTCTTTGAAAAAAGGGGAGTTTTTCCTGCAGGAAGGTCACGTTCAGGATAAAGCCGGTTTCCTGGTTTCGGGCTGGGCTCATTTTTTTTCTCTGACGGAACAGGGCGATTCGGTAACGACTTATTTTGCCGGACCCGGCCGGTTCATTGCGTCATTGAGCAGTTTTCTCTTTCGTGCACCTGCCCGGGAAAGTATCCGGATGGCAACCGATGCAGTCCTTCTTGAAATTTCCGGCGATGCCTTCCGCCGGCTGAGAACGGAAATTCCCGGTTTTGACCGTCTTTACGTATCCCTTTTGGAGTATCAGATTTCCTGTATTGAAACCAGCCGGTTCGATATGATTTCTCTGTCTCCCGCAGAAAGGTACCGCAAACTCCTGCGGGAGGATCCTAAGCTGACCGGGCTGATGTCCGTCCAGGATCTGGCCTCTCTGCTTGGCATCACCCCGCGTCACCTCAGCCGCCTGAGAAAACCCGGCCGTTAACCGGCATTACCCGTTCCCTTTATCGGATCACCCGTCCTGATTTTTCCGGACAAATGTCCTCTGACCAGCCTCAGAAAATCCGGACCTTTGGTTTAAAAACGGAGGGTTTATGTCATCTCAATTTCCATCCCTGAAAAGTGCAGGGTGGTCTTTCCTGACCGGATCAGTTCTGGTTCTGATTCCCTACAGTCTGCTGGTTGCCCGGTTTAAGTATCCTGAGGTTCTCAGAAAACCTGCCGGAGAAATTCTGGCGTCCTTTCACGCCGGCGGGCCGGATCTGATTCTGCTCTGGCTGGCCTTTGCCCTGTGCGGAATTCCGTTGCTGTACGGATATTACCGGATTGGCACAGTCCTGAAATCAGAGTTTCCCTTTGCCGGATTTGCCACGGTGGCCGGACTTGCCGGCGGGTTCGCCCAGATTATCGGACTGCTCAGGTGGGTTTTTGTGGTCCCGGTTCTGGCTGAAACCTGGAATTCAGGCTCTGAGCCGGTCAGAATTGCAGCCGAAACGGGATTTTTACTTCAGCATCAGGCTGGTGGTGTTCTGCTGGGTGAGTTTATCGGGCAGACCGCAACCATTTTCTGGCTGATTTCCTTTTCCGTGATTCTGTTTCAGGCCAGGGTGATTCCAGTCTGGGTGATGGTTTGGGGGCTTTTGTCGGGTGTGATTTATTTTCTTGCGCAGGCTGAACTTTTGTCGACGGTGATTCCGGAATTCCCGGTCTGGGGACCGGCAGGGTTGATTGGCAGCACTCTTTGGCTCCTCTGGATGGTTCTGCTCGGGTTCAGGCTGATCCGGAAACAGCAACCGGGGTAAGGCTGGCAGTTCCGTTGATTTCCCCGCAGAAAACTCCGACCTTGCACCCCGAAAAAACCGGAGAAATGCCATGAAGTTTGCCCTTGCAGTTGTCGTTATCCTGATTCTTGCTGTTTTAACAACCTTCTTTCATTATGATATGTTTGACGGGATGACGGTTGTAAAGAAAACCGTTCCGGCACGTATTCTCGTTTATGAAGTCCATCAGGGGGATCATAAAAAGTCGGCGGATGCCATGAACAAGGTTTTTTTCACCCTGCTGAAACTGGATTCCATCAAAACCAGCATCGGCTTCGGGTTATATTATGACAACCCGGAATTTACACCGAAAGACAGCCTGCGGTGGATTGCCGGCTGTATTCTGAATCCGGAAGATACCCTGAAAATCGGCCGGATTGCCGATTCGTTTAAAGTTGCTGTTTTCCCGGAGACCGAAGCGGTTTACACCGATTTTGCCTACAAGGGAGCACTTTCTGTCTTTATCGGGGTCTATAAAGCCTATCCGGCGCTGGGAGAGTACATGGCGGAAAACAAACTGGCCATGCCGCCGGTTATGGAGCTTTACGACCAGCCCAGAAACACCATTCAGTATATTGCGCCCGTTCATCTTTCGAAGGAACAGTTCGATTCCTATCTGAAATAACCGTTCCGGCCATTCCGGGGAAAGACACCCAGGACCCGGAGGCCCAAAGGAATTGCAAACAGGAAAGGTTTACTTTCCTTCCTTTTAACGGGAAGGTCAGGGTGGGGGATAATTTCTCGCCCGGTACCCCAACCCGGGCTTTTTTTCCCCCGGCGCTACCGGATTCCTGACCGATCAATAAAATCGATTGCAAGTCTGCGCATCATCAGCCAAATTCATTAGCATAAGTTGAGTAACTCATAAGCATGACTTGATCAACTCATAAGCATGACTTTTGAAAAGCATGAGCATGAGTTTATCCGGTCGCTAAAAGGGGGTGTTTCCCTTAAAAGAGTATCCGGTTGAATGGGTTTAGAAGAGGTCGGGTGAGCAGTCAGCGGCTGGGAAACTGTACCGGGCTGTGACGGAGTCAAAAACCCGGGGAATGCTTTCCCTCCCCCGGTTCGGGAGAGGGAAGGGCAGGCTTAATCAGGTAACAGGCAGTAAAGTCCTTACTTCGACAGAATCATCTTCCGGGTAAAGGACTGTCCGGAAGAGGTCATCCTGCAGAAATACAAGCCGGAAGGAAGTCCGGCTGCAGAGAAGGTCACCTCATGGTGACCGGCCGGGCGGATGCCGTCAACCAGAGTCGTGATTTCCTGTCCCAGAATATTCAGAACTTTAACAGTTACTTTACTCTGAACCGGCAGGGTAAAGCCAATCACGGTAGACGGATTGAACGGATTGGGGTAGTTAGGTTCCAGATTTAACCGGGAAACGAGTTGCTCATCGGCAACTCCGGTCACGGTTTCAAGGGTAAAATCATCCAGATACCAGCTTTGATCCTTTGACCCGGCCCCTGTCGAGGTTAAGGTAAACCGGAAAAGAACCGGCTTCCCGACGTAATCCGTCAGCGGAATGGATTCTTTCACCCAGGTCGTGGTCCCGGCAGCCCAGTCCGGGTTTGAATTCCAGTTCAGTGTTTTAACGGCAATCCAGGTCTTTCCGGCATCCGATGACAGTTCGACCGTACCCGAAGAAACTGCTGGGTCGAGGAGGGCAATAGTCCGATAGGTAATCCCCTGGCCGGCAGCCGGTTTAACCGCAGCAAGGAAGGCGGTTTCGGTCATTCCGGAGATAACAGAAGAAATACCGATGGCATTCGATGACATGAAGGCTTTCTTTTCAACCGTCCATCCGGAAGTTCCGACAACTTTATAAGGAGCTGCCCCTTCGAACGTTTCGGCCAGCGTGGTCAGTGGGGTTCCCAGCCGCTGAACTTCAGACAGAGCCACATCGCCGATGACGGTTTCACTGCCGGATCCGGTAAACCGGATTTCATACCGGGTTGCAAATGCACTGCCAACAGGGGCAGTATCAATAAAGGTAATCACTTTTCCGGTATCGGCAGGGTTCAGTGTTCCGGTAAATACGGCTTTATCCCGTACCCGGGTAATCTGGTATCCTGAGAGATTGTGCAGCCGGGTACCGTCATTGTGCCGGGCCGGAACGGTCAGCGAAAAGATTGATGTGGTTCCATTATTCACCGCCGGGATGGATTCTGAGGCGGCAGGAGCCAGAGATCCGCCGGCGATCCGGAGGAATGAAGCTGAAATGCCGGTATCTCCTGAAACCGTATGAATCGGCAGCATTTCGTACGTGTAGGAAGCTCCCGGAGTCAGTCCGACAACAGTCAGAGATTGTTCAGCACCGATTTCGGGCGAAGAGTATTCCTGAATCGGAGCACCGTTCTGCAACAGGACAAGTTTGAAGTCAGTGGCGATCCGGCCATCGTAAAAGGACTCCGGATTCAGCCAGGAAACCTTCATGGAAGTCGGGGTTTCAAAGTCAGAAAAGGCTCTAAACTGGGTTGGCGGACTCAGTTTATTGCCAAAATCAATATCCCACCCGATCACAGCCAGTAACCGGAGATCTGCTTCTGATATCCGGACCAGTTCACCCCGGGCAACAGTCGGATCCATGATCCCGATTTTCCGTTCTGCTGCGGGCAGTGTGCTTCTGAGGGCATCATCCCGCCAGTGGGAAGATTGACGGGTATCCCCGCCGGTTCCGTTTGAATTCCCGGTCGACACTTCAAATTCCTCATTTCCATCCCAGAAAACATGATCTCCGCCCGCGGTTAACGGACCTGCTGTGAGCACCCGGGTTGCCGAGTAAAACTCATCCAGATTGCTGACTGCACCGGGACGGAACCGGAAAATATCCCAGGTGGTACAGTATCCGTCAGAATAGCCGATCGAAGAGACAAATCCCAGTGCATGCCCGATTTCGTGAATGGTAACTCCCTGAAAATCGGTGAGGCTCGAGGCAATTCCGTCAGACTGATCGAAATCAAAGGAAAAGGCAGAGTTAAATCCGATATTGGGAGTTTGCCCAAAGGCCACAACATCAGATGTCACCGCATCGAAATAACCCAGGGCCTGAAGGTTCGAACGGGTTGCAATCGGGTAATTGATGGTTCCCAGATCGGCAGTCAGCGGACTGGGAATTGCTGAGTACAGACTTGAAAGTCCTTCATGTTTTCCGGACAGGGTTTCGCCGAATGCCTGAAAGGTTTCCGGATTGCCTGTCGCATTTTTCCCTGTCGTTGCCGCATAAATAGCAGAACTGGTGGATCCGATTACACTGGAAGATGAATAAGCCGATCCGAACCGGGTCGGACCGTAATCCACATCAATGACGATGGTGACAGGAGTTAAAATGACCTGTTCCCAGGCTTCTGCTGCCTTGACGAAGGAAGCCTGGGCAGTGGGATTGGCTTTCAACTGATCGGTGGCCCGCAGAATAATATTCAGATGTCCGTCTCCCCCGGCTGACTTCAGGGTGGATTCAATCACCGACAATTGCCGGGTAAAGGCGGCAGCACTTTTTTCAAGTGAACTTGCCGGCCGGGTTGATTCGATACAGCTCAGGTTGCCGTTGTGATCAGCAACCCAGGTAAATTCTGCAACAGTCAAGGGCTGCTGAGCCTGAACCCCTGCTGCAGCAGCGAGAAGGAGCAGGGAAAGGAGTGTTTTCTTCATTTTGATTCCGGTTATTGATTTTATAAAGACTATTTTTGCCTGTCAGGTTCCGGTTCGAAGCCAGCAGGATCCTGTTTTTCTTAAAATCGGATTAAAACCGGCCAATTGCAAAATGAACTGGTGACAGTGTTCACAAGTGAAAATCCAGATGTATGAGATAAATCCCGCAAAAATACCGGTAACTCCCGCCGTCAGAAGTCTCAGATCCGGACATATTCCGTTCCGGCCGTATCTTTTCCCGTGGAAGGAAAAAGGCGGCACCCGGTATTCTGCAGAACTTTTACAGATCAGTGAACATTTGGTGATCAAAACCCTGGTTTTTGAACCCGACCGGGGAGATCCTTTTCTGGTGCTGATGCATGGCGACCGGGAAGTATCAGTAAAAGCTCTGGCAAGGCTGCTCGGCGTGAAAACCGTTACCCCTGCATCCGAACCAACCGCAACCCGGTTTACCGGGTATCAGTTTGGCGGGACCTCACCGTTCGGGACTCGGCGGAAGATGAAGATCTATGCTGAAAAGTCCCTTTTTGATCTGACTGAACTTTACATCAACGGGGGTAAACGGGGATTCTTGGTGGCGGTCAATCCGGCAGATCTGGGAAAAGTTCTGGAACTGGAAACCGTGACTGTGGCAATCACTGACTAAATTTCCGGAAAAATATATTTTTAATTGATAGGTCCGGCGTTTTGATGGAAAGCTGAAGAAGAAATACCGATTTGAATTTGGCAGTTGCATTTTTCGCACGGAAGAACGGCATTGGTATTACCGGAAATTTGTGGCCGTGCGGATTTTGTGATTTTATTCTTTCCCCCGGGGCTGACGCCCCGGGCTACCCCAAGGCTTCGCCACGGGCAAGCAGGATGTCACCCCTCCGGGGCTGAGGGCACTGCGTCGACCCCAAGACTTCGTCGCGGGCATGCGGCTGACGGCGGAATACAAAATTCTAACCTATAGAGCCTCAGTGTCCTTTTCCCCTCCTTTTCTAAAGGAGGGGTTAGGGGTGGTTTGGCTGTTTTCTCAGAACCAAAAGAAAACTGCCCAGTCAGGCACCCAAAGTTAGCAGTTTTAATTGGCAGAATCGCGCCGTGCAGCGTGGGAGACGTTTCGTGCGTTTCAGATCCTGACCGAAAAACCACTGAACCCGTGAGTATGGAACAGGTTATCCGGTCAGGATGTGGGGGCAGGCGGGAAAAGTCAAGGAAACGGCGGGTTCGATTCTGCTGAGGATTTTTGGGTACTTTTTATCCGTAAAAAGTACCTCCCCGAAGGGAAAGAGAGTATGAGGTTGCCGGTCCGGCGTTTCGCCGGAAGGATGGGGACTTTTTCAAAAAAGTCCCGCAAAAACGTTACCGCCCAGCCGCTCTAAGACTTGTGACTGGCGCTCCGGTCCTGAAAAAATCAGAACAAGAACGATGAGCTGAAGTTTTAATTCCCTCTCACAGACACTGATTTTTTATAACCGGACACTTCGCTGGTCACTGCGTCGACCCCAAGACTTTGTCGCGGGCATGCGGCTGACGGCGGAATACAAAATTCTAACCTATAGAGCTCTGGTTTCCGGAAATGGCTCTGTGCCACCCGGTAGCTTTATTGCCGAACCCAAAGAAAATCACTTCATCCGTCGTCCAAAGTTTGGAGCCGAATTGAGCAGAATCGCGCCGTGCAGCGTGGGAGACGTTTCGTGCGTTTCAGATCTTGGCCGAAAAACCACAGAACCCGTGAGACTGGAACAAGCCATCCGGTCAGGATGTGGGGGCAGGCGGGCAAGGGCAAGGAAACGGCGGGTTCGATTCTGCAGAGGATTTTTGGGTACTTTTTATCCGTAAAAAGTACCTCCCCGAAGGGAAAGGGAGTTTGAGATTGCCGGTCCGGCGTTTCGCCGGAAGGATGGGGAAGGAATACCGATTTGAATTAGTCGGTTGCGTTTCCGCACGGAAGAACGGCATTGGCATAACCGGAAATTTGTAGCCGTGCGGATTTTGTGATTTTATTC
>JAKLJL010000011.1 GCA_023151185.1 Bacteroidota bacterium
TCTCATACCTGGAAGAGTAGGTCGCTGCCGGCTTTTTTTTATCAAAAGCCACCCCCAAAAGGTGGCTTTTGTCGTTTGGTTGGGTATCCATGTTTTCCTCTCCTCACAACCGGGCCAGAGCTCTCTGAACCGGCAT
Organism: Bacteroidota bacterium; assembly: GCA_023151185.1. GTDB lineage: Bacteria > Bacteroidota > JABWAT01 > JABWAT01 > JABWAT01 > JAFLBE01. Next base: position 137 of record JAKLJL010000011.1, read on the forward strand.
CACCAGAGCTTTATCTTCTGCCAATCTTCTTTGTCCCGGGGTAAGGGACAACTTCTGAAAAAGATGTTCTAATCCTTTAATTATATTCAATTTGCAGGGTTGTCCATCTTTGCCCTTTATTTAATCAACTTCTAACCGGAATGGCCAGTCCGGAGATAATTCGGGCTTTAATCTTTCCGAAATCAGTTCTACCTTCATGACTGTGAAAAAATCTGCTTCTGCAGAGACTAAATGTTGGTAAACAGAGGAAAAAAATGAAACGGAAAATGGTTACGATTGATGGCAACGAGGCAGCCGCCTTTGTGGCACATAAGGTAAATGAAGTCATTGCTATCTATCCGATTACTCCCTCATCCACCATGGGAGAACTTTCAGATGAGTATTCAGCTAAGGGACAAAAAAATATCTGGGGAACCGTTCCCAGCGTTACCGAGATGCAAAGCGAAGGGGGGGCTGCAGGTGCTGTTCACGGTGCCCTGCAAACCGGAGCTTTAACAACCACCTTTACGGCTTCGCAGGGTCTTCTTCTGATGATCCCGAATATGTACAAAATAGCCGGGGAACTGACTTCAACCGTCTTTCATGTTACTGCCCGGTCACTTGCCGCACAGGGACTTTCAATTTTTGGGGATCACTCAGACGTAATGGCTGCCCGCCAGACCGGCTGGATCATGCTGGCCTCGAACAACCCCCAGGAAGTAATGGATACTGCTTTAATTGCCCACCGTGCAACACTCGAAGCCCATCTGCCTGTTATTCACTTTTTTGACGGATTCAGAACGTCACATGAAGTCTCGAAAATTGAGCAGCTCACCAGTGAGGATTTAAAGGCGATGATGCCGGATCACCTTGTAATTGCTCACAGAAAAAAAGCTTTAACCCCGGATTCACCGGTTATGCGGGGAACTGCCCAAAACCCGGATGTGTATTTTCAGGGCCGTGAAACGGTAAATCCGTTTTATGAAAAAACCCCGGGAATTATCCAGAAAGTGATGGATGAGTTTGCAGGGTTGACCGGCAGACAGTACCGGTTGTTTGATTATTACGGGGCACCGGATGCTGACCGGGTAATTATCATGATGGGGTCAGGAGCCGAGGCTGCATCCGAAACAGTCGATTATCTAGCATCCAGAGGAGAGAAAATCGGTCTGATAAAAGTTCGGCTGTACCGCCCGTTCAGCCGGGAACATCTGATCCAGGCCCTTCCGGTGACAACAAAGGCGCTGGCAGTTCTCGACAGAACCAAGGAACCGGGATCCAACGGTGAACCGCTTTATCATGATGTGCTGACGGCGCTTACCGAATCGATGCAGGACGGGACACTTCCTACAGCATCGTTCCCAAAATTTATCGGCGGCCGGTACGGACTTTCCTCGAAGGAATTTACCCCGGCTATGATCAAAGCTATTTATGATGAGCTGAAAAAAGATAAACCCAAAAACCATTTCACAATCGGCATTACAGATGACCTGACGAATTCCCATCTGGTTTATGATGCGGACTTTACCACAGAAACTCCGGATGTCTTCAGGGGAATGTTTTATGGACTTGGAGCAGACGGAACCGTTGGTGCCAACAAAAACTCCATCAAAATTATCGGAGAGGAAACTTCGAATTTTGCACAGGGATACTTCGTCTATGATTCCAAAAAATCAGGCTCCATGACGACTTCTCACCTCCGGTTCGGGAAAAAGCCGATCCGGTCAACTTACCTGATTTCCCGGCCCACCTTTGTGGCATGTCATCAGTTTGCGTTTGTTGAGAAATTTGACATGCTGGCTGAAGCGGAACCCGGAGCGGTATTTTTACTGAACAGCCCGTATTCGAAAGAGGAAGTCTGGAACCACCTGCCCGGCCGGATGCAGCAGCAGATAATTTCAAGGAAGATCAGGTTTTATGTCATCGATGGACTAGAGGTTGCCAAAAAAACCGGTATGGGCGGCAGGATTAACACCATCATGCAAACCTGTTTCTTTGCTATTTCGGGTGTTCTTTCCAGAGAGGAAGCCATCGGAAAAATTAAAGATGCTGTTAAAAAAACGTATGGCAAAAAGGGTGAAGAAATTGTCAGGAAAAACTTTGAGGCCATTGACCAAACCCTTGAGAACCTGTTTGAAGTCAATTACCCCGCAACCGTTACCGGCACACTGGCCGAGCCGGCTGTTGTTTCTGATCTGGCCCCAGACTTTGTAAAAAAGGTAACATCGCTGATGATGGCCGGAAAAGGGGACCAGATTACCACCTCCATGATGCCAGCCGATGGAACCTGGCCAACTGCAACAACCCAATGGGAAAAACGGAATATTGCTTCTGAAATCCCTGTTTGGGATCCGGAGACCTGCATTCAATGCGGGAAATGTGCGCTGGTTTGTCCGCATGCGGTAATCCGGATTAAGGCTTATGACGGAAAATATCTGTCAGGATCTCCTGAGACCTTCAAATCAACTGAGGCGAAAGGACGGGAATTTGATCCAGGCACAAAATATACCATCCAGATTGCGCCTGAAGATTGCACCGGATGTGAACTTTGTGTCGAAATCTGCCCGGCAAAAAATAAACAGAACACCTCCCTGAAGGCCATTAATATGGCGACGCAGCTTCCGATCAGGGAAACAGAAAAGAAAAACTGGGACTTTTTCCTGAACCTGCCAGAGTATGACCGGTCGAAAGTTAATGCCTCAACCGTAAAAGGATCCCAGTTGCTTCAGCCTTTATTCGAGTTTTCTGGGGCCTGTGCGGGTTGCGGGGAAACACCTTACCTGAAACTGGTTTCCCAATTGTTCGGTGACCGGATGGTCGTAGCCAATGCGACTGGGTGTTCTTCGATTTATGGTGGTAACCTGCCGACAACGCCGTGGGCGAAAAATAAAGAGGGGCGCGGTCCTGCATGGTCCAATTCTCTTTTCGAGGATAATGCAGAGTTTGGTCTTGGTTACCGGCTCTCCATTGATAAACACAAGGAAATGGCCACTGAATACCTGATCTCGCTGAAAGACCAGCTCGATCCGGCCCTGGTAGAGGGAATTCTCTCGGCAGAACAAAAGGAAGAACATGAAATCTTTGCCCAGCGGGAACGGGTTGATAAACTCAAAACAGCCCTGAAGACCCTGACCGGGAGTGCTGCCGTCATGCTGCTGACTCTGGCCGATTATCTGGTTAAAAAATCAGTCTGGATTGTTGGTGGAGACGGCTGGGCTTATGATATTGGTTACGGTGGACTGGACCATGTTCTGACCTCTGGCCGGAATGTGAATATTCTGGTTCTGGATACCGAAGTTTACTCCAATACAGGGGGACAGATGTCCAAATCAACCCCAATGGGGGCAGTTGCCAAATTTGCTGCTGGAGGTAAGAGAAACGGCAAAAAGGACCTTGGGCTTATCGCGATGAGTTATGGGAATGTGTATGTGGCCAGAATTGCAATGGGAGCCAGTGATGTTCAGACAATCAAGGCAATTCAGGAGGCCGAAAAATATGACGGTCCGTCTCTGATTATTGCCTACAGTCATTGTATTGCCCACGGGTATAACCTGAAATACGGTATGCAGCAACAAAAACTGGCGGTTGATTCGGGTCACTGGAATCTGTTCAGGTACAATCCGGATCTGGTATCAGAAAACAAAAATCCGTTCCAGCTCGATTCAAAAGCCCCTAAAATCAGGCTCGAAGACTATATTTATAATGAAACCCGGTATAAGATGCTGACGAAAATGCATCCGGAAACGGCTAAAATGCTTTTGGATCAGAACCAGAAGGATGTTCAGGCCAGATGGAAGCATTATGAAACCCTGGCCTCAGAGGATTTCAGCACGAACGGCAACGGAATCAATCCAGTAAGAAAGGAGAACTGAAATGGATATCTCGACGAATTACCTCGGATTAAAACTTAAAAGTCCGCTGGTGGCCTCAGCCTCTCCGCTTTCTACTGACGTTGCAAAAGTCAGACAGCTTGAGGATGCCGGTGCCAGTGCTGTGGTGATGTACTCGCTGTTTGAAGAACAGATTGAGCATGACAATCAGGCACTTGATACCTTTCTGGAACAGGGAACCGAATCATTTGCTGAGGCTTTGGATTATTTCCCGACACCTGAAGAATATTACAACCGTGAAGCAGAGGATTACCTGGAGCAGATCCACAAGCTGAAAAAGGCGGTTGACATTCCGGTAATTGCAAGCCTGAACGGGGTTACACCCGGTGGCTGGACAAAATATGCAAGAAAAATGCAGGATGCCGGTGCAGATGCCATTGAACTGAATGTCTATCATATTGCAACCGACTTTTCAAAAAGTGCTCTGGATGTGGAAAATATCTACATCGAAGACCTGAAAAGTGTCAAATATGCAGTGACGATTCCTGTTTCTATCAAAGTCGGACCTTACTTCAGTTCCTTTGCCAATATGGCCAAGCGACTGAATGAAGCCGGTGCAGACGGATTGGTCCTTTTTAACCGGTTTTATCAGCCGGATATTGATCTGGATGCGCTTGAAGTCATGCCCAATCTTCAATTCTCCTCACCGGCTGAAATGAGGCTTCCTTTACGGTGGCTTGCCATTTTGTACGGGCATCTCAATTCCTGCAGCCTGGCAGCAACAACCGGCGTTCATTCCTCTTATGATGTCCTGAAGCTGATTATGGCCGGCGCAGATGTCACCATGCTGGCCTCTGCCCTTCTGAAAAACGGGATCGGCAGGCTAACTGAGATTGAAATGGAAATGAAGCACTGGATGGAGGAACATGAATATGAGTCCCTTTCTCAGATGAGGGGGTCTATGAGTTACCGGCATGTGAAAGATCCGGCTGCTTTTACCCGGGCCAACTACATGAAAACCCTTCAATCAATCAAGTAACGGTTTGAGGATTCACGAACAAAAAAGCCAGTCACCCGACTGGCTTTTTTGTTTGTACCATCACACGAAAGAGTAGAAGTCTGCCAACAAATTGACATTCCGGTCCAAAATTCAGTTAATTTGGCAAAAAGGAATTTCTATGCGGAATCTTGCATTTTTTCTTACTCTTTTTATGGCCGGGTCTGTGTTTGGTCAACCCGTAAGTACGTTTGATTCAAACGATGAAGGCTGGCAGACGACCTCTGATGCCAAACGGTATCCGGTGCCGGATTATTTTCCAACAGGAGGAAATCCGGGTGGGTACATTTCAGCGACAGATAACACCTCCGGAATCTACTTTTACTTCAATGCACCGGCTGGATTTCTTGGCGATCAATCCCTTTTCCTGGGTGATACACTGTATTTCGATCTCATGGTAAATTATTTGGGTGATGCCAATCCATCCCTTGCCGATATCCGGATTCAGGGAGCAGGGTTCGATTTGGTCTACAATTTCGGTTCGCCTTCTGCTGCCGGACAATGGGTCAGCTATACAATTCCGCTTACCGCTGTTTCCGGATGGAAAAAAACAAGCCTTACCGGAGGCAGCCCTTCCGAATCTGAATTCCAGGCTGCACTATCAAGTCTAACTCTTCTCCAGATCCGGGGTGAGTACACCACCAATGTTGATATCGTTGGTCTGGATAATGTCAGGATTGGCTGGCAAACGGTTCCGGTAGAACTGGTTTCGTTTTCCGGTTCACAATCGGGCAATATTGTGACTCTGAACTGGAGTACAGCATCAGAAACAAACAATTTTGGATGGGAAGTGGAAAGGCAAGAAGTCAGAAGTCAGGAGTCAGAAGACAGATTTTCAACAGGCTCACAGACTGAAAATTGGGAAAAGGTTGGTTTTGTTGCCGGAAATGGAACCACAACCGAACCGCAATCATATCGTTTTTCTTCACCAGTCACAAGTCCCCTGTTACCGGCTGTTTTCCGGTTAAAACAGATTGATCTTGATGGAACGGTAAGCTTCAGTAAAATTTTAACTGTAACGGTCCATCCGGAGAGACTTGCACTTCTTCAGAATTATCCCAATCCTTTTAACCCGGAAACCCAGCTCCGGTTTTACTTACCTGAGGCAGAAAAAGTCACACTTTCTGTTTTGGATATTACTGGTAGAACGGTTGCAGTTCTTGTTAAAAATTCCGGATTTCAGGCTGGCGGGCACGCCGTTTCTTTTTCCGGAGCTGAGCTTTCAACAGGGATTTATTTGACCAGACTAGAAGTTGGGGGGACGGTTTTAACTTCAAAAATCATGCTGGTGAAGTAAAGGCTCGTCTTGATTTTGGAATTCAAATTTTCAAATTTGGAACCAATACGGAACCATTATGTCTACCTATACAATCAAACTTATATCCCCGGATTTACTGCAAAGAATTAAAATCCGTGCTGAGCGAAATAAACGAAGTATGAATCAGGAAATTCTTTATATACTTGAATCAGCTGAATCAGAGAATTTGGCATCCAACAGTCAGTTACTTTCTGATATCAGAGAGAATAGAAACTTGTTTCCAGTAATTTCTTTTGGGGAAATAGAATCTTATAAAATTTCTGGTCGGGAATGATTTTGGGTGGACTTTTCCCTGATTTTTTTTCTGATGTCCTTCATAACCTCCTTCAATGGCCTACCTGTATCTCCATTGGCTTTTTGAAATTTAGAAACAGACAATTTGGATATAAGATCAGAAATGTTTTTCATTCGGGTATTTGATTCGGTATGGTGTTTACGAGTCATTTGTTTTCAAAGCTGCTTTTAGAAATCACCAATTTGCAGGTTTCCTAATTGTAGTTCCAGGTATTGGATTTGGTAATTGGGAAATTGCTAATTGTGAGTCTGAGTATCTTAGTACTGCATCGGCATGACTGCAAAGCATCTGTGATTGTTTTGTTTTCCTGTGCAATAAAATTATGACTTTTTTGCCTAATAACTTAACAAGTTTAACGGCTTCCACAAAATCACTATCATTCGAAATCAATACTGCACAATCATAAGAATTTTTCCAAGCATCGTTTAGCATATGAACTGCTAAATTAACATCCGATCCTTTTTCTTCGGTTTAAATAATTCTTTCTTTAAACCTTGGAGGAACAGGATTTGCCAAAGGCGCAGAGACTTCGTGACTAAGAAAGGTACCGAAGTGTATTGTTAGGTTAGGAATATGAGCCTGAATTGCTCTTATAAAAGTATCTTGGCGTTGTGGCTGGGAAGAATCAAAGCGACCAGAGACTCGTGCAGTGAAGTAATTAATTTGTTCAATTTGGTGTGAGTCAGTGAGAATATTTTTACATAAAGTATTAAAATCCAACCACTTAAAGGAAGATCCCTTTACTGAGCTGTAATAAAAATTAAAACCGTCAATGTAAATATTTGTTCTCATGGGATCCTTTTAAATGCAAAGGGCAACACATTTCTATGTTGCCCTTGCGCCATAAGACCGAAGCCCTATGGGATATCGATGAACAAAATTATGACAATCGACAGGAAATGTCAATTTAATCCGATTATTTTCCTGCTCTGCATGAATTTACTTCTACTTCTTTTTCTCCAGATTCATTCCGCATTTTGGACATTTTCCCGGTTTTTCACTTTTAACTTCCGGATGCATCGGGCAGGTATAACTTACAGCAGGTTCCTTAGACTTAACTGGCTTTTCAGTGGCAGGAACGTCTGCTTTCACCTCCGACTTTTTCATGGTTTCCTTGCAATCCATTGCCTTTTCATCACCCTTTTCGCTCTTATCCATCTGGCAGCAGGATTTTGTTTTTAAAGAATCAGGCGGAGTCTGTGCCATGACCTGATTGGCTGAAAAAACAAATGCAAGCAATAAAAGGCCTGTTTGGAGAATTGTTTTCGTTTTCATTGTCTGTTCCTTTTTTTAGTTGTTAAACCTGAATCAAAACTATCAAGAGTGAATTTTTCTTTTCTTCCACAGAAAATAAACCGCCGGATAAACAAGCAGTTCAAGCAAAACCGAGGTTACGACACCCCCAACCATCGGTGCTGCAATCCGTTTCATGACGTCGGCACCGGTTCCGGTACTCCAGAGAATCGGCAGCAGGCCGGCAATAATCACCGCTGCGGTCATGATTTTCGGACGGACACGCTGAACGGCACCTTCATCAACGGCATCTTTTAATCCGGACAACGTCATCGTTCCCGAAAGTTTGGCTTTCTCATAAGCCCGGTCGAGATACAGCAGCATCACCACACCGGTTTCGGCATCAAGTCCAGCCAAAGCAATCAAACCCACCCAAACTGCGACCGACATGTTATAATCGAGAATCCAGAGAAACCAGATGGCCCCGATCAGCGAAAACGGCACAGCAAGCAGCACAATCCCAGTTTTAACCGCAGACTTGGTGTTGATATAGAGGATCAGAATAATCAGCAAAAGTGTCAATGGAATGACGACCATCAGGCGTTTTTCTGCCCGTTGAATGTACTCGAACTCACCCGACCAGATTAAACTGTAGCCCGCCGGCAGCTGAATGTTTTTGCTGATTATTTTTTGCGCCTGTTCAATGTATCCGCCAATATCAGAGGTGGTCAGGTCCACAAAGACCCAGGAATTGGGCCGTGTGTCTTCTGTTCTGATCACCATTGGACCTTTGGTCAGTTTATATTCTGCAACCAGATTCAATGGTATCTGTGCCCCGGAAGGTGTTGAAATGAGAGTTCTCATGAGTGCTTCGGGTGAATCCCTGAAATCACGGCTGTATCTGAGCGAAACCGGGTAACGTTCAAGTCCTTCAACCGTTGTCGTTACCGCCATTCCGCCCATGGCTGTCCGGATGACATCCTGAATATCAGCGACGGAAAGTCCGTACCTCGCAGCATCTTCACGCCGGATTGAAATATCAAAATAATTGCCGCCGGCTGCCCGTTCAGCAAAAGCCGAAGAGGTTCCCGGAACGGTTCTGATCACAGCTTCCACCCGCTGACCAATTGCCTGAAGTGAATCCGGATTTGCACCCGAGATTTTTATTCCGACCGGAGTTTTAATTCCCGTACTCAGCATGTCAATCCGGGTTTTGATCGGAAGCGTCCAGGCATTCGTCAACCCCGGAAACTGAATGGCCTCATTCAGTTCGGCGATCAGTTTTTCTTTCGTCATTCCCGGCCGCCAGTCGGATTCCGGTTTCAGCCGGATGGTGGTTTCGAGCATGTCAAGTCCGGCAGGATCGGTAGCTGTTTCCGCCCGTCCGGCTTTTCCCCAGACAGATTCCACTTCCGGAAATGACCGGATGATTTTATCAGTCTGCTGAAGCAATTCCTTTGCTTTGGTGATAGAAATTCCCGGAAGGGTCGTTGGCATGTAGAGAATGTCACCTTCCCACATGGGCGGCATGAATTCCGTTCCCAGTCTCGACAGGGGGATCCAGGTGATCACAACCAGAATAACAGCAACAACAATAACTGAAACCGGCTTTTTCAGTGAAAAATGCATCACCGGCCGGTACAGGTTTATCAGAAACCGGTTAACCGGATTTTTATGTTCGGGCAGGATCTTTCCCCGGATAAAATATCCCATTAAAATCGGAATAATGGTCACTGAGAGTATCGTTGCCGCTGCCATTGAGTAGGTTTTGGTAAAAGCGAGCGGGTGAAAAAGCCGGCCGGATTCTGCTTCAAGCGCAAATACGGGGAGAAACGAAACCGTAATGACGGCGAGTGACCAGAATAAGGTCGGACCCACTTCCTTCGAAGCTTCCAGAACGACCGACCAGTGATTCCGTCGTTCAGATTCGGGTTTTTCAGTCTCATGTTCCAGATGTTTGTGGGTATTTTCGATCATGATGATGGCAGCATCCACCATGGCCCCGATGGCAATGGCAATACCGCCCAAAGACATGATATTGGCGTTTAACCCCTGCCATTTCATGACGATAAAAGCCATCAGGATGGCGGTCGGAAGTGTGAAAATGGCGACAAGTGCACTTCTTGCATGAAGTAAAAACAGAATGCTGATCAACCCGACAATCAGAATTTCTTCGAGTAATTTTTCACGAAGCGTATCTATGGCACGAAGAATTAAATCTGACCGGTCGTAACCGGTTTCAATAGTCACATCTGATGGTAACCCGGCCCGGATTTCTTCAAGTTTTTTCTTGATTCCATCAATGGTTTTCAGGGCATTCTGCCCGTGGCGCATGACCACAATACCACCAACTGCTTCACCTTCTCCGTTCCATTCCATGAGTCCGCGGCGCATTTCAGGTCCGGTCGTCACATCCGCAATATCCTTCAGAAAAACAGGCGTTCCCGACATCTCATCCGTCATAACCGGAATGGCCCGGATGTCATCTTCTGATTTCAGATAGCCAAGTCCGCGGATCATAAACTCGGTTTCACCAAGTTCGAGGGTTTCTCCGCCCGCATCCTGATTGCTTTTCATGATGGCCATTTCAACCATCGGAAGTGTGATTTTATACGATGCAAGACGAAGCGGATCAACGGTTACCTGATATTGTTTGACGAATCCGCCAACTGACGCCACTTCGGCAACACCCTCCACTGACGCCAGTTCATATTTCAAAAACCAGTCCTGCAGGGACCGAAGTTCTGCAAGGGAACGTGTTGGTGACGTAAGTGTATATTGAAAAACCCAGCCAACACCTGAGGCGTCGGGACCTAAAGTTGGAACGGCTCCTGCGGGAAGGCGCTTTTGTGCGGTGTTCAGATATTCGAGAACCCGGCTTCTTGCCCAGTACGGATCGGTTCCATCTTCAAATAAAACGTAAACCAGTGAATATCCGAAAAACGAATATCCCCGAACGGTTTTGGATCCCGGAACTGAAACCAAAGCAGTCGTAAGCGGATAGGTGATCTGGTCTTCAACGGTGACCGGTGACTGGCCCTGATAGTCGGTGTAAACGATGACCTGCACATCCGAAAGATCCGGAATGGCATCAATTGGCGTGTTAAACGCCGACCACGTACCGGCAGCAAGGGCACCGGCTGTCAACAGAATGACAATGAACTTATTGTTCACCGACCAGGTGATGATTTTCTCCAGCATCAGAGTTCCTTCCTTACCAGATCCATTTTGCAGATCGGACAGGTCCCCATCTGATCTCGGATAATGTTGTGATGCATCGGGCAGGTATAAATTACTTTTTTGGCGCCGGATTTTCCCTTGGTATTTTCACCTGCAGTTTCCGAAATATGCTCATGCTGATGGCTGCTCATCCGGAGTAAAGCAGACTTCAGATTGCTTTCTGAATCCACCAGAAATTGTGAAGAAGTCACCACTTTTTCGCCGAGATGAAGTCCGGATAAAATCTCTGTAAATCCGTCTGAACTAAATCCGGTTTCAACTTCCCGGGGTTCAAAATATCCGCCATCAAGCGAAAGAATCGCAACGGTTGCCGATCCGGTATGAATAAGTGATTGGGATGAAACCGACAAGACAGAGGCCCCGCCTGGCCGGGAAATTGAGACGGAGGCAAAAAGTCCCGGTTTTAGTTTCTGGTCGGATGAATTTTTCACTTCAATCCGGATTTTCACAGTTCTGGTTTCTGAGTTTAATTCCGGGTTAACGAAGGAAACGGTTCCTTTAAAATCGGGACCTGAAAGTCCCTGTAAACTGATTGTTGCCGGTGACCCGACTTTGACAAGTGACAACTCATTCTGATATACATCAGCCAAAACCCAAACGGTAGCCAGATTGGTAATTCTGAACAAGGTCATTCCTGCTTCAACAGCCTGACCTTCAACTACCATTTTTTCGGAAATGAGTCCGTCTGAAGGTGAAACCAGTGTGAGCGTTCTCTTTACTTTTTTCGAGGTTTCCAGTGTTTTGAGTTCACTTTCCGGAATTCCCCAGTTGAGCAGCCGGGATTTTGCAAGACCAGATAATTTTTGCGTTTCTGCAGGAAGGGTGGCTTCGTAAGTCAGAGCCTGCAGATATTCTTCCTGTGCGGATACCAGATCCGGACTGTAAAGTTCAAGTAACGCCTGTCCTTTTCTGACGGGTTTTCCGGTAAAATCCATGTGGAGTTTTTCTACATATCCCATTATCCGGGCAGTTACTGCAGTCTGAGCCGTTTCATCCGGAGCAACGACGCCGTTTGCTCTCACCGACGGACTCAGCTTTCTCAGTTCTGCAAGTTCTGTGCGGATGCCCATTTTTTGCTGGACGGCCGGATCAATGCGGATCTGCCCGGCCTGATTTTCATTGTCTCCTGAATGCAGGTTTTCAATTGGAGTGGTGTTTTCTGATTCCTGTTTTCCGTGTTGGGTTTCCATGGATCCCGAAAAAACCAGATAACCGAGGCCAAGTCCGGCAAGTAAACCGGCAAGAATGAAAAGAAGAAGTTTAGTCATAATTTTTCTTTGAAACGGGCAATGAAGCCCTTGTTTTTTACAGGTGTTGAGCAGCAGGACCGGGTTCCGCCCGAAAAAGTGTAGTAAATCCGGATAGCCATTCCGCCGGCAAGGAGTGACAGGATGATCCCGGATTGAAATCCTTCCGGATCAAGAAAATAAAACGTAATTCCGTTGATCAGAAGGACGGTAAAAACCGTTGAAAGTGTAAATCGGTAAAGAGTCATGTTACCAGTTCTCCAATGGAGTTGCTGTGATCCATTCCAGATCAGCCAGTGCATTTAAATAGGCATTTCTTGCTGTTTGATAACCAGACTCTGCCTCAAGCTGCATCCGGATGGCTTCCATAACCATGCTGAATTCTGCTTTTCCGTTCTGATAGGCAGTCAGGGTTGATTCCAATGAAAAAGTGGACTGAGGGATAATCACATCCTGAAATTCCATCAGGTGATGATGTTCAGATTCTGCCTTTGCCAGAAATTGCCGGACCTGACTTCTGATCATCTGCCGGGCAGATTCTTTATTAAACCGGGTCTGATTTTCACGGGCGGATGCTTCGGCAACTTTTCCTTCAACAGAACCGGATGACCAGGGTGCAACCGGGATGGAAATCCCAACCATCAGCGACCAGAAATCCTTATCCATTTCCAGCATGTGCTTGTACTGACCTTTGATTTCAAAATCGGGGTAATACTCCCGTTCAGCAGCTTTTTTTTCAGCAGATGCCATCATCATTCCGGCTGACATCTGTTTCAATTCGGGCTGATTTTCCTCAGCAAGATCTGCAAGTCTGGTAAAAGTCCAATCAGCAAAATGGGGAATGACTGAGGCTTCTGTCCGGATGGGTTGGTCTGCTGGACGTGCTGCAAGTTGGTTCACCATGGCCTCGGTCATCATCCGGTCAGATTTCGCCATGGCAAGATCATTTTCCTTCATGGAAAGTGCCGTTTGCAAACTTAGTACAGCCGCAAGTGACGACTGTCCGTTGCTGTATTGCCGTGAGGTGATTTCTGCTGCCTGTTTCAGATTTTGAAAAGAGCCTTCAGTGATCCGGATCAGTTCATCTGCCAGAACAAGATCATTCCAGGCTTTTTTCAACTGTCTGATCAGTTGGTTTTGCCTGACCTGAAATCCATGTCCCATCATATCTGAGTTGAACCCGGCAGCATCCTTCATGGCAGAAAGTTTTCCGGGAAAGGGAATCATCTGACTGATGGAATAATCCAGTTCCTGCTGGTCTTTCATCGGATTTGGAAAACCTGAAACGGGCGCATTGAAAAATTCGACTCCGGCCCTTGGTGCTTCCCAGGCGCCCGACTGAAGCTGTTTTGCCCGGGCAATTTCCTGTTCAGCCTGAGCCGATTTTAAATCAGGATGGTTACTAATAAGCGAAGCAACCAGACTGTCAAGCGTCTGGCCTTGACCTGTTCCGACTAAAAGAAATAAAAATAAAAAATGTAAAATGCGCATGGTTTCTCCGGTGAACTAAATTCAGGTAAGAAATTGAATTCCGGAGAATGGATTTGAAGTGAGTTTTAAAGAGAATTATAAATTGTCATCCTGAGTAATCCGTCGTCAGACGGATTGTATCGAAGGATGCATTCACCCAAAACCATTTTCCGGAAAGCTGAGAAACCAGACTTAAATCAGGAAAACTTTGCAGGAAAGATAAACGGGGGGTGGAGAACCGGGGAGAACAAGAACCGGTGTTTGAACCGGAAGTGAGGCGACCGTCAAAACAGAAAGGTCAGTTGAAACCACTGCAACTGCTGTTGAAACTGAATTTTCAGTTGTCAGCTTTTCGGTTTCCAGTTTGTTGATGGTAATCGACGTGCAGCAGGATTGTGAGTCAGGAGAAATCGTTTTTCTGCCGGACTCTTTTTCACAGCAGGATTTCTGAACCGGCATTTCGCAACCCAAACCCATACTGCAAAGCTGAATGGAGGGAAATAATTCAGCAGCCAGGAAAAGAATTCCGGCGAGCATAATCCACGATGAATGACGGTTTATTGAAGTTAACATAGAACAAAGGTAAACTTATTTTTGGTTTGCAGGCAATATCTGGCGAAAATCATGTAAACTTCTAATGAAATTGTATAAAGAAGAGAATTCTCGCAAAGCCGCTAAAACGAAAGAAAACCAGGTTTTATTTTAAAGTCATTGTTTCCATTTCTTTTAAAAATGGGTGTTATTTCTCTGCACCTCTGCGGTAAATAATGAATTAAAAGCCAACCCCGACGGTTATGTAGTCTCCATAAGGTATTGAAACCCCGGCTACGGACAGATTCGGTTTGATCTTCACTTTTACATTTCCGGGCTTCGAGTTGTACCCTGAAACGGCCAGTGCCACATTCAGAATATCTTCAAGTCCGCCACCTGGAACCAGAGCCAGAAGATCAGTTTCGACGGGCAGTGTGATCCCTGTAACCGCGTCCCCGCCGGGCAGGGTTACCGGATTTGCCAGGGTCCCGGTAATCAGCTCCTGATCATTTACCACCAGAATCCAGTCGAAGGCAGCCAGTAACGCATTTTTGTCATTTGGATTTTTGGCTTCTAAATTCAGATTAAATGCAAACGGAATTTTTCCCGCAGTCAGATCACTTCCAATCAGGAGAAGGTCAAAAGCGGAGATTTCAGAGACTGTGGTTTTATTTTGAATGGAAATTCCGGAAATCCGGGTTTCAGAAACAGACTTCACCCGAAATTGACAGGAAAGTGCAGAAAAAGCCTCGGTAATTTTTTCACATGAGGAAAGCATCAGGGTCAGCGGAAAAAGAAAAAGCACTGTCAGGGGTTTCATACTGGATTCCGGATTGAGAAAGAGTTTAAATCAGGCTGTTCAGCAAAAGGCCAACGATCAGAATTCCGGTTCCTACGATTCCGGCGAAGATGAAGAGCATTTTGACTTTCAGGACTTTTTTCAGGATCACCAGTTCGGGCAGGGATAACCCGATAACTGACATCATAAAAGCCAGAGCCGTTCCTATTGGGACTCCCTTTTCAATCAGGACACTGACAACCGGCAAAATTCCCGCAGCATTCGAGTACAGCGGAATCCCGATCAGAACCGAAAGCGGAACGGAATACCAGGAATTTTGTCCCATTATATCCGCCAGCAGGTCTTCAGGTGCATATCCATGAACTGCAGCGCCCACCCCGACACCAAGAACGAGATAGAGCCAAACTTTACTTAAAACCTCCTGTACCGATGTCAACCCGGCCCTCATTCTGTCCTGAAAAAGCAACCGGATTTCCGCTTCATACTGGACTCCGGTCTGAACCTGATAGACCCAGTCAGCAACATATTTTTCCAGCCTAAGCCTGCCGATGATCCAGCCGGAAGAAACGGCAATGCTTAGCCCGGTTGCCACGTAAATCGCGGCAATTTTCCAGCCAAACAAGCCAATCAGCAGCACGACTGCAACTTCATTGATCATCGGGGCCGCAATCAGAAATGAAAATGTAACGCCAAGCGGGATACCTGTCTCGATAAATCCGATAAAAAGCGGAATGGCAGAACAGGAACAGAACGGCGTGACTATTCCCAGCAAACCGGCAAGAAGATTTCCGGTGAAGGCCGGTTTACCTTCCAGCAGCTTTCTGGTCTTTTCTGCCGGGAAGTAGCTCCTGATGATTCCCACAAAAAACAAAATCAGAACCAGAAGCAGCAGAACTTTGGGAACTTCAAAAATGAAAAACCTGAAGGATTCAGCAAAATGAGTTCCCGGTTCCAGATTCAGTACCGTAACGGTCAGAAAATCAGCGGCCGGCTGGAGGCCCGCATAAAGAAGCCCCCATAGAATTAAACCGGAAAAAAGCAGGATACCAGGTCTTGCCATGATCAGCAGCAGGATTTACCGGAATTTTCATTTTCGTGGTGATGCCCGTGACCGCCGCAACAGGAGTGATCACCCGCTGTTTCGAGTACAGACTGAACATCACCCTTAGTCGGGAATCCTTTTTGGGCCCAGCGGATCAGGCCATGCTTCATGTTGATAACCTGTGAATATCCGTTATGAATCAGAAAAGCTGTTGCCCTAAGGCTCCTGGCACCACTTCGGCACACCAGAATCAGTTCCCGGTCTTTAGGCAGACGGGTGAACTCATCCTCGAACCGGGAAAGCGGAATATTCACACAATCGGGGACGTCATAGGCGAGTTCAGCAACCTCCTCCGGTTCCCTGACATCAACCAGCAAAGCTCCGGCCTGAATCCTGGCCTGTGTTTTTGTGGGGCATAGTTCCTGTATTTCCTGCATGGTTTTTTTCCTTACTGAAGTAAAAGTTGTCTGATCTCGGTAACCTCTGCAACCCGTCCCCTGATGACAGATTTTCCATCAATCCATAAAACCGGTGTTGTCAGAACGTGGTAACTGAGGATCTCCTGAATATCCTCAACCTTTTCAACTGTCGCCTCGATTCCGGAGAGTTTAACCGCCTCAAGGGTGTTCTGGTAAAGCGATTTGCATTTGGCACAGCCGGTGCCCAAGATTTTAATAGTTTTCATGTTCTTTCCTGATTTATCCGAACCAAACCGAGTCACGATCCGGCTTTTCATCTGCCGGCAGCCGGAAAAAGGTGAACAGAAGGTCTTTGGCCTCTTCCCAGTTTTCCAGATTGACACAATATTTAATAAACGGGGCTTTTACCTCACCCTGAATCAGTCCGGCTTCTTTAAGTTCAGCAAGATGCTGGGATAAAGTTGACCGTGCAATGGGTAAATGTTCGGCCATGTCCCCGCTGTAGCAGCACTTTCCTGAATTCTGAATCAGGTAATCCAAAATAAACAGACGGGCCGGATGGCTGAGAGCCTTGGCATACCGGGCAGTTTTAATTCTTTGGTCAACCGTCATGAAAGAGGATATTAAGTTATTCGTAAAAATACGAAACAAATATCCGACAAAAAGATCGGTTTGTCAATAGTGGGCCTGATTGCAGGTCTGTTTTGGCCGGACCCGGGTCCGGGGGAGTGGTTTTATGGAAACAGGTCAGGGAGAAAGATGGTCCCAGAGGATTTTAAAGCCGATGGCAATCAGAATCACCCCGCCAAATAATTCGGCTTGCTGTTCGAGATGACGGCCGGCCCACTTCCCGATAAAGACCCCTGAAAATGAAAAGAGAGCACAGACGATGCCAATCATAAGAACCGGCAACAGAAGGGTAACCTCCAGAACTGAGAATGAAATACCGACAGCAAGGGCATCAATACTGGTTGCAACCCCCAGAATCAGCAGAGTTTTCGTTGAAATAATCCCGGTTTCCCCACCTGATTCTTCTTCCTCCTCTTTGCTGAAAGACTCCCAAACCATTTTCCCGCCTATGATCAGCAGAAGGGTAAAAGCGACCCAATGATCAAAAGATTCAATCAGAGATTTGAACGAATTTCCTGCAAAGTAACCGAGGAGAGTCATCCCGGATTGAAAAATGCCAAAGGTAAGTGCTAGCCTGAGTCCCAGGCGGACATGATTTTCTGTGGAAGAAAGGCCTTTCGAGATGGAAACTGCAAAGGCATCCATGGCAAGGCCAACTGCAAGAAGAAGGGCAACGGAAAAGGACATCTGGATTCTGGGGTTAAGGTAAAAATCAGGCTTCTGGTGCTGATTCCGGCCGGATCTTTACAGGACCGGGCAGAACATTTCCGGTTTGATGAGCCCGGATCAGGAAGTAGATCCCGGCTGAGGTCGCCAGAATGACGGCAACCAGGCCCCCTTCAGGGCCGAAGCCACCGCCGGTCAGTAAATCCGGTCCGGAAATTTCGGGGCGGATCAATCCGGTTTGGGTGGAAGAGGAACCTGAAATAATGCATCCGAAAACCGGTCCCTGAAAGAAATTCCAGGTGAGGTGAAGGCCGGTTACCAGCCAGATTTTTCGGGTCAGCATGTAGGCAGCACCCAACAAAAGACCTGCTTCGAGTGAAATGGCCAGAGAGCCAAACAGAGTAGACTCCGGATTTCCCAAATGAGCCAGTCCGAAGAAAAGAGAAGAAATAATCAGGGCCGGATAGGACCCCCAATAAGATTCGATTTGCTGAAATAAACCGGCACGGAACAAAACCTCTTCCGAAAGCGCAACGGAGGTCAGTGAAATCAGGTTGATAATGAGAAAAGACAGGACAGCGGTATCGGTTTCCCAGAGAAATCCGGTAATCCGGTAATATCCGGCACTTGCCAGAACCCCGACAGTTAAGGACATTATAGCAGCCCCCCAGAGCAGACCTTTTCCCAACTCGGGCAACCAGCGGGGGTCAAGAAGCGGGGTCTCTTTCCAGGTTTTCTTTCCGATCAGGACAAAACAGATAAATACGGAAGCGGTAACGGATAAAAGGTGAACAAAAAGCTCCATTCCCGGCCGGAAGCCCTGTAAGGATTTAACAGATTCCGGAAGGTAAGAAGCCGGTACCAGGATGGCATAAACCGGAATCGAGTAGACCAGAATAAATAAAACAGGGAGCAGAACCGGAAACAGGATAACCTTCCATAGGGGTGAATTTCCTGCCGGTGTCAGATAGCCGGGGTTGGGATTTGCTGTCATCAGATTTCCTTCACTTCACAAGAATTTCAAATTGGCTTTTTCTGAGTTTTTTCTATTTTTGTTCAAAATTACAAAGAAACGGGCTTAATGCGATGAAACCTGTCCAAATTAAAAGAAAACGAACCCGGAATATTCTGATTGGGCTGCTTTTAACTGCTGCCGGATGTTCGACTTCTGCGAACATGTATTCCGTTGATGATGATAAAACTCTGGGAAAGAGAATTTCCCAGCAGATTGCCGAGGATCCATCTACCTACCCGGTTTTGAATGAGGCCCAGTACCCCGAAGCGTACCAGCATATTCGCCGGATCACCTCGACTATCCTGAATTCCGGCCAGGTTAAAATGAAGGACAAATTTGAATGGAAAGTTCAGATTATCCGGGATGATAAAACCCTGAATGCCTTTTGTACCCCGGGTGGCTACATTTATGTTTACACCGGAATCATCAAATATCTGGAGTCTGAAGATCAGCTTGCCGGAGTAATGGGGCATGAAATCGGGCATGCAGACAACCGCCATTCCACCAAACAGATGACGAAGGCCCAGAGTGCCAATATTCTGATTACGTTGGCTTCGATTTTTATCGGTCGGGATATTTCAGGCATTGCAAATCCGCTGGCAAGCTTAACGCTTTTAAAGTACGGCCGGGATGATGAAACCGAAGCAGATGCCTCATCGGTCAAATATCTGTATCCGACTGATTATGATGCCCGTGGTGCCGCAAGATTCTTCGAAAAAATGGTCAAATCGGGTCAATCGAGTAACGGTCCGGTTTTCCTTTCCACCCACCCCGATCCGGGAAACCGGGTACAGGCTATCACCAAAGAATGGCAGAAAATGGGCGGGAAGGAAGGTCAGACGTTTGCTGACCGGTACAACCAGATCAAAAAAAGCATCCCCTGAAAAGTGAAGTCTGTCAGTTAAAAATCTGCCTTTGCCGGACCCTGAAATTCTGTTACCAGATGACGGAATCTCAGGGTGAGGAGAGGTTGATTTCCAAAAGCACTCACATTACTGCAGGATAGGAGTGAGGCACCGGCTGTATTTTCTCAATGAAAACGGATTTTGGCAAACTGACGGCAAGATCGGCAAAGGTCTGAAGTTCTGCCAGGACTCCCAGCGGTACCGTTTTTAAAACAATCCGGTTTGAACCGACCAGCCTGGATATCAACCCGTGGGTTCCGACTGCCTGAATTAACTTTTTCGTTTGTCCTTTTTTGGCGCGCAGGTAAACCTGATCCAGTATCCGGTTATGGTTGACCACTAGTTGGGTGTCTTTTTTAATTTCCGGCGGATGGTGATTAACTGAAAGAAGGTCTGCAACAATGGAGCAGGCAGTGGGATTTCCGCCGGCACCTTTGCCGGCCAGAACCTGACTGCCTGAGTACCGTGTATTTAACCGAATGGCATTGTACTCATTCCGGATGTCATAAAAGGGGTGCTCGCCGGTAATCAGTTCCGGTAAAATCCAGGCATCAAGGCCTGCACTGGTCCGTTCAAGATTGGCCAGATATTTCAGCCGCCCGTACCGGGTCAGGAAGTGATCTTCGTCTGACAGGTTCATCAGGGAAAAGGCTGGTATCTGTGCCGGGAGAACCGGGATTCCGAAAGCATGCCAGGCAATAATAGCCAGCTTCTGCTGAATGTCCCATCCTTTCAGGTCATAACTCGGGTCTGCCTCCAGAAACCCCAGACTTCTGGCTTCTTCCAGTATTGTCTGGACGGTAGAATTGCCCGCCTGCTGCAGCCGGGTCAGGATGTAATTGGTTGATCCGTTGATGATTCCGGTTACCTGCCGGATCTGGTGATGCCTGAGATTAAAATTCAGCGCAGAAAGAATAGGGATGGACCCGCCAACACTCGCTTCATACAACAGGTTAACTCCGTTTTCAGAGGCGAGGGCTCTGAGTTCTTCGCCATGATAGGCGATAAGAAATTTATTGGCCGTGATGACATGCTTTTTTTGCCGGAGAGCTTCCCGGATAAAATCATGAGCAGGCTGAATGCCGCCTATGACTTCGATTACAACCTGAACCGAAGGGTCGTAAGCAAGTTCAAATAATTTTTCGGTAAACGGAATGTTGGTCTCGGTATGACGGTCCGGATGTTTAATGGCCACCGAAACGATCTCATACTGTCCGGCATGATCGGCCTGAATTTGTTCCCAGACCTGTTTGCCGACAACACCGAATCCGGCAAGACCAATTCTGATTTTCTTTCCTGACATGTTAACTTACCAGCGTTAAAGAGTTGGCAGAACCGGGTTCTGCCAGAAAATTGTTTATAACCGGATTCAGGATTTCATGATCCACCAGAAAGGCATCATGCCCTTTATCCGAGTCAAATTCGAAGTAGACAGCGTGCTCAAACCAGGCGGCCTGCGCAATCTGGTCGGCTGGCGGATAGAGCAAATCCTGCCGGTTGCCAATGATCAGAGCCCGGGTCCCGGCTGCTTTCCGGGTTACTTCGTGGGTATCCATGGCCCTGACCAGCAATTCATAGGACCAGTTGCTGAACCGGTTCAAAAATTTGGTCCCCTGATAGTAGAGATAATGCTGGACGGATTTATTGTCTTCCTCTTTGGAGTCAAAGTCAACAGGTGTCCGGTAGCTGAGCATGGCAATCTGGCGGGCCAGTGAAAGTCCGGCAGACGGATTGATGGCATTTTGCATAGCCGTCAGCCCGAGGTGTCCCCAGGCTTTAGCCCAGGCAGATTGTTTATGTCCGCAGGAAAGTAAAACGGTCCGTTCGGCAGGGATAGCCTGATCGGATACAAACTGGTGTGCCACCATACCGCCCAGGCTTCCGCCAATAACAGCTTTCAGAGAGACAATTCCCAGTTCCCGGCAAAATGCCTCCAGGATTCTGGCCATATCCCGGATGGTCAGGGTGATGTCTGACCGGGAATCAGGAACCCAGCTTCCGTAACAGCTCCCGGGGAGATTTGGGGAAATAATGGCAGTTTCAGCCGGATCCAGTGCAAGGCCCGGCCCGATGAAGGATTCCCACCAACCGGGAGCCGGGTCATTTTCTGTTGATTTGGCATGTGCTGAACCGGTAAGGGCATGAATCAGCAGGACAATCGGTTTTTTTCCGGACGGATCCCATCCCCAGGTCTCATAAACAACCGGGAGTTGAACCGCCGTCTGCCCGCAATCGAGCAGAACGGACGGAACAATGACTTTACAGGGACCGGGAGACTCACTCATACTGCCAGAACCGTTTTCCCTTTGACAGCAAGACCGATTGCCTGTTCGAAATCAGCTTTAATGTCGTCGATATGCTCAATTCCGACAGAAACTCTGATCAGTTCAGGAGAAACACCGCTTGCAATTTGCTCTGCTTCCGTTAATTGCTGGTGAGTGGTTGCAGTTGGGTGGATAACCAGAGTTTTGGCATCGCCCACATTGGCCAGGTGACTGGCCAGCTTAACATTCGATATGAACCCTTTGGCTGCTGCAAAACCGGATTTCAGTCCAAAAGTCAGAACACCGCCAAATCCGTTTGTCAGGTATTTTTTTGCCAGTTGATGGTCGGGGTGACTTTCAAGTCCGGGATAGTTGACCCAGGCTACTTCCTGATGTGACTCGAGCCATTTGGCAAGTTCAAGGGCATTGGAGGCATGGCGCCCGGCACGTAGTGAAAGGGTTTCGAGTCCCTGGGTCAGTAAAAAAGAATTAAAAGGGGATAGTGCCGGACCCAGATCCCGCAGACCTTCAACCCGTGCACGGATGATATAGGCAATATTGCCAAAGGGGCCTTTCGGTCCGAATACTTCCTGGAAGTTTAATCCATGATAAGCTGGTGACGGATCTGTAAATAAGGGAAATTTCCCGTTTCCGAAATCAAATTTTCCCGAATCAATGATCACCCCTCCGACTGATGTCCCGTGTCCGCCAATCCATTTGGTGGCCGAGTGGACAACGATATCTGCGCCATGATCAATCGGTTTTACAAAATAGCCTCCGGCTCCGAACGTGTTATCCACAATCAGCGGAATGCCTTTGGAATGGGCAATGTTAGCCAGAGTTTCAAAGTCTGCCACATCAAGTCTGGGATTCCCGATGGTTTCGGCATACAGGGCTTTGGTTTTTTCATCAATGGCATCCAGAATTTCATCCGGGTTGGTGGCGTCGACCAGTTTCACCTGAATTCCCAGCCGGGGAAGGGTTACTTTGAACAGATTGTAGGTGCCGCCGTAGAGATTGCTCGCCGAAACAATATTATCGCCGGCCTGGGCCAGATTGGCAATTGCGAGAAATTCGGCTGCCTGTCCGGAGGCAGTTGCAAGTGCACCTACGCCATTTTCCAAGGTGGTAATTCTTTTTTCAAAGACATCGGTGGTCGGATTCATGATCCGGGTGTAGATGTTGCCGAATTCTTTCAGGCCGAACAGATTTGCCGCATGTTCAGAATCATTGAAGACATAAGAAGTAGTCTGATAAATAGGGACGGCCCGGGCATTTGTAGCAGGGTCGGGTGACTGACCGGCGTGTAGCTGAAGTGTTTCGAAGCGGTATGACATGGTGATTTCCTTTGTTTGTTTGACTGGTTGAACAGTCCTTTCTGCACCCTTCTCGGAAAAGAAGAGGCAGCAATGGAATCACCTGCAGGTGAAAATTCAGGCTGGCTCTCTTCTGATCTCTCCCCGTATCGGGGGTAGGAATTGGCACCTTCGCCGGGATAATGATCCCCGGTGGGTTGCCATGGCGTCGCAGGGCCTGTCCCTCGGCCATTCTTGATAAGAAAAGGTCTTTGTGAAAGAACTGGAACAAAGATACGGCGCAGAATATTTGGTTGTCAATAGAACTGACGAATAAAATACACCATAAACAGGCTTATGGTTAAATAATAATGGGTATTATTCTGTTGTATGCCTATGTGCCAGAATTATGTTCTGTTTTATTGATGGTTTTTCGATAGATCCTCCGGCTGAATCAGGCAGGACACTGAAAAATATCCCGGGCTACTCCCAGCCATCTTAACGGGATTCTAATAGGGATTTCCCCAAAACAACAATCGACGTTTTTGACTTTAATACCCCCCCGGGGTAACTTTGCACCCGGCCAAAAGCCCGTTTTTTGTCAAAATTTTCATCCTGCCGGGAACCTTCAGGTTAAATTAAGTCCTTCAAAACTGCAGGAACCGGTTATTCCATTCACAAACAGAGGTAAATTCAATGGGTTGGTTTACGAAAGCATTATCGACATCGATCGGTAAGAAATTGCTGGTCGGACTGACGGGAATGTTTCTGAGCATTTTCCTGGTCGTCCACCTGTATATAAATCTGCACCTTTTCAAAAATGATGGCGGAGAAACCTTCCGGGCCATGGCTGAATTCATGGGAACGACCTGGGCTGTAAAAGTTCTTGAATTCGGACTTCTTCTCGGTTTTATTCTCCATATCGTTTACAGTATTCTGGTAACCATTCAGAATAAGGCTGCAAAGCCGGCCGGTTACGGGGCATCACCCAACCCGGGCACCAGCAAAGCGTCGAGCCGGAATATGATCTGGCTGGGTCTGCTCCTGGGTGTTTTTCTGGTGATTCACCTTCAGGGTATTTATTTCAAGGCCAAATTTGGTCATGAAGCCCATGATATTTATGAACTTACCCTTTCGGTCATGAGTGACCCCGCCTGGGCTGTTGTTTATCTGATCTCAATGGTTGCCCTTGCAATTCACCTGAAACACGGATTCCAGTCTGCTTTTCAGACTTTTGGTCTGAATGTTCCTAAATACAAAGGTATGATTGAGGCTGTTGCCATCCTGTTCTGGGTGGGTGTGCCGGCTGCCTTTGCTTCGATCCCTGTCTATTTCGCATTTCTGGGAGGAAAATAATCATGGCTTTAGATTCCAAAATTCCTGCCGGTCCCATTGAAACCAAATGGACCAACCACAAATTCAAAATGAAGCTGGTAAACCCGGCAAATAAAAGAAAATATACCGTCATTATTGTCGGAACCGGTCTTGCCGGCGGCTCTGCTGCAGCTTCACTGGCCGAACTCGGGTATAATGTCCTGGCCTTTTCCTTTCACGAATCACCCCGCCGGGCACACTCCATAGCTGCACAGGGCGGTATCAATGCTGCAAAAAATTATCAGAATGACGGAGACTCGGTTCACCGGTTGTTCTATGATACCCTGAAGGGTGGCGATTACCGTGCCCGTGAGGCCAATGTTCACCGTCTGGCAGAGGTTTCGGGTAATATTATTGATCAGTGTGTGGCACAAGGCGTTCCGTTTGCCCGTGAATACGGTGGACTTCTGGATAACCGGTCTTTTGGCGGCGCACAGGTTTCCCGTACTTTTTATGCAAAAGGGCAAACCGGTCAGCAGCTTCTGCTCGGTGCCTACTCTGCCATGAACAAACAGATTTCTGAAGGCAGGGTTCAATTTTTCCCGCGTCATGAAATGCTGGACCTGGTAGTGGTGGACGGAAAAGCACGGGGTATCGTGACCCGTGACCTGAATACCGGAGAAGTTAAATCCTGGGCAGCCGATGCCGTCCTTCTGGCTACCGGTGGCTACGGAAACGTCTTTTTCCTGTCGACCAATGCCATGTATTCCAATGCAACCGCTGCCTGGCGGGCCCATAAAAAAGGCGCCTTTTTCGCAAATCCCTGTTTTACACAGATCCACCCGACCTGTATTCCGGTATCATCGGGCCACCAGTCCAAACTGACCCTGATGTCTGAGTCACTCAGAAATGACGGCCGGGTCTGGGTTCCGAAAAAGGCAGGGGACAACCGGCCGGCCAATCAGATTCCTGAGGATGAACGGGATTATTATCTTGAACGTCTCTATCCGTCATTCGGAAACCTGGTCCCCCGTGATGTTGCCTCACGCAGAGCAAAGGAAATGTGCGACAAGGAACACGGAGTCGGTGCTACCAAACTGGCTGTTTATCTCGATTTTTCAGACGCCATCAAACGTCTTGGAAAAGCCGGTGTTGAAGAACGTTACGGCAACCTGTTTGATATGTACCAGCAGATTACCGGCGAAAATCCCTATGAAGTACCGATGAGAATTTATCCGGCAGTTCACTACACCATGGGCGGGCTCTGGGTGGATTATAACCTGCAGAGCACAGTACCCGGTTTATTCGTTCTGGGTGAAGCCAACTTTTCTGATCACGGTGCGAACCGGTTGGGTGCCTCTGCCCTCATGCAGGGTCTTGCCGACGGATATTTCGTTATCCCCTATACTCTTGGTGACTACCTGGCCACAAAGGGAACCGATAAACTGACCACATCGCATGAAGCTTTCAAAAAATCGGAAGAAGACGTGAAGGCAGTAACCAAAAAGCTGCTGGCCGTTAAAGGAAAAACCACGGTTGATGAATTCCATAAAAAACTGGGATTGATCATGTGGGATTACGTTGGGATGGCCCGGAATGAAGCCGGTCTGAAGCATGCCCTGGAAGAAATCCGGAAAATCCGGGATGAATTCTGGAAAGATGTTCTGGTGCCCGGATCCGAAACCGAATTCAATCAGGAACTGGAAAAAGCTCACCGGGTTGCCGACTTCATTGAACTGGGTGAACTGATGGCCCTGGATGCTCTTGAAAGAAATGAATCCTGCGGCGGACATTTCCGTGAAGAATATCAGACCGAAGATGGCGAAGCCCAGCGGGATGATGAAAAATATGCCTATGTGGCAGCGTGGGAATTCAAAGGCGTCGGCGAAAAACCTGAGCTTCACAAAGAAAATCTCACTTTTGAATATGTGAAACCTTCTCAGCGGAGTTACAAATGATGAATATTACACTGAAAGTCTGGAGACAAAAGAACTGTAACTCGAAGGGTGCTTTTGAATCCTACCCGGTTGAAGGTGTATCACCGGATATGTCCTTCCTTGAAATGCTGGATATGCTCAATGAACGCCTGATCAAAAAGGGAATTGAACCAATTGCGTTCGATCACGATTGCCGTGAAGGTATCTGCGGAACCTGTTCAATGGTGATTAATGGCCGCCCGCACGGTCCGATTAAAGGGGTAACCACCTGCCAGCTTCACATGAGAAGTTTCAAGGATGGAGACAACATTGTGATTGAACCCTACCGGGCAAAAGCATTCCCGATCATTAAAGACCTGGTTGTGGACCGGTCTTCCTTTGAACGGATTATGGTTGCAGGTGGCTATGTCTCTGTTAGGACCGGAAATGCACAGGATGCCAATGCCATTCCGATTGGAAAGCACGAAGCTGATGAAGCCTTCAATGCTGCTGCCTGCATCGGGTGCGGAGCCTGTGTGGCTTCCTGCAAAAACTCTTCGGCAATGCTGTTTGTAGGAGCTAAAGTGTCTCAATACGCACTTCTGCCTCAGGGAAAGCCTGAAAGAAAGGACCGTGTTCTGAATATGGTTGCTGCCATGGATGCAGAAGGGTTTGGAAACTGTTCCAACACCGGAGCCTGTGAAGCGACCTGCCCGAAAGGACTTAACCTGACCCATATTGCCCGGTTGAACCGGGAATATATCTCGGCAGTTCTTTCCTGATTCAGGAAAATTGAAAAAATCCGGCCCTGAGCCGGATTTTTTTTATCCCTTCCTGCTTCCTTCGGGCCATCCCGGTCCGGTTAGTTTTCTGAATGCACTTAAATAAGCTCCGATATCCATCAGGCGATCATTCCCGGTGGTCTTTTCAACCCATGGAAACAGATGACTTTCTTCAAACCGGATATGCCGGGTAAGAAGACCTGAAAAACCTGTAAGTCCTTCAGAATCCAGTCCGGCCATCCGTGCTATTGCTGCCAGACGGTCCAATTGTCTGTGCTCCTGAATCAGTTGATCCCGGAAGGGGATTGACTGACCGGAAACCTGGGAAAGGAGAAAACTTTCTTCAAGCTCAAAGTGGGTAGCCAGAGAGTTGTCCCAAAACCGGGTTAAGTACTTATTCAACACCTCAGTATTCATTCCGTTTTCAGCTCCATTTTTCAGGCGCCGGGCAAAAACCAGTCCGTGATGATGTTCCCAACTGAACGGAATAAGTCCGGGGTGCCGTTTCATCAGCCGGCCCAGCTTGCTTCAAGGTCCAGAGCTTTTGGATGGAGCAGATTATTTTCGAGATGGACGTGCAGATGCAGGTCGGATTCCCAGTCCTTCAGTTCCTGCCAGGTGGTCCGGTAGGTGGTGCAACCATCCGGTGGGCAGGTGTACTGATTGGTCAGCCGGCTGAGTTCTTTCAGTTCCTCACCCACTTCACTATGCTCCAGTTCCATCATTCCAACCGGATTACGGACTGTACCGAACAGGGCCGCCGGTTTGGGTCCGCCTTCCCGGCGATTTGCGTCCATGGCCTTTATGTACGGGAATAAAATAAGTTCTTCTTTCATCAGGTGCTGAGCCAGTGCTCCATTGTGCCGGCCGAAGAGGGAACGTATTTCCAGAAGCTCAGGATGGTTCCGGCCATGAACACTGACCAGTTTGTCGAGGCGTGCTTCCAGAACCGGACCCTGTTTCCGGATATAGGCGTGATGGTGACCGGTAATATGATCAATTAATTCCGGCAGAGTCAATAAATCAAAAATGCCCGATTCAGGCGCTTTTTCAGTCCGGAGCTCAGTTAGTTCCCTGATCAGCGAGTCCATGTCCAGATTATGATCCAGGCTGATTTCAGAAAGTTTCCGTTTTCCGCCACAACAGTAATCTATCTGGTATTTTTCGAAAACACGGGCAGTTTTGAAATTTTCATTGACAAGTTCCCCGATTGTTTTATCAGTCAGCATAACAACCTCCGTTTTTATCAAAATTACTATATATAGAATAAATAGTCCATAAACTGATTCTTAAAATTTTCCTGATTGGAAATTCTCATCAGAAATTAATTTTTCCCAGAATCAAAAAAATGTCTCATCCCGAACAGAATAACGGGTATGAAAACCGGGAAACCGTATTGCCATAACCTGCCAACCGTCGAGGCATTGATTGCCAGCGGAAGCAGGAGAAAAACAGGCAGAAAGTAGAGGGCATGAGTCCAGATTGGCGGGCGGGTTTTCCAGAGGATCACATAGCCGGCAACCAGGGGAATCCAGAGCCATTGAAAAGATAAAAAAGTGCTGAGAAGCCGGTACGGAGTCAGAGAATTGGCCGTGTACAAAGATCCGAGACCAACAGACAGGCGGTCTGCGGTGAAAACCGATCCGAAATCAGCAGAAAAGGTCAGCCGGAAAATGCTGTAGAGAACCAGGGCGGGGATCAGGCTAAGCCCCAGTTTCAGCCACGACCTTTTTTCTTCAAGCAAAAAAAGGGAAAAGGGAATCACCAGTAAAGCAGTCTCCTTAACGGCCAATGCCGGAACCATCCAGACAGCCAATATCCAGAATTGCCTTTTCTGGATCAGAACAAGGCTTAACGCCAGGGTTCCGTAAGAAAGTGAATCGGGGATGGTTTGGAAGGCCCAGTTCAGAACATAAAATCCCGTCAGCCATAAAAGGGTGCCTATCAAAGACCAGTGAAATGTGAATCCGAAACCAGTGAGCAGCAGAAATAAGCAAAAGGATGCCAGAATGAGACCAAACAGAGATGGAATCCCAAACCGGAACAGTATCTGCTGATCCGGAGAAAGTGAAAAAAGGCCTTGGGGCAGTTCCGGTATATAACTTGCCAGAAGGGGGTGAAGAATCCGGAACCGGTAGTGCTTGGGAATTGCATTCAGAGGCTCACCGTTCATCATTTTCACATACTGGGCCGCATCGGTGGCCATCCCCGACCCGGTAGTTGATGAATTGGAAATATGGAAATAAAACAAAGAAAAGCAGATCCCGGTAAACAGGCCGACGAGTATTAAATAATTAAGGGGTTTCATCGGATGAATCCCCGAAGCAGAAAAAGCAGAACCCGTCCCGCCGGATCCGGTTTCAGCAAAGGTTTTGCAACAGGACTGTAAACCGACCTGATTGTTTTAAGAATACTGGTTAGGCTGGCACCCTGCGGTTTCCCGTAAACTCTCGGACGGTGACGGATGGGTAATTCCGTTATATTAAAGCCATGTCTCACGGATTTTACCATCATTTCGGCATCAAAAAAGGGTCCTGCAGATTCCGGTACACCAATGGACCCGATAACCCGCCGGTGATAAAACTTAAGTCCGGAATTGACGTCCCTGAACTGAACCTGAAACAGGTGCCGGATAAGGAAATTATAAAAGGAGGAGATAACCGATCTGATTTTGGGATCCGCCCGGTTAACCCGCAGACCCGAAATAACATCGGATTTCGGCGTTTGGGCTCTGAAAACAGAAAAATCATCTGCGGTATATTGGGCATCGCCGTCAGTATATCCGATCCATTCCAGTTTTGCATTTCGAATCCCGGTTGCCATCCCTGCACCGACTCCCCGGTTTTCAGGATGATGAACGGCACGGATATTTACAGTTTCCTGAGCCAGCCGGTCGCAGACCAGTCCTGTATCATCCGGACTTCCATCATTGACCAGAATTATTTCCCAGGGAATTCCGGCCGCCGACAGCACTGCGGTCCATTCCATGACAAGCCCGGGAAGTGCTTCTGCATCTTTATAGGCCAGAACGATAAGTGAAAAGGAGGTCATGGATGAAGAACCGGTGTATAAATGCGGTGAATTCCGCTGATGGACACACGGGGGTGACGTCCCCCTGAAACCAAATGAATTGTTCCGTCAATGACACCCCCCAGAATGCCGTGGCGTCCTTCAGGTAAGGGATCAAGAATTTCCCATGAATCCGTTTCAGGAGAGTAACGTTCCATTTGGTACAGACAATGCCAGACCATTTCTCCGCCAAAAGTGTAAATCTGACCGTTTAATACGACGGACCCAAATCCGCCACGGGCGACCGGAATATCTGCTTTTCTCTCCCAAAGTCCGGTTTCCGGACTGAAACATTCGACCACCGGCAAATTCAGACGAAGGTCATCTTTTCTTCCGGAAAGGACATACAGGCAGCTATTAACGGCCTCAACCCGGAGGTGGTCCCTGGGGGTCGGCATCGGTGAACTTTCACTCCAGGTTTGGGTTTTGAGATCAAACCGCCAGACTGTTGAGGTAATTTCCCGGTTTTCATCAATACCACCTGCATACCAGATGGCCGAATCAAGCACAGCAGCGCCGCCGGCACCCCGTGGTTTGGGCATCGGTAAGCCTTTTGACCACGTTCGGGAGGGAAGATGAAGTTTGTAAACGGTAGAAAGCGGGTCCCAGCGGGCAAACATAAACCACCGGAGTCTTAGTCCCAGCGGACCGAACCCACCAATAACAAAAACGGTATCCCCAACAGAAACAACAGCAGCATGGTTGATCTTTTCGGGCAGATCAGGCCCGTTTTCCCACCTATTTTTAGCCGGATCGTAGATCATCACCGAGGTAAGAGTTTGGGCAAATGCATCAATCCCGCCCAGTACGACCATTTTCCCGTTGCAGACCGTGCCACCCGATTCTGTCCGGGGAACCGGCAGTTCCTCACCGGTTGAATAGGTACCGTGAATGCCGTTCACTGTTTCTTCCGGCGGAAAAACAGAGTTAGAAAAGTGCCACCACCAAAGCCAGAATCCGGTTAGGCAAACCATAACCGCCAGAGTGATCAGCAAGAGTTTGGGTTTCAGTTTCATCCCTGGTTTCTGAAATAATGGCCGGAAAACGATCAACAGAATGTGACAGATGTCACAAAATAATCATTAAAACCGGGTTGGAAAAACTGAATGTCAGGTTGGGTGGGGGATAAAATAAAAAAGTCCGTCGGATGACGGACTTTTTGTGGAGATAAGGAGGATCGAACTCCTGACCTCTTGAATGCCATTCAAGCGCTCTCCCAGCTGAGCTATATCCCCATTTTTTCAAAATTGAGTTACAAAGATAACACCCGATTCAGGCTAAAACAAGTGACTTCTTGTGCAGGCAGGTTATTGAATCCCAATGTGAACGTTAATTCCGATTTCGGACCGTGAGATTTCGGCAGAGGATAATGACCCGGTAAT
Organism: Bacteroidota bacterium; assembly: GCA_023151185.1. GTDB lineage: Bacteria > Bacteroidota > JABWAT01 > JABWAT01 > JABWAT01 > JAFLBE01. Next base: position 31,835 of record JAKLJL010000011.1, read on the forward strand.
GGGTTTGGATTGGGTGTACCTCCAAAAGGCACTGGCATTGACCCTTGTAGAAATGGCATAACCCACTCTGGGTTCCAGCGACAGGCGGTTGATTCCCTGTGCCGGGGGGCTTGTTTTTCCGCTGAGGGATTCAATTTTTGTCTCATCAACTGCATAACTTCCCGTTAACGAAAAATCCAGGTCATTTTTCAGGGTATTTCCATTGAACGGCCAAAAACTAAGCAGTGAGGAACCACTTTGAGTATAACTGACGGATGCTGAAATTTCGGTAGTATTTTGTGTCTGTACCTGGCGGCTGACGGTAGACAGCGTCATGGTTCGCCCTTTGTTGACGTTGACCCTGGATGTAAAGGGCTTTTTAAAACTGATGTTAAACCCAACCAAGGGACTAAACCGTTCTGACAACCGGGGTGAACCATATTCAATCCGGGGAGTCAGGTATTTTTCCTGGGTATCCGGATCTGTGATTTCCTTTCCTGCGTCCGGGCGCGATGTATAGGTAGTCTGATATTCGCCTGTGTAACTGTGGGTCATGCTCATCGTTTGCACGATTGAGGCCCAAAGCGGAAATTTTTCGAGGCCGGAAACCTGAATTGACCAGTTTGGCAGTGGCATTAAATCCTGCCAGGAGGCAGGAACATCCCAGATTCCAAGTCCCAGTGCATTGGTAAGCGGTTTGGAAAGCTGAAAAAGTTCAAGCCCATCCCTGAAGGCACCGGTTATTTCATTGTTTCCAAGAATATAATTTCCGGTTGACGGGTTTGTCGGAAGATTTTTCCTGATTTCCTCGAAATCGCCCATTATTCCGATAAAAGACCGGGTAAACCCGCCGGCAGAGGTTGTTTGGGTCGGAAGCAAGGTTTTGGAATCCAGTTTAGACTCTTTACTTAAATTCCACTGTACTTTCCAGGACAGCTCAACTTTAATTTTCTCAGCAGGCTGAAAACCGGTTTTCCAGTCTATTCCGTTCTGCTGCCCATATTTTTCGGTCAGAATTACTCTTGTGAGAGAGTCAAATTTAGCTCTTGGTCCAGGGTCAGTTGTTAAACCAAGCTGGAATTTTAATCCCGGTCCGGGAAGTTCTCCCGGTCTTTGGAGACGAAGCGGATCAGGCCACCAGTCCTGATTGAACGGGAAAAAGTTCAGAATTCCGGATCCGCCTGCCACTCCGTTGGTCGAGTAGGAATTGGATTGGTTGAACCGGATGGTAATTGCATCCAGGCTTAAAAAGGCACGGGCAACCGAAGTTAAGTCTCTCAGCATTTTATCGCTGAGGGAAAGGGTATCTGTTTTAGCCTGTTTGGCTGGCATTGCAGGTTTTACAGCATCCTGCTTGACTCCAAATATCTCACCAAGCCTGAAAGAAGATCCAAGTGATAAGGTGTTTTGCCAGGAAACAGTATTGCCCGAGTAAGTAGTAGCCGAGGCAGATGAGTTCGGGTTTACCCAGGCGTATTGGGCAGAATACTGTGATGTCAGGTTCATCACCTTGAGAAAGGGGATTTTATAATTTACCGTAACGGCCTGATTGTAGGAAAGATCCCGTCCAAAATCGAGCCGGATAGCTCTGGTAAAAAGATCACCCAGAATATCAGTTTCAGGGCGTTCCTGCTTCTTTGAATCCAGTAAAAGATCGGTCAGTACTGAACTGACGGCACCGTTTGCATTCAGCGTAAGATTGTCGGAGACCTGGTAAACCAGGCCGAACCCATTTTTCGCATTAAACTGCCGGGATGCTTCGCTGGGCAGTGCCTGGGCTCTGTTTTTTGACTGAGTTCTTGAGCGGTCAAAACTGACATTCCAGTTAAATGAGGTTGGTTTCAGAAACAGTTTGGTTTCGGTCCAGTCCTTGACGGTAGCTTCGTCCAGCCATTTGTTCAGATAAAGAAAATCAGATTTGAAGACTGACATAGGCACAGCCAGCGGCTGAAGAAAAAAGTCCGGTTTAAATTGATAGGAGTAGTCAATTTTTGAATTCCAGCGCCATCCGCGGCTCCATTCGACAGTCGGGTTCCGGGAAAAATCATTCGAATAGGAGAAATCAAACGAGAGTCTGTCAAGAGTTGTTCTGAGCAGCGGATTTGAAGAGGGAATCTGCTTTCTGACCTGAGACAGAGTAAACGTATTGCTGACCGTTACACTCCGGTTCAGGTCAATCAGCTTATCACCCTGATCACCGGCAAGTGAGGCGGCTTCTTCAAGCAGTACATCTGACCCGGAAAGGTATTTGGGTTCCGCAACCGACTCGGTGTGGCTGACCGATATCGGCAGGTTGATGATGGGTTTTTCTCCCAAAAATTTATCTGCAGCCAAACTGCCCTGCACTGACCAGGTTACCGTGTTGGCTTTGTTCTGGCTGGCATCATCACTGACACGGCGGAATTCGGCAGTTTGCTTTTCAATTACAAAATTCACCTTGGCCAGATCGGCAAGAACCAGAGAAACCGCAGTGTTTGCAGCCCAGCCGGTTTCTTCCTTAAAACCTGAAACCCGGAGTTCGTTGACCCAGATTGAGAAATTCAGGCTTTGAATTGTGCCCTTATTTTTAGGATTTCTGACGCCGATATTAAATTGTTTGATCAGGGTCAGTGTAGGACTTCCTTTTAACGTTATGGTGGTACCATCCGGGTAACCTGCCGGGGATTTTTGAACAAGAGAAGTGTCGGTGGCCTTTTTTAGCTGTTTTAATGCTGTCAGCCTTGCAAGGTCAATATCAAATGTATTGGCGGGATCCCAGGTCGCATTACTGACCGATGTTTTTCTTTTATCCGGATGAAGAGGTAAGGCAATTTCGTAATAGTTTTTTGAATCAGAACCGAATCTCAGAAAAATCTCAGCATCGTAGTTCGAAGTATCCTGATACCCAACCGGAGTTTCCTCTCCGGTTGGATCCACATCCGGACCGTGAACAAACATTTTAAGGCGGTCATAGTTGGTAATGTTCAACGGTTGGGACAGGGTTTTGACTATAGACCTTTCCTGCCCTTCCTTCAGACCCCTGAATTTGATTTCAAGAGATTGTTCATTCAGGCGGATATTTTCATCTGGCCGGGTTCTGTCCTTCTGGCGTTCAATTCCGGGAGGTGAGTCGTATTTATCCGGATTTTCCTCGATGTTGATAACGGCAATCGATACCACTGAGTCTTTCGATTCTTTCAGCCACTGGCTTCCAACGAAATCAAGTGAGGCAAACTGGAAATAGACATCCTTCTTAAACCCGGTCAGCCAAAGCCGGATGAATTTGGTAAAGGATAAATCTTTGATGGAGCCTACTTTTGAGTGCCAGTCCTTCAGAGGAATGCGGAACTGATACCATTTCGAGTTTTCATTTCCGCTGACAACGTATCCGGCTCCTGCTTTCAGTGAATCGGGATGAATCGGGATTTTATATTGGAAATACTCGTTGATGTCATCAAGGGAAAAGTTGGAGTTCAAATCCTCTGTATCCGGATAAAGGCGGTCCTGGCTTCCTTCGGTTTTAGTATTTCCCTCTGATCCGTTAATGGCAGCATAGTTATACGAGCCCTGGGAATAACCGTAATTATCCCCTGAAATATCCTCAAGAATCCGGATTTTTTCTTCGTCCGGGATCGGAACTGAACTGAGTGCTGAAATGAAAGGCTGGTAAAAAACCTTTTCTTCAGTGTCCGTTAACCCATCGATTCCATTGTCATCATTTTTTGAAAAGACCAGAGAAGAACTTCCGGTGGGATATTTTCCCCAAACCGACTGACTGTTCTGCTGGGAGACACCAAGTTCTGAGTTTAGCTGGTTATCGGGAAGGATATCCTCAGATATATAACCCAGATCAATATAAAGATAACCGGTATCGGTTGCAGTAAAGACGCCGGGAGACAGTTTATCATCAGATACCTGAGCCCAAAACTCGATAAACTCTATATTTTCATCTACCAGATTAGTGATGTAGGAAGGCACAGCCCGCTGAATTCCGCCCCAGGTTTCCCCATTGGTTGAATAAATGGTCTGGTCGAGGCGGGTTGAAAAATTATAGGGCCCCCGCTTTTTAGGGAAATATTCCAGAGAGAAAGTAGAAATGGTATTATCCCGGCTTGAAACCGACCGTTCGGGCCAGATTTCCTGAATAGGAACCCGTGCCCCCAAATCATTGTAAAACCGGAGCAGAGCCCGGTAATTGGTAACTGAGGAATCGGGGTTAAACGGATTGTAAACTGCCAGTTTACTCTCATCCATGACCGGGGCACTTGAAATGGACCAATTGGTGTAGGTTACTCCCAAAGTTGTACTTTTCCGGCTTCCCTCGAAGTCATCAATATAGGCAACTCCATTGGGGTCAAGATCAGTATTCAGTTCAGTCGGGTGCCCGGGAATAATTTGGGCAATTTCACCGGATATCGATACCGTCGAGGTTGCAGATGTTCTGACGCCAGGCAGGTAGTTAACCAGCCGGGTAAGAAACCGGCTGTTGGTTTCCCATTTCCCGTCCATCCCGATAATGTTGTTCAGTTTGGGCTCATCCCCGATTCTGACTTTGTCGGTCAGGGGCTTTTCTGAGTATCTTAGCCAGGAAAATCCGAGTTTCAGTTTTTGGGTCAGGTCAAGATCAAACCTTGATCCCATGAAATTTTTTGAGGCAAGTGTAAAAAGGTCGTTGCTTTCGTACTGAATCGAGAGGTTGCTTCCACTGGTCAGATAGGTTGTGTTTTTGATCAGAATACTGCCCATCTGGTAGTCAACTTCATAATCGACATTCGGGGTGAGTGGAATGCCGTTATTCAGAACTTTTACCGATCCTTCCACAATGTTGAAACCCAGGTTGTACCGGTTGCTGATGCTTCCTTTCACCTTTCCTGTGAAATAGTATTTATCCTTTGTTTTCAGCGATCTCAGTGCCTGATAGTTGGTATCATACAATTCTTCGAACAAAAGATCTGCCTTCTCCTTTTCACCGAGAGAAAGACCATTCACTGCTGTTCTTAGTTTCCAGGAATCAAACGGGCGGAGGAAAGGCAGGATAATTTCACCCCGTTTGCTGTCTACGGTGAACTTCTCAATAAAATCAAACTTATTATCTTTTGTACCCGAGTTATTGGCCCCGAGCCGGTCAAGATTCAGGACTTCTATCAGGTTAACCGAAGAGCCACCCGGCAGGTAAGATTGTTTAACGGCCTGATATTCGTATTTTACTTCCAGTTCCAGATCACTTTCCCCAAAATCTGCACTGGGAAGTTTGTAGATATTCTTCAGCATCAGATCCCAGGCATACTGATTATTCGGGTTCGGAATTTCAGCCGGCCGGATCAGTTTTAAAATCAGGTTGGATTTTGATGAGGCGGATGATGACCCTGTGATGGAAAAATCACCCACCTGACTGGCTGGCTCTGTTCCTCTCTGAATGGAATAGGCAACAGCATATGCCGCATTCGGATCGCCCTGGGTATTAAAGTGGATAATCCCGGTAGACTTGTCGAGAGTGTAATCAATTCCTTCCTGAAGCTTGACGAAACGGCCAGAAACATATTCTGTGGTGGGAAATTTGGAGTCCTGAGGGGCCAGTTCCCCTGACCGGATTTTTTCAAGTACCCTTTCATAGGTATCCGCAAGCACAAGACCGCGGTAGGCATTTCCCGGACCACCAGGGGCCTGATAGTCGGTTTGGGGTAAAATCGGCTCATTCTCACCCAGTTTTAAAATGGCAACGGCCTGCCGTTCATCCTCTTTCCCTGTAGTCGTTACCCGTTGTTTCCAGACTTCTGCCTGAATAATGTTGTATCCGGTCACATACATCAGTGGCGGGTTGGTAAAGATGGTGTCGTAATTTTCCCTGAAGTATCTGGAAAGGAAGAAGTGCTTATCAAAATCATACTGGCTGGCTGCCATTTCTATCGCATTTGACTGGGATCCGCCCGAGATGGTTTTGCTTTCAGTTTTGCCCTTTTGCTGGGAAACCAGAAATGTCCAGGTCAGGGGACCAAGCTGCATCGTACTTTTTATTCCGAAAAGGGCAGAGGATCCCTGAACATACTTGGTAGGAGTCGTCAGACTCACATTTCCGGCTTCGACCTTTTGAACAATCTCATCCTCATAGCCGGTGTAGACGATTTTTAAACTGTTTTCGTACTCAAACGTCCGTTGGGTCGACCAGTCTGCTGAAATCTGAAGTTTATCCCCGACCGTTCCCTGAACGTTCATTTGAAATTGCTGATCAAAAACCGGATCGTTCTGGCTTCCCTTTCCGGCATAGGCAGAAGCGTTACTGTTCGTATTCGTTGCCCATCCGGCTTTGATGTCGATGCTGCCATTTACCCGGATGTTGATTTTCGGCGGACCAAAGATGGTTCTGAATAGTGCACCGCCGCCCCCGGGAACATAAATATCCACATTGGTGATTTTGGAAAACAAAGCTTCAATTGCATCTGCCCGTTTAAACTGGGATTTGGCACCGGTTAAGGCCTGCCAGGTGTCCTTTGTGTTTTGGGCAAACCGTTCAGCAACATAGTCCTGATAAGGCATGGAAACCGGCCCCTTCAGAACGAGGTCACCCATTCTTTCGGTGATGGTGACCTGCTGAAGCAGGCTGTCGACTTCCACATTCTTTTTAATGGAGGACGGTGCATTCAGAAAAAGTCCATATTTGAGATCCTGTCCGGGATCCGGGACAAATTTTTGCTGGCGCTGAAATTTAAACTGTTCCAGACGGGCGGTGGAATCGGCGACAAAATTCAGGGAATCTGCCAGTTTTTCGAGCAGGGTTTTGGGCTTCTTCTGCTTCAGGGAATCGGCTGAAAGAGAATCTGGTTTGCCGGGGGTTTTAAGTGAATCCCTCAGTAAAGAAAAAACAGGTGGTTTATTCAGGGAGTCTGGCCGGACAGACTGTAAAGAGGTGGTATCTGGGACCGGGCGGTGGTTCTGCCCTCCGGAATCGGGAAGCTGAACCGAAAGTCTGGTTTTTAAGGAGTCTGCCAGCGTCGTTGTCTTTACCGAATCGCCTGAAAAGATAAAGCTGCGGAACGGTGCCCGGTCAGTTTCAGGTCCGGAAGACGACCGGGTGGATGCCGGTGCCCATTTTCCCTGAATTCCGGAGCAGCCTGCCTGAAAGACCAGAACAGCAAGCCCGATTCCGGCAGCAAACCGGTATGAAGATGAGGTTTTGATAAAGTTCAAATTCGTTTATTTATCTGATCATTAATCTGTTTGATCGACTCCGGAAGCAAATAAATTCACTGACCCGCAGGGCCGGTGAATTAAAACCCGGAATTTCAAAGTTTTAAAGCGGTAACAGTTTAACGATAGTCAGACTCCGGCAAGCGTGAATGGAAGACTTTAAAAAGACCTCAAAAATATCGAAAAAAGGCTTGGCTGACAACCTTTTTACAAGGTTACGGGAAAATTTGAGTGCAAACAAGGGGAAAAGAAGGTACTCAGGGCGGCTATTTCCGCTTCAGACCTTTGTCAGCTGTTACCCGGGGCATTTTCAGATTCATCCGGATGGAGACCAGGCGGATCATGAAAATAAATGCGACCGTTGAGATATGAATGACCTGATCATTCCATCCAACCCGGTGAAGCAGGAAGAAAAGTCCACCGCCGGCAAGACATGCCGTGGCATAAATTTCCTGGTTGTGGAAAATCAGGGGCGGCTGGTTGCTTAACACATCCCGGATCATTCCCCCGCCAACGGCAGTAATGACCCCCATGATCACACAGATTTCGGGCGGAAGCCCGAGGGCTGCCGATTTCTGGATTCCGATCAGGGTATAGATTCCCAGTCCGACCGCATCCGGAATGAACAGATAGGGCAGAATTTTTTTAACATCCCGGATTAGAAAAAAAGTGATCAGAGAGGTGATCAGAATAATCCAGAGATAGGAAAGGTCCTTCATCCAGAAGATCGGGTACTGATTCAGCAGAACATCCCGGATGGTCCCTCCGCCCAGACAGGTTACATAAGCCAGGACCAGGGCCCCGAAAGCATCCATCCGCCGTTCTGCAGCAGAAAAGACACCGGCAATTGCAAAAACGACAACCCCGGTATAATCGAACCATTCAATTGCTGTCATACTCAGTGGGCATCCAGCCAGTTCATCCCGGTTCCGGCTTCCGTCACAATCGGGACATCCAGCGGAAGTGCAGTTTCCATCAGGTTTTTAATGACCGGAATGACCTGATCTTTTTCTGAAACCGGACAGTCAAAAATTAATTCGTCATGAACCTGAAGAATCATTTTGCAGGACAATCCGGATGTTTTCAGCCAGTTATGAACCGAAATCATGGCCAGCTTGATCATGTCGGCAGCAGTTCCCTGTACCGGCGTGTTGATGGCAACCCGTTCGGCATTCTGCTGAATGTTCCGGTTTGAACTGTTCAGGTCGGGGATGTACCGGCGGCGTCCCTTCAGGGTTTCGACATAGCCCTTTTTCCGGCCCTCGGAGACAACGGTTTCCATGTAGGTTTTAATTGCAGGGAAAGTCGAAAAATACCGGTTGATGATGTCACGGGCTTCTGCTTGCGGAATGCCAAGACGGGAGGCCAGCCCGAAAGGAGAAATTCCGTAAATGATCCCGAAGTTGACTTCTTTGGCTTTTCGCCTCATGTCGCGGGTGACCTCCTCTGCCGGGACACCAAAAACCCGTGCTGCCGTGCCGTTGTGGATATCGGCACCCTGCTCAAACATGGTTTTCATGGCAGAATCACCGGCAAGTGAAGCCACAATTCTGAGCTCAATCTGGGAATAATCAGCAGAAATCAGGACATGGCCGGGGGATGACGGAATAAATGCTTTCCGGATTTCCCGCCCGGAATCTGTCCGGATGGGGATGTTCTGCAGATTGGGATTATTTGATGATAACCGGCCTGTGGCGGCGATTGCCTGGGCAAAAGTGGAATGGACCCGGCCGGTTCTGGGGTTGACCATTTCGGGAAGGGCATCCACGTAGGTTCCCTTCAGTTTATCGGTTTGCCGGTAATTTAATATTGATTCGATGATGGGATGCACAAACCGGAGTCCTTCCAGTACCGAAACATCGGTAGAGTAGCCGGTCTGCGTTTTTTTGGAAGGAGGAAGTCCAAGCCGCCCGAACAGAACCTCACCAAGCTGCTTCGGTGAATTGATGTTGAACTCAAATCCAGCGTGGGAATAAATTTCTTCCCGGTACTCAAGAAGTTTCCGGGTCATTTCAGAAGATAATTCCTTCAGAAAACCGGTATCAATCCGGACACCTTCATATTCCATATCGGTCAGGACCGGAATCAGCGGGAAGTCAATTTCTCTGCAATACGCAGTGCCGGCGGTTTTATCAAGCTCCGGTTCAAGAGCCTGCCACAGCCTGAAGGTAACATCTGCATCTTCTGCAGCATATTCTGCTGCCTGCTCAACTGGCACGTCCTTCATGTTTTTCTGATTTTTCCCCGTCCCGATCAGATCAGAAATGGGTACCGGTTTATAGTCCAGATACTTTTCTGCCAGATCGTCCATATTCACCGCCTGGGCAGAATCGGCTACAAATGCTGCAACCATGGTATCAAAAAAAACCGGATAAACGTCAATACCGTACCGTTTCAGAATCAGGCTGTCATATTTCACATTCTGACCGATTTTTTTTACGTCCGGGTTGGTCAGGACAGGCTTAATCCAGGAGAGCTTCTCCCGGATGTCAGCAGGATCATCCGGATTGACCGGGATATAAATTCCGGTAAACTCTTTAACGGAAAGGGCAATTCCGACTGGCTCGGCCACCATTGCATCCAGATGGGTGGTTTCCAGATCGAAACAAACCGGAGTCTCCTGTGACCGCTGGTTCAGGTAGGAACCGGCTTCTTCCCGGCTTCTGACAATCTGATAGTGGTGGTCAGTGGTCCGGATGGTTTTCCGGGAAAAACCTTGCTCGGTTTGGGGCAGGCTGCCGAACAGATCCTCACCCCCCGGACCTGAAAGATGGCTCCGGTGCTGGTTTTCAATCCGGGATTTAAAGGTTTTGAAATTAAGCTGGTGAAAAAGGGATATGAGTTTTTCGAACTGAGGCTGGGTGACTTTGAGGGTTTTCCAGTCAAGCTCAACCGGGGTATTGACGTCAATCGTGACCAGATACCGTGAGGCCCGGGCCAGATCTTCATTTGCAGCCAGTTTGCTGAGATTTTTTGCTGTTGGATTGGCTTTGGCCGCCTCAAGGGCTTTTTCAACGGAGCCGAATTCCTGAATCAGTTTAATTGCTGTTTTTTCACCGATTCCGGGCACACCCGGAACGTTATCCGAAGAATCTCCCATCAGCCCAAGGACATCAATAACTTTTTCCGGCGTTACTCCGAATTTATCCTGGACTTCCCTGAAAGAAATCCATTCGAAGCCCGATTCATTTTTAGAGGTAGGCCTCAGAATCCGGATCCGGTCATCCACCAATTGCATATAATCTTTGTCGGGCGTGACCATGACCACATCAACCCCTTCGCTGCCGGCTTTTTTCGCCAGAGTTCCGATAATGTCATCCGCTTCATATCCGTCAATTTCAAGTACCGGAATATCAAAGGCTCTCACGACTTCTTTTATAGCAGAAATCTGGGGTTTCATGTCTTCGGGCATGGGGGCCCGCTGGGCTTTATACTGGTCGTACTGCTGATGCCGGAAAGTGGGGGCTGCTGTATCGAAAACAACCGCAATATGATCCGGTTTATGATCTTCCATCAGCTTGATCAGAGTCGCCGTAAACCCGTAAACTGCACCGGTTGGTTCATTGTTCAACGATTTCAGGTTGGCCTGAAACAAAGCATAATAGGCCCGGTAAACCAACGCCATTCCATCCAGCAGATACAGTTTTTCCTGTGCCATCAAGACCGTCCCTTTACTGTTTTTTTCATCATTCTTGCTGTTAGAAATACCTGATAGAGTTCAAGTTGCCGGATGCTTAACCGGTTTTCTTTCATTCTGGCATTCTGGTTACGGGTATACGGTGTGAATTGCCACCAGGTAATCAGAATTCCATAGAGGATCAGTCTGACAGGAAGGTCAAATAAACCGGTCATGCCCAGCAGCACTTCAGAAATGACAATCAGCCCCATAAAGCCGGTGATGGAAATCACCATCTGGCGGTAGATCATCTTCCGGCTTTCCTTTTTCAGACGGTAAAGTTCTTCCTGAACCCAGCCCGATTGCTTATCTTCGGGCAGGGATTTAATCTCATCGGGCAGGATAGGCAGACTCACGGTATTTCCTGTACGTTTTAACAGTATGAAAATAGATAAATTCACCTGAAATGACAATTTCAAACACGAAAAGTCTCTTATCTGAAACCGGTCATGAACCAAACCGTATGAAACCGGTTGTACCGTTTTCCTGGGATACCAGCCTGTGAACCGATTTATTTTTCTGATCTGCCTGTCTTATTTCCCGCAGACTCTGCTGGCTGGAGGTTCATTTTTTTCAAGCCGGACAGAACAGAATTTCAGGTGGATGGTTGCTTCCGGAATGCAGATCCCGGCAGAGAATCTGACCGGAAGTGTGACAACGGATCTCCGGGTTGGATCCCGCCTGGTTCCCTTCAGAATTGTGTCGGTCTCCGGTGAAATCCGGGCAGCCGGGGTGGCGCTTTCGCCTGCGTCTGACTCCCTTCTCGACTGGTATCAGAACCGGCTGTCCGACTTACTGGCAGAATGGATCCGGTCCGGTCCTGTTGAAGCCAAGGCGATGGTGATGAGTGAAAAAATCGGGATTCAGATGACCCGGTTTACAGGGCTGACGTCTGCAGACTGGATTGATCTTGCCCTTGCAGCTTCGGGTTCAGACCGTCTGGATATTCTGCACTCCAGGTCGGCGGTTTCATTTATTTTTTCCGGAATACGGGTTACCGTTCCGGCCCGGGAGGACCTGGTTACCGGCCGTACACGTGAGGAACTCGATAACCGGCTTGCCCGGTCCCTTGCCACCCCGCAGTCTGTTTCAATCAGTCCGTTCTGTTCACTTGGCCAGGCATCCAGGGAAAAGGGAGAAGAATGGCTTCCCGGGTTTTATTCTGACCGGTTCGGACTTCAGACTGCAGCCGGATTTTCTCCGGTCTGGGATCCGGCAGCCCCGGATGCCAGCCTGAGAACTGCTTTTACTTCAGGAGCCGGGCAACTCGCCAGTAAAACCATCACCCTGAGCCATCATACCTACGGCAATCAGACCTCGGTTTATTCTCTTCCCGCTGAACGGCTGATCAAAAACCTGTCAGCAGGTTACCAGATTTTTACAGGTCTTGAAAGCCCGGCTGGGGCAGACTCGAACTGGACGGTGACAGTTCTTGCTGTTCATCCGCAATTTGCCCACCAGCATTTGCTGGTCATCAGTGCACCGCTTGCCGGATTTTTCTCAAAAACCGGACTTGTCCTCCAGGCGGAGCTTTTTACTTTTATCCGGACGGATAACCTGAAATCTCTGGTTTCAGGTTACAAAGACAAAAAACCCGGCTACCGGATTCTTCGTTAGAAAGGAAGTTTTATGAAGTCTTTCGGTTTTTCTTTTCTGATTTCTGTCCTGATTCCAGCCAGTGGCTTTGCCCAGGAGCTGAACCTGAAACAAAATGATTTTTTTATGGGAGAAGCTATCGGGACTGATTCTGCCCAGCTCAAGATGGAGGCCAGAAAGGAATTGATTCTGAGTATTCAGAACATTCTGTCGGTAGAATCTTCGTCTACCACTGCCGAAACCGAACGGGGAATTTCATCCTCAATAAAACAGAAAATCAACTCCTGGTCCTGGGTCAGACTTTCGGGAATCAGTTTTTCTTCGTTTGACCTGCCGGATGGAAAAGTGAAAGTCATTGCCTGGATTTCAAAATCCGATTACCGGAAATCAATGGATGATCTTGCCGGAGAACTGATCACTGCCTGGGAACTGGCATCCGAAAGGGAAAAAACAGCAGGACTGTCCTCTGTTATTCCGGACTACTATCTCATTTATTTGAAATCCTGGTATTCGCCCGAGCCGGTCCGGACTGCCGGTATTCAGGATCTGAAATCCTGGACCGCGGGGAAAATCAAGGGATTTCTGAAAGATGTTCTCATTTCACAGGGTGATCTAAAAGCTGATGATGGCGATGAAACTTCTTTCGAAATCCCGCTTCAGTTTTCCTATGAAAAAAAACCCGTCTCAGGACTTACCTTCCGTGAAGAAACAGAGTCGTTAACACCCAGGCCGGTAACCGATGGCCGGGGATTGCTTGTTTCTCATTCTTTTCCTTCTTCTGGTGAAAAAATCTTCCGCCTCCGGCTCACTCCGGCATTTGATCCCAAATCCTCAGGAGGCGAACTTGACGAAATTCTGACTCTCTTTCCTCTGGAGGAATCCCGGACGGTGACGGCTGATTTCACGGCACTGATCGAGGTGGATTTTACCGTAACCCGGCTCGAAAATGACGTCCTTCTGTTCAAACCGGTGATTAAAAACCTGAGTGTATCTTCCCTTGAATGGGATTTTGGTGACGGAAGCCGCAGTTATGAACAGGCTCCCCGCCAGATTTATCTGGACCAGACCCAGCACTACACTGTCGGGCTTCTGGTAAATAAAAATAAGCGGTTTTCTGTGACGAAGACACTCTCGGGTACCGGTACCCTTGTTTCGGTTGAAAAAGCTCAGGTGCCGGCCGGATCAGGGGCCAAATCAGAAAAAACCGGACCAGGCGATCCGAAAAAACTGCTTCTTTCAGAAAAACAGGCTGAATCCCTTCTGTCCCTGCTTGAAGGCTACCGGGAGGCCGGTAAGCTGGTTTTTGGCTCAAAAAAGGATTTTCTCTTCCCCGAAAAGTGCTGGGTCGTTGTTTATCATCCCGAAACAAAGGAAATTAAGGGTTGGCTTGAACCAGCCGATGGCGGGTACCGTGATGTGACAACCGGTAGAAAAACTTCCGGACTAAAAGACTACAAAGGGCTTTCGGCTATCTATATTGACTTCAAATGAGTATAAATCTGAAACCCGCCGGTAAGAAACCAAAAACTGCAGGATTCCGGAAACTGACCGGCCTGTTTTGCCTGTTGCTCATGACACTCCCTGCTGTTGGTCAGAACCGGACGGAGGTCTCCTTTTCTGCATCGGGTGAACTGGAAGATCTTCTTTCTGAGCGGACAGGGAAAATTCTGACTGCTTTCAATCTGGCGGATGCGAAAAAAGTACAGCCCAAAATTCCCGGAGACTGGATTGCCAAAGGAGCCGGCAGATCGCTGAAAGAACTTTGGTCAGGGAGGTCCTTTTTTTGCCCGGAAACGGAACTCAGGACCAATCTGATTCACCGCCAGGACGGCCGGCTTGAAGTCAGGGGAATTCCGGTCAGAATGAAAACTGATGGTGATTCTACTGCTTCGGAAGAATTGGTTCTGGTGTTTACCCCTGCCGGTAAACTCGAATCGGTCTATTTCGGTGTAGAAAACGAAAAATACACCACCCTGATGAGCCAGGGAGGAACCGTAAGTGACATCCGCCGCAGACAGATCATTCTCGATTTTGTTGAAAACTTCAGGACAGCCTATAACCGGAAAGATCTGACGTATCTGAAAACGGTCTTCAGTGATAATGCCCTGATCATTGTCGGGCATGTGGTGCAGGTTCAGAAAGACAACTCCGGTTATCTGAATGAAAATCTCGGCGAGCAGAAAGTTGAACTGATCCGGCAAAGCAAACAGGATTATTTGGCCGCACTGGAGCTGGTTTTCAGGAAAAACCAGTTTATCAAGGTCGGATTTGAAGAAATTGAAATTGTTCAGCACCGGAAGTTTAATTCGGTTTACGGGGTTACACTTCTTCAATACTGGAACTCAGCCGGTTATTCAGACAAAGGGTATCTGTTCCTGATGATTGATTTCAGGGAAGAAGATAAACCTCTGATTCACGTCAGAAGCTGGCAGCCACAAAAATTCACCGAACCCGATTCAGTTATTTCGCTGGGTGATTTCGAAATCATTGAATAGAAACCTTTTAACCGGCCATCCCGTAAACAAACTGAACCAGTTTTAATTTTATCCGGAACCCTCATGAAAAACCTGATTGGATTTCTGTTGGGCCTTTTTCTGATTCCTGCAGCCGTGCTTCCGCAGGAACTGAGGCAGTTTAAAGTCAGGGAAGAAACCCGCCCGGCTTCAATTCCTGTCTTTACCCAATTTCCAAATGATGCTGCCGTAATTATTTATTCTTCAATCCCGCAGATCTCCTTTGAATCCAATACTGAAGGAATTCTGGCAAACAAATCTGTGGACGGAGAGTCGAAATACACCTTGATTTTACGGACGGAAACCCAAACTCTCACCGTTAAGTCACCCGGGTTTATCGAAGCAAAAATCAAAATTCAGCGGATGCAGCCGAAAGATGTGAAATATTTTTCGATTGAAGCATCAGCCCGGTCTTTTGATCCCGAAAAGGGGGATCTGGTTTTAAAAACTGTTCCGGCCGGGGCCCGGATCCTGATTGACGGAATGCCTGAATTTGATCATTTCACACCCTTTTCCCTGACTGGGTTTGAGGCAAAAACCTACAAAATCACCCTGGTCAAAGAGGACTATGACACGGTCAGGATTACTGCAGAAATCAAAAAGGGTGAGAAAATCAGCAAAGTTGCCGAGATGACTCCCCGGTTTGGGCTGATTGATCTTCAGACTGCCCCTGACAATGAATTCCGGGTTGATCAGGTTCTGATGCCGTTTGAACCGGGAGTTCCCGTCAGAGTTCCGGTTGGAAAGCACAGCCTGTCCCTCTCAAAGCCCAGATACATTCCGGTTTCGCAGCAGGTCGAAATCGGTCCGAATGATAATCCGCTTCTGGCAGTTCCTTTTAAAGCAACCCTGATCCCCGATTTCGGAACATGGACGTTCAAGGTCACTCCGTCGGGCGCCAAAGTTTATATTGACGACAAAGTCACCGATATAACCGGCGGACCTGTCGAAATACAGTCCGGAAAACGGATGTTCCGGGTTTACAGGTCGGGATATGACGATACCACATTTACAGAATCCATCCGCCGTCTCGAAAACCGGGTTGTCGCCATTGACCTCAGGCGGCAGACTGGAAAACTTTACGTAACCAGCGATCCGGATGAAGCTTCCGTGTTTCTTGGGGATTCCCTGATCGGGTATACACCCTTTGTCAATGAAGCAGTACCAACGGGTGTTTATGAACTCTCTATCCGGAAAGACCGGTATCAGACAGTAGTTTTCCCGGTGAACCTCAGGAGGGGTGAAACCGTAACCCGGTCTGCCGATCTGCAAACCCAGGGCCGCCTGACGGTTACCGGAACCAATGGCGCAACATTTAAAGTGTTTTCCAGGAATAATTCCCCGGTCGAATTTGAAGGAACCATTCCCCTGATTTCAAAAAAACTTCCCCCGGGGCCCTATACCATTTACTTCACTTACCCGGGTTACGAAAAGGAAAGTATGAACTTTACCATTTCGGATCAGGACGAGATCCTGAATTTTGATCTGACCCAGACTGACGGAAAGTTTTTCAGGTTTACGGCTTTCGGAAATACCCGGATTTACAATCTTTATAATGACCGGACCGGGCTTGGATTTACCTGGGCCCGCCAGATTTTTACAAAGAAAATGATGTCTGAACTGACGGGAAAAAAGGTGGATAGCCACCAATTGGAAAGTTACAATGTTGAAATCCCGTATGAAGCGGCACCTTTCAGGCTGGTTCTTGGATACGGTATCAATGCAAAAAAATCACTGTACGCAGCCTATTCACCGGTTACTGAATCGGGCGAAAAGGTGGACGGTTCTCTCAGGTTTGAAAACTATTTCCTGACCTTTTCGTATACGCCGTTTGTCCTGGCTGAACGGTTTTCACCTTCGGTCGGATTCAGAATGGAAAAGCTGGATATGTATTTCAGAAACAACCTCACATCCGAAAGAAAAAAGAAATCGGTTACCAACGGGTCTCTTTCCTTTGATCTGAATTTTTATCTGCAGAATCATGGGGCAACGCCGTTTCTGAAAGTGTCTTATCTGCCGTATGAAGGGAACAACTGGTCTGAAGCCAGAACCAGTATCCACTTCGGAATCCTGTTTTAGAGTCTCATCAACGAAAAAGGAGAGAGTAAAATGAAACGCACGATGCTTATGCTGACCCTGATTGCCGGTCTTTCCGTTTGGTTTGCCGGCTGCGGCGGCGGAAAAGAAACCACCAACATTCACCAGAAGGCCAATGATGACATCATGGAAAATATTCCTGACTGGTACATGGAGCCTCCGAAAAATGATGATGAATACCTCTGGGCAACCGCCTCAGAAGTTTCCCGTGACCTTCAGATGGCTGTTAACAAAGCCAAGACGACGGCAAACAGCGATCTGGCCCGGCAGATGGAAAACAATATTGACGTACTAACCAAGCGGTTCAGCCAGGAAACCGGAATGAATATTGACTCCAAAATCCTTACCGATTTCTCTGAAACCACCAAACAGCTCAGCCGCCAGGCCCTTATAGGTGTTTCTGAAGAGAAAAAAGAAATCCGGAATGAGGAAGGCGTTTTCAGGGCTTATGTACTGATGAAGCTTCCGATGGGGAAAATGAAAGAAAATCTGTTGAACCAGATCAAAAAGGAAAATGAGCTTTATACCGCACTGAAGGCCACAAAAGCCTATCAGGAGTTGGATGAGGCGGTAGAAAAACTGGATGAACGCCGTAAAAAATAATCATCCGGGTTGAATTTAAGGTTGAATAGTTTTAATTACACGCCGTGCCGGACTTTTCCGCACGGCGTTTTTATTTATGACCATAATCCAGCTTGAAAATTTAAAAAAATCATTCGGAACCAAGCAGGTCCTCCGGGGGGTAACCATTGAAGTCCGGGAAGGCGAGAAATTGGTTATCATTGGCCGGTCCGGATGCGGCAAGTCGGTTCTTCTGAAGCATATTGTCCGGCTTTTAAAACCTGATTCGGGCCGGGTAACGGTTTACGGACAGGAAATGGGAACCCTGCGTGATTCTGCCCTGTTCGACATCCGGAAGCGGTTTGGCTATCTTTTTCAGGGTGCAGCCCTGTTCGACTCAATGACGGTTGGTGAGAATGTGGCTTTGCCTCTGGTCGAAAATTACCGGTTTACCGAAGATGAAATCCGGGAAAAAGTTGCCGAAAAACTGGAAATGGTCGGCTTGCCCGGGATTGAAAAACTGAAACCCTCAGAGCTGTCCGGCGGGATGAAGAAGCGGGTTGGGCTGGCCCGGGCTATCGTTACCGATCCGGATGTGATTCTGTATGATGAGCCTACGACCGGGCTTGATCCGGTTATGTCGGATGCAATCGACAGTCTGATCAATGATCTGGCGTCCCGGCTGAAGGTAACCTCGATTGTGATTACCCATGATATGGCCTCTGTACAGAAAGTGGCTGACCGGGTGATCATGATTCATGACGGGCTGGTTCATTTTGAAGGAACACCGGGCCGGCTTTTCGAGTCGAATGATCCTGTTGTTCAGCATTTCGTGAGCAGAGTGTCGGCAGATGATCAGGATATCCTTCACGAAATGGCAGATCTGACCCAAAAGGGCCGGTCTGAAAAGAGGCCGGATTCCATGACCTCCATCAAGAAAAAATAAAAGATTCAGTTGTATTTTTGCACCCGTTAGTTTGCTATATTTGTTTTATTAACCAACCATAACAAAAGGAACCCAATCATGAAAAAAATGGCGTATCTTCTTTCCCTGACTCTGATCGCTTCCCTGTCATTCTTTAGCTGCGACAATGCTGAAGATAACGAAGCACCGACAATTACTGAACTAAAAATAAATGGAGTTGCTTCTGACGGTTCTTCTGCAGAACTAAAAGATTCCAAAGTTACGATTAGTTTTACCGCCACCGATAATGATAAAGTTGCGTCTATCGATTTGAAGGAAGAGGGTGCATCAACATCCCTTGACAACCAAAAAATTGACAAGTCAACTACCCCGTACTCTTTTGACTACAACTTCACCAAAGCTGTGAAATTGATTATTACTGTTGTTGATAATGATGATAAATCAGTTAACAAAATTATCACACTTAGTATTGATCCAGGAGTAAATGCAACGACTACGTCCCTTTCACTAGGGGCTCAGGATGATCCGGCAAACGGTAGTTTTCTTGGAACAACAGATTTTGCCGTTTACAAACAGGCAGATGCATTTGCAAACCAGGCAAAAGTGGATATTCTTTATTTTTATGATGCAACCACGACAACAGCATATAATGCTTCTTTAGCTGCTCCGAACGACGAATTTGCTACTGGTTTGTTTACTGGTACCTCCGGGCTTGCCAATTGGAAAACAAAAAGGAATGCGACCATGCTGAAGAAAGTAGCCATTAGCGCTTCTGATTTCAGTGGGGCTGTTAAGGCAGTTACTGTTAAGGCAATTTATGATGCATCAACTGTTTCCGGTTCCAGTAAAGCAACTAAATTGGCTGCCAATGATTACGTTGCCTTTAAAACAGAAGCTGGAAAGTACGGACTTGCTAAAGTTGTTGCCGTTGCAACTGGAGTTGCCGGTTCAATCACTCTGGATGTTAAAGTAGGAAAATAACTTTTCCTGGATTCAGTTTTTTTAAGGGGCCGTCTCACAAGGACGGCCTTTTTTTTCGGCAGGCTGACCACCTGCAAACTTTCTTCCCGGAAAACCGTACATCCCAAATCCGGTTTTCCAAAGAGGCGTTCGATGAAAACACGAGTTATTTTTTTTCTGATCCTGTTTCTGGCAGGTGCCTTTGCAGGCTGCAGTGAACTGAAGGACCGGAATCCGCCAGCAATCCGGGATCTGACCGTCAACGGCTGGTCGGTCCGGGACGGCCGGGTATGGGCTGTATCCGGTGACAGTTTGAATTTTTCCTTCACCCTTACCGATGGCGGCCTTGTTAAAAGCTGGTCGGTCAAAGAAAACGGAGTTGTACTACCGGGCGGATCTGCTTCGGGACTTTCAACTGACAGACTGGACGTTTCGGTTTGGTATCATTTTCAAAAAACTTCATCAATTCAGATTTCAGTCAAGGATGATGACAATGAATCCGCCTCGGTTTCTTTTTCGGTGACCGAAGATCCGGGTGTGAAACTGGTAGAATCCGTCACGCTTTCGGCCCAGAATCAGGTAACCCCGGGGAATTTTGTCAGCCTGTTAACGGGTGCTGTTTTTACTCACCAGCAGGTTCTGCAGAATGCTGCCGGTATTGATGCTGTATTCTACACTGGTCTCAGCGGACTTTCCACCCTGGCATCGCCGGCAGACCCCGATGCAGCCCGGATTTATAATAACTCCTTTACAGGTCTCACGAAATGGTCTGTCAGAAATCCCACCCAGTTTGCAGCCTCTTATTCCAATTCCAGGGCATTTGACCAGATCAGCAGAGCATTTGCCCTTTCCCTGGGCTGGTATGAACAATCAGAAAAAGCAGAATCGAAAGTATCCGGTTTGGCAGAGGGGTCTATTGTCAGTTTCAAAACAAATTCAGGAAAACTGGGAGTCCTGCGGGTAAAATCGGTTACACCCGGCCCGGATGGGCAGATCGTTTTTGACATCAAGGTAGTGAACTGAGGCTATTTCTTTCTGTAAAGCAGCAGGGCTTTTTCTTTTGCTTCGGGATGCAGAACTACAGGAACCGGGTAGTCCGTCCCGATGCGGCATCCGTACAAAATCTGGTCTGCTTCTGATAACGTGGCAGGTGAGTGGATCAGGCCATCCGGAAGGTTTTTAAGTTCCGGACAATATTTCCGGATAAATTTCCCTGCCGGATCAAATTTCCTGGACTGAAGTTCCGGATTAAAAATACGGAAATAAGGCTGGGCATCGCAGCCGGTTGAAGCTGCCCATTGCCAGCCGCCATTGTTGCTGGCCAGATCGAAGTCGAGCAGTTTTTCAGCAAAATACTGTTCACCCCACCGCCAGTCTACATGCAGATCCTTCACCAGAAAACTGGCTGCAACCATCCTGAGCCGGTTATGCATCCAACCGGTTTGGTTCAACTGTCTCATTGCCGCATCCACGATGGGGAATCCGGTAGTACCTTCGCACCAGTGCCGGAATTTTTCTTCATCATTCGGGAACTGAAGTCCGGCATACTCCGGCTTAAAGGAATCCGACACCACATGCGGGAAATGCCAGAGAATCTGGGAGTAAAAATCCCGCCAGATCAGTTCATTCAGCCATTTTACTGAACCTGACGAATTTTCTGACAATGCAAGCCTGACGCATTCCCTGATCCCGATCATCCCAAACCGGAGATAGGGTGACAGGTAGGAAACTCCCTTTACTGCCGGGAAATCCCGGGTTTCTCCATAGGAAGCCATCCGGGCAGAAAAACCGGACAAGAACTGAAGTCCAGCCTGCCGGGTTCCCTGAATGGAAACATCAGCAGGACTAAATCCGATATCAGACAGTGTCTGGATTTCGGATGGATGCGGGTTAGCCGGAATCACCTTTTCAAGAAGGTTTTCACTGGCAAAGTGCCGGGTTTCATTCGCCGTAAGCCGTGACTTCCAGGCTTTGGAGTAAGGGGTATAAACCACATAGGGTTTTCCATCTTCTTTTACAATTTCATTCTGATGGAAAATGACATGATCCCGTACCGAATGAAACCCGATTCCGGACTTCATCAGTTGCTCCTGAACGGCTGTGTCGCGGTGGATGGCAGCCGGTTCATAATCGGTATTGGTGTAAACTGCTGAAGCACCGGTTTGGATGGCAAGTTCCGGTATCAGATACTCTGGTGAACCCTTCAGCATCAGAATCCGGCTCCCGTTCCTGGAGGCCAATTCCGAATTCAGTTCTCTGAGAGCATCAAAAATCAGTTGGACACGGCGGTCTTTTTTTTCCGTCAGCCGGTCCAGGATGGCGGGGTCGAATACAAAAACCGGAATGACCTGTTCTGACCGGGACAGGGCCAGAAAAAGCCCGTGATTGTCGGTAAGTCTTAAATCTCTGCGGAACCAGAACAGGCTGATGCGGGACATGGTTTTCCTTTTCAGTTTTCAGTTTAAACACCAGTTAAGGCATCCCGGGTGCCCGGAAGGGCAAAAAAAAGGCCGGGTGTTAACTCCCGGCCTTTCTGATTTTGACTCTGCTTTCGGGTCTCAGATTTCATATCCATCGGGAACGATGGAATTTTTTGCGACTACGATAATACCGTCAACGATATGCAGGTGTTTATCCTTGTAGTTCTGCTGGCCCTGATGGTTGATCAGTTTTACGTTTTTTCCGATCCGGGCATTTTTGTCAATAATGGCATTCCGGATCACCGTTCCTTCCCCGATTCCCATCAGCGGTTTTCCGTCATCCTTGGCCTGGTTTTTAAACTCATCGGTCATGTAATAGTCAGCACCCATGATATAGGTGTTCTCAATATCACAATTATCCCGGATGATCGACCTGACCCCGACAATTGATCTGACGATCCGGGCATTTTGAATCAGGGATCCTTCAGAGATAATGGCCCGGTGGATATTGGCGTTATTGATTTTCGACCCGGGCAGATATCTGGGGTGGGTAAAAATCATGTGCTTTTCATCGTAAAAATCGAATTCAGGAACTTCATCAGTCAGGGCAATATTGGCCTCGTGGAAGCTCTTGATTGTTCCGATGTCTTCCCAGTACCCATCAAAGAAATGAGCGAAAACCCGTTTCATGCCTATTGCATTCGGGATGACCTGTTTACCGAAATCTTCATGATTATTGGCGTTCAGAAGTTCAAGCAGAACCGATGTTTTAAAGAGGTAAATCCCCATGCTGGCCATGTAGTTACGGCCTTTGGCTTCTACGCCGAACTTTTTAATAACCTCATCGTTCAGACGAAGGTCATCCAGAAGGCGGTCAGAATTGGGTTTTTCGTGGAATTCAACAATCCGTCCGTTGTCGTTGGTCCGAAGAATTCCGAACCCACGCGCGGCATCACGGGTAACCGGCAGAACACACACTGTCAGGTCAGCCTTGTTTTTGATATGGGCATTGAAAACGGCCTGAAAGTCCATGTGGTACAACTGGTCACCGCTCAGAATCAGGGTGTACTCTGACTTGATGTGGGTAATGTAGCTCAGATTCTGGCGTACGGCGTCCGCTGTTCCCTGATACCATTCCTTATTGGTCATGGTTTGCTGGGCGGCCAGGATCTGGACGAATTCGTTCGAAAAATTGCCGAAATGATAAGCCTGGGTAATATGCCGGTGAAGAGATTCTGAGTTATACTGGGTCAGAACATAAATCCGTTTGATATCACTGAGGATGCAATTGGAAATGGGGACATCGATCAGTCTGAACTTCCCTCCGATCGGGACGGCAGGTTTTGACCGGCTGGCTGTTAACGGGAAAAGGCGGGCACCCTGTCCGCCGCCAAGAATAACTGCAGTGATATTTTTCATGGTCTCTCCGGGACGGTTTTATGGTTCACTGGATAGTTGGACAACCATTAAATATAAGTAATAATATTGGGGTAGGACAACAGAAAAAGCCTGATTTGTCATTTATTAAAAGTGGAACCGTTTTTCTTAATCAACATCTCATTTTTCTGTATTTCAGGCCCGAAAGTGGACGGAAATTCCGCTGAAGCGTATCTTCCTGAAAACCAATTTTCCGGGGAAAATGAAACCGATCTGGCTCCTTCTGTTTATCTGGGTTAATAGCTTTCCGGTACAGGGTGCGCACCGGTTTGTCCAGCTATCAGGTTCGGCCGGACTTAGTCAGAATTCTGTAACGGCAGTGGTGCAGGATAAGGCCGGTCGTCTCTGGATTGCGACCCGGGACGGACTGAATTTATGGGACGGATACCGGTTCAGGGTATTTAAAACCGATCCCTCCGATCCGGCTTCACTACCCGAGAACCAAATCAATTGCCTGGCAGCAGATACTTCCGGGCGGATCTGGATCGGGACTCAGGGTGCAGGTATGTTGGTTTATCACCTGTCGACCGGCAGGTTCTCACAGCCGGTTTCAAAAGAGAAAACCGGCCTGAATATACGGGCTATTCTGATCAGTTCGGATAGCCGGCTCTGGATCGGAAGTGATGATCAGGGGCTTGTTCTTGCAGAGACCTCGGGGAATGTGATCCGGAAGTTCAGTACCGGAACCGGTCCCGGGCAAATTTCCCACCCAAGAATCCGGTCCCTGACCGAAGACCGGACTGGTGCAGTTTGGGCCGGAACCTTTGGCGGCGGGCTTAACCGGATTGATAAACAGAGCCTCGGGACCAAACAGTTTACTTCCGGGCCGGGAAGTTTTCTGCCGGATAACCGGATCTGGAGCCTGCTGGCGGGCCGGGATGGGCTGATCTGGATTGGGACCTTTGGCGGCGGGCTGGTTTCCCTGAACCCGGAATCAAAAAAGGGGACTTTGTATTTTCCTGACCGGTCGCAGTCTGCTTCGGGGAATATCTGGTCAATGATGGAGGATTATACCGGAAGGATATGGATCGGAACTTATGGTGCTGGTCTGTTCAGTCTGGATAAAAACAGGGATAAACTGGTACCGGTGCCATTTTCTGGCCAATCAGGCCGGGCAAAACAGGAATCGGCAGTCTTTTGTCTGTTTGCAGACCGCTCCGGGATGCTTTGGGCCGGAACTGAAACCAGCGGACTGTTCAGAACGGATCTGAAGCCGAACCGCTTCGATCTGCTGAACAATGAAACTGTTCCCGGACTTTTACCCCACCCGGGGGTGATGTCAGTTCTCGAAGACCGTGATGGCCAGCTTTGGTTTGGTACACTGGGTGGCGGACTTTCCAGATACCAGCCGGAAACGGGTAAAACGGTCCATATAACCCGGGAAAACCAAAAACTTTCCGGAAATTTTATTCTGTCACTGCTGGAATCGGACGGCTGGATATGGACGGGAACCGGCAGCGGACTTTCTCTTGTCAACCGGAAAACCGGACAGGTCAGCCCGATGCCGGCATTCCGGAATCAGGACCTGTCACCGGCCGGTCAGGACATCCGGGTAATGGTGAAAGGTCCTGACGATAAAATCTGGATCGGAACCAATGGCGGCGGGCTATTTCTGGCTGATGCCCGGGCCAAATTCTATACCCGGTTCCGCCGGGAGGATTCTGGCAGCGGACTTTTATCCAACACGATCCGGGCGATTGCCTCCGCCGGGAACGGATCCCTCTGGGTCGGTACCAGTCAGGGGTTAAATTTATTCACGCCGGCGACAGGAGTCTGGAAAGCCTGGACTTCCGGACCGGAAAAATCGGGTGGTCTGACCGATCAGGAAATCCGGTGTTTGTATTCGGATGAAAAAAACAAACTGCTCTGGATCGGAACTCCGGCCGGACTGAACAGACTGGAAACAGAAACCGGCCGGGTTACCCACTTTCTTGAAAAAGACGGCCTTCCGAACGGGTTCATCTACGGTATCCTTCCTGACCGGGAGGGGCATTTATGGGTGAGTACCAACCATGGACTGGCCCGTCTGACACCCGCAACCGGAATCATCCGGGCTTACGATGAAACTGACGGATTGCAGTCGAACGAATTTAACGGCGGGGCCTGGTTTAAATCGGATAGTGGCCGGCTGTATTTCGGCGGTATTAACGGGGTGACGGCTTTTAATCCGGGAGAGGTTCAGGACAACCCGTATCTGCCGAATCTGGTTCTGACGGATTTCAGAATTTTGAACCAGCCGGTCCCCGGGGCCGGTGATTTAGCCGGACTGAAACAGTATACCCTGAAACCCCGGCAAACCATGATTTCCTTCGAATTTGCTGCAACAGATTTTACCAATCCGGAAAAGAATCAGTACCGGTACCGTCTGGAAGGATTTGATGAGGACTGGATTCAGGCCGGAACCCGCCGGTTTGTCACGTACACGAACCTTGATCCGGGTGATTATACCTTCCGGGTTTCCGGATCCAACAATGACGGCCTGTGGAATGACGGCGGGCTGTCGGTCTATCTGATCGTGAGGCCACCATTTTATAAAACCACCTGGTTTCTGGCTCTGGTTTTAGCCGGTCTGATTTCGGCGGTGTACTTTTTCGGGAAATGGCGCCAGTCGGTGAAAGAACGGCGTGAAAAAGAACGGATTGAACTGCTCAGGCAGGTTACCATCGGGGTTCTGCATGAAATCAGGCAACCGCTGCAGATTGTCCATGGGAATCTCGATATCCTCGGTCTGATGGATCAGGACCCGGATTCGGGAATGAAAGATCCCATTGAAAAAGCAACCGGCAGCGTAAACCGGATCAAAAATCTGCTCAGGAAATTGGAAGAACTTTTAAATGATGCTAAATTTAAAACAAAGTCATACACCAGGGACCAGCAGATGATCGATCTGACCGGAGATAACGAATGAGTAAAACCATTTTCATTGTTGATGATGAAGAAGGCATCCGGGATATTTTCGAGACTATTCTCAAAATTTTTTACCGGGATAAAGTCAAGGCCGGCGAGCTTCAGATTGTCAAGTCGGAAGACGGCGCCGCAGCCGTTGCCAATGCCGGAAAACTGATTCCTGACCTGATTCTGATGGATGTTAAAATGCCGAAAATGGATGGCATTGAGGCATTCTATGCCATCCGGGATCTGAACTCGGGGCACCCGGTCAAAACCTTTTTCATTACCGGGTTTGCCAGCGACGGCGAAATCGGGAACCGGATGAATCAGGCCATCCGTGATGGTGCTCTTGGTATGCTTCCCAAGCCGGTTTCCTCCCCTGATTTAAAAAAACTGGTTGATGATTATCTAAGCCCCTGACCCGCCCGATGTGATCTTCAACAATTAAACCGAACGGCCCTCATGGCTTACTCTTTTCAAATAAAGTTGAAATAGTCACTTCTTCAATTTACCTTTGCAACGACTTTTAATGATTCTCTAATGTAAAGGGATATTCTCTTGAGTATCAATCTTAATTCCCGCCGGGCAAAAATTGTCTGTACCCTTGGCCCTTCCTCTAACACCTATGAAACCATCCGGGATCTTGCTCTTGCCGGTATGGACGTGGCCCGTCTGAACTTTTCACACGGCAGCTATGAGGATCACCTTGAGCGGATCAAAATCATCCGGAAGGTTTCGGAAGATATCGATAAACCCATTGCCATTCTTCAGGATTTGCAGGGCCCCAAAATCCGGGTTGGGAACTTCCAGTATGGGAAAGTGACATTGAACAACGGGGCCCGTTTTTCCATTACGGTTGAAGACTGTGTTGGCGATGAAAACCGGGTCTCCACCTCTTACAAGAACATTGTAAAGGATGTTAAAGAGGGGGATATCATTCTTCTGGATGATGGAATTCTGAAACTGAAGGTCCTTGAAAAAACGGAAACGGATGTCATTACAGAAGTTATTTTCGGTGGTGTTCTGAAGGACCGGAAGGGAATCAACCTTCCCGATGTTCTCATGACCGTGCCAGCCTTATCAGAAAAAGATATTGCAGATGTTCAGTTTGGGCTGCAGAACGAAGTCGACTATATTGCCCTTTCCTTCGTGCAGCGGGCAGATGATGTCCTGCAACTGAAGCGCATGATTACCGAAGCCGGATATGATACCCCGGTTGTCGCCAAAATAGAAAAACCCCAGGCGGTAAACAGTCTGGATGCTATTACCGATGTTGCCGATGCAATCATGGTTGCCCGGGGTGACCTTGGTGTTGAACTGAATACAGAAGACGTTCCGCCAACCCAGAAGAAAATCATCAAAATGTGCAACCAGAAGGGGGTTCCGGTTATTACCGCTACCCAGATGCTGGAATCGATGATCCACAATCCCCGTCCTACCCGTGCCGAAGCTTCGGATGTGGCCAATGCCATTCTCGACGGAACTGATGCGGTGATGCTCTCTGCCGAAACGGCTGCCGGAGCCTTCCCGATCGAATCGGTGCAGACCATGTCCAAAATCATTACCATTATTGAAAATTATGCACTGGCCAATACGGATCAGGATCTTAAAGTTAAAAATATCGTGTATTCGGCACCGCTGGCAATCGGGTATGCGGCCTGCAATGCTGCCAACATGGTGAATGCTTCTGCCATTGTGTGCATGACCCAGTCGGGTTCGACCGCTGTAATGATATCCAAATTCCGTCCGAAAAAACCAATTATTGCTGTTACTGCCCGTCGGATTTCCCTTCTGAGGCTCTGTCTCGTCTGGGGCGTTCAGGGATATCTGATAGAGGGGTTCAAAGACAACGTGGATGATGCGGTTGAAGAAATGAAACAGTCCCTGATTGATGAGAAGGTTGTCCGACAGGGAAACCGGATTGTCATTACTGCCGGACTGCCGTTTACCAAACGCCGAAGTACCAATATGATGCGGATCGAAGAGATCTGAGTAAAGGGGCCCCGGGCCCCTTTTTTATTGCCAGCGGATGATCTGAGGCGTGATCCTGCCGTCTTCAATCCGGGCAATGGCAACTGAAAAAGCCGGTTCCCGGCGTCTGACAGTTGGCGATCCGGGGTTGATGAAAAGCCGGTTTTCTGAGGGGTGAACCAGCGGTTGATGGGAATGCCCGAAAATAATAAGTTCTGCCTTCGAGCTGGCTGAAATCCGGCGGATATTCTGCCACGCTGAACCCGACCCCTGATGTCCGTGACAGATCAGGATCTGAACACCACCGGTGCTGATGGTCTGAATATCGCCGAGTTCCTGATGAAGTTCTGCCGGGTCATTATTCCCGGCAACGGCCACAACCGGGGCCAGGCTGCCCAGAAGGTTCAGGATTCCCATCTCAAGAATGTCGCCGGCATGGCAAATCAGATCACACCCGGCAAAGGTTTTCAGAACAACCGGCGGGAGTGGTTTCCCCTGGGTACGAAGATGGGTATCGCTGATAATACCGAGGGTTTTAACCGCCATGACGGGTCGAATTTTTCATTTCGTTCATTTCCCGGATTACCTTGGACGTTTCATCATTGACCTCCCGCAGATCTTTGATTTTTGTCCGGATGTCCGAAATTTTGGCGATCAGCCTTTGGGCTTCATCGGTATTTTTCTCAAACATGATGAAATATTCGATGGCTTTATTGATCGCCACCTCAAGATTTCCGTTATACCGTTGTTTGACAAGGTCCAGAAATTCCTTTTCAAGGCGGGGATCCAGTTTGGGCACTGCAGACATTGGGGGCTCCTGTTAGTCGGCCAGGTAAAAATGCTCGATGGTGGTGATAACCTGCTGTTCCCGATTCCATCCGCCCAGAACCCAGATGTCCTTTCCCGAAGTGACCATGGTGTGGGCTGCCCGGGCAGTGGTGAGTGAGTATGGAAGGCGGTAAGTCCGTCCGGATTCAGGGTCAATGATTTCAAGCGAATTGAGCAGACGACGGCTTCCGTTTTCCTGAAGATACCCTCCCGAAATGATCAGAAACCTGCTTCCAAATTTAGCCGAAGCATGATCTTTTCTCAACTCCTGGTAAAAAATATCGGATAAATAAAACCGGCCGGTTCCTGCCGAAATATAAAAAGAATACATCAGCGGATCGTAAAAATCAAAATAACCGGCTCCGAGAAACAGGAAACCGGGCGCTGCCGGCAGAACATTCAGTGTATGTTCATCAAGCGAATATCCGTTGGGTTTTGTGAGTTCGGTCCTGACCGAATCTTCGGAAGCTGAAAGCCGGCAGAAAGCTGAGGCAGAATATCCGCCATGAAGAAATATCTGATTTTCCAGCCGGTCCCAGGCAAATTCCCGGGTGATCCGGTTTTGGCGCTGTATACGGGCCGGCTGCCCGGGCGAAATCAGTTCAAACGGGAGCAGGGAGTCTGACCGTTCCGGCTGGTACAATCTGGGTCCTCCTCCAAAAACGGCCAGAGTCTGGGAATTTATTAAAAACAGGCTGCCATGCCCGGCCCGTCCGTACTGCAGGGAATAGCTGGGTTCTTCTGAAGAGATCCGGAGGGCTGCATCGAAGCTTTCAGTTGAGTTAAGTGCCGGGTCAAACCATCCCGGAACTCCGCCGGTGCTGTACCATTTCCCGTCAGGTCCAGCAGTTGTTGAATGGCCGGCTCTGGGGTGAACCATAGAAGAAATGACCGGATCTTTCCGTAATCTGAGATGAAGAAAGGTAACCGAGTCTCTGATCCGGAGTCTGTCATCCAGAAAAAGGTCAATGTAAAGGGTGATAGAAGTATCTGCCGTGGACATCAGAATGGAAGTGGTGTACACCCCGTCTGAAAAAACCGGCTGCCGTCCCCGGACCTGAATCCGGTTAAACCCCAGACTGTCATCCGGGACCACACGGAAGCTGAGAGACAGGGTGTCGGAAGTCAGCACAACTGCCGGGTCAGGAGAGATCACTTCAATCCGGTAATCCAGATCTCCGGCAGAAATTTCGGGACGGTCGCAGGAAGCCAGACCTACGTAAACGGCAGCCAGGACCAGAAGCGGGGCAATTTTTTTCAGGGTTAAACAGACTCCTTCATGGCTGAAATCCACTTTTTCATAATTTTATCAACTTCCTCAAGGATAACCGGTTTTGGGAGGTAGTCATTCATCCCGGCTTCAAGGCAGATTTCCCGGTCTTTTTCCATTGCATTTGCAGTCAGGGCAATGATAACCGGATTCACACCGCCAGTAATTTTCCTGATTTCCCGGGTGGCTTCAAGTCCGTCCATGACCGGCATCTGAACATCCATAAAAATAAAGTCAAACGGGTCCTGACTGAACATTTTCACGGCCTCGCTGCCATTTACGGCCAGAGAACTGGCAAACCCTAATTTTTGAAGCATCCGTTTGATTAATACCTGGTTTACCGGGTTGTCTTCTGCAATCAGAATCCGGAGAGAGTGCAGAGGTGTTGAATCAGGTTCTGCTGCAGTTTTGCTGAGCCCGGCGGCCTGCTCGGGGCGGTGGTGCCAGACTTCCCGTAAAAACTGATTGACCTGATATCTGGAGATGAAATGGGTAATCCCGGATTTTCTGGAGCCGGAACTGATCTGGTATCCGCCGAGTCCCTGAATTGAGACAGCCGGTTCAAGGGTCAGAACCTGATCAGAGGAAGACTTCAGCAGGGCAGAATCAACCGTAAAGCCCAGTCCTCTGAACAGTTTTCTGAACAGGAGTTTTTCACGGTGATTCATTCCCGAAAGCCTGAAGGCGACCGGCGGGTATCCGGCAGAAAAAGAACCCAGAACAGAAACCGAGTCGGGAACTGCGCAGGGAAGGGATACTGTGAAAATACTGCCGTTTCCTTCCCGGGAGCAAATGGTCAGATCGCCGCCCATTAGCTGGGAAATCCGTTTGCAGATGGCGAGACCCAATCCCGATCCGCCGAATTTCCGGGTAACCGAGGCATCCACCTGATAAAAGGATTCAAACAGCCTCAGCCGTTTCGACTCGGGAATTCCGATACCTGAATCCCGCACGTGAATCTGGATTTCCTGTGTGGATTTTCTGAATTCAGCGCTGATCAGGATATACCCAACCGGCGTAAATTTAATCGCATTATCCACCAGGTTGGACAGAACCTGCCGCAAACGGTTTTCATCACCGAAGATAAATTCAGGGATTTCCGGCTCGAAAACTGTAAACAGTTTCAGCTTTTTGTCAAGTGCTTTGGGTGTAAACAAGGTCAGAACCTTTTCTACAGCCTCGATCAGAGAAAAGGGTTTGTGTTCCAGTTCCATTTTTCCCGATTCAATTTTGGAAAAATCGAGAATATCATTGATGAGATGCAAAAGCTGCTCGCCGCTGAATTTAAGTGACTGAACATACTCGGTCTGTTCAGTGCTCAGACGGGTTTGCTGCAGCAGACTGGCCATTCCGATAACCCCATTCATCGGAGTTCTGATTTCATGACTCATTGTGGCCAGAAAATCAGACTTCAGTCTGGAAACTTCAATGGCCGATTCACGTGCCTTGATCAGTTCACGTTCAAGCTGTTTCTGCTGCGAAATATCCCGGATCAGCAGCAAGGCTTCATTGTTGGCCAGCAGAAGAAACCGGACTTCAAAGTCATAATCGGTACCGCTTTCTGACCAGATAAAATCATAATGGTCATGATTCCCGGTCTCGAACAGGTTCTTCAGTGCCTGGACAACCGGCTCAGAAATGGATTCGGGGAAGGCAGAAAGCACCGAAGCCCCCTTTAACTGATCTGCGAACCGGATAAACGGAAGAATAACCGGTCCGTGATGAAAGGACGTGATGATCAGGTTCTGATTGACCCGGGCCCAGAAATCGGGAATTGCCTGAACCAGTTCCCGGTTCTGCCGTTCAGATACGACCAGATTCCTTTCTGCGGTTTTCTTCTCCTGACTATTTCTTCTCACTTTAATTGCTGTGAAAATAACCCCGGACAAGGTCACGAGAAACAGGGAATAGGCCCACCAGGTTTCGAACCAGGCGGGCAGAACGGTGACGTTTAATACCATCGGGTCACTTCTGAAATGACCGTTCTGGCGGGCTATGACTTCGAGAGCATACTTTCCGGATGGCAGATCAGAGAAAAAAAACTGCGATTGAGAGGTTAATTCAGACCATGCAGAATCGGCTCCGGCAAGGCGGTACTGGTATTTTACCGTTTCATTCGGGAACATCAGTGAGGCTGCCGATACTGAAAACCCGGAGTAAAACGGCAGGGATAAATTCCGGTCTGCCGGATCAAAATCAGTTGCTGCCGAGTGACTGGACAAAATGACCGGCCTGCGGGTTTTGGGGACGTGAAACGAAACCGGTGAGGACAGAAAACTAACGCCAGCAGCCGTTCCGGTCCAGACTCTGCCATCGGGAGTTGCTGCCAGTGCCCGGAATGACAGGGTGATGTTTCCGAGCCCGTTGGAAGCATCAAACCGGACGAGTTCATTGTCTCTGAAGAGGATCAGACCCTGTTCATACCCAAGCCAGACTTCGCCAGGCCTGAAGGATAAAACTGACTTCAGTCCGAAAGGTTTTTCACCCGGTGGCAGTGCCGGTTCAATCTGTCCGTTTTTGAAGGCAAAAAGGCCCGAACTGGTAGCCAGCCATAAGGTCCCGGCCGGGTCGAGTGATATGTGGTTGAGCATGAGATTTTCCGGAACTCCCGGACCCCGCTTTTCTGACAGATTTTCGAGAGTTTTGGTTTTTAGGGAATACCGGTACAGAAAGGAATTTTTTCCGCTGGATCCCAGATACAGGATCCGGTTTTCCCTGTCAAGCAGTACATCCTCTACATCACTCTGAATCCGTTGATCCGGCCCGAAGATTTCCAGTTTTTTCTCTGGCGTAATCACACCGAATCCCAGAAAATCCTGAACCTGAAAATAAACTGATCCGTCATCATCCATGGCCAGCGAGTTGATAATCCGGTTATTATCGGGGCCCAGGGGGAACTGAAACCGGCGAACCATTTTGCGGTTGATGATCTCTTCGATGTACCCGTCCCGGTATCCGGCAAAAAAATGGTTCTCGGTACCGGTCAGGGCCATTAAAAGGCTTGCAGACTGGGAATACAGTTCAGTTACTTCAACCTCGCCCGCAGGATGGGCTTCGACCTTGAACACCGACGTCCCTTCAGTCGCAAGTACCATACTGGTGCCGGCCGGGTGGACTTTCTGTACATAGAAGGAGACCGGCGACAGTTCAACCGAGGAAAAGGCCGTGGGCTGAACAAAGCCGAAACCCTCATCAGAGGCAATCCAGATTGTTCCGTCACGGGCTCTGAACAGTTCGTTGATCACCTTCATTTTCAATTCATCGATGTGGTAGGTCAGTTCAGGCCGGGAAGGCCGGGTTACGTAAAGACCAGATGTCCAGGTGCCGACGAATAACTGTCCGTCACTTTCTGCAAGGGTAGAAACGTGAGTAATATCTGTGACCCGGGTCAGCTCGCCGGTTTGGTTTCCGCTTCCGAGATCCAACCGGAACAGTCCGTCGAGTGTTCCCAGCCAGAGCCGGTTGCCGGAATCCTGAAAAAAAGCATCGATGGTCATGCTGGGGGTAATTCCCGGGACCTGAACCGGAATAAACCGGGCAGTGACCTCGTCGAACCGGAATAACCCGCCTTTCTGGGAAGTTGTCAGAATGGTACCGTCTGAAATTTCGATAAACTGAAACGACCTGAAAAAGTGATTGGCTCTGAACTGGTCACTGAAAGGAAACCGGGTCAGTTTGCCCTGATTAAAGAGACAGATTGCATTGGGTTCACTGATCCAGAGGCGGTTGCGGGAATCAGTCATTACCGTTTTCGGATAAAAAACCGTTGTATCGGAGGGGACTACCGTGCTCCGGATGAGGGTTCTGAATCTGGGCGGTGTCAGCGATTCCAGAATCCCGATTCCGCCATCAGAAACGACGACCGGATGTTTTTCTGCCGGCGTCGAGACGACCTTCTTGACATAAATCCCGGGAAGTTCAGTTGTGTAAGTTTTAAAACCTGTTCCGGAAAACTGGATGAGTCCGTTATCTGACCCAATCCAGATAAACCCCAGAGAATCCTGGAAAATGGATTTTGTCAGATTTGTGGGGATATCAATAGTTTCCTTGCCGTAAACTCTTGATTTAAATCTGGGCGGAATTTCCGCCTGCAGACCCAGCGGCAGGAAAAAAAGCAGAAGGGTCAGAAAGGTGGCAGTCATAGCAGCATCTCCGGTCCAACGGTCAGGCACATAACATACTATAAAGTTAACGGATTTCGGGTGTTTTGGAAAGCCCCCCGGTAGAATCCCGGGATTTGCACCCTTGCAACCGGTGAAATCAATAATCCGCAGTTAAAAATTGACTTTAAATAGCGTTAAAAATATCTTCAAGGTCTTGTTTTGTCTTTTCGGCAAAACAGGCAGGACTTTAACATGCAGAGTTTCGGGCGCAAAACCGGAAACCTGTTAACCAGCATGACCGGATTTCGGCATTTCCACAAAGGGAATAAAGACCACATGAAGCAGAACGGATTTAAAATTTTCAGCATCGTTGCCATTCTGATTATGGCAATTTTCTTTCTTTACCCCACCTGGCAGGATGGTGAGCTTAAAAAAACGCTTAACACGCTTTCGGGTAATGATTCCCTGAAATATATCGAAGAAAACAGAGAGAAAATCGAGTCGATCGAAGACGGCCGGCTTAAACTGGGACTTGACCTTCAGGGCGGTATGTATGTTGTCCTCGAAGTCGATCTTGTTTCCCTTCTCGAAAAACTTGCCAAATCGCAGGATGAACGAATTGATTCTATGCTGAAAGTGGTTGTTCAGAGAACCAATCTTTCCGGACAGGATCCAGTAATTGAACTGGTCAAAGTAGCCAATGAATCGGGTATTCAGCTCAGCCGGTATTACGGAAATATCAAAAATGACAACGGCGAAGTTCAGACTTATCTCGAAACCCAGCGGGATGATGCAGTTAACCGTGCCCTTCAGATTATCAGAACCCGGATCGACCAGTATGGCGTTTCTGAGCCCTCGATCACCAAGCAGGGTGCAGGCCGGATAATTGTAGAACTACCAGGGGTTACCGACGAAAAACGGGTTAGAAAACTTCTGAAAAGTACAGCACTTCTCGAGTTTAAACTGCTTGCCAAACCTGAAGAAGCCATCAATGCCCTGAAAGGTCTCGACGAACGGCTGGGTGCTGCCGATACAACTTCGGCGCCTGATACTACAGCCCAGGCTCTGGCAGCAAAAGCCCAAACCCAGGATACAACTGCCGGAATCGGACCGAAGGCAGAAACTGCAACTCCGGCTGATACCCGCACAGCCAATGCAAAAAGCCCGATTTTTTCAAGACTTCAGGTCGGAAATACCGGTTCTGGTGCAATCGGGGTTGCAACCGAATTTGAACGGGATGCTCTCACTAAAATTCTTAATGCCCACGAGAATCAGAAATACCTCCCCGCAAACATAGCCTATCACTGGAGTGCAAAAGCAATTGCCAACCAGAACGGGGTAAAAATCTTTGCTCTGTATGCCCTTGAGAAAGAAGCCTCCATGACCGGCGGCTCGATTGTTGATGCCAAAGCCACCATCGGTCAGATGATGAACACTCCGGAAGTGACCATGAAAATGGATCCGGAAGGTGCCAGGGAATGGGCAATCCTGACCGGGGCCAATGTTGACAAGAATCTGGCCATTGTCCTGGATAACACCGTTTTCTCCGCCCCGAGAATCAAACAGAAAATTACCGGCGGCAACAGTTCGATTGACGGACTTGAAAACATGGAAGAAGCCAAAGACCTTGAAAACGTCCTGAAAGCCGGTGCACTTCCTGCACCTGTCAATATTGTTCAGGAACGGACTGTCGGGCCATCTCTCGGTGCCGATTCCATTCAATCAGGGCTGTGGTCCTCGATCTGGGCCCTTGTGATTGTTGCTCTGGTGATGATTTTTTACTACCGGACTGCCGGTCTTTTAGCCAATCTGGCACTGATCATCAACCTGACAGTAATTTTAGGGGTCCTGGCTGCCTTCAAGGGAACCCTAACCCTCCCCGGTATTGCCGGTATGGTCCTGACTATCGGGATGGCCGTGGATGCAAACGTGCTGATTTATGAACGGATCCGCGAAGAACTTATGACCGGAAAAACCCTGAAGGCAACACTGGATGCCGGCTATGACAAAGCCTGGTCTGCTATTTTTGACTCGAACATTACTACATTCTTTACTGGTGTTGTTCTGTATGCCTTCGGTATCGGGCCAATTCAGGGATTTGCACTGACTTTAATGATTGGTATTGTAACCTCAGTGTTCACCGCCATTGTCGTTACCAGAGTCATTTTTGACTATATCATTTCCAGACCCAATGCTAAACTCAGCATCGGTTAATTGATTATCAGGAGTTCAAACTAAAATGAGATTATTTCAAAATACCAACTATGATTTTATCGGTAACCGGAAATTTGGTTACGTTGTTTCCATTGTCCTTCTGGTAATCGGTTTAGGAAGTATGGCCATTCGTGGTCTGCATTACGGTATCGATTTTAAAGGGGGTACTGAGATCCAGCTCCGGTTCGAAAAACCAGTCGAAATTTCGGAAGTCCGCAGAGCCCTGAATTTTGCCGGAATCAACGGAGAAATCAAACGGTTCGGCGGTGAAAC
Organism: Bacteroidota bacterium; assembly: GCA_023151185.1. Classification (GTDB taxonomy): domain Bacteria; phylum Bacteroidota; class JABWAT01; order JABWAT01; family JABWAT01; genus JAFLBE01. The sequence continues at coordinate 68,711 of JAKLJL010000011.1, forward strand.
TGAGATTCTGGTCCGGACCGAGATGGTCGTAGCTGCAGATGCTGAAGGTCAGCGGGATGTAACTGCCCTTGAAGAGAAAATCGGATCCGGAATTACCGAGATCCTGAAGGACAACCCCATGAAAATCATGCGGATTGATGATGTTGGGCCGAAAATTGCAGAAGATATGAAAACCTCTGCCGTTTATGCCATTCTAGGATCATTGCTAATCGTTCTGATTTACATCACCATCCGGTTTGAGTTTAAATTTGCTGTTTCTGCAATTGTTGCAACCTTCCATGACGTTCTGGTTGTGCTGGGGCTGTTCAGTCTTCTCTATGGACTTTTTCCCGGTCTCAATCTGGAAGTTGATCAGACCATTATTGCGGCCTTTCTGACCATCGTCGGATATTCACTGAATGATACAGTTATCGTGTTTGACCGGATCAGAGAATACCGTAAAATTTTCAAGGGGGATACCCTCGAAACCGTGATGAACAAATCGGTCAATTCGACTCTGAGCCGGACGTTTATGACCTCCTTTACAACGTTTATCGTTATGATCGTGCTCTATATTTTTGGGGGTGAAACAACCCGGCCCTTTGCATTTGGCATGATGCTCGGAATTGCAATCGGGACGTTCTCTTCCATTTTTGTTGCTTCGGCACTGGTATTGGAATGGGATAACCGGATCTCCTCAAAAAAACTGAATTAACCATTAAACCGACAGGCAGAATCATGTCACTGATTGCCAGAGAAAGTCAGTTTGATCAGGTAACCGTCATCCACCTGAACGGGGATGTTCTTGGCGGACCTGATGCAGCCCATCTGAATGACCGACTCCATCAACTGGTGGAATCGGGCACCCGGAATGTGATTCTGGATCTTGCCGGAGTCAATTTTATGAACAGTTCGGGGCTCGGCATGCTGATTGGCGGGCTGACTACAATGAAAAACGCCGGCGGAACCCTTAAACTGGCCAGCCCGGGTGAACGAATCCAGAGTCTTCTGGTTGTCACCAAATTATCCTCGGTTTTCACTACCTTTAAAACGGTTGATGAGGCTGTTGCAAGTTTTTAAGTTCCGGACAGTTTGTTTTTGCACTCCGGCTGACCTGGGTTTTATCCGGGGCTGACCGGAGTTTTTTTATGTTTTAAAATTATTGGTTCTGAGGAATAAAATGCCTGTTACTGTCGTCGTCGGTGCCCAATGGGGTGATGAGGGAAAAGGGAAAATTGTTGATCTTCTGTCAGAGAAGTGCAATCTGGTAGCAAGGTATCAGGGTGGCGCCAACGCCGGTCATACCATTGCATTCGGTGATAAAACCTACGTCCTTCACCTGCTTCCGTCGGGCGTGTTCCAGGAAGGAACCCGGTGTCTGATCGGGAACGGCGTTGTAATTGACCCTGTCGCCCTGCAGGAAGAAATGACCATGGTCAAAAATCTTGGAATTGATCTGACCAACCGGCTGTTTATCTCCTCTGCGGCGCATCTGATTTTTCCCTATCACAAAGTTCTGGATACCATCCGGGAAACCTCTAAAGGGGATAAGAAAATCGGGACCACCGGCCGGGGAATTGGCCCGAGCTACGTCGATAAATATATGCGAAACGGGATCCGTGCAGGCGATATTTTTGATGAAGCAGCCCTGAAAGCAAAAATCACTGAAGAAATATCAGAAAAGAAAAAACACATCCGCCATATTTTCAACGCCGATCCGGATGTGCTTGATTCTGATTACTCTGCAGTTTTTTCTGCAATCGAAAAAATGAAACCCTTTGTGGTCAATGGGGCTTATTTTCTTCATTCAGCCATCCGGTCTGGCGGTTCAATTCTGGTTGAAGGAGCCCAGGGAGCCCTCCTGGATATTGATCACGGGACCTACCCTTATGTTACAGCCTCGAACCCGACAACCGGCGGTGCCTGTACAGGCCTGGGTCTGGCACCGGGAGCAATCAATTCAGTGATCGGGGTTGTCAAAGCCTATACAACCCGGGTCGGTAACGGTGCCTTCCCGACTGAGCTGACAAATGAAACCGGGGAACTGATCAGGAAAACCGGTCATGAATTCGGAGCAACCACCGGAAGACCCAGACGGTGCGGCTGGCTGGATCTGGTGGCCCTGAATTATTCCATTATGATTAACGGAATTACCGAAATTGCCCTCACTAAAATTGATGTTCTGAATGATCTGGATGAAATCGGGGTTGTAACTGCCTACACGTTAAACGGGAAAACCATTCACGAATTTCCGACCAGTCATGCCGATCTCGAAAAATGCCGGCCAGTCATCACCTGGTTTAAAGGATGGAAATCCGATATCCGGGATGTTGCTTCCTGGAATGACGTTCCGGAAAACTGCCGGACTTATGTTAAGTTTATCGAAGACCAGACTCAAACTAAAGTTACCTGGTTTTCGACCGGACCCAAACGGGAGTCAACCCTTCAGTTAGGTTAATATGGCCCGGCAAATCCGGTACCCCTTTTACGTTAAAGCGGTTCTTGTCCTGATCGCATTTCTTCTTTCGAGCGGAACTGTGGTTTATACCAGCCTGCTCGTAAGAAAACTGGAAGCCCGCCAGAAACTGGTCGCCGAGACATGGGCTGCCGGACTTCAGCATCTGGCCTCTTCTGATCCTGAAACCGCCGACCTGACGTTTATTTTTGATGAGATTGTCACCTCAATCGATTTCCCGGTGATTGTTTCCGATTCCCGGAATCAGCCAATTCCCGGGTTTTACCGGAATATTGAGTTTCCTGAAATACTTCCCGATTCGCAGCAGATTTTCTTTCTGAAAAACCTTATCCGGGAGTACGACCGGGAACGGGATCCCATTTTGGTAACACTCAATGACACCCTGATCCTGCAGAAGATCCATTATGGAAATTCCTCACTGATTGAACAGCTCAGGTGGTTCCCTTATATACAGATTGCCCTTGTCGGACTCTTTATTCTGTTTGGTTATATGGCGTTCAGTATCATCCGGCGGCAGGAGCAAAGTTCTGTCTGGGTTGGGATGAGTAAGGAAACAGCCCATCAGCTTGGAACTCCGCTTTCAGGTTTGCTGGCCTGGATTGAGATCCTGAAGGATCAGGAAACGTCCGCTGAAAAACTGAAAACCATATCCGACATGGAACAGGACATTCAGCGGCTGATGGTTGTGACTGACCGGTTTTCAAAAATTGGGGCAAAACCCGTGCTCACCACCGAAGAGCTTGTTCCGGTTCTTCGGGAAATGACCGCGTATCTGGAACGGCGCCTGCTGAAAACTAAAAACCGGCAGTCGGATATTGAATTAATTTCAACTGGATCGCCAAGGGCCCGGATTAATGCGGTGCTTTTTGGTTGGGTGATTGAAAACCTGATTAAAAATGCTCTTGATGCCTGCTTTCAGGTTGAACCCAGACTCAGAATTATTGTTTCAGACTATCCAAAACAGGTAATTCTTGATATCTCTGACAACGGCAGGGGGCTTTCCAGGAAATTACAGAAAGAAATCTTCAGACCCGGGTTTACCACCAAACAACGGGGATGGGGCATGGGCCTCAGCCTGGCAAAACGGATTGTTGAAGAGTATCATGGCGGGAAGATCTATGTTCTGCAGTCAGAGGAAGGAAAAGGGACTACCTTTCGGATCGAATTGCCCAGGGTTAACTAAGCATGAGCAGGTAAACCGCCAGAGCAAACAGAATCATGCCGGCAAGTCCGATCAAAAACTGATTTCTGGAACTATCGGTTAAGCTGCCCTGGTACCGCTGGTCGGGTGAGTCTTCCTTCAGACCCGCACAAAGTGTTTCAAGACGGGATTTATCATGAAGCAGAGAGTGAAGCCTGTTCGACACTTCAGGTGGCATATCGACAGATTTACACCGGGTTTTTAGCAGTGCTTTGACTGCCTTTTCGCTTTCGAACTCCTGATTGCAGTCCGGGCAAACAGCCAGGTGGCTTCTAAGCACCTCAAGATCCCTGCTGCTAAGTCGGCCATCCAGTGCCAGGGTAATCTGCTCAATAGCATCACTGCAGGTCAGCATAGCCAGTCCGCCCTGGTCAAGGAACTGTCAGGCTTCCGAAAAACCCCGGCTTCTGGCATACACTGCAAGAGCCTCTTTAAGTAATTTCCGCCCCCGGTGCAACCGGCTTCTGACGGTCCCGACGGGGCACCCGATGGTATCTGCAATTTCTTCATAGGTCAGTGACTGCAGGTCGCATAAAATGACAACGGTACGGAACTCAGGCGGTACCGATTGCAGGGCTCTGGTAATCGTATCGTCCAGAAGCCCGTCATAAATTTCAGATTCAAGGTCATTGGTTTGGGCAGAATCATCTTTGACTGTATGGTAAAATTCCCTGATCTCGTCATAATCCACCTTCCCCGGTTCCTTGGCTGTTTTCCGGTACTGATTGATAAAGGTGTTTTTCATGATCCTGAACAACCAGGCTTTGCAATTTGTTCCTTTTTCAAAGTGATCAAAAAACCGGTAGCCCTTTAGCAGGGTTTCCTGAACCAGATCAGCCGCATCTTCCTCATCTGCCGTCATTCTGAAGGCATAATTGTACAGAGCTGTCAGCAATGGTTTAACTTCCCGTTCAAAATCTGTATGCAGAACCTGATGTGAGTTACCCGAAAGTTGGGCAGCAACGGTGGTCATGGTGGTCCTTGTTGGTTATATTGTTCAAAACGTGCAAAACGCTCATGCAAATAAACGTTCTTTTTTTGGTATTGTCAAGAAGTTTATGCAAGAAAATCTCCGGATTAAGGGTTCTGTTTGTTACATTCGTACTGGTAGGCTGAACTTACAAGGAGTGGGAGTGTTTAAGGAAGGCTCAGTTTTCAATCCAGTACACACCGGGAGATGCAGCGTCCTGCTTGTCTCTTTAGGCCTTGTTCTGGTTGCTCCCACCGGCTACGCACAAAAAAGCGGGATTTCAGGGACGGTTAGAGATATGAATACCCATTTGACCGTTCCGTTTGTCAATGTATATAATTCAAGAACCGGAGAAGGCTGTTCAACGGGGATAGACGGAAGCTATACGTTTGACGGGTCCCGGACCCAGGAAGAGGATTCACTCAGATTCTCACATGTCAGCTATGAATCCCGGTGGATATCAGCCGGAGATCTGAAAAAGAATCCTGACGTCTTTCTGACGTCCCGGATGATTCCGTTTGAGCCGTTAACGGTTACCGGTAACAGGGAGTTTCAGCCCAGCCTGAAGGATCTTCCGCAAACAATGTCCATCATGAAATCTGCTGACTTCGAATCAAAAGGATTTTCTGATGCGGCTGATTTACTGAAATCAGATCCCTCGATTCAAACCCAGGAATCTTTGTCGGGGCAGAAAACTGTCTCAATGAGAGGAGGAAACCCGGACGAGGTCCTCGTTTTATTCAATGGGGTCAGGTTAAACCGAAATTTTGATAACCAAACAGATTTATCACAGTTTGATGTACAGGATCTTGAAAAAATTGAAATAATCAGGGGGTCCAACACGGTAGTATATGGTCCGGATGCATTTTCTGGTGTAATTAATCTGGTACCCAGGTTCAGCAGAGATTACAGCTTAAGATTCCGGCAGGAATTTGGTCCATACGGATCCGGGAAGTGGGGGCTCCATTTTCATCAGGAGGCCGGACCTGCTTTTGGTTCAGCATCGTATAAAACGGGGGCTATGTCGAGGCCGGTAAAACTTGAATCAGGTGAAACCAAATCACTCATCAATTCTGAAAATTCACAATTGGTTTCTGTTGGGTTCAGGCTGGGTGAAAAAGAGGCGGATGGGCAAAACCTGCTGAAGGTAAACTGGCTCAGAATGCACAGTTTTTATAATAATCAGAAGGAAGAGGAAATCAACACCGGCAACACACAGGTATTCATCGCAGACTATCAGGGGGATACCTGGTTTTTGGGCCCGGTAAACCTGATCTGGTCAAGCCGGTATCTTGATGAAAAATTTGATATTGCACAGTCTTCATTAACGGTTAACCGGAGCCTGACTGACAGGGCCAATGTCCTTTCACTCAGTAAATCACTCGACACGAGGGTTTTTTCATTAACTTTCTCCGGCATGGTTGAACTGGCAGAAGTTCGGGTCGGTGACGGTCTTTTCACTACAGGAAAGGAGCAACGGAAAAACAGTGAACTGGGAAGACTGCATACCGGATTTGCTACGCTTCTCAGGCATGATCTTTTGTTTCAGCCTTCTACTGTTGAAGCTGCTGACCTTAGTCTGAGCATGCGGTTTGATTCTTTTGATGATGATAGGTCGGTGGACTATTTGTCAGATGCCAGGCCAATTGACATTCCTGCCGGCAAAAGACATTGGGAAGGAACGGTGGTTAAATTTTCTACAGGAGTCAGAGGGAAAAAAGATGAAGTCTACTATTTTCTTTTTCTGAATTTTGGGAAAAATATCAAGTTTCCCTCCCTTTACAATCAGGTTCAGAGACCATTTGGTGAAGAAGAAAAACAGTTTAAACTGGTTCCGGAAAAAAATGAGAGTTTTGATTTCGGAATCAAATTCGCCAGGGAGTTTTCGGGGCACCCCCTTTATTCAGGCTGGGAACTTTCTACCGGTTTATTCAGAAACTGGTATCAGAATAAAATCAGGGAAATCCAGGATCCGGTAAGCCCGGTTCAGTTTTTTGATAATATTAATACCGCCTCTATTACAGGGCTTGAAGCCGAAGCTTCGGTATTTCTCCTCTCAAGAAAAGTATCGGTTTCGGGAGGTGCTTCTTATTACAATATCACCGAGAAACTGGCTTTTCCGTTTAAATCAGCCCACCAAAGAAACCTGAGTGCTACAGTTGACCATGAAGGATACTCGATTCTGGCACGGTGGTTCTATGAAGGTGAGCAAGCCGGATGGGTAAGAGGTGGCGAAACCGGTTTGGCAGAAGTTGTTCTTCCGTCTTATTCCAATCTTGATATTCATCTGTCAAAAAATTTTCAGACCGGCGCAATAAAAAGTTTCCTTTCCCTCAGCCTAAGAAATATTTTGGATACAGAATATGTTTATCAGGGGTTAACCTTAAGGGATCGCCGGTTTTACTTGATATTTGGAGTGCAGTATTAGTGAAAACGAGTTACTTTGCTTGGTTGGTTTTCCTGTTCATTTTTATTCTCTCCTGTACAGAAAACCCGTTTTTTGAAGAAAAAAGGGTGATTTCAAACGATGGATCCTATATTACCGGTAAAATCACCCTGCAGGGAGAGACTGATCATTCCGGAATTTACATTTGGGTTCGGGGACTCGGCGTCTCATCCTTTACAGGGGCTGACGGGACATTTAAACTGCTCCTGCCCGCCGTTGCATCCCAACCGGGCAAGGGTCTGACCGGATTTTACCCGGTTTACTTTTTTATGTCCAATTTCAGAGTGGATTCTGTTTCGCTTTATATCCGGAATGGTTTAGCCGAGTTTCCTCAGGCAGGATTTTCAAAAAAAGGTGAACTATTGAGGACAATAGATCTGGCCGGGTTGTTAACAATTTCGGTTGGGGTTTCACCGGATCTGCTTATTTCAGGGGATGCTGACTCAAGCTTTAATGAAGGTACCCAAACCTGGCAGTACACCAATCATCTGGACACAATAAAAATCAAAACCCGGTTCCGGTTTAAGGCAGGATCAGAGGATGTTCGTCTCAATATTCCGCTGAACCGGTCAGGGCAGCCGGCTTATCAGCTTCTGAAAAAGGTGGATACCGGAAAGATAATCCAGGTTTTGAACACCGGGTTTTACCAGTGGGGAGTATTTAATGGGGTAGAAGGGGATGTGATTGAGTTTAATTCACAGGCTGTATTTTTTGAAAAGGCAGGGGGGATTTCTGCAACCGAACCTGCTGAAGGTTTTTATCACTTTTTGCCGGCACTGATTCTGACTCAAACAGGACTGCCCACCGGCTTGCTACAATCTCTGAAACCCTGCCTTTTTGAAAATAAGGCTACGACAAGATTCGCCGATATTCCGGTTCGGATCGTGTCTGAACAAGTTGAATTCAGACAGTTCAAAGACTGATTATTTCCTTTCCTGGTAATACTTCCTGATAAAGTTCTGGTAGGTCTGGTTGTACTGGTCCAGTCCTTTTCTGATTTCTTCCAGTTTGTCTGGCGGAAGTGCCGGGTTTTGGAGAGAAAAATCGGCCTGGTTCAGGTCCTTTTTGTTGGTAATGGATTCTCTTTTTTCTTCGAATTCCCGTTCAATAGTGCTTCTCTGGGATTCCAGCATCCGGGTCAGAATTTTCTGCTGTCTTTCAATCACCCTGCTGTCCAGATTCTGGGTAAGTTCCTTTGCCGCCTTCTCCATTTCTTTTTCAACCTGTGAGAGTTGTCCGCCAAGCCCCGAACCCTGCTGACCTTTTTCGGTCCGTTCCATCAAATCCTGCAGTTGCTGACGGATGGCTTCCTGCTGGGCTGCCATCTGGGCAAGGCGTTCCCTGGAGGGACCCTGCTGCTGCGGTTTTCCCTGTTCATTCAGAACCTGCTGGTTTAATCCCTGCTGCTGATTGGCCAGTTCACGCATTTCATCCATAAAAGATTTTTGCTGGTCACCCTGCATGCCCTGTCCCTGCTGATTCGATTTCTGCGCCATGAGGGTCAATATCCGGTAAATCATCCCGTTGATCTGAGTCCGGCTATTGGTTCTGGCCTGTTCAGCAGAACCTGCCTGGTTTTCGGTATAGAATCCTTTAGCCTGTGAAAGCAGATTTCCGGCAATTTCAAGGTCATGGGAAAGTAAAATTCCAAGCTGTGGCTCCCTGGTGGCGATGGCAGAAGCTGAATCAACCAGAATACGATGGTTCTGAAGCAGCATGTCAGTAAGGGAAGCCCCCCATTTATTCAGGTCCTTTGCCGGTGGAGGGCTTCCGGCAATTTCGGCCCACTCATTGGCTTTCAGCAGAAGGTTTCTGAGCAGTTTCAGGATGATCATGTTTTGATTTTCCTTGAATGCCTGCTGCATGTCACCCGACTCTTTCGACATTTCCTGAAGCTTTTCACTCAGTTCCTTTGATTCCTGCCGCGCCTGGGCGGTATTTTTTTGCTGAATCTTTTTTTGAACTCCGGCTGATTTTTGCGCCAGATTCTGCTTTTCGAGGAAGTCTTTCAGTTTATTAAGCTGATTTTCGGGAAGGTTTTGTTTATCCTTCAGCTCAGCCGCCTTTTTTTCAAGATCTTTAAGTGACTGGGCCAGTTCAGTTAACCTGTCGGTTTGGATTTGCTGTTTCAGTTCAGTTTTCGGGAAATCGGGGTTTTCTTTTTGCAGCCCCGCCTGAATATCCTGCTGGTCAAGTGCTAACTGATTGGTTTTCTGGCTGAATTCCTCAAATTTTTGCTCAAGCTGAAGCCGTTTAACCGTTTCAATTCCTTTTTCTATCTGTTCTTTCAGTTTATCATTGTCAAGTTTCAGGTTTTTCAGGGCATCGAGAACCTGACTTCTGTCCAGCTTATTGACCGAGTCATCGAGTCTTTTCAGAAGTTCCTTCATTTCCTGACTGCCGGTTTCCTGAATCATTTTCTGCAGCTCCAGGTATTTCTGAAGCGTTTCGGGAGCAAGCGTCTGGGATTTATTCAATTCTGAAAATTTGGCATCCATCTTTTTCTGAAGATCTTCCCGGCTTTCCGTCAGTTTTTTCTTCTGACCGAGAATCTGTGCGGCTTCCTGCTGTTCAGAAAAATTGAGCTGCCCGTTTTTCCGCTTAAGGTCTTCCAGGGCTTTTTCAACTTCACGGTTGAATCTGGCTGATTCCTCTTTAATCCGTGCCAGCTCATCGGTCAACGTCCGGGTCAATGAATCAGCCCGTTTAAAAGAGTCATCCGTTGAGGGGGTTTGAATCGTAAACAAATCACTCCAGGTAATGTGGCCGCCGGGTCTGAACGGAAAGTTATCTGCAACACCGACACGGAATTCTGCAATATCACCGGGGATGACAGTATCATCTGCAATCTTCCAGTTGAGCAGGCCTGAGTAAACCGGATCCGGATCGGGTAAAGCCAGAAGCTGCTCAGATTTCCAGGCGGGCTCCATCAGATCGAATACAGACCGGATCCGGTAAGTAACCAACACCCTCGAGACACCGAAGTCATCTTCCGCCGCCAGTTTTAACGGGATGGTAAAATCACGGGTGGTCAGATCCGAAACCGGCTGAACAGAAAGCACAGGCGCCTGGTCGGGTTGCACACTGACCTGAAACCAGGTTGAGTCCCGGTTTTCGAGTGAGTCAGAATCGAGAATCCGGAACCTGAACCGGAAATCCGAAAAAACCTGCCGGTCTGCCAACAGGGTTTTGCCCGAAGCAGAAACCGGGCTCCGGTTCCATCCTTCCAGGAAAAAGGAGGAAATTTCCTTTGAAGCTCCGGCTGTCAGCAGAAGTTTTGTTCCTTCCGGAACCAGTATCTGATTTCCTTCTTTGAGAGTGTGAATGGCGGATGGTAATGACGTGTAGGCCGGCGGTTTAACAGAAAGTGTAAACCGGGCAATAAACGGCCTGTCAGTTACTTTGACGGTAAAAGTTTCGGAGTGGTACCAATCATTCCGGAGGGAATACGAAACATCTTCCTGCAAATCGGGGAGAACCCAGACAAGGGGTGTCCCGTTTTGGCCGGAAATGATTTCCGCCGGATAGCCGGTTCTTTCAATGATCAGATTTACCGGTGAAGGTGAATTCTGAACCTGTGCGACAATCCGCAGGGTATCTCCCCGTTCAAGTTTGGTGTTTCCGGGCTCAAGGGAAACCGTCATTTGGCTCAGATGGGCTGATGGTAGAGACGGATTAAAAAAATCGTGCCATCCGGTCTGCAGGAAAAAGGCGGAGAGGACAACCAGCAGAAGAGTCAAACCAAAAAGGAAAAGAATCCGGTTTTCTGCCCTTGTCCGGTTTCGAAGACCAGGTACGGGAAGTTCCTGATCAGATCCGGGAAGGAAGAGGCTGTTCAGAAACTGATTCCTTCTGGCCGGGGGAAAGGCAGAGAATTCTCTCAGGATTTCTTCAAGGGCAAGGGGCTTAAGTCCGGAATTCAGCAGCCGGACTCTTTTCCGGATACGGACCAGAAAAAAAGAAAGCAGCCCGGTTCCTGAAAGCAGAAAGATCAGAAAAAGGGCCCACCGTAGCGAAACCGGCACAAGCTGATCGTCAAGAAAATAAACCGTTGAAAGTAAAAGTCCGGTGAAAATGAAAAATGTTCCGGCCAGCGGCCTGAACTGTCTCAGAATTTCGGCCCGGTAGATAAACCGTTTTAACTGATCCGGAGTCATTGGGTCACCGCCCAGATGACCAGGTTGGCGCCCATTTTCAATGCCTGCAGCCGGGCTTCGGGGGTGTCCTGATGTACTTCCGGATCTTCCCATCCATCTCCCAGATCCGTTTCAGTTGTCAGCAGCAGAATCAACCTCTCTCCATTAAAAATGCCCCAGGCTTCGGGCGGCTTTCCGTCGTGTTCATGAATTTTGGGCAGCCCGGCGGGAAAGGGAAACCAGACAGAAAAAGCCGGAAAGGATGCCGGTAGTTTTTTTAATTCCCTGTCAGGAAACAGGCTCTGAATCTCTTTTTTAGCATAGGGGAAAAGTCCGTAATTATCATCGATATGCAGAAATCCGCCATTTAAAAGGTATGCCCTTAAATTGGACCGCTCCGTTTCTGAAAAAATCAGATTTCCATGCCCGGTCGTGTGTAGAAAGTGAAACTGAAACAGAGAAGGAGACGTTGCTTCGACGGTTTCTGCCCGTGGAAAAACCTGAAGAGATGTTTTTTCTGAGATAAACCGGATCAGGTTCGGCAAACTGGTCGGGTTGGCATACCAATCGCCACCGCCGCCGTACTTCAGCAAACCGATGCGGGTTTGTCCATTGGCAGGTGCCCCGGAAACTGCCGCAAGCAGGAAAACGGTTAAAAATCGTGCTATCATCATCTTAAGAATGAAGTTACGAACACGGGTTCCCAAAAGGAATTGAAATGAAGGCTGAAAAAACTGTGATGGAGTAAACAGAATCAGGCTGCATTAAATGAAAAAAGGATTAAATAATCTGAAACGGGTTGCATGAGTCCTGATTACCTCCGAAATTGTTAAAAATCAATAAGATTCCCTGGAGCAGATATGAAAACCAACCTGATTGTCTTTTTTGCAACCCTTTTATTGCTTTTCGCCGGTACCGCCAATGCCTACAATTACCTGTATGTTTCGGATCCCAGAGGCTGGGGTTCAATTCAGGGAACCATTGAAACTGCCGGTATTTCAGTTTCTCCAAAAGGTCTGTACACTGAAGTCGGCTTGTACCTGACCTTTTCTGCAAAAGGCTGGTACAATAATCAGACTGACACCCTGGAGACTGTTTATTACTTTGATTTGCCCGAAAACTCGGTTGTTTTTGATTCCTGGTTGTGGGTAGATAACCAAATTATCCGGGGAAAGATAATGGATAAGTGGACGGCTTCCTCGATTTATGAAAACATAGTAAAAAGACGGAGGGACCCGTCCATATTAACAAAAACGGGATCAAACAGCTATCAGCTCAGGATCTTTCCGCTTGTTGCCAATCAAACCAGAAAGGTCAAACTGTCCTTTCTGATTCCGGCCCAGTGGTCTGCAAATCAGGTTCTAACATCCCTTCCAATGGAAATTCTCAATGTATCACGAACTGAAATTCAAAAGCTTTCTGTAATCACCTATCCCTCTGATGAGTGGAAGGAACCGGCATTTTCCAATCATCCTGAAATCAAATTTACTGAAGAAACAGACGAAAAATCGGACAGATTCTTCAGGGCAGATCTCCCGGCTTCCTATGTTTCAGGGAAATTAACCTTCTCAGTGAAGTCCCCCATGAAGAACGGCATATATGTCAATCATTTCCAAAACGGAAATGAAGGTGTTTACCAGATGGCCATGATTCCAAGGGATGCACTTCAGATTTATCAGCCGGTAAAGATCGCAGTTCTGATCGATTATACCGCATCCAATTCAAGTTTGAATAAGCAGGATATTTTGGCAACGGTTAAAGAGGCTCTGCTTTCAAATCTCGGGACAAGGGATTCGTTTAACCTGATTATGTCCAATCTGAATATTACCCGGGTCAGCCAGACCTGGATGCCGGCTGATTCCGGAACAATCGGCCAGGTGTTCAGAAGTTTGAACGAAAACTCTTTTTCAAATTATTCCAATCTGCCAGTTCTTTTAAGCAATGGGATTCAGTTCGTAAAAGAAAAAGGCTCTGATGGAAAGGTTCTTTTGGTTTCAGATGACTCTCAGAACGGAACATACACCGCTGGAAATCAACTTGTTACGGATCTTTTGAAACTGATGGATTCCAAAATCCCCGTTTCAATTGCAGATTATAACGAAAATTACAGTTGGCAGTACATCGGAAACCGGTATTATTATGGCAATGAATACTTTTACACCAATCTTTCCAGGATGACAGGAGGTTCATTTCAAAAAACGGACTATTCAAATCCGTTGCCTAAAGTGCTGTCGGGATTGTTTGTCAGTCTTGGAAATTTTCTGTCCTCATTTGACCTTTATACCGATGTTACCGGCGGTTATTGCTTCAGCAGGTTTTACCTGAATACTCAGACTAAATCAGGATACCTGAACCAGCCAATTTACGAGATTGGCAAGTATAAAGGGCAGTTTCCGTTTACGGCAGAAGTTTCAGGGGAGTTTGAAGGTCAGACTTTTTCCCAGGCAATCAGTGTCTCAGAGGAATCATCCGGCACCTCGGACAGTCTCTCTGAAGAAATCTGGGCTGGCAGTCAAATCCGGTACCTGGAAAGCCTGAACCAGAGTAACTCGGTTGTAAATGAAATTGTGAATCTGAGTGTTACCGAAAGAGTTCTGTCAATTTACAGTGCCTTTTTATGCCTGGAACCCTCCCGTGGGGGTGAAGTTTGCTATGATTGTATGGATGAATCCGGCCCATTGTCAGTTGACGGGGATACAGAAAGGGAATCGGCTGATTCTCTGATTCAGGCCTATCCTAATCCATTCAATAACCAGGTGAATATAGTCATTTCTCTTCCAGCCGGCACAGATTATACTCAAGTGTCTGGTGCAATTTATAATGTTCTCGGTCAGCAGGTAAAAACATTGAAGCTGGCTTCCGGTCAAACCGGATCAAAAGTTAAGGTTTCCTGGGAAGGAGCCGACGACAATGGAAGTTCTGTTGCTACAGGAGTTTATTTTCTGGTGGTTGAATTACCGGGAAAACGTCTGACGCACCGGCTTACCCTTGTGAAATAATTCGGGGAGGTCCTTTACCGGTTTGCAACTGCTTCGATTTTGCTCTATCTTTGCAGTCCTGTTTTCATGCTCTCGTAGCTCAGCTGGATAGAGCGCTTGCCTCCGGAGCAAGAGGCCACAGGTTCGAATCCTGTCGAGAGTACAAAGTCCGTCACTGACGGACTTTTTTTTTCTGCCAGGCCTTGTTCCCCGCTGAAAAAGGCTGCCTCCGGTTCCCATGCAAATTTCCGGACGCCGGTTTTGCTCCTCTTGCATTAGTTCCCGAAATTCAGGTCATGAAAACCTCAATTTTTAGCCTGACCACCGTGTTCCTGCTTTCTGCATGCTCTGTATTTAATTCAGTTCAGGAAACCCGGACCGTTACCCTGATTCACTGGAATGATTTCCATTCTGCCAACCTGCCGTACCTGATTAAACCGGTTCCCGGTGATACCTCTTCCTGGTACTCTGTTTCGGGTTACGCCAATTTTAAATCCTGGCTGGATTCTCTTCGTCAGAACGGTACCAATCCGGTTGTTGTGTTTGCCGGCGATGAATTTCAGGGTTCGCCGGTGTGTGCTGTTACCCGTGGACGCAGTCAGGCCGAACTGATCCGGCATCTGGCCCCGGAGGTGATGATCTCGGGAAATCATGAGTTTGACTATGGAGACTCCCTGTTTTTTGCAATTGCTGATTCTGCCCACCTTCCGCTGATCTGTGCCAATATGATCAATAAGAAAACCGGAAGCCTTTTTTTCCCCGATTACACCTGGGTAGAACGGGGTGGAGTAAAGCTGGCCATGATCGGTTTGATGATGGACGACCTTGACCGTTATACCATGCCGGCCCGGATTTCCCAGATCCGGATTGACAACAGGGAAACGGCCCTGAAACGAACAATGGAAACGGTCCGGCAGGAATGTGGCAATCCTGATCTTTGGGTTGTTGTCTCACATGCAGGACTGGAGCCTGACCGGGAACTTGCCCGTGCTGTCCCTGAAATTGATGTCATTCTGGCGGCACATGACCATGAAATAACGCCGGAACCGGTCAGAATCGGGAAAACCCTGATTGCCGAAGCAGGATACCGGGGACGTTACATCGGTGAATTGAAACTTCAAAAATCTGGCGGAGCCCTGGATTCTCTGAAATGGACTTTTAAGCTTCACGAAACCCGGACCGGCAAACTGAAGCCTGATAGCTCAGTGAACCGGATAGTTTTAAATTATGAAGTACTGCTCGGGGCAGAACTGGACCAGATTGTTGGTGAACTGACGGTTTCCTGGCCTCTGCCGGATGCAGAAGAAAATGGGGCAGCCAATTTTATTGCTGATGGATTGCGGGAAGAAACAGGCGCCGACATCGGGGTGGTGAATGCCGGGGGAATCAGGAAACCAATGCCTCCCGGACCGGTGAAAGTTAGAGATTGCTGGGAACTTCAGCCGTTCAGCAATGCGGTTGTTCTGATAAACCTGTCCGGTGCTGAATTGCTTAACGCCCTGGAGTTTTCTTTCCGCAATGCCGAAACTCCCCTGCACTTCAGCGGACTGAATCTGGTCATGAAGAAAAATGCTTCCGGAAAGTTTGATCTGCTTTCTGTTTCAATTCTGGGGAAACCGGTCGACCCGGCAAAACTTTATTCAATTGCCACCAATAACTACCTGAGCCAGAATATGAAACGCACCTTCGGTCTGGATCCGGCTTCGGTTCAGGTGAATGAGACCGGTCTGGTTGACCGGGAAATTCTGGTTTCCCGGTTCAGGAAGACAGGCCGGGTTTCGCAGGAACCGGATGGCAGAAGGCAGATCAGGGAAGGGAATTAGCACCATGCATGAACCGTCTGTTCTTCAGGATTTTCTGATATTGATGGCCGTGGTTATTCCCATGGTTCTGCTCGCTGAAAAACTTCGCTTTCCTTCACTTATCGGATTCATCATCGCCGGGCTGCTCATTGGGCCCTACTCCCTGGGCTGGGTTGGCAACCCTGAGTCGGTCCAGTTCCTTGCAGAAATCGGGATCATTCTGCTGCTTTTCTCGATCGGGCTGGAGTTTTCAATCGAAAAAATCATGAAACTCCGCAACTTTCTCTTTCTGGTCGGCGGCGGGCAGGTTGTCCTGACCATTCTTCTGACCCTGGCAGCCGGCTGGATGTTTTCTGTTGCATTCGAGAAGGCGCTGGTTTTTGGGTTTATGATTTCGGTATCCTCAACGGCAATCATCATGAAGATTCTGGGACAGAGACGGGAACTCAGTACTCCTGTCGGTAAACTGACACTCAGCATTTCTCTCTTTCAGGATCTGGCCATCATCCCCATGATGCTTCTGTTACCGGTCATGTCGGGTTCAGGTCCGGCCGATCCGGTGAAAATTACCGGAACTTTGCTTCTGTCCCTGACCGGCATTGGGCTGATTCTTTTTGGGGCCCGCCTGTTTGTTCCCCGTTTGCTGAAACTGGTCACCCGGTCCGACAATCGGGAAGTTTTTATCATCACCATTATTTTTATCATTTTTTTTATAGCCTGGATTGGGTATGCAGTCGGACTTTCACTTGCCCTTGGCGCCTTTCTCGCCGGCCTGATTGTCTCTGAGTCGGAATACTCACATCAGGTTCTGGCGGATATTTTCCCGATGAAGGATGCGTTGACATCCCTCTTTTTTGTTTCTGTCGGGATGCTGCTGAATCTGTCGTTTTTTACCGGTCATTACTTAATTGTTCTGGGAATGGCTGCCGGAATTATTCTGTTCAAAACCGGGGTTGTTGCCGTTCTGACCCGGCTGCTTGACTATCCGCAGAGGATTGGCATCGCCGTTGGACTGACTATTGCACAAATCGGGGAATTCAGTTTGGTTATTGCCCTTTCGGCCAAAGGGTTCGGGCTGCTGACCGAAGTTGATTATCAGTTGTTCCTTGGAGCCAGTGTCCTGACAATGCTGGCGGCGCCTTCCCTGCTTGTGAATGCCAATTCAATCGGATTCTGGATACAGAAAAAACTGAAAAACAGATCCTTCATCACAATGCCGCTCAGAAGACTTTCCCATTTGGTTTCATCCGAAAAACTGGAAGAGGCCCCCAACCAGAAAAAACTCAGCGGTCATGTCATTATTATCGGGTTCGGGAAAACCGGACAGCACCTGTCTTACGTACTTCAGGAAACCGGAATTCCGTTTGTTATTTCAGAACTTCAGCATCAGCGGTTTCTCCAGGCCAGAACTCTGGGGTACCGTGTTGTGTTTGGTGATTCAGCAACAACCGAAATTCTGGATCAACTGGGAATTCATCAGGCGTCTGTTCTGGTGGTGGGTACCGGCGAATTTTATTCAACACTCAGAATTTTAAAGGCAGCAAAGTCGGCAAATGCGTCGCTTCATATTCTGGCCAGAACCCGGTATGTCGATGAACTGGAAAAACTGTATGATGCCGGTGCCGACCAGGTCATTCCGGAAGAATTCGAAACCAGCATAGAAATTTTTTCAAGAACACTCCGGTATTTTCACATCCCCAGAAATGTGATCGCCTCGCAGATCGCCATCATCCGGAAAGAACGGTACGGAACCATGCGGGGCCAGGCGGTGAGCAAAGAAACTCTGGGGCAGCTTCCCTATATTCTGGCAGCAACCACCACAGAGTCGGGGGTTATTCTGGAATCCTCACCGATTGCAGGCAAGGCAATAGGTCAGTCCGGGCTGACCAGTGTTGCCGGAATTCATATCATTGCCGTCGTCCGTGACGGGAAATCGTTCAGTTCACCCGATCCTGAGTTTGTTCTGGAGCCGGGTGACGTGGTGGTCATGGTTGGGAATCACGCCGAAATTGATGCGGCCCTGGGCATTCTCGGGACCGACCTGATTTCCTGATCAGAAATCGAACAGATCATCCAGAAGGCTTTTCTTTTTATACGGCTTGTGATAACCCTGCTGAGGCGGGTGGTAACCGGGCGCTGGTGGTGGGGTGTAAACCTGACGGGCCGATGGAGTCTGCTGAAAGTCCTGGGCCGACCGTTCAATAATCTTGTCCAGTTCACCCCGGTCCAGCCAGACTCCACGGCATTTCGGGCAATAATCAATTTCAATCCCCTGGCGTTCAGAAAGAACCAGCGGGACCTGACAAACCGGACAGTTCATGGTTTCTCCTTCTTTTTTCAGGATAAACGACGGTTGGTTTTAAATTGTTCCCGGCGGTTAAACCCATAAAAAAACCCGGGAATTGCTTCGCCGGGTTTTTTAAAAGAACAGGTTAAAACGGGATTATCCCAGTTTATCGCAGTTTTCCTTAACATGCTCTGCTGAAAGTTTCAGTTCAGCCAGTTCAGAAGCGGTCAGTTTCAGTTCCAGAACCTCTTCAATACCGGTTTTGCCAAGTTTAACCGGTACCCCGACGAACAGATCGTTGATTCCATACTGACCGTCGAGGCGGACGGCGCAGGGCAGAATCCGTTTTTGATCTCTCACGATGGATTCAACCATTTCGACAGCCGACGAAGATGGCGCATAGTAGGCAGATCCGGTTTTCAGGTAGTTGACGATTTCAATTCCGCCCTTACGGGTGCGGTCAACCAGCCGGTCGATCGTTTCTTTTTCCATCAGTTCGGTAATCGGAATTCCGGCAACAGTTGAAAAGCGGGGAAGCGGAACCATATCATCACCGTGTCCGCCAAGAACCATGGCGTTTACATCACGGGCAGAGACATTCAGCTCTTCGGCGATAAAGGACCGGAAACGGGCAGAATCCAGAACACCGGCCATTCCCATCACCCGGTTGGAAGGAAATCCGGATTTCTTGAAGGCGACGTAAGTCATAGCATCCAGCGGATTTGAAACCACGATGATAATGGCGTTTGGTGAATATTTTGCAATGTTTTCGGTTACCGACCCAACGATTTCGGCATTTTTATATAACAAATCGTCACGGCTCATTCCCGGCTTCCGGGCCAGGCCGGCAGTAATGACAACTACTTCTGAACCTTCGGTTGCTTCGTAGGTAGTGGTCCCGATCAGCCGGCTGTCAAACCGCTCAACAGGAGCAGATTCCCACATGTCCAGACCTTTTCCCTGAGGAATTCCGTCAACAACATCAACCAGAACAACCTGATTGGCAAGTTCCTTTTCTGCAATCCGCTGAGCTGCGGTTGCGCCGACATTTCCGGCACCGACAACGGTAATTTTCATCGTTTTTTCCTTTGATATGAGTTTAAAATGACTCGGCAAAAGTAGGAATTCCCGGATATGAAGTGAAACCGGATGTCGGGCATTAATTGAAAACTAATGTAAAAGAGGCCTTTGTCCGGATTTAGTCCCGTTTCATCGGGAATATCCGGTGTTATATCCGGATAAACACCTCTTTTTAGAACTAATTTCTAATCTTGGCGTAAGACTCTTCAGTCAACCAAACAACAGGAGAACCGATGAAAAAAAGTCTTTTTACTATAGCTGTTCTAACCGCCTTAACCGCAACCGCTTTTTCCCAGCCGAAAACCCTGTTTTCCATGGGGGATCTCAGATTTTCAGGATTTGGCGGCCCGTCATTGCGCGGAACCCAGATTGCCGGTGAACCCGGGATGCTGGTGGGCGGATATGGGGGTGTTATGCTGAACCAGACCTTTATTTTTGGTGGAGGCGGCTATGGCCTGGTAAACAACATTAAGGCGGCAGATGCCATTCAGGCTGCAAATCCAACCCGGACGCAGTACATCCGAATGGGGTATGGGGGTTTTTATATGGAGTATGTCCATAACCCGATGGAACTGGTACACTTTTCTGCCTCAACTCTGATTGGCGGCGGCGGTGCAATGTATTCACATGATTATAAAGACGTCGATGAAGAAAACGGAAATCCGTTTTTCGTTGTGGAGCCGGCAATTCATGCAGAACTGAACATGACCGACTTCCTCAGAACCAATGTGGGACTGTCTTACCGCTGGGTCAACGGACTCGAAATGGATCATCTTTCAAACCAGGATCTGTCTCAGGTGACATTAAGTCTTAACTTCAAATTTGGCTGGTTTGGTCCGGGGAGTTACTCAGGATCTGAACCGGACGAAGAAGATTGATCCGGTTCCGGCAGGTCTGAAATCCCGGCTAAAACAGCCGGGATTTTTTTTATTCCGCCGAAATGACCAGTTTTCCCAGATTCCGGTTTTCTTCCATAACCTGCTGGGCTTCACTGATTTCGCTGAACCTGAAAACACGGTGAACGGGAATTTTAAACTTTCCTGAAATAATTTCAGGTAAAAGGTGCTTTTCAACCTGCCGGGTCAGCATTTCCCTGATTTCTGCCGGCTGGGACCTTAAGGTAGATCCGGCTAACGTGATCCGTTTTACCAAAAGGTGTCCCAGATTTATCGTGGCGGTCTGCCCGCCCATCAGGCCGATCAGAATAATTTTTCCATCCTGCCGGCAGGCTCCGATATTCTGCTCAAGGTAGCTTCCGCCAACCGGATCCAGAATAAGATGAACTCCTTTGCCGCCGGTAAAAGCTTTAACTTCATCCCGGAAAGAGGGAATTGTTTTGTAGTTGAGGGCAAGATCGGCACCGAGGGACCTGCAGAACGCCAGTTTTTCTTCTGAACCAGCCGTGACAATTACCCTGCAGGCTTTCCGTTTGGCGACCTGAATGGCTGCTGCCCCGACACCGCTTGCTCCTGCATGAATCAGGACATCCTGCCCGGGTTTCAGCTTTCCGGTTATTTCCAGATTCAGCCAGGCAGTTAAGGTCATTTCCGGACTTGCGGCTGCGGTTTCATAAGAGATTCCCTCCGGCTTTCTGACCGCCATTTTTTCATCGAGCAGGGCAAACTCTGCATAGCCGCCCCCCTGAACAAGTCCGAATACCGGATCACCGGGTTTAAAAGCAGTTACTGAAGGTCCTGTCCGTTCTACGATACCCGAGAGTTCCAGTCCGGGAATGGCAGTAACCCCTGGCGGCGGAGGGTAGATACCTTTCCGCTGCTGAATATCCGCCCGGTTCACTCCGAACGCCTTCACCTTTACCAGCAAATCAAACGGGCCGGGAACCGGCTCGGGTACTTCCCCGGTCAGAACCCGGGCAGCAGGTCCCGGTTGGTCGTAGAGAATTGCTTTCATGGCAGTCGCCTCAACTAAGTTTAACAAGGTTTGTAAAAGTCCGGATGGACCGGATAAAAAACAAACGGGTTATTAACTGCCGGGCAGGTTCACCTGGGGGAAGCCGGTTGACGGTCTGGAAAGGAGGATAACTTCCGGGATGAGTTCAGGTAAATCCGGAGAAAGAATCTGCCTTCTGACCCTCCGGTTTGCATCCCGGATCTGAATTTCTGAAATTCCGGTTTTTTCGGAATGCACCATGTCAACTTATCTGGTTACCGGCTGTGCCGGATTTATCGGGTCCCATCTTACCGAACAGCTTCTTTCTGCCGGGCATACGGTTTACGGCGTGGATAATTTTGATCCGTTTTACCCGAGAAATATTAAAGAAAGAAATCTTGCCGGGATCCGGAATCACCCCGAATTTCAGTTTTTTGAGATTAATCTCTCCGACTTTCAGCTTGTGCGCCGGGTGCCGTTCGATGAAGTGGATGTTGTGATTCACCTTGCCGGAAAGGCGGGGGTCCGTCCGTCGATTCAGGATCCGAACGGATACATTGATGCCAATATTGTGGCGACCCAGAATATTCTGAACCGGATGCGGGATGCAGGAAAGAAGAAACTCGTTTTTGCTTCTTCTTCATCGGTTTACGGGAATATGCCCGAAACGCCCTACCGGGAAGATATGGAGGTTTCGAACCCGATTTCACCCTATGCCTTCACGAAAAAAGCCTGTGAACTGATCAATTACACATTTCACCATCTGTATGGGATGGATATTCTGAATCTCCGGTTCTTTACCGTTTATGGTCCCCGGCAGCGACCCGATCTGGCCATTCATAAATTTGTTCACCTGATGAAGACAGGCCGGGCAATTCCGGTATTCGGAGACGGAACGACCTCACGGGACTACACCTTTGTTGCCGATACGGTTGACGGCATCATCCGGGCAGTGACTTACACTGAGCAGAATACAGGGCTCTACGACATTATCAATCTGGGGAACAATACACCGGTTTCGCTGAATGATCTGATCGGGACTCTGGCCGACGTTACCGGAATCACCCCCAAAATCGACCGGAAACCCATGCAGCCGGGTGA
The DNA here is from genome assembly GCA_023151185.1 of Bacteroidota bacterium. Taxonomy (GTDB): domain Bacteria; phylum Bacteroidota; class JABWAT01; order JABWAT01; family JABWAT01; genus JAFLBE01. The sequence goes on from JAKLJL010000011.1 coordinate 91,057, forward strand.
CGTGAATATCACTTTTGCGGATATCACCCGGGCGCAAACCTTGCTGGGATATCAGCCAAAAACCCGGATCCGGGATGGAATTCAGCAGTTTGTAACCTGGTTCGATCAGCAATATTCTGCGGTTTAATGGAAAATTAACCGGATTTCCGATGGCGGAATTCCGGTTCCCTCCTGAATTCCTTTCCATTTTCAATCCATCTCGTTATTTTTACCGGTCGCTTTCAAAACTGCCACCGAATAAAAGGATTCCTTATGTTTCTGGATATGTTCAAACAACATCCTGCCGGTCTTAAATTATTGTTCTTCACAGAAATGTGGGAACGGTTCAGTTATTACGGCATGCGGGCGCTTCTGTCTCTGTTTATGATTAATGCGCTGCTGTATGACAAGGCAACTGCTTCCGAAATTTACGGGTACTACACTGCCCTGGTCTATCTGACTCCGCTTCTCGGCGGGTATATTGCCGACCGGTACTGGGGCAACCGCCACTCCATCGTTGCCGGCGGTTCACTCATGGCCATCGGTCAGTTTGCCCTCTTTGCTTCGGGTTCCTTTTACTCCGTTCCCGAACTCGGCCGGCCGTTTTTCTTCGTCGGCCTGGCTTTTCTGATTCTGGGGAACGGCTTCTTTAAACCCAATATCTCAACCATGGTCGGATCCCTCTACCCCCCGGGTGACCGCCGCCGGGACTCTGCCTACACCATTTTTTACATGGGGGTTAACCTCGGGGCACTGCTTTCACCGCTGGTATGCGGCTATCTGGGAGACACCGGTAATCCGGCCGACTTTAAATGGGGATTCTTCTCTGCCGGTGTCGGGATGGTGCTGGGGATCATCACCTTCATTTCCCTGAGAGATAAATATCTGGTCACTCCCGAAGGAATTCCGATCGGAACCGCTCCAAAAGGAAAATCCCAGACCGATATCGCAGAACTGAACCGGAAACTCACCCGGGTTGATTATGAACGGATTGCCCTGATCTTTATTCTTGCCGTCTTCGTCATCGCCTTCTGGACGGCGTTTGAACAGGCCGGAATTTCACTGACCTTTTTTGCCGAAGAACAAACTGACCGGGTTCTTTTCGGGTGGACAATTCCTGCAAGCTACTTCCAGTCCATCAATCCGGTAATGATTATGATTCTGGCACCAATGTTCGCCGGACTTTGGATCTGGCTGGGTGACCGGGGAATGGAACCGTCATCCCCGACCAAAATGGCATTCGGGATTTTGCTGGTTTCGTTAGGGTATGTCTTTATTCTGGGTGGTGTTTCGATGAGTGAAGGCGGTGGGAAGGTCAGCCCGTTGTGGCTGGTCGGTTTATATACCATTCATACCATGGGGGAACTCTGTTTGTCGCCGATCGGTCTTTCGATGGTGAATAAACTGGCTCCGGTTAAATTTGCTTCTCTGCTGATGGGTGTCTGGTATCTGGCAAATGTGGTGGCTAATTTTACGGCCGGGCAGCTAAGTGCCCTGTATCCCGACCCTGCCAATCCGGTTAAGCCCGAGCTTTTCGGGACTCAAATCACCAACCTGACCGACTTCTTTACCATTTTCATCATTTTTGCTGGAGTTGCCTCTGCAATTCTGTTTCTGATCACCAAACGTCTTCAGAAAATGATGCACGGCGTAAATTGAGTACTCCGGGAAGTTAGTCCTGAAACTGCAAGAGTTTTCTCCGGCTGGGGAAAACTCTTTTTTTTCCCCGCCCCATCCGGTACAGGGTTCTTGAACCCCGGCGTCGTTTTAGTATCTTTGACTGGTATCTGCTGCTGCCGGCAGAGGTAAAGTTTCAACAAAATCAAAAAAAGAGGAAAACTGCATGTTTAAAGGACATCCGAAAGGACTTTACGTCCTGTTTTTCACCGAAATGTGGGAGCGGTTCGGTTTTTACACCATGGTGGCCATTTTCGTGTTTTATCTCAGTGCTGCCTTTGGCTGGGATAACCAGGAAGTGACCAATGTGTGGGGAATTTTTATGGCAGCCGTTTACTTCACCCCGATAATCGGCGGGTGGATTGCCGATAACTATCTGGGTTACGGTAAAACCATTATTCTAGGTGCCATAACGCTTGGAATCGGATATGCCCTGATGGCCATCCCTACCAGCAGTGTTACCCAGCTCTATATCGCCCTTGCGGTAGTTGCCATCGGGAACGGGCTGTTCAAAGCCAATATTTCGGTAATGGTCGGAAATTTGTATGCCCATAAAGACGGATCTCTGAAGGATGCCGGTTTTAATATTTTCTACATGGGGATCAATATCGGAGCCTTTTACGCACCGCAGGCGGCAGCAGGAATCCGGAATTATTTCCAGAATGATCTGGGAACCAGTCTTTCGGTTGCCTACAATGCCGGATTCGGAATTGCAGCCATCGGGATGGTGATTTCCCTGCTCATTTTTGTTCTGTTCCGGAAATATTATGCCGATGCAGATTACCAGTCAAAAAACAAAGTCAATGCAGAAAAAGACGTTGTGCTGACGCCGAAACAGGAAAAAGACCGGATTATTGCCCTGGTAACCATTTTTACCATCGTCATTTTCTTCTGGATGGCGTTCCACCAAAACGGTGCTGCCCTGTCGCTGTATGCTAAAAATTATACCGATCCGGTAGTTGGTCCTCTGACGGCCGTCCTTTTTAATATTGTAGGTCTGCATGCGGTAATTGCCTTTTTTATCGGACTCGGTCTGCTGGCCAGTAAAAGTTCAACAGGTACGGCAAAGGGAATCGGCGGAGCCTTAACTGCCGGCGGATTGGGTGTTATTCTGTATCAGGCCATGACCAATGAGCCATTGACCCAGATTTCACCCGAACAGTTCATCTCCTTCAATGCCATGTTCATTGTACTGATGACTCCGGCCATTGTAGCAACCTTCCGGTGGATGAATTCGAAGGGACTTGAACCCTCTTCACCGGCAAAAATCGGGCTTGGGATGCTGGTGACCGGACTCGGATTTCTGGTCATGATGGCGGCTTCATTCAGCCTGCCCCCGGTTTACTCCCTGAACGGCCAGATGTCGCCGGTAACCGTCACGCCTTATTTTCTGATTTCAACCTATTTTATTCTGACCATTGCAGAACTGTTCCTCTCCCCGATGGGACTTTCCTTCGTATCAAAGGTAGCACCTCCGAAGATGAAGGGGCTGATGATGGGAGGCTGGTTTATGGCTACTGCCATCGGGAATTACCTGTCCGGTTTTGTCGGGCGGTTTTATCAGAACTGGGAACTCTGGCAATTCTTCCTGCTGCTGGTTGTTTGCTGTCTGATCAGTGCCCTGATGGTGGTATTTCTGCTTAAAAAGCTGAAGGCGGCCACAGAGTAAACCCAATTGAGCACTTTCCTAATCTTCCCACTTTTGTCTCTCTGCGGTTTGATTGCAAACCGCAGAACCGGAACCCTTTCCCTTTGCCGGAATGAATTTCTGTTTTGTTTTTCATTTCCCCTGTCCTCCGGTGCCTTCCGTACAGAAATCTGGGTAAGACCAATTGCCAGATGACGGAGAAAAGTCCGGTTTCTGCAAATTTCCATTTCAGGACCACTACAAGGCTGTAACGAAGAAAAAAGGTGCAAACACCATTAAAAATGGCAAAGCGGAATGGAAAACCGGAACAGGAAAGGAGATAAAGATTTAATTTAGTACAAGGTACTTCGTGGGCAGATAATTGTAGCTTGACGCCTCATCCAGTAACTCATTCAGTGTGAAGATTTATTTTAAACCATAAACCTGCCTTATTTCAGAAAAACAAATTTCCCGTTTTTTTGGAAAAAACCTGATTTCACCCTGTACATATAAACCCCACTGGAGAGTGAACCTGCGGAAAATAGAATTTCATGCAATCCGGCTGAAAGAGGTTGATTGAGAATCGTCTGAATCAACCGGCCGTTTTCATCATAGACCTCAATACTTGTTTGTGCTGCAATTGGCAGGAAAAACCGAATCGTCGTTGATGGATTAAACGGATTCGGGTAGGCTGGGTATAGCTTAAAACTTGTTTCAATAAAATGTGGATCAACAACCGAATTGACCTCTGGTTCATTCCATCGTGCAAAATAATTGCATGGTTGTCCTTCAACAAGGGTAAAACCCCCTCCAACATAAACCTTGTTGCCGGATACAGCTATAGAATTTACTATATAATTCACTCCGACCCCCAGTGCATTCCATTTTGATCCATCCCAGCGGGCAATATAATCTGCATTTTTATCGCCTCCAGTATCAGTAAAATGTCCTCCCGCATAAACATTATTGCCGGATAAAGCTATGGTACTAACCGAACTATTCACTCCGGTTCCCAGCGCATTCCATTTTGATCCATCCCAGCGGGTAATATAATCGGAATTCTCATCACCCCCGGCATCGGTAAACAATCCCCCAACATAAACATCATTTCCGGATATGGTTATTGCGTAAACATACCCATTCAATCCGGTACCAAGTGCATTCCATTTTGATCCATCCCAGCGGGTAATATAATCAGCATTCTCCTCACCCCCGGCATCAGTAAACGATCCCCCCACATAAATATCATTTCCGGAAATGGCTATTGCGTAAACATACCCATTCAACCCGGCACCAAGAGCATTCCATGTCGATCCATCCCAGCGGGTAATATAATCAGCATTCTCCTCACCCCCGGCATCAGTAAACGAACCCCCCACATAAACATCATTTCCGGAAATGGCTATTGCGTAAACATACCCATTCAATCCGGAACCAACAGCATTCCATGTCGATCCATCCCAGCGGGCAATACAATCAGCATTCTCCTCACTCCCGGCATCAGTAAACGATCCCCCCACGAACAAATCACTGCCTGAAACGACGATAGAATAAACATCATCATTCAATCCAGTCCCCAGTGCATTCCACCTCGTTCCATCCCAACGAGCAATATAATCGGCATTCTTATCACCTCCGGCATCAGTAAAACCTCCTCCCGCATAGACATCACCTCCGGATATTGCGGCTAAATCACTTACCTTACTGTTTAGTCCGGTGTTTCCTAAAGCCTTCCATTTCGTTCCATTCCAGAGGGCTATATGATCGGCATTCGAATCACCTCCGGCATTAGTGAACCATCCGCTCACAACCATATCATTGCCGTATATGGCTATGTTTTTAACCCCATCATTCAATCCGGTTCCCAGAGCAAACCACCTCGTTCCATTCCAGCGGGCAATACCTTCGACATCCTCAGAATCACCGGTAGCATAAAAAATACCGCCTACAAACACATCATCGCCTGACACTGCAATGGCAGTAACCCAATGATTCAATCCGGTTCCCAGTGCATTCCATTTCGTCCCATCCCAACGGGCAATATAATTGGCATTCTCATCACCCCCGGCTTTAGTAAACGACCCCCCCACGAACACATCATTGCCTGACACGGCAATGGCATAGACCCAATGATTCAACCCGGTTCCCAGTGCATTCCACTTCGTCCCATCCCAACGGGCTATATAATCGGCATTCCCATCACTCCCGGCATCAGTAAACAATCCCCCCGCATAAACATCGTTTCCAGATAGGGATATGTTATAAACATACCAATTTAATCCGGTACTAAGTGCATTCCATTTCGATCCATCCCAGCGGGCAATATAATCGGCATTTTCATCACCCCCGGCATCAGTAAACACTCCCCCCACATAAATATCTTTTCCGGATGCGGCAATGGTATAAATGTACCCATTCAGTCTGGTTCCAATAGCCATCCATTTCGTACCATCCCAGCGGGCAATTTGATATTCCCACACATCACCTTCAGTGAAGTGAAAAAGCCCCCCCGCATAAACATCACTGCCTGAAGCGGTTATGGTAGAAAACCAACCATTCAATCCGCCAACAAGAACATCCCAATTAGTTCCGTTCCAATGATAAATCAGAAATTCTGAAGCAATGTAAATATCCTGACCTGAAACAGCGATTGAATTTATAATATCAAATGAAACACCCCCCAACGGATCCCAGGTACCGGGTGCTCCGCTCTGTTCCGATTTTTCTTTCTTGAAAATGGGTTTTCCGGTCGGGTCATGACGCATGGAATATCCGGTACCGGAGAATGACCCATTTACCCCGTTTTTTACTGTTCCGTCCGGATTTAAAACAGATTCCAATGATTGCTGGGTAAGTTGCTGGGCAGATAAAGACAAATTAAAAAAATAGAAGAGTGAAGTCAGAAACCATTTCATAAAAACTCCGGGAATGAACCTATTACCATGAGTTATGGTAAAAAATATTAATCTTAGATGCAATTCAGTTTTACAAATTTTTAGGCACCTTCGTTTTCTTAACTACTGGCATACTTCGTCTGTTCAACAGAATTGTATGTTTTAATTAGAATCTTTATTGTTGGTCACAAATTGAGATTAGATTTGCTGATTTAAAGGGATAATTATTCAAACTCCGGGAGAAATCTGGCTGGTTTTCGTTGTTGTTGAAAGATCAAGTAAAACGGAGTTAGTCATGAAATTAGTTTTTACATTTATTCTTCTTGCCGGATTCGTTTCCGCCGGATTTTCCCAACCCCATTCCTGCTGCATGCCGTCCTCCGGCGGTCCGTCAGATCCGACCGTTCAGTTTGCTTCTTTTTCGGTAAAGGAAACGTTCAGAATGAACCACGACGAACCGCTTCCGTTCACGGATGAAACACCCTCAAAAGGAAAGTCCGTACAGTTTCCCGCCGGAACCGGTAAACCCGGCATGGGCTACTTTATCCCCGCACCTGTCAAAACCCGGACGACTTTATTTGTTTTTCATGAATGGTGGGGACTGAATGATTACATCCGCAAGGAGGCCGAGCAGTTTGCTGCCGAACTTGGAATTAATGTTCTGGCCATTGATCTGTACGACGGTAAAGTTGCCGTAACCCGTGACTCTGCTGCAGCTTATATGGGATCCGTAAAAACTGAAAGAGCAAGGGATATTATCCTGGGTGCTCTTGAATTTTCAGGAAAAGAAGCCCGGATTTTAACAACTGGCTGGTGCTTTGGCGGGGGGTGGTCCCTTCAGGCCGGGTTACTGGCTGGCAAACAGGCCGCAGGCAGTGTGATTTATTATGGAATGCCAGAATCCGATCCGGAAAAACTGAAAAACCTGAACGCCGATGTTCTCGGGATTTTCGCCGGAAAGGATCAATGGATCACCCATGACGTGATATCCGGATTTGAAAAAGCAATGGCTTCTGCCGGTAAAAAGGTGACGGTTTACTGGTATGAAGCCGACCATGCCTTTGCCAATCCCAGCAACCCCAGGTACCAGAAGGAATTTGCTGCGGATGCAAGAAAAAAAGTGATTGAATTTTTTAAGGCCAGGCTCTGAACTGAAGCCTCCGGGGCCGCATCCGGCCGAATTCAAAATATTTCCTGGTTTCCGGAACTCCGCCAGTTCCCTGCCTGGGTTCCGGATTGCTTCTGTCCTGAGTTAGGGTAAATTTATTTCCTCCCCGTAGAAAGAAAGGGAACCCTGACCAGGTTCCGGTGTAGAATGATCAGTCATCCAGCCACATCGGAGGTTCCATGAAAACGATCCTGTCTTTTCTGCCCGCCCTTCTTCTTTCTCTGTCTGTTTCTGCCGGCACCGGCACACTCAAGGGAAAAGTAACCGATTCACAAACCGGAGAGCCCCTGGTTTCCTCCAGCATACTGGTAGCAGGAACCACCCTTGGTGCTGCAACTGATTTATCCGGAAACTACGTCATTTCTTCTTTACCAGCCGGTATTTACACCATCAAGGCAGTCTAAGTCGGATATGACAGCCAGACAGTCACCGGCGTTAAAATTGAACCGGGAAAGGAAACTCTGCTGAATTTTGCCCTTGCCCCTTCAACTATTCAGGCCGAAGAAATTGTCGTCAGTGCAGATCGGCCGGAAATCAGCCTGAATAACACGAATTCAGTGAAAGCGGTATCTGGTGCCAGTTTGATGTTTCGGGCGGGTAAAGCCAGGGAAATTGGCTATGTAGTCGAAGGTGTCCCGGTTCCGGGGAATACTGAAAAATATGCTCCGATTCATGAAAACCGGATGCTCTCGGCCCGGGATAACAACTTTTCGACTTTCAGTGCCGATGTAGACCGTGCAGCCTGGGCAACCATCCGCCGGTTTCTGAATGACAATATGCTGCCCGATCCGGGTGCTCTCCGGATCGAGGAGATGGTGAATTATTTCCCTTATGACTATCCGGCTCCCGTTGAAGATGAACCGTTTTCGGTGACCCAAACCTACACCGACTGTCCCTGGAATCCTCAGATCCGCCTGGTTTCCATCGGGATTCAAAGCCGTAAAATTGAAAAAGTCCGCCCGAATAATCTGGTTTTTCTGATCGATGTTTCCGGATCGATGGACTCACCGGATAAGCTTCCGCTGGTCAGACAGTCACTGGCGATGCTTCTGGACCACCTGGCACCGCAGGACCGGATTGCCATTGTCGTTTATGCCGGGGCAGCCGGGATGGTTCTTCCTTCAACCCCGGTTTCAGAAAAAGAAGTCATTGAGAAGGCGATTGCCGGACTGAAAGCAGGGGGCTCCACTGCCGGAGGGGAAGGAATCCGTCTGGCTTATTCTATTGCCGGTGAAAACTTCATCCGGGAGGGAAATAACCGGATCATTCTGGCGACAGACGGCGATTTCAATGTGGGCATTTCGAGCACCTCAGAATTGACCCGGTTTATTGAATCGCAGCGGAAAACCGGTATTTACCTGACGGCACTTGGCTTCGGCTCCGGGAATTACCGCGATGAACTGCTGCAGGAACTCGCTGACCGTGGAAACGGAAATCACGGCTATATTGACGGACTCACCGAAGCAAAAAAAATCCTGGTGGATGAACTTCAGGGCACACTGGTTACCGTGGCAAAAGATGTCAAAATTCAGGTGGAATTTAATCCGGCAAAGGTGGATTCTTTCCGCCTGATCGGATATGAAAACAGGATGCTGAACAAAGAAGATTTCAAGGATGACAAGAGGGATGCAGGTGAAGTCGGATCGGGACATCAGGTAACGGCCCTGTATGAAATTTTCCCGGCTGCCCGCAACTCTCAGGGCAGTCAGGAAGGCAGCTACACCCGGATGGAACTGACTGAAAAGGCGCTGAAAAGTGATAACCTGCTGACGGTCAGGATCCGGTATAAAAATCCGGAGGATACGGTTAGCCGGGAACTCAGTTCGGTTCTGAAAGACAAGATTACCCCGCTTGCTGAAACAGAGGCAAGCATCCGGTTTGCAACTGCCGTTGCTGAATTCGGTCTGGTTCTCAGAGAATCGCCGTACCGGGCAAATGCCACCTGTTCCTCGGCAATTCAGCGGGCAGAAGCGGCACGGGGAAAGGATCAGGAAGGGTACAGATCTGAATTTATCTCGCTGGTAAAAAAGGCTGATCTGATGCTCCGGTCGAGGATTCAGGGCCGCAATGACTGAGTTTTCCTGACACTTTTTAACTGTTTAAACATCCAAACTCCGAAATAAACAATCGGAGTTTGTTATGTCTGAATCAAAAGTACGGATTTTTACAGATGACAATGTGGCGGATTATATCACCAAAAATCCGGAAAAACCCATTCTTGTCGATTTCTGGGCCCCCTGGTGCGGACCCTGCCGGATGCAGGGCCCCATCATTGAAGATCTTGCCAAAACTGCCGGCGAAGATGTGATCATTGCGAAATGTAATGTGGATGAAAACCCTGCCATTTCCTCACATCTGCAGATCAGAAGCATCCCAACCCTGATGATTATTAAAAATCAGACGGTTGTGGAATACATGGTCGGCGTTCAGGATGCCAAATCACTCACCGAAAAACTGGCTAAACATAAAGTTCTGGTTTCTGCCTGATGCCGGTCTGGGGGTGGTTTCTTTTAGCCGGAATTGCCGTTTTTTTTCTGATGCCCTGGGTATTGGCCCGGCGGAAAAAAGGAAAACCTATCCCTGAGGATCTGGTAAAAACCTTTGGAACTGAAACACTGAATCCGGGATATCTGTACATCTGGGGTAAAAACTGTGCCCCGTGCAGGGTAATGACTCCCCGGATGGAAAATCTCAGGAAAAAGGGAATTCGGGTTCAGTCGGTTGCGGTTGAGGATGCCGGATCCGGAATTTTTAAACTCGGTGTGATGAGTACACCAACCGTTTTACTTATCCGGAAGAACACGATTCAGGATGTCCTGATCGGACTTAAAGAGGAGTCTGATCTGGAATCCCTGATCCGAACTTATCAACAGGACTGAAACTATGGCATTATCTTTTTCAAAAACTGTTGACGGGCCCTTCGGCGATGTGGTTATTAAAGCAACTGATGCCCTTAAACAACAGGGGTTTGGGGTTGTAACCGAAATCGATTTCAGTAAAACAATGAAGGAAAAGCTCAATCAGGATATTTTGCCTTATCTGATTCTGGGGGTCTGCAATCCTGGATTTGCCTTTCAGACAATGAACCGGACCCCCGATACCGGACTTTTGATGCCCTGCAACGTAACCCAGAGAGAAAATCCGGACGGGTCAATAACAGTGTCAGCGGTTAACCCTGATGAACTGTTCGGGATTCTGACTTCGGGGAATTTGATGGATCTGACTGCGGACCTCTCCGTGAAAATGAAAACAGCTTTAAACTCGATTTAAACAGGAAATTTTATGCCGATTTATGAATATATCTGTGAAGACTGCGGTACCGGAACCGAACTGTTTTTTAAATCTATCAGTGCCGGCCAGACCGATGTCAGGTGTGACCACTGCGGAAGCAGCCGGGTAACCCGTAAATTTTCACTTGCCGGAGTTTCGATGGGAAGCGGGTCCTCCACGGGAGGATTTTCCCCGCAGAGCAGTACCTCCGGTTTTAGCGGATCCGGCGGCGGGTGTTCCGGCGGAGCCTGCGGGTGCGGAGTATGAGTCTGGTCCTGATCGCCGTTGCCGGAATATCGGGAGCCGGAGCCGGACTTCTCATCTCGAAAGGAGTCAATAAAGTCATGCCGGGTGGCGGGTGCCCCATTTTATGCAATCCCAAAATCAGTGCCGGATATTTTGCCCTGATGGGCATGATGATGGCTGCCAACTGATCCTGAATCTTAACTCAAATCAAAAAAAAGGAATCCAATGACTATCGGCTATATCGTCCTCGGTCTGCTTGCTGCGTTCATTTTGTACCGGGCGTTTAAAAATAAAAACCTGCCTTCAGTAACCGTTTCTGAAGCAAAATCCATCCAAAAAGCCAAATCTGCCCTCTTCCTGGATGTCAGAACCTCAGGCGAATGGGCCTCCGGACATGTTCAGGGTGCCGTTCACATTCCCCTGCAGGACCTATCCTCCCGCCTTGCTGAACTGGATAAATATAAAAGCAGGGAAATTATTGTCTACTGTCATTCCGGAAACAGAAGTTCATCTGCTACACAACTTCTTGTAAAAAAAGGGTTTAAAGTGAAGAATATGACCGGCGGCTACATGAGCTGGTAAGCCTCACGCAAAAGCCGGAATCAGCATTCCGGCTTTTAAACGCCCTCCTTCTGTTGCATTTTCCCGCCCGGCTTCTTATTATCACCCGGCGTTCATGAAAATCCGGGATTCCCGCTTTCTCCGGAATGTAATTCCCTGATACTGTGTTGTAGTTCGGTTGCTGACAGGAACCGTTGTTGTGGGCAGAAGAATGCAAAACCGTTTTATTCTCATTTTACTTACGTTCGTTGTTTTGGTTCAGGACGGATTGTCGGGCACTCCTGTGGTCGATAGTTTGCTGAATCTGGGTCATCAGGCCAACCGCCGTGCGAATTATGAAACGGCCCTGAGGTACTACCTGCTTGCCCGGCAGGAAGCCGATTCCCTGAAGAATGCCGGATATAAAACCGCCACCACCTTCTTTATTGCGGATATTTACCGGGCAACTCTGAAAAGACCCGAAGCCCTTAGGTTCATCCGGGAAAATTTGCCCCAGAATCCCGGACCGGATGAAATTGAACCGGTTTGTAAACTGCTGAACCTGATTGCCAGTGTCCATTACGAAGAGTTTATTTCAAACCCGACTTTCGGACTGGACAGTGCCTTATTTTACGCTTCCCGGGCTACGTCCTACATCCGTGAAAAACAGAATAAAAAGGCATTGGGCCAGAATTACATGATTCTCGGAGCCATTTATGCCAACCTGCTCCAGTACGATCAGGCACTTGATTACCTCAGACAGGCAGAAGAGCTGTATCTTGAAACCGGACGAACGGATGACATTCCCAATATTCTGAATAATATAACCACGGTTTACATGAATCAGTCCCAGTATGAAGAAGGGATTGAGGTGGCAAAAAGAAGTCTTGAGATGGCGACTGTCAGCGGAGTTAAAATTTACCAGATGGTTGCCTCTGCCAACCTGGTTCAGCTTTATGAACGGCAGGGTAAATACCGTGAGGCCTTCAATTATCTGAGGATGTATAAGGACCTGCAGAAAGCCATCCTGGATGAAAACATGATGGCCCAGGTTTCCAAGCTCAGGGAGCAGCATGAATCCGAAAAAACAGAAACTGAAAACAAAGCACTCAGGGCAGAACTTCACAGTCAGACTCTCTTTTTCTATTCTGCTGTTACTGTGATCAGTCTGGGGCTGATCGTTATTCTGGTGCTGCTGATTGCCTACCGGGAAAAGTCCAAAGCAGAAAGAAAACTGAAAGAACAAAAACTGGAGATAGAACGGTACAATGAACTGATGTTTACCCTGAACGTTGAAATTGCTCAGGCAAATGAAAGTTCAAAGGAAAAAGCCCGTCTCCTTGATGAGACCAACCGGGTTAAGGACCGGTTATTTTCCCTGATTTCGCATGACCTCAGAGGACCGGTTGCGGCGCTGCAGAGTTCGCTTTCCCTGGTTGCCGACAACAGCTTCCGCCCGGAAGAACAGGCCGGTCTGATTGAGGAACTCCGCATTCAGGTGCAGTCGACTGCCGATCTTTTGAATAATTTGCTGTACTGGTCATCCGGTCAGATGCAGGGGCTGAAACGGTCACCTGAACCGGTCAGCATCAAAGAACTTCTTCAGGAAAACGGCCTTCTGTTTAAAACCCAGGCCCGGCGGAAGGAAATTCACCTGGCCCTGAACTATCCGGAATCCCCGCTTACCGCAGAAACAGACCGGACGATGATGAATCTGGCCATCCGGAACCTGACCAGCAATGCAATGAAGTTCACCTCATCGGGCGGATCAGTAACGCTTTCAGCAGAAAAAAAGGAAACCGGAATTCTGATCCGGGTGGCAGATACCGGATTGGGAATGAATCAGGACCAGATATCGAGATTATTTCTGAATGAGGCGCCGGCTTCGACACCGGGCACCCAGAATGAACGGGGACTTGGACTTGGTCTGATGATGGTCAAACAGTTTGTTGAACTGAACGGGGGAACCCTGTCGGTTGCTTCAGAACCGGGGCACGGCACCAGTTTCAGCATCCTGCTGCCGGCAGCGGAAAGCTGAAAGAGGTTATCTTACCAGCAGGATTTTCCTGTTTTCTGAAATCCCGCCTGAGGAAAGCCTGACTAAGTAAACTCCTGATGGCAGTTGTTCCGCTTCGAAAGTAAGTTTGTGATTTCCGGGTTCTTTTTGTCCATCAAACAAAGTTCTGATTTCACGGCCGGAAATATCATAAATTTTTATAGACACAAATCCGGCTTGTGTTAGCAGGAAAGGAATAACCGTAGACGGATTAAACGGATTGGGGTAGTTTTGAAGAAGCCGGATTGTTTTTGATTTTTCCCGCTGGTCATTAACTTCCAATATTACCGAAGTAGTATCACCGTATACGACACCATCAATTACACATCCCTTCAGATAAAATTGCACTCCATCATATTGGTAGCCTCCTAATGAGCCAAATTTTTCACAAAAATCCTGATGAGTGCCATTAATTCCAATGTCAGAATTAAAGACCTTTACTGTTACTTCCTCACCAAATGCTCCGGCCTGATACTGGTCGCTTACACTGACCTTTACTTCGACCACTGAGGCTGTATCCTTATAATTCCAGACTGTCCCAACTTCAGCCAATGGGTCGTAATAGACAATTTCCCGATCCCGCTTATTCCAGTTTGGTCCCGGTACGCCCCCTGCGTAAACATATTGCCCGATTTCGTTTTTCCTTGCACTTGAAAAACTGCGCCAGCCATTTATTTCAGAACTGACAATCCAATGATACTTTTTCCCATTGACAATTTCGAATGAGTCAGTTACTTCAGTTTTGATAACCTCCCTTAGGGTCCAGTCCCAATCCACGTAAGCATAAACCCATTGGTTTCCGGGTTTTAGTGGGAGAAAGTTTGCTTGTGCAAAGGAAAACAAAGGAAGTAAAAAAGTGACAATTCCTAACCACCATTTTTTCATAGCTTCTCCAGATCAATGACTGAAGTTAAGGCTTTTTTAGAAAAAAACAAGACTTCACGGTTAATAAAAAATTATCTTACCAGCAAATTCAAAACTGAAACTGTTTTTTCTGCAACTCCTTTTTTACTGAACGGCACCTTCCAACGGCTGCCCGTCTGCCAGTTCACGAGAAAATCGTCGTAATGCGGGCTGAACGGGTTTCCAGATTGACCCAGATTTCCCATAAGGGTAAATCCGTCCGAATCCGACCAGTCGAGAACAAACCGCATGCTGGGTCCTGCTACTCCCGAAAATTGCCGGATTTCAGGATCCCACGAATTAAAATTCGCATTCAGTGAAGCCATGTCACCCGGGATGGCAACCGGTCCCCGGTTTAAATCCAGCCACCAGTCCAGAATCCGGATCATCGACAGCGGATGGGTAAACGTCAGGGTATTGACAGTTCCCCAGGGAAGCCGGGTTTCTTCCGGTCTGATTTTCATTGCCGCGGCAGCCGAAATATCTGTCAGGGTTTCCTTTCTGTCGGGTGTTTTCAGATTGTCGGTTACTGACTGTACGGGCCGGGTCAGAAAGGCCTCAAGTATGTGGCGGCCGTCCGAAAAATGATCAGGCATTTCATCCGAAAAGAGAACTTCGGGCAGTGCTTCCCACCACAAACTGAACAGAGTTGCTTCTGTACTCTGTCTGCCCATGTTTCCGTCCCAGTTTCTGAGTGATTCTGCTGCATCAGGCTTTCCGGCAAGGGCAAATCCGTCAGCAGCCAGAGTTTTCCACCGGCGGGCCAGAACCGAAACCGAGTCCATCTGAAACTGTTCCATATCCTGAACTGAAAACCGGTTTTTTGCGGAAAGCAGTTCCGTAATTCTGACGATCCGGTAAGGATCATAAAATCCGGGAAGGGGGTAAGGAAACAGGGAATCGGCAATCTGGTTGTTGCAGGTGGCAATCCAGCCTTTTCCCGGATTCAGGGCAAAGGGTTTCAGGGAATCCGGCAGGTACCCTGTCCATCGGTAAGCCGGATCGCTGCCAGGAAGCTCTCTGAATGAATTGGAAAACGGCCTGACCGGAACCGGGATTCCAAGCTGATATCCAATGTTGCCCTTCCGGTCTGAATACGTCCAGTTGGCATCGAGTGCACCCAGCCCGCAGACTGCCTTCCGGAAGCCAGAAAAATTCCCCGCACGGTTCAGTGCAAATCCTGACCGTAGCATACTGTCGGCAGGAAAATCAAATCCGGCCCAGTGGACGGCCAGAACAGAAACAGAATCAGAGTCCAGAACTGGTCCGGCTGTGGTTTCCCGGATGGTGAAATATACCGGTTTCTCTTTGTCCCTGACCACAACAGAATCCCGGATAAGTCTGAATTCTGTCCAACCGGAAACATCCTGATACCGGCCGGAATCTGCCGGATCCGTGCTGAATCGGTAATAATCAATCACATCTACGCTGGCAACAGTAAAAGCCCAGGCAATTGAATCATTCCGGCCCATGGCCACAAACGGAATTCCCGGAGTGGTAACCCCGAGGACGTTAAGGCCATCTTCAGCATGCATCCCCATGAGGTACCAGAATCCCGGAACCTGGTTGAGCTGAAGGTGCGGGTCTGAGGCGTGAAGGGCAGAACCGCCGGTGGTTTTGGAGGGTGAAACCACCCAGGAGTTCGATGCATTTGACATTCGTCCCGGCCAGGAATTTTCTCTGAAAACAGAAGCCAGCGGTCCGGATTCAACGGTTGCAGGAGACCAGGATTTGAATCCGGTCATGAAGGAAAGAATAGAATCACCCAACGCACTCTGAAGCCGTCCGAATGCCTGGTCATGATCCATTAAACTGTGAGAAAACCAGGTCTGATAGATTAAAATGGTCAGACAGTCTTCCGGTTTCCAGTCCACGGGTGTGACTCTGAGCAGAACAAATTCCGGGGGGAGCGGGGAGTGAGTGTTTTTCCAGGAATTGATGCCATCACAATAGGCCTGAAGCAGGTCTGCAGATCCGGGATCCAGGAGTCCGGCGTCCCGGATTCCTTTGCGGTAAAAACCGAGGGTCCGGTTTTGCCTGTCCAGTTCCAGAGCAATTTCCCCAAAGACTTCCGAGAGTTTACCTTCGGTCATCCGCCGGATCAGTTCCATCTGGAATAATCTTTCGGAAGCATGAAGATAGCCGGCGGTGCGAAAAACATCTCGGGTGGAGTTTCCCCAGATTTGAGGGATTCCCTTTTCGTCGAACGTGACCGTTACTGAAGAATCAAGTCCGCTGAGGGTAACATCGCCGGAATACTCTGCAACTGATTGGGAAAGGTAAAGCCTGCCGCCAAACCAGATAGTAAGAAAAAGAGTGAGAAGCGTTCCTGCGGAAATAAGAATCCACTTTTTCATAAAAAGTCCTTTTTAACTGCACTATTTAAATATTATTTTTTAACCATGAAAAACACGAAGCACACGAAAAAATACATAATGTATTTAAAATAAGTGACGGATTTCAATTAAAGCTGTTTTGGTATTGGGTTCTATGCAGTTAACCTAAAGAAAAAGTTCCCTTTCGTGAATTTCGTGTGTTTGGCAGTAAGCTGAATTTAGCGGTTAATTCTTTTTCCTGCCTTGTTTTCTTTTTGCCCAGTCGTTCAGTAGAAAATTGACCAGTTTTTCTATTCGTCTGGCCCGGGTTTCTTCTGATTTACCCTGATTGATGTGATCAACCCAATATCTCTTGTAAAACAAACTCAGGGTGTCGTAGTGAACTTTTGCTTCGGGGATGAAATAAAAGGTTTCTTCAAGTTCGGACGGAATCAGTGGGGTTCGGTCAGAGAGATCTTCCTCCAGCAAAATATTAAGACTATCACCGGCTTTGAATCCGAGTGGTTTAATGAAGTCTTTCCTGAGGATAATCCCATACATCCGGTTGCCAACAGGGGATAATGTACCCGAAAAAGAATTTCCATTCACCGTTCCGGCAACGGGAATGTGACCTTTTTTCCCGATTAGTTTAAACTGGTCATCCGGACAAACCACATAATGGTACGTCATGCTGGAAATGAAAAGTTCAGATGTGAATTCAAGTTTTGGCATAAAAATAAAAATGCACTATTTAACAGGGAAACACACTAAGCAAAAAAAAGACAAAATCCAATTAAACCATCTAACCACGAAAGGCACGAAATACACGAAAAATAATGCAAAATGTAGCTCAGATAAGAGACAAATTTCAAATAAATCTGCTTTTAACCTGAGTGTTTTATTGTAGCTAAATATCCCCTTTCGTGCTTTTCGGGTGTTTCGTGGTTAACTGAATTTAGAATTTTATGATTCAGGTTTTATGCCATAAAAGTCAAGGAGCACACAAAAAAGGTAAAATCCAAATAAACCATCTAACCACGAAAGGCACGAAACACACGAAAAAATGCAAAATGTAGTTCAGAAAAGAGACAAATTTCAAATAAATCTGCTTTTGTACCTGAGTGTTTTATTGTAGCTAAATGTCTCCTTTCGTGTATTCCGTGGTAAAAACAGATTACAGAAGAAATCTTTCGATTTCCACTTTGGGGTGATGCCCGAAGTTAACCAGGATGCCAAGTTTAATTTTGGATGCTTTAAGGTAGTTAATGACCTGAGCCCGGTGTTCCTGATTAAGTTTTGTAACCGCCTTTAGTTCGACGATTATTTTGTCAAAACAAATAAGATCGGGTTTATAACTCTGATTCAGAAGAGTATCCTTGTAAAAAAGTGATAACGTTTTCTGAGAATGAAATGGTAAGTTTCGGAATAAAAATTCCTTTTCAAGGCATTCCTGGTAAACGCTTTCCAAAAAACCGGATCCCATTTCCCGGTAGACTTCGAAAATGGCTCCCTGAATCAGGAAGGATTCATCCTTATATAGAATTTCTGTCATAATATTAGTAAATCAATTCATTAGCTTCGAAACAGGTTAAGCACACAAAAAAGACAAAATCCAATTAAACCATCTAACCACGAAAGGCACGAAATACACGAAAAAATGCAAAATGTAGTTCAGATAAAGGACAAATTTCAAATAAATATGTTTTTATAAAAGAGCATTATGCAGTTAACCAAAAGAACTTGTCCCCTTTCGTGCTTTTCGGGTGTTTCGTGGTTAACTGTATTTAGAGTTTTGTGATTCAGGTTTTGTGCCATAAAAGTCAAGAGGCACACAAAAAAGACAAAATCCAATCAAACCATCTAACCACGAAAGGCTCGAAATACACGAAAAAATGCAAAATGTAGTTATGGTAAAAGACAAATTTCAAATAAATCAGGTTTTATAACTGAGTGTTTAATTGTAGCTAAATGTCCCCTTTCGTGCTTTTCGGGTGTTTCGTGGTTAACTGTAATTTAGAGTTTTGTGATTCAGGTTCTATATCATAAAAGTCAAGAAGCACACAAAAAAGACAAAATCCAATCAAACCATCTAACCACGAAAGGCACGAAATACACGAAAAATATGCATAATGTAGTTATGGTAAAAGACAAATTTCAAATAAATCTGTTTTTATAACTGAGTGTTTAATTGTAGCTAAATGTCCCCTTTCGTGCTTTTCGGGTGTTTCGTGGTTAACTGTATTTTGCAGTTACCGGTTTTGGGGGTTACTGGATTTTAAGGATTTCTCTTAAAATCGGCCGGATTCCGGAGACAAAAAACTCAACGGCAATCACCATGATAATAAGTCCCATAATCCGCATCAGAATGGTATTTCCCGTATCTCCCAGCAGTTTGATGACTCTTGAGGCGCCCAGAAGAGTAAAGTACATGATGGCGAGGACCAGGGCAATTACCCCCACCAGGATCAGCTTCATTTCAAAATCACGGGCATCTTCCATGAGAACGATTGAGTTGGTAATGGCACCGGGTCCGCAGATCATGGGAATTCCAAGCGGGGTGATGGAAATATCCGTCAGGTGTTTTTTCTTGTACTGGGGATCAATTTGGGTTCTCACCAGCCGGGCCTGAAGCATGTCATTGCCAACCAGAAAGAAAATCACCCCGCCAACAACCCGGAAGGCATCAACTGAAATTCCGAAAAATTTAAACAGAAGCTGGCCGGAAAAGGCAAACAGCATCATCGTCAGAAAAGCAACAGTAACAGCCTTTCTGGCTGTGTAAGCCCGGTCATGGTCAGTCAGATCAGCAGTCATTGTCATGTAAACCGGCATAACTCCCACCGGATTTACCAGGGTGAAAAAGGAAGTAAAACCCAACAAAGCAAAAGACAGATAGTCGTTCATGGTTCGGTAATCAGAATTAAGAAGTAAGAAGACAGTAGACAGAAGACAGAAGTCAGTTGTCAGGATCCTGATGAAATCTGAGGAGTTACGTGTATTTCCTTCAGGTAGTACCCCCAGAATCCTTCTGGCTTCCGGCTCAAAATACAAAAAATCCGGCTAAGTTGAATAATCCGGGTACAAACTCTATTTTTGCAGGTTAAAATTGAAAAAAAACCTCAGGGAGTCAGGATGGAAAACTCAAGAAAAAAAGAACTGCTGAGAGAAAAAGTTCAGCATATCGACGTAACCCAGACCGATATGTCGGCCATGGTAGACCAAATGGCGCATATGGCTTTTCAGGCACGGAATATGGCCAATGCTGCTAAAATCACCAAAAAAATGGTTGATGAAAAAGACTGTGCAATTATCCTGACTCTGGCCGGATCGCTGGTTTCTGCCGGTCTGAAAAAGGTGATTGTTGACCTGATGGAACGCAACATGATCGATGCCATCGTTTCGACCGGTGCCAATATTGTGGATCAGGACTTTTTCGAGGCGCTTGGGTTCTCGCATTACAAAGGAACCCAGTTTCTGAATAATGACAATGAACTTCGTGAGTTGATGATTGACCGGATTTACGACACTTTTATCGATGAAGAAGACCTCAGGTACTGTGATGAAACCATGGAAAAAATTTCCAGCTCGCTCGAACCGAGAGCTTATTCTTCCCGCCAGTTTATTGTTGAAATGGGCAAATATCTGGTTGACAATAAACTTGGTCAGGGTTCCATTGTCCGGACGGCCTATGAAAAGGGAATCCCGGTATTTGTTCCTGCCTTTTCAGACTGTTCTGCCGGGTTTGGTCTGGTCTCGCATCAGTGGAAAAACCCCGGTGCCCATGCCACCATTGATTCCGTCCGTGATTTCCGTGAACTGACTGTGATCAAGCTCCTCAACCCTTCTACCGGAATTTTTATGATGGGTGGCGGGGTTCCGAAAAACTTTGTTCAGGATATCGTCGTCTGCGCCGAAGTTTTGGGTTATGAGGCCGAAATGCATAAGTATGCCGTTCAGCTTACCGTAGCCGATGAACGTGACGGTGCTCTGTCCGGATCAACCCTGAAAGAAGCCTGTTCCTGGGGGAAAGTAGATATTGCCGACGAACAGATGGTCTTTGGTGAACTGACCACGACACTTCCGCTGATCGCCAATTATATGGTATTCCGCGGAAACTGGAAAAACCGGAAAGAAAACCGGTTCAATGACCAGATCGACCGGTTTGTCATCCCGGTAGCAGAACATCAGGAAGCCTGATTTATTTTTCGGATGGGTCCCCGGAACGGGGATCCGCCGGTTGTTTCAATCGCAGTCTGCAACTTTGTTTATTCCTTCTCTATCCGGGTCCATCAGTCTTGCCGCTCTGGTAATTCCGGCTATTCTGACCCTGTCCTGTGAGTCTGATTCTGACCCGGGATCTGATGCAGTTAAGCTGACTCCGTCCGGGAAAATTACCTCTTCGCTCATTCCCGAGCCGTCGGGTATTGTTAAAAGCAGGACCTACCCCGGGGTGTACTGGGTGCACAATGACAAGGGAAATACTGCCCGGATTTTTGGTGTCCGACTGTCGGGTGAGCTGATTCAGCCGCCTGGACAGACCGGTTTCGACGGGATCCAGGTTAAAAATGCAGACAATAAAGACTGGGAAGATATTACCTGTGATGACCAGGGGTATCTGTACATCGCCGACCTGGGAAATAAGGAAAGTGACCGGCGGGATCTGGTCATTTACAAACTCAGGGAACCCGATCCGTTCACCGATTCATCGGTCAAACCCGAAGCAAAATATCCGGTGTACTACCCCGATCAGACTGCTTTCCCGGCGCCTTCCGGAAATTACAATTGTGAAAGCCTGTTCTGGTCAGACGGTTTTCTTTACGTTTTGACCAAGCACGATTCAGACGGAAATACCCGGCTTTACCGGCTGGATTCCCTGAAAACAGACCGCCCGAACGGACTTACCCTGTTGGGGACCTGGCCGGCCGGCGGAAAGGTAACCGGTGCTGAGGCCAGTCCCGACGGACAGAAACTGGCGGTTCTGACTTATAACGCCATCCGGATATATCAGAAACCAGAGCCCGGAAAACCCTGGCTGGACGGTTCCTTCAAATCCCTCCGGCTGGTGGAAATGAAGTATGAGGGAATCTGCTTTTCAACCGGTGACACCCTGGTCGTTTCCAACGAGGAAGGCGATCAGTTTGCCGTCCCGGTTTCCGGTTTGAAGGACTAAATCGTATATTCATCAATAAAAACAGTGAGGTTGCCTTGGTTCCGGATTTATTCGTTCTGATGATTTCATTTCTGTTTCTTTCCTGTGCCGGTGATACTGCCGGTCAGCAGGACAAAAACCGGGTTTCTCTACTCGAGTATGGCCGGGTAACCGCCAAAATGCTGGATGAATCTTCCGGGATTATTAAAAGCAGACTTCACCAGAACACGTTCTGGATTCATAATGATTCAGGAGATGAAGCCCGGATTTTTGCAGTAACCCGCACCGGTGATCTGATCTCACCTGCCGGCGTCCAGAATTACCGGGGAATTTATGTTCCCGGTGCACAGAATGTTGACTGGGAGGATATTGCCTCGGATGATGCCGGACATTTGTTTCTTGAGGATATGGGGAACAATGCCAATAAGCGGAAAGATCTGACCATTTATAAAATCAAAGAACCCGATCCCGTCAAAGACACCACTGCAACTCTGGTTGAGAAATACGTGGTTTACTTCCCCGATCAGACCGAGTTCCCTCCCAAAAAGGACAATTTTGATACCGAGGCCATGTTTTGGACCGGTGGAAAACTGTATATTCTTACCAAACACCGGGCAGATACTTTCACCCGGCTGTTCCGCCTGGACTCCCTGAAAACAGACCGCCCCAACGGATTGACTTACCTTGGAACCTATAACACCGGTGAGAAGGTTACTGCAGCAGATGTCACGGCAGACGGGAAACAGATTGCGGTCCTGACTTATAAAAGTGTCTGGCTGTTTACCCAAACCCAATCCTCGTCCCATTGGCTGGATGGCGAAGCCAGAATGCTCCCGATTTCGGCAATTCAGGATGAAGGGGTTTGTTTCGACACGCCCGATACTCTGGTGATTACGAATGAACAGCGCAGTATTTACCGGCTTCCCGTTGCCGACCTGAAACCGGTTCAGTAACTTTTCACCTTTCGGACAGGCCGGGACTCACCCTGCCTGATCCTGCCGGACCCCCTTTGGATCTCTTTTTTCTTCCCCCTGCCGAAATTCTGATTGTACTTGGTCTGGTTGCCCTGGTTGCCGGTTATTTCGATGCCATGGCCGGCGGTTCCGGACTTTTGACTTTACCGGCTCTTCTTCTTGCCGGACTTCCTGCCCAACTGGCCCTGGGAACCAATAAACTGCAGTCCAACTTTGGCAGCATGACTTCTTCGGTCGTTTACTGGCGGCATGGCCTGGTTTACCCGAAAACCCGCCGGTGGATGTTCCCGT
Organism: Bacteroidota bacterium; assembly: GCA_023151185.1. Taxonomy (GTDB): domain Bacteria; phylum Bacteroidota; class JABWAT01; order JABWAT01; family JABWAT01; genus JAFLBE01. The sequence continues at coordinate 114,146 of JAKLJL010000011.1, forward strand.
TGGCCTTTGTTTCCTCCTTTGCCGGCTGCTATACGGTTCTTCACATTCCACCGGTTGATATGAGCCGGATTATCGCCGGTGCACTGGTTCTGATTGCTGCCTATTTCCTCTTCCACAAAGACCGGGAGGAAAAGGAAACTGAACCCCGGTGGTCCCTTGCCGGACTTCTGCTGGGCCCTGTTCTGGTTGGGTTTTATGATGGGTTTCTGGGGCCGGGTACCGGTTCCTTTCTGATTTTTATCATGCTCCATTTTTTTAAAATGGACTACATTCATTCAGCAGCAAACGGCAAATTTGTAAATTGGGGCTCCAACCTGGGCGCTTTGGCAGGGTATTTTCTGTTCGGAAAAGTCCTGATTTTTCTGGGGCTGATCATGGGAGTCTGCATGTTTGCCGGTGCACGGATGGGGTCCTGGACCGCCATCCGTCATGGCAGCCGGATCATAAAACCGCTGGTGGTAACCGTCTCTCTGCTGATGGTCCTGAAATTGCTTCTGCAGAATTGAATAAAGCCGGGAAATTAAATATCTTACCTGTTGCTTTCGTATCAATTTTCAGGTGAACCTTGCAAAAACTGACACCCCGTGAAATCATCCCCCACGTTGTACGGCTGGATGAAGATCTGATGGAATCTCTTCAGTCATTTGCCTCAGCCAATGGTCTGTTCGCCGGCCGGTTTTCTGGCACCGGGTTACTGAAAACCGCTGCACTTGGTTTTTTTAATCAGGTAGATAAAGAACTGACCACCCTGAAAATGAATAAAATGGTCGAACTGGTCAGCATCAAGGGCGATATATCCGAGAAGAACGGCGTTCCGGTCATTTCCGGAAAAATCATCGTTGCTGATCAGGACCGGAAACTTTCCGGAGGCGCTCTTCAGCCCGGTTCGAAAGTGTTTACTGCCGAGATTTTTATTGAAGTTTTTGATGGCGGACCGCTGAAACGGAGTTTTGACCCCAGTACCGGACTCTCTGTCTGGTCTGAAGAATAAGGAACCCTTTTATGGAACTCAGTGCCGATCTGAAATCCATCCAGCAGGCCAGAGATTTTCTGGAACAGGCGCACAGCGCCCAAAAGCAGTTTAAGGAATTCACCCAGGACCAGGTTGACCGGATTGTAAAGTCCATGGCCGAAGCCGGGGAAGCCGCCGCCGACCGGCTTGCAAAACTGGCGGTTGAAAATACCGGAATGGGCCGGTATGAAGATAAAATTCAAAAAAATCTGTTCGCCACGCGGGCCGTTTATCAGTCAGTTAAAGATCTTAAAACCGTCGGCATCACCCACAAATCAGCGGACGGGAAAGTCTGGGAAATTGCAGAACCGATGGGTGTTATCGCAGCCCTGATTCCTACCACCAACCCGACATCAACGGCCATGTACAAGGCCATTATCGCCCTGAAATCCAGAAATTCAATTGTTATGGCCCCGCATCCGAGAGCCATTGCCTGTACACTTGAAGCCGTTAAGGTTGTTAGGGATGCTGCCGAAAAAGCCGGGGCTCCCAAAGGACTGATTCAGTGCATGACTGAAGTTTCCATTACCGGAACTGAAGAACTGATGAAGCATAAGCTGACCAACGTCATTCTGGCAACCGGGTCAAGTGCCATGGTCAGGGCCGCACAATCGACGGGGAAACCGGCGTATGGTGTCGGATCGGGGAACGTTCCGACTTATGTTGACCGGACGGCAACTCTGGATAAAGCCATCCGGGATATTATTGCCAGTTGCTCATTTGATTACGGTACTCTTTGCTCGACGGAACGGTCTATTGTTGTCGATGCACCGGTTAAAGAAAAAGTCCTGTCGCTGTTTAAACATTACGGGGCTGCTTTCCTTAGTGAGGAAGAAACCCGGAAACTGGAAAAATATGCGGTTCCCGGCGGAAAGCTGAATGCTGATATTGTGGGACAACCGGCGGTGAAAATTGCCCGTGCAGCCGGAATTCAGGTTCCGGATACAACCCGGGTTCTGGTTGCTGAAATTAAAAAAGTGGGTAAGGAAGACCCGCTTTCAATGGAAACCCTGTCACCGATTCTGTCGTTCTACACGGTAAACGGCTGGCAGGAGGGATGTGAACGCTGTATGCAGATCCTGAATTTTGGCGGGATCGGGCACACCATGTCGCTTCACGCCACCGACGAAAAAGTCATCACTGAATTTGCTCTTAAAAAACCGGCAATGCGGATTGTCGTCAACTCAACTTCCTCGTTGGGTGCCGTCGGGTTTACAACCAATCTTCCCCCTGCCCTGACTCTCGGCTGCGGAACCTGGGGCGGAAGCATTACGGCAGACAATATCACCCCGGTTCATTTACTGAATATCAAACGGGTGGCGTTTGAAGCCCGTGAGTTTATTCCGGATTGGGTGAAACCTGGCAAATCACCCTCGCCTGCCGGACCGGAGCCAAAGTCGGGCAAGGTGAAGGACCGGGAACCGTATCTGAAGCCGTACCGGCCGAAAACCTGGCAGGAAACCCGGAAAACCAAACCGTCCGAACCGGCAGCAGCACCGGATGCGGCCCCGGCCGGTAAGTCCTGGATGACTGAAATTGAAGACCGGATCAGGCAGAAGGCCGGGAACAGCCATCCGGAAGAAAAAAAACAACCGGCAGTTCAGCCTGCTGCACCCGGTAAAAAAACTGAACCGGCACCCGTGACCCTGTCAGACAGTGCCATCAATGACCTGATTACCAGATTTTCAAAATCCTGACCAGATTCTGACCCAACCATGAGGATCCGATGAAAGCAATTATCCCCGTCGCCGGGATGGGAAGCCGGTTACGGCCCCACACTTACACCCTTCCGAAAGTGATGCTGTCCGTTGCCGGGAAACCGATCATCGGCCATATTTTCGATAAACTCATCGAAGACGGCATTACTGAAGCCACCGTCATCATCGGGTACATGGGTGATGTAATTGAAAAATACCTCAGAAGTCACTATTCTATCCCCATTGATTTTGTTGAACAGCCCGAACTGCTGGGACTGGGTCACTCCATCTGGGTTGCCCAGCGGACGTTCAGCGATACGGAACCGGTCTTTATCATTCTCGGGGACACCATTTTCGATGTTGACCTGAAAAAAGTATTTGGTTCCGGTTCTTCTTCACTCGGGGTGAAATACGTTGAAGATCCCCGCCGGTTCGGTGTGGCCGAGGTTGAAAACGGAATCATCAGGAGGCTAATCGAAAAACCGGAGCATCCAACGTCTCATCTGGCCATGGTCGGATTGTATTACATCACCCAGCCGGGGCTTTTAAAGGAGTCCCTGAACTATCTGGTTGATCATAACATCCGTACCAAAAACGAATATCAGCTCACCGATGCCCTTCAGAGAATGATTGAACACGGGCATCAGTTTACGACCTTCAACGTCGAAGGCTGGTATGACTGCGGAAAGCCTGAAACTCTGCTGTCGACCAACCAGGTTCTGCTGAGTATGAAGGCAGAAAAGGCAGATGTCCCCGGGGCAGTGGTGATTCCGCCGGTGTTCATCCATCCGACGGCAAAAATTACCCACTCTGTCATCGGGCCGAATACCTCGATCGGGGAAAATGCCGTCATTAAAAATTCGGTGATCAAAAACAGCATTATCGGGTCAGAAGCCCGGGTCGAAACGTCGCTTCTCGAAGAATCCATTGTCGGGAACGGTGCCCTGATTGCCGGAAGGGCACGCCGGGTCAATGTGGGCGATATGACCGAACTTGATTTCAAATAAACAAAACGGAGCAACTTACAATGTCTTTTCTCTTTACATCGGAATCGGTCTCTGAAGGCCATCCGGATAAGGTGGCAGATCAGATTTCTGATGCCATTCTTGATGAAATGCTCAAAGGCGATCCTACTTCACGGGTCGCTGTTGAAACGATGGTGACTACCGGCCTGGTCGTTATTGCCGGCGAAGTCACCACAAAAACCTATGTCGACTTTCAGGATGTCGTCAGAAAAACCATTAAACGGATCGGGTATACCAAGTCTGAGTATAAGTTCGAAGCAGATTCCTGCGGGATTCTGAATGCTATTCACCAGCAGTCTCCCGATATTTCACAAGGGGTTGATACCGGCGGTGCAGGAGATCAGGGAATGATGTTCGGTTATGCCTGCGATGAGACCGAAAGTTACATGCCGGCTCCGATTTATTATGCCCACAAACTGGTGGAACGTCTGGCCTTCATCCGGAAAAATGAAGCGATCATGAATTACCTCCGTCCGGATTCGAAATCACAGGTAACCGTCGAGTATACCGAGCGGGGCAAAATCAAACGGGTTCATACCGTGGTGATCTCGACCCAGCATGACGGAGATGTGAATCAGACCCAGATCAAGGAAGATGTAATCAAACACGTCATCCAGCAGGTCATTCCGGCTCAGTACCTTGACGACAAAACCATTTATCACGTCAATCCGACCGGCCGGTTCGAAATCGGCGGACCACACGGTGATTCCGGTCTGACCGGGCGAAAAATTATTGTGGATACCTACGGTGGACGGGCTGCCCACGGCGGCGGTGCCTTCTCTGGAAAAGATCCAACAAAGGTTGACCGTTCTGCAGCTTATGCAGCCCGGCATATTGCGAAAAACGTTGTTGCTGCTGGTCTGGCGAAAGAGTGTCAGGTTCAGGTTGCTTACGCCATTGGAGTTGCCCAGCCGGTTTCTATTCTGGTTGAGACCTTTGGAACAGCAACGGTTCCCGAAGAAAAAATCTCGAAGGCAGTTATGGACGTGTTTGATATGACCCCCAAGGGAATTATTGAACGCCTGGATCTGAGAAAACCCAAGTATCTGAAAACGGCCGCATACGGTCACTTCGGCCGTTCAGGTGATGAATTTACCTGGGAAAAACTGGACTTCGTCGATAAACTGAAAGCCGCTGTAAAATAAAACCGGAACCTGGCGGGAAGGAACGCCTGTTTAATCGGGTAATTGTGGAAACCGGGGTAAGGGGGAAGATCTAAAAACCTCCCCTTCATCCTCTCCTCAAAAAAGGAGGGGCAATTTGCACACCCCCCTTTCCGGCCAGCAGAGAGAATTCTCTGTTCGGCAAGTTTAAAATCAACAAGGAAAAAACATGTTAGCAACCGATGTAAAAAAACTGCCCTACAAAGTGAAGGACATTTCACTGGCAGAGTGGGGAAGAAAAGAAATTGAACTGGCCGAAGCAGAAATGCCCGGCCTCATGGCCCTGCGTGCAGAATATGGTGCATCCAAACCGTTAAAAGGTGCCCGGATTGCCGGATGCCTTCACATGACAATCCAGACCGCTGTTCTGATCGAGACACTGGTTGAACTGGGTGCCGATGTAACCTGGTCATCCTGCAACATTTTCTCGACACAGGATCATGCTGCTGCCGCCATTGCTGCTGCCGGAATCCCGGTTTATGCCTGGAAAGGGATGAATGCCGAAGAATTTGACTGGTGCATCGAACAGACTCTGTTTTTCCCGGACGGACAGCCTCTGAATATGATCCTGGATGATGGCGGCGACCTGACCAATATGGTTCTGGATAAGTTTCCGGAACTTGCTGCCGGGATCCGCGGGCTGTCTGAAGAGACAACCACCGGCGTTCACCGGTTGTATGACCGGGTGAAAAACGGAACGCTGCTGATGCCTGCCATCAACGTGAATGATTCGGTTACCAAATCGAAATTTGACAATAAGTATGGATGCCGGGAATCACTGGTTGATGCCATCCGCCGTGCAACCGATCTGATGCTGGCCGGAAAAGTTGCTGTCGTTGCCGGCTTCGGCGATGTGGGCAAGGGTTCAGCCGAATCGCTGCGCCATGCGGGAGTCCGGGTGATTGTGACCGAGATTGATCCGATTTGCGCCCTTCAGGCTGCAATGGAAGGGTTTGAAGTTAAAACCATGGATTCAGCCGTTCCGGAAGCAGACATTATTGTCACTGCAACCGGGAATAAGGACATCGTAAAGCCGCGGCATTTCGAGAAAATGAAGGACAAAGCTGTTGTCTGCAATATCGGGCACTTCGATATCGAAATTGACATGGACTGGCTGAACACCAAATCGGGTGCCAAAAAGGTTGAAATCAAGCCTCAGGTAGATAAATACACCCTGCCTAACGGACGGGATGTAATCGTACTTGCCGAAGGCAGGCTCGTCAATCTGGGCTGTGCAACCGGACACCCTTCTTTCGTGATGTCGAATTCATTTACCAATCAGACCCTTGCACAGATTGAACTCTGGCTGCATTCTGACCGGTATGAAAACAAGGTTTACACCCTGCCGAAGCACCTGGATGAAAAAGTAGCCCGTCTTCACCTGGCCAAACTGGGTGCCGAACTTGAAACCCTGTCGAAAGATCAGGCCGACTACATCGGTGTTACCGTAGACGGACCTTTCAAGCCGGACTATTACCGGTACTGAGTTCAGTCTTCCCTGAAGCAAAAACGTCCGGCCTGACCGGACGTTTTTGTTTTAAGCCTTACAGAAAGGGGAGTAACCTTGAGATTGCAGGACCTAAAGCCGGATTCTGGGATAAACTGATTTTGAAAAGGTGGTAAAGGTTCAAGTAACCACATACCAGCATGCCAGGATCCTCCGGAATCCTATCCATATTCAGCAGATTATTTGGTGGGGGAAACTAAGATGTTGCCATTACTTCTTCAGTTTTTTTTATTTTCGGACGGTACCGAACTTTCCGCACCAATCCCAGATTCACTCGTAGTCAAATTAAAGGAAAATTATACAAATAATATAAATAATGCCAAAGCAGGCGGTAAGCTATATCGGCAATACGGAATTTTCGTTACTCTTGAAAGAGATAGTTATTATTATGTTAAGGGAAGTGATTCCTCAATAGCCTATCCGGATGTGCCTGGAACATTTTTCATCTCGGATACATTTTTTATTGCCACGAGTGGCCCAGTTTCCATGGAAAGCGGTATGCGGTTTTTTTTTAATACCTTCATTTGAATTTATTGATTTGATTAGCCTGAAATCTTTGAAAGTTATCCACAGATTTTTTGTTTGGGGGCAAGTTAGGAACCTGATTGTTTTGGGTGATAAAATATATGCAGAGAATTCTGAAGGTAAAGTACGGGTGATTGAAATACCGGTTCAGTAAACTGCCTATTCCTTCGATTCTAATGAAACTTTGCCGGCGGGACGATTGAGTGGATTTACACAGCCTCAGGTGCTAAATTAGCCAAAGTAGTGACCACCCCTTCCTGGATAACCCAAAGGGATTATGTGAACGGCTTTGAATATTACACCGATTATGAGGAAGTATTTAACCGGTTGGAGCACTTCCCGATGGATGAAGGCAGGATGCGCCCGACAACCCCCGGCGGAACGACTTACCGGTATGAACTGGATCTGAAGGACCACTTAGGCAATACCCGGATGACCCTGACCGATGCCAACAATAACGGAATTTTTGATAATTACTCCGTTGAGGTACTGCAGGCAGATGACTA
>JAKLJL010000012.1 GCA_023151185.1 Bacteroidota bacterium
TGGTCAGGATCGTCTGGGTGTCACCCGGTGCCATATCAAACGGTTCGGTGCTTAAAAGTTGTCTTCGATCGCCGCCATTTGAGTCACGCCAGCCTGTACTCAATTCCGGGTAGCCGGGAAACAGAATCAATGGATTATCATTTAGGGTTGAACCGTTTCCATAATTTAACGGATTTCTTACTCGGATGAATATAAATTCACCGGTTTGATGCTGCCTTGCTTCCTCGAAATCAAATGGCCGACCATTCCCGGCTCCATGGTGATAGTGAATATGTGCCTTGATCTTTCCAGCTTTGTAATGATCCTGCAACCGCCGGTTGACCCAGGTTTTAGCTCCCGGAACCAAACTGGGGAGTGCAGGTCCTGCCAGCAACCCAATACCAACAGCCGGTGGTTTGGCTCCATAAAGTCCATCTTGGTTGTTTTCATTATAAGTATAGGTCATACGCCGAAGGGTATCGCATCCAACCAGGTCGTCCTCTGAACTACCGTTATCCGAATCCATAAAAACAGAAAAAATGAACTCTTTGATTGGTTCCGGGTTTTTATTGATCAGTTGATACTCTACAAACACGGAAGTTCCGAAGGCGTCATTCCGGTCATAAATGAACGCCTTGATCCGGCATTCCAGGTTCATCGGCTTGCTGCCGGGCAGTCTTTTGTCAGGTACCACACCGTCGTTGATCACCATCCAGAGCATCTGATCCCCGGTCAGGTCCGGATAGTCGCCCAGTTCCGGCTGGTAAACCCCGTCTCCGTTCCGGTCAATCCAGGGTGCACCCAGATCCACCGGCCACTTCCGGATGTCCTCACTGGTCCGCCAGTCGTCACCCCGGTTGATTTTATAAATGCGGAACCGGTTAGAGGCGGGTGCCGGTCCGGCTTCAATAAGATTTCCCGGTTGCCATTCCTCAATTCTTTCGCACGATGCTTGCCAGGCGGTTCTGAGTTCATCCTCAATGTAGCCTGAAATACCGATTCCCGTTCCATAAATAACACCCAGTCCGGACCGGGCAGGAAATTCAAATCCTTTGTAACTATAGTCGCCGGGAACGATAACGTTCCCTCTGGTATTAAACCATACCCTGATTTGGTTATTTTCAAGAGAGGAATAAACCTCAGAGGATGCCGCCTGCTGGTTAAGGAGAGGTTGGTCTTTTGTTTGACCCAGAAGGGTTGCCGGCAGAAGCAGAAAGGGCAAAAGAAGTTTCATAGAAGTTCAGTCCGGAATGGAAGAATCTTCACTGATACGGCTAAACAATAAGGGAACCCTTAACCAATCCGGTTAAGGAATCAGCCAAAACTGGCCCTGAACCGGTCGAATTCTTCACGGAGGGCTGCAAGTTCAGCTTCCAGTTTCTGAATCCGTTCTTCGGTCTGATCCTGGATTTTGAGTTTTGCAGGTTCGGGAAGGTGGTAGCTTTCCGGATCGACGGGACCGCACAGCAGATGCATCCACCGGGTTTCTTTTTGTCCGGGCTGTTTGGGAAGCCGGATGACCAGCGGATCTTCTCTTTCCGAGAAGCTGACCAATACAGTTTCGGCGGTTTCAAGGGAGTCAATCAGGGTCATACTGGCCGACCGGGTTTTCAGTTCGCCCGTGGTTTGCGGGCCTCTGAGCAGAAGTAATCCCAGCAGCACCAGTTCCGGGCCGTCAAGCTGAAACGCCTTTCCTGCTACATGACGCCATTTTTCAACCCGGCTGCCACCACCCAGAACCCGCCCGGCATAACCGGCAACCATCAATCCGTCAAGCGCCCGGTTGACAGTAGCTTCATCCAGTTCCATTACCGGATCCCGGTTCGATTTCTGATTGCAGGCTGTAACCAGACTGTTGACCGTCAGGGGGTAATAGTCGGGGGTGGCCATGGATTTTTCAATCAGGGCTCCCAGAACGCGGGCTTCGATCAGAGATAAAGTCGTCATCACCGGATCCTGTGGTTAGTAAAGGGGCAGATACTGCTGCAGGACTGAATAGATCTGGGTTTTATCGAAGGGTTTACTCAGCATCCCGTTCATCCCGGCATCCATCAGGGCAAGCTGGGCTTCAGCCGAGGTATCGGCGGTGAGAGCCAGAATCGGGATTTCCCGGTTGGTTTTCCGGATTTCGGCAGCGGTTTCAGCCCCGTTCATAACCGGCATGTGCAGATCCAGAAAAATCAGATCGGGCTGTTCTTCTGAAAGGACTTTCAGTGCCAGTTCGCCATTGGTTGCAGTTAAAATACCCGCACCGGTTGTTTTAAGAAGATGGCTCAGAATCTGCAGATTCAGGTCACTGTCGTCTACCACTAAAAATTTTCTGCCTGTGTAGTCAGGTTTCTTATACAATTTACGCTTCCTGATTTTTTATCCCCGGTCAAAATGGGAAATATCCGGATTCCGGCTGAAAAAGGCAATTCAGCGGGTTTTTCAAAAACAGACGACTGGAGTATCGGGCAGGAAATCAGACTTTTCCGGCATTTTTCCGGAAGCGGGCATCGTGAAGAACGAGAGTCTTTTCCATGTGGCGGTCCGCCCAGTACCAGGTGTGTTCGGCACGGGAATCCAGCATCCAGGAATGAAGGCCGTTTTCATAACCGGCCAGATTCAGCATGTCGAGCAAATGAAGGCAGCGGTCCCGGTTTCCGTCAGGCTCCCGGTTTACACACGAAATAAAAAACGCCAGATCCGGCCGGGGTAGCTGATCTTCGGCAATGGCATGGAGCAGGTTTGACGGGTTGTATCCGGCAGCATGGTTCAGGTTGGCCGGTTTTCCCAGTGCCGGGATGAACATGGGGTTCTGAATCCAGACTTTATCTGTGCCATCAGCCGACCGGGGATCCCTGAAATCGAGCCACATGTGGGTTCCGTCGAAAGATCCGGCAGCCGTGAAGAGTTCAGGGTGCCGAAGTGCCAGCATAACTGCCGTGTACCCGCCGATTGAAAATCCGTCTGTTGACCGGAAAAGCGGACTTGCCAGTGTCCGGAACCGGGTGTCCACATATGGGATCAGTTCCTGGACCAGGTAATCTTCAAAAAGTCCGGTTCCGATTCCCTCAAGGCTCCGGGCAAACTGGGGAAATTCGAAGTTGATTCCGAGACCCGGTATGGTGTTATCATCCGAACCCAGACCTGGCATGACCACCACCATCGGGCTGATTTCATGATCCCGGATCATCCGGTCCAGCACATCCTTGATGTTATTCCCTTTCCGTGAGGCATCCTGATGACGGTTGATCCATTCATCTTCATGGTTCCGGAAGAGATAAAGAACCGGAAACCGGCGGCTCAGATTTTCATATCCGACCGGGAAATAAATATTAAATGCCTTCCTTACCCCAAGAACCTGGCTGTTCAGGGTGATCCGTTTCACAATGGACCGCTGAAAAACCTGCTGGAACAGGCGGTCAGGATCTGCTGCTTTGAAAAATGAAGGCATACGTGAAAAAGGTGAAATCAAACCGGATCTTTGACCCGGGGTGGATGGTTTTGCATCCAATAAGGATAAAAATACACTAAGGATTCCGGAAATGAAAAAAACAGGGATGCTTTTCGGGGTGATGCTGATTCTTGGCGCCTGCTCGTCCGGAAACGATAAAACCCAGGATGAACTGAATCTGCAGAACTATGGCTATCTGATCAGAACTTCCGCACAGATGGTTCCGTTTCTCAGAGATACGGCCTATGTGTTTCTGGATACCCGTCATTTCTCGGATTATGAGGAAGCCCGGATTGCGGGTGCATTCCCGGCCGATGAACGGGGCGGAACGGCCCGGCTGACCCTCAAGCTGCTGGATACAACCAAAACTGTGGTTATTTACTGTTCTTCTGCCGTTTGTGAAACGAAGATTTTTCCGCTTCTGAAGGAACTGGGATTCAGAAAGCTGATTTACCTGTCGGATGGATTCGGCGGGTGGGTATATCACGGTTACCCGGTGGATCGGGGCGGGATTGAGCCATAAACCGGCCGGTCAATTGGCCCCGAGGCTTTTTTCGTAATCTTCCTTGTACCTCACAATCGCCTTAAATACAGCTTCGGCGATTTTCTGCTGCCCTTTCTCTGAAGACAGATATTTTTCTTCATCCGGGTTCGAGAGAAATCCGGTTTCGATCAGGATGGAAGGCATACTCGGAGTCCAGAGAACCATGAATCCGGCTTGCTTGACTCCCCGGTTTTCCCGGCTGGCATGATCCGAAACGTACCGGCTGACCTGGGTGGCGATTTTTTCGGACTGATCCAGAAAAGCGGACTGTGCCATGGTGAGCAGAATCAGATTTTCGTCGGTAAAATCCTTGTACTTTTCCTGATAATCTTCCTCATCGAGAACAACTGCATTTTCCCGTTTCGAGACTTCAAGGGCTTCATCCGATTTGTGAAGTCCCAGAAAAAAAGTCTCGACGCCGTTGATATCCTTTTTCTTGTTGGCATTGCAATGAACCGAAACGAACAGCTTTCCTTTGGCCTGGTTGGCTATTTTCCCCCGTTTATCAAGCGGAATGAAAACGTCGTCATCCCGGGTGTACACCACTTTGATATCCGGATATTCCGTCTGGATTTTTTTCCCCAGTTTTTTGATAATGCTCAGGGCAACGTCTTTTTCACGGGTTCCTTTTTTTCCCAGCGTTCCCGGGTCCTTTCCGCCGTGACCGGCATCGAGAACAATAACGTCAAGTGCCCATTTTTCACGCAGATGCGGGTCTGACCGGACGGGTGCGGCCGTCACCGCCGGCTGCCCGGGAAGTGCCGGTGTACTGCCCTTCCGGATGTTCATAAGCAGTTCCCGGCCGCTTTCAGAATAGTCAAAATCGACACCGGAGACCATTTCCGGATTGACCTTGATGATCATCTGAAGCGATCCGTTGGGCAGGGTTTTGGCCTGAATGGATTCGACAAGGCCCTGCGGTTTGACCGCATTCAGAGCATCAGTATCTGCTTTGACCTCGACCAGTGTCAGATAATTTTTCCCGGTTTCATCCTTCCGGTTTTCAAAATCTTTCAGAGGTTTCCAGAACGGGAACCGGACGAGAGTTCCGTTGGACTTTTCTTCGATGACCAGAGTATCCAGGTCGAAAGCCCGGTACCGGAGGGTAATATCCTGAGAGGTGGTATCCTGATCCACCTGGCCGTCAACAACCAGAGCCAGTAGCCGCCGGATTCCGGGCAGATCCATCCAGAGATCACCCGGTGCAGGAGAAACAACTGCTGCAACCTGAAGCGTTGTGGGTTTTCCTTTTCCCGTCAGCGGTTCTACTGTGATGAACGGGTTGCCGTCGGTGAGTTTGACCTGATGGGTTCTGAAATACAATTGCAGCAGGCGGGTTGACGGGTTGTAATTGGTCCGGATTCCCAGAATGGAGGCGGCCTCCCTCAATCGGACACTGGGAGCAACCGGAAGGTCAGAGGTTTCCATGGGAACCCGTTGGATTTTCCCGCCTCTGATCTGAACCAGATTCACGGATCCGGGACCGGTTTCAGCTTCAACCGGGAAAACTGACAGGATTAAAAAAACTCCGGGGAGGAAGAGTTTCAGCATCCGGGTTACCTGTAATTCACAAACTGAACCGGAAAGGCCAGATCTTTTTCCTTGAGAAGTTTAATAACATCCTGAAGATCATCCCGGCTTTTCCCGGTGACTCTGACCAGGTCGTCATTGATCTGGGCCTGAACTTTGACCCCCGAATCCTTGATGACTTTGGTGACTTCCTTGGCCTGTTCCTTGTCGAGCCCCGAAATCAGGCTGAAGGTCTGCCGGGCTGATCCCATAGTCGCCTGTTCAATCTTGCCGGCAACCATACACTTGATCGAAATACCCCGTTTGATCATTCTGGATTGAAGGATGTCGACGACGGCTTTCAGTTTGAATTCGTCATCTGAATGGATCGTCAGTTTTTTGTCCTTCTTGTTCAGGGAAAGTTCGGTTTTTGATCCTTTGAAATCATATCGTGTCTGAATTTCCTTTTCTGTCTGGTTGATGGCGTTGTCCATTTCCATAAAGTCAAGAATAGAAACGATATCGAAAGAATTGGTGGCTGCCATACCGGTCTCCGGAGTCTTAAAAAGTGAAGTTTTATCCCGGATTTTGAAATAATCGGGGAAAAGTCAGATATTTTGCAAAATTACGGGTTTACAGAGACAATTCAAACCAATTGCCGGCCTTCTGCCGGTACCAATCTGCTCACCACCATGGCCCAACCGCCCCGAAAAATTCTGGTTATCCGGTTGTCTTCTCTCGGGGATGTTCTGCTGACGTCGCCGGCTTTGTCTTCCCTTCATGCTGCCTGGCCCGGTTCAGAAATCCATTTCTTAACCCGGAAGCCCATGCTGCCGCTGATCCAGTTTCATCCGGCAGTTTCAAAAACCTGGGTTTATCCTGCCGGTAAAAAAGAACTGGCCCGCCTGAAAAAGGACCTGAGGTCAGAACAGTTCGATCTGGTTGCTGACTGGCAGGGAAATTTCAGAAGTTTTCCCTTCAGAAGACTGGGAAAAGAGTCGGTCAGTTTTAAAAAATACCGGTTTCGCCGGTGGCTGTATCTGAAATTCAACCGGCCGTTCACCCCGTCGCCGGTTCCCGTCAGGTATCTTGAGACGCTGGCACCGTATGAGGTTCCAGATTCGGGTGCACCGGTAAGCTGGGTTTTGCCAGAACCGACCCGTCAGGAAATGACCCGGCGGTTTCTGGCCTGGAAAACAACCGACGGTCCGGTCTACTTTGTTGCTGCCGGGGCCCGGCATGAAACCAAACGGTATCCGGCAATCTACTTTATCCAGATTATGAAAATGCTGGCGGAACTCCAGCCTGCTGCCCGGTTTATTCTTCTTGGCGGACCGGATGAACTGGAGACCGCCAGCCGGATTAAAAAAGAGTTCAGCAGCGATGACCGGGTCTGGAATGCCGCAGGCGGGTTTTCTCTGGCTGAGTCGGCTGTGATTCTGAAAAACTGTGACGGCGGACTGACGAATGATTCGTTTCTCATGCATGCTGCAACGGCGTTTCAGGTTCCCGTTGTTGCTTTCTTCGGGGGAACAACGCCCCAGCTCGGTTTTGCACCCTTCCGGTCGCCGGCTCTGATTGCAGAAGATGAAAAAGTCACCTGCCGCCCCTGCTCGCATATTGGCAGGGAATCCTGCCCGAAAGGTCATTTCGATTGTATGAACCGGCTGCATCCCGAGGCCTGGTTTCCCAAAATATATCATTTTCTGATTTCTGAACAGGTGAAACCATGATCCGGTGGCTGGTTCTCGGAATTTACAATCTGGCCGTGATCGTGCTGTTCCTGCCTGCGGTCCTGATTCTGCTTGCGGCTGACCCGAAATTCAGGCAGTCTCTGCCGGTACGGTTCCGGAGAAACCGGGATCTGGACAGACTGAAATCCCGCCTGAAACCCGGCGACCGGCTGATCTGGATTCATTCGGCTTCGATGGGTGAGTTTGAACAGGCCCGTCCCCTCATCACCAGCCTGAAAAAACAATCGCCTGCGGTCAAAATTCTGGCCACCTTCATGAGTCCGTCGGGGTATGAAGCCAGGAAAAATTATCCGGATGCTGATCTGGTTCAGTACATCCCTCTGGATACGCCCTGGGGAGTCTGGAATTTTTACCGGAAGGTCAGGCCCGAAAAAGGGATTTTGATCCGGTACGAATTCTGGCCCGATCTGATTTTATTCGCCCGGTTTTTCAACATTCCCCTTTTGCTGATCAACGCCAGCCTGAAACCCGATCCTGTTTATGCCCGGCCGGGAGTCAGGTGGTTTTTCCGCCCGCTGTTTTTATCCTACTCCGGCATTTTTACCGTCAGTGACCTGCACACCGGCCGGTTTAACCGTCTGGTTCCCGGGCATCCCGACATCCGGACACTGGGGGATTCCCGGTTTGATCAGGTCATTTTACGGTCGGCTGATTCGGATGATCTGGTGCAGAAACTTTCTGATCCGTCAAGAATAACGGTAATTCTGGGTTCATCCTGGCCCGAAGATGAGAAACGGTTGTTCCCGGCCCTTTTATCTGCCATGACCCGGAATCCGGCTTTTCGCCTCATTGTGGTTCCGCATGAAATCCA
Source organism: Bacteroidota bacterium (assembly GCA_023151185.1). Lineage (GTDB taxonomy): Bacteria > Bacteroidota > JABWAT01 > JABWAT01 > JABWAT01 > JAFLBE01. Next base: position 8,037 of record JAKLJL010000012.1, read on the forward strand.
CCCGGAACAGTTTCCGGATATCCAGGCCCGGTTTCCGGGGAAACGGGTCATCCGGTTCAGTGACTGGCAGGGAGAGCCGTTCGATGTTCTCTGGGTGGATCTTATGGGGCGGCTGATGAAAATTTACCAGGCCGGTTCGGCTGCCTGGGTGGGCGGCGGCTTCGGATTCAATATTCACAACATACTCGAGCCGGCAGTATACGGAATACCGGTTGCGCACGGGCCGAACTATCACCGGAGTCCGGAAGCCTGGGATCTGCTGTCCGAAAAAATTACCACCGTAATTTCTGACGGGAATGAGGCAGCCCGGTGGCTTTCTGAAATCGTGGAGCCAGAATCCGTCAGGAATGAAACCGGGGCCAGAACCCGGGAATTTGTCTTCAGGTACCAGGGCGTTACCGGGAAACTGACCGGCTTTATTCTGCCCGAAAATCAGTCAACCAACCAGTCATGACCAGAGAAAAACCATGAAAACTGCCGTTATCGGGGTGGGCCACCTCGGGAAACTTCATTCGAAAATGTATGCCCGGCTTCCTGAGTCTGACTTTGCCGGGGTGTACGATGTGAATCAGGAGGCAGCCCGCCAGGTCGCTGCCGATTTTAACATCCGTGCGTTTACCAGTCTGGATGAAGCCATCGCCTCGGCCGATGCGTTCAGTGTCGTAACGTCGACACCCTATCATTTTGCTGTCGCCCGCCAGATTATTTCGGCAGGGAAACCGGTATTCATTGAAAAGCCGATTACAACCACTCCTGATGAAGCCAGGCAACTGATTGCCCTTGCCCGTGAGAAAAAGGTGGCCCTGCAGGTGGGGCATATCGAACGGTTCAATCCGGCGATTCTCTCCGTCGAAAAATACGACCTCCGTCCGATGTTTATTGAATCTCACCGGCTGGCCCAGTTCAAGCTGCGGGGGGCAGATGTGGCGGTGGTTCTCGATCTGATGATTCATGATATCGACATTATCCTGCATCTTGTCGGGTCGCCGGTTAAACGGGTGGATGCCAACGGGGTCGGGATCGTTTCGGGCACGATTGATATTGCCAATGCCCGGCTTCAGTTCGAAAACGGCTGTGTCGCCAATGTGACCGCCTCACGGATTTCGCAGCATCCCATGAGAAAAATGAGAATCTTCCAGAAAAACGCCTATCTGGCGGTAGATTTTTCTGCCGGAAGCTGTGATGTTTTCCGCATTGCCGATCCGGATGAACCCGAAACAACGCCGGCTCTCATGCTCGGGCAGATCGATGTGGGCCCGGTCAGCCGGAATATTGTCTACGAGCAGCCCGAAGTTAAAGAGGTAAATGCCCTCGAATATGAACTGTCTCTTTTCCTGAATTCCATCCTGACCGGTTCTGAGCCGCCGGTTACCGGTGAAGACGGACTCAGGGCCCTTGAAATTGCCCAGGAAATTATCTCCCAGATCGAAAATAACCTGAAATCACTCACCGATTAACCCTCCGGAACTCAAAAAACAGGGAATTCTGCTCCGGAATCCCTGTTTTTCAGCAGGAATCTTGAATTATTCCTTATGAACTGATAATATTCCCGCTGTTTTTTCACCTTCCGGAGACCATCCATGAAAACAGTCGGAATTCTTTTCGGCATGGAAAATTCCTTTCCTTATGCCCTTGCGGATCATATCAATAAACTGAACCGGAAAGACCTCAGGGCAGAACTGGTCCGGGTGGGCCACCAGACCATGAGTACCGGACTTCCCTATGACATCATCATTGACCGGATTTCGCATGATGTCCCGTTTTACCGGTCCATGCTTAAAAATGCAGCACTGACCGGATCTTATGTGATCAATAATCCGTTCTGGTGGAGTGCAGATGATAAGTTTATTGATTGTACTCTGGCAGAAAAAGTAGGTGTGGCGGTTCCAAGAACCGTCCTGATTCCCAGTAAAGAAAGACCCTGGAACACACAGGAAAGTTCTTTCCGGAATCTGACCTATCCGCTCGACTGGGAATCTGTTTTTTCCTGGATCGGCTTCCCGATGTACATGAAACCGTACGATGGCGGCGGTTGGCGTGATGTATTTAAAATCAATGACCGGGATGAGTTTTGGCGGATTTATGAAACAACCGGTCAGACGGTCATGATGCTTCAGGAAAACATTGAATTCGATTCCTATTACCGGTGTTACGGCGTAGGAAGAAAGTATGTTCACATCATGCCCTATGAGCCCAGAAATCCGCACCACCTGAGGTACCAGACCGGTGATGATGCCCTGACCCCGAAACTTCAGAAGCGGATTGAGGGGGATGTCCTGAAGCTGTGCCGGGTGCTGGGGTATGACCTGAATACGGTTGAATTTGCGGTCAGGGACGGGATTCCCTATGCCATTGATTTTATGAATCCGGCCCCGGATGCAGACATCAAATCAGTTACAGTTCCCAATTTCGAGTGGATCATTAAAACCATGACCGATTTCCTGATTGAGTTGGTTGAAACAGATGCCAAACCGGACTATCCGGCACCGTTTCAGAACTGGTTTGATCAGAACCGGCCGGTGAAAAAGAAAAAATAACAGTCTGTGCAGAAGCGGTGAACAGAAGGAGGACATTTTATGTCAGGAACTTTTCCACAACGGCCTGATTTTACACTGGGAATTGAAGAAGAGTTTATGATTGTCGACCGGCAGACCGGCGATTTGAAGTCGAGTATTTCAGAGATTTTTGAAGACGGCAGAATGATTCTTCAGGAAAAAATAAAGCCCGAAATGCACATGTCGGTGGTCGAGGTTGGCACCCATATCTGCAAAACCACCGCCGAAGCCCGTCAGGAAATACTCACTTTACGCTCAGAAATTGCCAAACTTGCCAAAAAACAGGGTCTGGAAATTGCTGCATCGGGAACACATCCGTTCTCTCACTGGAAAGATCAGGAAATCCATCCGGATATCCGGTATCTCAAAATTGTGGAGGATATGCAGATCATCGCCCGGTCGAATCTGATCTTTGGCCTTCATGTCCATGTCGGGATTTCGGATAAACAGACGGCCATTGAGATTATGAATGAAGTCCGGTATTTCCTGCCTCATATTCTGGCCCTGTCTTCGAACAGTCCGTTCTGGATCGGGAGAAAAACCGGCCTGATGAGTTACCGCACGAAGGTGTTCGACAAATTCCCCAGGACCGGTATCCCCGATTACTTCCCGACTCATTTCGATTTTTCGAACTATATCGACACTCTGATCAAGGTAAACTCGATTGATAATGCAAAAAAAATCTGGTGGGACGTCCGTCCGCACCCGTTTTTCCCGACCCTGGAATTTCGAATCGCCGATGTTCAGATGCGGGTGGATGAAACCATTGCACTTGCTGCCCTTATTCAGTCCATCTGCCTGACCCTGTGGAAAATGCGGACGAAAAACACCGGCTGGCGGTTGTACCGGCGCGATCTGATCATGGAAAACAAATGGCGTGCTGCCCGGTACGGCATCCGGGGGAATATGATCGACTTCGGTAAGAACATGGAAGTTCCCACGATTGAACTTTTGTATGAACTGATTGAACTGGTTGCCGACTCGGCAGATGAACTGGGCTGCCGCCGGGATCTCATGTACATCCATAAAATGATTTCGAACGGAACCGGAGCAGAACGGCAGATCCGGGTATTTGAAGATTCTGGCGGAAATTTCGAAAAACTGGTCAGTTATATCGTGGATGAAACCCATCTTGGCCTCGACCTGGGGGCTGGTGCATGATTCCCGGAAATCGGAAGGAATTCAATCAGTTCTGGACGGATCACCGGTATCAGCAGTTTCTGCACCGGCTCGAGGTCTCACTCGGACTGATGCCCGGGTTTCACATCTGTGAAACTCCGCTGTTCTTTCCCGCAGGCCTGACTGCCAGGCTCAGGCAGGCAGGCGAAGAATTAGTCAGCCAGGCGCTGTCACAGGAAGTTCACTCCCGAACCGGAAGGTCTGTCCCTGAAAACTGGCGGGTCCCCGGTGACGAGGGAATTCCCCATTTTATTCAGGTAGATTTTGCACTGACCGGCGATCCGGCTGACCCGGAGCCCCGCCTGATTGAATTGCAGGGGTTCCCGACAGTCTATGCCTTTCAGACAGAACTGGCCCGTCAGTATCGCCAGTTTGCCGGGTTCCCGGGTCTTCATTACCTGCCCGATCCTGAAACCGATGATCAGGATTATTTTGCTCTCCTGCGGCAGGTGATCGTTGGTAAGGAAGATCCGGCCGAAACCATTTTACTCGAAATTGATCCGCTTCAGCAAAAAACCTATATCGACTTTTACCTGACCCAAAAACACACGGGAATTTCAATCGTGAACGTCCGGGATCTGATCCGGCGGGGAAATAAGTATTTTTACCGTCGTGACGGCCGGGAAACCGGAATTAAACGGATTTACAACCGGCTGATTTTTGACGAGTATGAACGGAAGCAGGTGATCAGCCAGGCCGACTTCAGAACGATGGATTCGGTTGACTGGGTGACCCATCCGAACTGGTATTACCGGATTTCAAAATTTATACTTCCGTTTCTGAACCACCCGTCCGTTCCGGGTGCCTGGTTTCTGCATGAGGCACCGGCTGATCTCGATTACCGGAATTATGTCCTTAAACCCCTGTTTTCCTTTGCGGGAACCGGTGTCCTGGTGGATGTGACCCGTCAGGATATTGACAGAATTCCGCCAGATCTGAGACAGGATTTTATTCTTCAGGAAAAGGTGACCTATGCCCCGGTTCTGCAGACGCCGGATGAGCCTGCCCGGGCTGAAATCCGGGTAATGTTTCTCTGGGACGGAACCCGGCACCGGTGTGTGAATATGCTGGCCCGGATCAGCAAGGGGAAAATGATGGGGGTCGATTTCAACAAAAATAAAACCTGGGTGGGTTCTTCGGCCATCCTGTTTGAAACCGGGAGTCACTGATGCCTTCACCTGTCCGGCTTTTTTTCTGGTCCCTGTGGGAATTTCCGCATGTTCTGGCCGGTGCCGTTCTGTATTTGGTTTACCGGAAATCAGACCGGAAAGTCTGGCAGAATAACCGGCTCTTCATCCGGGCAACGGGTTTTTCGGTTTCTCTCGGGTGGTTTATTTTCTGGACTGATGAGACACCGCTGGATGGGTCTGCCTCCCCAACCGTTCTGCATCATGAATTTGGGCATTCAGTCCAGTCAAGGAGGCTGGGTCCGGGGTATTTGGTTGTGGTCGGGATTCCCTCTGCCCTCCGGAATTTTTACGGCCGGATGTACTGGAGAAAATACCGCCGGAGCTGGGGTTCGTATTACGCCGGATTCCCAGAAAACCAGGCTGACCGGCTGGGAAAAACTTTCCCCGGAATCTGACTTGCCGGCTTGTTCGGTCTGCTAACCTAATCCTAATACAAAAATCCCTGCCAATTCCTTACCTTTAGGTTTCCTTATCCGCAAGCAGGTGATTTATGCTCGAATCCTTTTTCAAACCCAAAGGTGTGGCTGTTGTCGGGGCTTCCCGTGATCCCCATAAACTGGGATACGGCGTTGTCAGAAATCTTTCTGAATACCGGTATAAAGGGGCTGTTTACCCGGTTAACGCCTCAGCTACAGAAATTTTGGGGTTTCCCTGTTTCGCTTCCGTCAGCCTGGTACCCGATCCGGTAGATCTGGCCATCCTTGTAGTTCCGGCAGATCAGGTTCCGGCGATGGTTGAGCAGTGCGGTAAACGGGGAATCCGTCATATAATTGTGACTTCCGGCGGGTTTTCTGAAACCGGTCCGGAGGGTAAACTTCGGGAACAGCAGCTTAAACAGGTAGCCGACCGGTATGGAATCCGGCTGGTGGGGCCAAATTGTGTCGGGTCGATCGACACCCATACCCCGCTGAACACCACCTTTGTGGTCGGGATGCCGGCACAGGGGGATATTGGGCTGACTTCACAGTCGGGAGCTATGGTTGCTGCCGTCATAGACTGGGCACGGGGAACCGGAATCGGTTTTTCCAGGCTGATCAGTCTCGGGAATCAATCAGATGTAACTGAACGGGAAATGATTGCCTCAATGATTTCGGATCCGCATACGAAAGTGATTACGGCCTATGTGGAAGGCGTTTCTGACGGACGGGAATTTATGGCAGTGGCCGAAGAAGCTGCCCGGAAAAAGCCACTGATCGTCCTGAAAGGCGGAACCGGAGAAGGAGGAGCCCGGGCCGTTGCCTCTCATACCGGATCACTTGCCGGAAGTGCTGAAGCCTATCAGGCTGCCTTTGCCCGGTCGGGAGTTCTGACGGCTTCGACAATGGAAGAAATGTTCGACTGGGCCCGGGCTCTGGCCTGGCAGCCCCTTCCGAAAGGAAACCGGATCGGTGTTCTGACCAATGCCGGCGGACCTGCCATCCTGGCGGTTGATGCACTTGAAGCCGCCGGACTCCGTCTGGCCCAACTGACAGACGAAACCAAATCCCACCTCCGTCCAAGAATTCCGGCAGCAGGAAGTGTGAATAACCCGGTAGATGTTCTGGCCGGATCAGGGCCTGCAACTTATGCACTGGCTCTTGATGCTCTGCTTTCGGATCCGACTGTGGATGCTGCGGTGGTAATTCAAGCGCCGCAGGACTGGTTTCTGGCTGAATCTCTGGCCGAAGTGATCGGTGAAGTTGCCGCCAATCATAAAAAACCGGTTCTGGCTGCCATTATGGGAATGGCAACTGTTCAGAAGGCACTCGAAATTCTCCACCGGAAAAAAGTCCCCAATTTCTCTTTCCCTGAAAGAATGGCCTCAACCCTTAAGGCAATGCTGACCAGAAGGAACTGGCTCGACGGGCACCAGGACCCACCTGCAGTCATTACCGGTGTTGATCACCTTGAAGCCCAGCAGGCACTTCAAAATCAGGACTTCAGCCGCCTTCTGGCTGCTTATGGCATCCGGTTTCCGAAAACAAAGCCGGTGGCTGATGCAAAAACCGCAGCCCTGATGGCAGCCGAAATCGGGTTCCCGGTTGTCATGAAACTGGATTCCCCCGATTTCAGCCACAAATCGGATGTCGGCGGGGTTCTGCTGAATCTGAAGTCGGCAGAGGAGGTGACCCAGGCTTTTGAAACCATTACCCAAATGGCCCGCATGATAAAACCCGATGCCCGGATTTCAGGAGTTCTGATTCAAAAAATGATGCCGAAAGGCCATGAAATTTTAGTTGGGATGAAACAGGATGCCCAGTTTGGTCCGCTGGTTGTTGCCGGGACAGGCGGAGTTGAAGTTGAACTGATCCGGGATGTGGCTTCGGCGATAGCTCCGTTATCTCATCAGCAGGCGGCTGAACTGCTCAGTAAAACCATTGCCGGCCGGCGTCTGAACGGCTGGCGGAACATTCAGCCCGGCGACTGGAATGCTGTTACCGAGGTGATTGTCCGGCTGGCCCAGATCGGGGTCGATTTTCCGGAAATCCGGGAACTGGAAATTAATCCGGTATTGGTTCTGGACCCCGGAAACGGAGCCTGGGCGCTGGACGTCAGGGGAGTGGTTCAGTGAGCAGTTGACAAGGTGAAGGTAGCCAGAATCTGTGACACATGGACGGGTTTAACCAGCAGGGTGATTCTGGGGTGAATCAATCCCTGATTCCTTGCATCCTGAAGGTCTTCCTTCGAAATAAAAAGTCCGATTTTAGCCTTGGAGTTTGAAATCAGGATTTCGGTTATCAGTGATTTGATAATGGACTTTTCAAACGAGTAATCCATCAGGGCAACATCGACCCAGCCGGCATAATCCCCCAAAAATCCGATCTCTGTTCCCGAAACACCCAGGTTGATCAGTGCAAACTCTGAATCCAGCTTTTTTACCAGATCCCGGGTTTCTTTTTCAGAATGTCCGACCAGAAAAAGAGTCGGCTTATGTGGCTTGATTGCATTCATGCCCTCCAAAAGATTCAAATAATATGCCGGAATTGGATGGATTCAGGGGAATAAATCGGAATTTGGATGTAAAACCGCCCTTAAGAAATAAAAACTGCGGTATTCCTTCTGAAAAACAGACAATTTTTTTTCAACGAGTTTTTCCCGCTTGGCCGTATCAGTCCAGAGACGGTAAGAAATCCGGAAAAGATTACTTACTTTTTAACCGGATTGTTACTTTTTTTCCTGAGAAACCCGGCTGGCAAGGATTTGTCCTGAAATCTGACGGATCAGGTCCAGAACTTCCCGTAAATACGGTTCAGTCAGAGTTGTCTGCCCGGTTACCAGTCTGAGTGTCAGTTTCCCGTTCAGGGTTGTGTGGCTCAGATAGACTTTGCCTGACTGGTTCAGGGTCTGAAGAATTTCATCATTCAGGTCATTTTCTTCGGGAACCGAAAGTCCGGGCTGGGTGAACCGGAAACACAGCAGATTCAAAGTCCGCGGTGCCATCCAGTCAACCGAAGGCCAGGTTTTCAGCTCAGACTCGGCCAGTTCGGCCAGCCGGATATGATTCCGGATGATGTCCCGCAACCCGTTAACCCCGAATGACCGGATAACCCACCACAGTTTCAGGGCCCGGAACCGCCTTCCAAGCTGAATGCTCCAGTCAGAATAATTATTTACCCTGCCGTGCGATTTGGTTCTGAGGTAATCGGGCAGAACCGACATGACATTAACCAGATGGTCCGGATCCCGGACAAAAAAAGCTGAGCAGTCAAAATGGGTGAGCATCCATTTGTGCGGATTGAACACATAACTGTCTGCCAGATCAAGTCCGGCCGCAAGCGGTCTGAACTCGGGTAAAAGAAAGGCAGTCCCGGCATAAGCTGCATCCACATGGAGCCAGAGGCCGTAAGTTTTGCAGATCCGGCCAATCTCCGGCAGCGGGTCAAATGCCGTTGTCCCGGTCGTCCCCAGAGTTGCAATGACCGCACAGGGCAAAAACCCCTTTTCAAGATCTTCACGGATCGCCGCTTCAAGTTCAGCAGGATCCAGAGAAAAATCCGCACGTACAGAAATTTTCCGGAAACCGGTTTTCCCAAGCCCGGCAATCCGGACAGCCTTTTCTGCTGAAGAATGGGTTTGGGTTGAGGCGTAAACCATCAGCTTTTTGGCGGAGCCACCGGTTTCGGCAACCTGAAAACCGGATGCTTTTTCCCGGGCACATAAAACTGCCATCAGTGTGGCAGATGAGGCACTGTCCTGAATAACCCCCTGAAAGTCACCGGGAAGCCCGGTCATATCCCGAAGCCATCCCATAACTGCCTGTTCAAGCTCAGTTGCAGCAGGCGAGGTTTCCCAGAGCATGCACTGGGCACCCAGCGCAGAGGTTACCATTTCGGCAAGAACCGACGGGTAACTGGTATTGGCCGGGAAATAGGCCATGAAACCCGGATGCTGCCAATGTGTGATCCCGGGCAGCAGGATGGATCCGAAATCCCTGAAAATGGTTTCGCTGTCTGTACCAGATTCTGGTGGCAGACCGGGAAGTGCAGACAGGATTTCACCCGGCTGAACCCGGGCTTTTACCGGGAAGTCTGTTACCTGTTCGAAATAATCGGCCATCCAGTCGGCGGTCTGGTGGGCCATTTTTCTGAATTCCTGTGGCGTCATGGCGGGTCCTGATCTGTCTGATTGGGTCTGCAATAATATCCGGCTGGTTCATCTGATGCAAAACAAGTCGGCAAAAACGGGCAGAAAATATAATATAATTGCATATAATAAGTACACATAGTATATTTGATAAACCAACTGAAAGGAGCTGTTTATGTGGAGTCAGTCATTTACCGTTTCAACAACCGAAGTTAATGCCGGTCAGGTCTGGAAAGTGCTTGCTGATGTTTCCCGCTGGCATGAGTGGGATTCTGAAATTGAGTGGACCCGGATCGACGGCCTGCCCGGACTGAATCAGGATTTTTACCTGAAACCGAAAGGCGGTCCCAAAACGAGAATTACCATCTCCGGGTTTGAGGAGCCGGGATTTTTTGCAGATATATCCCACCTGCTTCTTGGTAAAATGTATACATCCCATACCCTTACCCAAAACGGGCCGGAACTGACGATCCGGGTTGAAATCCGGATTACCGGTTTGCTGACGTTTCTGTGGAAAAAAGTGATCGGGGAAAACCAGATTTCCGGCGGGCCGGAACAAACCCGGCGGCTGATTGAAAAGGCCAAATTAAAATGAGTGATCAAAAGGATGTGTTCAGCTATCAGAAGGCCGAAGAAAGTTCAGGATTCCTTCTCTGGCAGGTGACCAATCTCTGGCAGCGGGAAATCAGGAAAACACTGGAGCCGTTCGGGCTGACTCATTCCCAGTTTGTTCTGATGGCCAGTATCCACTGGCTGTCTCTTCACCAGCAGGATGTAACCCAGATTTTGCTCTCGGGCCACACCCGGATCGACCCGATGACGACTTCGACCGTTCTTCGGTCGCTTCAGGCCAAAGGTCTGGTTATCCGCACTGAACATCCGGTTGATACCCGGGCTAAAACAGTTGGATTGACTGAGGAAGGGATCCGGATTACCCGGCTGGCTGTGGTTGCTGTTGAAAAATTCGACCGTGAGTTTTTCTCGGTGCTTGAACCGGAACTCGAAAATTTCCATTCCGGAATCAAACAACTGATGAAGGGAAGAGGGGGATAAAAAAAATCCGGCTTTTTAAGGGCCGGATCTTTCATCGCAATCGAACCTGTGGAACTTAGTTAATAGACATCGACTTCATATCCCCGTGAGGCGGCGTAGGACTTGAGGCTGTCATGAAGCATTTTTCTTCCCCGATGCAGACGGCTTCTGACGGTCCCCACCGGGCACCCGACAATGTCTGCAATTTCTTCGTAAGTCTGCCCCTGCAGGTCACACAGAATCACAACCGTTCTGAAATCGGCAGGTAACCGCTGAAGGGCAATGGTAATATCATCATCCAGGAGATCCCCGAAAAGCTGGGTTTCAAGATCATTCGGATCAACCGAGTCATCCTTGATCGTGTTGTAAAAATCCTTGACCTCGTCATAGTCAATTTTATTCGGCTCTTTGGCATTTTTCCGGTATTTATTGATGAACGAGTTCTTGACAATCCGGTACAGCCAGGCTTTGATGTTGGTGCCTTTTTCAAAACTGTCCCAGAACCGGTATGCTTTCAGCATCGATTCCTGAACCAGATCCTGAGCATCTTCTTCGTTGGCAGTCAGCCGGAGGGAAAAGTTATACATGGCTGACAAATGCGGCAGGGCAGTTGTCTCAAAATCCACCTGGCGGGCACGTTCATTTTCCGAAAGCAAACTTCCGATAACCGGAGCCATAACGACCTCTTTTTTCTTTAATCAGTCAAAACGTTCACAAGATGATGAATCTGTACATTATTGTCAAGATTCATTTGACCGGCAGTTTCAGGAAAAGTTCCCCGAAGCCCGAAGCTGACGGTTGGGGGAAAACACGCAAAGAGGAAGTCAAAGACGGAGAAACCCAACCAAACAGCAAGAAAACACCGGTTTTTGTGAAGAGTGGCAGCCGGTCGGAAGTCCGGGATAGAATTTATTGATGGGGGGTATTGAGAAAGTCGATGAAAGCCGGGTTACTTCCGGCCTTCCTGATCGATCAGCATCACCATAACAGCCATGGCGGCAGCACCGAGTTTCAATTCCCTGGGATTTACCGCCCCGATGACATCGGTGGCGGCATGATGATGGTCGAAATACCGCTGCGAGTCGGGGGTGTAGCCCATCAGATGGGTTCCGGTTTTCTCGAGCGGAGAAATATCCACACCGCCGCCGCCTCTGACGAGTTTATCGGCATCAAAGAAGGAAAAATAAGGTACCCAGTCCTGATACTTTTTAACGGTAGAATCCGGAAGCTGAATAGAATGACCCCGGGGAGTGAATCCACCACGGTCCGATTCAATTGCTGCGATATGGTTTTCGCCCGACTGCTCTGCAATCCGGCCATATTCTTTTCCCCCGATTCCGCCAACTTCTTCCGACATAAATAATACGGCACGAAGGGTTCGTCTGGGTTTGTACCCGACCGATTTAAGTACTCTCAGGACTTCGATGGACTGGACGCAGCCAGCCCCGTCATCATGGGCGCCGGTACCCAGATCCCAGCTGTCCAGATGCCCGCCGGTCAGGATTATCTCGTCCGGAAACTCAGTTCCCCTGATTTCGCCAATAACATTCCAGGATGTCACAGGAGCCTCATTCCGGCAATCAAGGGTTAACCGGACCCGGGTATCCGGGTTGGTTTTTAACTGGCTGCTGAGCAGATCAGCCGACCGGGTAGAAAGTGCTGCTGCCGGAATTTCGGGAAGATTTTTCTGGTAGTTGACCATTCCGGTATGGGGGATGTCATCCGTCCGGTTGGTCATAGACCGCACCAGAACTGCAACAGCACCATGCTTTCCGGCAATTGACGGTCCGGCACTCCGCTGATCTGCAGCGCCGCCATAACAGGCAAAGGTACTGATCAGGCTTTCGTCAAACGGCCGGTTGAAAAAGACAATTTTTCCCTGAAGACGGCCGCCAAGCGAATCTGCTTCTTTGAGAGACTGAACTTCGATGACTCCGGCTTCAAGTCCTTTGGCGGGTGTTCCCGGGCTGAGTCCGAGTGCACAGACTGTCAGTGGAACCGGTTTCCTTCCTTTTTGAATCAGATTGGCTTTTTCAGGTTTTCCCCGGGTCCATTTGGGAACCGTAACCGGCTGAAGCCAGACCCGGTCAAAGCCGTAAGCCTTCATTTTAGCTTCACCCCAGGCAACCGCCTTCTGAGCCTGATCCGATCCGGTCAGCCGGCTGCCAAGGCGGCAGAGTTCTTCCAGATCCGAAAAGCACATGCCTTTGGTCAGTTCTTCTTTCACCAGCCGGTGGGCCAGATCCAGTTTGACCGGATCGGGAGATTGGGCAGTACCAGCTGTGGTCAGGAGGAAAACAACCGGCAGGGCAAGGAGGCGGTGTTTCCCTGAAAAAGGGGAAAACAGATCCATCATCTGCCGCTTCATGGTTTTTCCAGAATTCCACCGGTGCGGGCATCGGCACGTTTCAGGAGCAGACTGAAAATCAGCCCGATGACGCCAAGGCTGGCAAACATGATCATACTGGCGGTATAATCACCGGTTGAATCACGAAGTAAGCCATTTAAAAAGGGAAAAGCGGCCAGGCCGATGTTCTGAATAAAGGTGGTGATCCCAAAGGCGGTTCCGTTATGTTTTTCATCCACAATCATGGCAATCGCCGGCCAGAGGGCTGCCGGGACCAGAACAAAAGCGGCACCGAGCAGAATCATCGGGAAAACCGGATTCATCTGGGTAAGACCCATGAGCAGGTGGGCCGGAATCAGCAGCAGAGATCCGGCAATCATGATGGTTGTTCTTTTCCCAACCTTATCGAGAAGCTGGCCGGCAAACGGTGCCAGGACCATCGAGGCAAAAATGATAATTGAGGAAATGCCGCCGGCAGTGTTGAACATATTCAGAAAAGATCCGAAAACCTGCATCATAAAAGATCCATCGGTTTCTGCCACTCTCGGGAAGCCCCATTTATCCACAAAAAAATCGGTTGAAAGAGCCGTGAACGGGAAAACGGCCGAGTAAAACAGAACACAGAGAATGGCAATATACCAGAACCGGGGTCCGAAATAGGCCAGGTCCGACAGTCGGATTTTATCACCGGCAGATTCCTCTTTAAGTCCGACCGCTTTTTCAGCCTTCCGGTCCATCAGAATGTAGACCAGATTCGAGAGAAGTGAAAATCCGCAGAAAATGGCGGCGGCATACAGGGCAAACCGGGCTCCGCCGAATTCACTGGCAATCAGTTCACCGGTGTTGAAGGCAAACATGGTCCCAAGGCGGCTGATGGTCAGGGCAACGCCGAAAGCAAGGGCCAGTTCCTTTCCTTTAAACCACCGGGCCAGCATGGCACTCTGCACGACCGCCAGAGGTTCTGCCCCGGCTCCAAAGACAAACCGGCCGATCATAAGTGTCGGGATGTTGGGTGCGAAGGCAATAATCACCCCGCCGGCAACGACAATCAGAGAAAAAATCAGACTGGCTTTCCGGGTGCCCAGCCAGTCGATGACAAATCCGGAGGCCAAAACAAAAATGATGGCGGCAATGCTGTACGCTGTGTAGAAAAACCCGACGGTTCCCCGTTCAGCACCCATTTCCTCGATCAGAGTCGGTGCAATCGCCCCGATGATGTCATAGGCAAAGTAACTGCCGAAAGTGATGGCAGAGATAAAGAGCAGTCCGATAAAGCGGAAAGATTTTACCGCCGGATCAAAAAGGGAGGATGTCTGGGTGCTCATGGCCGGTCCTTGATTGGAAAAGGGCTAAAAATAGGCAGTAACTGTTTCTATTGCCAGATTTCCTTTATTTTCGGACTTAGTTTTTCATTTTTTCCAGGTTTTTATGACGTTTTCCCGGTATCTGAACCTCAAAGACCCCCGGATGTTAACCGGAATTCTGGTAACGTTTAAATTACTGATTCACCTTGCCACGAACTCCATTTATGGATTTCACCGTGATGAACTGCTGTATATGGCACTGGGTGATCACCTCATGTGGGGGTTTCAGGAAGTGCCGCCCTCAATTGCTGTACTGGCAAAACTGGCCGGCACGGTATTGGGGGATTCGGTTTCGGCTTACCGGCTGTTCCCGGCGATGGCCGGTATGGCGACCCTGCTGCTGGCCTGTCTGGCTGTGATCCGGTTTGGCGGCGGCTACAGGGCTGTTCTTTTCACCGGAATTGCCCTTCTGATTTCACCTGCCTTTTTAAGGATGAATACCCTTTTTCAGCCGGTTGCCTTCGATGTTCTGTACTGGACGGTTCTGTTTTATCTGGCTCCGGCAGTAGCCAAAAAGACACCGGTTCCCTCTGACTGGCTGTTGCTGGGTCTGGCTCTGGGTCTCGGAATGCTGAACAAATATGCCATTGTCTTTGCCGGGATTCCGCTGGCAGCAGCGTTGCTGATTTTGCCTTCCAGAACGGTTTTCCTGACCCGGTGGCCCTGGATTTCTGCCGGACTTGCCCTGCTGATCTGGGCACCTAATCTTATCTGGCAGATCCGGAATCAGTTTCCGGTAGTGGATCACATGGCTGAACTTCGGGACAGCCAGTTGGTTCATGTTTCTGCTGCCGACTTTATTCTCGGGCAGTTTGAACTGAATCTGGTCGCCGGGCTTTTATTTATTCCGGGGATTTGGTTTCTGGTCCGGAATCCCGAAACACGGATTGTGGTCTGGATGTACGGACTGTCCTTTCTCCTGTTTCTGCTGCTCAGCGGCAAGTCCTATTATCTGGCCGGTGCCTACCCGGTGCTGATTGCGGCAGGCGGCGTCTGGCTGGAGGCTAAGATGGCCGGGCGGTTCGGTAAGTGGATTCCGGGTGCATTTGCCCTGATGCTTTTACTGACCGTTCCGCTTGTTCCTTACGGCGCCCCGGTTCTGCCGGTCCAGACTATGAAACAATATGGCACCTGGATGGCGGATCATGCCGGTTTAAAGCCACCGCTGATTTGGGAGGATGACACTGTACATGACCTGCCGCAGGATTTTGCTGATATGTTCGGGTGGGAGGAACAGGTTCAGTCGGTAGCCTCTGTTTGGTATAGCCTGCCCGATTCGGTACGGGAGAAGACGGTTATTTTCGCACAGAATTACGGTCAGGCCGGTGCACTTGCCCATTTCGGGAAGGCGTATCAGCTTCCCTGGCCGGTCAGTCTGGCCAGCAGTTTTTATTTTTTCGGACCGGGAGAAAAACCGGGAACCTATGTGCTTTCTGTCGGACTCAGCCGGGAAGATCTTGCCGGTTTCTTCTCATCGGTTTCCCTGAAAAGAATACATACATCTGATGTTGCCCGGGAAAAGCGTGTAGAGATTTTCCTTTCGGAAGGCAGCAAAGCAACCCTTCAGGAAGCCTGGCCGGGATTCAGAAACAGCCGGTGAGTTTAATTTTCTGACAGGATTGCCTACCTTTATAAAATGACCGATTTTTTATATTCACTGGATAAAGCCGTTTTTTACTGGATCAATCACGGCTGGTCGAATCCGTTTTTTGACTGGCTGATGCCCTTTTTAACTGAAAGGAAAAACTGGTTTCCGGTCTGGGTCATCCTTTTCGGATGGCTGATCTGGAAAGGTGGCCAAAAAGGCCGGCTGGTTGTGGCTATGGCGGTATTGATTATTCTGATTACCGATCAGGTCTCCTCCGGACTGATCAAGCCCTGGGTAGACCGGGTCCGGCCGTCCAATGCCCTCCCCGATGTTCATCTTCTCGTCAAACGGACCTTTTCCAACTCGTTTCCGTCTTCACATGCTGCCAATTTTTTTGCCGGTGCGGTTCTGCTTTCCTGGTTTTACAGAAAATGGCTGGCGATCTGTTTTGGTCTGGCAGTTCTGGTTTCACTCTCACGGCCGTACGTCGGGGTACATTACCCGTCTGATATTCTCGGCGGGGCCGTTCTGGGTTCAGGTACTGCCCTGATGGTAATTTATTTGACCCGGTTTATTGCCGGAAAAACCGGAATATCCTGGCTTCAGGTATTCCCAGAAGGAGATAAAAAATGACTGAATGGAGTGTTTCTCCCGAAATTTTTTCTGTAGGACCCCTGACCATCCGGTGGTACAGCCTGATGTTCGTTTTTTCGTTTTTATTCGGCTTTCTCCTGATAAAAACCTTTTTCAAGCGGGAAGGAAAACCCGACGAAGACCCAGACCGGGTTTTGTTGTATATGATGGTATCCACCATTGTCGGGGCACGGCTTGGCCACTGCCTGTTTTATGACCCGGGTTTTTATCTGGGCAATCCGGTAGAAATCCTGAAAGTCTGGAAAGGCGGGCTGGCAAGCCACGGTGCAGCAATCGGGATTCTGACGGGCATGTACCTGTATTCAAAGAAATCGAAGGGCCAGCCATTTCTCTGGGTAATGGACCGCATCGGGATCGTGGTTGCCCTATCCGGATTTTTTATCCGGCTTGGCAACCTGTTTAACTCAGAAATTCTGGGACTCCCGACAGACGGAACCTGGGGGGTTGTGTTTACTCTGGTGGATCAGGTTCCCCGGCACCCGGTCATGGTGTATGAGTCAGCAGCCTATCTCGTCATTTTTCTCATTCTCATCCGGTTATACTTCAAAACGTCACTTCCCGCAGTTCATGGCAAACTTTTCGGATGGTTTCTTCTGCTGGTATTCGGGGTACGGATCCTGCTCGAATTTTTTAAAGAAGAACAGGCTGCCTTTCACATCGGCCTGCCGGTAACCATGGGTCAGATTTTGAGTATCCCCCTTGTCCTTGCCGGAATTTATCTGCTGATGAAAAAAGAAATACGGAAGTAAGTGTCATACCGGCTGGTGCCCGGCGTTTGGTTTTAAATGCCGGAACCGGTGACTTGTTTCGGGTCCTGGTCCGTCTTTGGTTTCCTTCTTGACCCGGGATCCCCTATTTTTGCACCCATGCTTAAAAAAGCCTATCTCCATATTATCAAAAGTCTGGCCGGGCCGTTTTTCTTTTCAATCCTGACCATCATGTTTATCTTTTTACTTCAGTTTCTGATGAAGTATCTCGATAAACTGGCCGGGAAAGGACTTAGCCTGGGAGTGATCTCTGAGCTGATTGTTCTGAATCTGGCCTGGATGCTGGTCTTGGCTGTCCCGATGGGTGTTTTGATTTCTACCCTGATGGTTTTCGGAAAGCTTTCCGGCGATCATGAAATTACCACTCTGAAAGCCGCCGGTGTAAGTCCGCTGAAGCTGATGATGCCGGTTATTTTCCTCGGAGCACTGGTAGCCGGTGTCATGTTCTGGTTTAATGATTACATTTTGCCGGATGCAAATTACAAGGCGAAAACTCTATTCCGGGATATCCGGAATAAAAAACCAACCTTTGAGATCGAAGCCGGCCGGTTCAGCGATCTGTTTTCGGGATATTCCATCCATGCCCGGGAAACAAATCAGGAAACCGGAATTCTGACCGGCGTAACGATTTTCGATTATTCCAATTCGTCACGCCAGCAGGTGATAACTGCCCGGCATGCTCACTTTACCTATTCGCCCGATCTCAGATACATGATTATGACCCTGAACGATGGCGAGATCAATGAAATTGACTACCTGTCTTTCAGTGATTACCGGAAGATTACCTTTAAAACCCAGAAAGTTCTGTTTGATGCATCCGGATTTGGATTTGAGCGGTCTTCTGAAGGGTCTTTTGCCCGGGGTTACCGCGAAATGTCAATTGCAACCATGCGGCAGGTCAATGATTCCATCTTTTCGCTGATATCCAAAAGCAGTTTGCGGGCTTCCGATTATTTTGAGCAAAGCCTGAGGTCGGCCGAGTCCTTCGAGCCAACCGGCGTAAGCGGGTCAGAAATTTCGGTCAGAAAAGATTCCTCCGGATTCCGGTACCGGATCCAATCGGCTTCAGACGGAACCTACCGCCTTCTCGAAGGAGATACCATGTCGGTGGTACTTTCCGGACTGTCACTTCAGGAAAAACGGGATGTCCTGTTTAATGCCCAGAATGACCAGGTCAGGCTCAGAAATTATCTGGAATCAGAAACGGCTTCCAGGTCTTCCCTGATGGAAGATATCAATAATTACCTGGTCGAGATCCATAAAAAATTTGCTCTTCCGGTCGCCTGCCTCATGTTTGTTCTGGTCGGGGTTCCGCTCGGAATACAGTCAAAACGGGGAGGAATCGGTGCCGGTGCCGGTTTAAGCCTTGCCTTTTTCATGGTGTACTGGATTTTTCTTCTCGGCGGTGAAAAACTGGCTGACCGGGGGATTGTTCCGCCAGCTTTGGCAATGTGGTCAGCGAATGCAGTAGTCCTCATTCTGGGAATCTGGCTGACGGTTAAAATGATGCGGGAATCAGAATGGGCTGCTGTTCCTGCCTGGACCTGGCTGGTAGATAAAGCCGGGATCCTGAAGGAAAAACTGAAGAAAAAACCAGCCGGAGAGTCCCGATGACCATTATTGACCGGTATCTTCTCCGCCAGTTTGTTGTCGCCGTTTTCTTTGCACTTCTGGCCTTTTCTCTGGTTTTTATCATTATTGATCTGATTGAAAACCTGGGGAATTTCGTGGATAACGGAATCGGCTTTGCAAAGGTAGCCCGGTACTATCTGTATTTCCTGCCCGATATTGTCAATCTGATGCTGCCTGTTGCCCTGCTTCTGGCTTCTCTGTTTACTGTTGGCCGGCTGACCAATCTGATGGAGGTGACCGCCATTAAAGTCGGCGGGATTTCAACCACCCGGATTTTGCTTCCCTTCCTGACCGTTGCGTTTTTACTGACCGGTTTTCAGATTTACTTCGCCGGATGGGTTGTTCCGAAAGCCAATAAACTGAAAGCGGCCTTTGAAACCACAGAAATGGGGAAATATTCCACTTCCGGTCAGTCCGCCAATCTGATCCGGCAGGATTCAGAACACCGCATGGTTTCCATTGGCTGGTACGATGGCTCTTCGCAGAGGGGATACACGATTTCAGTGACCGATTTTAACGGAACAGTTCTTTCTGAACGGTGGGATGCCCGGAATCTGGTCTGGAATGATTCAGTGAAAACCTGGTCTCTTGAAAACGGGGTTCACAGAAAACCGGCGGTTTCACCCCGGATTCAGTCATTTGAAAAAATCGATTCCCTCAAGTTTAATTTCAAACCCCGTGATCTTCTGAACGATTTCAGAAATCTGAACCAGATGACCTTTACAGACCTGAGTGATTATATTGACAGCCAGCGGATTGCCGGTTTTACCGAACTGGATAAATATCTGGTGACATATTATTCAAAACTCAGTTTCCCGTTTGCCTGTATGGTTGTGGTGTTATTTGGCGTTCCGCTGAGTTCGAAGAAAAAACGGGGAGGTCTTGCAGTTGAATTCGGTTTGGCTCTGCTGATTTGTTTTGTCTATCTGGCCTTACAGAAAGTGGCCCAGACACTGGGATATGGCGGGGATCTCCATCCGCTTACCGCTGCCTGGTTTGCCAATGTGGTGTTTCTGCTGATCGGAATTTATATGCTTTGGGCCGTTGACCGGCGGTAACCTTGCCGGTCAGGGAATCAGGAACTGAAGGGTCATCGCCACACTGAGCCGGCGGGCATCCAACCCTGAGAAAAGATGGTGAAAATTTGCGGTTCCGATATCGAAGAGCACATATCTGGATTCAATCCCGGTTCCGAGTCCCCAACTGAACAGCTCCTCTCCGCCTCCCGAAAACCCCGTTCTCACATGCCAGAGATCAAACAGTTTCCAGTCACCTCCAACCGAAATCCGCGGGATAAAAGAATTTCCCGGTGTTTCATTCAGTCCCTGCTGATAGGCCCCGAAAAAGACCAGGTCGCCGGGAATGTACAGATTTTTCAGAAACGGGACTGCTTTTGAATTCACACTGGCCCCGATGTTCAGAGAGGCCGGAAGGTAAGTCGTAAAAGTGGTCTTCTTTTTAACCGGGGTGTACTGTCCCTTGAGACTGTCCTGTTCAAACATAGCTAAAGTTGTTGTGTCTGCATCCCGTTCCCTGGGAGTGTAAGTGATCGTTCCTTTCCCCGAGATTTTCTGTGCATTTTGCTCCCAGGTAATCCACCCCAGATCGGTAACAGAGGCAAATACCGGGATGACTCCGAACAGATTTCCCGAGAGTCCGAAATCAAAACCAACCCCGGTTCCGGCCGGCGACATAAACCAGTCATCATGAGTTTTGATCAGTTCCTCTGACCGGAACCAGTTCCCCCAGACGTCATTACCGGCCATAAGAATTGAGTAGTCGAACTGGTGATGCTGAACCCGGTCTGCATCGACAGAAAAGGTATTTTTCTTTGTTTCGAGGTTGGCATAGGTAATTCCCTGTTCCAGTTTCAGGGAGGCGCCGGCTGCGGGTGAAGAGAGAACCTTTTCAATTGCCGGTAAGTACCCTTTCAGGGATCGGGAATAAGTGAGTGCCCACTCTGCCCGTAAAATCGCTTCGAGGTGCGAGTCATCCAGATTATATGAACTGCCGGTCTCGGCTCCGTTCATCATAAACCGGAATAAATCCTGCGGGATGGTGGCCCGGCCTTCAGCTTTCAGGGAGTAAAGAAGGGAAAACGACCCGACCGAGGGCCATTCAAAACTAACGGCAAACGGCGTCACAGTTCCGGCGGCAGAACCGGTTTCATCCCCGTCGAACTGACTGATAAAATCGGCTTTCCGGTTCTTTACATCCAGATCCAGCGGTTTTAATTTCCCATTTACCATTTCACCGGTAAAATAATCCTGGTAAAACTGGAAGGAAAGCCCGGTATTGACAACCATTGCTCCCGAAGAAATAACTCCGATCGAAAGTTTTGATTTTCCGGGCTGCCCGGTTGCGGCCGGATTTAATCCTGCTGCTTCCCACCCGGACAGTGAAACACCGGCGGAACCGGTCATGCTGAGGTTCCGGGCAGAAGAATGCTGCAGTCCGGCCTGCGGAAATGCCGTTACCGGCAGAAGGAAAGTCAGTAAAGAGAGTTTCAGGATTTTCATTCTGCGTTCACCTTGTACTGAAGTTCTGCACCGATGGAAAGTTTAAGGTCGTCTGTCGACATAATCTCACTGTACCCCTTCGATGGCCCGCCAGAAGGTGCGGTGTCGATCCGGTAACGAAGAAAGATTCCGGTTGCTTTTTCAACCAAAGTCAGGTCGGCTTCCCTGAGTACAATCTGAATCTGGGTTTGGGCATATCCGGTAGACCGGCCGTTGGTTCCAACCGGTGCTGCAGCAATTGAATACCAGTCATTGCCTGGCAGTGCCAGAACCGTTGTTCCCTGGTTATCTTTAAATTCAAGTGACAGGCTGACTTTGACGGGAAGCCGGTTTGAGCAATCTACGACTAATTTTGCCAGTTTAACCCCATCGAAGGTTCCCGGTTCAAACTCATACAAACTGTCTTTTTCATATCCCGAAGGACTTTTTAGCCGCATGGGGATTTTCAGTTCCAGGGTTCCCCTGACCTGGCTGGTGTCATACACAAACCCGTTGGAATACCCCCCTTTTGCAGCCGTGGCGGCTACATAATACCTCAGTTTTTCGGGCTTTTTATTCAGGATCGTATTAAATCCGTTCATCTGGCTGATGCTGATGACCCGTTCCTGTCTGAGATAAGGCGAGGCCTTGGTTGCTGCTGCCATCGACATCGGGAACACCCCGGCAGAAAACGTGAGGCTGTCATGGGTCTTATTTGGATAGTCGAACAGAATTCTGGGTGAAACTTCGGCCGGAATCCCCAGACTTGATGCCAATCTGGCTGTAATTGTTGCCTCATCGAATTCAAACGTGACATTTTTCAATTCATCCGGCCAGTCGATGACATCAGACGTATCCGGATCCGAATTCTTGGTCTGTTCTTTAATAGTGCCGGCAGCATACCGGTGACTGATGTTTTTAATCCCGGCAGTCCAGGAAATCTGGTCTGTTTTCTTAACGGTAACCCCGGTTGCTTTGTTAAGTTTAAAGTCAACCTTGACTGTCAGAACAGCCGAGGTCCCGCCTTTGGAGGTTGGTTTGATAATCCCCCCGGCAATGTCCGGTTTGATTTCTACTGATGCGCCTCCAGGAAGGGTCAGGCTTGATTGATAAACTTTGCCGCCCAATGTTAGTTCAGGAATGGTGACATCAGCCACTCCGGTTAGTTGGGACGTATTCTTCAACTGATAAACCAGTTGCCCGGCCTTGATGATGATTTCAGAAGGAATGAAATCCTCCATACCTGCATCAATTTCCTCGGTGGAATTGTAGGATGAACCGGCAATATTTCCTTTCACCTCACTGGCGTAAAGTTCATCCGAAACCAATGCAAATGAAATTCCGGATGAGGAGGAAAGGGTGGTATTCGAAGCCCCGGTCGAGGATCCCTTGAAAGAAAGCTGCATCTGGTTGGTTATGGTTTTCCCGCCAAGACTGATTACCGAAGTTCCCTGCCCGCCGGCATCAACCGTTTTATTCAGGGTTTGGGTTGCCAGTGTTGAGCCGGATTTTTTATCCTTCAGTGTTATGGAAGTTAAAGTAACCGGGAAGGACAACTGGTTGGTGATGGTCAGGGTGATATTTTGGGGATGGTCGGTGGTCCCGGGTTCCAGAATAGCATATTCATATTCCGTTAAACCGGTAAAATCCTGATTGTTTACGGTGAAATTGAAGGCAGGAACCGGGCCGGAGTAATTATCGGTCAGGGCTGAATTCAGGACACTCGGTTTGATCAGCAGCGGATCTGATTCGAACTGATCTGCCTTCAGGGAATCCAGAGTTTGGATACCTTCGATAATTTTGTCCTCTATTTCGATCGAGTCCCCCGGATTAAAATCCTTCAGATCCACCGATTTCAAAAAGAACAGCCGGGTATTTTCATCAATGATGGCGCTGTCAGAATCCGAAACAATTTCAATGGCTGATAGGGTGGCTTTCAGCAGTGCCGTGCTTCCGTTAACCGTCCAGGAAGGAGCCACCGGACTGTCGAGGCAGGCCGGCAGAAAGATCAGCGGAACTAAAAGCGCGGTCGGGGACAATTTCTTTCGCATTTTGCTGACGGTCCTGACTGGTAAAAAGTAAAAAAAAACCGGACATCCCCCGGCTTGTTTAAATATAATCTGAACAACACCAGAATAAAAAACGGCCTGCAGATAAAAAACTTCCGGTGTGACAGAGGTTACACCTCAGGCCTCAAACTTCCCGGGATCATTGGTGATTCCCATCGAAGCTGGGTCAAATCCGGCCTGAATGACTTTAATTTCTCCGAATAGTTGCTCATACCGGGCAATGTTGTCTCTCATAGCCTGAAGAAACAGTTTGGCATGGCTGGGTGTCATGATAATGCGGGAGTACACTTTTGCCTTCGGAACGCCGGGAACAATCCGGGTGAAATCAATCACGAACTCCTGGGCAGAGTGGCTGATAATAGCCAGGTTGGAATAAGTTCCTTCTGCTTCTTTTTCTCCCAGTTCAATGTTGAGCTGCTGGCTCTTGGGGTCACTCATGGGGGTTTCCTTCCGTCATTTCCGGCAAGATAGGAAACCCGGGAACAGGATTAAAGCCGAAAGCCGGATTCCGTGTACCGTCAGAAGAAAGAGGTGTGATTTTTTTGTTGACAGGCACTGAAATTTTTTGTTCATTGCCACCGCATTAACCCATTTCGGCGGAGGTCGTATGAAAACTTTAAAAATTCTCGTTCCGGTCGATTTTTCGGAACAGTCCCTTTCTGTCATCCGGTATGCCCTGTCGGTTAACGGAAAAACAGGTGGGCCGGTAACGGTTCTGTATGTCAACGAAATGACCAGTCTTCCGTTCGGAAGTTCTTCTTACCCGTTCGGGGTTGTTACCTTTCCTGAACTGGAAAATGAGATCAATGACTGGGCCCGGCAGGAGTTTTTAAAACTGCAGGACCACCTTTCTGCCGGGGAAAAAAAGCGGACTCAACTGCTGATTCTCAGCGGGAAAGCATCGGATGTGCTGGTTGCAAAAGCGGCAGAGGATGAGTATGACCTGATTGTCATGGCAACCCATTCGCACGGGGCTATGGAAAAATTTTTCCTTGGGTCTACAATGGAACGGGTGATCCGGATTTCTGAAACACCGGTTCTGGTCCTGCGGGATCCGTCTTCTGTTCCTGCCTTTCCTCCTGAGAAAATCCTGATTACAACCGATTACAGTCCGCAGTCTCTTGCCGTTGCTGAAGAAGCTGCCGATCTGCTTTCGCTGATAGCCTCGCCGGTAACCCTTTTAGCCGTTGAATCATTCGAAGCCGGTTTCCTGGACGGGATGACCGATGTCAGAAAGGCAACTATCAATTCACGGCTGACAGAAACCGGCTGCAGGCCAGAGTGGGTTCAGATCAGATCGACGGATGCGGTTGAAGGAATTCTTGATTTTATTCAGTCCTCGAAGCCGGGGCTGGTGGCCATGGCCACCCATGGCAGGTCCGGCCTCAGTAAAATTTTGTTGGGAAGTACGACCGAGTCTATAATCCGCCAGGTAAAGGTGCCGGTGCTGGTTATCCGGACGAAATCCTGAATGGCCCTAAAATAAAACAGCCCGCACATTGCATGCAGGCTGTTAATCGCAATCAAATGGAAGGAAGTATAAGAGGCAGGTTATTCGAGAAGATCGTTATTTTTTCTTTTTTGAGGATGCCCCCGTAAGGTCGGCTACGGCTTTCATCCAGTCACTGGTTTCATCTCCGGCGTGCGGATCACGGCTGAGGTATATTTCATAGGCTTTTGCGGCAATCTGGTCGTGAGTCGGTTCAGACAGTTTCACAACGGGCGCTGCTTTGGTTTTCGCTTCTTTCTTACCGGCAGGTTTTTCTCCAGCCTTTTGAACAGGAGCCGACTTTTTTTCCGCAGTCTTTTTTTCTGTTTTGGCCATTGTTTTTGTTCCTGTGTTAAGCTTCTTATGGAAGCGATTGCAATGCAAAATTCCGGCGTTTATTTCACATTGTCAAGAAGTTTAAGCCGGGTTTTGTGGAACAGGTTGAAAGCATTTCCACTACAATCTTCCATAAAAAGAGTCAATTACGTATAAAAATTGAGTATGCTGACTTAATCTTCCACTTCCACTCGATGCTTTCAGAGGCAAAACGGGTGCTCTGAAAAATTTTTACTTCCGCTTCCACTTTCTTCTTCCACCGAAAATTCAGATTTTTTTCCTTAAAATCTGGTGATAATTAAAGGATAAAAAACCGGTGACCTTAGAAAGTGCCGGGGGTGGGTTGGTGTACGAAAATAAGTGAGGTGGGTTTCAGCAGGGTTAACGGGTGATGGCAGACAGAAAGGCTTCTGCGCACCGTTCACCGTCCATGGCAGCAGAAACAATGCCGCCGGCATAGCCTGCCCCTTCCCCACAGGGATACAGTCCGGAGCAGCCGGGGTGCTGCAGGGTAACCGGATCCCGGGGAATCCGGACGGGAGAACTGGTCCGGCTTTCAGTGGCGACCAGAACTGCTTCCCGGGTCAGATACCCACGGGTTGTTTTGCCGAACTGCCGCAGACCTTCCTTCAGATAGGGCACCAGTGAGTCCGGAAGGACCGCAGTCAGGTCAGCAGAGGTCAGTCCCGGGATGTAGCTTGACTCCGGCAGGGTTGCCGAGAGTTTTCCGTCCAGAAAATCGGTCAACCGCTGTGCCGGGGCTTTCTGGGTGGATCCGGCTGCAAGAAAGGCTTTTCGTTCGACTGATTTCTGGAATTCCAGTCCGGCAAAGATACCCGAGGCAGAAAAGGCCTGCCAGTCCCGTTCATCGGTAGC
Source organism: Bacteroidota bacterium (assembly GCA_023151185.1). Lineage (GTDB taxonomy): Bacteria > Bacteroidota > JABWAT01 > JABWAT01 > JABWAT01 > JAFLBE01. The sequence continues at coordinate 34,176 of JAKLJL010000012.1, forward strand.
TGTAACCAGTCCCGAATTGGCGAAACGGGAATCCCGGCGGCTCATCGACATTCCGTTGACTACCAGTTCGCCGGGTTGTGTAGCAGCCGGGATAATAATGCCCCCCGGGCACATACAGAATGAAAAAATGCCCCTGCCCTGATGGTTGTGAACCAGGCTGTAACTGGCGGCGGGCAGGTTCGGGTCTCTGCGGACCGGGCAGTGATACTGAATCCGGTCAATGAGATCCTGCGGGTGTTCTATCCTGACGCCAAGGGCAAACGGTTTCGCCTCCATCCGGAGTCCCTTCCGGTGAAGCAGGTCAAAAATATCCCGTGCAGAATGGCCTGTTGCCAGAATAACCGCATCGCCGGTAATTTCACTTCCATCCAGCGTCCTGACGCCGGAAATTTGGTTTCCCTGAAGAATCAGATCGGTTACCCGGGTGTTGAACCGGATGTCGCCGCCATGGGCCAGAATGGTTTCCCGGATCGACTGAACAACACCCGGCAGCTTGTTCGACCCGATGTGCGGATGGGCATCAATCAGAATATCTTCACTTGCCCCGTGACCGGCAAGGACCGACAGGATTTTCTTTAAATTTCCCCGTTTATCGCTGCGGGTGTACAGCTTTCCGTCTGAATAGGCCCCGGCACCGCCTTCCCCGAAACAGTAATTGCTGTCGGGGTGGACTTCCCCCATTTGCTGAATGGCCCGTAAATCCTTCCGGCGTGATCTGACATCCTGACCCCGTTCCAGTACGACCGGCCGGATCCCGGCTTCCAGAAGTCTGAGGGCCGCAAACATCCCGGCAGGACCGAATCCCACAATAATCACCTGCTTTTTTCCTGCATCCCGGTAAACCGGTAGAAAATCCGGATTTGAAGGGACTGTCTCGCCCGAATATACCCGGAACCGGAGTCTGAATACCGGCGTCCGGCTTCTGGCATCGACGGATCTTTTAAGTAACTGATATCCGGAAAGCTGCCCGGGTTTTAATCCCGCAGCCGAAAGAAGGGCCTTTCTGATCACCGGTTCATTTTCTGCATCGGCAGGAAGGACTGCAATTTCAACTTCCCGTGTCATCAGGTCAGCCTGGAGTAGGTAAACTGATGAAAGAAGGATTCCTGACGCCGGTTGCTGAACCAGTCGAGACGGGTTCTCAGAACCGTTTCACCAACCTGTTTTCTGGAAATTTTAACGGTTCCGCCAGAAAATAATCCGGAATTCAGGGTCATGGCTGCCAGAGTTTGGTTGGCCATGTGAAGCGGCCAGAGGCAAAACAGACGGATCTGGCGTTCAGTTCTCGGGATGGCAAAAGTGTACCGGAGGGCATTCAGCAAATGGAGTCTTGCCCGGCTGCGGAGGGTTTCGATCACCTTTTTCAGGCCAGGATGACCGGGGTTGTCCCTGACAAGTTCCGGCGTCAGGCCATGACTGAGCAGAAGATCGGCCGGCAGGTAGCACCATCCCCGTTTCAGATCTTCATTAAAATCTTTAAGAATGTTCGTCAACTGAAGGCCGGTTCCGAAAGAAACAGCAAAATCATCCATAACTTTCCGGCCCTGATCCGGAATCCGGGGTGAATAATGAAGGAAAAGGGCGGTAAGCATCCGGCCCACTGTTCCGGCAACATAATAGCAATATTCTTCGAGTTCTTCGGCCGACTGAACCGGAGTGATGGTAGCAGAAGGTGTGCTGAAGGCCTGGAATTTTTTCATCCCGGTGATCATTTCATTCACCCAGGGAATGATGCAGGATCTGACGCCGGCAGGAAGTCCGGCGAATTCTGACAAAACCCGGTTACACTGTGCCGTCAGATCATGGTCAGCATCTACTGAAGAAAAGGGTCTGAATGCCGTTTCAACTGTGTCTGCCGGTGTTCCGGTTTTCAGGGAAATCAGGAAATCATCGAGCAGCTGATATTTTTTATCTGCCGGGAATTCATGGTTGTCCTCGATGGTATCGGCAATCCGGCAAATCAGGTATGCCAGCAAAACACCGCGGTATTTTTCACCGCTCAGGACTGAAATCACCAGCGCAAAGGTTCTTGAAACCTGTGGAAGCATGGACCGGCACCAGGCCAGGTCAGAAGAAGGAGTGACTGTTACCATAGTGGTGCAAAGATAAGTTTTTCGGGTCACATTTTCTCCGGTCCGGGAAAATGCCTGAATCAGGTAATTTCCGGGGTGAATTTTTCGGAATCCGGGCTTTTAATTTCGGATAAATCTTCGTAAACTCTGAAAAATCCCGGCTGTAGCCTTAATCTGGGCAGGCCGGAATATCTTGTCACTTTCAGTCAGGAAATTATGACTCCGGATCAGCAGCTTCAGCACCTCAGGACCACTGTCGATGTCTACCTGAAAAGTCTGGCCAATTCCCATGAACCCGAAACTCTGTATGAACCGATCCGGTATGTTCTTCATGCACCCGGGAAGCGGATCCGGCCGGTACTGACCCTGATTTCCGGACTGATGGCTGGGGGTAAAGAAGCCTCTCTGATGCCCCTTGCAGCCGCAGTCGAGGTTTTTCACAATTTTACACTGGTTCATGACGATATTATGGACCATGCTGCTACCCGCCGTGGGAATCCGACCGTGCATACCCGTTGGGATGAAAATGTTGCCATTTTATCCGGTGATATGATGGTGGGGATGGCCTACCGCCTTCTGATCGAATCCGACACGCCTCACCTGCGGTCCGTCCTGTCGGTTTTTCAGGATTCGGTGGATGCAGTCTGTGAAGGGCAGGCACTGGATAAAGAATTTGAGGTCAGACCGGTCGTTTCCATTCCGGAATACCTGACCATGATTGAAAAGAAAACGGCCTGGCTGATTTCGACTGCCCTCCGGATGGGCTGGGTTTCGGTTAACGGAAATGACGGAACCGACAAAAAACTGCATCAGCTTGCCATTTTGCTGGGCAGGGGATTTCAGATTCAGGACGATTATCTGGATCTGATGGGAGATCAGGCCTCGTTCGGGAAAACGATCGGCGGAGATATTGTTGAAGGAAAACGGACCTATCTGGTTCTGACAGCCCTGGAACGGGCACAGGGAGAAGACCGGGCTCTGGTTGACCGGATTCTGGCTCACGAGGCTGGGTTACAGGATATTAACCGGGTCAGGGATCTTTTTGGCCGGTTGGGAGTACTCTCCGAAACTGAAACGGTAATCAACCAGATTTTTGAAGATATCTGGCGGATGCTGCGTGATTTTGAGTCCTTCCCGGCCTTTCCGCTTTTAAAACATCAGACTGAACAGATTTTAAACCGGAAATTCTGACCCAACGCGCCATGACAGAAGCAGAAGTTGAAATAAAAAACAATGCGGGACTCCATACCCGCCCGGCGGCAGCAATTGTTAAACTGGCCTCCCGGTTTAAAAGTGAATTTTACATTACGAAAGACGGAATTGAAATCAACGGGAAATCCATTATCGGGGTCATGACTCTGGCTGCTGAAAAAGGATCAACGCTGAAGCTGACTTTTGACGGGGGAGATGAGGAGCAGGCCCTTGCGGCAATGAGAGAACTGTTCGACAACGGATTCGGAGAATTGTAACATGCAACCCGACAGGCCCGGACTCCATCCGGGCAAGGAAAACGACCTGACTGCAGAACTGAGACTGAAAGGGGCTCCGGCATCGAGAGGCTATGCCATCGGTCCGGCTTTTCTGTTCAAGCGGGATATTATTTCGATTGATGACCGCAAAATAGAACCTTCAGAAACTGAAGAGCAAAAGGATAAATTCAAAAAATCGATTGAGCAGTCCAATAAGGAACTGATCAAAATATCCACCATCACCAATCAGAAACTCGGCGAGGAATTTTCTGCCATTTTCGATGCGCAGGTCATGATGCTTTTCGACCCGGAAGTTACCCGGCTGATCCACCGTGAAATTGACCAGAACCTGCTGACCGCCGAAGCCGCCACAGAAAAAGCCTATAACCTGCAGATCGACCTGCTCAGGGCTGCTGCAACCGATCCCTACCTGGCCCAGAGAATGGCCGACCTGGAAGACGTCAAATTCAGAATCCTGCGGAACCTGCAGCGGGGAAAACTGCTGTCGCACGTCGAAGATTCAAGTGTGATTGTTTCGGATAACCTGACCCCGGCCGATATGATTCTGTTTTCCAGACAGAATATTGTGGGAATTGCACTGGATTTCGGCGGCTTGACCTCTCATGTGGCCCTGATTGCCAGGTCCCTTAACATTCCGCTGGTGATTGGTCTTCATAAAATTTCTGCTTCCGTCAAAAACGGAGATGAAATAATTCTGGATGGAATCGATGGCAACGTCATCGCACGGCCCACCCAGCCCGTTCTCGAAAAATACCTGAAAAAGAAGGAAAAGTTCAGAAAATTCATTGCCATTTTCGAAACCGGTATTTCTGAACCGGCAGTTACCCTTGACGGCAAAAAAATCAACGTCCTGGCCAATATCGAGTTCAGGGATGAAATCAACGATATGCAGACCTGCGGGGCTGAAGGGATCGGGCTGTACCGCACCGAGCATCTGTTTCTGAGCCGGGGGTACTTTCCGTCAGAAGACCATCAGTTCAAATATTACTCCAGTTTGTTTTCCCAGGCAAAAGACTGGCCGGTTACCATCCGGGCATTTGATGTAGGGGGGGATAAAGTGCTGGAGTCCTCTTTCCATGAAATGAACCCGTTTCTGGGCTGGCGGGGAATCCGGATTATGCTGGACCGCCCGGATATTTTCAAAAACCAGATCCGGGCGATTCTCAGAGCCTCAGTTGGCAGACAGGTAAAACTCATGTTTCCGATGGTGCATAATCTGACTCAGGTCCACCAGATCAAAGACCTGATGGAAGAAGTGTATCTGGAACTGGACCGGAAGGAAATTCCCTATCAGAAAGTACCGGTCGGTGTGATGATTGAAGTGCCGAGTGCCGTCATCATGTCTGAAGAAATTGCCAGGGAAGTCGAGTTTTTTTCTCTGGGAACCAACGACCTCACCCAGTATACCCTGGCTGTTGACCGGGGAAATGATATTATCTCTTCCCTTTACCGGGAACTGGAGCCTGCCGTTCTGAGGCTGATCAACCGGACGGTACTCTCTGGCCATCAGGCCGGAATTCCGGTTTCACTCTGCGGGGAACTGGGGTCGAATATTCTGGCCACACCCCTGCTGATCGGGATGGGGATGGATGATATTTCAGTCGTGATCCGGCGGGTTCCTGAAGTGAAGTATCTTGTAAAAAACCTCCGGATGGAGGATTGCATCCGCCTGAAGGATGAAATTCTTGCTCTGGGAACAGTTGGGGAAGTCGAAGCCCGGCTTAAATCCTGGCTGACCGAGCACCTGCCTCAGTTTGCCGGATATATCTGAGGTACACCATGATTTTAATTGCCGTTACCGGACCGGTTGCCTCAGGCAAATCCTCTTTCCTGCTCGAAACTGCCCGATGGGCATTGGCATCGGGCTTAAAAACCGACGGATTTATTGCTGTTGCCGGATACCGGGAATCAGCAGGGCAGGGCGCCTCTTCCTATGACCTTTTCCGGATTGGACAGAATGACTATCTGCCGTTTGCCGTCAGGGATCCCGGTCAAAGTCCGCCCTACCGGTTCAATGCGGAAACAATTGAAACGCAGGTTTCCTGGGCAGACTCCCTTGCGGACCGCAAGCCGGAGCTGATCATTCTCGACGAATTCGGAAATCTGGAGCTTCAGGGTAAAGGGCACTTTCCGGTGTGGGAAAAAATCAGGGACCTGGACCCGCCGGTGGTAATTATGGCGGTTTCCGAACGGGCTTCCGGACAGATTGAAGAAAAACTTGGCGTAACCTTCGACCTCAGAATTTCACCGCAGATTCCCGATGCAGGTGAGAAAATCAGACAAGTTCTGAATCACCATCAGGACTGGACAACTGTCGGGACCTGGGGAAGTCTTTCGGGTGCCATAGAAAGCACCGTAGGTGCAGCCCTCCATACCGCCCAGATTCCATTCCGCGGGCATTTGCTTTCCACCACCCAGTCAGTCGTTTTAATGAAAGCCGGTGAACGCCTTTCGGTCAGATCACGGGTTGCCTGGATTTCCTTCATATCAGCCATTCTGAAATCCTTTTCCCCTTCCGGTCAAAGACTGCGGCCAATGATTGCCATTTCGGTTCAGGGACTTTTGTTCAGCCTGGGTGTTACTCTGACCGGCTGGAATCTTGCAGGATTGTTCACCGGTGCTTTTCTCATTGGATCCTGGGCAGCACTGCAGGGAATTCTGCTTCAGCTTCTCCTGGTTGGTACTGATCTTCTGACGGCCATCGATAAAAGTGTTATCTGGATTTCAGATCAGCTTGGGCTGACCTCTCATCCCGGGGTTTTCGGGATTTTAGCTGTCTGGGTTATTTTCTCAGGGCTGATGACCGGAAGTATTACTCTCTGGCTCTGGATCCGGCCGCAAACCGGTCTCGTCCGGCTGATGCGGAAACTTGAAAAATTCAGAATTCCGGGTAAAAACCGGCCGGGTGAACCAGTTTCACGCCCCGCCTGGCTGCAGGTTTTATCCGAACTGGCAAGACCGGCATTCTGGGCTCCGGTTTTAATTATTGCGGTAATCCTGTTTCTATTTGACTCCGACTGGGGGAAATTAACCGGAACGCTGGTCAGGGCCTTTGTGGCCGGGTTGGTCATTTTTTCTCTTTTCCGTTTGGTTAAACCGCTTCGGTTTCTGTCCTGGCTTGAGAAAAAGGGTCATTGGGGTCCGGTTATTGCCGTGAATAAAGCCCTGAAGGACAGAAAAAGGTAATCCGGTGCCATCAGTTGCCCCGGGTAGGGTTCCCGGTTTTTTCTTTCGTAATTGGCGGATGATGGTCTTTTTGCGGTTAAGCCTCCTCTGGTTTTTTTTTCTGATTCTTCCCGGGTTGTCTCAGGCCCAATATTCCTTTGGCCGGAACAAGGTCCAGTATTCCGGATTTACCTGGCAAGTCCTGAAAACGTCGCATTTTGATATTTATTACGACGGGAAAATGCAGGAACTGGCCGAACTCGGTGCCGGGTATGCCGAGGAAGCTTACGACCGGCTGAAAATCCGGTTTGGTCTGACCCTTTCCCGACGGATTCCTCTGATTTTCTACAGTACTCCCTCCCGGTTCGAAGAAACCAATGTCCTTAACGGATTGATTCCGCCGGGCGTTGGTGGCTTTTTTGAATTCTTAAAAGGCCGGGTGGTGATCCCTTCAGACGGAAATATGTTCCGGTTCAGGCATGTCATCCGGCATGAACTCGTCCATGTTTTTACCCACGCCCGGTTTTCAGAAATCCAGAAAACCTATAAAATCAAACCCGAAAACTTTTTTCCGCTCTGGTTTACCGAGGGAATCGCTGAACACTGGAGTGGCGACCCTCCGGACGTTCAGGCCGATATGGTCATCCGGGATGCTGTTTTCACCGGGCAGGTTGTTCCCGTTTCACAATTTTACCGGATCAATGGATCTTATCTGATGTACAAACTGGGAGAAAACCTTCTGGGTTACATCAGCCGGACTTATGGGGATGAGGCCATTGCACAATTGTTCGACAATGTCTGGCGCACAACCGATTTCGAGGAAAACCTCCATATGACTATCGGGAAAACTTACGCCGATCTGGACCGGGACTGGATTTACGATTTAAAAAAGCAGTACCTGCCTCAGTTGAAGGACCATGACTTTCCGTCTGCCGTCAGCCAGCCGGTTCAATCGAAGGGATTTAATCACCACCCCGTATTTTGGCGGGATCCTGAAAGCGGTATTCTGTGGTGCTATTTCATCGGGAATCATCAGGGATACACGTCACTTTACCGCTCCCGTCCAGACCTGCAGGAGGATGGAACTGAACCGGAGGCCGTCCTGGTTCTTTCCGCCGAAGACAAACCGGGATGGGAGGTCATCCGGGCACTTGAAGCCGGACTGGATATTTCTGCCGGCGGGAAACTGGCGGTTGCCGCCAGGAGTGGGGAATCGGATGTTATTCATGTGCTGGACGCAGTGACTCTGAAAGAACTTGCTGCCATCCGCCCGGGAAAAATTCAGGAAACCGGAAGTCTGAACTGGGACCGGGCCGGGACCCGGCTGGTATTTTCAGGACTTGATCAGGACGGGAAAAGTGACCTGTTTCTGCTGGATACCCGGACACTGGCCGTCCGCCGGCTGACGGCAGATTTTTACGATGACCAGACACCGGTTTTTCTTCCCGGCGATTCCCTGATCGCTTTTTCCTCTGACCGGATACCGGACGGGATCAATGGCAGTTCCGGACTTTTTGCCCTGTCGCTGAAAACCGGCCGGTTGTGCCAGCTTTCCCGCCCGGTTAAGGCGTCCGAAATGGTCAGTTCGGTTGACAGTGCCGGAAAGTGGCTTTACTGCACGTCTTCCCTGGGCGGAACCCGGAATGCAGTCCGGCTGCCGGTGGATCAGATTGTGGCCCGGTTTCAAAATCCTGCTTCCGTGCTGACAGCAGAAAAACTGACCCGGGTGACCACACCGGTCTTTTATCCGTCAGAAAGAAACGGACTTTTATTTTTTTCTGCTTTTGAAGACTTTTCCTTCCGGATCCGGTCTGTTCCCCTCTCCGGTCTGCCGGAACCTGAAAAAATTCAGCTTCTGCCCGCAGAGTATGCACCCTTTGCTCTTTCTGCCCCCGCCGGATTTGAAAAAAAGCAGGAACCCCTGAAATACGAAAAGGAGTACACCCTTGATTTCGCACAGGGGGTTGTGGCCACTGAGCCTCTTCTGGGGACCATTGGCGGAGTTTCCCTTGCCTACGGTGAAATGCTGGGCGACGATCAGTTTTTCCTGACGGTGTACAATACAGCAGAAACACCGTCTGAACTGCTTCAGAACCTGAATTTTTCGGTTTCCAGATTGGTCAGGGGAAACCGGGTGAACCATGCTTACGGCCTGTATCATTTCAGAGGCCGCCGGTACGACTACTCAGATCCGGACGTGTTTTTCAATGAACGTCTGATCGGCGGATTTTTCACCCTGCTGTATCCTCTATCCCGGTTCGACCGGTTCGAAACCTCTTCGTCCCTGGCCTGGTCAGAAAAAAAATCGCTTGGGTATCCCGGGTTGTACGGCGGCGACGTTTATCTGAAATCGGGCGGAACCGAACGGAATGCTTTCCTGATTTCAAATTCAGTTTCCTACGTTTTTGACAACACGCTGTGGGCTTATACCGGCCCGCTTGACGGAAGGCGGTATAGTTTTTCCCTGGGGTACACCACTGATTTCAGGTACCATCAGGTGAGTTATTATACAGTAATGGCCGATTACCGCCAGTATTTCCGGCTGACTGATAGATCGGCCTGGGCCTTCAGGGTTCAAACCCGGATGAATGAAGGTGCCGAAGCACGCCGGTTTTACATGATCGGCGCCTGGGACATCCGTGGATACGGCAATTTTAATCTCAGGGGAAATAAACTCTGGATGATGAATCAGGAAATCCGGTTCCCGGTTCTGGATAATTTAGGAATCTGGTTTCCCAGGGCACGGATCAATCTGCCGATGGTTCGGGGGGCAGCCTTTTTTGATATGGGGAACGCCTGGGATGGCAACTACCCCGGACATCTTGGGAGTTTCGGTGCCGGAATCCGGTACAACTTTATGGGAGCTCTGGTCCTTCGGTACGATGTCGGAAGAACCTGGACGGGATCACCTGACCGTTTTTCGGACACCTCCTTTCACCGGTTTTTCTTTGGGTGGGATTTCTGATGCTGAAAGGTGCCAAATTCATCCTGATCATTTTTCTGGCCGGATGCGGTTCGGTTCAGATTCCCGGGCCAGGTCCTGTCCGGCCGGTGGTTTCACCCGATTCCGGTCCGGTTTTCTCATTCTCACCGGCGGGTCCGGAATTTTCCTCCGAAAAATCCCTGGATCTGGGTGCTGCCGGTTTTTCTTCCGGGGCCGGTGTTTCCTCCGGAAAATTTCTCTTCGGAACCCGCCAGGGAAAACTCTGGGGTGTGGATCTGACTACGTTTAACCACGGCGAATTTGATGCCGGTAAAGGGAATCCCGGTGTTCTGCTGATCACCGGAATCACCGCCCTGACGGCTGCAGGAACCGGAAAAAAAGGGCAGCTTTCTGCTGTAAATCTCCTGACCGGAAAGGTGCTCTGGACGCTGCCGGGTGAACCCTGGCTGTCGCCGGTAGTTTCGGGAGATACAGTCGTGATACCCTGGTATACCGGCCGGGTCGATCTGGTGTCGCTTTCAGACGGGAAAAAACTGAAATCTCTGGCCCTGGTTTCACCTGCAAAACTCCATGACCGGCTGCTCCCGGAAGGACGGTTTCTCTCAGCAGTGGATCAGAGAGGCGTTATCCGTAAACTGAATGCGGTTACCGGGCAGGAAGTGTTCCGCCTGGAAACTCAGGCAATTCCTGTCGGGCCGGTCAGAAAATGGCGGAATGAACCGGTATGGTGTACGGCAGATTCAGCCGTCATCCGGGTTAAGGAAGATGGGTCTGCTTTCCGGAAATTCAGACTGCCCGGTGTTTCTCTCTCGGGTCTGACTCTCGATCAGGATGCCGGTTTTACCATTACAACCTCGGGCAATCTGCTTCAGGTAGATCTTTCATCGGGTCATGTTAACTCACTGGCCCGGCTTCCTGAGGGCAGCTTTCAGCCGGTTACCGTAACGCCTGAGTACCTGATCTGTGCCGGTTCTGACGGACTTGAATACTGGGTTGACCGGATATCCGGAGTTGTTTCACAGGTAGATTCCGGCAGAAAAAAATTCCAGTCCCCGGTTCTGTTTCTGTCTGCAGGCAACCGGGTTTATTTTGCTGACCGGGAGTTCATTCTCAGGGAAGGAGCTGAAAAATGACGGCCGTTTTAGTGGCTTTTCTGGTTCTGGGCGCGCAAAGTGATTCTCTCTCTGCCGGTGAGCCTGTTTACGCACCTGTCCCGTCTGACTCCGTTTTTATGGCAACGGATGAGGCTGGAAGAAACCGGTTTTTTACTGCCGGAACGGCACGTCCGGTGCTGGCATTGTCCGGATTTTTGGTTACCGGTACAGCCTCGGTTCTTCTGACCCGTGAGGCTGACAGCCGGTATAACGCCTATTCCCGGACGCTGAACCGGAAGGACTATACCCAAACCCGCAAGTTAGACCGAGCTGCCGGAGCTTTCCTGATTGCTTCAGAACTGTTTCTCGGGTGGCTGGTCTGGGAGTTATTTTCACCGCCGCAGGAACCCTGATTTGTGCCCGGATAAGTTCTGTAAACTGGTTTTCAGGGTTTGTTGATTCTGTCATCATCAAATAGTATATTACTGGACACCACTTTTTAGGCAAGAGGAATTGATGATAACAGTTGATCAACTCCGCAATTTTTCCCTCTTTTCTGACCTCAAGGATGAGGACCTGAAGTACATTCTTAACTTGATGACCATCAAGCAGTTCAAGAAAGACAGTGTGCTCGTGATTGAGGAAGAAGAGGCAACCGTTGTCTTCTTTATCATCAACGGCAAGGTCAAAATTTCAAGACTCAGCGAAGACGGACGTGAAGTCATTCTTTCTATTCTTGGTGATTTTGATTTCTTTGGTGAAATGGCAGTTATTGACGGATTTGCACGTTCAGCCAATGCCGTCTGCATTAACGATACCGAACTGATGGTGATCGATGCCCGTGATTTCATGGACATCCTTTACAAATATCCTGACGTTCCCATTGCCCTGCTCAGAGAGCTGGCCGTCCGCCTCAGAAAATCGGACAGCCAGATAAAATCACTGTCCCTCGGTGATGCGACCGGCCGGGTCGGCAATACCCTGCTCCGTCTGGCCGATGATATCGGGATTATGGTTCAGGGCCGGGTTGAGCTTCAGAACGTCCCGCTTCAGCAGGATCTTGCCAATATGGCCGGAACTTCACGGGAAACCATTTCCAGAGTCCTGCACATGTTTATTGAAGAAGGCCTGGTCGCCCGTGACGGGAATAAAATCTACATCCTCGATTATAATAAGTTCAGAGAGCTTTTCGGTTAATGATCAGAGGGAGTTTTCACAACCATACCCGCTTTTCGGATGGGAAATACTCCCCTGAACAGGTTCTGAAAAAGTACAAATCACGCCGGTTTACCCACCTGTCCATCACCGACCATGATAATGCCGGAAGTTATCCTGAAACGCTGGAACTGGCTTCTGCACTCGGCCTGACAGTTTTTCCCGGGCTTGAATTCTCGACTCAGTTTCTTAATTTTTCAGAGTGCCATATCATCGGCCTCAATATCCGGTATGACCACCAGAGCCTCCGGGAATACGAAGACCAGATTCTGGGCGGAAGGCGGCGCCGGGCAGCCGAGATTCTGAACCGGATGAAAGACCTGAACGTTGAGCCAGAGGCAGATGTTGTCGCCGAACTTTACACAAATCCCAGTGTCGGCAGGCCCCACATTGCCCAGATCCTGATCCGGTACGGCGCAGTGAAATCCGTCCAGGAAGGCTTTCAGAAGTATTTAATGCCTGGAAAACCGCTGTATGTGAAAAAGGAACAGTGGGAAGCCTCGAGAGTCATCGGGTTCATTCACTCACTCGGCGGGAAATCCATCCTGGCCCATCCGACCGACCAGTATTCAGAAGACCAGGTCAGGGAACTGATCGGCTTCGGACTTGATGGTGTCGAGGTCATTCATCCCCTGAATAAACTTAAACACAGCAAAGCCTGGCGGTTATTTGCCCAGAAAAATAACCTGATTATTTCAGGCGGAGCAGATTATCACGGACTTGAGAAATCTGAAGACCGTCATCTGAACCGGTATTATCTCGAAGGGGATGATATGGTCAGATTGATCCGGGCAGTAGAAAGAAACTGAACACAGGCAGATCAGGAGATAAATTTTGGAAACACCAGGTGAAATCCGGCAGATTGAAGGTCAGTTTTCGGGTAAAGGGAAAAAATTTGCCATTGTAGTTGCCCGGTTTAATGAAGTACTTTGCGAAAGATTGCTGAAAGGAGCAGTTCAGGGATTCCTCAGGCACCAGACTGACCCGGCAGATATCGAAATTTTCCGGGTTCCCGGCGCCTTTGAAATACCCGCAACTGCCAAAAAAATAGCCCTGACTGCCCGGTTTGATGCTGTTGTCTGTCTTGGTGCGGTTGTCAGGGGAGATACGCCACATTTTGACTTTGTTGCCGGAGAATGTGCGTCCGGGCTTCGCCAGGCGGGAATGGAAACCGGAATTCCGGTTATTTTTGGAGTCCTGACTACCGATACACTGGAACAGGCCTGGCAGCGGGCCGGGGTTGGCGGCGGAAACAAAGGGTATGATGCAGCTCTGACGGCAATGGAAATGGCATCGCTGTTCACCCAAATTGATCAATGAGTTTTCATGAAATTTTTCTGGATCCCTCTTTTTACTCTGGCTCTTGCCGCATCTGATGTGTATGCCCAGTTTCTGACCTGGGAAAGCCGGTACAGCCCGTATGCGGTAAATGACGCCGTACAGATGGACGGCGTCTGGTATGCCGGTACCAAATCCGGGCTGGTCACCTTCCCCGCAACGAACCCCGAAAACCTGACCTTTCTTTCCAGGGAAACCGGACTTTCATCGGTGAATATCACGGCCGTCGCGGCAGATTCACTTTCAGGACGGATTATTCTGGGATACCAGAACGGCGACCTTCAGTTCTTTTCTCCTGCTGATGGATCATTTGTCACGCATGCAGATATCCGGATCAGTCCGAATTACACCAATAAACAGATTAACTGCCTGATCCTTGCAGGAAATCGTCTCTGGATCGGGACTGAGTTTGGTGTTGTCGTTTTTAATCTGAAATCCGGAAAATTTGAAACTGACTTTTCACGGGTCGCCGATCTGTCGGATATGAAGGTGAATGACATTCTCGTAACCGGGACGGATATTTATCTGGCCACCTCACAGGGTGTTTATGCCGCTCCGGTCTCGTCGGTGAACTTTAAAAACCCCGATAGCTGGGTTGCCGTTCAGGGGCTGCCCGAAAAAACAGCCACTTCTTTTTTTGAAGACGGAACCGGACTGTATATCGGTTTTTCTTCCGGATTTTACCGGATGACATCGGGTACAGCCGAAAACATTTCGTCGTGGATCGGAGAATCTGTTCTGGATGTTACAGCTCTTGCGGGTGATACACTGGCCGTCTTGTCATCACCCTCTGCATCCGTATTCAACCTCCGGAAAATATCCAAAGCCGGTTCCACGTTTCAAAAAACCGGAATTCCTGCCGCCTCCCGTCTCTCAGGAACTGGAAGTTCCGCCTTTTGCCTGTCCCAAACGGACGGGTTTTTCAGAGTAACCGCCTCACAATGGCTTCCTCTGAAAGGAATGCCGTTTAATTCCATTGGAGGAATGGCGTTTGAGGGGGAAAACTATATCGCCGCCTCCGGAAATAGTTACGGTGGGTTTGTTGTAAGAAAGGACGGCCGGGAATTTTTCTATAACCGGAGAACGGTTCCTTCAATCGGAAGTACATCCGGGTTTTATGGCACCTTGTATTTGGAGGGTTCCCCAATGGTTTCGACCTGGGGAGGCGGTGTTATTCAGGTAACCGGTGACCAGTCGGTACAGATTTTTAACAATTTAAACTCAGGTCTTAAAGGCATACCAAACGACACCAATTTCGTTGTGGTTCCGGATATTGATCTTGATGCCAACGGTGATCTCTGGATGGTGAATTATTACTGCACCGATTTTAAAACCCTGAAGGTAAAACGAAAAGGCAAGGCCTGGAACCGACTGGATGGATTTTCCTACCCGGAAAACCCTGGAAATATCTTCCGGAAACACTGGATTGATCCGCAGGGAAATCACTGGCTCGAAGTGTACGATTCACAGGGTTACCCAACGGTCGGGCTCCTGGTTTATTCAGAAAACGGAACTGCAGCCTCACAGGCTGACGATAAATACAAACTCCTGTCAACCAAATCCGGTTCAGGCTCCCTGCCTTCTGCAGAAATCAACGACGTAGCCTTTGATGGGACCGGTGCTGCCTGGATTGCAACCCCTTCCGGGCTGTCTGTACTTTACAATGCCTATTATGTGCTCGATCAGACCGGTACGGTAAATGCCCAGCCGGTGTATGCCATTCAGAATCAGGCAGTCAGTTCGGTGGTGATTGATGTTTCGGGAAGGAAGTGGGTTGGACTCCCGGGTGGATTGGTCGTTCTCTCGGCTGAAGGCGACCAGGTTGAAGCACAGTTCACCACCCGGAATTCGGGATTAATGGCAGATCAGGTCAGGGGGTTGAAGTACAATCCTGCTTCCGGCGAAATTTTCGCCCTTACCGACTTTGGAATCAGTGTGTTCAGGTCTTCTTCAGTGGCGCCGGCATCCGATCCGGAAACGCCTGAGGTCTTTCCAAACCCCTTCCTGCCGGCAGAGCATGATCAGGTCTGGTTCCGCGGGCTGTCGAAAGAAAGTGATGTTCTTATCTTCTCGATGAACGGGCGCCTGATCAGAAAACTTTCGGGATTAACGAGTCAGGTCAGATCCTGGGATGGACTCGATGAAAACGGAAAGCCGGTCCCCACAGGAATTTACGTGTTTTCCTTCCGGGATTCCGGCAAGGGAAAGTCAACAACCGGGAAAGTGGCTGTTATCCGATGAAGCAAAATCCATATGGAAACCAGGGTTTTTCTGTTTCTGTCCTGGGATTCGGGGCCGGAGAGATCGGTGACGGTACGCTTTCGGAAGATCTTGCCGGGACCCTGTTAAACCGGGCAGTTGACCTTGGGGTTACTTTGGTTGATACTGCCCGCGGATACGGACTTTCAGAAGAACGGATCGGCCGGCATCTGTCCTGGCGGCGACATGATTTTATTCTGTCCACAAAGGTAGGATACAGCATTCCCGGGCATGCAGACTGGTCTTTTGGGTGTATTACTGAGGGGATTGAAACAGCACTCAGGTTAATGAAAACCGATGTGATTGACATTGTTCATCTTCATTCCTGTCCGGTCGAGACCCTGATGCAGAATGAAGTGATTCCGGCACTTGAAAAAGCCAGAGAGGCCGGTAAACTCCGGGTGGCAGCTTACTCAGGGGATAACACTCCGCTTGACTGGAGTCTGGATTCCGGGCGATTTGGCGGACTGATGTCGTCGGTCAGTTGTTTTGATCAGGGGGTTATTGACCGGGTAATCCCGGTTGCAGCCGGCCGGGGGATTGGCTACATTGCCAAGCGGCCCATCGGAAATGCGCCCTGGCGGTATCCTGACCAACCTTTCGGACATTACTGCGAGGAATACTGGAAACGGATGAAGACTATGGGGCTGGATTTTGGAAGTGACTGGCAATCGGTTTCGCTTCGGTTTACAGCGTTTCACACTGGGGTGTCTTCCTGCATTGCGGGAACAACCAGTCTTCTGCACCTTGAAGAAAATATCAGACTGATTGAAAAAGGGCCTCTTCCCGAAGAAACCGTTCACCGGATCCGGTCTGCCTGGAACGTCTCCGGGCTGCAGTGGGAAAGTCAGGTTTAAGGATCAGGGATCAATTTCCCGGACTTTGTCCCCTTCCGCAATTCCCCGCAGCAACACCCGGTTGTTTTTCAGTTCAACCTCAATAACCCCGCCACGTTCTGAAGCCTGGTATCCCGTCAGCCTGAGTTTCCCTGTTCTTTTGGCCCAGAAAGGAGCCAGAACACAATGGGCCGAACCGGTAACCGGATCTTCGTTCACCCCAACTGCCGGTGCAAAAAACCGGGAAACAAAATCAAACTCCGGCTGGTCTGAAGGAGCTGTTACAATGATTCCACGGGCAGGAAATCTGGAAATTGCATCGAAATCGGGCTGAAGGGTTCTGACCTGGTCTGCCTGTTCAAAAACAACCAGCAGATCAAACTCACTTTTTCCGGTCCATTCCGGACGGATGCCAAAAAGGTCGTTCATTTCCCCGGTCAGGTCAAGTTCAACAGCCGGTTTGGCCGGGAAGTCCAGTTCAATTTTGTTTTGAATTCGCTGTGCCGTCAGTTTCCCCGAAAGGGTCTGGAAGGAAAGCAGGTTACGGGTATCCCGTCCGGAGTCCCAAAGGTAAAAGGCACTGGCGAGTGTGGCATGGCCGCATAATTTTACCTCAGCCTCAGGGGTAAACCACCGTAACAGGTACCCTTCATCTGAAGGCACCAGAAATGCAGTTTCCGAAAGTCCCATCTGCCGGGCTGCTGATTGCATATCCGGCTCAGATACCGGCAGTTCAGAAAGGAAGACCCCAGCCGGATTACCCTTAAATTTGCCGCCGGTAAAGGCATTGATGACCGAAACTTTCACAGTTTTGCTCTCTTTTTAGGTGTTACAATCCAGATTTTCTGGCTTCCGGCAAGCTGCAGATGCTCGCCTTCCCGGTCAGAAACCAAGTCAAAGAACGGGTCAATCAGGCTCCGAACATAGGAGTCGGGATGGTAGGACGTGAATAAACGGCTTGTGTTGGCTACGTCTCCACGATAAACCGGTTTACCTGATTTAAATATGTCGAGTTCCCTTCCAACCAATTTTTTTTCTGAGTAAAAGGATCCGATTGTGGTAAAAAGAAAAAGTCCTCCCGGGGCTAATATGCGGTTTACTTCCCCGAAAAAATGAGAAATACTCTGTTCGTTAAGATGAGTGACTACAGACAGGGAAAAAACAAAGTCCGCTTCAGAATCCCCGATAGGAAAGGGGTGGTCAGGTTTATTCACTAACCAGGTGACAGTTGGAAAGTGCGCCTGATTAAACCGGATCATCCGGTCATTAACATCACAGCCAATCAGTTTTGCTTCCGGAAAGTGGGGAGAAATCCGGTTGGTGATCCGGCCAAGTCCGCATCCTGCATCTACTATTACTTTGGGTGAGATTAACGGTGAAATCAGGCCGGAAAGATTCCTGGCAGCCACTTTCCCGCTTTCATCGAACCGATAAAAGTCAACCTTACCAAAGCATTCAAAAAGCAGTGGGGCAGGATAGGGAAAAGGAAAAAATCTGAAATTGTGACCGGCGTGCCGGATTAAAGACAGGTAAGGAGCCACCTTTTCAAGATAAGGAAGCATCTTTAGTTTTCTTAAAACGAGCAGAATCTGATTTTTCATATGGTTCCTTAAAACAATTTATAAAGATACAATTACCCCGAATATCATTCAGAATCCGGGAAGCTTATTTTTGTGCCGGACTTGATACAGGTGTCTCTTGCTGAAAATCACGCTGGGCTTCCTTGCCATTTGTACCATCTGGGGAACCACCTGGCTGGCGATAACCTGGGGGTACGAAACCTTCCCGCCTTTGCTTGGCTCTTCAGTCCGGTTTTTGCTGGCCTCCCTGATCTACCTTCCCTGGGTAACTTACCGCCGGGAACGGTTTCCCGAAAACCGACGGGAATGGCAGGTGGTTCTGGTTCTCGGTATTCTGGGCTTCGGACTGGCCTACGGGCTGGTTTACATTGGCCAGCAATACATTCCAAGTGCCTTATCTTCCATTCTGTTTTCAACCTACCCGTTTTGGGTAGCAATCGGCAGTTATGCCGTCCTGAAGGAAACCCGGTTCACTGTGGTAAAAGTTGCCGGTATAATTATCGGATTTATCGGAATTCTGCTCATTTTCGGTCATCAGCTCACCGGTTTTGACCCGGGTTACTTTGCCGGAATGGTATTAATAGTGGTAAGTGCTGCTGTCCAGGCTCTGAACCTGATCCTGATCAGGAAATGGGGAATCAATCTGTCTGCCTCGGTTCTGAATTTTCTGGGGATGGGGTTTGGCGGACTGTTTCTTCTGGTCTGGAGCTTTTTAACCGAAACCTGGCAGGTTAACCTGACGGCAGCCGGTCTGCTCAGTACTTTTTACCTGACTGTAGTCGGAAGTGTCATTGTCTTCGGGATTTACTGGTGGCTTCTTTCACAGGTTCAGGCAGTTACCCTGTCGCTTTCAGCTTTTCTGACACCGGTAGTGGCGGTTGTTGCCGGCTACCTGTTTGCCGGTGAAGTACTCAGCTTTTGGGTTTACCTGGGCGGACTGGTGGCCATTTCGGGGGTTTTGCTTTATAATTTAGGGGATCTGCTCACCGGTATCCAAAAAAGGAAGTGAGGTTTCTCTGTCTGCCAATAAAACCGGATCGGACCCAGAAAATCAGGTGACCGGGAGCACTTTTTGGAACCGGTTTCCCTTTCAGTAAATTAAATAATCCAAATAAACCTTCACTTTTTTGTTTCCAATCCAATTTTAATCTAGAGCCTAAGTCGTTAAAAATCACGGATGTCATTAAATGTCACGTGTTTATTTCCTGAAAAGCCCTTCCACCTGATGTCTTGACAAAAAAAATAAATCCGCCTACCTTCATTCCACGCAATCACATGGAAGCGCTTCCGGATTCGGATCCCTTCCCTGAAAAAGTCTGACGTTCACTCTCCAACATATCCGTTTTTTCCTGACACTTGAAGAAAGGTGCGTTTTTTTATGAAGAAGTTGGTACTGGTTTTATCACTCGTTCTGATCAGTTTGCTTTCGTTTGGTCAGAATCCCTGGAACGGAAAAGTAGTTCTGCAGGGGTTCTGGTGGGATTACTGGAATAATAATTACTCCAATGCTTATGCTGATTACCTCACAGAACTGGCACCGAGGCTCCGGGATATGGGAATTGATATGGTCTGGATTCCGCCGACCTCTAAAAATGCCGGAACAAATAAAGTAGGATACTCCCCCTTTGATCATTATGATCTGGGAGATAAGTTCCAGAAAGGGTCCACCACAACCCGGTTTGGAAATAAAGACCAGTATCTTCGGATGGTGGCAGTTATGAAAGCAAACGGGCTGGGTGTTGTTCAGGACGTTGTTTTGAACCACGTCAGTGATGCCGGGTCTGCCAACGGCCAGGGCGGTCAGGATCCGGAACCAACCTATTCAATGAGAAATGAAAACGGGTATAAAACCTTCCGGAATGCCAGTTATTCCACACCGGTACCCGCAGCCTCCGTTCCAGGCAATGTGAATGCCGAAAATGCCACAGAATACTGGGCAAGAAACGGCCGCTGGTCGAAAAATTACACCAACTTCCATCCGAATATGTGGACCAATACAACCTCTGGCAATTGGGCACAAGGCGGCTGGGGACCTGATATTTCTTACGAAGACGGACGTTCCTACGGTCCTTCGAGCAATGCCACGACCAACCCGGCTCAGTATCAGGATTATATGAGAACTGAAGCCCGCAACTGGATTGTCTGGCTGAAAAAACAAACCGGTGTCGATGGTTTCCGCTGGGATGCTGTTAAACACTTCCCCCATTACATCCTGCAGGATCTCAGCTACAATGTAAAATACAATGCAGGCTGGGCCAATGGCGGATCCAATATGTTCAACGTGGGAGAATATGTTGGTTCAGCCGGTGAACTGGATACCTACATCAATGATGTAAAATACTCCAACGGCGGCTCTGAGGACATGGTCGGAACTTTTGACTTTGCCCTGCGGGGTGCGATTTACGGAATGATTACCGGAAACGGATATTTTGACATGGGTTCTATTCCCGGCCAGCAGCAAAGCAACCGGTACAGAACGGTTCCGTTTGTCAACAATCACGATTCCTTCCGGCCGAACGGATTTAATGCCACCACCGGCGAATACACAAGCTGGGATACCGGAAATGAACTCGTTGCCCACATCCACCCGGATGATGGACGGATTCAGGCTGCCTATGCTGTTGCAATGGCTGTTGACGGATCACCCCAGATCTTCTTTGAAGATTTATTCAAAATGAACACCACCACCCGGTTCAGCCACCGCCCGACCAGCACCACCAACCTTCAGGTTCGGGATTATCTGGCCAACCTGATCTGGTGCCATCAAAAACTCAATTTCAAAGCCGGTTCCTACCTCGTCCGCTGGCAGGCTCAGGATGCCCTGGTAATTGAACGGTCCGGCCGTGCACTCATTGGTGTCACAGATAACTGGACAACCGGCCAAACCGTTACCGTTCAAACCAACTTTGGCGCCAATGTTCAGCTTCATGATTACTCAGGTGCCAATTCAAATGACATCTGGACGAACGGATCGGGTCAGGCAACTTTCTGGATTCCGCCCTGTAACGGAACCAACGTCCGCCGCGGTTATACCGTTTGGGCACCAGCCGGCGTTACCGGCGGATTTGCCCCGCCGACCAATGTGACCACCCAGGAATGGGAAATGGCCAATGACCTTGGCGACAGCCATGCCTCTTCCCTGAAACAGGGTGGTGCTCTGCCTGCCAGTTCACAGGCACTCAGAACAGTCGGCCGGGTTTTCTCTGAAGGCGGAAAAACCATTACCGTTACCGTTTATCAGCAATTGTCGTCAACACCGAAAAGCATTGCCATCCAGATCTATAATTCATCCGGATCTTCCATTCTGAAGACCACAACCGGTTCGACGGCAACTCTGACTACAACCTATACACCTGCATCTACCGGTTACTATATGATCAAGGTCAGGAACAACAACTCGACCAACCCGACACAGAAGGTTTGGGTTAAAGTCAGCTATACTGCCCCCCGGTCAGTTACCGTTGCCAACTACACCAAAACCGACGGAGATGAACTCGAAGCGGCTGATGAGACTGAAATTCCGGAATCCATTGAACTGAATCCGAATTATCCGAATCCGTTCAATCCGTCAACCAACATCGCCTTCAGTCTTCCTGCCGAAATGCATGTTAAGCTGACGGTTTACAATTTACTTGGCCAGGAAATCAAAGTCCTGGTTAATGAAACCCTGCCGAAAGGCGGCCACATCAGGCCGTTTGATGCAAGTGGTCTGGCATCCGGTGTCTATATTTACAAGCTGGATACCGAAGCTGGCAGCAAGAGTGCCCGGATGGTTCTGACCAGATAACCCTCGGTTAATCATGAAAATGAAAAGGGCTGGTTCCGCTTTGGGGCCGGCCCTTTTTTTTATCCCGGAAGTGATATTTTTCTCCGGATATGAATTTTTTGGTGGTTTTCCTATGTTTGCAGAATAAAAAGGGAATTTATGATCTGGATTTTCCTGTCTGCCGGCAGTCTGGTTCTGCTGCTCATTTACAGCCTGGTTATCAGGCCGGCTTACCTGATCCGGAAAAGCGGCATTGATCTGACCTTATCCCGTTTTTTTCAGTTGCAGAGCCAGGGATTCCCCACCGTACGTCTCCTTGAAATTACCGCCCGGTTCCGTGCGGCCGGAATTCAGTTGACCTGGGAGGATATTGATTTGTTTTTCGGAACGGTGCGGGCCGAAATGCTGGGTTCCGGGACTCCCTATAAAAAACCGCCGGTTGAATTATTCAGCGATGTACTGACTGCAATTGACCTTGTCAAAGGAGAAGGATACGTACTTAGCTTTCAGAATGCCATGATGCAGGTGCTGGCAGGGAAAAATCCCAGGGAAATTGCGGCGTCCTTTGTTCACCTAATGTGGTCCGGAGAGCAAAAAACCAAACCATGAAAACGTATATTCTGACCGGCGGAAAATCCAGCCGGTTCGGGTCTGATAAACTTCTTGCGGATGCTGGCGGGAAGCCGGTTCTTCAGCGGATGCTGGATGTCCTTCTTCCGGTATCCCGGGACCTGGTTCTGTGCGGAAATCCTGCCTTGCAGTCGCGGTTTGATCATAAGGTTCTGCCGGATACAACCACCCTGAACGGTCCGCTGAACGGAATCTTTTCCTGCTTGACTGACCGGTATGACGGAAGCCGGTTCCTGATTGCCGGGGATATGCCCGGTATTACTTCGGCCGGACTTTCCTGGTACCTTGATGCAGCCGGGAGCAAACCGGACGGTCTTGTACTCCCGGTAACACCCGATGGCAAAAAGCACTTTCTTCACCTGCTGATTTCGCCTGGTCTGGCCGGTCCTGCGGTTTCTGCACTTGAGCCTCCGGTCCCACAGTCTGTTTTTCAATGGCTTTCCCGGCTGCCGGTTCAGGAAATTCAGGTTCCTCATGAGGTTGCCGGGCACTTTAAAAATGTCAATTTCCGCTCGGATCTTTCCCATGACTAAGGGAATTCTGATTCTGCTGGTTCTGGGTGCAGCTTCCTGCCATAATCCGTTTGCTCCACGCCTTGCAGATGATGCTGAGATTGAGAAACTGAACTCGGCGGGGGCGGTAACCATTGACGGATTTTTTGAGACCTTTAAATCGGCATATCAGTTCAGGGATACGACTCTGTACGGATCACTGCTCGACCCATCCTTTACCTTTGTCTATTATGATTATGACCGGGGAACTGATCAGTTCTGGGGCCGTGAGCAGGATATGCGGACTACCTACGGACTTTTCATGAATGCAAGCCAGCTTGAACTGGATTGGAATTTTTACCGGGAATACCAGATTGATTCTCTTTCTGCCACGGTTTCGAGAGCCTTTTCCCTGCGGGTGGTTTTTTCTTCGGTGGATATTCTGCAGGGGGAAGGAAATGCCCGTTTCGAACTCATCCGGGAACATGCCACTGAACCCTGGCGGTTAAAACGCTGGACGGATGAGTCTGATTTCTGACACGGGAGGGGATTCTGACGGATTCCGTTCCGTGACAGCTTGCTTTCATGGTTCCGATCGCCTATTTTTGCATTCCTTGTTTGTGACGACGGGCCCTTAGCTCAGTCGGTTAGAGCAGTGGACTCATAATCCATTGGTCGTAGGTTCGAGCCCTACAGGGCCCACAAAATACTGATCTTATTGGACTTACGGCTAAGTTGGTCCGATCCCGGAGGAGTCGCATAGTTGGTCTAGTGCGCACGCCTGGAAAGTGTGTATACCGAAAGGTATCGAGAGTTCGAATCTCTCCTCCTCCGCAAAAAGCCAGTCCCCCGACTGGCTTTTTAGTTTATCCCGGGGAAAAATGATGGTTTATGCGTATGTTTTAAAAAGTCAGGAAACCGGCCGGTATTATTATGGCAGTTCTGAGTCGCCTGAAGTGCGTTTGGAAACTGAACATAATAAGGGAAAAGTTAAGGCAACAAAGGCAGGCCTCCCCTGGACTTTAATTTACAGGGAAGAGTTCCTTACCCGGAGTGAAGCTTACCGGCGTGAACAGTATTTTAAAAGCTGGGCAGGGCGAAGTTGGCTGAAATCAAAAGGTATCACCTAGACCGAAAGGTATCGAAAGAGTTCTCCAGGGCTCCCGCTTTGCGGGGCCCACGGACCCGTCGTCCCGGTTTTCCGGGACTTGGGGAATCTCTCCTCCTCCGCAAAAAGCCAGTCCCCCGACTGGCTTTTTAGTTTATCCCGGGGAAAAATGATGGTTTATGCGTATGTTTTAAAAAGCCAGAAAACCGGCCGGTATTAATATGGCAGTTCTGAGTCGCCTGAAGTGCGTTTGGAAACTGAACATCACATTACCCCGGGGAAATCAGGTCAAAACCCTGAAATCAGAAAGAAGGCGTTCAGACTTCCATTCAGGAAGAAGATCGGGCCTTAAGAACCCGGCAGTTGAAAGTCCGTCTGCAAGGCAGGCCGTTTTTGCCACAACCGATACTGACTTCACCGGTTCGGATGGTTTTCTGTGTTCAGGATTCATAATATGTCCCCAACTGATCCTGCCGTTGCTCCGTCTGTTTTCGTAGGCACCGGAAGTTGACAGGGCCAGATTGGTTAGCAGGAGGGTTTCATTTGCTTCTGGCTGGTCCGGGTTTACAATTTCAACGGGCCAGCCATTCTCTTCCGGACCTGAACCCAGCGCATAAACATCCCCGCTGAAATTCAGAAAAGCCTGATCGTATCCGGCTGAGCGGAGGAAGGAGACCGTATCATCCAGCGCCAGTCCACATCCGATTCCACCCGGATCCAAACCTGATAAGCGGTGATTTAAAGTAACGGTGTTTCCTTTGAGAATCAGGTTTTTTATTCCGATGGCAGAGTCCAGCACGGCAAGTTCCCGGTCAGAGGGGAAACTAATCACAGATTCCGGATCGGACCGGAATCCGAATGCACGCATCACCGGCTCAATGGTGGGATCAAACAGCCCGCCGGTAAGGGTATTCAGCTTTTGGGATTCCTGCAGAAGGTGAAGAGTCAACGGGTTCACCTGAACAGCTCCGGTTCCGGCCGCAGTATTTATCTTTGACAGGTCTGAACCCGGCAGGAAAACTGACCATAAATTTTCAAGTGCCCTTAACCTCGCGGAGATTTTCCTTAAGTCCTGCCAGGCGGCAGTTTCATCCGGAGTAAACAGATATATTTGAAAAACTGAGCCCATTGCAAAAACACTTCTGGAAATGAGAGTTTTCCGTTCCCCCCCACTGCGGAAATCGGGCACCCAGGCAGAGGCTGACCTGGTAAAGGGGAGCAGCAGCCCTGCCAGTGAGAGAATCCGGATAAATTCCCGCCGGTTCATTTTTTATCCACGGAACGGATAGACTCAACCAGTATGACCACTGCCATCAGTCCGAAAAAAAGAAACATTGACATTCCGCTCAGTGCAGTGAGCCAAACAATCCAGTCCATTCCGGGGATGAACCGGAGCAGCCAGACGGATCCAAATGTTGTGATCAGGGCAATCAGTGGCTCAGTCATAATTACCAGCCTGATCCGGTCAGAAAACCAGCCGGTAAACCAGAACAAACCACCGGTTATAAAAAAGACCGAACTCAGGCCCAGGATATGATTATGGGTTGTCAATAAAAGGTCTTCAGCAGATTTTTCAAATTTGATTTCAGAAGACAAATCCTGATTGGGATCCGTTCCTTTGTAGTGATCCCGTATTCCTGAGGGGGCCAGTTTGGTTTCAACATTCAGAAATGCCAGACCAGTCATAAAGCCTGCTGTTATAATCACTGTATAAATAAAAACAAAACGGCGCACCTGTTGGGGCCACAGTCTGAGGGTAGTCATCTGGAATCCTGTAGTGTGTGATAAAACCTGAGAAGTTGTGCAACACCCGCCGTCAGGCTCCGGCAGGAAATGGTGGCACCGCTGATGTTTCTGATGTTTTTGTTGAGAACCGGGAGATCCCGGGCAGATTTTCCTTCAAATTGAGCTTTGAACACCGGGTAGTCAATTTCCCCGCCATACGATTCACGGTAGACCAGGACGTCGATGGCCACAATCACTCCGGCAGGGTCTAGAATCAGCAAATAGGTAATTCTGTTTGTTTTTCCCTTCACTTCATCGATAAAGGCGGTGTAAGCAATACCCTCAGATTGCACCCGGATAAAGGGAATTGCCGCTGAAGAATCAATTTGCCAGGCCGATATCCGGCCGGTTATTTGGGCAACCGCTTTCCGGGCCAGAGATTCATATTCAAGTGTAACTTTCGTCCCGGCATGTAAAGCAGGGGACCCTAACAAAAAAGCTACAAGGACACTGAAGGCTTTCCCTGACCTCGCCCGGAAAAAGGAGGAGGCTGGTAAGAAACTCCAACTCATAGATTCAGTAAAAATAATAACCTGCACCTAAATTGAGTTTCTGTTGAAAGGTGGAAATCCCGTTGGAATCAATCCATTGGTAATCAGCCTTCAGGGCCACATTCTCATGGGGCAGCCAGGTGATACCGGCAGTGAATTCCGTGACTTTTGTTCCTGCAGCCCGGATGGTGGAGGAAGAAAGCGTTTGCTGGGTATTGTAGTGCTCGACCCGTCCGAATAACAGGGCAGACTGCTCACTCTCGGGGAAAAAGGCTGGGAGCAGGTTGTATCCTGCTTCTATTCCGGTTCCAAACTGGGATTTCCCGGTATTGTTTTTAAACCGATGGGCAAGTTTGTCTGAGTTGGATATCTGGGAATAAACGCCGGTTATTTTTAAGGAAAGGTCAAATACCTGATACCGGATATCAGCTTCAACCAGATTGAACCGGACACCCGAAAGTGTATCCCCAAAAAGAGAATTCTGCTCCATTGAGCCGGTATAAAATGAAGCACCGGTCTTTAAGCCGGGAAGGGGAAGCCACTCCAGCCTTCCGGTAAAGGCCATGTCATCCGATTTTGAATAATATCCGCTTTGCCTGGCATCACGGATACCTTTTTCACTTACCTTCTGGGGGTTCAGTCCCGCAACAGTATAGAACCGGTAAGTCACTCCCTCGACCGGCTCCCCATATATCCCGATTCCGGCTTCCCGCCAGGTAGTTGGAATCAGGACACGGTCGATTGACGGCCTTTCCACCCCGTTAAACGTAGGCGGTTCATGGAACTCATTCACAAAACCAACTGGGATCAGCACCAATCCGGTCCGCAGCCCGATTGCCCTTGAAAATTTCAGGTCGATATATGCCTGCTCAAGACTGACCTCAGATTGGGAATTTGAAGATTTGACCTGTGCATGTTCAAGTTCAAATTCTGACTTGAAACTGACCCAGTCATTAAAATCATGTCCGGCAAACAACACAAAGCGGTGGAAATCAAACTGACCGGTCCGGTCACTGGCAGGCTTCCCCGGGGAAACTGTGTTTTTATTATAATGAAGCTCACCATAGCCCCCAAAAGTAGTTGTACCCTGAGCGTAAACAAGAACCTGGAGCCCGGTAAGAAAAAGAAACGTGGAGAAAACTCTCATCTTGATACCTTTGTTTAGAATAATTCTAAATTAAACAGACGGGTTTTTAAAATCAAATAAAATAGAATAAATCTAAATAACCATCAGCAATTTGGATTGGATACCCTGATTTTTGCAGGACTGGGAGTGAACAGACAGATTAAATTTGAATCATTTTCGGCGATTCTGCAGAACCCGGTTGAATTTCATCCTGATGAGGTGAATTTTACCTGAGTTATCAGAAAGCGGGCCAGCCATGAAGTACTCTGAACTTACCCTCGGGCAGCAGGCCCGGCTAACCAAAGTCTTTACCCGTGAAATGGTACTTGCCTTTGCAGAATTGAGCGGTGACCACAACCTGATTCATACTTCAGAAGACTATGCTGCCGGAACCCTGTTTAAAAAACCACTTGTTCACGGGATGCTGGTAGCCTCCCTTATTTCCCGGACTATCGCCGAAAAACTGCCCGGTGTGGGGTCGATCTATATGAACCAGACCCTCTCTTTCAAACTGCCGGTTTTTTTTCAGGATGAAATTACCTGCCAGATTGAAGTGACCGGGCTAAATCCGGCCAAAAAAATGGTGACCCTTTCCACTTTATGCCTGAACCAGAACGGGCAGATCGTCATTGAAGGAACGGCTTTGATAAAAAAAATGGAGTAGGGAACCGGCAGCTTGCTGGTTCTCACGGGCTTTTTCCTCTTCTTTTTACCCGAAAATCACACCAGAATTCCAAATTCTTTCTTACCTTTACAGTCCCTCAAAATTTGGAAATCCATGAAAAAACTGACTCTTTCTTTCCTGGTGATACTATGCACTTTTTCGCTTTTCGCCCAGGGAACCGAAACCTTTACCAAAATTGCTGCAGGCAGCAGCAGCTATTCTGCCCAGGCCTGGACCGGTGATAACGGTCTGCCATGGACTGCCTCAAAAGCCAGAACAGACCTGACCATTACGGGACCGGCTATTACCATTGATGGCCGGACTGCCCCGGAGAAACTGGAATGCGCCGGCATTCCCGGCGGAATCGGGAATCTGACCTTTAATCACCGGCAGGAATTTACCGGATCTGGCGGAACCATAACCGTTAAAATCAACGGGAATGCTGTCGGTACCGAAATACCGGTTTCTGCAACCCTGTCGTCTGCAGAACTGAAAGATATCAATATTACCGGCAGTTTTACTCTGACTTTGGAAATCAAAGCAGTGCGGGTATCCATTGATGATATTGTCTGGACTGCACCCGGCAGTTCGGAGCCAAAGCCGGAACCCACAGAGCACCCGTTGGCTTTTTCATCATCCTCTTTATTTGCTACCGGTTTTACCCTGACCTGGCAGGATGCCGGAGGTACGACACCTCCCGACGGTTATCTGATCAAGGGAAGTTCCCAAAGTCTGGAATCTATTCTGGATCCGGTTGATGGCGATTCAGAACCGGTTTCCGGCTTAAATAAGGTGGTTTCGCAGGGAACCGGCCTGGCCCCTTATTCGGGCCTCAATCCTGTAACCACTTATTACTTCAGGATTTATCCGTTTACCAACACGGGAGCTGCCATTGACTATAAAACCGATGGAGGCGTTCAGCAGATTTCGGTGACTACTCCTGAGGGCTCAGCCGCCAGGCCAGAGCCCAGTGCCTACCCAACCACCTTTTCCGCACCCGATCCCTCCCAAACCAGTATTTCTCTGTTGTGGGTGGATGCTGCCGGTGATGTACTGCCAGATGGGTATCTGGTTAAGGGAAGCCCGGTCGGGTTCGGTGCCATAACCAGCCCCGTTGACGGCATGCCCGAAGAGGATTCAGGGTGGATCCAGAATATAACATCCGGGGTTGAAACTGCCGTTTACAATGGTCTGACGGCCTCCACGACCTATTATTTTAAAATTTTCCCGTACACCAATTCCGGTGCCGAGATCAATTTCAAAACGGACGGATCCATCCCGCAGATCAGTGTAATTACTGCCGCCGGCGGCGGAGGTCAGGGGATTCCGGATGGCTATTATTTGACTGCAACCGGTACGGGTGCAACTCTGAAAACCAATCTTTACACCATTATCAAGGGCCACACTTCCGTCAGTTACAATTCCCTGTACTCTCACTTCGTTTCAACAGACAGCCGTCCGGATGGGTCGGTCTGGGATATGTACTCGAATATCAAATGGAAACACGGTTCCAAAACCTGCGGAAGCTATTCGGGTGAAGGTGACTGTTACAACCGGGAACACTCCTTTCCGGCCTCCTGGTTTAATGACGCCTCACCCATGTACTCAGAACTATTTCATTTGTATCCCACCGACGGATATGTGAACAACCGCAGAAGCAACTATCCGTTTGGTGAAGTCGGGAATGCAACCTACACCTCACAAAACGGATCAAAACTGGGGCAAAACAAACTTTCGGGATACTCGGGTACAGTTTTTGAACCGTTAGATGAGTATAAGGGTGACTTTGCCAGAACCTATTTCTACATGGTCACCCGGTATGAAAACCTGGTTGTGAACTGGCAGAAAAATAATTCATCTGTCGATGCGGTTCTCAACGGAACCACGTTTCCAGCTTTTGAATCCTGGTTTCTGAATATGATTTACCGGTGGCACAAAAACGACCCGGTCAGCCAGAAGGAAATTGACCGGAATAATGCCATTTATGGCATCCAGAAGAACAGAAACCCCTATATCGATCACCCCGAGTATGTCACTTCGGTCTGGGGCGGTCAGGTGGTTTCAGTAGAAATTCCGGAAGTTCAGATTCAGACCCGGCTGAAAATTATGTCGGCCTATCCGAATCCGTTCAATCCTGAAATGACCCTTCGGGTGGATGTCCCGAAAGATCAGAAAGTCACCATCCGGGTGATGAACGTACTCGGGCAGGTCGTATCGGAAGAGTCGCTGGGATTTAACGCCGGCGAAAATTCCTGGACCTGGAAAGCCGGAATTTCGGGCGGGATGCCCGCATCGGGTGTGTATTATGTTTCAGTTGCCGGTGAGTCTGGAACTGCCGTTCAGCCTGTCGTCCTGATGAAATAACAGGCCGGGAAAAAAAGATAATATGGGGGGCCGGTGCCCCCCTTTTTTTTTACTCTGCCGTGTCTGTTTCCGGTAAACGGGCCGGGGCTTCATCAGACGGAAGAACCTGGACCTCCCGGAGCTTCCGTTCCAGAACTTTGGTACGGGTACCGATCAGTTTATCGAGTTCTTCGTCGGCGGTTTTGATTTTTTTCTGCGCAGAGGCCAGAACCTCACCGAATTTGCCAAACTCTGATTTCACTTCACCCAGAATCCGCCAGACTTCTCCAGACCGTTTCTGAATGGCCAGAGTCCGGAAACCCATCTGAAGAGAATTCAGAATAGCTGCCAGCGTGGTCGGACCGGTTACCGTGACTTTATACTCTTTCTGCAGGTCTTCGATCAGGGCGCTTTTTCTGACCACTTCAGCATAAAGCCCTTCGAACGGCAGGAACATGATCGCAAAATCAGTGGTGCCCGGCGGATCGATGTACTTATCCCGGATGTCCTTTGCCATGAGTTTTAACGTCCGGTCAAGATCTTTCTGAGCCTGTTCGATGGCGGCAAGATCTCCCGTTTCGTAGGCTGAAAGCAGAAAATTATATTTGTCATACGGAAATTTGGCATCAACCGGCAGCAGAACCTGCTGGTTCCCGTCATCACGGCCCGGTAATTTGATTGCAAACTCAACCGAATCCGCAGACCCCTTTTTTGTCCGCACATTTGAAAGGTACTGTTCAGGTACCAGTATCTGTTCCAGAAGGCTTCCCAACTGGATTTCCCCCATGACTCCCCGGGTCTTGACATTGCTGAGTACTTTTTTCAGATCGCCAACGCCGACCGCCAGATTCTGCATTTCTCCAAGCCCTTTCTGGACGGCCTGCAGTTGGTCAGAAACGAGTTTGAAGGATTGACCCAGACGTTCCTCGAGGGTTTTATGCAGCTTTTCATCAACGGTTTCCCGCATTTTCTCCAGTTTTTGTTCAGTTGACCGGATGAGTTCATCCTGTCTGAGTGAAAGCTGATCAAATTTTTGCTTCTGAAGATCATTAAATTCTCTGACTGAATGCTGAAAGGCCTCCTGAAATTGCTTAAGTGCAGTCTGGAGTTCCGTCCGGTTGTCTTTCAGAGAAGTTTCGAGCCGCTGGGTCAGTTGTTGCAGGGCCTCCTGATTCGAGCGGGTCAGGGTCTCGATCTGTTTGCTCTGCAGATCGGCCTGCTGGAGGAGAATCTGCTGAAACCGGGTCAGGCTTTCGGTTTGTTCCAGGCGGTTTTCCCGTCCGGCTTTCCCCGTTTCCTCTCTGAAAATCCGGATTTCCTCCCGAAGGGCAGGTTCGATCCGGTCTGCAGAGGCAGCAACCTGCTGAAGCAGGGTACTGGCGGTATCCTCCCGTTTTCTGAGGACCAGAATCAGCAGAATAACGAGAAAAGCAAGGCAGAGAATGAGCAATGAAAGTGTCAGGATTTCCATGGGAGTGTATCTTTGCTGGATGATGATAACAAAGTAACCGAACCAATGTCCGAAAATCAATCTGAAATCCGGCCGTTCAGAAAGCCGTCACCCCACACCGACTTTACCCGGAAATTCCCGGTTGCCCGGATTCCCGGACCGGTGTGGCAGCTTTTCAGAGGTGAGGACCGGGAATGGCTGGTTCAGTTCAGTCAGGATTATCTGAGGGTTGTTTCCGTAACGTATTTTCAGCATTTCCGGATCGTGACCGAAGAAGATCTGTTCGAGTCGGCCGAAATCCTGATTTTGCTGAACGAAAAGGTCAGGCCTGCCCGGATCAGGAAGATTTCGGAAGCAGCAACCCGGCTGTTTGAGTCGGTCAACTGGAAACGCCTGCATCCGGATTCGGTGCTGCCCGAACTGAAACGGCTCGAAACGGCCCAATCCCGTGAGTTCGCAGGTGAGGATTTGGTTTCCGGGCCGGGGTCCGTTTTCCTGAAGCCGTTTCCGATGAAATCGACTGTGCTGGATGATTGGGAAGAAAACTTCTTTCTGCTTGCGGAATCCTATTATAAACTGATTCTGAGCTGGACCCGTCAGCCGTCCTTTTCCTGGAAACTTGGCCTGGTTCCGGAAGAAATTGACGTCGGGATTTACCGGAAACGGTTGGCCCTGGTGACTACAGAGGACCGGGTATTTGATACAGAATGGAAAAACTGGGCCGAAAAAGTAGCCTTTGTCCATGACTGGTTTTCAGCTTACACAGACGGGGAAACATTGCGGCCGGGATAATCCCGGATCAAAGAACCCCTTTTGTTGTAGGCAGGCCTTCACCGGTCAGGGCTGATGCCTGCCGGAAGGCCCTGGCAAAGCTTTTAAAAAGAGCCTCAGCTTTGTGATGATCATTGATCCCGTAAAGAATCTCGGTATGGATATTGGCCTTCAGTGTATTCGACAGGGCAATAAAAAATTCCCGGATCATTTCAGAACTGAGTGTACCGATTTTAGCCCGGTCGAAACGGGCATTGAATACACAATAAGGCCTGCCGGAAAGATCCACAACGGTTCTGGCCAGAGTTTCATCCATCGGGCAATAAAAATAACCGTACCGGCCGATCCCCTTTTTATCCCCGAGTGCCTCACTGAGAGCCTGTCCGAGTGCCAGCCCGACGTCTTCAATAATATGATGATCATCAATGTGGATATCCCCGTTGGCCTGAATGGACAGGTCCATGCCCGAGTGCCGGCTGAGCTGTTCAAGCATGTGGTCAAAAAATCCGATTCCGGTTCCGACTGAGTACACACCGGTTCCGTCCAGGTTAACTTCAACCCGGATCTGGGTTTCTTTGGTATTTCGGGTCAGGGTTGCCGTTCTCATGGGTTTTGTTTCCCGGTCTGGTTATAGTTGGGCTCAATTTACCTGAAATATCGCCATTTGGCATGACTTGGGCAAATTTTCGGTCTGCGGCGTCCGGTTGGGTAAGGAGGAAGGTGAAATCCGTCTAAATTGACATTAATCGGGAGTTTGGGTAACTTAAAGGTTCGCAAATTGTGCAGGTTAATTAACTCTGGCCGTGCAGGAAAAAAGTGAAAGACAAACGGACACCTGAAGACATCCGGTCGCAGGAAGAACTTAAAGCTGACTGCCACATTCCGCAGCACATTGCCATTATTATGGATGGCAATGGCCGTTGGGCAAAGGATAAAGGTCAGCCGCGGGTCAGAGGGCATCACGCCGGCGTTGAATCCGTCCGGGATGCTGTCGAGGCCTGTGCTGAACTGGGTGTGGGTTTTCTGACCCTGTATGCCTTCAGCACCGAAAACTGGGGCCGGCCGAAAGAGGAGGTTGGGGCCCTGATGAGTTTGCTTATCCACAGTCTGCGCAGGGAGCTGAAAACCCTGAATCAGAATAACATCCGCCTGATGACCATCGGGAACCGGGAAGATTTACCCGAAAAGGTCAGAGGCGAACTGGAACAAACGATCGAACTCACCCGACAAAACACCCGGATGACTCTGGTCCTTGCGCTTTCCTACAGTGGCAGGTGGGATATGACCCAGGCGGTTAGAGCCATTTCTGAAGAAGTCCTCTCCGGGAAACTGACCGTCGGGGATATTTCTGCTGATACGATTTCGGATCATCTTGCCACAAAAGGAATTCCTGATCCGGATCTGATGATCAGAACCAGCGGTGAAATGCGGATTTCCAATTTTCTCCTCTGGCAACTGGCTTATTCTGAATTGTACATTACAGACTGTTTCTGGCCGGATTTCCGGCGGCCTCATCTTTACGACGCCATCCGCAGCTATTCCCGGCGTGAACGGCGTTTCGGAAAAGTGAGTGAACAATTAAAGCCGGTCTGACCCGGCATCACCTGTTTTTTATAAGGCTCTTTTACATGCAGTTTATCCGCCTGACCCTTCTTGTTTCGTTTCTGGCCCTTCCTCTGACCGGATTTTCCCAGTTTCAAAACCAAACTCCCAAAACCCAGACTTTTAAAATTGCCGGGATAACCGTCGAAGGAACTGTATTTGCCGATCCGCAGAATGTGATCAGCAACTCGGGTCTCTCTGTCGGTGATGAGCTGACAATGCCGTCCGAAAAAATTTCAAATGCCATTAACAGGCTGTGGAACCAGCGGCTGTACAGTGACATTCAGATTCTCGAAGACCAGCGGATTGGTGATCAGATTTTCCTGATTATCCGCATCAGGGAACACAACCGCCTCGATACCTGGGAGTGGGACGGCCTGGATGAACTCGACAAAGAAGACCTCGAAAAAGTGATTACCCTGATCAAAGGTCAGATTTTAACACCTGCAACCCTGAAAAGATGGGAAAAAGCCATTGTAAAGCGGTATGAAAAAGACGGGTATCTGAAAGCCTCGGTTTCGTGGGACCAGGTTGAAAAGGCTCCGGGAAAAGTCAATCTGGTTATCAAGGTGGATGAAGGCCCGGATGTTTATGTCAAAAAAATCCGGTTTCACGGCAATACCGCTTTCGAAAACGATGATCTGGTTGATGCATTCAAGGAAACCAATCAGGATTCCTGGTGGCGGATCTTTGGCGGACCCAAGTTTAAACGGGAAGAGTATGAAAAAGATCTGGGTCTCCTGAAAGATTTCTATCAGGAACAGGGGTTTAAGGATTACCGCCTGATCAGTGACACCATTTCCTACAATCCCGAAAATGACCGCCAGATGTATATCGACATTCAGGTGTTTGAAGGCGAAAAGTATTTTGTCAGAAATATCAACTGGGTCGGGAACAAACTGTATTCGGATACGACCCTGTTCGATGTTCTGGGTTTTAAGGAAGGCGACGTTTACAACCAGAAAAAGCTGAGCCAGAACCTGTATTTTACCCAGGAAGGGAAAGATATCGGGTCACTCTATTACGACCGGGGATATATGTTTTTCCAGGTGGATAAACAGGAAACCGTTGTCGGAAAGGATTCGGTTGATCTGACGTTTACCATTACCGAAGGAAATCAGGTCAACATCGGGCGTGTTCACATCCGCGGCAACACCAAAACCAAGGAAAAGGTCATCCGCCGGGAACTTTATACACTTCCGGGATATACCTTTTCAAGGGATGCCATTGTTAGGTCACAGCGTCAGATTTCGGTTCTCAATTTCTTTGATCCTGAAAAAATTGATATCCAGACCCCGATAGTGGATCAGGAAACAGTGGATATTGTCTACACCGTTCAGGAAAAATCATCCGATCAGTTTAACCTGAGTGCCGGTTATTCGGCAACCTTTGGGTTTTCGGGTGCCGTCGGACTGACCTTTACCAACTTTTCTGCACAGGAGACTTTCAATAAGGAAGCCTGGCAGCCCATCCCGGTCGGTGATGCCCAGCGCCTGTCGATTGATGCCCAGTTCGGTGTCAACAACCGGTACAATACCTATTCCCTCAGTTTTCAGGAACCCTGGTTCAATGATACCCCGACTTCGGTTGGGTTCAGTGTTTATTATACTTACCAGAATATTTATTATCAGTTGATTCAGCGTGGATTTTCGGTCAGTGTTGGCCGGCGCCTGAAATGGCCGGATGATTACTTCAGCGGAAACTGGATTTTCAGATATCAGAGCAATGATTATGACAGCGGTACGGATTCCTATTATTACCTCAGCGGGAAATCAACCCAGTACACTCTGACCCAGATTTTTACCCGGAACAGTTATGACAACCCGATTTTTCCGCGCGGCGGGTCCAATCTGGTGCTCTACACTGAACTTGCCGGCGCACCGTTCCTGCCGGGAACCTCAACTTACACCAAACACAAACTGAATCTGGAAGGTTACAGCCGGATCACCGGCGACCTGGTCATGTTCCAGTCTTCCCGGTTCGGATTCCTTCACTCAACCAAAGGGGATGACAAGCGGGCCATTCCCTATCAGGAATATTTTTATATGGGTGGTTCCGGGCTGAGTGCCTTCGAAACCATTGCCCTGCGGGGATATGATGACCGGGAAGTTGGTCCACGTGATCTGGATGATGTTCCGATCGGAGCCAAAACCTTTTTCAAATATTCCACTGAACTCAGATATCCCATAACCCTGACCCCACAGGCTTCGGTCTATATGCTCGGATTTTTCGATGCAGGAAATGCCTGGCGCCAGTTCGATGAAGCCAGTCTGTTTGAACTGAAACGGTCGGTCGGTGCCGGTGTCAGAATCTTTCTGCCCTTCGTCGGAATGATTGGCCTTGACTACGGCTACGGACTTGACGGAACCTCCAGAAGCCGGAATCCGAACGGATGGACCTTAACCTTTACCTTTGGACAGGGTCAGTAAATTGCCTGTTTTTTTTTATAAAATGACGCTAATTTTACCGGAATCACATCCCGGAGAAACTGTATGAAAACGTATTTTGCCGCCATTCTGTTTTTACTAACCGCCCTGCCGGCTGCCGCACAGGTCAAGGTTGGTTTTTTTGATTCCAATTCCGTCATGGAAAAACTGCCCGAGGTGAAGGATGTTCAGAACCAGCTTGATGTCATGACTGAAGACTGGAAAAAGGAAATCCAGCAGATGAAGAAAGAACTGGATGACCGGTTTAAGGAATTCAGAACCCAGTCCCTGCTGTATTCGGATGATGTCCGCCGGAAACGGGAAGACGAAATTATTGCACTTGAGCAGAAAATTGCAGACTATCAGAACAAGAAATTCGGGGTTAACGGCGAACTCTTTACCAAACAGAGTGAGTTGATGAAGCCGATTCAAAATAGTATCTTTAAAGCTGCAAAAGTGGTGGCAGAAGAAGAGAAAATAGACTTTATTTTTGACCGCAGCGGTCAGATTTCTATCTTTT
This sequence comes from Bacteroidota bacterium, assembly GCA_023151185.1. Taxonomy (GTDB): domain Bacteria; phylum Bacteroidota; class JABWAT01; order JABWAT01; family JABWAT01; genus JAFLBE01. The sequence goes on from JAKLJL010000012.1 coordinate 71,342, forward strand.
ACGCCAATCCGGCTCTGGATCTGACAGAAAAAATTCTGAAACGGGTCAGAGCTACCGGAATTGATAAAAACTAAACAGAAAGATCCGACTATGACCATCAGACTGATCACGGCACTGGTTATGACCTCTGCACTTGTTTTCAATGCAACAGGACTCAGCGCCCAAATGAAAATTGCAGTTGCAAATTCCCAGCAGATCATCGAAAACCTGCCTGAGGCTAAAGGAATCCAGGCCCAGATGCAGAAAGCAAAGGAAGCCGCAGAAGCTGAATTTGCCGGAAAAGCCCAGAAATTTCAGGCTGATGTTGCCGACTACGACCGGAAAAAAGACATGATGTCACCGGATAAGAAGAAACAAACCGAGCAGGAACTGCAGCAGAAACAGGCTGAGCTTCAGCAATACAACCAGACCAAAACCCAGGAATTGCAGCAGAAGCAGCTTGAATTGTTTAAACCCATCGAAGAAAAAGTGCTCGATGCCATACAGGTTGTGGCAAAAAAAGAAGGGTACGTGGCTGTTTTTGATAAAGCCAACAGCCTTTCAAATATCGTCCTCTATGCAGATGACAGTCTGGATATTACCTTTAAAGTCCTCGACTATCTGAAAACTGCCAAGGCAGCTGCAGAACCCAAAACCGAATCGAAGAAGTAAGGATAAGTTGAAGAGACCTGCCCGGCAGGTCTTTTTAATTTGTTGTTCTTTTATTCAACCGGAGGCACGATGAAACTTTCAGAACTTGCCGGATTTCTCGGCGGTAAACTTGAAGGCGACCCTGAATTTACCATTACCGGAATTGCGAAAATCGAAGAAGCAGATTCCGGCCAGGTTACCTTTATCTCAAATTCCAAGTACGAAAAATACCTCTCCAGTACCCGGGCTCAGGCCCTGATCTGTTCCCCTGATATTCAGGTCCCTGAAAATGGGCCGAAACATGTTATCCGGGTTTCCGATCCCTATACCGCTTTCCTTTTTACCCTTGAACGGTTTAATCCGCCTCTGAACTGGACGGATGGCGGCATTCACCCGACTGCACAGGTTGATCCTTCCGCCCGGCTGGGGACGAACGTTACCCTTGGTCCGGGTGTTGTTGTTTATAAGGATGCCCGGATCGGAAACAACACCCGGATTTATGCCAATTCAGTTGTCGGGCCATCTGCATCAATCGGCGAAAACTGTCTGATTTACCCGAACGTAACGGTCTATCATCAGGTGCAGATTCATAACCGGGTGATCATTCACAGCGGCACGGTCATCGGTTCGGACGGATTCGGTTTCGTCCCCGGAATGGACGGTGTTTACAGGAAAATTCCGCAGATGGGTTTTGTCATCCTTGAAGATGATGTTGAAATCGGTGCCAACACGGCAGTTGACCGGGCGACTCTGGGTGCAACGGTCATTAAACAGGGAACCAAGCTGGACAACCTGATTCAGATTGCCCACAATGTAAATATCGGAGAAAACACCGTTCTGGCCGCCCAGGCAGGCGTTGCCGGTTCCGTTAAGGTTGGGTCGAACTGCCAGATCGGGGGCCAGGTCGGAATTGCCGGGCACCTTGAAGTGGTGAACCACGTCAGCATCGGAGCCCAGTCTGGAGTGAGCAAATCCTTAACCCAGCCGGGGACAACCTATTTCGGAACTCCGGCCAAACCGATCAAGGAAGCCTTCCGCCTGGAAGGATCTATGCGGCAGTTACCTGCCCTTTTCCGTCAGATCAAGGAACTGGAAGACAAACTGGCAGCACTTGAAGCGAAAATCGGGGAAAATAAATAACCAGTATGATTGAAAAACAAAAAACCATACAAAGCGAAGTATCTCTTTCCGGCGTTGGGCTCCATACCGGGCATGTTTCGACAGTCACCTTTAAACCGGCACCCGAAAATTACGGATTCAGATTTGTACGGGTTGATCTTCCCGGGCATCCCGAAGTACCCGCCGATGTGAATTATGTAGTGGATCTTTCACGGGGAACGACCATACAGCTTGGTGACGCACGGGTGCATACTGTTGAGCATGTTCTGGCTTCACTTGTCGGGCTGCAGATTGACAATTGCCGCATAGAACTGAGTGCACCAGAACCCCCTGTCATGGACGGATCTGCAAAACCCTTTGTGGATGCACTTCTCACAGCAGGAATTCAGGAACAAACAGCTCTGAAAGATTATCTGGTCATCGATCAGACCATTCAGTATACAGAGGAAAACCGGGGGGTTCAGATTGTTGGACTTCCGGCCGACGATTTTCGTCTGACGGTAATGGTTGATTACAACAATCCGGCTCTGGGAAGCCAGCATACCGGGATGTTCTCGATCAAGGAATTTGTTGAAGAATTTGCTTCTGCCAGAACGTTCTGTTTCCTCACCGAAGTCGAAATGCTGGCCGAACAGGGCCTGATCAAAGGCGGTGATATTGATAATGCCGTTGTTATTGTAGACCGGAATGTGGATGGTTCTGAACTGACGAGGCTGAAGGATAAACTCAAAATTGACGGAGAACTGGTCATCGGGAACACCGGGTTTCTGAATAATAAGGAACTGCGGTTTAAGAATGAACCGGCCCGCCATAAGCTGCTCGACCTCATGGGTGATCTGGCCCTGATCGGGGCACCCCTGAAAGGACAGGTTCTTGCTGCCCGGCCGGGTCATGCTGCCAATATTGCTTTTGTTAAAGAACTCAGAAAACTGGTGGATGCCAGAAAACTATCCCGTAAATTCCAGCATGTCAAAAAGGAAGGGGTCGTTTTTGACATTCAGGCCATTGAAAGAATCCTGCCGCACCGGTATCCGTTTCTTCTGATTGACCGGATACTCGAATTTAAGCTGGATGAAAAAATAACCGCCATTAAAAACGTCACCCGGAATGAGCCCTTTTTCAACGGACACTTTCCGGGTCACCCGGTCATGCCCGGTGTTCTGATTGTTGAGGCCATGGCCCAGGCCGGCGGGATCCTGCTGCTGAACGGAATTGAGAATGCCGAGGAAAATCTGGTTTACTTCATGTCAATTGATCAGTGCAAGTTCCGGAAACCGGTAACTCCCGGTGATCAGCTTGTTATTGAAGTTGAAATGGTTTCAAGACGGCGCAAAATCTGCACGATCAAAGGAAAAGCAAGTGTTGAAGGCCAGGTTGTCTGTGAAGCTGAAATGATGGCCTCCATCGTTGAAAGGTAAAACCATGTCTGCCCGTATCCATAAATTTGCTGAAGTATCACCGAAAGCTGAATTGGGAAACAATGTCGAAGTCGGCCCGTTTACAGTCATTGAAGAGGATGTCGTCATCGGTGATGATACGGTGATCGGGTCTTCTGCTTTGGTGGCAGACGGTGCACGTATTGGCAAAGGGGTCAAAATTCACCACGGTGCAGTGGTTTCGACTGCCCCGCAGGATTTAAAATACAAGGGTGAAAAAACCACTTTGATCGTGGGGGATAACACCGTGGTGCGGGAATTCTGTTCCCTGAACCGCGGAACTACCCATTCAAACCAGACGGTAATCGGATCGGACTGCCTGCTTATGGCTTACGTCCATGTGGCACACGATACGGTTGTGGGGAATAAGGTGATTCTGGCAAACGGAGTTCAGGTTGCCGGTCACGTCGAAATTCATGATCAGGCCATTATCGGCGGAATGACGCCGATTCACCAGTTTACCAAAGTCGGTGCCCATGTCATGGTTGGCGGCGGATTCAGAATCACCAAAGACGTTCCGCCGTATGTACTGGCAGGCAGGGAACCCCTGACTGCCGAGGGTCTGAATCTGATCGGACTCAGACGCCGGGGCTTCAGCCGGGAGTCAATCGAAGCACTTGACAAGGCTTTCATGATTCTCTATCGCCGCGGTTTGAATGTTTCGGATGCGTTGAAGGCCATTGAAGCAGAAGTCACCCAGCTTCCCGAAGTCGCCTATTTTGTCGAGTTTATCCGGAAATGTGACAGGGGGATCATCCGGGGACCCAAATGAGTATCGGCCGCCTGATCCAGGATCAGGCTCTTTCCGGCTTTGAAAATATGGCGGTGGATTCAGCATTGGTTGAATCGGTTTTGAGCCGCCTTTCCGGACCGGTGTTCCGGTTTTATTTCTGGAAACCTCCGGCATTGTCTCTGGGCTATCACCAACCTCTTTCCGAAGTTCTTGCCGGTGAATGTAAACAGGCTGGAATTGATATCGTGCGCAGGCCAACCGGTGGCCGGGCGGTCCTTCATGATGGCGAACTGACCTATTCGGTGGTTCTTCCGCTCGGAACCCCGGCACCATCAGACTGGTATGATCTCATCCACCACTCTTTTCATCTGGCTTTTTCCAGACAAAATATCCCGACCGGCTACACCACCAGAAATGATGACTTTAAATCAGTTTATTCAGGACTTACTGCGGTCCCGTGTTTTATTTCCTCGGCAAAAAGTGAACTGACACTGAAGGGTAAAAAACTGGTGGGTTCTGCCCAGCGGGTTTACGGATCTGTTCTTTTGCAGCATGGAAGCATATTGCTAACCGACAGTCATCTTAAAATTGCCGATCTGCTGGCCTGTGGATCTGAAGAGGAACGGGAGCAGATGAGGACCATCCTCAACGAAAAATCGACCAGTATTGCCCGGGAAAACTATCCTTTTTCTGTGGATCAGTTCCTGTCGGACATTCCCGGTATTCTGGCAGAAACACTCGGAATCCGGTTTCAGCCGGATGCACTTAAACCCGAGGAACAGGAAATGGTTTACCATTTCCGAAAAAAATACAGGAGTCTACTATGAGTATTCATCAGGCCGGCCGCCGGGTAACCACCCAGGTCATTCGGGATATGAAGGCCTCTCAGGAAAAAATTGCCATGCTGACGGCTTATGATTACACCATGGCCCGGCTCCTGGATGCGGCCGGAACCGATATTTTGCTTGTGGGTGATTCAGTCGGAAATGTTTTTTCAGGATTCGAAACCACCCTTCCTGTAACCGTTGAGCAAATGATTTATCATGCTCAGGCAGTTGTGAGAGGGACAGAACGGGCACTTGTTATTGTGGATATGCCGTTTCTCAGCTATCAGGTAAATCCGGAAGAAGCTCTGAAAAACGCCGGGAAAATTATGAAAGAGTCTGGTGCCGGGGCAGTAAAACTGGAAGGCGGTGCTGAAATGGTTCCGGCTATCCGTAAAATCACTGACGCCGGGGTACCGGTAATGGGTCACCTTGGGCTTACCCCGCAGTCTATTCATCAATTCGGTACCTACAAGGTCAGGGCAAGGGAAGAACTGGAGGCCGTCCGCCTGGTTCAGGATGCTAAAAAGCTTGAAGAGGCTGGATGTTTTGCCATTGTTCTCGAAAAAATTCCGGCTCAGGTTGCTGAAAAGGTCACCGCTTCGGTTTCTGTTCCCACAATTGGAATCGGAGCCGGTGCCGGCTGTGACGGTCAGGTTCTGGTCAGTTATGATATGCTGGGACTGTTCAATGAGTTCAGGCCCAGGTTTGTAAGACGGTATGCTGAATTGGGTGACACGGTTCTGGATGCGGTTAAAACGTACGTGACCGATGTCCGCCAGAAAAATTTTCCGTCAAAAGAAGAAAGCTATTAACCCGGGTCCCCGCCTGAAAGAGAATAAGGACTGAAATGACAAAGAAAAAAGTACTGGTCTGCAATGATGATGGAATCAATGCACCGGGAATCTATGCTCTGGCGACAGCACTTAAAGCCGAGTTTGACGTAACCGTTGTGGCCCCTGACAAGCAAATGAGTGCAGTAGGACATGCCATTACCATCCATTCACCCCTCCGGGTTTCAGAGTACAAAATCAACGGTGAGTTTTTCGGTTATGCCGTCAGCGGAACTCCGGCAGATTGTGTTAAACTGGCTCTCAGGTCCCTGATGAAGGAACAGCCTGATCTGATTATCTCAGGAATTAACCACGGCGGAAACACTTCGACCTCCATTATCTATTCCGGAACCGTTTCTGCAGCGACTGAAGGAACCTTTCTCGGAATTCCGTCTATCGCCATCAGTCTGGCTACCTATGGAGCCCCCGATTTTTCTGTGGCCGCCGGCTATGCCCTTGAACTGGGCAAGCTGGTTCTTCAGAAAGGCTTACCAGGCGGTCTGCTTCTGAACGTGAATGTACCCCCGCTGCCGAAAAGCAGTATTGCCGGTGTTAAAGTTACCCGGATGGGAAATTCAATCTGGGATGATGCGTTTGATCACCGAAAAGATCCGCATAACAATAATTATTACTGGCTGACCGGAAATCTCATTATTGTGGATGATGCTGATGACCAGGATGAAATTGCGGTGTCACAAAATTATATTTCCGTTACACCGATTCAGTTTGACTTAACCGCCCATCACTTTTTAGAGGAATTGAAAAAATGGGAACTCCCGAAATGATGACCAGCCTGAACCCCGTCAGGGTCTGGATTTCCGGATTTATAACCGATAACATGTGGGGTGATCTTGCCTTTATGGGGCTGATGCTCGCAGCCGGATTTGTTCTTGCAATGATCGTGAAAGGCATTGTAAAACTGATTGAACGGTTTGTAACAACGGCCACAGAAACTGATCTGGACGACAAGATTCTGAGCCTGATAAACCAGTCTATCGCCCAGGTGATTTATATTGTCGCGTTTTATTACAGTTTCGATGAAATCAGAGAGCATTTTTCTGAAATATGGCAAAAAATTATCATCGGTCTGGCTGTAACAACCTTTGTTTTTCTCATCTGCCGGTTTCTTTCAAAACTGTTTGATATCATCATGCAGTGGTACATCGAAACCATTGCTTCGAAAACTGAAACCTCAATTGATGACGAACTGGCCCCGCTGGTGGAACGACTGGTGAAAATTGTTATTTATGTTACCGGGGTTGCGGTTGTTCTGAACTACTTCCATGTGGATTTGACCGGGCTCGCCATCGGGGGGGCTGCTGTTTCCTTTGCTGTTGGCTATGCGTCTCAGGATACACTTTCCAACATGATTTCCGGGTTTGTAATTATGATTGACCGGCCGTTTCGGGTTGGTGACCGGGTTAAACTGGTTACTTCCCAACTAACCGGGGATGTCATCCGGATCGGACTCAGATCCACCAAAATTCTGAATTTTGATAACCATGTCGTTATTATTCCGAACTCAGAAATCGCCAAAAGCCAGTTGATCAATCTTAGTTACCCCGACCCGGCTTCCCGGATAAAAATGGATATTCCGGTTGCCTACGGGACGGATCTGGAGCTTGCTAAAAAATTATTGGTTGAAATTGCAACCGGCCATGCTGAAGTTTTGAAGGACCCTGAACCGAAGGCCTTTTTTATTGAGTTCAAAGATTCGGAACTGCTGGTTACGCTGGTTTGCCGGGTTGCTCATTATAAAGATGAGTTCAGGGTTGCCGAGGATTTAAGACTGGCAATTGACCGGGTTTTCCGGGACAACAGGATAGAAATTCCGCTTCCTCAGCAGGTCGTTTACCTCAGAGGAGATCTGCAGGATTCCAAAACCCCCTCCCGGTCATGACTCCCGAAAAAAGAGCCATCCGGTTTCCGGAACTGACCGCTGCCGAATTTCCGGACCGGAAGGAATTGGTTTTAAAGTGGCGGTCCATTTCCTATATTTTGCTTGGTGGCCTCGTTTTGGTTGCATTTGGGGTCATGGTATCAACCCAGTGGCAGACGATTACCTTCTCTGGACCCGAAACCGGTCCCTATGATATTGTTATGGCCATTGTGGCGTTTGTTCTGGTTTTCTTTATCTATTACTGTTTTGTCCGGTTTTTTAACTCAACCCGGATCACGGTTTTTCAGGACCGGATTGTTGTGGATCACGGGCCGTTGCCCTGGCATTTCGACCGGGTGGTTCAGCGGAAAGATCTTTTAAAGCTGGATACGGCTGTAAGGCGTGAAAAGACCAGTAAAGGAGAAGGTCCACCCTTTTTCCGGATCGAGGCAGAATTGAAAACCGGGCGGCATATTCCAATTACGCCTTATCATGAAGACCCGGATCTGATCAAGGAAGTTGGCGGAATTTTGAACCGGTGGACTGAACCTGCCGGCTAACGGAAAGTCTTCCTTCCAACAACCACGATGCCTTTTTCTGAAATGGCAAACCGTTTCCTGTCTTCTTCGGGATGATATCCGATAACAGTTCCCGGTGGTATATGATTATCCCTGTCAATGATAGTCCGCCTGATCTTGCAGTACCGCCCAACATCAACATGCGGGAAAATGACCGATTCGCTGACTTCGGCCCAGGAATTCACCCGGACGTCATAATGAAGGACGGAGTGGCTGACTTTTCCGCCGGAAATAATCGTCCCGGGAGCCAGAAGGGAATCAAAAACCTGTCCAACCCGGTTCTCAGATGAATTCTGGAAAATGGTTTTTGCCGGCGGATAACTTTTAAATGCAGTCCTCAGCGGCCATAAGGTGCTGTAGAGGTTGAATGCCGGAGCCACACCGGTCAGATCCATATTGGCAGACCAGTAGGCATCAATATCCCCCACATCCCGCCAGTATCCCGAATCGGGAGTATGAGGATCCAGCACACGTTCACGGCGACCGTCAGGGTAGCTTTTAACCAGATAATCCCGGATTTTATTTTTTGCTGTGTACGGGTAGGCATAAACTTTTTCACGCTGGATCAGCCACGGGATGAGATGCTGGCCAAAATCATCACCGGGAACTTCCCGAAGCGAAGTCAGAAGCAACTCACGGTTAAACAGATAAATCCCCATTGAGACAAGTGAAAACCCTGGCCTTCCTGGGATTTCGGAGGGTTTTGCCGGTTTTTCCTCAAATCCCGTCACCCGAAACTGTTCATTGACCGTAAGAACTCCGTACTTTCCGGCCTCTTCAACCGGCACTTCTATGGCCGACAGGGAAATACCGGCGTCTGACTCGAGATGAAATTCCCGGAACTGATCATAATTCATTTTGTAAATATGATCCCCCGAAAGAATCAGAAAATGTTCAGCCTGAGCATGTTCAAGCAAATCCAGGTTTTGCCTGACGGAATCAGCAGTGCCCCGGTACCAGTCTGAACTGACCCGCATCTGAGGCGGAACGATTCTGAGGTAATGCCCAAGTGAATGGTTGAATATATTCCAGCCCTCATCGATATGATCCATCAGGGATTGGGCTTTATACTGCGGGAAGACCATAATCGTGTAGATTTCTGAGTTGACACAATTGCTAAGAGCTATGTCAATGATCCGGTAAATCCCACCGAAATAAACAGCCGGTTTGGACCGGTCCCGGGTCAGGGGATATAACCGTTCTCCCTTCCCTCCGGCAAGGATAATGGCAACAGTATCTTTCATAAAAAGCCTTTCAGACGGGTGGATGCCAGGTTGAAAGGACAGGGCAGACCGGGAATCTGCCTGGAAAAATTGGAATCAGGACACGTACCGGCAAAAACTACGGAGAAAACGGGAAAGAAAACAGAGGATCAGAAAGGAATAATGAATTTATAATTGACCGCCGGGACAACCTTAATCGGCGTCCCGGCGTGACGAATTCACTTTCTTAAGGTGGCCGAATACATCCAGACCAGTTTTTCCTGCTCCCGGATGTAATCACTCATCATGGCGCTGGTGCCCTCATCACCGGCGTCTGAAGCCAGGTCAAGAAGGGATCTTTGCCGGGTTATGGTCACTTTGAAAGAATCCAGAATTCCGGCAACGGCTAGCTTTCCGTCATGAACATTTTTTGCTTCAGAGATTTCTGACCGGCTGATGTAGTCAGAATAGGCATGAACGGGTGTGTCGCCCAAAGTCAGAACCCGTTCGGCAATTTCATCAACCTTTAAAAGCAGGTTGTTATACAATTCTTCAAACTTAAGGTGAAGTTCAAAAAACTTCTCGCCCTGGATGTTCCAGTGATAACCACGAACATTCATATAGAAGACCTGGTAATTTGCAAGCAGATCATTCAGTTCGGCAGCCAGTTTTTTTGCTTTCTTGGATTCGAGGCCGATTGCATTCAGTTTAGACATGGTTGAACTCCTTTTTAATGCAAGTTAGGGAAACAATTTAAATAGGAAAAATCTATATTATCAATCGTGGTTATTGGTTGTGTAGATGACAATTTTGGTGAAAACTCATCAAAATCCTCTGGAGAGAAAAGGTTTCCGGGTTAGAATTTAGTGAAAACAGACCTTTTAATCGTTTTTAAATGGTAAATTTTTCCGTTTTCAAGTAACATTGTGAAAAACTGAGGAGATTTATGGCCACCGTTCAACCGTTTAAAGGAGTGATTTACAACCCGGGAAAAGCAGATTATCAGGAAATTACCTGCCCGCCGTATGATGTCATTAATCCAGGACTGCATCAGGATCTGTATAACCGGCATCCGTACAACTCGGTGCGGCTTGAACTGCCAATGGAGGAAAACCGGTATCAGAGTGCAGCCGAACGCTGGACGGCCTGGCGGAATGAAAAGGTTCTGGTAGCGGATGAACGCCCGGCAATCTATGTTTATGACCAGACTTTTGTGACAAAATCCGGAAAAAAGGTCACCAGGAAGGGGTTTCTTGCCCGTCTGAAAACCCAGCCATTCACCGACCGGGTGATTATGCCGCACGAACGGACGCTTGCCAAGGCAAAAACGGACCGGTTGAACCTGTTTAAGGAAACGGCGGCAAATTTCTCACCGATCTTTATTTTGTACCGCGACCCGGAACTTACCATTGATGACCTATTAGCCGATACCCGTGACGAAGTTCCGTTCATGGATGTGATCGATTATCAGGGTGCCCACAACCTGGTCTGGCGGCTGAAAAGCGGACCGCTTCTTGAAAAAATTCAAAACTATTTTGAAAAGGAACGGGTTTATATCGCAGACGGACATCACCGGTACGAAACGGCTCTGGCTTATTCTGAACTCAGGGCATCCCAAAACCCAGCCCACACCGGAAATGAAGCCTATAACTTTGTGATGGCCTATTTCACCAATATGGATGACCCTGATCTGGTTGTTTACCCGACTCACCGGTTGGTTCATGGAATTCCTGAGGCGCTTATTGGCGGACTTGATGCCCTGCTTCCCGACGCCTTTTCAGTTTCAAATCTTGCGTCTGAAGCTGAGTTAAAGGCATTTCTGGCTGAAAAAGCAACCGGGAGGTTGGGGCTTGTCAGGAAGGAACCTTCTGGGCTGAAATGGACCGGACTGACATTCCTGGGGAATGAGTCCTTTTTCGAAGGGACAGGAATTCCGGCAGAAGTCAGAAAACTGGATGTTTCAGTCCTTCACCGGATCGTATTCACCCGGTTTCTGGGTATTTCCCAGGAGGCACAGGATCAGCAGGTAAACCTGCACTACTCCAAGGATTGGGATGAAACTGTACGGGAGGTTTCGGCAGGGAAATCCCGGCTCGCCGTCCTGATGAACCCGACGCCGGTATCGTCGGTGGTGGAAGTCTGTAATTCCGGCCATGTCATGCCCCAGAAATCGACTTTCTTCTATCCAAAAGTGATTACCGGGATCGCCTTTCATGATCTGAACGGCGACTGAAAAGGGTCAGGAGATTCCGGTACGGGTTACGCCTTTGGAGGTTTGGGTTTCCAGAGCATGGAGCCGGCAAACATGCCGACCAGCCCGGTCCAGAAAATAATTTTGTAGCTTAACCAGGTCGGGAGGTCTTCAGGCAGAAGCCCGACACCGGGATGGCACAGGGTAACCAGGGCAAGTTTCAGGCCGATCCAGCCAACGATCAGGTAGGCGCCTTTTTCAAGTCCCGGATATTTCTGCATCAGTTCGATGAAAAATCCGGCCACAAACCGCATGGTAATGATACCCAGAATTCCGCCGATAATGACGACAAGGAACCGTCCGCCATCCAATCCCCCGATGTGTTCCCAATCGGAGGGAGGAAGTGATTGAACCAGGGCAACTGCAGCCAGAATGGAGTCAATGGAAAAGGCAATGTCTGCTATTTCGACCGAAATGACCGTTTTCCAGAAGGAAGTATGTTCTGCTTCCTCAATCTGACCTTCAGAAACAGGAAAAACGAGATGCCGGAAGGCAACATACAGGAGATAAAGGGCCCCAACAGCCTGGGCCTGCCAGACAACAATCAGCCAGCTAGCCAGAATAATGGCCAGAAACCGGAAACCGAAGGCGCCCCAGATTCCGTAGGTTAGGGCTTTTTTCCGCTGTTTGGCAGGTAAATGCTTGACCAGAACGGCAAGTACAAGTGCATTGTCTGCAGAAAGCAGCCCTTCCAGGATAATCAGAATAAAAACGGTCCAGAGATATTCAAAAAGCATAAAACCTGTGCTGTTAAGTAAAAGAATCCGGATAAAGATACAAAACAAGATACCAAGAACCTCGGGAATGCCGGAAGAGCAGAACCCGATTTGAAAGATCTCTGACCGGGATAACAGCAAAACCGGCTGAAAGGTTTTATCTTTATACCTTCATTACTGGCTCCCCGGGCAAAACTGGATCAGAATTTATGGCAACATTGGCAGAACTGCTTAAAACCAAGCATGCAGAACTTTCAGCACAGGCCTCCAAAGCCGTTGCCGAGAAGGAAAAGTTGGACAAGGCTCTGACGGTTAAAACCGACCGTTCAGGCCGGGCCGGCAAAACCGTAACCCTGATTTCCGGATTTGATCATAACCCGCAGGTCATCGAAAAACTGGCCAGGGAAATCAAACAGGGCTGCGGGACCGGCGGGACGGTAAAAGGCAAGGTAATTGAAATTCAGGGTGATCAGGTTAAAAAAGTGAAGGAAGTTTTGATTTCGAAAGGGTATGCCGTCCGTGGCTGAACCAGGACACACTCCTCAGTTTTCCGCTTCAGTTTCGCGCCAGCTTGAGGACCGGTACCGGTTTTTAATAGAGCAAACCGGCCAGATTATTTTTGAGTATGATATTTTTTCGGGTCAGATTACCTGGACCGGGGCAATAGAACTGCTGACGGGCTTTACCGAAGAAGAATTCAGCCGCACGGATATTCTGGCCTGGGGTGAAATGATTCATCCGGATGACCGGGATATGGCTGTTTCTCATCTGTATGACTGCATGAAACAGGAACTGCCGTACCACCTGGTGTACCGGTTTCTGAAAAAAGATTCCGGGTATTTTTTTGTTGAAAGCAATGGCGTCTTTTTAAGAGATGAGGACGGTCAGGTAGTCAGAATGATCGGGACCATGAAGGATGTTTCTGCCCAGAAACAAATGGAAGAACATCTGCGCCAGGTTCAGAAAATGGATTCAATCGGGACACTGGCCGGCGGAATTGCCCACGATTTCAATAATATTCTGAATATCATTGTCGGATCTGCAACCCTGCTCCAGAAGGATTTCTCGAATCCCGAAAAAAATGCCAAGCGTATTGACAATATTTTGAAATCGGCTGAACGGGGTGGCGGGCTTGTCCGTCAGCTTCTCACATTTGCCCGGAAAAACGATATGCTGATCGAGGCCGTCCGGGTAAATGACGTCATCCGGGATCTGGTCAAAATGCTGTCTGAGACTTTCCCGAAGGGGATTGTTCTTGAAATGGAGCTGGCAGGAGAACTTCCCGTCATTTTTGCCGACGTCAATCACCTGCATCAGGTTTTACTGAATCTCTGTGTAAACTCACGGGATGCTATGCCCGATGGCGGAACCATTACCCTCAGAAGCCGGGAAATCGACCGGCATCAGGTCCCTGCCCATGAACATTCCGGATCCTCTACCCGGTATATTGAAATTGCCGTTACGGATACCGGACAGGGGATGGATCAGGCTACCCAGCAGCGGATTTTTGAGCCATTTTTCACAACAAAGGGAGTTGGAAAAGGAACCGGACTCGGACTCTCGGTCGTTTTCGGTATCATCCAAAATCATAAGGGCACCCTCAGTGTGGACAGCACGCCAGGTGCAGGGTCGGCCTTCAAACTGTACTTTCCTGTGCCGGATACCCAGCCGGTAACTCCGGATGATGAAGAAAATGAGGGCAGCATTCCCGGTGGAACCGAAACAATTCTGCTCGCCGATGATGAAGGGATGATCCGGGAAATTGTATCTTCGACTCTCGAAGCGAAAGGATACACAGTGATTCAGGCCGAAGATGGCCAGCAGTCTCTCGATTTATTTCTTGGGAAGGAACGGGAGATTCATCTGCTGGTAACCGATCTGGAAATGCCCAGAATGGGAGGGGCTGAGTCCTTTTTAAAGATGAAGGAAAAAAATCCGGGACTCAGGGCAGTGGTCATTTCGGGCTACATCAGTCCGGAACTCAGAGCCTCCCTTACCAAAGCCGGTGTTAAAGCCCTGATTCATAAACCGTTCAAGCCAGAACAGCTCCTCAGAATCATCCGGGGAATTCTGGACCCGTCACCCGATGGTCAGTCGAGAGTATCGTAGTTGTTTTCGATCCTCGAAATCAGCGACTCATAAAATCCGGTTAGTTTTTGTCCCTCCTCAGAGGCCTGATTCCAGATCACCGGTGGCTGGTTCCGCTGGCGGATAAGGTAAGAAAAATTTCCCGGGTCGCTCAGAACCGGCAGAGTTTCGGCCAGCAGGCTGTCGAGAGACTCAACTTCAGCCGGAGAAATTTTTTTAAGAAAAGTTTTTGCAGACGAATCCGGATCTTCGCCGGACCAGGTGCAGACCGATCCGTCTATCCTGATTTCATAGCCGGTCCAGAGACCCGTAAACCCACCGCCCGAGCCGAGTGTAATCACCGGAAGTGAATCAGAATCGCTTGCTGTTTCAGCTTTTTGAAGGGGTGCTGGATCCTGCCGGCAGGAGGCAATAACCAAACAGGAGAAAAAGGCGAGTAAACAGATGCGCATCAGCATTCCGGAAAGTTTGTCTGTTAACCGGTAAATATCTGCAGGTCAGGGCATTTCTCCAAAATCAAATCCTCATCCTGAGGGATAAAAAAAGGGGATACCTGTCAGTCAAACCTGAAGATATCCCCTTTAAATGATGACCTGGGGATTATTTCCCCATTTGAACCCGTTCCAGATAGGAATTATCGTCCGTGTTGATCCGGATGTATTCGCCGGATTCTACAAACTGGGGTACCATTACAGTCAGTCCGGTTTCGAGTTTGGCCGGTTTCATTGAAGAGGTTACGGTAGCCCCTTTCATGTTCGGATCCGTTTCCAGAATCTGGAAGACCATTTGCTGTGGCGGAACAATTCCCATTGGCCGGCCTTCGTACATTTCAACCATAAATTTGGTATTTGGCAGCAGCAGATATTTAAGATCGCCCAGATCTTCCTCAGAAATATTGGTTTGTTCGTAATTCTCGGTGTTCATGAAATAGTGGAACTGATCATCGGAATAGAGGTATTCCATTTCAACCTGTTCCATTGAAATTTTTTCTGCCTTTTCATCTGACCGCCAGCGGTATTCGACATTTGAACCGGTGGCAATGTTTTTCATCTTGGTCTGGACCATGGCCCGCAGGTTTCCGGGGGTATGGTGAACCACCGAGGTTACCCGGCAGAGGTTTCCGTCAAATTTGATAATGTATCCGATTTTAAGCTGGCTGGCATTGAGAATCATACGGTTCCTGTTTACTTTTAATTTAAATTCTGTTGTGGTTTTCTGCCTGAATCCTGAAAACGTACCGGAAACAGGAAAATCAATTTTTTACCAAACCTTAAAGGTAAGAATAGTCGGTTTAAAATGGAAATCAACTGCCGGAAAGAACCGTTCCCTACTGGATTAACCTTGATTTTTAACCGGAAACCTGATGACCTCCTCTGATCTGATAGAAGAATTAAAAAGTAAGGCAAATCCGGATGCGGTTGCCGGAATGGCCCGGTTCGGCATCAACCCGGAAGGAACATTGGGGATTTCGGTACCGGAAATCAGAAAACTGGCCGGAAAAGTGAAAAAAAACCATCAGGTTGCGCTTGACCTGTGGGAATCCGGCTTTCATGAGGCCCGGCTTCTTGCAATCTTTACCGCCGACCCCAAACAGATGACGGAAGCTGAGATGGAAAATTGGGCCCGGGAATTCGATAGCTGGGATGTCTGTGATCAGGCCTGTACCAATTTATTCAATTACACGCCGTTTGCCTGGAAAAAAGCAGAAGAATGGTGCTTCAGGGATCGGGAATTCGAACGGCGTGCCGGATTTGCCCTTCAGGTTGGGTTGGCGGTCCACCTTAAAAGAGAGCCGGATAGCCGGTTTTTGCCCTTTTTTGACCTGATCGCCATGGCTTCGGAAGATAACCGGAATTTCGTCCGGAAAGCGGTTAACTGGTCGCTCAGAACCCTTGGGAAGCGAAGCCAGGTGCTGTTTGATGAAGCGCTCCGGGTTTCTCTGCACTTAAAACAGGCCGAGTCTGGTTCTGCCCGCTGGATCGGAAGTGATGCCTGGCGGGAACTGACCGGAAAGCAGGACCAGGGAACTCTTCCCTTCCAGAGAAGAAGAACAGGAAAATGAAGGATTCAATGCGGCAGACAGGGAAACGGCAGGTGCAGAATGAGAAGTCTTCAGGATAAAATCAAATCAGCGAAATCTACTGCAGCGGTTGCCTGCGGGAAGTGGAAACTGCCGTACAGTTCAGTTGGAGCTGCTTTTCATTCTGCTGCCAACCGCCATCCGGATGCCGGTTTCCTGACCTATTACGCCGGACCCGAAAAATCTGCCGGGTATACCTGGGAACAATTTGATGAACGGTGCCGGCGGTTCGGCCGGTTCCTTGCAGACCGTGGAATCAGGCAGGGAGACCGCATCGCCACTGCCGGCATGAACCATCCGGATGTTCTGCTGACCTATCTGGCTGCCTGGCGGTTGGGGGTTTCGGTTGTCCCGTTAAATCTGGGGGAAGATGATCACCGGCTTCACTATATAATTGAACATGCCAAACCCCGCCTGATTGCCGTCCTCGACGAAGAGAAGCTCCGACTGGAAGCCCTCAGTCCGCCGGTACCGGTTATCAGCATGAACCGGTTACATCAGCAGAATGAAGAGGAGTTTACTTTTGATGATGCACTGAACCGCCGCAATCAGGAGGCCTTTATTGTTTACACTTCGGGTACAACCGGGAATCCGAAAGGTGTTATCCTGAGCCAGGGGCAGCTTCTGACGGATGCAGCCGGTATTTCAGACTGGCATCAGATCACCGCCGCCGACAGGTTTCTGTGTGTTTTGCCGCTGCACCATGTAAACGGGACGGTAGTTACTTTTCTGACTCCGCTGATAACCGGCTCTCCGGTTGTACTTCTCAGAAAATTCTCGGACGACCTGTTTTTCCGGGTTCTGGAGTCGGAACAGATTACCTTAACTTCGGTTGTTCCCACGCTGCTTCAGTTTCTGGTTCAGTCCGGCAGAACGGGGCTTCCGGCAGAAAGCAGACTGCGCAGGGTGATTTGTGGTGCCGGTCCGCTGACGGTTGAACTGGCACTGAAATTTGAGGACACGTTCGGTATTCCGGTTCTGCACGGATATGGCCTTTCAGAAACTACCTGCTATTCCTGCTTCCTTCCGGTTGATCTGGGACCACAGGATCACCGCCACTGGATTGCTGATTTCGGATTTCCGTCGATCGGGGTCCCCCTGCCCTGCAATGACATGGATATTCAGGATGATCACGGGACCAGCCTTGAAGAAGGCGTAAAAGGAGAAATTGTGATCCGGGGTCACACTGTGATGGATGGCTATTTTCTGAATCCGGAGGCGAACCGGCAGGCGTTTGAATTTGGGTGGTTTAAAAGCGGGGATGAAGGCTTTTTCCGGACGGACCCGGAAGGCCGGCGGTTTTTCTTTATTACCGGGCGGTACAAGGAACTGATTATCCGTGGCGGAGTTAATCTCTCGCCGCTTGAAATTGATGAAGTGATCGGGAAATGTCCGGGAGTTAAAGCCGGTATTGCGGTCGGATTTGAAAATGACTGGTATGGCGAGGAAGTGGGGGCCCTGGTTATTGCCGGTGATCCGTCCCTGACCGAACAGGCGGTTCTTGAGTTCTGCCGCCGGGATCTTCCCTTTTCAAAATCGCCGAAATGCGTTGTTTTTACTGATACTCTGCCGGTTACTACTACCGGAAAGTATCAGAGAAACCGGGTAAAATCCCTCTTTTCTGGTTGGAAGGAAACGCAATTCAGGAACCGGTAACCGGTTAACATTCTGGAACATTGACGGGAATGTGAGCTGCAAGTCCGCCTTCAGAGGTTTCCTTGTATCTGGAATTCATATCCCGCGCGGTTTCCCACATCGTTTTAATTACGGCATCCAGACTCACCCGGGCGGCCGCCGGATCGGACTCAAGTGCAAGCTGAGAGGCGGTAATCGCCTTCATGGCACCCATCGAATTTCGTTCAATACAGGGGATCTGAACCAGTCCGCCGATAGGATCACAGGTTAGCCCCAGGTGATGTTCCATGGCGATTTCTGCCGCCTGAAGAACCTGATCGGGCGAGCCGCCAGAAATTTCTGTCAGGGCTGCAGCGGCCATAGCCGATGAAACCCCGATTTCGGCCTGGCATCCACCCATTGCAGCCGAAATAGTGGCGTTCTTTTTAAACAAAGTCCCGATTTCACCCGCTGTCAGAATAAAGTCCGTGATTTTTTCATCCGGAAAATCCGGGGTGAAACACCAGGCATACATGAGCACTGCCGGAAGCACACCGGCTGCCCCGTTGGTTGGTGCGGTAACCACACGTCCGAAGGAAGCATTTTCCTCATTGACGGCAAGGGCAAAGCAGGAAATCCATTTCGTCACCGTCCTGAAATCAGCCGGCTGTTTTCTGATCAGGGTAAACAGGTCATCCGGAGTTGCAGGCAGATCAGTTCCCAGAAGGCTGCGGTAAAGATCAGGAGCCCGGCGTTTTACCTGAAGTCCGCCGGGTAAAAATCCCTCAGTTGATATTCCCCTGAAAATACAGGCCCTGATTTCAGTCCAGAGTTCTGACGACCGCAATGAAATTTCTTCCGGTGTCCGCCAGGCTTGTTCGTTGACCCGGGTCAGTTGTGAAATGCTGAGCCCGAGGGTGCGGCATGTTTTTAACAGGTCGGCGCCTGAATGGCAGGGGTAAGGTGTCGAAATGACCTTTTTTGTGGAGGGATCCGGCTGCCCTGCGCGGACTATGAATCCGCCTCCGACAGAAAAATAGGTTTCAGAAACCACCCTTCCGCCATCCGTCCAGGCATGAAAGGTCATACCGTTGGCATGTTCAGGCAAAGCAATTTCAGGTTCCCAGATCAGATCTTTTGTGTATTTGAATGCCAGTAGGCGCTTTCCGCCAAGTGAAATCAGACCTGAATTTTTAATGGCTTCAGTTTCCGGAAGAATAATTCCGGGCGGAATTGTGGTGAAGTCGTACCCTGAAAGTCCCATCAGGACGGCACTATCGGTCCCGTGTCCCAGCCCGGTTTTCGCCAGAGAACCATACAGGTGGACGCTCACCCGGTTAACTTCATCCAAAAGCCCGCGGGCATCCAGATCCTCAAGAAACAGGGAAGCTGCATGCCAGGGTCCCATGGTATGAGAAGAAGACGGCCCGATTCCGGTTTTGATGATTTCAAAGGCTGAAATTGATTCCATGTCTGTCAAAGATAAGATCCTGAACCAGATTCGGGAAACAATCTACCGGTAACCTGTCTTGCAAACTGCAGGGGATCAGGAGTATTTTCGGAGAAACAGGAGGAAGTATGATCCGTTTTTGTCTTATAATCCTGGTTGCATTTCCGGGATTTCTGGTTTCAGCGCAAACTACCGAAAAACCGGATTCGGTGAAAAAATCGCAAATGCCCGACCCGGAAAAAATGCGGATTTATTACATGGTTTTCCTGAAACGGGGTCCGGCCTGGACCCCTGAAAAGACCGAAGAATCGGCAAAGATTCAGGCTGGGCACATGGCACACATCAATGCTATGGCAGAGTCAGGCAAACTGCTGCTTGCCGGTCCGTTTACCGATAACACTGAACTGAGAGGAGTTTTTGTTTTTAAAGTGGACTCACTTGAAGAAGCAAAAGCCCTGACAGATGCAGATCCGGCAGTCAAAGCCGGGCGGTTGATTATGGAGATTCATCCCTGGTACTCGGCAAAAGGGATCACGATCGATCCGTCCAAAGACTGAATTTGCCGGGCCGGATCAGAATGCCGTGCTGTCTTAATAAGACAAAAAGGTATATATACCATTTAGTCCTTGACTTTATTCAAATAATCCCTTAAACTTACTACGTGCCGGGAGGTATCCGCTGCTGCTGAATAAAACGACCATTTATGCCCTGAAGATCCTGATTTTCATGGCACGCCGGCCAGCAGAACTGGTTACCGCCAGGTATTTGCATGAGCAACTCGGAATCAGCTACAGTTATATCCGCCGGGTTTTGACAGGGTTGGCAGGCCACGGGCTGGTGCACGGAAAAAAGGGAATTCAAGGCGGCTTCACCTTTGCAAAACCTACCACAGAAATAAAGGTAGCCGATATCATCCGGTCTGTACAGGGATTTGACTCCTTTCAACATTGCCTGCTCGGGTTCGAAGCCTGCTCAGAGCAAAATCCGTGCGAAATGCATGAGCTTTGGAAGGGAATCAATGATCAGATGGTCCAAACCCTGTCACAAACTGCGATCAGTGAACTAAATCAAAAACCGGTATAATTTTTTTATACCATAATGATACATCAATGTATCAATTAAAGGAGCCATTATGCCTGATTCTGCAGAAGTTTTAAGCGGATTTATCTGGGTCTACACCCTGTATGCCCTGGCAATTCTCTCGGTGATGCTGTGGTTTGCCCTTAATCTGAAAAAGGAAAAAGGGGCTAAAATTCTGAAGCCGGGTGTTTTTTATACCTGGGTTGGAACTCTGGTTGTACTTGGGGTCTCACTTCATGTCTTTACCTTTAATTCCATCCCCTGGGCACCGCTTGATTTTAACCGGGATACGATTCAGCCCGACCAGGTCGTGGAACTGTCGGTCAGGGACCACCAGTTTGTCCTTCCTTCCGAAAAAATAAAAATTAAACCGTATTCAAAAGTTCTGTTCCGGGTGACTTCTGCCGACCTGACCTACGGATTCGGACTATTCAGACAAGATCACTCGATGGTGTTTCAGATGCAGGTTGTTCCCGGGCGCAGCAATGATTTGCTATGGCAGTTTTCGGGTCCGGGACTTTATACCATTAAGTCTACCGAGTACTCGGGTCCAAGGGGAATTTTGATGGATGTGCCCGATGCCGTTGAAGTGGCCGATTAACTCTTATTCTGAACCATTTAACTTAAGGATTACCTAAAATGACCTTTTTTGAAACTTTTCTCCACGGAGAGCAGAAAGCATTCCGTCATGAAACCCTGACACCGATGCAGAAGCTGACCTTAAAGTTTGTCGTGGCAGGGCTGGTGTATTATCTGTTTGCGGCACTCGAAGGTATGATTATGCGGATGTATCAGATTGCACCGATTCCCGGGGTTGATGCCGAACACTATTACGCCATGATGACCGTTCACCCGCTGGTCGGGATTTTCGGATCGACCTATATGATTGTGTTCGGTGCGTTTTTATTCCTGGTTCCCTTTCTGATGAAGAAACCGTTGTGGAGTTTTAAGGCGGCAACCTGGACCTTCTGGCTGATTGCAACCGGAACTCTGATCATGTGGGCTGCGGGATTTATTGCCCATTATGCACCGCTTTACACGTTATATTGGCCACTTCCGGCTGATTTTTCTCAGTTCGGGCCCATCGGCGGTGCGGTCTTTATCACCGGAATTGCGCTGATCATGGTCGGGACAATTCTGTTTGTGGTCAATATTTTTAAAACGATCACTTACACTCCGGCCGGATGGGAGAAGCAACCCGGAAGGGCTCTGCTGGCATCGGCACTCGGCCTGACAGGTCTCGCCAATTTCTTCAGAAAAGAGAAAAAGGAACACCTGGTCAGTTTGCCGGTTGCTGCGATTGCAAGGGGATCGGTAGATACGTTTCTGAATGCTGCCATTATTACCTTTACCGGGGTTCTGATCCTGATTTATATGGTGGCAGCTATTCTGGGGTTTGATCTAAAAACAACAGCAATTGATGCCCTTCTCTACAAAAATTGGTATTGGTGGGGACTTGATTTAATTGCAGACGGAATGGTTCTCATTTTTGTTGCCGGAACCTGGTATCTGCTTGCCATGCTGATTACAGGGAAAAACCTGTTTATGGAAAACTGGGCACGGGCAGCCCTGTTTCTTGAACTCATCGTTTCCTGGACGGTCTGGTCTCATCACCTGCTTTCCGATCAGGGTCAGCCGGCAATCCTGAAAGTTGTTTCGGGCGAAATGGTAACTGCCTTTGAGCTGATCACCCAGGGTCTGGCCTTTTTTATTACCCTGGTAACCTTATGGAGTGCCCGGCCGCTAAAAATGACAAATGAAC
This sequence comes from Bacteroidota bacterium, assembly GCA_023151185.1. Classification (GTDB taxonomy): domain Bacteria; phylum Bacteroidota; class JABWAT01; order JABWAT01; family JABWAT01; genus JAFLBE01. Next base: position 93,617 of record JAKLJL010000012.1, read on the forward strand.
TTAAATTCCTTCTTGGCGGCTTACTTGGATTTGCACTCGCAGTTCCTGCGGGGATTCTGCAGGCTGATCTGGGGCTTAACCGGATTCTTCATAACACCCAATGGATTGTGGGTCCGCACGTACACGTAGCAATTCTTGTCGGGCTGACCATGACCCTGTACTCGGCCATTTATCTGCTGTTCCCGATTCTGACGAACGGGGCAAAGCTGTACAGCCAGAAACTGGCAACCTTTCATTTCTGGATGCATTTGCTTGGCGGAATCGGGATGGGTGCCTTTATGGGAATGGCCGGCTTGAACGGGATGCTTCGCCGGGCAATCTACACGAATGGTGAATTTAATGTCTACATGATTCTTGCCGGACTCTGCGGGGCAATGCTGCTTGCAGCTTTTCTGGCCTTTTTGTTTAATATCGTGATGAGTGTCGGGCTAAACGGCGCCATTGGGCTGTTTAAAAAATCAGAAATCAGTGAAGAGACACTTCTCCCAAAATCCTGACCGCATTGAACTCCTCCTGCAGAACCGGCAGGAGGAGTTTCCTGCCAAAAATTAACTTTCGCCTGAACCTTCCAGCAGAAACCGTTTTTTTATCCGGGCAATTTCAATAAAACTCCGGATCTGTTTTTCGGTATCCAGTTCGAGTGTGATCCATTTGGTTACGGCGAAATTGGCATCATCCGAAAGTGCCGCCTTGTGGGCATCCAGGATCCCGGGCTCATTTCTGACCGATTCCAGATGCAGAGTACTCAGTGAGACCGAGCCTTCAAGCAGCCCCGGCAGAAGATGGATAGCTGCAACAACCTTGTTCCGCCGGATGCTGTACCTGGGAACCCAGCCCCAGGTGGTTCCGTAATAGTATAAATCTTCTGAACAGTCCAGTTCATGCATCAGCAGGTCCCTTACAAGTTCAAGTTTCGGTTTCTGATCATCCCGGAGAAGCTCATACATTTCAGAAAATAGAGGAGGCTCCTGTTTTCGTTTGTAGGGATTTTTCGGCTTTGCTGCTTTCATCAGGAATCCTGTTTTCTTTTTTTACGTTCAGATAATTTGGTATCTTTACAAGTTTATCAACCGGCAGAACACTATGTCCCTACCAACCGAATCTGCTTCCCCTTCAGATGCAATCATTGTCAGAGGTGCACGGGAGCATAACCTCAAGAATATCAGTGTGGATATTCCCCGTGACAAACTGGTTGTTATTACCGGTCTGTCAGGTTCAGGGAAATCATCTCTGGCCTTTGATACCATTTATGCCGAAGGTCAGCGGCGGTTTATGGAAAGTCTTTCTGCCTATGCCCGCCAGTTTATGGGCGTTCTTGAACGGCCGGATGTGGATTATATCGACGGACTTTCACCGGTCATCTCAATTGACCAGAAAACCACGTCCAGGAATCCAAGGTCTACAGTCGGCACCATCACTGAAATCTACGACTTTCTCAGGCTTTTATTTGCCCGTGTTGGCGACGCCAGTTGCTACAACTGCGGCAGACCGGTTGTCAAACAAACCTCCGACCAGATCATTGACCGGGTTCTCCATTCCTGCAACAACAAAAAAGTCCAGCTTTTTGCTCCGGTTGTCCGGGGAAGAAAGGGTCATTACCGGGAATTGTTCGAAAAATTCCAGAAAGACGGCTTCACCCGGGTTCGGGTGGATGGCGAAGATCTGATTCTTTCTGACGGAATGAAAGCGGACCGGTATAAAATTCATGACATTGAACTGGTTATCGACCGTCTGGCCATTAGTCCTGCCATCCGGACCCGGCTGTCAGAAAGTGTTGAAAAGGCACTTGAAATCGGAGCCGGGAATCTGATTATCAAACCTGAGCAGGAGCCGGACCAATTTTTCAGTGTCCATTTTGCCTGTACCCATTGCTCAATTTCTTACGAAGAGCCTGCGCCGAACATGTTTTCCTTCAACAGCCCGTACGGGGCCTGCCCGAAATGTGACGGTCTGGGTGAAATCCACGAAATCGACAGCCGTGCAGTCCTACCGGATCCCGCCCTTAGTATCAATCAGGAAGGATTTGCACCGTTGGGTAAAGTCCGCCCGATTTATGCGTTTCAGGTTCTTGAAGGAATTGCCGGCCAGTTCGGTTTTTCTTTTGATACACCCATTTCAGATATCCCGCCCGAAGCCCTCGACTTAATCCTGACCGGCGGAAAGTCCAGAAAAGTACCGGTAAAAATCAACGGGAAGGCCTATCAGCAGAAATGGGATGGCCTGTATAAAATGATCACCACTGCCTGGTTCGACTCTTCAAGCGATGAAATCAAGGAGTGGGCCGGCTCATTCATGAAATATACAATCTGCCCGGAATGCACCGGCAGCCGTCTTAAAAAGGAAAGCCTGGCAATCCGGATCGACGGAAAGAATATTTATGATCTTTCCCTGATGAATCTGGATGAGTTTTATGCTCATTTCAGGGATTTGAAGATGACCCGGCGGCAGGAAGAAATCGGACATCAGATCGTAAAGGAAATCCGGGACCGGACCCGTTTTCTTCTGGATGTCGGCCTGAACTATCTGACAATTGAAAGGTCTGCCAAAACACTTTCAGGCGGCGAAGCCCAGCGGATCCGGCTTGCCAGCCAGATCGGCAGCCAACTGGTGGGGGTTCTGTATATTCTGGATGAGCCTTCAATCGGACTGCACCAGCGTGACAATATCAAGCTTATCCGGTCGCTGAAATCCCTCCGTGATCTGGGAAACTCAGTCGTAGTGATTGAACATGACAAGGAAATGATTGTTGAATCTGACTTTGTAATTGATATCGGACCCGGCGCCGGGGAACATGGGGGCGTTCTGATGGATGCGGCGCCTCCCGGCGAATTGAATCCCGAAAACCTGACCGCATCCTATATTCTGGGGAAAAAACGGATTGAAATCCCCGCGGTCAGGCGAAAAGGGAACGGGAAGGTGATCCGGCTCGAGGGCGCAACAGGACATAACCTTCAGGATGTGACTCTGTCGCTTCCGCTTGGACTGCTGGTGGGAGTTACCGGGGTCTCCGGTTCCGGAAAGTCCTCCCTGATCAACGAAACCTTGTATCCGGTTCTTTCCAGGTATTTTTACCGGTCTAAACTCCAGCCGCTGCCGTACAGATCGGTTTCGGGACTGGATCATGTGGATAAGGTGATTGATATTGACCAGTCGCCGATCGGCAGGACGCCAAGATCTAATCCGGCAACCTATACCGGGGTCTTTACCCCCATCCGGGATCTGTTCACCAATCTTCCCGAAGCAAAAATCAGGGGATATAAGGCCGGCCGGTTTTCCTTTAATGTAAAAGGCGGCCGGTGCGAGGATTGTGAGGGCGACGGAATCCGGAAAATCCAGATGAATTTCCTTCCGGATGTCTATGTCCCCTGCGAAACCTGCAAAGGCCGGCGGTATAATCACGAAACCCTCGAAATTCTCTACAAGGGGAAGTCAATTTCGGATATTCTGGAAATGACGGTTGAAGAAGCCGTTTCCTTTTTTGAGCCGGTTCCCTCCATCCGCAGGAAACTTCAGACACTGGCTGATGTCGGGATGGGGTACATCCGGCTGGGGCAGCAGGCAACAACCCTTTCCGGCGGGGAGGCCCAGCGGGTGAAACTGGCCTCTGAACTGTCAAAAGTCAGCACCGGGAATACCCTGTATATTCTGGATGAGCCGACAACCGGACTTCATTTCGAGGACATCCGGATGCTGCTGGCGGTTCTGGACCGCCTGATAGAAAAGGGAAATACCGTTCTGGTAATTGAGCATAATCTCGACGTGGTGAAAGTCTGCGACTGGCTGATTGATCTTGGACCGGAAGGCGGTTCCGGCGGTGGCCGGATTCTGGCTGAAGGAACACCGGAAGAACTGGCAAAGGTAAAAAACTCACATACCGGAAAATATCTGAAACTTGAATTGGAACAGAGTTTAGGGTAACTTTCGTGCGAAAACCGGGATTCTGCCAAACCTATAACCTGAAAATCTGAACTGAATGAAACAATTTGTGAAATATTCTGCCATCGGTATGCTGGCAGCATCTGTTGAGTGGGTTATTTTTTACTTTCTCCAAAGCCGGATCCAGTACAACTGGGCATTTCTGATTGCCTTTGCAATAGCAACCACCTTTCATTATTTCCTGACCATCCGGCTGGTTTTTACAAACAGCAAATTCAGACAGCATCAGGAAATCATGTTTATTTTTCTGGTTGCAGGTGTTGGGTTGCTGATCAATGCGGCGGCGCTTAATTTTTTTATCCAGATCTTCAAAATCGGGAATATGCCCTCAAAAGTACTGGCAACCGGAACAGCCTTCATCTGGAATTATCTGGCCCGGAAACATTTTGTTTTTGCCAAAGCCTGAATTTTAAATTTTTTTCCTACCGGTTTTTAATCGCCCGAACAAGCCGTGTTCTGCTTGTGCAGCCCATTTATCCACATTTTCTGCAAGTTTTCCACAATTCAGTCACAAACCGAAAAATTTCCTTGACATCAGGGTGTCTGATGTTTCATCTTTGCAACCCGCTCAAGGAGAAGAGGAAAGCAGGTTAGGGGAAAGCGGAAGCGGAAAGTCGGGATAGAATTTTAAATTGGGTCTTGACAATACGAAAAAGCTGCCGTAACTTTGCAGTC
>JAKLJL010000013.1 GCA_023151185.1 Bacteroidota bacterium
TAATCAATCAGCCACGGGTCTCTGAATTGGACAGAGCCAGCAGGGTAATCAAACCCGTCAACGGTAGTTTTAAGGGAAGCAGATGAAATTTGTTTTAATTGAGACAGGTAGTTGGCATCTTCAGTAATTGGAAATTCATGATGGTTTTTAACCGATGGTTCGATTATGCCCGTTGTCTTGTTTTTCCAAAACTGGTATTTTTCATTTGAAATGACAGTTTGATCCGCTTTAATGATTTCTGTTGTATTTTTTGAAGTCAACATCGGGAGATTTTTTGAAACAGCAACAAAATTTGAGCCTTTCCACCTATACACGGTCCCAACCGACTGGCTCGAACTATTTACCTGATCAACTGTAATTTTGGTGCCGATTTCAGCCCACAATAAAATCTTTGAACGGGTTTCAGGAGTAATGATGTGATGTTCAACCGGGTTTTTCTGAACAACATAATCATCAAATTTGGTCACTGTCGTGTCTATTATATCCAAATTCCAATTCAGGTTCGTTCCTGTAGGGGTTTCCCTGGGAATAAACAGGGAGGACCAGGTTGGGATAAAAACCGGATTGTAATTGATCAAAAGTGACCAATTTACACTACCTATCCCTGGTATTATATGCTTCATTCCGTCAATTTGAGCTTGGATATTTGAGATCTTTGATCCAGTCCCGTTATCGTTATCTACAGAATTTACTGATGTTGAAATTGGCCCCACAATAAGATCTAATATATGTGCTCCATTTTGATCAATTCCATAGGTTGCTTTGAAATTTCCGTTACTAACCGCATAGTTCTTGCACAGGTGAGGAAAGCCATCACCGTTCAAACCATTAAAATCATAGTTCGCTCCATAAAATTCCAGGTGTGAAACTTTGTCTGAATCATAGGTGCTGTATAAAAGTAACTGTTTGGCTGCTTTTGATTTTAATGTCGTCTGCATTGTTTGGATTGCAGGAACGCTTTCATCCTGTACTTTGACCCAATCTTGTAGAGAGGGGCTAATATTTGCACCACGCTGGGGTGAGTCCAACGATAAAAACACACTGACATGATGATTTTGGCCCATCGACTCTGCCTTTGCCAAGGCATACCGGCTGATCACACCTCCCATGCTCAATCCTGCCAAAATAATATTGTCACCATTACCAGAAAGCGAATTAACTTTATCAAGTGCATACTTTAATACATCTGCATTTTCCCTAAGATCCCGGCCACCATCCGCAAAATTCAGGAAGTAGACATCGTACCCGTTCGCAAGAAGATCATCTTTGATAATTTTCCAAAGAAGGTGATAATAATAGGAGGGCCAGGTTTGGTTTAACGCATCAAATCCTTCCACTATAAGAAGAGGTTTATTGTGAAGAGGATTGTCACTTTGATAACAATCCAGAAAATCATTGGTTTCACCGTACCTTTTATCTGCTGTTGGTACAAGTGTCAAACCAACCGAACTTTGAGAAAATTTATACAAATTCAAATCGTAGTATTCAAACCTTAAAGTCTTTACAACTGAATCGCCTGGATTTGTAACCGGTTGGAAGTTAACAGTAAGATTGGCCTCCGTAAAATCACCAATATATTTTGGACTTGAGAAATCCCATGCTCCATCACCATTTAAATCACATTTTAAATAAAATGCTCCAAGTTTTGCAAGGTTTTCAGTATCTAGTCCAAATTGAATTTTCCCGCCTGCAACAAATGAAGGTTCTAAAACGACATCATTTGAGTATTCATGAATGAACACTCCGCCATTTGAAAGTGTGGGATCACCTTCCACGGAAAAAGGAGATTGGGCTGATAGTTGAGAATGACTACCAATAAATAAGACAACCACCAGAATTGCCTTTGTGAACATTATTCTAAATTTTGACATAACTAACCCTAAGATTTTTATTGTATTGTTTGTAACTTAGGGTTGCAAGCAAAATAAGGCTTGCAACCTTAGTCGTTTAAGTAGAATGGACGATTTGTTTGCACTTTACCATTGCCCTACTCGTAATAGGGCAGTGGTTTTTACCTCCCTTTTTAATTAGTTGATTCGCATGCCTCTAATGACAAAAACCCTGTTTGGATCGGTGTTTTCAGAACCGAAAATCAGGACTAAATCTCCTTTTACAATTACTTCATAATAAAAGTCTGAAACCGCAAATACATTCGATTCAAGGCGAAAGTCTTTCCATGAAGAGCCATTGAAATGAAGAACGTGCCCTCCGCTTTGAAGCAAAAACATATCCTTTTCTGAATTCCCGCCAATCGCAGATGTTGTTCGCCAGGAGTTTGGGTAATCGGTTTTTTTTACCCAACTTGAATCTGTCAGGGCTTTCTTAAAGTAGGTTCCATTAAATCCTGCAACCCAATATCCAAGATTGCCTTCAAACCAAATGTCCCATTTTGAATATTCGTTTAACCCTTTAGTAGAAACCAACTCAACGGTTTTATTAGTGATTTTAAGGATTTCAGAGGATTTTAATTCAGAAGGTGTCGAAGCTAATGCCAGCAACTCATATTCACCTGTTTTTGGATTCCAATCTCCATTTATATCCATGATATCCAAAGACGTGTTGGTGGGGATGGAGGTTAGGGAAGTGCCGTTGTAGTGGTATAGTCCGCCGTTGGCACCATAGATGTATAAGTTATTTGAGTTTGAACCCCAAATTTTAGAGAACGCCTTTTTATCGATAATATCCTGAGCCTTTTCTACCCACCTTATATTATCCCTTTTCATTAACAAAAATCCAGTGCTTATAAATATTTCATTCTCGTCTACGACTGCCATCCCCCGAATAATTGATGCCTCTTTTATTTCAGGATTTTCTACATCAGTCCTTGCCATCACAATTTCAGGTGTCCATTTTTTCCCTTCCCAGTGGGCGAGGCCATAATGAGTGGCATTATGATAACTTGAACTATCAGGATAAATCTCACCGGCTACCCACATGTCATTTTCATTGATGATCACTCCATCTGAAAGGGTGGTATTCCGGTATCCAATGGTGTCTACATCCCACACAAAATTGTGGCTGGTCGTATCCGCCTTCGGAGTTTCCGCTTTCGGTTCAGTGGGTTTCTCACAGCCGGTAAAACCGGTGAGAAGAAGGGCAAGGAACAGAGTAAGGGCTGATGCTGGTTTGGTCATGATCATACGTAAAATGAGTGTGGTTGTACCGGTAATCTGTGTTTTGATTAAAATGATCTTAAGAAAAGGATCGTTCATTGTCAATTATAAATATCTTACTTTAGAGTAGAAAATAGCTAAGAAGATGGTTATCTGCTCTTTTTGCCAACTTGGTCACAGGGCAATTCGCTTTGACCTGTCCGGTTTTGTCTTTACCTTTAATTCCGTATCCGGTTCCAAATTCGTTTTAATAAAGGTCTCTGCAGGAATAATGGAGCATTTTTCAACTTACCTAAAGAATGTTCGTTCAGCTAACAAGGAATCTACCAAGAAGGAACACTTCAAGGATTTGCTGAACCGCTTATTTGCCGGTCATCCGGATATTATGCCCGAGATCGATAAAATCAGTGCCGGTGCTGAAAAGGCTATTCTGAATATCCCAAGAATCGGCAGGACGAAACGGGGCAGTGCCGATTCCCAGTATAATAATGTGATTATCGAATTTGAAAATGATCTGAAGAAGTCAGGGAATCATGCCGTAGATCAGCTCCGGGAATATTTCCTGGGTGAATATAAATCGGGTAACGGAATTAAAAGTACCCTTATTACTTCCGATTGCCTGGAATGGCGGGTTTATTACCCCGATGTCGAAACGTTAAGTACCCTTTCTTCCATCACCGATCCAAAAGACATTAAACTGACCGAGAATGAAACCGCACGGTTTATTGTAACTGAAAAGAATACGGATGCGTTTAAATACTGGCTCGACCGGTTTCTCTTCCGGGAAGATCAGGTTAAAGCAACGCTTTTTGGCATCGAGGAAGCTTTTGGTTACCGGTCGCCGGTCTTTGCAGAAGCCTTCCGGTTGATGAAGCTTCATTTTGTAAAAGCGAAACAGTTTGGTGAAGTTCAGGTTTCGTTCGAACAATGGAATAAATATTTAAGTATCGCCTACGGCACGTTTAATGCCTCGGAAGATACCTTTATCATCCATACCTATCTGAGTATCTTTTCCAAAATTCTGGCGTACTCGGTCCTGACTCATGATGATTTTATTGATGATCAGGAAATGAAAGCCATTCTGGATGGTACCATGTTCGAACGGTTTAACATCCGGAATTTTGTCGATCATGATTTCCATCAGTGGGTTGCCGCAGATGCCAATTACTCCTCCCTTTTACCCGTATTCCGGTTGATGGCGCAGGAAATCAGTCATTTCGACTTCCTTAATCTGGATGAAGACATTCTCAAAGGGGTTTATCAGGAACTGATTGATCTCGATACCCGGAAAGCACTGGGGGAATATTACACCCCCGACTGGCTCTGTGCCCGCATCGTTCAGGAACTGGATCCGAAACCGGGACAAACCATTCTGGATCCTGCCTGTGGCAGCGGTTCCTTTCTTCGTGCTGCCGCTGTTCATCTGAAAACTGCCACCCCTGACCTAACGCCGGAACAGCTCTGTTCACAGCTTTATGGCATCGATATTCACCCGCTTTCTGTTCAGATTGCCAAAACGACCCTTCTGCTTTCTGTCGGAAAATCGGTTATTCAGTCAAAGAAACCGGTGGTTCTGAATGTGTACCTTGCCAATACAGTTCTGCTTCCGCAGGGGACTCAAAGCTTATTTGGCGATGAATTTAAACTGACCCTTGACCGGAAAGAGGTTCTGTTAAATTCGGCAATTCTTGATGATATGGATGTGTTCGACAGAGCCATAGAGCAATGCGATCAGCTTGCCGGACTCTCACCTCTGGCAAAACCTGATAAAATTGAAACCCTCTCCAAATCTATTCTCAAAGCAACGGGCAAGCCGGATCTTCCCAAAGAGATTCTGAACAGCTTTTATGAAATTTACAAAGAACTGAAAGTCATCAAGGAACAACGGCGTGACAGTATCTGGAAATTCGTGCTTCAGAACGTCTATAAACCGCATTTCCTTAAAAAGAAATTTGATATTGTGGTCGGGAATCCGCCCTGGTTTACCTATAACAGTGTTAAAAACGGACAGTATCAGGATACGCTTGCCGGTCTGGCCCAGACCTATAATGTGATGCCGGATAAAAAGGCAAACCTGCCCCATCTTGAGATTGCTGCCATCTTTCTTGCCCATTCTGCCAATTTCTTTCTGAAGGAAACCACCGGTCGTCTTGCCTTTGTACTTCCCAGAAGCTTTCTGTCTGCAGATCACCACGATAACACCCGCAGGGGCAGTGTGAACGGACTGAAATTAACGTCTGTATGGGATCTGAAGGACGTTTCTCCCTTATTCCGGATTCCTTCCTGTGTGTTGTTTGCCCGGTATGCCCAATTTGAAAAATATCTGCCTAAAACAGGACTTACCGGACTTTCTCTGAAAGGCAATGTAAGAAGACATAACACCAACTGGGAACAGGCCAAAGGGTTCCTTACAGAAACCCCGGCGACCTGGTTTTATACCAAAATGGGATCGGCAACTGCCATTACCGATTCACTCATTTCATCTTCGCAGAAAGAGAATGCTTACAAAAAGGAATTCAGGCAGGGAGCAACACTTGTTCCCCGGAACTTCTATTTTATTGCACTGAACCAGCAAGCACCACCTGATTTTGAAGACCGCATTCTGAATATCAAGACTTCGCCGGATTCTATGAAAGAAGCCAAAACTCCATGGAATACCGTTGATTTCTCAGGAAAAATAGAAAGCCGGTTTTTATTCCGGACTGCTATTTCGAAAAGTATTCTGCCCTTTGCCTTGCATGAACCGGCCCTTGTTACCCTGCCGGTCATGATCGAAAATGATAAATTCAAACTGAAGACCTGGGAACAGCTTAAAAGTGAAGGGTATCTGGAAGCAGCAACCTGGTTCCGGAATGCAAGAAACATGTGGGAAACACTTCGAACAGAGAAATCAGAAAAACTTACGCTAAATGGCAGAATGAATTATCAAAATGGGGTTACCGAACAGGATTTAACAAAACCTTTTATTGTTTTGTATAATTCTTCAGCAAAAGATGCTAATGCCGTTGTAGTGAACAGGAATCAGTTTGACTTGCCTTTTGTAGTTGATTACAAAACTTATCGTTTAGAGTTTGAAAAAGAGGAACCTGCATATTATTTGGTTGCTTTTTTAAATTCAGACTATGCAAATCTTGCAATGAAACCCTTTCAATCATCCGGTTTATTTGGGGCACGTGATGTTTCTAAGAAGATTTTAGATGTCCCGCTTCCACGGTTCAGCTTATCCAATCCCGATCATGTTTTATTGGCACAATTAGGAAAGGCGTGCAGCACCAAAGCAGATGAGTGGGTTAAAGCCAATGTAAACGATCCGATAGCCGGATTGAAATTAGGTCAGGCACGCCTTGCACTTAAAGTCCACCTGAAGGAAGAGCTTGAAGAAATAGACCGGGTATTGAAAAGAATCATCGGGTAAAAGCGGGTGTTAGGTAACATTCCGCACCGCTGGTGCGGTTTTTCATTGGATGTATTCGTTTTCTCCCCCTATTTCACCCCTCTGGGGTGAGAAACAACATTAACCCATTTTTCAATCTGTTTTCCCTGGAAATAAAACACTACCATTTTTAATCCTGCATCTGGCTCCGGAGGAGCCGTATAGTGGTAGCCAAAGAATCTCCAATAAACATTAACCGCTCCGAAGGAGCGGAATGGACCTTAACACCTCCTTTAAATTGGTGGAAACAATATTCCGCACCGCTGGTGCGGTTATCATTTTCATGGGTTCCGAATTTCTACCACTATATCACCCCGCTGGGGTGAAAACGTAATTTCTATTGATTATCCATCTACAACTATTTACCCACGACCAAAGGTCTTGGGCGCCGGGGCGGATGATCCTTGTTTGTATTCGTTTTTTACCCTTATTTCACTCCTCTGGGGTGAGAAACAACATTAACCCATTTTTCAATCTGTTTTCCCAGGAAATAAAACACTACCATTTTTAATCCTGCATCTGGCTCCGGCGGAGCCGTATAGTGGTAGCCAAACAATCTCCAATAAACATCAACCGCTCCTGCGGAGCGGAATAGACCTTAACACCTCTTTTAAATTGGTGGAAACAATATTCCGCACCGCTGGTGCGGTAATTGGATTTACGGATTCTGGCTATCTTCCAATATTCCACTCCTCTGGTGTGGTTTTTCATTGAATGTATTCGGTTGCTACTATTAAATCACTCTTCTAAAACAAAACCAAAGATCTTTGGCGCCGGGTTGAGGAAAATACGCACGTCCCCTTTTCTCCTCCTTCCCAACTCCGCCGAACCCTTCTTTCCCTTTATTATACTAACCATTAGTTTCTTTTTGCTGTTATATGTAATGAATGGAACCGCTTCTATTGACATTATTTGACTTTTGATTTATCTTTACTTCTGTCAGACCCGGGTCTGACTTAACTTACTAAAACAAAATACCGTGAAAGGATTAGTCCCATGTCCGTGCAGTATTCCATCATTACCAGAAAAAACCTGCAGAAACCCAACGATCCCCCCAAGTTTTATGCAATTGCCAAAAGCCGGGGAGAGATCACCTTAAGAGAACTTGCCAAGGATATCTCGGCGACCTCCACCGTTGCTGTCGGCGACGTTCTTGCCGTACTCGAAGGATTCATTTCGCAGGTTCCGAAACACATTTCGAACGGAAACATCGTCCGGTTGGGAGAGTTTGGAACCTTTTCCCTGTCGATCAGCAGCGAAGGTGCTGCTACCGAAGAGGAATTCCATGCCGGTTTGATCAAGAGCAACAGCCTGAATTTCCGGCCGGGAAAAGAAGTCCAGGATTCACTGGATGCTGTTAAGTACAAAAAGGTAATCTAACCTCATCTGACCTGCCTTACCCGCCTCTTCAGACTCTTCCGTTTCTCGCCCGGTACCCCAACCCGGGCTTTTTTTCCCCGGCGCTACTGGATTCCTGACCGATCAATAAAATCGATTGCAAGTCTGCGTATCATCAGCCAAATTCATTAGCATGAGTTGAGTAACTCATTAGCATGACTTGAGTAACTCATAAGCATGACTTTTGAAAAGCATAAGCATGAGTTTGCCCGGTCATTTAAAGGGGTTGTTTCCCTTAAAAGAATATCAGGTTGAATGGGTTTAGGAGAGGTCGGGTAAGGCAGTCAGCGGCTGGGAAACTGTACCGGGCTGTGGCGGAGTTAAAAACCCGGGGAATGCTTTCCCTCCCCCGGTTTCGGGGAAGGATGCTGACGGGGAGGAATCAGATACCCGGCTTTACCGGGTTTTCCAGAGAGACCAGTACTCGTCGTAAAACGAACCGGAAATTGCGGGATCAAGGGTCAGCGGGTTCCTGGCATCGAGCATGACGGCATATTCATCCGTCCGGTCTTTCTGATGCTGGTTTTCGTAGGCTTTTGGGTGTGGTCCGTGGTGGATACCCAGCGGGTGAAACGTCACCATTCCTGCTGAAATACCGTCCCGGCTGAAGAAATTTCCGGCGTGGTAGAAAATGACTTCATCGTAGTCAATATTACGGTGCCAGAAGGGAACCCGCTGGGCACCCGGTTCTTCTTCCAGCGGCCGGGGAACGAAACTGCAGATGACAAACTGGTTTCCGATCAGGGTCGAATGAACCGACGGAGCCAGATGCCCGCGGTGGCTCATGACAGGTCTGAAATCCCGGATGTTCAGCTTCCAGGGGAACAAAGTCCCCTTCCACCCGGCCACATCCAGCGGATGGTACGGGTAGATGACCTGTGTAAAAACACCGTTCCGTTTAATCCTGACTTCATACCGGCTTTTCTCTGACGGCATAACCACAGGCTCAGGTATTTCAATGGAAGCCGGGTCATACAGGGCATGCTGGCCGAGCAATCCCCGGTCGGGCTGTTTCAGTTCACTGGCCGATTCCACCATCAGAAACTTGCAGGGGCCTTCAGGAACCAGACGGTAAGTCGTTCCTCTGGGAATGATCAGGTAGTCGCCGCCGGTAAAGGCAAGCGGTCCGTAATCCGTCTCAAGAACGCCCTTTCCGGCATGGACGAAAACGGCCCAGTCGCCATCGGCATTCCGGGAGTAAAACAGATCCGGTTTGGCCAGATGGTGCATATACATCGCCACATCCCGGTTATACAAAAACCGGACAGGTTCACCCTGGAAGGTAAACTTCTCGGTATTGAAGGCTACCGGCTTACACGGACCTTCGATAGAGACCCAGTTGGTGGGTGAGTTTTTGTGATAGAGGTGGGAAACGGGACCGTAAAACCCGTCACGCCCATGTTCTTCCTCAAAGGTACCTTCAGGAATTGCAACGTGAGCCTGTTTTGATGTTATCCCTTTTTTCAGGTGGGGCATGGTTTGTTCCTGGAAAAAATTTCTAATTCATTATTTCAGTGAAAATGTAGTTGAAATAAGTCTGTCATCATAATACGGAATGGTGGCAAAATGATCCTCAAATAAAATCACTCTGGCCCTGAATGGCCCTTTAAACGCACTTAACCTTGACACCGGAAAATCCAGTCTGTCCATTTTAACATTGTCTGATTGTGTAGCCGGAAACGTAACATCAACGGCAGGACCTGAAGTTGCAACTTCAACCCAGCCGGAAGCTTCCTGATGTTCGATCCGGAATACATTTTCATTTGGAAAATATTTTGGAGTTGTAAGGTGAGTTTCCAGATAAAAATTAAGAGTTGAATCGAATACTTCAACGGTAACCCAGGTTTCCCGGGGAACCTCCTTTTTCTTTTCATCCTCATTTTGATCACAGGACACCATGAAAAGAAACCCAGAGATAAGAATAAGGAAGACCAGGTGTTTTTTCATTTTCTGACCACTTTGTTTCGTAAAATGCCAAGTCCGGTAATTTCAAGTTCCATCACATCGCCGGGCTGAACCCACCGGTCCAGTTCATATCCGCATCCGGTCCCGACCGTTCCCGATCCCAGGATATCACCGGGATACAGCATTTCATCCTGCGAGACGTGGGCAATCATCTGCTCGAACGTCCAGTGAGAATCCCCCGAATTTCCCCGGCTCCATTCTTCCCCGTTGATCCGGGCAATCATGGTCAGGTTCCGCACCGAATCCAGTTCATCCGGGGTCACCAGCCAGGGCCCGATGGCGGTGGCGAAATCTTTCCCCTTTGCCGGACCCAGCCTCAGGCTCATTTCCTTCATCTGGATATCCCGGGCAGAAAAATCATTTAGAATGGTGTATCCGGCAATGTACTCATGGGCTTCTTCCACCGGGATGTTCATCCCGGCTTTGCCGATGATACAGGCCAGTTCAAGCTCATAGTCAAATTTTTCGGTGTAGGACGGCCAGGTCACCAGTGATTCCGGCCCGATGATGGTTTTCGGGTTTCCCTTATAATAAACGGGCAATTCATACCAGAGCCGGGGAAACTCCTGGCCCCGCCGGTCGTAACCCGTCCGGGTATGCTGCTCAAAGGCAAGGAAGTCTCGGAGTGACGGCGGATCGGGAAGCGGGGCAACCAGCCTGACGGAATCAGAGCTCCAGATAATCTGTTCTTCTTTCGGACCCCGGAGCCCGGGTTTCAGGTAACCGAAGTCGGCCAGATCTTCCAGAACCTGGGCAGCGGCAATCCGGCCGTTGATCCCGGTCTGAAGAAAACTGAGCATATCAGGGGGCAGTTCGGCTGCCGCAATTTCATACGCCCGGGGTTCATCCTGATCAGAAAGAAGAAGCGTGTACGCAAAGTTCAGATCCACAATCTGATCACCGGCCAGAGCACCCAGGCGGCGGATACGGCCCAACGGACAAACAAACTCGAAGGTTACCAGTTTCATCGGGCTTTTCCTTTATTTCAACACACCGCGTTGCATCTGATCCCGTTCAATGGCATCGAACAACGCCTGAAAATTTCCGTCACCGAATCCGTCATGCCCCTTCCGTTCAATCATTTCGAAAAAGGACGGCCCGATCTGGTCTTTGGTAAAAATCTGAAGCAGATAACCGGTTTCATCCCCGTCGACCAGAATGGATTCTGCTTCAAGTTCAGCCAGGTTTTCACTTACAGCCGGAACCCGTTCCGGAACCATTTCATAATACGAATGCGGCGGCGGGGTTAAAAATTCAAATCCGGCAGACCTGAGTTTTTTCACGGTTTTCAGGATATCCCGGCAGGAAAGAGCAATGTGCTGGACGCCGGATCCCCGGTGGCGCCGGATAAACTCCGAGATCTGATCGTCACCATCCGGGCCCCAGGGTTCGTTGATGGGAATGGTGACCTGTTTATTTGCAGACCGGACGACCTTCGACCGCAGGGCCGTCTTTTCTCCTTTGATTTCAAAATACCGGACGGCCTCGAAGCCGTAAATGCGGTGATAAAAATCAACCCACTTCTGCATTTCACCAAAGGGAACGTTATTGGTCAGGTGATCGAGGTGAATCAGTCCCGGATTCCGGTCATCCGGAAGGCTGCCGGGATCATCAACGGAAGAAAATCCGGGTGAAAACGCCGGAAACCCGGTTCTCTCAATGAACAGATTCAGCACGTCACCGAAGCCCTGAATCCCGGTTCTTTTGTAAATACCGGTTCCCTGCTGGACGATTTCGAGCGGAATCCGCTGTTCTGCACCCCGCCGGAGGGCTTCGGCAAGTGCGGCTTCAGCATCCTCGACCAGAAAGGCGATGGCCGAAACCCCGCCATCATGCCGGTCGAGATACTGGCGGTTATAATCGGCACCTGAAGGCTGAGAGATGAGGAAACTTATTTTCCCGGTCTGCATCAGACTCTGGGAAAGGGCCGGCGTGTGTTTTTCGGCCGTTTTTTTCATGCCGAGCGCATGAAAAAGAGAGATCAGGGTACCGGGTGATGAAGTTGTAAATTCCAGATGGTCAATCCGGATTATTCCCAGCGGATTTTCGGTCGTTTTCATGGTTTTCCTTAGGTAAGACAGAGTGAGTTACCGGTCCTGCAGGCGGTGAATCACCTTCCGGAAGGTTTCCGAAAAAATCTGGTTTTCCTCCGGCGTTCCAGTGGTCACCCGAAGACACTGCCCCAGATCAAACGCCTTCAGCGGCCGGACCATAATGCCCTGTTCCAGCAGTTTCTGATGAACCGCCTGAACCCGGGATTCTGTGCCCAGATCAACCGTAACGAAATTGGCGTAGCTGGGAATGAAGGAAATTCCCAGATCCTGAAAAAGGGTATACAGAGACTCACGGGCCTGCCGGTTGGTATCAATCGTTTTCCGGATGAAACCGGTATCTTCCAGCGATGCCAGGGCCGCCGCCTGAGCCAGGGAATTGGGTTCAAACGGGAGCTTAACCTTCATCAGGTTCGTGATCAGCCGGTCATGAGCCAGGCCGTATCCCACCCGGATTCCCGCCAGCCCGTGGGCCTTTGAAAAGGTCCTGAGGGTAATGACATTGTCGTACCGGTACTTCATACTGTCCGGGTAATCGGGTGAATCCTGGGCAAACTCAAAGTAGGCTTCATCCAGCAGGATCAAAACCCGTTCCGGAACGTGGCGGTAAAACTCATCAAATTCTTCACGGGTGAAAATGGTCCCGGTAGGGTTGTTGGGATTGCAGAGGTAAATGATTTTGGTCTTTTTGCTGATATACGGCAGGATGGCTTTCAGTTCGAACCGGTAATTGTTCAGCGGAACGTAAATGGTTTTTTTTCCGGAGGCATTGGCCAGAACTTTAAACCCGATAAACGTTCCTGCCGAAGTGATAATTTCATCTTCATCCATCAGGAAAGTACGCATGATGTTCGACATGATACCTTCTGAACCCGATCCGATGACCACATTTTCCACCTTGACCGAGTAAAGGGCTGCCAGCCGGGATCTCAGTTCTGCCCCGCCGGAATCGGGATACCGGTGAAGTGAAGCGATGTGGTCTGTGATGGCCTGCTGGGCGAGGGGTGAAGGTCCAAACGGATTTTCGTTGGACGCCAGTTTGATAATCCGGTCCAGACCGTACTTTTTCCGGATTTCCTCAATGGTTCCGCCGGCTTTGTACGGTTCAAGATTTTCGATGTAATGCGGTACAAGTGTCATGGTTTGCCTGGTCACTGTGTCTGGCTGCAGCCTGGCCGGGCAGGTGGTCAGATCTGCCGGATGGATGCAGAAAATTTCAATTGATTGCTGGCATCAAATATACCACTTTTCATCACTCTGCTGAAAATTTTTTTGTATTTTTAATAAAACAAAATCAGGGAACCGGATGGCCGGACAAGCCGAAAATTGGTCTGAACCGCTGAATTTCCACGAACTGGAATTCATGGAGTTTCTGGTTGAACTTTCCAGCCGGTTCATCAATCTGCCGGCGGGTGAAATTGACACCGAAATTTACACGGCTCTGCGCATGACCGGCGAAAAACTGAATGTGGACCGGTGCTATGTCTTCCTGTTCAACCACGACCTGTCGACCATGTCGAACACCCACGAATGGTGTGCAGAAGGCATCGAACCCCAGCTTCCGAACCTTCAGGAGGTGCAGACTGCCGACTTCCCCGGCTGGATGAATCCCCTGTTGAACAATCAGGATATTTACATCCCCGACGTCAATGCCCTTAAACCTGAAGACCAGGCACTGAAAGAGGTTCTGGCGGGGCAGAGCATTGCCTCACTTTTAGTCTCACCCATGACTTATTCCGGCCGTCTGATCGGATATCTGGGATGGGATTCCGTCAAAAGGAAAATTCAGCTTACTCCCCATCACGTTCATATTTTACGGCTGGTCGGCAATATCCTGGCTTCAGCCCTGATCAGGAAGCAAACAGAAAATGCCCTGCAGGAAAGTGAAGCCAAATTCAGGGCCCTGTCCGAAACGGCAGCAACGGCTATTTTTATTTATCAGGGCCCGGTTTTTGTCTATGTGAACCCAATGGCCTGTGAACTGACCGGTTACCCGGCGAAAGAGCTGCTGACGATGAATTTTTGGGATGTGGTCCACCCGGAGTACCGTGAAACGGTCATGCAGCGTGGCCTTGCCCGTCAGCGGGGAGAAAAAGTCCCGAGCCGGTATGAATTTGTTATCCGGACGAAAACAGGCGAGACCCGGTGGCTTGATTTCACTTCGGGGGTTATCCAGTTCGGCGGCAGAACGGCGGCATTGGGAACCGCCTTCGATATCACTGAACGGAAACTGGCTGAAGATGCCCTGATCAAAAGTGAAATGCTTTACCGGGAACTGTTTGACCATGCCACCGATATTATTTACCTGCATGATCTGAAGGGAAATCTGCTGTCGATCAATAAGACCGGCGAAAACCTGATCGGATATTCCCGTGAAGAACTTTCTGGCAAATCGCTGGCGAGTATTCTGCCGAAAGAATATGTGGAACTGGTCAGGCGGATGACCACCCGACAGATCTTTCTGGACCTCCCTACTCTGATTTATGAGATTGAACTCATTACCCGGAAAGAAGAGACGATCCCGCTGGAACTGAATACCCGGCTGCTGTACCGTGACGGGGAACCGGTTGCTGTTCAGGGAATTGCCCGGGATATTACTGAACGGAAAAAGGCGGATCTGGCCCTCTCGGCTGAGAAGGACCGGCTGGCCATTACCCTGAAATCAATCGGGGACGCCGTCATTTCGACTGACCCGGAAGGCCGGATAATCCTGTTCAACGAAATGGCTGAACAGCTTACCGGCTGGCATCATGCGGATGCCATTGGCCGTCAGATCACCGATGTGACAGTTCTGGTTAACGAACTGACCGGGCAGCCGGAAGAAAACCCGGTTTCCCGGATTCTGAAATCGGAGGCAAAATCACTAAAAGATTCGGGACTTTGTCTGATCAGCCGGGATGGTTCCCGGTTTATTATGGCCGATTCGGCTGCTGAAGTAACAGATTCTGATGGTAACCGGATCGGAACAGTGCTGGTTCTGAGGGATATCACCGACCGCAGAAAGATCCAGGCAGAACGGCTGAAAAACCAGAAAATTGAATCTCTGGGAATTCTTGCCGGCGGCATCGCCCATGATTTCAACAATTTCCTGACGGCCATCCTCGGAAACATTTCCCTAACCCGCCTGTCTCTCGAAAAACACCAGACCGACCGGATGGAGCTGCTCTTAAGAGAAGCAGAATCTGCAACTCTGAAAGCCCGGGAACTGACCCGCCAGCTCCTCACTTTTTCAAAAGGAGGAACGCCGGTCAAACAGACAGCATCAATAACCGACCTGCTGAAGGATACAGCCGCCTTTATCATACGGGGAACGGGCTGTCTGCTCGAAACCGACATTGATCCGGCCCTTTCACCCGCCGAGGTCGATGAAGGGCAGATCAGCCAGGTAGTCAATAATCTGATCCTGAATGCGGTGCAGGCCATGCCCGGCGGCGGCACGGTTACCCTGAAGGCAGATACGATTCTGATGGATGCTGAATCTGCCCGGATTCTCAGCATCAGCCCGGGACGGTATATCCGGATTCAGATTGCAGATCAGGGTACCGGAATCAGTCCGGAGCATCTGTCCAATATTTTTGATCCGTACTTTACAACGAAAAAAATGGGATCCGGGTTGGGACTGGCCACCAGTTACTCCATCATCAAAAAGCATGACGGTGCCATTTCGGTAACGTCAGAACCTGGCGCTGGCACCGAATTCACGGTCTATCTTCCTGCATCCGAAAAACCCTTCAGCCCACGGACAGAACAGGAAAATCCGGCCGGGACCCATTCACCCGGAAGGATTCTGGTCATGGATGATGAGCAGATGATCCGGAACCTGCTGTCCGAAATATTGACGTACCTGGGGTTTGAAGTGGTGACGGTGACCAATGGCGACGAAGCAATTGAGGCCTACCGGGTTGGGAAAAATGAGGGAAACACATTCAGTCTGGTGATCATGGATATGACCATCCCCGGCGGAAAAGGCGGCAGGGAAACCATTACCGAACTCCGGAAAATTGATCCGGATGTAAAGGCCCTGGTTTCCAGCGGATATGCCAATGACCCGGTGCTTTCAGACTATAAGGCCTACGGTTTCACCGGGATTCTGGCAAAACCATACCGGGTTGAAGACCTCTCTGCCATTATTTCAGAGGTGCTGAAACCGTAAGGATTACCGGCCGGACCAATCAGGAGGCCTCTGAAGCCGGGAAACATCGCCCCGGTATTCGGGTGCGGCAAATTTCAGGCCTTTAAAAATCCGGTTGGCTGATTCTGCAGAGCTGAGTTCTTCGGGAACGGGGAATAAAATCCGTTCTGCCCGGATCTCACCGGTTGTTGCCATTAACTGAACGGAAAGATCGGTTTCGGTTCGGGTCAGGATCAGTTTCTCGCCCGAATAAACCACCGCCGGAACCAGTTCAAACTCCGGAAATTTGATCTGGAAGGTAACATCAGAGGTAAGACTGTCCGGGAGCAGGGTCCATTTTTCTGTACCGTCCGACCGGCGGAAACTGCCTTTCAGACTGCCGTTGAACAGAGGAATCTGAAATTCAAGCCGGGAAAGAGAATCGGGAATCTGCGGAGTGAACCGAACCAGACGACCCGGTGCATCAGGCTGCAGCCCTAAAAATCCCTGGTACCAGACCCGGATAACTTCGGCCATACTCCACGCCTGCGAAAAGGTGCCCGAAAGCCGGGGTAAGGACCCCCCTTCCGGCGGAAAGGCATCGGTCAGTTCACTTAACGCCCCAACTGCGCCGGGAGGAGCCACCGCCTGACGGGTCATCGCCGAAAACAATTCCCACGCCGGTTGGATTTGGCCGGCTTCCAGCATCCGGTCCATGGCAATTCCATTATTCCATAGCCAGACCGTGCCGTTGTGGTAAGCCCAGTCTTTGTGATAGTCTGCCGGATAGTGTTTCCAGGCTGTGTGGTACGGGTGGAAATTCGGATCGCCCTGCCAGAGGGAGGCGACTCCCCAAGGATAAACCAGATTTTCCCAGGCTTTCCTCGTAAGCTGCCAGCGAAGCGTGTCTGAAGAAACAAAATCAAGACAGAAAAACTGATTCGGGCGGAAGGTATAATCCGGCTTTCCGTCAGGTTTCAGGCGGTCGGCCATTCTGACCTGCTCCGGATCAACGAAATCAGCTTCGAAACGGGCTTTGACTTTTTCTGCCAGCACTTTCCAGTTCATGGCTGAAACTGAATCACCGGTCATTTCGGCAAACCGGACGGAGACTCTGAGCTGGTGATACCACAGACTCTGAATATCATTGGCCCGGTTTCCACGGGGTGACAGAGGAATCCGGTTGTCAATTTTAGCATCCATCCAGGTGTCGGCATCGTCGTGGGTCAGATAGCCGTTTGCATCCATCCAATACCGGATTGGCCCGTCTGCGGCCCGTTTCACTGCCGGATAGAGTTGCCGGACCAATGCCGTATCCCCCGAATACCGGATGTAGTCATAAAGAGAAAGGACAAATCTCGGGGTTCCGTCGGTTGTATTGTAGATAATATCTCCCGGTCTTACCCGGTTGGGAACCCGTCCGAAATACCGGGAATTTTCATCGGTGTTCTGATAGTCAGCAAATGACATCAGGATCCGCCGGGCCACGTCAAACTGACCGGTTACCAGTACTGTTCCGGCAAAGGAAATAAACATATCCCGTCCCCAATAATCATTGAACCAGGGCAGTCCGGCGTAAATTCCTTCACCGGTCTGACGGGTAACCAATCCGTCGAGAGTTAAAACCATCCACTTAACCGCCAGATCCGTCTCAGGTGAATCTGACCGGAAATAATTGTTTTTCAGCAGGGACTCCAGTCTTGAAATCCGTTGCCGGGTCCAGTTTTCATGCGACGACCGGGCCGATTCCAGTAAGGCAACCGCACCGGCTGCAGCAGAATCGAGAGTCAGAAAAAACCCGGCTGCCGGGCTTTCCGATTCCAGCCAGAGGATGCCGTCCAGATCCTTCCGGGTCAGCGGGGCACCTGTTACCGTTCCGGCAGCCAGAATCCATCCCCGGGGATCTGCCGGAGAGAAAAGAGCAATACCATCCTTCAGATCAAGGAACTTCAGATCACCTTTGAGTGAAATCCCGGTCGGGCCTGCATCCTGATCCAGACCGATGCTGAGCACTTTCCGGCCATCAAACATCCGGAAGGTCTCGGTAACCTGACCAAATTCTCTGACCAGCCGGTCAGGATATACTGTAACGGCTGCCTGCGCCCGGTCCAGTTCCTTTCCGCCGGCTGACAGCCGGTAATCGCTGAAAACCCGGTGGGTGGCCACATTCCACCCCGAAAAGTAGTCGGGATCCTTCAGATGGGTCCGGGTATAAAAGTAGGCCGATTCCTTGTCGGTAAAGGCGGTTTCCCGGTTGTCTTCTGCCCGCACCTGGAGACCCATTCCCTCCAGAAGAGAATCAGGCTGTTTGTCACGGCTGCAGGAAATTGAAATCAGACCGGCCACGACCGGAATCCAAATTTTGAACCTGGTTTTCATATAAGTCCGGATTAAATCCCGGAAAATACATCCGCCAGCGGGAATTTTCATCTTTCAGTCCCGGTAAAAACAGACAAAATCAGCCGGAACTGTGAAATCCTGTGACACTCAGGAACATTTCATAAAATGTAAACGTTTGTATTTTAACGTCAATTGTGACAGTTGAAAATATTCAAATCCCTATCTTTGATTTTCTGATGGCGCTGTGTGTTGAGTTTATGATTAAATTTTTCCGCTGAATGTACTCCGAACAATCCGAATTCCAGGGACACAATCCCCATTCCTCCCACTCCGTTTCTGTTTTCAGTGCTGATCAGATCAACCTGACTACTTTCTTTGTCCGGACATCCGGACTCCCCTTTCCCCCCGGCCCTGATCACATCCGGGTTTTTCCTGAAACTGCCGTTCTGGCTGTGAACCCGGCTTATGATGGCTATATGGTGATCACCGAACCGTTGAGATGGGATGAAAATTATTCCGTTTCGGTCCTGGACAGTGAACCCCGCCGGGTAAATCCGGATGAATGGCTGAACACCCTGTATTCGGATAAACCGCTTGGAGTGACGGTTTCTCCTGCCGGAACCGGATTTGGCGTTTTTGCTCCCAGAGCCACCTGGGTCAGGTTGGTTCTCTTCAGCACACCCGACTCTGAAAATTATATCGAGTTTGAAATGAACCGGGATGAAAACGGGGTCTGGGAACTCTTTTTCCCCGAAAACCTGACCGGGAAAGCCTACGGGTACCGGGTTGCAGGCAAACCGGATGAAACGGAATGGTTCAATCCGGACGTGGTTATTGCCGATCCCTATTCACATGCCATGACTTCGGTCAATACCTGGCATCATTCATCCAGAACTCTGATTCTGGATGAATCCTTTGACTGGCAGGGCGATACCTTCCTCAGACACAATCTGAATGAACTGGTGATTTACGAAACCCACCTCAGAGATCTGACGGTACATCCCAGTTCGGGATGCACCCGGCCGGGAACCTACCTGGGCTTCATAGAAGAAAACCAGACCGGCGGACTTCCGCACCTGAGAAAAATGGGGGTGAATGCAGTCGAGTTTCTTCCGCTGATGGAATACGGAAAGATTGAAATTCCCTATCAGAAACAGGTCGAAAACGGGATGATGAATACCTGGAATGCTTACTCCAGAAACCACTGGGGATACATGACCACCGGGTTTTTTGCCCCTGAAAGTTATTATGCTACCGACGGACACCTGATTCCCGGACAGCGAATCGGGGCCTCGGGCCGGCAGGTAACCGAAATGAAGGAAATGGTCAGGGTTCTGCACGAAAACAACATTGCGGTAATTCTGGATGTGGTGTACAATCACGTTTCCCAGTACAACCACAATCCCCTGAAACTGATTGATAAAAAATATTATTTCCGGCTGGATGAGTGGGGAAATCCCCTGTCAGAAAGCGGATGCGGGAACGATTTCAAGACTGAAAGACCCATGGCACGGCGACTGATTCTGGACTCCATCCGGCACTGGATGACCCACTATCACATCGACGGATTCCGGTTTGATCTGGCCCAACTGATCGACAAGGAAACCTGTGCCCAGATTTACCACGAGGCCCGGAAAATCAATCCGAATGTCTTCCTGGTTGCGGAACCCTGGGGCGGCGGCTACGATCCGAACGGATTTGCTGATATCGGGTGGGCAAGCTGGAACGATCAGATCCGCAACGGACTGAAGGGCTTCCACCCGCATGATGAAAACAAGGGACTCATTTTCGGACGGTTTTTTAACCAGCAGGATTTCTTTTCCCTCGTCCGGTTCGTTCGGGGAAGCCTGAGACAGGACGGCGGCCAGTTTCACCGGCCCTCACAGAATGTCAATTACCTCGAAAGCCACGACGACCATACCTTTGGCGACTTTATCCGGCTTGCAACCGGCCGGGTTAAACCCGGGCAGAAAATTGATGATCTTACCGAAAATGCCCGGCTGACCAGTTATGAACTGAAGCTGCACAAACTGGCGGCGACCCTGCTGTTTACTGCACAGGGGAATGTCATGATTGCCCAGGGGCAGGAATTCGGGCGGTCGAAGGTGACTGCACCCTCACCGGCCCACGATCCGCACATCGGTGAAATTGATCACAATTCCTATGAAAAGGACAATGAAACCAATTTCATCAACTTCAGTCATCTGGAGCTGAATGAGGATCTGGTGGAATTTTACCGGGAACTGATTGCACTGAAGAAAACTTACCGGGTATTCACCCACTGTTCAACAAAGGATATTAACTTCTTTCCGAACATGAATACCCTGGCGTTATTTTACGAACTGGAAGGCGGCGGATTTGAGGAGCCGGATTTCTTCGTTGCTGTCAATGCCAATCACCGGCATCCGTCAGACTGCCACCTGCCCGACGGAAAGTGGCAGATCCTGCTGACGAACGGCGACCGGTCGGGTGTTGTTTCAGGGAAACTGACGGTTCACCAGACAGAAGCCCTGATCCTCATGAAAATTGACTGACCGGCTTTCCGGTCAGGATCTGCTGCCGCTGCCAGAGACCTGCTTCCTGCCAAATTCAATCGCTTCATCCAGATTTCCGAAGAAATAATCTTCCCCCAACCGGTCATAAAATCCCGTCCGGGTGGCAGTAAACAGCGGCTGGGTATGAATCTCGGAAATGACCAGACGGATCCCGGTTTTTTCGCACCGGTCTTTTAATTCTTCAAGTGCATGCAGACCGCCCGCATCCATGTACGGCACACTCCGCATCCGTAAAATCAGTACTTTGGGAGAGTTTTTCCCGATGTTGAGGGTGTCATGGAATTTATCCACAATCCCGAAGAAAAACGGCCCTGAAATTTCGAATACCTCGACTCCTTTGGGAATTTCACGGGTGGTCACTGAGTTTGCATCCGGGACGTCTTCAGAATCTTCGATTTCCTTCGAGATAATTTTCACATTGCTGACATCAGCCATCCGCTTCATAAAAATAAAGGCAGCCAGGATCATCCCGACTTCAATAGCCACGGTCAGATCGATCAGAACCGTCAGGAAAAAGGTTGTCAGCAGCACAATAATATCTGCCCTCGGGCCTTTCAGGATGGACCGGAAGGCATCCCGTTCACTCATATTCCAGGCGACGAAAACCAGAATTGCAGCCAGTGTGGCCATGGGAATGAGGCCTGCCCACTTCCCGGCAACCAGCATGATAACCAGAAGCACCAGAGCATGGGTCATTCCGGAAACCGGTGTCCGTCCGCCGTTTTTTACATTGGTAGCTGTTCTGGCAATGGCACCGGTGGCAGGAATGCCGCCGAAAACCGGAGAAAAAAGATTGGCAACCCCCTGGGCTACCAGTTCCATGTTCGACCGGTGACGGCCGCCGATCATCCCGTCGGCAACAACAGCACTGAGCAGCGATTCAATGGCAGCCAGAAGGGCAATGGTGGTGGCCGGGATAATCAGATTCCGGATCACTTCCCAGCTTAGATGAGGAAAGACCGGAACAGGCAGGGAATCGGGAATTTCACCGAACCGGCTGTGAATCGTCTCCACCGGCAGACTGAAAAACTGGACTGCAGCGGTTGACAGTACCAGGGCAATGAGCGACCCGGGAATTTTCTGGTTGACCTTCGGCCAGAACACAATGATGGCAAGCGACCCGGCGGCTATCAGAAAGGCCCACGGATTCAAAGTGTGAATATGACCCGAATAGGCCAGAATTTTTTCAAAAAACTCACTGGGAACCGACCCCATTTCCAACCCGAAAAAATCCTTGATCTGCGACAGGAAAATAATGACGGCGATTCCGGAGGTAAATCCGGTAATGATGGGGTAGGGTATATACTTGATCAGCCCGCCGAACTTGGCAAAACCCATAATGATGAGGATGCCACCTGCCATAATGGTGGCAATCATCAGACCATCGATACCGTACTTCTCGATAATGCCATAAACAATGACAACGAAGGCTCCGGTTGGTCCCCCGATCTGAACCCGGCTTCCCCCAAGAAAGGAAATGATAAATCCGGCTACAATGGCGGTGTAAAGACCTTTTTCGGGCGAAACCCCCGAGGCAATGGCAAAAGCAATGGCCAGCGGAAGGGCAACGATCCCGACGATGGTGCCGGCGGTAAGGTCTTTATAGAACTGCTGGGTGGAGTAGTCTTTGAGGGTGGTAAAAAACTTGGGAACAAACATGGCAGATTTCGGAAAAAATGTGAACAGAGAGAAACAGATGACTCTTCAATTTCCCCGAAAAAACCGGAAAGATCAATTTAAAATAAAGGAAAGTGACACCAGAAACCGTAAAAAGTGAGGAAGATCAATCTTCGGTCTCCCGTTCCCGGTTCAGATTTTCGAGGGGACGGGCATCCAGTCCGGCTTCTCTGAGCCACCGGGCAAAGGACCGGTTGAATCCGTGATAGACAAGAACTTCCTCTGCTCCCGATTCGCGGACGGCCAGATTCAGTTCAGCCCAGTCGGCATGATCCGACAGAACAAATCCACGGTCAAATCCGGTTTGACGGGTTTTTCCCGTTGCCATCCATCCGGATGCAAAGGCGATGGATGTCTTCCCGAAAACAGACTCATCCCGGAACTGACTTCCGGAAACCGGTGCCAGAATCAGACTTCCTTCCAGATCCCGCCGGGTGACGGTTTTGTCAAGAAGACGGGAAGGCGGAAGAGGAATTCCGTGAGCCCGCAGGGCTTCATTCATTTTCTCTGCCGACGGATGGCAGAATACCGAACCGGTAGTCAGATCCAGTCCGGCAAGAAGCCGTTGGGCTTTGCCCAGTGAGTAAGCATTCAGAACTGAGGTAATCCCCTTTTCCCGGTTGGCTTTCCACCATCGGTTAATCTGGTTCATTACCCCGGCCTGATCGGGCCACTGGTAAACCGGCAGACCGAAGGTGGCTTCAGTAACCAGAATATCACAGGCAACCGGCTCGAAGGGAACGGTCAGTCCGTCCGGTTTGACTTTGTAATCTCCGGTGACCACCGCAACCCTTCCCCGGTGCTCAATCCGGATCTGGGCGGAACCGATGATATGTCCGGCCGGGTGCAGCGAAACGGTGACGTCACCGATCCGGAGTGACTGGTTATAGTCCCGGGTTTCAACGGGCATGGAAGTACCGAGGCGGGCTCTGAGAACCGGAAGGGAGTCGGTGTGAACCAGGCAGGAACCGTGACCCGACCGGGCATGATCCGAATGGCCGTGGGTAATTACCGCCCGTGGGACCGGTTTCATCGGATCAATGTAAAAATCACCGGCAGGGCAATACAGTCCGGCCGGAGTCAGATCAAGCAGTTTCATCCGGTAAAGATAAGCAGAGGCATCCTGATTTCTGAACGGACAGTTTTCTGCCGGAATTCAGGACCGGATGTGGTGGAATGGGTCTATCCGGGCTTTAATTTCAGACCTTTTTTGCTTAATTTGATTTTTTCCGGACTGACCTGCCGGAGTGACCAACTGACAGAAAAGGAATTGACTATGAAAACGACCTCCATCAGAAAACCAATTGCAGCAGGAACCCTGTATCCTTCAGACCCGGCGGATCTGAAAAAACAGGTGACCGATATTCTGAACTCAGCCGGAAATTCTCTTCCCGGATCTCCCAAAATCCTGGTTGTCCCCCAGGGAAGCTATACCGACTGCCGGGATCTTTATGCCTCGGCTTATGCCTCGGTGAAGGGAAAACAGGTTGAAACCGTTGTCCTCGCCGCTTATTCAGAAACTGAATTTTTCAATTTTATCTCTGTTTTTTCAGGAGATGAATATCACACCCCGCTCGGTGCACTCAAAATTGACTACCTCATGCGGGATGAGTTTGCCGATGAAGATGACGACATTTACGTAAGTGACAAAGGCCATTTCAGCAAGGATTCCTTTATTGAACTGCAGCTTCCCTTTCTGCAGACGGCTCTGGAACCCGGATTTAAAATCCTACCGGTTGTTATCGGAAACCAGACCCGTGAGTTCTGCGATGAACTGTCGAATGCCATGGGTGAAATCCTGAGTTCCCGCAATGTCCTGATCGTTCTCTGTGCGGATATGATCAGCGATCCGTCAGCTTCCCCAGAGACCCTTTCCGGTCTGATTGCCGAACTGGAAGAAAAAATCCGGTCACGCCAAACCGACTCCTTTTTCACCCGGGAATTGAAAAATAAATTTCAGGCCGGTGCCTTTGGACCGCTTCATATTGCCAACCGGGTTTCCGATATGACCGGATACAAAACCTTCCATCTGCTGAACCACCAGACAGCTCAGGAAAAATGGGACAACGGGGACCACCTGGTTACCTACTTTTCCATGGCCTGGACCCGTTCCGGCGGACCCAGACACAGTTAACCGGAACCCGTACCCATGCAGCCAAAAAAGCAGACCTTTAAATCGTACCGGATTTCAATTTTCGGAGCTGGCCGGCTGGGTTCGACCCTGGCCCGTCATCTCCATTCGCTGGGAAACTCTCCGTTTTCCCTGATTTCCGGTTCGGTTTCCTGGCTTGAACTTCTGGCTGCCGACTCGCACCCGGTCAATATCAGTTCCCGGCCGGATGATCTCCACCGGGAATCCAATCTGATTTTCCTGTGCGTCCCCGATCAGGAATTACCTTCAGTCGTTCAGCAACTGGCCAACATTTTGTTTTTTGACTGGCAGAATGCCGTCGTTGTCCACTGTTCCGGCGCCCAGACAGCTCAGGTTCTTCAGCCGTTGGCCCGGCTGGGTGCCGTAACGGCTGCCATGCACCCGATTCAGACTTTCCCGACTAAAACTGAACCGGCTTCCCGCTTTTCTGATATTTACTGGGGAATCGAAACTGCCCAGGCGAACCAGAAACAGATCCGGGACCTGGTCCATGATCTCGGCGGCCATCCGGTTCTGATTCCTGCCCAGGCAAAGGCCCTGTACCATCTGGCCTGTGTGCTCTCGAGTAACTACCTGGTCACGCTGGTCAGTTTATCGTCAGAAGTACTGGCCGGCTGCGGACTCCCGCGGGAAGATGCCTTTAAAATGATGGCTCCGCTGATTTCCGGAACACTTGAAAGCCTCGGGAAACAAACTCCTGAAAAAGCACTGACGGGCCCGATTGCCCGGGGTGATTCAGAAACCATCCGGAAACATGTCTCTGAACTTGCTGACCAGTTGCCGCACCTGGTGCCGGTTTACCGGAGTCTTGCCTCAGAAACCGTCCGTCTGGCGGTAAAAAAGGGAACCGTTTCCCCGGCATCCGCTGCCTCACTGATGACGGTTCTGTCACCTCCTGACGGGGATACCGGGAATGGGTGAGGCCCTCCGGTTTCGGCTTCCCTTCCTCCTTTTTCTGCCTTGTTTTCTGACACCGGCTATCGGAATTTCACAATCACAACCGGCACCGGTCACCTATTCCTATCAGCAGTTTCTCAACACCGCCCGGGCTGATCTGTCTGCCCAGATTCCGGTTCATAGCCCGGCCAGCCTTTCGGGTCTGACTGAATTCAGATATCAGACCCTGATCAATAAAAACAACCAGCATCAGATCCGGGATGAAATAACCGCATCAGTTCTGCTTCGCCGCCCGGTTCTGGATTCTGCCGGTATCCAGACGGATGTAAGAACCCTGTCGGTCTTTCTCGACCAGGAAAAAGTATTTTCCCGGAGCCTGGAGTGGTCGGGAACCGCCGGGTTGTATTACCGCAACAGCAACTCACATACTTCAGCCTCAGCCGGTATCTGGCTGACTGAGCAAAAAAAACAGCAGGCTGCCGGACCGGCAGCAGACCTTAAGCATCAGTCCGAAGAACTGCTCACCGAATGGGCCCAAAGCCGTCTCGATCTGGCCTGGTTTACCGGATCGGCCGGGAAACGGGAACTGGACCGGAGGAATTTTACCGTCACGGTTCAGGACCCGGGTCAAACTTTCTACAGTCTGTCCTGGCAGCGGTATCAGCTCAGCCGGGACTATCTCGCCGGAACGGTTTCGGGTGACTCTCAACTGGATTACCGGGATGAAGCTTCTGACCGCATTTCACTAAGAGTGAACTCGCCTGAACTGCTGTCGGTTTTTCAGGCAGAACTGCAGTCCTCCTGGGCAGACCGAACGGTGAAGCGGCGGTCTGATCTGGCCGGAATTCTGAATCCGAATTACCAGGTCAGGTCAGGGTCTGCAGAAAATGAACTGGCTCTGTCGGCCCGGCTCGGTGGCTGGCAGTTCCGGTTTCCGGTTGCGGTTTCATCCGGCACCGAAGACTATTCCGTTCTCGAAACCCGGGGCCTGACCGGCAGCAATGAAGATATTCAGAATGATAAACTGAGAAAACGGAATCTGGAAACCCGGATGACCCGCATCAGTCCGTCACTCCGGTGGACTTACGGACGGTGGACTTCAGGAACCGGTGTTCTGATTTCGAAAAACCAGCTCTTTAATCCCGAAAATAACCGGTATGATGATTTTGATACCGGAACGCTGGGGTTCATGCAGGAAATTACCTACACCCGGTCAGCCCGGTCTGTGTTTGCTGCTGAGGCCGGTTACCAGCAGATTCACCAGGTCTTTATCCACCGTGACCGGTCGGGTGATAATTATAAAAACTACCTGATCCGGCTGGCCGGTCACTGGCGGGAGCAGTTCAAAGACGAGGGGTATCATTCTCTCCGGGTTCAGATTTCCTCTCAGCTCAGAGCTTTCGATTATGATGACCGCTTTACCTCCAAAAAAAGTTTTTCCTTCCGGGTATTAACCGTCGAAGATTCACTTTCGGGTTCCCTGTTCCGCCAAATCTGGTTTTTCAGACTCCGGACCGGTGAGACCAGTCAGGGAACTTATTTCCCCGGCAGACAGACCGAACTGCCCGTCCGGCATCTGTCTTACTACCTGGCAGAACCCGGACTTACCTTTGGCCGGACTCTTCTGTCCGTTTCCTGGCGGCTCGTTTCCCAGGATCAGTTCGTCTGGACAAAGGGTACCTGGACGTTTCAGCAGAACATCCGGCAGAGCGGGCCGGTGATTCAGTCAACCCTCACCACCGCCTGGATGGAGTTTTCCGGTGACATCTGGCTTATGTCCCGGAAAATGACCGGTGAAAAGTCCGGTTTCCTGCCTTCCCTGACCCTGAACTGCCGGTACCGGTGGTAATTCAGGCCCGGAATTGCGAATCAGCGCCAGAAAAGCTATTTTCAGACAGAAAATCAGCGGGATTACATGGAACTGACCATTTTTTCTGATCCGGCCAACGTCAGGAACATCGAAGATTTCATCATCGAAACCTGCGAAGGATGGAATCTGAACGAAGACGACATCAATGCACTGATGATTGCCGTTACCGAGGCTGCCAATAATGCGGTCTTTCATGGCAACCGCAGCGATCCCGCTAAAAAGGTAACCGTTTCGATGGATCTTGACGGATCTCTGCTGAAAGTTTCTGTCCGGGATCAGGGTGCCGGGTTTGATCCGCATAAAATCCCCGATCCGCTCGCCGAAGAAAACCTGCTGAAAACTTCAGGACGGGGTGTGTTTTTGATGCGGAATATCATGAAAGACGTCCAGTACGCCTTTTCACCCGAAGGTACCACCGTGTCCATGACTTTTGATGTAACCCCCGGTTCATGAGCTGGACCGCCCGCCTTTCCCTGCTGTCCTTCCTGTTTCTGGCCGTTCCCGTACTTTTCCTCCCACCTGGTTCCTGGCCCTACTCTGCCCTGATTTTCAGTTCGGTTCTGGTGTTTGGTCTGGCCTGGCTTCGACTGGATTTCAGCCCTGAAACCGGATCAGACCGGAACTGGCTTCCCTGGTTTGCCTTTCTGGTGATCGGGGTCCTGTCAGTGAGCCGGTTTTCGACCCTGCCGGTTTACTCCACCGGATTTTACCGGTTTTTCTGGGACGCCGCCGTTTCTGCACATGGGATGAATCCGTTTCTGATGACCCCGGCCGATGCCCTCGAACAGATTCCTGCATTGTCGGTTCTGGCTTCGGCCTCCTGGACAGCAACCAGCTACTCCTTTCAGCCACCGGTCGCACAGGCCGTTTTTTCTTTTGCCCTGAACTATCCGCTGCCAACAGCTTCTGCCGGACTTTTCAGTTACCGCCTCGAAATTCTTCTGACGGTTTTCTATGTGCTTTCTGCCTGGCTTTGGGTGCTTCTGAACCGGACAGATGGCGATTATGGACGAAAGGGCATTTTACTTCTGCTGTCTCCCGTACTTCTCCTCTCCGGAATTCTGGAAAGTAGCCCAGGGCTGATCGCCGTTTTCTTCCTGTTTCTGGCTATGCTCTGGCAGGAAAGGAATCTCTCTTTTCTTTCCGGAATGGCGCTTGCCGCTGCCTGCGGGGCCGATCTTTCATCTGTTCTGCTGGTTCCATTTTTCCTCTGCCCCACCGCCTGGCATAAAAACGGAAAAATGCTTCTCGGGTGGAGTCTGACCTCAGCCGCAATCTGGATTCCCGGTATCCTGCAGTCCGGACCGGTTCATCCCGCAGAAATGCTGACCGGACTGTACAGTCAGGTTACCAACGGACTTCTTCCCGGACTTTGGCTGCTGGGCGCCAGGGGACTTGGTCTGACTGCGGATCCGCTGGGAATGGCTGCCGGACTTTTTTCGGTCCTCTTCCTGTTCTGGATCGTTCTGATCTGGCTTTCCCGGCAGCGCAAAGACCCGAAATCACGTCGGATTCTGGCCTGGTTTGCCCTTGCCGGCCTGCTGCTGATTCTGCCGGAAGTCAGGTTCTGGATGCTGCTGGTGCCGTTTGCCGTGGCGATGTCAGCCGGATTTACACCGCTTAGTCTGGCCGCCTGGTTTTTACTGACGCTGATTCCCGATCTGATTTCTGAAGTTCCGGGAGTTTATCTTGACCAATCTTCGTTCAGGATCTGGGAATATGCCATTCTGTTACCCCTCCTTACCACCGATTTTCTTCTGGCCCTTAAGACGGAACCGGTTACCAATGCGGAAGAAAGTGAGGAAGAACCGGCACTTCCTGCCCCGGCCGGCAGCGGAAAAGATGAAACTTTAACCGGAATCCGGTAACTTGCAGATTTACAATCACCCATTTAACTGACCTGATGACACAGATGACACCCTCTCCCGGAACTTCCCGCCCCGATCTGAAGGAAAAGAAAAAATACGTCCGCCACATGTTTAACGGTATTGCCGGAACGTATGACCTGCTGAATCACCTGCTTTCCTTCGGCATTGATCATTACTGGCGCTGGCGGGCAATCCGGCTGCTGAAACCCGTCCGGCCTGAACTGCTTCTCGACATGGCAACCGGAACCGGCGATTTCGCCATTGCTGCGTCCCGGCAACTGAACTGCCGGATTATCGGTCTGGATCTTTCTGAACAGATGCTTGCCGTCGGTCATCAGAAACTGGTCAGAAAAGCCCTGACTGAAAAAATCCAGTTCGCCTGCGCTGATGCAGAAAACATCCCGGCAGCAGAGGATACCTTTGATGCTGCAACCGTGGCCTTCGGCGTCCGGAATTTCGAAACCCTTACCCGTGGGCTCCGGGAATTCTGCCGGGTATTGAAACCAGGCGGCCATCTGGTTATCCTTGAATTTTCAAAACCCAGGTTATTTCCCTTCAAACAGCTTTATTTCTTCTATTTCCGGTCGGTGCTTCCGCTGGTTGGCAGGCTCGTATCGAAAGATCCGGAAGCATACACCTATCTGCCCGATTCCGTTTCCCGGTTCCCAGAGCCGGAATCCCTTGCCGAAATAATCCGGAATGCCGGCTTTTCTTCGGTTGACTACCGCCCGTTAACTTTCGGAATCGTTCACATCCACCATGCAGTCAAGTAAACCCTGGTTCGAAACCTGGTTCAACCACCCGCTGTACCTCCAGGTCTATGCGCACCGCGATGATTCGGATGCACGGAAGCTGCTGGATCTTGTCCTTCCTGCAACCGGACTGAAACCCGGCGACCGGGTGCTAGATCTCGCCTGCGGCGCAGGTCGGCATGCCCTTGAACTGGCTGCTGCCGGTTTTGAAGTTACCGGAGTGGATCTTGCCGGAAATCTGCTGGCAGTTGCCGAAGAAGAAGCGGCACGGCGCCGGCTTTCCGTTTCCTGGATCCGGGAGGATATGCGGTATTTCAGAATCCAGCCCCCATTCAGCGGGATCTTCAGTCTGTTTACCAGCTTCGGGTATTTTGATGAGGACCGTGAGAATTTCAGCGTACTGAAAACCGTTGCTGATCATCTCGTTCCGGGTGGCGTTCTGGTTTTTGATTACCTGAACCCGGAGTGGCTCACGAGCCAACTGATCGCAGAAGACGAAAAAATGGCTGGTGCTGCCCGGATCCATCAGAAACGCCGGATTGAAGACGGAAAAGTGAAAAAACAGGTCCGGATTTCACATCCGGAACTTGGTAACCTGGAATTTGAAGAGTCTGTAAAACTTTACCCGCCCGGGCAGTTCCGATCAGTTCTGCCCCGGTTTGGGTTCCTGATTGAACAGGAATGGGGAAGCTATGACGGTGCACCGGTCTCGGACAGTTCCCCCCGGTATCTGATTCTGGCCCGGAGGACAGAGTGAACCGGATTCTGATTCTCACCGGATTCCTGCTCCTCAGCACCTGCAGTCTGCTCGACCTTCGCCCTCCTGAAGACCCGTCCTTTACCCGGTCTTCATTCGTTCAGCCTGCCCTGCCCGAAGACGTCCCCGAAAACCTCCGGTTTGCCTATTCGGAAGGGAACAAGGAAAATTTCAGGAAATGCCTCGGTGACCCGGCCAATCCGGAATCTTACCGGTTTATTCCAAGCCCGGAACTTCAAACCCAAATCCCCGGCTTTTCACCCGAGGAAGAAGTTTCCTCTTTTTCCAATCTGATGCTGAATCTGCTTCCCAGGGAGAAAATGACTGTTCAGTGGCTGAATGCCAAAATGGAAAACCAGATCGACTCTGCCCGCTGGACAGCAGACTACCAGCTTTTTATCCCCAGGTCCGGCTCCGATTTCCCCAGCTTTATTGATGGCCGCATTCAGCTTCACCTCCGGAAGGATGCCTCCGGCTTCTGGACAATCTACCGCTGGCGGGATTTTTCCCTCTCAGGAAATTATTGCTGGAGTCAATTGAAATGGCGGTTTGTGCGGTAGGGCGGAAAAGAAGTGTTTTTTCTCGAATTTTATCACCAACTAATTGGTAGCCATTCTCTTGAAAAAGAAGTATATTACAGCATAATTATACAGTATATTAATGAACCAACTTACCTCTTTAGAAATTTGTGCAGGTGCAGGCGGTCAGGCTCTTGGACTTGAACAAGCTGGGTTTCAGCATCTGGCGCTTATTGAAATTGACCATAATGCCTGCTTAACCCTTGAATTTAATCGGCCAGTTTGGAATGTAATAAGAGGAGATATTAAAAATTTTGATGGATCAAAATTTTTAAACACAATTGACCTGCTTGCTGGCGGAGTTCCCTGTCCCCCATTTTCTATTGCCGGCAAACAACTGGGTGAGAATGATGAAAGGGACCTGTTTCCCGAGGTTTTGCGTTTGGTAAATGAGATAAACCCAAAAGCAATACTCATTGAAAATGTTAAGGGGCTTCTGGACAGGAAATTTTCTCAATACAGAGAACAGATAATCAGGGAGTTAGATATATTGGGTTATAAATCTGACTGGAAACTGATTAATTCTTCTGATTTTGGAGTCCCGCAATTACGCCCGAGAGCAATTTTAGTCGCCATGAAACCACAATACTTTACGAAGTTCAACTGGCCCCAAAAGAAGGCTGAAATTTTAACAGTAGGTGAAGCACTATACCCGTTAATGAGTGAATTAGGTTGGGAAAAAGCATCCGAATGGGTAAAAACCGCCTACAAACCTGCACCAACGCTGGTCGGTGGTTCAAAAAAACATGGAGGGGCAGACCTTGGCCCAACAAGAGCTAAATCAGCTTGGAGAGATTTGGGGATTGATGGCTCTGGAATTGCCAATGAAGCCCCACGAAATGGGTTTGCCGGAAACCCAAAACTAACCCTTAAAATGACTGCAAGAATTCAGGGGTTTCCTGACAACTGGACGTTTGTGGGAAAAAAAACACCAGCATACCGGCAAATAGGAAATGCATTTCCTCCACCAGTAGCAAGAGAAATCGGGATCGCAATTATTCAGGCGCTGAAAGATGAAAAATAATAAGAAAAAAGGATCAAAAGGCCTTTTACGTCAATTCTTTTTTACAAATATTGGAAAGGTAATTTCCTCAGATGAACTAAGAGAGATAGCGGGAATAAGTGAATGGGCGAGACGGGTCAGAGAACTCAGAAACGAGGAAGGACTTAACATCCAAACTCATAATGATCGTAGTGATTTGAAACCCGGTGAATATATTCTGGTTGATCTAAAACCAATACCATCCTTTGCTCGCGAAATATCAAAGGAAACCCGAGCTTTGGTTTTAGATAGAAATGGGTATACTTGTCAATCGTGCGGAGCCGCTGCAGGGGAACCAAATCCCTACGATGGAAACAGAAAAACAAGACTGCATATTGCACATATTATTGATAAGTCAATGGGCGGCTCTGATGAGCCTGCAAATCTCAAAGCGGTATGTTCAGTTTGCAATGAAGGAGCGTCAAATCTAACATTGAACCGTCCGGAAGCAATTAAGCTAATATCTCAAATCAGAAGAGCACCTGTTAAAGATCAGCTTGATGTTTTAAAATGGCTGGTAAAAAAATTTCCTGCTCAAGCAAAACAATAAGGGGAGAACTTTTGGCTTTTATTGACTTAAGCAAGTTCCTTTTACGGATACCTGGGCGGCAGTGGGGTAATATTCCGGATGGATCTGGCTGCCGGTGATTCATCCTTCTTCACTTCCCTGTACTTTCCCCGGTTCTGTTCCTCTTCCTCTTTTTCGAGTTCTTCACGGGTTTTTCCCGAAAAATCAAGAGTTTCCGTCCGCTGATACTGGCTTTCGTTAAACCGGCCGGTCCGCACCGGCGGCTGATAGTAAACGGTTACCCGGTCAGAGGTCATCAGCAGGCGTAAGGAAGTGGAATCCGGTTGGGAATCTCTCAGGGAAATGGTAATGGAACCCGGCAGTGTGAACCATTGGCGCAGGTCGGCTTTTTCG
Organism: Bacteroidota bacterium; assembly: GCA_023151185.1. Taxonomy (GTDB): domain Bacteria; phylum Bacteroidota; class JABWAT01; order JABWAT01; family JABWAT01; genus JAFLBE01. The sequence goes on from JAKLJL010000013.1 coordinate 33,482, forward strand.
GTTACATCGTTGGTCACCTTCATGATGTTTCCAGCAACGAAAACACCAAACAGAACACCATCAACCCAATTGGCCTCATCCACCTTTTCGCCTTTTTCCTTCTGTTTTTCCCGGTCTCTTTCCCGGTCATCCAGAATGGCTTCAGATACGTTCGTGGCCATTTCGGCCAGTACAAACTTGGTAGCAACCCTGGCCATAGCCTTCCCCGAAAGTTCTTTTTCAGAAATTTCCAGTTCCTTTGTAAACTGCCCGTTCACATCCATCCCGGCCGACCGGGTATTCTGATCTTTCAGGTTCAGGACAGAGGGCTGAACAATAAACGGATCGAACACGACCGGGAACGCCACCTTCAGGGTGTGAATATCCGAATCGGTCGTCAGAATCAGCCGGATGTAGGCTTCCTGAAGTTCGGCTACAAGTCCGTTCAGGTGAACCACAATGTGGGCCCGGTTTTTAGCGGGAAGTGAGCTTTTCAGAGAATCGAAATCAGCCCCGGCCAGCCTGAAATTCACCCGTGCATCGTTCTCGTCACCGTTCAGCCACGAAATCCAGGCTGAATATTCATTCAGCAGCCTGAAATCCGTCCGTTTGATCTCATACGGTTTTCCCTTCTGTTCCAGAAAGTCCAGTTTCTGCTGCAGTTTCCTCACTTCGACAGCCGCACCCGCCACATCGTTCCGCCCGAGATAAATCAGGGATTTGAAAAAATGAACCAGCAGGTGCTCAACCGGATAGCCCTGGTAATTTACCGAGTACTGATTCGTAACCAGACTTGAAGCTTCCTGCGAGACCCGGCGGGTGTACTGATCTTCAATGGTAGCCTCTGCCTGGGAAAACCGGGCCAGACTGGAATCATACTCCTGCCGGAAGAAAAACAATCCTGCCTGGTTAAGCTGGCGGAAAAGACGGAACTGGAAGGTGCGGATATCGGGAATTTTGTTCAGGGCCTGTCCCGATTCAGCCGAGGCGGTCCCGGCGATGATATCGTCCTGAACGGCGGTTCTTTGGGCCACAAAGCCGGCCTGCCCGCAGGCAGACAGCCAGATTCCCAGAACAGGGATGAGATATCGTATCGGTGAAGTCATGGCCGGGTTTACGGAAGGCGAACAGTGAAAGATTCAGGTGGTCAGAAACTCCAGCACCTCTGTGGCATGCTGCATGGCCGTATCCTGCCAGGACAGCCACCCGGAATGTGCATCAGGACCCACCAGGTTGCTGATCCCCAGAACCGCATGAACCGGAATTCCCGCCAGAGAGCAGGCCCGCCAAACGGAAAAGGCTTCAAGGTTTTCGGCATCTGCCGAGTAGGCTGCCTGCAGCCTCACGGCCGTTTCTGCATCCCGGGTGATGGAGGGAACCGTCAGGATCCGTCCGTTTTTAACTTTAAACGAAAACCGGTGATCCAGACAGACCGGCACCAGATCTCCGGCTGTCACCTGAATTCCGGGCACATAGCCGGTTCCGGCAGCGGCAGCCGCATCCCCGAAAACCACCGATGACCCGATAAGCACATCACCCGGTTCCAGATACCGCCCCGGGTAAGCACCGCCGGTTCCCAGAAACCAGACAGCATCCGGAGTTTCGTCTTCCAAAAGCCTGCGGGTTAAAATTCCGGCGTCAACCGGACCGATTCCGCAGACAGCCGTCTTTACCTTTGACTTGTTTTTTGCGACCTTCAGGAAGTGCTGTTCCCGTTCAATGGCACTGATAATCAGGATGGATTTCATTGATGGATATTCGATTGGCTTACAGTCCGGATTCGGACGATTTCTTCATGTTTTACCCGGCGATGATGGGTTGGATTCCCACCGGGGAATACCGGTTTCTGGCTGAAACGTTCGACACCCAGAAGTTAAACCAAATGGCGAATGAAAGCAACCGGTTTGATGTTTCGGCTATTTCCCTGCATGCCTATGCGGATCTGGCAGACCATTACCTGGTTCTGCCCCACGGTGCCAGTGTGGGACGGAATTACGGCCCTGTTCTGATCTCGAAAGAACCCCGAACCCTGGACAGCCTGGCCGGTGCCCGGATTGCCGTTCCCGGTCTGAAGACAACCGCCTACCTGGTCCTGAAGCTGATGATCCCATCCCTCACCCCTGTCGTTACCCCGATTGAACCGTTCTACCGGATTTTTGATTCGGTGGAGGAAAAGGAGACTGATGCGGGACTGGTGATTCACGAAGGACGTCTGATTTACTGCGACCGCGGATTTCATCTGATTGCGGATATCGGAAAGTGGTGGTACAGTCAGTTTGCCCTGCCGCTGCCGCTGGGAGTCAATGTCATCCGCAGGGACCTTGGCCAGGATCACATCCGCCGGATCAGTGAGATTCTTCAGGACTCCATCCGGTACTCTCTGGCTCACCGGGAAGACATGATCCGGTTGTGGATGGCCACCGACCCCCGGGGGATCAGGGAACTCAGGAACACGGCCCGGATTGATGAATACCTCTCACTCTATGCCAATGCCGATACCGAAAGCACCACCCCGGATGTAAAATTAGCCGCCAGTCTGCTGCTGAAACTCGGGGTGGAACACCATCTCATTCCCCATCCGGTCGAAATTGACTGGGCGTGAGGAAAGATTAAACCTCATATCTTTCCAATTTTTGATCTTCTTGAAATCCTGTTATCTCATGTCGTGGTCTAAGTAATTTTTCTGCTGGAAACCCTATAGAAACATGAGCTGTAAATTCCCAAGTTCCTGATCTGGCAAATTGTTCCTCCATCTTTTTTGCATAAAACGTTGAATTCCAGGCAAACCCGAGGTTTTCATTAATTGCAGCAAGCCAAAGAGTATGTATCGCACTTATTGTCGAATGTTTTAAAGCGTCTGGGAATGTTGCCCATCCCTGTCTAAAACCAGCCGAAGGTTTAGTTTCAGTAAACACAGATAATTGAATCGGTGCGCTAAGAAAGCCTTCTAAATTAAGATTATTATAAGCAGAGACCTTTCCTTTGGGTAAAAAGGATTTTGTGATTTTATTTGCTGAAAAATAATTTTCCTTCAATAAGAGTAAAGATTGAGGGGATTTTATCTCAACAATTCGCCAAGGCTTACAATTGCCAACAGAGGGAGCTCCGTGCATTTGTAACAATATTGAATCAAGAATATCCTTCGAAACAGGATCAGTTTTAAATAATCGTGTTTGTCTACGATTTTGTAATATGTCGTTAAAAATGCCATTTGTAAGGGATTTCATTACGTTTTGTGATTCCTTTCTAAATACAAAATGGGGCCACGCTTGCTCGCAATGTATTCTATGGCTAATTATCATCTCTTCCATTGCTTGAGTGGCACCCAAACATGAAGAACTATCTGCATCATCATAAACTAAATACGCCCCTGTACACAGGTTTGGCCAAACAGCTTCCTGGGCAAAGGAAACTGATGAATAGGTATCGCAATCAATATGAACCAGTCCAAATGATTCAGTCATATTCTTAACCTGCATAAAGGTATCTTGAAATTTTCCTTGAATAATCATCAAGTTGGTTATTCCAAGTTCAGAACAACGTTGCTCCAAGATCTTTCTGCTACAATCAGCGAAATCCCCTTTTTTATGCAAATCTAATGCTGAATCAGAAGTTGGAATCCCTTCAAACGTATCCAAGGCAAAAACTTTTGAATTCGGTGATAACCTATTTAATAATACGCTAAAAAAAATTGCGGTTCCTCCTTTGTAACTTCCAAATTCAATAATATTTTGGTTTTCCAGACCTAACAGTCCTTCTGTGATCATCAAGAAAAGATTAAACATCCTTTGTTTTGGTAAAATACTGAAGACGTCAACCCCTTGGGCTTTTTCATACGCCTCGTTAAATAAAGGATTTTGCTCAATTTTCAAATACAGGGACGTATTTTGAAGCATCCATCCCCGTCGATATCCTTCACTTAAATTCCTTCTCTTTTCAGATTTTTCCATTTCAGGAATCTCTGTACTTCCTTGCCACCTTGAATTTTTCCTGGCAAGTGATGGTAATTCATCCCTGCAAGGCGGTGTGAACTCAATACCAAGAAATTCGATTTGCTTTAATTTTGGCATATTTCACCAACCAAGATATTTAGAGATACTTTTTTTCCCTGTTATTTTTTTTTTCGATCGTAAATTAAACGGAGCCCAATTAAAACAATATAGATGAAAGCAAAAATAGATACAAAAGAGTTTAAGAAGCTATACTGATGGGTCCATAACAAAACGACAATAGAAAACCATGTTAAAAATGCAATAAAATCAGAAAGACACCATAATCCTAATTTTTTGACGATAGGGTTTTTAAACAATTTTTTGTCTTTTCCCTTTTTAATATAAATAGTAATCATGCCAAATATAGACCAGACCATAAAAAGCAAGAATGTGACTGTTATTAGAATTAAATAAATTAGTTCCTTATTACTTAATTCAAAATTCATTTTCTGAACCCAGGCTATGATCAGTACCTTTTTTTCGGGGAAAAAATCAAGAAGGCTTATAACAGAATCACCTTTGGAGAAAGCACCTAAAACAATAATAATAATAAATAACCTCAATATTTTCTCTAACCTTGATCCCACCCACCCATGTGTCTTATTTTTCCAATCTTTTTCTTCCTTTTCTAAAATATGGAAGCCCTGGTATATTATATATTGGTGATAAGCTGAAAATAATATTACTATGTAAAAAAGATATCTTAAAATATCATTAATAATATTATCTTTTAAGCCTGAAGTAATTGAATATTTTTGTATTGTATGTGATATTTTCAAGGAAATAACAATACCAGCAATGGCAAACAATAATGTATATATTTGGCTTATATTTATTTTTTGTATTTTATCCCAAGCTAATTTTATGTTTGAGCCAAATTGAGGAAATAGCATATTCCCTTCCTTCCCTATTTCATAGTCATTTTTTATATTTATCTTGCAATGATTTCAGCCCTAATAAATTCCTTAAGTTCCTTTGTAAAGGGTCTTCTGAAAAGGGTTTTTGGAGGGCCTGACTCAATTATCGTCCCATTATTCAAAAAATCTATTCTCTCCCCATATTGCCTTAAAAATCCAAGCTGATGTGAAATAAAAACTATTCCAATGCCTCTTTCACTCGCCTTCACAAGAACATCAGCAACAGAGACAGAAGCAATGGGGTCAAGATTTGCAGTAATTTCGTCGCAAAGGAGGTATTTGGGCTCCATTGCCAATGCCCGTGCAATACATACCCTCGCTAATTGGCCGCCTGATACTTCTCCTGGAAATTTGTTTTCATGACCATTTAAACCAAATGTTCTTAAAAGCAATTTTGCAATTTTTCTGGAATCTTCGAGTTTTATTTTCTTTACTACATTGGGCCCTTCAGCAACTAAATCAAGAATAGTCCTATATGGTGGAAGAGCACGCACCTGTGATACATATCCAATATGTTGCCTAAGAAATGCCCAAGGAAATTTCACTTCAACAGGAAATTGAATATTAACATTTTGCTCATCAAAGAGGTACTCCCCTGCTTCAGGCCTCTCCAGTCCGACAAGACTTCTCGCCAACACAGTTTTGCCAGAGCCACTCGTTCCGACCAACCCAACAATTTGCCCAGGAAGAATAGTGAAATCGACACCCTTTAAAACAGGAGTTGTTCCGAAACTTTTATACAGTTTTTTTACTTTTAACATTAGCTGAAGAAGGGTTTAGCTTAATTGAATTTAGATCTTCAATTTTCCGTAAAATAAAAATTGATGGGAATACCAGAACAGAGTAACATATGGCCATCGCGGTATATATTTCAAATGGTAGCGGTTTTTTTAACATAATTAATTGAAAAGAATATGTGAGTTCAGGAACGGCAATTAGAGATGCTAAACTAGACATTTTAATTAACCCAATTGTTTGTCCATTTAAAGCTGGAAAGGAACGACGAAAAACCTCAGTAAATATAACCCTCCTAAAAACCATTGAATTAGTCATACCCAGTGCTAATGCCGACTCCTTGGTTGTTTTTGGGATGGCAAGAATTGCCCCTCGAAAAATATCAGCTGCATATGCTCCATAAATTGCAATGAATACAACTAAGGAGGAAGTCAGTCCATTTAATCGTATGCCAACCCAAATTGGCAAGGCAAAATAAATCCAAACGAGCCAAACAAGTGGGGGTATTGCACGGATAACTTCAACAATTGCTGTAAAAAGCCAAAATAATAACTTTCTGTTGTCTGCTGCTAAAATCGGTGAGACAGCTAGCCCAATTAAAGTGCCAAATATTGTGGGAACTATGGTGAGGATAATTGTAAAGCCAAGACCTAATAGTATTGCATCACAAAATTCACACAAAGCCAAAAAACTTGAAAACTCCATTATTGAAAGTTACTTCCAGCCTCATCGTACCATATTTTTGATTTAGAATATTTTAAATTTATTGAATCCAACTCACCTGAGATTTTTAGGTTCCTAATAGCAACATCCAAGAATTCTTTAAGAAAATAATCTTCTGACCTTACCAAAAAACCAGCGTTCTGCCTACTTAGTACCATTTTTTCTAGTACCCGTACATTTGAATTATTTTCCGCAAACCGAACGGCAGTACCATAATCCACAATGGCTACATCCGCTCGTCCTGCTGCCACTTCCAGCATTCCCAAATTTGGGTCATTTGGCGGAAATTCAGAAATAATTGCCCCTTTCATGAATTTGGACACAAAATCAGCATCAAAGCCTCCTCTGCCAACTGCAACTCTTAGCCCACTTTTTTGCAAATCACTAATTGCGTTGATACTGTTATTTTCATTTGAAATTACAGGAACGACAGCAAAATCATATATCGGCTTTGAAAATAAGTACTCGAAGGCTCGACCCTCGGTCATAAATATCGGACCAATAACAACATCAACTTGGTTTGAAATTAAGGCAGAACCGAAAGTCTCCCAACTACTTGAAATGAATTCAATTCTTAGGTTGGTCCGTTTTCCAATTGCAGCAATAATATCTACCGAATGCCCGGTAGCAGTTTTCGTTCCCGCGTCATATAAGGATACAGGAGGAACTGACAAAACACCTACTTTTAAGGTAGTTATTTTATTTTTTCCAATCTTTTCCTCAACATTAGCTACTCTATTTATTATTATTAGCGAATAAATTGACATGCAAATGGCAACAATGGCTATGACCATTTCATAAGTAATTGAGATTTTTTTCATATCCTTCCTCCTTTTATTTTTTTCTTTTCGAAAATTCTTATATAAATGAGAAAATAAAATGAATTATTTGAATTATTTTATGGAACTCATTTTGTCCAAAACAAATGCAAGAATGTATATTTAATTCTGCACGACTCATTTAATCAACAAAAATGACTTAAAAAAAACCGATTTTATACTCCACGATATCAAAATGAAGAATTTATTTATAATCCAATTTTTAAAGGGATCCAATCTTAAATTAACTTTAGAGTCCACTTTATTTTAAAGAAGATTACTAATATGCCGAGGCTGTATATCAAATAATTCAGATTCCACTTGGAAACATATGATATTCGACCGATTTAATGAGTTAAGCATTTTCCATTTATTTCTTCATACCGAGAAACAAAATTAGTACCAATGCTGTTTGAATAATTCGTTTGCCACTATCACCCAATGTTTAAAAAACAGAATAGGAATATTGGCAGTTGAGTGAATATTTTTTACCTTACTTCATTTACGGAGATGAGAATACCTGTAAATCACCTATTTAGAAAAACAAAGTAACTTGGCTTTTCGAAACTTCAATAACATTATAATACCCCACAACACCCAAAGAACTACCTATAAAAAAGGTTCTTTTATAAACTAATATCACTCCTTTTCATGGCAAATGCAATACAAAGCATTTTTTATAATCCAGAAAAAAGGATCATGGGTTTTTGTGCAATTTGACCTTAGAAGTCTCCACTTGGTGCCAATAGGTAATCGCAGAAGCTTTTAACTAAATGACCAATAGTTGTCATGCTGCGTACATTTATGTTTTTACCCATTCCACTTTCTATTTCAGATACAATTTTCTTCTTTCCCTCAGACTACCCTATTGAACTTTTTACAGAACCGGCTCCCTACCACCTTAAGGCGAAAGGAAACCCGGCCGGTTTACAGAGAGGTATTCAAACAGTCTCATCTGCCGGCCGTTGGCATCTGACCGCCGGATACCGTACCTTTGCCACCGAACTTCACCCCTTTACCAAATGTTATTTGAAATGATGGCAGAACCGGAAAAAATCACCCGACGGGAATTACGTGTAAAAGTCATGCAGGCACTCTATGCCCATGAACTTTCCGGCGACCCGATTTCACACCTCAGAGAAACCATTCTGGCAGACGTCAGGGAGGCAACGCCCGACTATGAATACGCCGCCCGGATGCTGAACGCTGTCATCACCCGGTCAGAAACCCTGACTCCCTGGGTGGAACGCCACCTGAAAAACTGGGACCTGGCCCGCATTGCCGTCATCGACATGGTCCTTCTGAAAATGGGAACTGCCGAGTTTCTTCACTTTCCGGAAATCCCGCCGAAAGTGACCATCAATGAAATGCTTGACATCGCCCGGGCCTACTCTACCGATCAGAGCAATAAATTCATCAACGGTATTCTCGATGCCGTCCTCGACGATATGAAGAAACAGAAGGTTCTCGAAAAATCGGGCCGGGGCCTGATCGGATAGCCGAATGGTGCTGCCTTCCCTCCCTCAGAACAATACGTTTGCCATCGGCGATATTCACGGCTGCCTGAAAACCCTGAAATCCCTGCTGATGAAACTGCCGCTGAACCAGGATTCTGTCCTGATTTTTCTGGGGGATTACATCGACCGGGGACCCGATTCCAAAGGAGTTCTCGACTTCCTGATTGACTTTTCCACCCGTCAAAAATGTTATTTCCTGCTGGGAAACCATGAAGTCATGATGGCCGAAGCCCTGAAATCCGGCAGTACCGAAAACTGGGAACTGAACGGGGCCCGGGCTACCCTGGCCAGTTACGTCACCCCCGGTGCTTCAACCTTTGACCTGCCGCATTCCCATGCTCTCTTTCTGGACCGGTGCGACTGGTTTATTGATTCACCCGGATTTTTCTTCGTTCATGCCGGTGCCAATCCGTACCGGACCCTGGCAGAGTCCGTCCGGATGGAGCAGTGGGAAGAATTTGTCTGGGAACGCAACCATCTGAAAGTCGAAAATCCGGTCTGGGAAAAACCGGTGGTCTGCGGTCATACGCCGCACAAGACCCCGCTGATCCGGGAAAAACTGATGGTGATTGATACGGGATGTGTCTATACAACCTCTCAGAAATATTCGGGTTACGGCACCCTGACGGCCATCCAGCTTCCGTCGAGAAAAATTTACCAGGCAGCCTACTGTGAGTAACCGGCCGCTTCCCGCCAGAAAAGAGATTTTATCCTGGGCCCTGTACGACTGGGCCAACAGTGCCTTTGCCACAACGGTCATAGCCGGATTTTTCCCGATTTTCTTTAAGGACTTCTGGAGCAGGGATCACCCCGTCGAACAATCGACCTTCTGGCTGGGTGTAGCCTTATCCTCTGCCGGGATCATCGTTGCCATTCTGTCACCGCTGCTCGGGGCTTTTTCTGATCTGGGCGCCCGCAAGAAGCTGTACCTTTCGGGGTTTGCCGGACTTGGAATCGTCATGACGGGCGGACTTTTCTTTCTGGATGCCGGAAACTGGCCGATGGCGGCTTTAATGTACACCCTGGCCATGGTGGGGTTCCTTTCCTCGAATGTGTTTTACGACTCGCTGATTACCAGCGTCAGCACCGATCAGACCGTTGACTTGGTTTCCAGTCAGGGTTACGGACTTGGGTACATCGGCGGCGGAATTCTCTTTCTGCTGAATGTGCTCATGGTTCAGCAGCCTGGCTGGTTCGGACTTGAATCGGCCTCTGAAGCAGTCAGATGGTCGTTTCTTTCAGTCGCGGTCTGGTGGCTGATCTTTTCCCTTCCGCTGATTCTGGTGGTGAAGGAACCGGCACCGCCCCAGCGACTGAAAAGCCGGGAAGTCATCCGGTCCGGGACAGCAGAATTTCTTCACTCCCTCCGGTCCATTTTCCGTAATCGGCAGATTGCCCTGTTCCTGCTGGCATACTGGCTTTATATTGACGGGGTGGATACGGTCATTGCCATGGCAGTGGACTTCGGCAAATCGATCGGGATTCCCAACAGTGACCTGATTACGGCCCTGCTGATCGTGCAGTTTGTCGGCTTCCCCTTTGCCCTGCTGACGGGCTGGCTGGGGCAGAAATTCGGCGCCAAACCGATGATTCTGATCTGCATTGCAGCCTATTTCCTCATTACCCTGTTCGGAAGCCGCCTCGACAACCATCCGGTGGATATCGGCGGGATAGCGGTGAGCAAGTTTTATCTGCTTGCCGGTGCCGTTGCCATGGTTCAGGGCGGAATTCAATCTCTCAGCCGGAGCTTTTTTGCCCGGATCGTTCCGCCGGATCAGTCGGGGGAATATTTCGGATTTTACAACATGATGGGGAAATTTGCCACCATTCTCGGTCCGATGCTGGTAGGAACTGTCACGATTTTGACAGGGGATGCCGGAACCGGAATCCTCAGCATTTCGGTTCTGTTCATTGTCGGCGGCCTGATTTTACTGAAAGTCCGGCTTTCCCGAACGGAGGTTCCCCGATGACCCGGTTGATCCTGATTTTTCTGTTTATGCCGCTTTTGGCTTTTTCTCAGCCCTGCCCGGGAAGTCAATCCGGATTTTTCTGGGGACTTGCAGCCGGTCCGTCTGTGTATTCAGTAACAGCCACCGGCCTTGCCGGACAGGACGGACTCAGTTTCACCCTTCCGAATCTGAAAGCAGGGTATTTTCTGACGGAGGCGACAGCCCTGGCAGTGATCATTCCCGGAACGGTTTATCCCTACCGGGGACCGGGCCGAAGCCGGGACCGGATTTTTGAAGGCGTGATTCCAGCAGTTCACCACCAGGTTCGACCGGACGTCTGGGTGCAGGCAGGTGCGGGACTTTCTCTGGACGCCATGACGTTTTATGATACCCGGAGCCGGGAAGAAATCCGGATTTATACCGGACCGTCCTGGCTGGCTGCTGCCGGACTGGATATCGGGCACTGGCGGTCAGCTACGGTGGATCTTCAGGTGCGGTACCATGGCGGAATGTCCCGCATTCCCGGTGGCACCCGCCACCTTCATACTCTGGATCTGATGGCCGGACTGACCTGGTACTGAGTCCGGAATTCCTTTCGCCGGATAAATTGGTTATTTTTACCTGAAATTACTTTTACTATGGCAAAACTCAAGTGGGCGCTAAGCTCAAAAATTCAGAAAGCAATCGTCACGGAAGCCAATCTGGCTTATGTGGGCAGCATTACCATTGATGAAGATCTGATCGAGAAATCCGGATTATGGCCGGGAGAACGGGTCCTGGTGGTCAGCAACACGTCGGGATCCCGTCTGGAAACCTATGTGATCAAAGGCGCCCGCGGGTCGGGTGCCATTCACATGAACGGCGCTGCAGCCCATCTCATCAAACGGGGCGAGGAACTGATTATCATGGGCTTTACCCTCACCGATGAGCCCATCACCCCGAAAAATGTTCTGGTCGATCCGCATAACCGGTTTGTCCGGTTTGTAACCGAAGAAGAGAAGATGATTCTTTCCGACCCGTTCAGTGACCGGGAAGGGTGACCGGCGTAAAGAAGCAGGATACTTCACCGGTATGGCAGGCTGATCCGCCGGTTTGGTCCACCCGGGCCAGCAGGGTATCCGAGTCACAATCCATCCAGAGACTTTTCACTTTCTGAATATGCCCCGAGGTTTCTCCTTTGTGCCAGAGTTCCTGTCGTGACCGGGAATAGTACCACATTTCTCTGGTTTCGAGGGTTTTCTGCCAGGATTCCTCATTCATATACCCCACCATGAGCACCTGGCCGGTCCGGTCATCCTGAACCACAACCGGCAGGTGACCGTCGGAGTTTAATTTCAGATCAGACCAGTTCATGCGTGACCTTCCGGATGGGAATTCCCCGGGATGCCAGGTAAGATTTTGCACCGGCAATGGTCAGTTCCCGGTAATGGAAAATCGAAGCCGCCAGAACCGCATCGGCTAAACCGAGGGTAAAGGCATCATATAAATGCTCCAGCGTTCCGGCCCCGCCACTGGCGATTACCGGCACTTTCACCCGGGACGAGATTTCCCGCAGAAGCGCCGTATCAAATCCGGCTTTGCTGCCGTCACGGTCCATCGAGGTCACCAGCAGTTCACCGGCTCCTTTTTCAACACCGGCGACGGCCCATTCTACTGCATCCAGCCCGGCCGGCTTTCTGCCGCCATGGGTAAACACTTCCCAGGACCCGCCTGCCGTCTGTTTGGCATCAATCGCCAGAACAATACACTGCGAGCCGAATTTTTCTGCTCCTTCCGAAATCAGATCCGGATTCTGAATGGCACTGGAATTGACCGAGATTTTATCGGCACCCCGGTCGAGCATGGCTTTCATATCGGCCACCGACCGGATTCCTCCGCCAACCGTGAAGGGAATAAACACCGATTCTGCCGTTTTTTCAATAACATCGTAAATGGATCTGCGGTTATCTGACGTGGCGGTGATATCCAGAAAAACCAGTTCATCGGCACCGGACTGATTGTAAAACCGGGCCTGCTCAACCGGATCTCCGGCATCCTGCAGATTGACAAAACTGACGCCTTTGACCACCCGGCCGTCATGGACATCCAGACAGGGAATAATCCGCCGGGTCAGCATACGGCTCCGGGCTTTTTCCGGAAATCATGTTCGGTGAACACTTTGATTTCCTTTTCCACTTCCAGGCCTTTTTCACATTCCCGCCAGAGAACCTGACAGGGGAACCGGTTTTCGTACAGCGCCTTCCCGACGATGACCGAATCTACCCCAAACGGTTCCAGTTCCTTAAGGGCAATCAGGTCACGGAACCCGGAAACACCGCCGGATGCCGTAATTTTAATTCCGGATTGCACCGCAAGGTTTTTGGTTGCATCCAGATTGGGGCCCTGAAGCATCCCATCTTTGGAAATATCGGTGAAAATAATCCGTTGAAGTCCGTACTCTTTCATCTGCAGGGCCAGATCGACCGCATCAAGCGGAGACGTTTCCGTCCAGCCCTTAATCGCCACTTTCCCGTTCGAGGCATCGATTCCGACGATAATCGCCCGGGGTCCGAATTCATCAATCGCCTGGCGGACGAGGTCAGGATTCTTGACTGCAGCCGTTCCGATAATCACCCGGCAAACCCCGATTTCCAGATACGACCGGATGTCGTCCAGCGTCCGGATTCCCCCGCCGATCTGAACGGGAATATCCACACTGTTCACAATTTTTTTGATAACCTCAAGATTGGCCCGGTTCCCTGAAAGAGCGCCGTCCAGATCAACCAGGTGAAGAATTTTCGCATTTTCAATCCGCCAGAGCTGGGCAGTTTTAACCGGATCAGGAAAATAGACGGTTTCATCTTCGAACCGGCCCTGCTGCAGCCGCACACACTGTCCGCCTTTGATATCAATTGCAGGAATGACCAGCATCATCACAACTCTCCGAAATTTTTTAACAGCGTCAGACCGGTGGTCTGGCTTTTTTCGGGATGAAACTGCATCCCGACTACATTTCCGTTCCGCATGACCGAGGAAAACCGGCCGAAGTAATCTGTTTCAGCCAGAGTCTGCTTCCCTGACGGTGCATAGTAACTGTGTACAAAGTAAACGTAATCGCCTTCCTGAACATTCCGGAACAGCGGATCGGCTGTGACCGGCAGCAACTGGTTCCAGCCCATGTGGGGAATTTTCGGAAGGTCTTTAAAGGCCGTGATCCGGGTATCCAGCAATCCTAGGCCCGGGTAGTACCCAAATTCTTCACTGCCGGCGGCGAGAAGCTGCATCCCAAGGCAGATACCCAGCAACGGGCGGTTTCTGGCGGCATGGTCTCTGAGCAGATTGGTAACCCCCAGCGATTCGAGTTTCTTCATCGCCGGCTGAAAAGCCCCGACTCCCGGCAGTAAAATCCGGTCTGACCGGCTGATCACCTGCGGATCTCCCGAAAATGTGACCGAGAAACCAACGGTTTCGAGGGCCTTGATGGCACTGCGGATGTTGCCGATTCCGTAATCAATAACGGTTATGGATTTCATTTTCTTCCGATAAAAGCGGTTACAAAGGTAACGGTCCCCTCAGACAATCTCAAACCGGGTGTGGCTGCGGGTAGTAACCGGGTTGCCCGTTGACTTAAAAGGTCCTGGCGGAAACCTGACCGGGCTGCATCCGTAGACTCTGGTTTACTTTTACCGAAAGGGTGCGCAATGGTCCGTTTTCTGCTGGTTTTGCTGATTTTACTTCCGGTTCAGGCATCGTTTGCCGCCGGTCCGTCTCTCGAAAAGGGAATCAAACTGATCGAAAGCAAAGATTTTAAAGGGGCAATTTTATTTTTCGGACAGCGGGTGAAGGAAAATCCGGACGATCCCGACGCCTCTTATTACCTCGGCCGGGCGTATCTGGGAACCGGCGATTATGAAACGGCTATCGACTACCTGGAGCAGGCCGTTGACCTGAAGGAATCGGTTGCCGATTATCATTTCTGGCTGGGACAGGCTTTGGGTGCCAAGGCCCAGCAGGTCAATCCGGTCCGGCAGGCGTTGCTGGCAGGTGATATCCGGGATGAGTTTGAGGAAGCCGTGAAACTGAATCCGAATCATATTCCGGCCCTGAACGGACTCGTCATGTTTCACCTGATGGCCCCCGGGGTCATGGGCGGCGACAAGGACAAGGCCCTTCAGTATGCCGGCACCATTAAAAAGCTGGATGAGAGGAAGGGCACCTTACTTCTGTGCCAGGTGTATGCCAAACTGGGCCGGATCCGGGAAGCTGATGCAGAATATAAAAAGGCAGAAGCCGCCTTCCAGGACGGCACGGACAATCCGGGATTTTTTAATGTGTACGGGTACTATCTGCTCGAACAGAAACGCCCGGCAGAGGCGGTCATTCAGTTTGAACGGCAAGCCCGGCTGGCACCGAAAGACGCCAATTCCTGGGACAGTCTGGGGGATGGCTATCTGGCACTGGGTAAAAAGAAGGATGCACTCGAGGCTTTTGAAAAGGCCCTTCAGATCAATCCCGGATTTAAAGCTTCGAAGGAAAAAGCCGAAAAACTGCGGAAGGAAGTCAAGTAAGGAAGCCGGATAGTACCCGGTGGCGGGCTGCAGAGGCCGGCCCCGGTTTTGAAGAAGGGGTGACTTTGGTGCAGTTCTGTAACTGGAGACCCCCTGTCCGGGCAAGCAGATGAAAGGATCCGGAAAGGTGGACTTCACCCGTCGGCTCAATTGGGGGTAAGACCGTCAGCGATCAGGTTGATTCTTTCCCGGGTGGGTGAACAAAACATACCCAAATCCGGCAGCAAACAGCACATAAAGAAAGGCGAGGCCCGCCAGGACAACTGAAGGGAGATTTCCGCTGACGAGAGATTTCAGGAGTGCAAGGCTGCCAATCAAAAAATGAGCAAAATTCCCAAGGCTTAGCGGTCTTGAGTAAATCCCCCCGATCAGGCTGCTTTTAGCCGTCCAGTTTGTCAGTGCGAGGCCAAAATAAACCGCACCGGTCAGTTGAAGCATCAGGATGAGCAGTCTGGTGGATGTCTGCCCCAGGGCCGCCAGAATTTCTTCGGGAATAAAACTGAAGGCGATCCCGAGACACCCCATAAAAACGGCACTGCCCGTCATCAGTAATTTGGTATTCATCATTTTAATTTTCCTTCTCCGGTTTTTCTGTACCCGGTCTGATCCGCCTGCAGGGCAGGGACGTCTTTCTTAAACTGAGTCGCCTTTGTGTTCGTTGAACTAAAAGCCCTGCTTCACCCGGTAAGTTTGTCTTTTTGCCGGGTCGGGATATTGAGATACTTTATGGAAAACTCTCAAAACCCACTGAAACCGCTATATTTTATACCCGTTGTTAGGGCATTATTTTTTAAATCTGATCCTTTTAAGTCTCACATTCTCAACATAATTCTTATCTGCCAAATTAAGTGTATCCTGTGTTTTTATCTCCTGAAAGCAGTTATTGTTAATTTCAAAGGTCCAGATTGTTGGATAATCCATTTTGTTGTTTTTTGTAAATCCAAGAATATAAACGAAATCAGTTTTAACCCAATAAGCTTCTTCTGGTCTGCAATCAGTTCCGCCAAGTAATAGCCTGATCCTTCTTTTTCCTTTTATATCAATCAAGGCAGTTTCAGTATCCACTTCGCTGCCATTTGAAGTTAATTGTCCAAGGGAGTCCTTCTCAAGCATTAGTGAATACCTGTCTAAATCAATGAAATAAGAAGAATCAGGTGAAAAGACAAAAAAATCAGTAAATAGATTACTTGTGTCGGATAAATACTCATATTCAAATGAAATTGCGTTTCTCCCGGTCTTTGGTAGTGAATCACGAAACGATTCCAATTTTAAGTCATAATAATTTAACCATCTCTCAAGTCTGTTTTTATTTGACTGATTCTCCTGCCTGTCAGAAAATTCAGTTTTAATATCCCGATTCCCACATGATATCAGGAGAGTAATCAAGCTAACTGTCAGTATGAATCTCATGTAACGTATTTTTTAAAATGAACCATAACGTTTTGCGGCTTGGCGTAGTGGCGGATTTTTAGCACAAAAGTTCAATCGGAGAACTGCACTTGAACCTACCATAAAACTGTCATACGAAGCACTGCACCCGCCATTACGCCAAACCGCTGTTGGTGGCTGGTGTTCTTGTTGTCCGCAATTTATTTTAGTTATCAATTTCTGTTTTTGTTAGTCAAATAAATTTCCTTGCTGAAAAGTTGTCGAGCTTTTAACTGTCGGCTGTTTGTTCAATATTTTCGAAACTGTTTCGTAAATATTTTCCTGTGTTATTATTGTGATGTCCCTTTGTTCTTTGATTAAATCTCTGTTTAAGTCAAACATTGGGTTGTTTTCGTCAATATGTTCGTCATACATTACTGCCCTCGGAATACCATAATCTTTTGCGAAACCCATAGCTAAACGAGCACCACTGTCAAGTTTTTGTCCAAACATTTTCCATCGTTCAGCCGAATTTTGAGCATAGCTTGCAGCCAAAACAATTGTGTCGCAGAACAACGCTTGTAATCGGTCTCTTTCTTTGTAACGACTACTTAGTTCCATTTGGCTTTTAAAATCAGTTCCATATTCTGTAACAAGCAAACCGCCTTCTTCTACAATTTGGAACGCTAAACCTTTATTTCTTACTGGCATTATACTACTGAGTGGACTTGGCAAAACTGCAACGGTTTTACCATTAGAATCTAATGCTTGTTGATGTGATATGCTGTCGCAACCAAAAGCGAGACCACTCACTATGGTAGCACCTTTCTTTACAAATTCAGCAACTATTTTTCTTTCTCTTTCTTCTATATCGCCTTCTGGGTTTAAAAGTCCAATTACAGTGATGTTTATATTGTCAATGCTCAATAAGTCGATGTTGCCTTTGTAATAAAGAAAAATAGGTCTTTCACTTTCTTTCACATTGCCACGATGTTTAGGGAAATCTTTATCTCCTAATGCTACAATCCCATCACAAAGTTCATTGTCAAACTTTTCTAAAAGCTTATTTTCAAAATTATTTTTAAGACGTTCAAATTCATCTTCGTTTGTTTGCTCTCCTTTGATTGTTTTGTTAAGCAATGAAACAATTGTTTCCACACTTTCGTTGCCCTTCAGATTTTTCACAATCCAAGCATTACCAATTCCTTTGTAAGATTTGGTTGTTAAAATATTTAATGCGTTATCGGTATACTTCATTGTCGCTAAATTATTGATTTCGTGATACAGTTTTTCCAACGGAGTAAAAAGTAACAGAATTGGCTCCCTTGTCCAATAGTGCTTGAATTGCATCTTCATCAATGTTTACGCTTTTCGTGTATAAATCATCAATGAGTAAAATGTTTTTGCCATTTACCTGTCCTGAAATTGTGCAGGTGTCTTTTGTGATTCCTGGGTATGGCAAATTTCCGTCACCACCTTCGCCATTTCTGTCTAAATGCGTTGTTCTTGTATTTGTGTGTCGCACAATGTAATTAGTTCCGTTTTCAAAATTTGGCAATTGGTCAACCACATTACTAATTACCATTCTAAAAAGTAATTGGTTGGCTCTATAATGACCTTCCGCTTTTGAACGTGGAACAACACAAACGGTAAAATTGTTCTTTCTTGTCTGTCTGAGGATTTCTGGTAAATCTTGCCTTAATATTGCTGAAAGCTGTTGCTGGACTTTAGGTAGTCTTTCAGGAAATGGGTCAACATCATTCTTAAAAGTCCAAATCAAATTTTCAATACTATTGGGGATTTGCCAAGAACTACCACTATTATAATCAGCGTGAAAAAATGCATTTGTATTCTGTTTGAGAAATGTCCCAATTAATCTGATTTCATCAGAGTCATTTACGAAAAATCCTGTGTTGGCAACTCTTCCTTTTCGTTTGTCACCAATAAGTCTTCGAAAGTTAGCTTCTCTTTCATTCGGTATTTTATACCATTGTTCTTCTGATAAGATTGTGAAATTTTCCATTTCTTATAGATTTGTTGGGTTGATAATTGTTATCCCTGCTTTATGTGCATCCGCAATTTCGCTTTCTTCATTTTCAAAAGCGATAATCAAATTGGGCGGAACGCCCAATTTTAAAATAGCATTTTGAAATTTGTTTATTTTTTGTCCATTGTCGCCAAACTCTCTGTAGAAAATATTGCTGAATTTGTCGTCAAGTCCGAAATGTATTAATGTTTTCATTGCTCTGTCTTTTCGGCAATTTGTTACTAAAACAGTTTTGTTTGTTTTTGAATACTTAAAAAGTATTTCTGCGGTTTCTACATTTAGTTTTGTTTCGTTTAGAAAGTCGTTGTAGTATTCTTCCTTTTCTTGGATTATTCTCTCGTATTCTTTCTCCGTCAAGTTTGGAACAGCAGTTTTAAGACTACTACGGTTAAAGCGTTTGTCAGAATTGTATGTTAGGTCGTGGTTTGATTTTGTTACGGAAAGTATTGCCTTCTTGTATGAAAGAAAGTTTGCAAGGTTTGTATCTACCAATGTTCCGTCCATATCGAAGAATAAAACTGTGTCTGCCGTGATTTTACTGTCAAGGTCTTGAATTAATTTGTCTTTTTGCTCCATTCTTCTGTTCCGTTTTTCGTTTATGTGGTCGTCTTTACACTTGCCACCAACGTTTTGCGGCTTGGCGAAGGTGGCGATTTTACCACTGAAATTTCATACGAAGCACACACTTCAAATTTACGAAAAACTGTCATACGGAGCACTGAACCGCCACTTTTGCCAAACCGCTGTTATCAGCTGCCCTTCTGTCTGTCCGAAGTGTTGTCGTTGTTGAATATACACTAAATTGTCCACGTTGTTTGCGGTCTGGTCTGCGGTGCACGGGTGCGGTTGCTTGCACTCTCTTTTGCTTTTGCTGCGTTTGCCTGTGTGTGGTTGCAAAAGCAAATGTGAGTGCAAATGAGTGGGTTTTGTATGCACTGTCATTACGATTGCAGGTTTCAATGTCCGCTTACAATTTTATTTTCAAACTTCATCAAATTCAAACTTGTCAAAATTACTATAAGTGTTACTCCAACGTATGCTGCAATAGCGAAAACCAAATTGCTGTAACCAATAAAGGCAAGCGTTATGAAAATGAGTTTAACTGCTATTGCTCCAATGGTGTTGAATTTTATTCTGCGTAAAGTTTTTTGACTTAACCGAATGAGAAACGGAATGAGTGAAAGTTTATCGTTCATTAATGCAATGTTTGCGGTTTCTATGGCGGTGTCGCTTCCTGCTGCTCCCATTGCTATGCCTACGGTGCTTTGTGCAAGGGCTGGTGCATCGTTTATGCCATCGCCTACCATTGCTACAAATTTATATTGCTGCAATAGTTCTTTGATTTTTTCGGCTTTGTTTTCGGGTAGCATATTGCCGAATATTTTTTTGATGCCTACTTGCTGTGCTACATAGTTTGCTGCTTTTTCGCTGTCGCCTGTAAGCATTACAGGTTCTATGTTCATAGCTTCTATTTCTTTTAACGCTGCTGCACTGTCGGGTTTTATTTCGTCCATCAATCCAATAATTCCTGCAACTCCATTGCCAAAACTTACTACTACACTAGTTTTGCCTTGGGCTGAAAGTTGCTCTACAATTTTTAGTGCTTCATTGTCTATGGTTTGAGTTTCTTGTATAAAATCTAATTTGCCTACATAAATTGTTTCGTCCTCACACACCAAACATTTTGCAGTTGCCCCTTTGCCCATAATGCTTTTGAAACCTTCGGTTTTGTGTGGTTCAAAACCTTCCTTCTTGCTTGCATCAACTATGGCTTGTGCCAATGGGTGTTCGGAAAATATTTCTGCTCCTGCGGTGCAAGCCAATAGTTCTTCACGGCTTGTTCCGTTCAATGGGAAAATATCCGACACGATTGGATTTCCAAAAGTGATGGTTCGTGTTTTGTCTAATGCAATTGCTTTTATTGATGCCAATGCTTCAATATATTTTCCACCTTTAACTAATGCTCCTTTTACTGATGCGTTGCCTATGGCTGCATAAATTGCAACGGGTGTAGAGATGACTAATGCACAAGGACAAGCAATAACTAAAAGTGTAATTGCCTGTTGTAACCAATGGTTAAAATCTAATTGCATTGCAAATACGGGAATTACAAAAACTAAAATTGCCATTGCAATAATGGACGGTGTGTAATACTTTGAAAATTGCTGAATGAATTTTTGAGTTTCACTTTTGTTGCCTTGTGCTTCAAATGTTAGGCGAATGATTTTTGAGAAAGTTGTATCAACAGAAAGTTTGGTTGTTTCCATTTCTATGAAACCATTTTTGTTTAGCGTTCCTGCAAATAAATTATCGCCTATGCGTTTGTCTTTAGCAATTGGTTCGCCTGTGATGGCAGCTTCATCAACCATTGTTTCGCCTGAAATAATTTTGCCGTCAAGCGGTATCATTTCACCTGCTTTGACTTGAATGATTGTGCCGACTGCAATTTTATCAATAGCCACATTTGCATTTTCAGTTTTTACAAAAGCGGTCTTGGGTGCTTTGCTTACTAATTCATCTAATGCAGATTTTGAATTTTCAATTCCTATATCTTCTAATCGTTCGCCTAAAACATAAAGCACTATTACAACTGCTGCTTCTGGATATTCGCCCAAATAAAATGCTCCGATAACGGCAATAGTCATTAGTAAATTGATGCTGCTGAATTTGAGTTTGATGATTGCTTTTACTCCGTTCCATAAAACATTGTAGCCAATTCCTAAAATAAAAATGGCGAAAAAAAAAGGTGCATAAGGCATTGGTATGTGTATGCCGATGATAGAAAGAATTTCTAACGCAACTACTATTGTGATTGCTGAAAGAAGAAAAAGGAATTTTTTATCGTTGATTGGTAACTTCATTGTATGATTATTTTAAAATTTAATTAATGTTCGTGTGCTTCACCTTTGTTGTTCATTTTAGCCAAAATAAAAAATGCACCGTTCACAACAACTTTACTGTTTGCTGGAATATCTTTTAGCAAAGTAATTTCGCTGTAACCCACATCGGTAGTGCCTTTTCGGATGGGGATTTTTTCAAAGGTTGTTCCTTCTTCGTTGTGTTCGGGTTTTTCCTTTTCGCTGTGTTGGTGTCCGCCTTCATCGTGCTTGTGTTCGGTAGTTTCTTTTTCCGAATGATGTTCTTCTTCCTTATGAGCATCGGTAACAATAAAAATGTAGTCCTGCCCTTCGTGGTTTACAATGGCGTTGGTGGGCACTGCATCAACGGTAGCGTTTTCTAAACTTACCAATGCCGTAATGCTCATGCCGTCAATCAATCCCTGCTTGTTTCCTTTCACCATTGCATGAACGGCAACGGCTTTTGTGTTTTGCTCAAAGGTGTTACTGATGGCGAAAACATCTGCATCATATTCTTTGCCCGGATTGTTGGTGAGCGTAAAATGTATTGTTTGACCTTCTTTGAGTTTATGCAAATCTTTTTCATACACATACAAATCCAAATGCAGTTGGCTGTTGTCCACTATTTCGGCAATAGGATTATTGGCATCTACAAAGCTTCCAATGTTTACCATTACGTTGCTGATAGTGCCGTTTATAGGGCTTGTAATATTTATAACTGACTGGATATTTTCACTTGAAAGAGAATTTGTATTGATGCCGACAAGTTCTAATTGCTTTTGCAAACTTGCTTTACGGGCTTTCAATGTTTTTAGTTCTGCATCGGCTGACTGCAAGTTTTTCAATGCACCTGCATTGCCTTGTTGCAATTCTTTTTGTCGGGTAAATTCTAATTGTGCTAACTCTGCCTTTGAAGAAACACTTAAAAATTCTTCTTGCATTGTGATGAAAGAATTATTTGAAATGGTGGCAATTACTTGTCCTTTGCTTACCGTATTTCCCGTTTGCACCAGAATAGATTTGATAACTCCACCCAATGATGCTGTAGCGTTTGCCCTGTTTTGATTAGGCACTTTCAAAAGTCCGTTGGCTTTGAGTGAAGCTGTGAGTTGCTTTTTCTCAATACTTCCCAACTCAATTTTTATGGATTTCATTTGCTCGGCTGTAAGCATAGCCGTGTTGGAGTTTTCGTGTTCATCGTGATGCTCGGTTTCTTCTCCGTGCGTTTCGGTTTTATTGCTGTTGCAGGATGCAAATACTATTGATGTTGCAAGGGCTGCTATAAAGATTATATTTTTCATTTTTGTGAAATTTTATTTGTTGATTAAGAAATTAATGTTGATGACTGACTGATTGAGTTGGTTAACACTTTGCAGATAATTCAACTGCACATCGGTAGCGGTTTGCAATGCCTGTAAGTATTCTATGTAGCCAATGTCGCCACTTTTGAAACCAAGCGTTGCGGTGCTGATAATTATTTCGGCATTAGGCAAGGCAGTTGATTGGTAGAAATTGTATTGCGACAAATTCTGGTTGTATTGCTGAAAAGCATTTTTCAGTTGGTTTTGTAAAATGAGTTTTCCGTTGTCGGCTTCTGCTTGCAATGCCTGTTGCTTGTAGTTCAGCGATTTTATTCTTGATGCGTTGCTGAAAAAAGTAAGCGGAACACTGATACCGACACTAACACCCTGAAAGCGTTTGGTGCCGTCAAAATTCACTTCCGTTCCATTTACATTTTGAAACCCGATTAAGGACTGATTGAAATAACCCACACTGAAATTGGGAAACGCAGAGGCGGTTTCAACTTTCTTGTTTTGCTCTGCAATTACTGCTTGCTGATACAACACTTTCAAAGAAGGATTATTTGCAACAAGCGTGGTGTCAAACGAATTGCTTAACACAAGCGGTTGCAAATTTTCATTTACGCTAATTGTAAAATCTTCGCTTGTATTCATCAGTGTTTTCAGCGAATTGTAAGCGGTTGCAAACTCGGTTTCGTTTTGTTTGAGTAAAAGCAAAAGCTGTCCCCGTTTGGTTTCGGCTGTGGTTTTTTCCAACAGATTTGTTTCACCTGTTTTGTAACGCAAAGCGGCAGCACTTACAAAATCCTTATACAAACTGTCTAACGATTGCAGTTGTTTTTTTGCAGTTTGCAAATACTGTAACTGATAAAACCAGTATTGCACCTGTGCTTTTATTTCGTTGGCTGTGGCTTGCTGTTGCAATTCACTGTTTTGCAATTCGGCTTTATACAAACCTGATTTTGCTGTGTAATAAGTAGGGAAGGGAATACTTTGTGAAATCTGAAACGCATTATCATTATTGATGGTATTGAATTGTCCGTATTGAAAATTCACATCTGTTTTAGGCAATTCAAATACCGATTTTTTTAACGTAGCGGAAGATTGCACATTGAGTTGTTGGGATTGCATTTCTAAATTATTTTTCAGTGCGGTGCTTATTGCATCATCAACCGAAATGGTTTTGGTTGATGGCGTTTGAGCATTTGCCATATTGAATGAAAGCAATGCAAATACTAAAACTACAGTTGTAGAAATACTTTTTTTCGCTTTTCCAATTTTAGAAAACAAAACATACAATAAAGGCAATACAAACAGTGTCAAGAATGTGGCTGTAAGCAATCCACCTATCACCACGGTTGCCAATGGTTTTTGTACTTCTGCTCCTGCACTGTGCGAAAGTGCCATTGGCAAAAATCCTAATGATGCAACAGTGGCGGTCATTAGCACTGGTCGCAAACGAATTTTTGTTCCTTCAATTACCCTTTGTATTACATCACTCACTCCGTCTTTTTCTAATTGGTTGAATGTGCTGACTAATACAATTCCATTTAGCACCGCCACACCAAACAAGGCAATGAAACCAACACCTGCTGAAATACTAAATGGCATATCACGAATGAGTAACGCAAACACACCGCCTATTGCACTCATGGGAATGGCTGCGTAAATAAGAGTGGCTTGTTTTACTGAAGTGAAAGTGAAGTAGAGCAACATAAAAATGAGAGCCAATGCAACAGGCACGGCTATCATCAACCGTGCGGATGCGGCTTGCAGGTTTTCAAATGTGCCTCCGTAGGTGTAATAATATCCTTCTGGAAGTTTAACTTTCGTGTCTAACTGTTCCTGAATTTCTTTTACCACACTGGCTACATCTCTGCCATTTACATTAAAGCCGACTACAATTCTCCTCTTGCCATCTTCACGGCTTATTTGTGAAGGTCCCAATTCCATTTTAATTTCTGCCACTTGTGATAAAGGAATTTGTGTTCCGTTGGCAAGAGGAATATAGAAGTGGTCTAAATCGTCAATGTCGCTTCGGTGCAAACTGTCTAACCGCACCACCAAATCAAACCGTCTTTCATTTTCAAAAACGACGCCTGCCGTTCCACCTGCAAAGGCAGTGCTTACAATGTGATTGATGTCTTCAATGTTCAATCCGTAGTTTGCAATTTGTGTCCTGTTGTATGTGATTACAATTTGCGGAAGCCCTGCAACCCTTTCTACACTCGGTTCGGTAGCACCTTCCACACTTTGAACAATTGCATTTACTTTATTGGCATAGTTCAAAAGAGTATCCATGTCCTCACCAAATATTTTTACTGCAACATCTTGCCTTATGCCAGTCATGAGTTCATTGAAACGCATTTGAATGGGTTGGTTTTTTTCAAAGAACACACCGGGAATAACTTCCAGTTTCTCCATGATTTCATCTGCAAGTTCCTCATAGGAAATATCCCGTTTCCATTCATCGGGCTGTTTCAGAATTACCATCATGTCGGTGGCTTCGGGAGGCATAGGGTCGGTTGGCACTTCGGCACTTCCTGTTTTACCAACTACCATCTTCACCTCGTCAAACTGTTTGATGATTCTTGATGCCTGCATACTTGTTTCAATGCTTTGAGAAAGCGATGTGCCTTGCGGCAATATGCAGTGAAAAGCAAAATCGCCTTCGGCAAGAACGGGAATAAATTCGCCTCCCAATCGTGTGAACATAAAAATACTTACCGCAAAAGCGAACACCGTTGCACCAACCACAATTCTTTTTGCGTGAATGGCTTTTTGTAAAAGCGGTGTGTAAATGCCTTGGAAAAAATCCATTATCCTGTCACTGATATTTCTTTTGTGCGAAGTTTTCTTGCTCAGAAAAACTGAAGAAATCATCGGGATGTAAGTGAGTGAAAGAAGAAACGCACCCAGAATGGCAAACGAAACAGTTTGAGCCATTGGTCCAAACATTTTTCCTTCAATGCCAATCAATGAAAGAATTGGGAGGTAAACGATGAGAATAATTATTTGTCCGAATGCAGCACTGCTCATCATTCGTTTTGCACTTTGAAAAACTGTTTCGTCTAATTGCTTCTGCGACAAAACATTTGTTGATTTACCTGCATGTTCATAAGCAACTCGGTGAAAAATCGCTTCCACAATAATTACCGCACCGTCCACAATCAAACCAAAATCAATTGCTCCTAAACTCATCAAGTTTGCACTCACACCAAACACATTCATCATTCCCAATGCAAACAGCATTGATAAAGGAATTGCACTTGCCACAATTAAACCTGCACGAAGGTTTCCTAAAAACAGAACCAAAACGAAAATCACAATCAATGCACCCTCAATCAAATTTTTCTCTACCGTTCCAATGGCACGATTCACTAAATCGGTTCTGTCCAAGTAAGGTTCAATCACTACATCATCAGGCAAAGATTTTTGAATGGTTGTCATTTTCGCTTTTATGCTTTTCACTACTTCGGCACTGTTGTATCCTTTCAACATCATCACCACTCCACCTACTGCATCCACTTCACCATTGTAAGTCAAAGCACCATAGCGGACAGCGCTTCCAAAATCCACATCGGCTACATCTTTAATCAAAATAGGTATTCCATTAGGACTGTTTTTTACCACAATGTTTTTCACATCATCTATTGAACTCACTAAACCAACTCCACGAATGAAATAGGCGTTGGGTTTTTTGTCAATGTATGCACCGCCTGTGTTTTCGTTGTTCATTTCCAAAGCCGAAAAGATTTCGGGAATGGAAATGTTCATTGCTAAAAGTTTGTCGGGGTTTACTGCAACTTCATATTGTTTGAGTTTGCCACCAAAAGAATTTACCTCTGCAATTCCTGCAGTGCCGTAAAGTTGTCGGGCAACAATCCAGTCCTGCATGGTTCTCAATTCCATTGCAGAATATTTTTGTTCGCTTCCTTCTTTCGGGTGAATGATGTATTGATAAACTTCCCCCAAGCCCGTGCTTACTGGTGCTAATTCGGGTTGACCAACTCCTTTAGGGATTTTTTCTTCGGCTTCTTTTAATTTTTCGTTGATGAGTTGCCTTGCGAAATACACATCCACTTTGTCTTTGAACACAACGGTAACAACCGAAAGTCCAAATCGTGAAATGCTTCGCAACTCTTCCAAATCGGGAAGGTTGGCAATGCTTTGTTCTATTGGGTAAGTTACCAACTGCTCCACCTCTTGCCCTGCAAGCGTTGGGCAACGTGTTATGATTTGCACTTGGTTGTTGGTGATGTCGGGAAGAGCATCAATAGGCAGTTTGCTTGCACTCCACACTCCCCAAATAATGAGTGCAAAGGTCATCAAGGCAATGATGAATTTGTTTTTTATGCTGAACGCAATTATTTTTTCTAACATATTTTAATCAGTTTAATGAATGAATACACGATTACTTGCGGTGCGTTAGTACCGTAAGTAGTTTTGTTTTGTCCCGCTGAAAGCGGAAAATCATAAATTCATTAACTGATTTTCGGCGGTTGCCAAATAGACAAATACACCTCTGAAACAAATGAGGCGCTGTACATCGGGAATTTGTCTAACGAAACAGGAACGTTAAGGGTTAAACTGTAATTACTAAACGAACTACTAAAAGTTTGTCCGCAACAAGCACACATACAAAAAGGTGAGCAATGCTCGGTGTCGCTGTCGTGGTCTGAATGGTATGTTGTTGCGAAAGTGGATTGGACGGCACTCTGATATTTACAGTCGTCATTGTCGCTGCACGGCATGACTGCCAGAGCCAACAAGCAAAAACTAAAAAAGAGTGTCAAAAATGTTTTCACAGGACAAATGTAGGAAAAAAAATTGTCAATTTAAAACAAAACTGTCGGATGGCACTGGTGTGGTTGGGCAAAATCAAAATGTGCTGCAAAAGCGGGTCGGTTTGTGGGTGGCTTTGCAGCTCTCTTTATTTTGCGAAGGGATAGCCAAACGGCTTTGCCGAAAATTGTACTTTCGGTCGGGTTTTGTCTGGCGGTTGATAGTTGCACGGTCGGGTTTTAGGGTTGCTGATAACTCTCTTATATAAGCCCCTTTTATACCCATATCTATCCTGCACTAGTGAAAGATATGAGAATAAGTGTGTTCCTTAGCTTGTACTAATATCTGCTCTTTTACTTTCAGGCGCAATACAGGAAACCCCTGAATCTTTGGGTCTAAAGGGCCTTAGTTTTCGCCGGTTCAGGACCTTAGAGAGTCTCAGGTGTCAGTCCGGCAGGGACCATCTGCCCAGGTTCACTTAACGATCCCTGAATTTCAACCATCGCCGTATCAACTTGATAAGCTGGCCTCACTTTTTCAGTCACCGGTCGGTCTATAGTGGAAACCCCCCAAGACGCAAAGGCGCAAAGGTGCACCCTTTTTGTGAGACAGGGACTGAAACATCAATCGGTTACCGGCGCTTTTCAGTTAGCTGCGATGAACCTGATGGAAAGCAAAACCCCTGAAACTGCACCCCCGCCAATTTGCAGGCACGATGGCGGCGTTTCGTCGTTTTCAATTTTCACTCTTTTTCTTCATAATAATAGGAATAGTCAATTCCTTTCATAAACATTTCACGGTCATTTATTTTGTCAGTAAGCGCAGAACGCAAAAGAGCCTTTAGAATACTGCTTTCTGCCGGACTTAGCTTCATTGCATTCATATAGTCTCTTTTACTTATTTTACTCCAGTCAACGCATTTTTTAAGGTGTAATTTTAACATCAAATCCAACCATATCCGTGTACTTCTGCCATTACCTTCCATAAAAGGATGGGCAATATTCATTTCAACATATTTAGTAACAATTTCGTCGAATGAATTTTCCGGCATTGCATCCACCCGCTTTAATGTATCACCTAAAAAGCGTGAAGCAGCAAATTGAAATCCTCCTTTTGAAATATTCTTTTGCCTGATTTGCCCTGCAAAATCATACAATCCTCCAAACAAATAGGCATGAATCTGCTGTAAGCCTTTGGCTGTCCCAACTTCAATGTGTTCAATAAACGAACTTTCAAATAAGGCATACGCTTTTGTTTTACTTTTTCCGTCTATACTCTCATCACCATAAGTAAACCAGTCAATAAACCGGTTTGCTTTTTTTCCGGGAAATTCTTTACCCAATGCAATTATGCCGTTATAATCCAACATATCAGCAAACCGTCTTTTTCCGTCGGGAGCAGGAAACTTCAACTGGGTAGCAGCACTAACCACTTGGCTGTTTTCCTTCTTTAACTTTGCTTTAAGGTACTTCCAATAATTGCGGGTTTTTGCATAGTCATCCTGGTCGGTTAGCACTGCAACAATATCCAGCACTGAAAACCACCATTTTGCATTGTCTTCATCCCAGATAGCCCGTACTTCGCGGTCGTCAAAAAAACGGATGGATATTTTTGTGTTACTCATTTTTTCAAATTCAGTCTGTTCTGATCGTATTACTTCAAAATACTGATAATTTTTAACTTGAACCAAAGGACTCCGGTCTCTTTTCAGGTCTGCCCATTAACGCTACAATTCCCATCCACTTCCTTCCCGTTCCGGGCAAAGGGACAGTCAGGAGCATTTTTCTGTTTGGTAACATCCGCTAATATCCCACCTTCCCTGTTCAGGCGCAATACAGAAAGCCGTCCTCACTTTTTCAGTCACCGGTCGGTCTATAGGGGAAACCCCTAAGGCGCAAAGGTGCACCCTTTTCTTCCATCTGTTCCTTCCACTTTCCTGGTACCTGAGTGGCTCCTTCTTTCGGCGTAGCTTCGTTGTAGCTTCGTTGTGGAACCGGTGTGAGTGCTTCCACCAATGGGACAACCCCAAAGGCGAAATGTCCCAACGAAACGACAAAAGGAAAGGGGCAGAGTTCAGTTCCGTGGTTTCAGTCGGGAGTCCGGGTGGGGTGAAATACCAGTGCCGGTCAGGCCTGAGGCGGGAAACACAGACTTTTCCTGCGGAAATCCGGTGCCGGTAAATGGATATCCCGGTTAAAATTCTGTACTTTTTCGGGTTTAACGTCATCTGTCAGTTAACCGGAGCCGGATTATGCCCTCTTTCAGGTTTCTATTCTTTCTCTTCCTGTGGCTGCCCCTCAGTCTGGCGGCTCAGCCGGCCGGGAAACTCCGGTCGGCAATTCCCTACTATCCGGCCTCGGCCGGTCAGGATGCTTACCTTCAGGAAAAATGTCTGCTGGATGTCTGGATTCCCGATTCTGCCCGGAACCTGCCGGTGGTGATCTGGTTTCATGGCGGCGGGCTTTCGGGCGGGAAACGGGAAATTCCGGCCGAACTTCGCCGGTCCGGTCTGATTGCTGTTGGTCCGGGTTACCGGCTGGCACCGGCTGTCCGGTCGCCGGTTTATCTGGAAGATGCGGCTGCCGCCATTGCCTGGGTCTTCCGTCATGCGGCTGAGTTTGGCGGAGATACCACCCGGATTTTCGTCTCGGGTCATTCCGCCGGTGGCTATCTGGCGGCAATGACGGGTCTGGATACAACCTGGCTGGCACCCTGGGGGATCAATGCAAACCGTCTTGCCGGTATCATTCCCTTCAGCGGTCAGATGGTGACTCATTTTACCATCCGGAAGGAACAGGGAATTCCGGATACGCAGCCGGTCATTGACCGGTTTGCCCCGCTGTTTCACGTCCGGAAGGACGCCCCCCCGCTGCTGCTCCTGACCGGTGACCGGGAAAAAGAACTGCTGGGACGCTATGAAGAAAATGCCTACATGGCCCGGATGATGAAACTTGCCGGACATACCCAAACCACCCTGTATGAACTTCAGGGCTATGATCACGGCATGGTGTATGGCGGATTTCCCCTGTTACTCTCGTTTATTCAGCATTATCCAGGAAAAAAGAAATGAACCCCACTCTGATAACTGCCCTTGCCGGGCTTCTCCTGTTTGCCGGTCCGGTCACTGCCCAGAAACTGATTGTCGCCGAAGAAACCACGGGCCGGCCTTTACCGCTTTCGACAGTGACCACCCTGCCTTCGGGGCAGCACCGGATTACCAATGACTTCGGCGTGGCTGATCTGACCGGGTTCGGCACCGGTGATTCCCTTCTCATCCGGCATGTGGGGTACCATCCCGTCCGGACCACCTGGGGTGACCTGAACGCCGGCGGATTCGTCGTCCGGATGAAAATTGATCCGTTTCAGATGGATGAAGTGGTTGTGTCAGCCAGCCGGTTCAGTCAGACTCAGGACGGAACCAGCCGGAAGGTCACGGTGATCACCGGGAATGAAATTGGATTCCGGTCTCCGCAGACCACCGCTGATCTGCTGCAGAATTCCGGTGAAGCATTTGTACAGAAAAGTCAGGCCGG
Source organism: Bacteroidota bacterium (assembly GCA_023151185.1). Classification (GTDB taxonomy): domain Bacteria; phylum Bacteroidota; class JABWAT01; order JABWAT01; family JABWAT01; genus JAFLBE01. The sequence goes on from JAKLJL010000013.1 coordinate 64,551, forward strand.
CGGCGGAAGTCCGGTATTACGGGGATTTGAAGCCAATAAAATCCTGCTGATGGTCGATGGCATCCGGATGAACACGGCCATTTACCGGGGCGGTCACCTGCAGAATATTCTCACCGTTGACCCGGCTTCTCTGGCAAAGGCCGAAGTGCTTTACGGTCCGGGTTCTGTTCAGTACGGGTCGGATGCCCTGGGCGGTGTCATCCACCTGTTCACGCCGGATCCGGTTTTATCCACCACCGGCCGTCTTCTGGTCACCGGTGAGGGAAGTCTGCGGTATTCATCGGTCAACACCGAAAAGACCGTTCACGGATCGGTGACTATCGGATCCGTGAGTCTGGCGTCCTACACCTCGGCAACCCGGTCAGACTTTGGTGACCTGCGGCAGGGCGGGAACCGGAATCCGGCTTACGGAGACTGGGGAAAACGGACGTTTACCGTTCAGCGGTTTGGATCTGCCGATTCCGCCGTCCGTCAGTCAGACCCAAATCTTCAGTCACCTATCGGCTACACCCAGTATGATCTGGTTCAGAAAATTCTTTACCGGCAGTCCGATGAAATTTCCCATCTGCTCAACCTTCAGTACTCAACTTCGACCGACATTCCCCGGTATGACCGTCTGACCGAGACCGGTTCCAACGGAAAACCGAAAAGTGCCGAATGGTATTACGGCCCGCAGGACCGGTTTCTTGGCGCATACACCGGCCAGTTAACCACCCCGACTCCCGTTTCGGATCTGATCCGCCTGACCGGCTACCTTCAGAAACTCGAAGAAAGCCGCCATAACCGGAATTTCGGCAGTGCAAAACTGAACCACCGGACCGAGTCAGTTACCGTTCTGGGACTCACCCTGGATGCCTCGAAGCAACTGGGTACCCATTCGATAGGTTTCGGATTCGATTTTTCGGCGGATGACGTTCAGTCACGGGCCAATCAGGAAAATATTCTGACGGGGGCTACCGTTCCGCTGGATACCCGGTATCCGCAGGGAGGATCCACCCAGACATCAGCAGCCGGATGGATCAGTGATACCTGGCAGATTCAGTCCGGTCTGACCGCCACTGCCGGTGCACGGGCCACACTGACTACCCTGAAAGCTGATTTTGGCGATACCACCTTTTTCCCGTTTCCTTACTCAACTCTGGATCAGCGTTCTTTTGCCGTAACCGGACAAACGGGAATTTCCTGGCTGCCGGCAGACGGATGGAAAGTTACGGGGTCCCTTTCTTCCGGATTCCGGGCCCCGAATGTGGATGATGCAGCCAAGGTTTTTGAATCAGTCCCCGGCTCGGTTCTTGTTCCCAATCCGGATCTGAAACCGGAATACAGCCTGACGGGTGAAGCCGGACTGACCGGACAGATTTTCCCGGGTCTGAAGCTGGATCTTACCGGTTATTACACCCGGTACACCCAGGCTCTGACGACCCGGCCGGGAACTTTCAACGGGCAGGATTCCATCTGGTATGATGGCAAACTCAGCCAGGTTACCACCCAGGTCAACGGAAACTCGGGTTACGTGTACGGCGGAACCGGAAGCCTGACTGCCGGACTTTCGGACCGTCTTCAGTTTTTCTCGGTGCTGACCTATACGTACGGACGGCTGAAAACCGGTGGCAAAACCGTCCCCCTCGACCATATTCCGCCGGTTTATGGCAAAACCGGACTCACCTTTCTGGCGACGGAATTCAGAACAGAAGTCTATGCCCTGTACAACGGCTGGAAACATCTGAAAGACTACAACCCGTCCGGTGAAGACAATCTGGTTTATGCCAGCCGGTACGGAACGCCCGCCTGGTGGACGCTGAACGGACGGGTTTCCTGGCAGGCCACCCGGATTCTGACGGTCCAGGCAAGTGCAGAAAACTGGTTTGACCAGAATTACCGGGTTTTTGCATCGGGCATCGGGGCACCGGGACGGAATTTCTCACTTTCCCTGAAAGCCCAGTTCTGACCGGAGAAAAGCTGCCGGAATCTGAATCTATGTGAAGGAAACGGCCCGTTGGTCTTCCGTACCTTTACCGGTAAAAAAAAGGAGGACAGTGTGGACCGGCGAACTTTCATTTTCAAAACCGGAACGGTGGTTTCAGCAGGTTTTCTGCTGGGGCAGGTCCCCGGCGGACTTTCCGTTCTGGCCGGCACCAAAAGCAACCCGGATTTCCCGGAAGAACGCCAGGATCCCGGCCGGTTTCCGCAACCGGTCCTGAAAGCCATTGCCTGGGGACTGAATGCCCCGAATCCGCACAATACCCAGGCCTGGAAATTCCGGATTCTTTCGGATACGGAAGCCCTGATGCTGGTCGATGAAACCCGGATCCTGCCGGAAACTGATCCTACTCTTCGGCAGATTCACATCGGTTGCGGCTGCTTTACCGGCCTGTTTTCCATCGGGGCCCGTCATGAAGGGTTCCGGGCAGAGGTGGTCTGGTTTCCTGAAGGCCCTGTCAGCCGGGAGGAGACCGGCAAAAAACCGGTTGCCCGCCTCAGTCTGCATCCGGCTGAGCCTGAAGACGATCCGTTGTTTCCGTTTATCTTTTCCCGCCGGACCAACCGGCTTCCCTACGACGGTTCGCCATTGCCGGCTGAAACTTTTTCCCGGATTTCCGGTCTGGCAGCTCCGGCTTTCACCACCCTCAGGTTACTGAACCGGGAAGAAACAGAAGCAGCCCGGCCGGTGCTCATCCGGGGGAATGACACCGAATGCCGCACCCGCCGGACGTATGAAGAAAGCCGGGTCTGGTTCCGGGCGGATGATACCGCCATTCAGACTCACCGGGATGGCATCAGCCTGCGGGGAAACGGTCTATCCGGATTTAAGCTCTGGCTGGCAGGATTTTTTATGGACGGCGGATCGGCAGAAGCCTGGCATTCCGAATCGAATCTTTCCTACTATCTGGACCGGTTTTCTGATCTGATTGCCAGTACCGGCAGCCTCATTGCGCTGGTTTCGCCGCAGAATGAACCTGAAAACTGGCTGAACTCGGGGCGGGATTACGTCCGGTTTCAGCTTGCAGTGACTGCTGCCGGCTATGTGCTGCAGCCCCTCAGTCAGGTTCTGCAGGAATTTCAGGAAATGGAAGCCGACCGCCTGGAAATGAACCGGATTCTCGGCATCCTGAATCCCCAAAAAATTCAGATGCTCGTGCGGGTTGGAAAAGCCGACCCGGCATTTTTAACCTGGCGGAGACCTGTGGAAGGACTGGTGATATGAAAACAGGTTTGATTTTTCTTTTTGCGCTGGCTGCCGGTGGCCTTCAGGCCCAGACTCCCATTTTCAAGCCCCGGTATCTGACGGACCATCAGCTTCCGCCGACTGCCGTTACGGTTTCGGTAACCCGGCCGGTCAGTTCGTCCGGATCCGGATTTGCCGTTGACCTGGATTCCTGGGCGGTACCTCTTTTCATGACGGAACGGGCCAACCTTCTGGCTGGTGCCGGCGGACTGCTTTTCACGCTGGACCATCAGGTTTACACCGGCGGCTGGCTGAACCTGTTTTCTGCCGGATCGATCGGGGACTCTGGCTACTGGCTGACGGCCCAGTCGGTGGGAAGTACGGCCGAAGTCCATCAGTTTGGGGATCAGAAGTCCCTGGCGTGGTTTCAGATCAGTTTCATCGGCTGGAAACCGTCGGGCAGATCTTCGGCCGGAATCGGTCTGCTTTCCCGGATATCAGGTTCAAAACCCGTTTTTGTGCCGGCGGTTCTGCTGGCCTGGGAATTTAATGATCAGCTTATTTTTTCGGCCTGGCTGCCCTCCCGGGCTGAACTGGAGTACCAGATTTCAGATAATACCCGCCTGCAGACCGGCCTGACGATGACGTCGAAAACGGTCGCCACCCCTGAAGGATACCGGACGTGGTCAGAAATCAGGGCGGGAGCCGGTTTCCGGCAGAAACTCTGGACCTGGACCTGGCTGACCGGCGGAATAAACCGGAGCTTTTCTCCAGTCTGGCAGAAGACCGTCAGCCGGGATGAAATCAGAACCTATTCCCCGTTCTTTTCACTTGAAGCGGGCATTCAGGTCCTTCCGGATTAACCTTTTTTCCGTTTCCGGATTACAAACGGGGTTACCACCATCGAAATCAGGGCACCCTGGGCCAGGGTGCCGAAAAAGACCATAAACAGGGTATTCCCCAGGCCGATTTTCTGGCGGTAGTCTGTCATGAAGCGGGTGATGGTCGAATCGGCATACCCCTGTGATTTCAGTTTGGCCGTCTGCCAGGCAATTCCGGTTTCGGTATACTCCGGATGGATCACCGTATTGTACAGGGCAAAGAACACAACCAGAACCAAACCGGTCACCACCGTAATAGCCAGACCGGAAATGACCCCGTTAGTAAATGTCAGTCCCCCGTCAGTGAGCTGGTTTTTCTTTTCTTTCAGGGCCAGTGCATAGGTCGCCAGCGGAATCAGCCCGGAAAAGTACCCCGAAATTTCTCCCAGATCCATCCGGGTTGAGTGAAAACCAAGAAAAAACTCAGTCAGTACCCACAGGCTGATGGCCAGTCCGGTAAGGAGTCCCCATTTTAATTCAATCTGCCAGTTCATACGGCCTCCGGTTTTTTTTTAAAAATACTCAAGCTTACCTCCGGTTCCGAAAGGTTTGCAAACCGGATTGTGCAGATCCTTTCTTTTCCGTTTTTATTTTCAGTTTCTTTGCAGAAAGGAAAGGAAAGACCATGAAAAAGGGACTTTATTCCGTGCTGGCCGCAGGTTTCGTCCTGGCCGTCTGGTTTCTGTACCGGCAGGTTACCGAACCAGTTGCCTCTGACGGATACCGGGCCGGACTGGAAACCTGGCAGGAAAACCGGATCCGGTCATTGAAACGCGATCAGGGCTGGCTGACGCTGACGGATCTGATCTGGCTGAAGGAAGGATCCCGGCCGGTGGCCGGATTCGGAACCTTTTCTGCAGAACCCGGCAACGTCACCTTTCAGGCCGACCGGGATGCCGGTGTGACGCTGAACGGAATTCCGTTTTCCGGCGGCGTGCTGAAGCCCGACACGGTCAAAGGCGGGCCGGACCGGCTGGTTTCAGGATCCCGGACTCTGGCGGTGATCATCCGGGGCGGGAAACCCGGACTGAGAATCTGGGACACGGAAGCCCCCGCACGAAAGACGTTTACGGGAATTGACCGGTTTCCGGCAGATGAGTCGTGGGTGATTGAAGGCCGGTGGCAACCCTATCCCAAACCGCAGACAGTTAAAATCCCGACCGTCATTCCGGGACTGACCGAAGAAGCCAAAGCCTTCGGGCAGGTTGTTTTTACCCGTGATGGAACGGAATTTTCTCTTGAACCGACCTCAGACGATTCCCTGACCTACCTGTCTTTCGTATTTGCCGATGAAACCACCGGGAAGGAAACCTACGGTGGCGGCCGTTTTCTGGAGGCTGACCGGCCATCGAACGGGAAGGTCCTGCTCGACTTTAACAAAGCCTACAATCCGCCCTGTGCCTTCACTCCGTTTGCAACCTGTCCCGTTCCGCTGGCGAAAAACCGGCTGCCGGTTGCTGTAACTGCCGGTGAGAAAAAAGCCGGGCATCACTGATCCGGGATGGCCAGGCTCATTTTATCTGCTGAATCGGGCATTTCGTCGGGAAGACCCGGCACTTTTGGGGCCGTTCTCCCGATCTTCCGGAAAAAAGACTCCTTATGATGCGGACCTTAAAAGAAACCGGCGATATCTTTCTTCTTCCCAGAAACGTGAAGGCGTTGATTCTGGTTGTTTTGATCATTGCCGGGGTTCTCGAACTGATTTACTACCCCGACTATCCCGAACTGAAATACATCCTTTCAAATGTCATTTTCACAACCGTATTAACTTCCCTGTCGTTTTTCATGGTCATCTGGTTCCGGGCGGTTGAGTATGAAAAATTCAGCCACCGGATTCTGTACTCTTACCTCTCGCTGACCCTTTCCGGCTTTTTCGGAACCCTGATTGCGACTGCCATTGTACTCACGTTCAACGAAGCCGGTGACTGGCCCAGACCGTTCCCGGTCATTCTGGCCAGCAATATGATGATTACCTTCATCGCCGGTACCGTGGTTAATGTCTGGTCATATTATGAGCTGAAAGTGGTTGATCTGGCCGAAAAGCTGGCCCAGAAAGAACTGACAGCTCAGCGGGCCGAAATGCTTCATGCCCGGGCAAAAATGGAAAGTCTGCGTGCCAAGGTAAATCCTCATTTTCTTTTCAACACCCTGAACTCCATTTCTTCACTGGTCTATTCGAATCCCGATCTGGCCGATGATATGATCCAGAAACTGGCCAATTTGTTCCGGTATTCGCTTGACTATGAATCGGATGACACCATTGACCTTGAAAAGGAACTGAGCATTGCCGGTATCTATCTGGATATTGAAAAAGTCAGGCTGAATGACCGGCTGAAGTTCACGGTTTCGGTGGACGAGGCTCTGAAGACCTTTCAGGTTCCCCCGTTTCTTATTCAGCCACTGGTCGAAAATTCAATCCGTCACGGCATTGCCCCCAAATCAGCTCCGGGAAAAATCGAAATTACGGCCCGGCAAACCGGCAGCGGAGTGGTTCTTTCTGTTTCGGATAACGGAACCGGATTTTCGGGTCCGGTTCCGGAACACCGGTTCGGACTGAAAGGGGTACTTCAGCGGCTGAAGCTTCATTTTGGTGAAGCCGCCCGGATGGAAATTGAGAATTCTAACGGAACCACCATCCGGCTGATTATTCCGGACTTACGGGAGGTGACTCATGCCTGATATTTTCAGAACCGTTCTGATTGACGATGAACAGCTTGCGCTTGACCGGCTGCAGCGGTTATTGCTTCCCTATTCCGATTTTCTGGATCTTGCGGGAACTGCTACGGATGGACGGAAGGGGGCAGCCCTGATTGATGACGTCCGGCCGGATTTGGTTTTTCTGGATGTGCAGATGCCTGAACTGACCGGATTTCAGGTCCTTGAAACGATTCAGCATCAGCCCTGGATTATTTTTACCACGGCCTACGACGATTATGCCCTGAAAGCTTTCGAGACCAATTCGGTGGACTATCTGCTGAAACCGATTGATAAAGACCGGCTGAAACTGGCTATTGAAAAACTTCGGCGGATGACACCGGGAAAGGCGTCTGCAGCCGAAGATCCGATCAGAAAACTGCTCGAATCGCTGAAACCGGCGACCCGGAAACCAGAAAAACTCAAAATAAGGACCGGCGATAAAATCCGGTTTGTCGACTATCAGGATGTGGTTTTCTTCGAGGCCAGTGACAAGTATGTCGAAGTTCACACCCTGACCGAAGTTTACATCATCGAAGACACGATTTACACCCTTGAAGACCGGCTGAAAGGTGAAGGCTTCATCCGGATCCACCGGTCCACCCTGATCAATCCGGATCACCTTCTGGAAGTTGTGAAATGGTTTGGCGGTAAGTACAAGGCCCGGATGAAGGATTCCAAAAAATCGGAACTGACCGTCAGTTTAAGTTATAAGGACAACCTGGGGCTTTGATTTTTACCCGGCCCGGAAGTACAATCAGTTGATTCCTGCTTCCGGATTTCAGACTTTGGACATCAGTGGTGTTGATTTCCAAAGGTTGTTCATGTCCCTTCCCCCTCCCCGTTCCAAAATCCTGCTGGCTTTTCTTGCAATTTATCTTATCTGGGGTTCGACTTATCTGGCCATAAAAGTGGCCGTTTCGACGTTTCCGCCATTTTTCATGGCCGGCACCCGGTTTCTGGCTGCTTTTTCCGTTCTGGGGCTTTGGGCCTGGGCTGAAGGGGCTGAATTGCCGACCTGGCCCCAGATCCGGTCAACTCTGGTTGTCGGTGCCCTTCTGCTTCTGGGCGGGAATGGCGCCGTTTCCTGGGCAGAGCAGAAAGTGGATTCGGGATTTGCTGCCCTGATCATTACCACGACCCCTTTGTTTATGGTGGTGATGGACCGGCTGGGTCCGGCTAAGAAACCGATCCGGTGGCCGGTTATTTCGGGAATTCTCATCGGTTTTATCGGGATTGTTGTTCTGATAGGCCCCGGCAACCTGTCTCATCCTGAAACGCTGAATCTGGCGGGAATTCTGGCCATGGTTATGGCTACCGCCTTCTGGGCAGGCGGTTCTATTTATTCACGCCACAACCCGATGCCGGTCAATCAGAATTTAAACTCGGCATTGCAGATGCTGTTCGGCGGACTGTTTCTTCTGCTTTTTTCGGTTTTAACAGGTGAAGCCGGACGGGTTGAGTTTGGCGAAATTTCCGCTGAATCCTGGCTGGCCTGGGGGTATCTGGTCATTTTCGGATCAGTAATCGGCTATTCTTCGTTTGTCTTTTTACTGAAATGGAGTACACCGGCAAAGGTTTCGACCTATGCGTATGTGAATCCGGTTGTGGCAGTATTTCTGGGGGCAGTTCTTCTGGGCGAGCCGGTGACTCCGGGCATGATCACCGGCGGCGCCATTATTCTGGCTTCGGTCCTGATCATCACCCGGTTCAGAACCTGAGAATTTACAGTCTCAGTTCTATGACGGTTTCGAACAGCTTGTCATTCGGTTTCCCGGCAGTGTTCCGGTTGTAAAAATCGAAATCGAAAACCAACTTACTTCGTTCAGTGATGTAAAAGGCGAGTCCGGCAATCCACCGTTCAGCCAGTTTATCCCCCGAATGGTACTGTGACGTAATCCGGTCATACCGGCCGAACAGATTCACGCCGGGATCCCACACCCTGACATCCGCAAAAAAGGACATCCCGTTCATATCCACCGATTGAAAACCGATCGTATCCTGAATAGCAGAACCATCATATTTTCCGGATCCAAGAAACCCGGTCCCGGTTAATACGAGACCGTCTGCCTCATAACTGACCACCCCGGCGTTATAGTACCAGTCGGGGGCTTCGGGACTATTTCCTTTCCCGTATGATGCATGATGATGAACCTGAAAGCCGGGTAGAAATTCATGAACCGGCCTGATCGATATACGGCTCTGGACGGACTTGTTGCGGTTATTTTCCAGGGCATGATAACCGCCGCCGTTACTCAGCGAAACCGCCATGCTGCCATACTGGCCCGGGAAGGAAGAACTGACCGTTTTCTGGTACTCCGCATCCAGGCTTTCGCCGAACTGAGTCATGTAAACCACCCCGAAATCGGCAGAACTCATGACGCCGGCCCGTTCCATAAACATGGTCCCCTGAACCCGGTAGTCATTGATGGCCTGCTCAAAGTCGATCCAGGGCAGGTGAATCATGCCGAATTCCAAATAGGATTTCTTCAGAAAACCCAGATCCGGCAGATTCATTTTCAGAAGCAGGTATTTCAGGCGGATTTCAACATCCCCCATCCCGTCGCCTTCCCTGTCAACGGTGATATCCGTGGTAATTTTGCCGGAAAAGGTTTCATTGATTTTCTTCTTGATATCCACATATCCCCGTTTCAGAAGAAATTCATCCTTAACGGCACCGCTTACCCGGCCGTTCTGATAAGCCAGAAACCACTGCATATCAATAGTCAGTCCCGAAAACTGGGAAGGAACCGGTGCTGCAGGAACAACCGGCTGAGAAAATACCGGAACCGCCAGCAGCAGGGCTGCCGGGAAAAACCTCAGAATCATAAATCCCCCTAAAACACACGGCGCAAAAATAAGAATCAAAATCCGGACATCACAGTAAAACCTGAGGCATTCCGGTATGTTTCCCTGATTTTGGTTTGGATTCCTGCTGAAACCGGCGGATTTTACCCTCTTTATCCGGCTTTGTTCAATGACAACTATTCTTCGTGCATCTGCCATTCTGACCCTGTCTGAACCGTCTCTGATTTGGGACGGGTATCTGGTTTTCGATGAAACCGGAATTCTGGAAACCGGACTCCAAACCGGATTTCAGGCTCATCAATATCCCGATGCGCAGGTAATCAATCTGGGAAACCGGGTTCTCTTCCCGGGGTTTATCCAGACCCACATCCACTTGTGCCAAACCCTGTTCAGGGGTCTTGCAGACGACCTGAATCTGCTCGACTGGCTTCAGAACCGGATTTTCCCGTTTGAAAATGCGCACACCGCAGCCTCCATGAAAGTCTCTGCTGAACTGGGCATTCTGGAACTGCTGAGCAACGGCACCACTACCCTGATGGATATGGGATCCGTCCGGCATTATGAAGCGGTTCTTGAAGCGGCGGAACGCCTGGGAATCCGGGGATTTTTCGGGAAAGCCCTGATGGATGACAATCCCCTGTTTCCGTCCCTTTCCGAACCGGCTGATGAGGCCCTGGCATCGCTGGATGCCCAGATCGGGACCTGGCACGGCCGGGACCATGGCCGGATCCGGATGGCCGTCACCCCCCGTTTTGTTCTTTCCTGCACCCCAAAACTCATGAAGGAGGCCTATGACCGGGTCCGGCAGGACCGGAGTCTGCGGTATCACACTCATTCCAGTGAACAGATTTCTGAGCTGGCCGAAGTCAGGAAACGGTTCGGGCTGGATAACGTGGAACTGTTTCATTCGATGGGACTTCTGGGCCCTGAAACTTTGCTGGCCCATTGTATCTGGCTGAATGACCGGGAAAAGGACCTGCTGAAATCCACTCAGACCCGGATTCTTCACTGTCCGTCATCCAACCTGAAACTGGGGTCGGGGATTGCCGGAGTTCCGGCACTGGCAACCTCGGGCATCCAGGTGTCGCTCGGTGCCGACGGCGCACCCTGCAACAACTCACTCGATCCGTTCACCGAAATGCGCCTGGCAGCCCTGATACAGAAACCGGTAAACGGCCCCACGGCAATGCCGGCCCGGCAGGTATTCAGAATGGCAACTTCAGGCGGTGCAGAGGCTTTGGGACTTGAACAGGAAACGGGGCAACTGAGGCCGGGACTTAAAGCCGATCTGGTTGCGGTTTCGCTGGATTCCCTCCGGCTGCCGGTTTCACCTGAAACCGAGGATGACCTGTATTCGGCTCTGGTTTATTCTGCACAGCGGGATCTGGTCACAGACGTCTGGGTAAACTCGAAAGCGGTGAAGCGGAACGGAGAGTTACTGGTTGCAGATGAAGCGGAAATTCTGTTTTCGGCCCGGAAAGAACTGAAAGCCTTAAAAAGCCGCCTGTGATCAGGCCCCTTTGATCAGCGACCGGACCCCGATTCCGTACCTGGATAGATCCTTCCCCAGCCAGAACAGCATCAGGCCTGCCGAGACTGCCGTGGTTATCCCCAAAACGGCCAGGTTCTGCCAGCCGGATGCCAGCAGAGTCCATCCGGTTACACCGATGAGGAGTCCTGACAACCCGAACCGGAAGCCAAGCCGCCGCCAGTTTAAGATTTCAGAAAACCGCATTCCGGCTTTTCCGGATCCCTTGATCAGGATGTAAATCCCCTGTGCCGTACCGCCGATCAGAATTGACACTGCAAGACCGGCAGGACCGAAAAGAAAGTACAGCGGAACCATCGGCAATAGGGCAAACACATTATCCAGAATGGCACCGGTTACCAGTTCCCGGCTTTGACCGTTCACCTGAAGCAAGGTAGTAAAGGCACCGATCCGGAAGACCATCATCCAGACCGAAATCCCGAACAGCAGAACGGACTCTTCGTACCTGGAACTGAACAGCGTTACCACCAGCCATTCCCGGTTGGTAAACAGCAGCCAGACCCCGGGGAAGATAAGACCGGCCATGAGAGACGTTGAAGCTCTGAAAATAATGGCCGGGGCCTGAAAGTCAGCCCGGATTTTTTCAGCCATGACCGAGGTCAGCACGGCGGTGACCGCATTCATCACCAGCCCGACGAATGGAATTTCGAACGTTCCGTTATAATACACAGCAAAATCTGCCGGGACTGCTATAGCCAGAATGACTAATTTATCCACCCAGCGGGACAGGATCTGCAAACTGTCATTCAGCCCGAACAGGAACCAGTGACGGTAAACCGGGATGGATTCGGAAACAGCCGGATCCTGTTTTTTCCGGGCAGAAAAGAGAACCGCATTTCTGGCAAGAGAAAGTCCGGTCAGAGCAAGAATCAGGGTTTCCAGATTAAATCCGGTAGTCAGCACCAGCCAGTGAATCAGAAAAAACAGCACCGCATAAGCCGAGTTCAGCCATTGCAGCACGGTTTCTCCCTGCCGGCTGACCATCCAGGCTTCCTGAATGTAAAACAGAGACTGGGAAAAAAAGAACACCGCCAGAAGAATCAGAATCTGAACGGACCAGGACGGATCCATCCAGCCCAGAACCACCGAGCAGACCGGCGACAAAATCCCGGCCAGCAGAACGGCATGACGGGATACTTTCCGGCTCAGATCTTCAGGAAGCCGGGTTCCGAATGCCAGAATAATCGTCGGGAAACCCCAGACACTGATCAGGGTCCCAACCCCCACAATGACCCAGATGCTGAGGTACTGCCCGTAAACGCCGGGTTCCAGCCTGTGCGAAAAGAGGATACCGGTGAAAAGAACCGCCAAAGTGGGAAAAGTCTTTGCCAGGGTTAACCGGAACGTCCGGATGAGAAGCTGATAAACCACGTACCTGCCTTATTCCGGGTCGTTCAATCCGGGGAAAATGGGATGCTGACCCGTTTCAACCCGGTTCTGATGGGCCAGACAGGCTTCCCGGTCCAGTTGTTTAAGGACCCGGGCCGGGTTTCCGCCGACGATACAATACCCGTCCGGGAAGGATTTTGTGACAATGGCACCGGCAGCTACCAGGGTAAAATCCCCGATCTCAACCTCCGGAAGCAGGATAGCACCCATTCCAATCCAGCAGAATTTCCCGATTTTGATGGGATTTTCCTTCAGGTGGATGGTCAGATCGATAGAATCATGGTTGGCGGAAATCAGTCCGGCATTCGGGCCGATATTGGAATAATCGCCGACTTCTATTCCGTTGATCGCATTGATGTAAATTCCCGGAGAATCACCGGGAAAGACATGCTTTCCCCGTTTGATGCGTTCCGGATTCCCAACTGTGGAGGTGTAATGTACCGCCCAGGGAACATCCCGGTTATACCGGGTTAAAAATTTCATCACCGACGAAAGGATTGAAAACCGGAGTCCGACAGTCTGGTGATACCCGAACAGGCGTTTTATCCAGGCCAGCCGGCGGGAATACAAAAGCGGCATACACAGAACTCCTTTCAGAGAAAACTCACACGTTCAGACCTATGACGGCCACTCCACCAGGGTAACCTGATCGAAGGGTTCATCCAGAAACATCCGGCCCAGTTCCTTAAACCGGAAGTTCAGGTCAGAGACAAAATACCGGTAAGACTCCGTCCGTTTCGCCGGATTCAGCAGATGGTGCTTTGCGAGAACCGTGCGGACATCCTTGGCCACTTCCTCACCGGAATCAATCAGGGTAATGGAAGAGAACAATTCCCGGTCAATGGCGGTTTTGAGCAGCGGGTAATGGGTGCAGCCCAGAACCAGGGTATCAATCCGGTGATTTTCGAGCGGTTTCAGATATTCCCGGATGATTAAGCTGGTGGCCGGGTGGGTAAACCAGCCTTCTTCAACCAGCGGAACGAACAGGGGAGCCGCCTGCCCGAAAACCTCCAGATCTGCCGAAAGTTTATGAAGGGCTTTTTCATACGCCTTTGAATTGATGGTTCCCACAGTACCGATGACCCCAACCCGTTTGCTTTTTGTTTTTTCGGCTGCAGCCCGGGCACCGGGATCTACGACCCCGATGACCGGAAGCGATGTGGATTTTCTAACTGCATCGAGTGCATGTGCCGTCGCCGTATTACAGGCGATGACCACCAGTTTCACGCCTTTCGATTCGAGAAACCGGGTAATCTGAAGGGAATAGTCTATAATGGTGGATTTGGACTTATTCCCATAGGGAACCCGTCCGGTATCGCCGAAGTAAATGAGGTTTTCGTTCGGAAGCAGGCGTTTGATTTCCTTAACAACCGTCAGGCCGCCGATGCCCGAATCGAAAACGCCGATGGGCTGATCTGGAGTAAGAGATGCAACAGTCATGACTGCAAAGTTACAACGCTGCGCCTGAATTTCTAAACCGGTCCGGCTGAAGGCGGTTCCGGTCAGACACCCGCTTCAACGAAGGACTTAATGGCGGCCTTCAGTTCTGCCGTCACATTCACCACCGAGGCTTCCCCGCCGGATTCCTGCCGGCGAACATAAAACGTGTCATTCACACCATCCACCCGGGTGGCAATTTTGGCATGGTGAATCGGCAGATTCAGTTCAGAGAAGGTATGGGTGATTTTGTACATCAGGCCAAGGGCATCGGGGGCATAGATCTCGATAATAACCAGATCACCTGCAAATTCCCAGGAAATTTCAGGAGTGAAAATGGCGGACGGTTTATGTTTCCGCTTCCATTTTTTCCGGAATTTATCCACCATCGGTTCCACCGGCTGATTCTGGAGCAGGACTGCTGTCAGCTTTTCGGTTACCTGGGCAATCAATGTTTCCCGGTCGGGCAGAGTTTCTGTCACCGGGAAAACCCGGAACCGGTCAATACACAATCCGGCCGGCGAGGTAAATACACGGGCATCAAATATGGAGGTATCCAGACTGGAGATAATACCGCACAGTTTATACAGAAGTCCGGCCTGATCGTCACAGATAATGGTAATTTCGAGATAGCCGTCGAACGGCGTAATGTCCACTTCAAACTTCCGGTCATTCTGCCTGAACCCCGCATGGCGGGCAATTTCTTCGGGCTGGAAGGTCAGCCAGTAATCAGTATGAATGTCAAACTCTTTAATGTGGGCCAGAACGCCTGGGTCGGTGCGGTGCCGGGTCACTTCGGCCACTTTGGCATGCTTCGATTCCTGAAGAATTTTCTCGGAGGTGGTTGCAGTTGCCGAGGTAATGGCCCGGCGGGTAATCCTGTACAGTTCATCCAGCATCATGCCCTTCCACTCGGTCCAGACAGTCGGGTTCACGGCACTCAGATCTGAATAAGTCAGACAGAAGAGGATATCGAGGTATTCGGCATCCGGGAACAGGTCAATAAACGACTGAAGGGTTTCAGGATCGTGGTAATTCCGCCGGAAGGCCATCTGTTCCATCGTCAGGTGCTGTTCGACCATAAAGCAGACCAGATCCATTTCTTCCGGATTATATCCCCACCGGGTCATCACCTGCTGGGCGACATCCATCCCCACAATGGAGTGATTGGCAATATCGAACCCCTTTCCGATGTCATGAAACAGGATACTGAGGGACAGCAATTCCGGCCGTTCGAGCACTTCATGCCAAACCCGGTACACCGCCGGAAACCGGGTTTTACTCATTTCGAGCCGTTCAAGGGCAACCAGGGTGTGATAGTCGGCTGTGTACCAGTGATAGGCATTCCGCTGATACAGTCCGACCAGATTTCCGTATTCGGGGATGAAGCGGTTCAGAACACCAAGTTCCAGCATATTTTTAAGCGCATAGGAACAATGCGGGGCCAGAAGAATTTTACGGAACAGATGCACCACCCTCGGGTTGGCCTGGAACTCTTCGGTGATCAGTTCATACGACTGCATAATGGCACCTCTGAGCACATCCGAAAACCGGAATCCGTACTCGGCCTGAAAGTAAAAGGCCATCATCTGCAGATAGGGCGCACGGGCAAATTCTTCAGAAATCGCCGATTCGTAAGAGCTGCGGCCCCAGTGGATCCGGTTATTCCGGATGGCAAATCCGGCATCCAGCGGTTCATCCAGATCCGAAACCGGCGGGCGGCAGAATTCCTCGGCCTGCTGAACGAAGGTTTTGGACAGCCGGAAGATTTTGCGGGCGTGAAGATAAAACTTCTTCATCAGGGCTTCGCAGATTTCTTTGCTCTGCTCACCTTTGTATCCCAGCATTTCGGCGACTTTGGGCTGCTGACCGAAACCGAGCAGATCTGAACTCCGTTCATCCACCAGATGAAGGGCAAACCGGGTTTTCAGCAGATAATCGGTTGCTTCGAACACATGCCGGTACTGGGTTTCATCGATCAGTCCCTGGCGGTACAGTTTTAGCAGAACCCGTTCAGTCTGGGTTTCATCATCCGAGGACCGCCTCAGGAACAGTTTCTGACCTTCCGAAATCAGCAGATAGGCCCATCCCAGAAAATGAACATCTCTGAGCGTTCCCGGTGATTTTTTCACATTCGGTTCCAGCAGGTTCACCGACCCGCCGTACTGGGCCACGTTGGTATTGTAGTTCACCACCAGTTCATATAAAAACCGGTGATCTTTATTTGTCCGTAAAAACTCATCCACGATGGCATCAAACTTCAGTGCCAACGCCTCATCACCGGCAAGAAACCGGCTGTCCAGACAGGTCGTCAGGGTTTCGACATCGGCAACAAAGGAGTCTCTGGCTTCTTCCAGTGTTCTGACCGCCTGTCCGACCTTCAGTCCGTCTTTCCAAAGCGGATGCAAAAACGTACTGACCCCCATCTCAAGGGCCGTTTTATCCATGTTTCCGGGGACCAGGATCAGAATATCCACATCCGAATTGGGGCACATTTCACGGCGTCCGAATCCGCCAAGGGCGATCAGAGCAGTCCCGTTGAGTTCGGGAATATTCCGGTACTGTCTGATCAGTTCTTTCCCGAACTGGTTGGCCAGATGCCTGACCATCAGGAATCCTGTTTCTGACGGATTATAAATCTGCTGACCCAACTGGTGGAGAGTTGTCATAAAAATTCCGGATTGTTTTTATGAATTTAACAAAAAAGCGGGATAAAATTAACTAAGTGAGGAATAAGTCCCGATATTCTGAAAAAAAGGCGGAAATTCATTTGCCTCCCGGAACTACTTTCCGGACGGGCGGAACCCGGTTTACTGCACGGAATTCAATGCGGCTGCATAGGCAGGTTCCAGTTCCTGCGGAGCTGAAATATTCATTTTCAGGTCTTTGATCAACCCGTTATCCAGACCGTAAACCCACCCGTGAACGGTCAGGTCCTGATTCCGTTCCCACGCCTGCTGCACAATGGTCGTCTGGCAAACATTCTGAACCTGTTCAATCACATTCAGTTCGCACAGAAGATCGATCGCTTCTGCCTGCGTTTTTTTGAGTTTTAACACCCCCCGGTGTTTCTGGGCAACATCCTGAGTATGCCTGAGCCAGTTGTCAATCAGACCCAGTTTGGAGTTTTTATAGGCTTCCTTTACACCACCGCAGCCATAATGGCCAACAACCATGATATGTTTGACTTTTAGGAAATCGACTGCATACTGTAACACAGACAGGCAGTTAAGGTCTGAGTGAACCACAATATTGGCTACATTCCGGTGAACAAAAAGTTCGCCGGGCATCAGGTCGACAATTTCATTGGCGGGAACCCGGCTGTCTGAGCAGCCGATCCAGAGAAATTCGGGGTTTTGCTGGCGGGAAAGTTTTTTGAAAAACTCCGGATCCTGTTGGGTGATTTTCTGAGCCCAGTTCCGGTTTTTTTCGAACAGGTGGTTTAAATCTGCCATATCCGATCCTCCTTTTCCGGCTAAGATCGGAAAAACCTGCCGGTGAGACCACCCCCCGGCAGGTTTTAACTCATTTAACCAACATGACCTTTAAAGACTCCTGCCGGTTTCCGGACTGCATCCTGACGAGATACACTCCGCTGGAAAGGCCTTCTGCACGGAACGGAACCTGATGAACCCCGGCCGGCCGGACTTCATCGAGCAGAACGGCCACCTGCCGTCCCTGCAGGTCAAAAACCTTCAGAGATAGCCGCCCGGAAGTTGGAACCGTACAGGAAATCAGGGTTGCCGGATTGAACGGATTCGGCCAGGCAGAAAGAGAAAAGTTTTGGGGTGTTTCATCCGGAACATCCTCTGGCCAGGGACACATTAAACCCAGGTCTCCATTTATAATCCCGGTTTCACTTGTAAAGTCCCAGTAGTTTTGATCATCCACCTTGTACCGGGAGGGCTGGATATCACCAAACTGAACCTTGGTATTGTTGGTTGAAGTCGGGAACAGGTTTGCCATATGGTTGTTACCAAAACCGGCTTCGTTATCAGCCCCACCGATGCTGAGTTTAAATTCCTGACTGATCGCCGCCTCCTCCGGGTAATCGATTGATATCGACCACCGTCCGCTACCGTCATAAGTCATTCTTCGGGGAAGTCCTAATGAAAGAGAATCCCATGGCTGCCACCCTCCGGTTGCAGGACCGTTAACATACAGAGGGAGGGACTTGATGTTATAGCCATCAACCATCAGAGAACCCCCCTGAATATCATTCAATTTTCCGCCAAGGCAACTGGTTAAAAAATGGGCCGGACTACCATTAACTTCAAGCGTCAACGTCGTTGGTACCCCCACCGGATTGGTATTCCTGAAAAAGGGCTGACGGTGAGTGGAGACATTGTCATTCAATAGGTCTTCGGTTGAGAAGGAATTCCCTGTTAAAGGAACAACTGCCTTTCTGAACTTAGGAGCAGCAGACCCAGGATAAGTGTTGAAGTTATCAAAGTAGAATTCTTCAAATTCACCGGCAGCATTTTTCTTGTAATATTGATACAGAACCGTGGTGCCTCTAACGGCCACCAGGGAATCGACACCCGTTTTTCCGGTAAAAACAGTTCCCAGAAGCGGAGCTGAAAGTTTTGCATCAACCGTTTTGATTGCAGTTCCAAGGAATCCGATACGGGCAATCAGGGTATCTTTCGCCTTATCAAACCCGTTCGTATTGATCGCCTTTGCCATATTGACTTTAAAATTGACTTCAAACTCAGGAAACGGAAATTCGTCGCCCCATGAACATTCATTGCTAAAACATTTCCAGTACAGGGTGGTGTCACCAGACAGAGTGAAGGTTCTGTTTCCACCAATAGTTTCTTCCCAGGTC
>JAKLJL010000014.1 GCA_023151185.1 Bacteroidota bacterium
CAGCAGGTGGCAGAAATCGTCAATACCGACCTGACAGCAGGTGTGCATGATTACCGGTTAAATGCCGGAAGCTGGGCTTCGGGCACCTACTTCTACCGGCTTCAGATCGGTGATAAACTGAAATCGGGTAAGATCCAGTTGGTCAAATAAGGTTTTCAGTCAGAATCGGGAGGGCTACCTCCCGGTTCCCTTTTGGATGATTTTTTAATTCCCGTTCTTGCGCAGAAAAAAAAATAAACCTATCTTTGGGGCTCTTAACGCTAAAAAGAAAGTGGGTGACTGCCACCATGGTTGGAATCGTTTTACAGGAAGGCGAAAATATTGACCGTGCTTTACGCCGGTTCAAGAAGAAATACGAACGCAGCGGTGTTCTTAAGGAATACAAAAAGCGGACATTCTTCACCAAGCCGTCCGTTGAGCGCCGGACCGAACAGCTCAAAGCTATCCGGAGAGCTCAGAAAATGAATCAGGAAAATTTCTGATCCGCATGGACAACAAAAAATCCGGCCTCAAAGCCGGATTTTTTGTTTATACCGGTCTGGATTAATAGAAGACGGAATCTGCCGGGAAACTGACCGAGAAAACAGACCCCATCGGGTTATTGTTGGTGACTTCAATTTCAAGATTCAGCAGTTCACAGATTTTGCTGACGAGAGAAAGCCCCAGACCGCTGCCGCCGGTGATTTTTGCCCGGCTTTTTTCCACCCGGTAAAATCTCCTGAAAATATTCTTCTTCTCTTCATCCGCAATCCCAAGACCGTAATCCACAACATCGAGGGTGAATTTGCCGCTGGTCGGGTGTACCCGGCTCCGGATCGTCACCTTTTTACCCGGCGGGCTGTATTTGATGGCATTTTCGATCAGGTTGAACAGCAGGGTATGCAGAAGGTTTTCACTGGTCTGGATGAGTGGAAGCGGGTTCTCAAGTTTCTCCTCGAGCACCATCCGTTTCTGACTGGCAAGGAAATTAAGCTGCCTGAACAGGCTATCCACCAGAATTTTCAGATCAATGTACTCAAGGCCCTGATTTTCTGCTTCAATTTCACTCCGGCTCAGTTTCAGCAGGGTTTGGGTGACGAGAATGAGCTGGTTTGTCTGAACCAGGGCATTATTCAGGGAGGTTTTGTAATACTCGGTTTCCCGGTCCCGGGTCAGGGCCAGATCCAGTTCTCCTTTGATGATGGTCAGCGGTGTCAGCAGTTCATGGCTGGCATCTGCTGTAAACTGGCCCATCTGCTCGAAACTTGCCTCAAGGCGGTCGAAAAGGTGATTCAGGGTTGAAACCAGTTGTCCTACTTCGTCCTGGTTGCCCGAGGATTGGATCCGGGTGCTCAGGTGCGCAGCAGTAATGGTTTTTGCTGTGTCCACAATTTCGGAAAGCGGTCTCAGGGCAAAGTCAGAAAGGACCAGGGCAAAGGCGGTTGCAATTATCATGCACAGAATCACCATCCCGATAAGCAGGCGGGTAAGACTCGAAATCAGGTCAGTAACCGGGACCGAACTCGACGCCGTGATAACCCACCCCATGACCGGGTAGGCGTGGTTCTCAAAACTGAATACGGTTGTACTGTCGGGTGTAACCAAAATGGGATACGCAACACAACGGTGGGAAAACCCAAGGTCATTGATCGAGGTAAACTGCGGTTTATCAGTTAATACCCTGACCGGCAATTTTTTTGTCAGGGAGGTATTGATCTGGTAAACATTATTCGATACGGCCACGATCTGGGAATCCGTATTGACAATCCAGGTGAAATACCGGCGTGAACTGGATTCGGAATTCAGCAGAAACTGAATATCCCGTTTCGAACTGAGGCTGTCGAAGGAGGTTTGGTATTTATATAACTTCCGCCAGAGAAGGTCCGAATGGTCCATGATTTCGGTATCGATGGATTGAATCATCCAAAGCCGGACCATGAACAGAAGCATTCCGGAAAAAATCACCATAAAGGCTATAATCGAAAGAATAAACCAAATGGTGATTTTCCCGCGGAGAGTCGTGAAAAATGCAGGGAGCGTCAAGGCAGATCAGGCTTCTTCGATCTGGTACCCGATACCTCTGACAGTCTGAATGATTTTAACCGGGAACCCTTCGTCAATTTTCTTGCGGAGTGCATTGATGAAAACTTCGACGATATTGCTTTGAGGGTCAAAATCAATGTCCCAGACCGCTTTCAGAATTTCTGCCTTTGAAACAACCCGGGCCTTGTTCCGAACCAGAATCTCAAGAAGGGCAAATTCTTTGTTGCTGAGGTAAATGGATTTTTCCTCACGGAAGACTTTCTTGGTTATCAGGTCAAGTTCCAGATTTCCGGCACTGAGTTTAAAGGGCTTCGTTGCATTTTTGAGCCTGGAAAGGGCGGTAATACGGGCCAGAAGTTCCTGAATGCTGAAGGGCTTCCGGATGTAGTCGTTGGCACCGGCATTGAACCCGCGGATTACAAATTCATCCTGGGTATGGACGGTCAGGAGAATAATCAGGAGGGTTTCCTGTTCAGCTCTGAGCTTCTGGCAGACCTCAATTCCTTCCATTCCCGGCATCATCCAGTCCAGAATGACCAGATCAAATCCGCCTCTTGAAGCACGGGTATAGCCATCAATTCCATCATTTGCAACTTCAACCGAATGCCCTTCTTCCATCAGTCCTTTTTTGAGGAATTCGGCCAATGGTTTTTCATCGTCAACAACAAGAATTTTCATTTTACACCTGTTTTTTCTGTTTTACATAAAAATTAAACGTTTCCGGCTTTTCTTCTGGTATTTCAGCCAAACTGCCGTAAGTTTGCAGAACTTACGACTTAATTTTCATTTTGTCATTTTTACAAACATTAAAATTGGAGGAAAAGTTTGTTTTCTGTCAATTTTGTTACCGGAATATTACCGGATCACCCCTCAGAGGTGCTGATTATCCCGTCTGATTCTGATTTTGGTGTGCACTCACCGCGTCTTGAAAAAACCTTTCCGGCTGCTTTCCCGTTGAATCTGGTGTTTCCAGAAAACCGGCTTCCGGCTGGTATGGCTGCTGCTACAGCGGCCCCGTTTCCGGGATTTCCGTATCTGGTTCTGGCCGGCGTTATTTCGGATCAGAAGGAAATCCGGCCGGCCGTTTTCCGGAAAGCGGTGTATTATTCACTTCAGGTTGCAGAGGCAAACCAGTGGGCTACGGTTTTCATTTCGGTTCCCGACTTTCTGGAGGCAGGTGTTTCTCTGGCGGATTTCGGTGAACATGCCGCAGAAATGATCCGGAAATTCAGGCTGGAATCGGGGATTGTTCGTGAGATTACACTTTGGTCGCCCGATGAAAAGGTTCTTGAAGCCCTCCGAAAGGATTTTTCTGCCCGGCTCTGACCGTCAGATCGGTTTAAGAATACTGCCCGATTTTTTAAGCATGGACCGGGGAACGGCGTCTTTGATGGTTGTCGTCAGGGCATCCATAATGGACCGTTTCAGGTAAGTCCGGCTGTAAACCAGAGAAATTTCACGGGTCGGGACGGGATCAGAAAACCGCCGGAGCAGGTGGTGATCCTGTGGCCACCCGTCGAGCATGAGTTCCGGAAGCAGGGTAATTCCAAAACCCTGTTCGGCAAGTTTATACAGCATTTCGAGGCTCCCGCTCAGAAATGAGGACTGGTGGCGGCTCTGCATCAGATCATGGGCGCAGATCTGAAGAGCCTGATTTCTGAAACAATGCCCTTCTTCTAGCAGCAGCAATTCCTCAAGCGGGATGACACCCATCGGCAGTTCTTTCCAGTCAAGCAGAGAATGCCCGGGCGGAAGAAATGCAATAAACGGTTCATAAAACAAAGGCAGCTCAAAAATTCCCTGACGGCTTAGCGG
Source organism: Bacteroidota bacterium (assembly GCA_023151185.1). Classification (GTDB taxonomy): domain Bacteria; phylum Bacteroidota; class JABWAT01; order JABWAT01; family JABWAT01; genus JAFLBE01. Next base: position 3,838 of record JAKLJL010000014.1, read on the forward strand.
AGTCGCCAGAATTCCGGCATCAATCTGATCACGGGCGGCCATATCCAGAATCTGGTCGGTCTGGAGCTCAGAGATGGATATGGTAACCTTGGGGTAGGTCCTTATAAAGGTTTTTAAAAACCGCGGAACCAGATAGGGTGCAATGGTGGGAAGAATTCCCAGCTTGAACTCACCGGCAACTTCGGTCTGGTCGCTTTCGGCGATATCCCTGATCAGAAGACTTTCTCTGAGTACCGTCCGGGCCTGCTCAATCAGTTTTTCGCCAACAGGGGTCGGGACGACCGGGCTCCGGCTCCGGTCAAAAATGATCACCCCGAGGGTTTCTTCAAGTTTTTGGATCTGCATACTCAGCGTTGGCTGGGTGATCAGACAATGACGGGCAGCCTGATTGAAATTCCGGTAGGTATCCAGAGAAACAATGTATTCAAGCTGGGTCAGGGTCAGATTGGGAAGTGTACTCACCGGAGTCTCCGTTTTTCCAAAAATATAAAGGCGGACCGATAAATAAAATTGATCGGCCAAAAGGAACAGATAGGCTTTGGGTTAAAAAAGCCCCGTAATAGTCCCGTCGTCAGTCAGGTCCATCTGTCTGGAGGCCGGCGATGGCGGTAAACCCGGCATGCGCATCAGGTCACCCGTCAGGACAACTAAAAACCCGGCCCCGGCAGAAACCACAATGTCCCGGACGGTGAGGGTAAACTCACGTGGTCTTCCGGTTAACTTAGGATTGTCGGAAAGGGAATTCTGGGTTTTTGAGATACAGACATCCAGATTCTGATATCCGTTCTGATAAATGGATTTCAGAGCCGATTTGGCTTTTGGCAGATAATCAACCCGGGCTGCACCATAAATCTGACGGGCGATCCGGTCAATTTTTTCCTCCGGTCCGGATTCCATATCGTACAACCGGTTTTCTGCCGGCGGGTTCCCTGAAACCAGATTTGCAAGGGTTCTGGCCAGTTCAAGTCCGCCCCTACCGCCTTCGGCCCAGAAATTGACAGGAATACAGTCGGTTTCCGATTCCCTGCAAACCGAAAGGACAGCTTCTGTTTCTTCAGCCGAGTCGGTATGGAACCGGTTCAGGGCAACTACTGGCTCAACACCGAATTTCCGGACATTTTCGATATGTTTTTCCAGATTTTCCCTACCCCTGAGAACGGCATCAGGATCCGGCACAGACAGATTTTCCTTTGCAGTTCCGCCGTGCATTTTCAAGGCCCGGATGGTGGCGACCAGAACAACGGCAGACGGGTAGAACCCACCGGACCGGCTCACAATATCAAAGAATTTTTCACCTCCCAGATCGAACCCGAAACCGGCTTCAGTGACCACATAATCGGCAGAAGCTAAAGCGAGGCGGGTGGCCAGCAGACTGTTGGCCCCCTGGGCGATATTGGCAAATGGCCCGCCGTGAATAAAGACAGGGGCTCCGCCAATCGCCTGCACCAGATTGGGCTGCAGGGCATCCCGGAGCAGAGCAGCCACTGCACCGGCAATCTTCAGGTCAGCAACGGTTACGGGTGATCCTTCCCGGGTGTATCCAATGACGATTTTGGAAATCCGGTCTTTCAGATCCCGGTAACCGGAGGCAAGGCATAAAACTGCCATAATTTCTGAGGCGGCTGTAATGTCGAACCCGGTTTGGCGGGGAATTCCGTTTTTGCTACCGCCAAGTCCCACAATAATCTCCCGCAGCGCCCGGTCATTCATATCCATAACCCGGTTCCAGACTACCTGATTCGGATCGGGCAGAGGCTGGGTGTTGTAAAACAGGTGGTGATCTACAGAAGCCGAGATCAGATTGTGGGCCGTTGTGACGGCATGAATATCGCCTGTGAAGTGCAGATTGATGCTTTCCATAGGCAAAACCTGGGCCTTCCCGCCTCCGGCTGCCCCTCCTTTAACGCCAAAGCAGGGGCCAAGTGACGGCTCTCTCAGTGCGGCAGCAACCGGCAGACCGAGTTCATGAAATGCCTGGGTAAGTCCGACGGAAATGGTAGTTTTTCCTTCACCGGCAGGGGTGGGGGTAATGGCAGAAACCAGGATCAGTTTACCCGCAGCCCGGGGGTTTTCCAGACGTTTTCTGACCGTTTCCATTTTTAGTTTGGCAATGGCGCTTCCGTAGGGGATCAGGTCACCGGGTCCGAAGCCCAGTTTCAGGGCAATTTCGGAAATGGGTAAATGGACAGCGTTCCGGGCAATTTCTTCGTCAGAAGGGAAAGGGGTCGTCGGCATCTGAAGCTCCGTGAATCAAAAGGGATTTACGGAGTAAAAGATAAGAAAATATGCGGATCTTAGAAAATCAGGATTTACCCGAGTGATAGATAACCATTCGGGTAAGTCCAGGAAAAACGGAAAATCAGTTTACTTTGGAAAAGACCAGTTCACGGGATACGCCAGTCATCATGGAGTCGAAAAATTTAATCAATGCTCCAAAATCGGTATTGCCAATTGTTTCAGACGGCATTTTCAACAGCGCCTCAAGCTCAATTACCCCCTGGAACGAGGAATAGGTGATATGTCCGGTGCTCCCGGCCGGTCCAGAAAAGGTGGAGGCTGTGGGCATTTCTTTCAGGGCATACCCTTCAGGAATCGTGACCGTTGCTTTATACCGGTATTCGAACGGACTTTCGAACCGGATATGACCATACCGAACCGGTGCATACAGGTCATTTTTCAGTCCGGAAAGCGCATTCCAGTAGGGCCTGTAAATTAAAAATTCGTTGAGTTCTTCACTTTGACTGTTGAGTCTGCCGGAAATTGTCCATTCCACCTCCGGAACCAGTTTAAACCGGTTGATGGTGACTGAATCTGTTTCGCTGAAATTTTTTGAATGCGGAAGGGATTTGAATTTACTCTTCAGTTCAGATTCGGGCACAGTTGCAAAATCACTCCTGATAGATTGGGCTGCACTGCCGGTTAACCGGACGGCCAGCTTTTCTTTTGCTGAACCGTCAGTGCTGAGAGTAACCAGATGGGTTTCCTTTGTCTCCGTTGCCGGAAATTGATTTTGGGACAAAGTCTCGATCCCTGAAAGCTCTTCCCGGATGTCAAGTGCCTGTGAATTGACCAGAAACCACGGCAATTCACCTGTCTCTGAAACGGCTGCATCGAAATCATACAATTTGGTCTTGCCATCCAGGTGAACCCGGATAACCGGCCGTTTAAACCAGGCAAGCGAGGGGGCATTGAGTTCAAGGTTACCCTGGCGCTGGTCCCGGACCAGAAGAAAATCGACAGTATACCCCCACTTCCTCAGTATTTTATAAAACAGTCCGGAAAAATCACCGGCGTCACCTTTTTTATCCTCGACGATATTGTCCAGATATTCAGTTGGAATTGTCTCCCATCTGGTCCCCCGGTAGGCAAATTTTTTGATTGCAGCAAACAGCGAATCGGCCAGACTCCAGGATTGATGATTTGTTTTGGTGGCAAAGCCCAGATCTTCAATTGAACCGGAACTCAGTTTTAAATCATCAATATAGGTGTCGTAGAAAACTGTTCCGATTTCTTCCCAGGTCTCGGTTTTTTTAAGATTTGTTTTTTGCGGAGTAATGATTGTGATCAGTGCCTGATCCATAAAAGGAAAACTGTAAGGCTCATACCGGATTGGCACCACATTTTTAACCCCCCAGAAATAAGTTTTCCCGGCCTCGGTTTCAGTACTGATCTGGGTGACATTCGGTTGCCCGATCTGGGAAATGGGGAAGCTGAAATAATTGAATTTGGACTTATCGGTTTGGGTAATATATAAATTGGAGTATAAAACGTAATCGCGGTCAGAAAATGAAAAAATGGCGCTGCTGAGTTTGGACAGTGGGGTCGTACTGGTGTATTCAATCTGAACAACATCATTGACCTCAATATCCGGGATTTTGAAAACGACTTTCTTGAAAAACTCATCCCGGTCCCGACCTTCATTTATTCTTTTTACTTCTGTTTCCGGCATGATTTTCACGGTTCCGTCCGGCTTTCTAACCCGAACAGCAACTGTAAAAAGGCCCGGCCAGTATTCACCCAGATAATCTGTGTATGAATAGGAAAAAGATCCATATCGGGAGATTGCCCGTTCATTCAGGATTTTCACAATCAGGATTTTAGACTCAGAAGTGACAAAACCAAAGAAATGGTCTCCCTGAAATACCTTATCATCCCATTCTACTTTGTAACTGACTTCTTTAAGGATGATGACCGCATCGTGGGCTTTAAAGGTTTGTTCGGTGATGGCATTGATCAGCTTTTCATCCGGCAATTCCCTCACGAAAGTCTGTGCTGTCCCAATACTGAACCCAAAAAGAAGGGAAATGAATAAAACAAAGCGGGTGCAGTTTTTCATGATGTCCTCCGTTTAACTTATTTTCCGGAAGGGATTTTAACTCCCCTGGTAACCGTTTGATAAAACTCAGTCAGGCCATCTGCCAGTTTAACGGCAGATTCTTCAGTGTAAACCGGGCCGGGTTCAAAGGAAAAATTCAGTGAAATAAGCGGAACCGGAACAGAACCGGGTTCCCCTGTAATTTCAAGAGAAATGGCTCCCCGGTGATATCCGGGGAAACTGAAAGGGGTCCCGGTTTTTAAATCCTCTTTAGAAAAGGGAAGAAGCCCCGGCAGAATTCTGGACAGCGAAGTGAAATGATCTCCGTTAAGACTGGTGACTGTGTTCGGAAAACTTCCGGTGAAGGAAATGGTGGTAAGTTCCTTTTTCAATGACCAGGACAGGTTTGTCAGTGTTGCATCGGGTCCCGTCAAGTTTTTTAAAAAGTGCTGAAGAAACTTTCTGAAGTCCATCTCATTCAGGAACAGCCCCATATAATTCAGGGTCAGCGCAAATTCAGCCGAAAGGGATAAGGTCATCCTTCCTGAGAGATCTTTTCCGGTTCTCTGCAAAGTCCCGGTCACTGACAACGCATTTTCTCCCGATTCCAGAATAGGTTTCACCTCGGTACCTGAATCTGAAATGACCAGCGCCATCTGATTGATCAGATCATCACCGGGGAGCCCCGGGACTGAGATTCTGTTGGTACCGTCATACCACCGGGTTTTTCCATCATGGGTCCACTCAACAATCATGTGGTTGAACTGACTTACGGGAATTTCTTTCGAAAACCAGTAGTCCCTGTCCCTCATGACCAGAGCCAGGTTGGCAGAAAGGCCTGCATTCTTTGCAAGCGCCCAGATCATCATGGAATAATCTTTGCAGTCTGCATACTTTCTGCTCAAGATACTGGATACCGGGTTGGGTACAAATTCACCCCTTTCGAGATAAACCTGTTCATACCGGAATCTGCTCTGGCAAAAATTGAAAATGGCCGTCATTTTTCCCACTGGGTCGGTAATCCCCGAAGTCAGCGAATCGGCAACCGGTTTTAACAATGGATAATCTGCCGTCCGGGCACGGATCAGATTCCGGTAAAAAGAGCCAAATTCGTCCCAGGTTTCGGGCAGCAGAGCCGGATTGGCAAGAATCAGAGTATTCCGGTTCGAGGCCGCCAACGGAGAGCCTTTCCGTTTTTTTACCGACTTCCACTCTGCGACCCGGATTCGTTTACCATTTTCAACACGGGATCTGAAAGTCGTGGTATCATTCAGAACATGGATTGTAAAGTCGAGGGATTCAGGAGAAATAAAGCAAAACGAAATATTTTCTGTATTTTCCGGAAAGGATCCCAGATTTTCCAGAATTCCCAATTCAGGCAGCGATGATTTTTGTTCGGAAATGACCTCAACCCAATCGCCCGGGTTCAGATTGCTGACAAGGGCCGGGATTTTAAACCGGGATCCGGAAATCTCACGACTGCCAGGTGCAGAAAATTGAAACAGGTCAGCCTTACTGCTGACTTCTTCTTCATGCCCGTTCCTGATAATTCTGGCAAAGTAAGATTTGGTTTCTTCAAATGAACTGGTATGAAGGGCAAGTAGACCCTGGATGTCGTCCGGATTTTGACCGGCTACGATCAACAGATGGTTTCGCTCGGTGATTTCTTTCCGGGACTCAACGAGATAGGTCCGTTTGGCCATGATGATTTTGGGTTCAGTACCGGGTTCACGGTATTTTTTGAGATCCTCCTGAGTCAGGAATCCGGGATTAGCACAGCCCGCCAGCAGCGAAAGGACCAGATAAACCGTGATAAGTAAGGAAAAGGTGTGTTTTTTCATGAAACAGATCAGTTTTTTTTACAATATACAAAATGATTAAAGACTTGTCATTTAAGGGTGACGGGGTTAATTCGTTTCTAATTTGCCGGATTCTTCACCGGTACCGGTTTAAAAACGGGAAGTCAATGGAATTTAGTCTTCTGCAAGGCTATTTTTACCGGATGATAAGTCAACAACCCCGGGTCGTTTTTTTTCAGGGTGAACCCGGCGCCTATAGTGATCTGGCAGCCTCAAGAATGTTGCCGGGAATCCCCCGGCAGGGCTTTCTTCAATTTTCGCAGGCGTTTGAGGCTCTTTTGCAGGAAACCGGTCCTGCGGCCGGTGTTTTCCCGATTGAAAACTCGATCTACGGATCTGTTCACCCGGTTTTTGACCTGCTTCAGACTTACGATTTTCATATTACCGGTGAATTCCGGCTGCGCATTGAGCATTGCCTTCTGGCCAATTCAGGCGCATCGGCAGAAACAGTGAAAACGGTTTATTCCCACCCGCAGGCTCTGGGGCAGTGTGAGGTTTTTTTCCGGAATCATCCGTCGATGAAACCGGTCCAGTGGTATGATACCGCCGGTTCAGCCCGGTATGTTTCAGAGAATCCGGCTGATCTTTCCATCGCAGCTATTGCCTCCGAAGAAGCAGCCAGGGTCTACGGTCTGGAGGTTCTGAAGCGTAATATTGAATCCTTTGACCATAATTTTACCCGGTTTATCCTGATCGGCAAAGAGGCCGGAATACCAGCCGGAAGCAATAAAACCTCCGTCTGGTTCGAAGCCAAAGATGAACCGGGCAGTCTGTATCACTGTATCGGCTGTTTTGCTTCCCGGAATATTAATCTGCTGAAGATTGAAAGCCGTCCGGTCTGGGGAAAGCCCTGGAAACATTTGTTTTACCTCGACATTCGGGGAACTGTAACCGATTCCTCAGTTCAGGAGGCTCTGCGTCAGCTTACCGGTTTTACCGAAGTTCAGCGGGTTCTGGGATCCTATCCTGAAGATCAGGTTAAAGAAGGGCATGGATTTTCACTATGAGCATGAAATATATCCTGAAGGAGAGTATTTCCGGATTCCGGCGGGCCCGGCTTTCCAGTTTTGTGAGTGTTTCGACCATCATGCTCAGTCTGGTGCTGCTCGGGACATTTCTGCTGCTGTCCTTAAATGCCCAGCGGCTGGTGACCGAACTCAGATCCCGCCTTGAAATTGATGTTTTTCTGGACAAAACTGCAACTGATGCTGAACTGGAAGGAATCAAAACCTTTTTTTCCAGAATCCGGGGAGTGAGCCAGGTCCGCCTGATTTCAAGAGAAGAAGCTGCCTCAATTTTCCAGAAAGAATTCGGGGAAAATATTTTTGAAATTCTGGAATCGAATCCGTTTCCGCCCAGCTTTAAACTCAATGTGTTTCCCGAATACGGCAGTCTGGATTCACTGGACCGGATTCTGCCTGAACTGAAAAAAATCCAGGCAGTGACCGATGTCGAGTATAACCGGCAATACATCACTGCCATTGATAAAAATGCAAAAATTCTCTGGATGATTTCTTCAGGAGTCGGATTCATTGTGGCGCTGGCCTCCATTTTTCTGGTCAGTAATACCATCCGGCTGACGATTTATGCCAAACGGTTTCTGATCCAGACGATGAAGCTGGTCGGGGCAACAACGAATTTCATCCGGACTCCCTTTCTGATTGAAGGATTTTTGCAGGGGCTTCTGGGGGGCGTACTTGCCGATCTGGCTTTGATCGGTCTGTTTACCCTGATTGATGCCAACCTGTTTCCCATCAGCCGGTATCTTCAGATCAACCCCGGATTTTATTTGGCCCTTCCTGGTTTTGGCAGTCTGCTGGGGTTAGTCGGTTCCATTATTTCGGTCAGGAAGTTTATTTCCATGAGAATCAGCGAATAAATGGAGTTCCGGTTTTCTGATGCCCACAATGATCTGCTTCAGCGGGCAATTGCCGGTGACGACATTGCCTCGCGGCTTCCGGACGGGCATTCCGATTTTATCCGCATGCAGGAAGCCGGAATTGCAGTCCAGATTCTTTCAGTATGGGTTCCTGTACGGTATGCCGAACAAAATCTATCCTGGAACCAGGCTCAAAACCTGATTTCTGCATTTTATACTGCTGCAGAAAAAGCCGGATCTCTGGTCAGAACTGTCCGGTCTGCCCGGGAAATCAGGGAAAATCTGGCCGGGAACCGCCTGTCCCTTCTGATGGGCATGGAAGGCGGGCATCCCATCGAAAATTCACTGGAAAAACTGGAACAGCTTGGCCGGCAGGGAATCCGGTATCTGTCACCAACCTGGAACAACAGCACGACCTGGGCCTCAAGCGCCCGTGATGAACAGTCACCGGTCTGGCAGGGACGGAAAGGTCTTTCAGATTTTGGCAGGGAAGTGATCCGGAAAATGAATGAAACCGGAATTATTCCGGATGTCAGCCACGTCGGTGAACAAACTTTTCAGGACATGATTTCAGAAAGCCGGAAACCGGTGATTGCATCTCACTCTGCGGTCTGGGAACTGTGCCGCCACCCGAGAAATTTAAAAGATAACCAGATGAAGGCCATTGCAGATACCGGCGGAGTTGTCTTTATCAATTTTTTTTCCGGGTTTATTGATCCGGACTATTTCCCGGAACGGAACCGGATTTTATCTGCGGTGAAATCGGCAGAGTTCTTCCCCGATGAAAGCCAGTTCAGAAATTACGAGGACTATTTTACGCATGAAGACCGGCAGATCGGGCAGTGGGTTGCAGGAGCAAGGCCAGAATTTGACCGCCTGATTGACCATATTTTGTATGCCGTCCGGCTGATCGGAGCCGATCATGTTGGTCTGGGTTCCGATTTCGACGGAATAGAAACTGCTCCGGCCGGACTTGATTCAGTTCTTGACTTAAAAAAAATCCCCGGGGCTCTTCACCGCCGGGGACTTTCTGATTCTGAAATTGAGAAAATCTGTCTGACCAATCTGATCCGGGTTCTGGAAGATACCGAACAGCCTTAGAAGGCGCCTATTTTTGGTAAGGTGTTTCCTCTACAATAAAGGCCGTTTGGTAATAGTTATTTACAGCCCCAATCATTTTTAATTTTATGTAATAGGATCCCGTAAAATCGAGAAATGCTCTGAATTCATGCATCGGGACATTGAATTCATCAAAAATTATGATGTCATTTTTCCGTAACCGGGTTCCAAATTGGGTTAGAGCAAACAAGGTTGCAGAGTAAATATCTGCATCCATATGAAGGACTTTTTGGTTCTCATTTTTGAATGTTTCAAGAAACCCGGGAAGAGTTTCCTGAAATACACCTTTGTAAAAACTCACACGGGAATCACCGCCAACATCAGGAAAGCTGCCGTCCGCAGACATATCACCTGCTTTAAACACATTCCACGCTTCCGGTAAGCCGGTAAAGGTATCAAACCCATAAAACCTGCATCCTGGGTCTTTAACCCTGTTAACCCACCATTTAAATGAAACTCCTGCAGCAACGCCAAATTCCAGATAATCAAACCGATCATTCAGGTGATTGGAAATAATTGTTTCGTAGAGGGAATACCGGCGGTCATACACACGGTCAGGAACATAAAAATCATCAAAAGATGGCTTTTGTGTTTTTTCAAGCCAGCTTGAGAGCTTGGAGAGGTAGCCGACAGCAGGCAGAAAACCTGCTATCGGGTTGAAAATTTTATGAAGCTTGAATTTTAAAAAATATCCCTTGGCTTTTCTTGCAAGCTTGATGGCAAGTTTCATTCAGCAAAAAATTCCTTTTTAAAAGGCAGTTCCGGTAACAAGTTTGATATTCCCCTTTATAACTCCATTAAGTTTATGCGGAGATTTGTCCAAAATTACACCATTTGCTACCGAATTAAAATTGTAATACGCCGAAAGTCCTGCTTCATTTCCTGAAAGTTCCTTTTTGTAGTTCGCCTTAATTTCGTCAGAAGTTCTGATAACAGACCAGATCCTGACTTCATCTAGCATACCGCTGAAATATTCCGGATATTCTTCATATACTCTTGCGCCTATCCTTAAGGGTCCGGTTCCGGCTTCAATAGTCTTTGAAGCTGTTGTTGTATACAATAAATCGCCGTTGTAATAGACTTTTACCTGTCCTGTCTGGACTTCATAGGTAAATGCAACATGATGCCATTGGTTTGGCTGGGTTGTTTTTGTCATGACCAGCCGGTCATAATACCTGTAGGCGTTTTCATAGTTAAAATCCATATTCAAAAAGAAAAATGAAGGGTTATAAGAAGAATATCCCATTGCCTGGAAAAAGAAGTTGCTGGGACCTTTTGAAAAAATAGTGTTGTAATAATTTTTGGGGGTAACGTTATACCAAGCTTCGAATGTAAGTGCTGTAGTAATAGAGTCAAGGTGGCCTGACTGCGGAAACTCAATATAGTCTCCATCCCCATCCAGAAAAATGGCTTTTCCGGAATTGAATCCCCAATTGACCTTGATCGAAATTCCGCCGCTGACCGGAATCATGGTAACTTCAGCAGCCGTTACCTCTCCGCCGTAAACGGTTATCTGAACAGATCCGGTATAGGTTCTCAGGTATTGTGAATCCAGTCCATCCAGTTTAAACGTCCAGATGCCGGATGGAATATTCCCGATTTCAATGGTTTGTGGAGCCCCGTTACTCACATCCAGCGTATCCGACAGCGTATCGAAATTGGGGCGGGTCAGATACCAGGCCAGATAAGTGACGTTGGTAATCGATTCTGGCTTCTGAAACTCAAAGGTGAGTTTTCCGGGAGTTGTTTTGTCTTTATCAGTTTCGTCCTGAATCAGAGACTCGCAGGAACTGAACAGGAAAAGAGCGGATATAACAGTCAGGGACAGGAGTAGTTTTTTCATGATGGACCTCATTTACCGGGTTTATGAATCTAAGTTAAGGCCGTTGCCGGAAAAAAGAAAGAAAAATTTATCTGTTGTTAAAAATTGTGATTTTTATTTGCCCTTTGTCACCCAATGAAGCCTGACCGGTTCTGCGGTTTTTTGATTTTAAGGAAAGATTCCGGACTTTTGGATATTTTACCAGGCAGGACCATGAAAAAATACCGGTTTACACTTTCCAGAATCCTCAAATTTCTGCAGCATGATGTGTGGCGGATTCCTGTTTCAAACATTTCAGGCACACGCCAGTTTCTGCTGAAACAACTCAGGATTGTGATTATCTCGGTCAGAGGGTTCCGTGAAGATAACCTGCAGCTCCGGGCGGCATCCCTGACGTTTTATACCCTGCTTTCGGTTGTTCCGGTGGCGGCGATGGTGTTTGGAATTGCTAAGGGATTTGGGTTTGATAAAACCCTCGAAAATGAAATCCGGGCAAACCTGACCGGGCAACAGGATATTATTGAAAAAGTTATTGGGTTTGCCAACACCCTGCTTGAATCCACCAAAGGTGAACTGATGGCCGGAATCGGAATGGCCATGCTCCTCTGGACGATTCTGAGCATTTTCAGCAACATAGAAGATTCGTTCAATGATATTTATGATGTTAAAAAGGGAAGAAGCTGGCTCAGAAAGTTCAGTGATTATTTTTCACTGATGCTCATCGCACCGGTTTTTCTGGTTCTCGCTTCAAGCCTGAGTGTATATGTCACCACCGTTCTGACCACGGTTCAGGAACAATATGCGGCTTTGGGGACGCTTGCGCCGCTGTTTAATTTCATTATTAACCTGCTGCCCTTTTTCCTGATCTGGAGTTTATTCACCCTGATTTATCTGATCATGCCGAACACAAAAGTTCAGTTCAAGTCGGCCATGATCGCAGGTGTCATTGCCGGATCTGCCTTTACCCTGATCCAGTGGGGATATATCTACTTCCAGGTAGGGGTGTCGAGATACAATGCCATTTACGGGTCTTTTGCAGCCCTTCCGTTATTCATGATCTGGCTGCAGCTTTCCTGGCTGGTGGTTCTGATCGGGGCAGAAATTGCCTATGCCAACCAGAACGTCGAAAACTTTGAGTATGAACAGGATATTTCACTCATCAGCCATGAGCATAAGCGGTTTCTGGCACTGCTGATCGTTCATGCCATTGTCAAAAACTTTGAAGCCGGCCGTCAGCCGCTGACGACTAAAAAACTGTCTAACCGGCTGGGACTACCTTTCAGACTGATCCGGAAAATTGTGAGTGACCTCATGTTGTGCGGACTGGTCGTTGAACTGAGACCGGAAGAAAAGTCTGAACGATCCTTTCATCCGGCGCTGGATATTAACCGGATGACGGTCATTTTTGTTCTTGACCGGTTGGATACCATTGGGTCTGCACACATCCGGCCAAGAGACAGCATGGCCTCGCACCAGATCAGTATGACGTTGCTCGGGTTTAAAAGCCTGATAGAAGCCGCCGACGGAAATCTGCTTTTAAAGGATCTGGATGAAGACGGACCGCCTGTTCCGGAAGAGGATCTGCCAGAAGCAGAAGACTCAGAAGTCTGAGCCTTCCAGTTCCTGTTTCCTGAAGCAGGAGCCGAGATGATCGTTGACCACCCCGCCGGCCTGAAGGAAGGCATAGACAATGGTGGATCCGACAAACGTAAATCCCCGTTTCTTCAACTCCTTGCTGATCCGGTCAGAAAGATCTGTTCTGGCCGGAATTTCCTGAAGCGTGTTAAACCGGTTAATCACGGGTTTCCCGCCTGTAAAGGACCAGATCCAGGCATTAAAGGAACCGAATTCCTGCCGGATCTGAAGAAAGGCCCGTGCATTTTTAACTGCCGAGGCAATTTTCAGCCGGTTTCTGACAATTCCCGGGTCGAGCATCAGGTCGGCCAGGCGGCCCTCATCAAACCGGGCGACTTTTTCGGGATCAAATCCTTCAAAAGCCCGCCGGTAGCCTTCCCGTTTATGGAGAATTGTTTTCCAGCTCAGTCCGGCCTGTGCGCCGTCCAGAATTATTTTTTCGAACCATTTCCGGTCATCGTGAATGGGAACGCCCCATTCTTCATCGTGATAAATGATCATCAGATCATCTTCACCGGGCCAACTGCAGCGGGTTTGTGTCATTTTTTTCCTAAAAAACGGTTCAGGCGTTTTCTTTGTGAAAGGTGATGATCGAAATGCATACTGATGAGGTGGTACCACTCGGCTGCATTGAGAAAGCCGAATGCCGGGTGTTCAGCCTTCATCTCTGGGTCAGAGGCTGAAACAGCCTCGCTGATCCGCTGAAGCGAATCGGCGAGCCGGATCAGAGCTTCCTCCATCTGGGCCAGGTCAGGCTGTTTGGGAGTGTACCGTTCTGACGGCGGTACGGAAATCCGGATAGGCGGAAACCGTCCGAAAAACAAACTGATCCGTCCTTTTCCGGTTTTCTTTCCGCCCCGTTCTGCCTGATTCCGGTTGATGCATTTCTGGATCTGATGGAGATGAAAATTTTCGGTTCCCCGTGTAAGATGGAAGTAAAGCTGCCCGGCGGACCATTCGGCAGGTCCGGGCTTCCGGGCAAATTCTTCTTCGGTGTATCCGGCAAGTTTTTCACGCCATTCGGCGGTTTGGCGGGCCAGTTTCCCGGCAATTTTTCTGGTTGTTGGCATTCCGGAGTCCTGCTACTTTGAGTCAGAATGAAAATGACCAAAATAAACACTTTCTGCCATAACTGAAAGAAATCCGGCCAGTTCCGGATCTGATCCTGCCCGTTCCATGGCTTTTCCGAAATCTTCTTCTGACTGCCAGATCAGAATGTCGGTGAACAGAACCGGGTCAGCCGGCGAGGAAAGAAAACTTTCAGAGATAAAACCAGGCCAGGTCCTGAGGTGATCCATGGCTCTGCTCCTCAGGCCGGCAAAAGTTTCGGATGCTTCGGGTTTGATTTTGTAGACGGCGATTTCAGTGACGGGCCTTGACATAGTTTCTCCTGTTTGTTTAGTGAAGAACAAAGGTCACACCCGGTTGTGACAACGGGCTGTCAGGAGAAAAATTAAATTTTCAGGAAATTCCGTAGTGAGAAGCCAGCAGCCGGATGTGATCCCTCAGCAGATCCTTCAGGGAATCGGGGTAGAGGATGTGAATCCGGTTTCCGAACCCGAGCAGCCAGCCCGGCAGATAGGCGGGGTCAGAAACAACATAGTCCAGGGTGACAATTCCGTCGGGAGTTTCCTCGTCCGAAATCATGCCGAATGCATATTTTTCTCTGAATACCCGTGCGGTTTGCCGGTCAGTCCTGATCCGGAAGTCAAAAGCGGAAGTAATTTCCATCCGGGTCTCCATAAAGCTCCTGAGGTTGAACTTCCGGTCTTCGGCCCAGGTTTCGCCGGTGAGGTGAAATCCGGTAATCCGGTCCAGCCTGAAATCCCTGAAATCGGCCCGGAGACGGCACCAGGCTATTAAATGCCAGTGAGACTGGTAGTAAATCAGGCCCCGGGGTTCGGTCACCCGGTCTGCGGGATGACGGGCATTGGCTGACTGGTAGGTCAGGCGGATGCAGGTTCTGTTCAGAACAGCCTGCTGGAAAGCAAACAGCTTCCGGTCATCTGATCGGTCAGGTCCGACAACCGCAATGGTCTGGTCCAGAGTATCAAGTACCTGTTTCTGTTCCGGATGAAGGACCGAGTAAATTTTTTGCCGTGCGGTCAGAATAGGTCCGGCAAGGGAGGAATCAGTCAGACTTTCTGCAAACTGGCTGCCGAGATACAAAGCGGATGCTTCTTCAGTGGTCAGCATGACCGGTGGAAGGTGATATCCGGGAGCCAGCCGGAATCCGTCGCCGGCTTCGGCAGCAATCGGGACACCCGCTTCTTCAAGCGCCCGCATATCCCGGTAAACCGTCCGGATGCTGAGTCCGAAATGCTGCGCCAGTTCACGGGCCCTGACAACCTTCCTGGATTGAAGAAACAGCAGAATGGCAGTAAGGCGGTTCAGTTTGGTCATCCGGCAAGATACACCGGCAGAACCGGAAATTGCCAGACACAAGCCGGCGGTAAAAAAATAAAATGAAGCAGAATCTGTTTTCTCCTGATTCCCTCCGGTAAATTCTTTGAACAATTCGGGAAAATCCGTATTTTGACGGCAATTATGAATGAACATACAGTAAGTAACTCTAAATATAAATGGACCTTTCTTAACCACATCGCCGAACCTGATCTTAAATCTCTGGCCCACCAGCTGAATGTGCCCGATACTTTGGCACGGATTCTGATGAACCGGGGAATTACCACCTTTGATCAGGCCCGTGATTTTTTCAGGCCGTCGGTCGGTCAATTGTATGATCCCTTTCTGATGAAGGACATGGATTCTGCGGTTGAACGGTTGGTTTACGCCTGCCAGAACCACGAAAAAATCATGGTTTATGGCGATTATGATGTGGATGGGACCACCGGAACCGCTCTTCTGTATTCCTTTTTCAGGGATATCAAAGCCAACGTTTCCTATTACATCAATGACCGGATCAAAGAAGGATACGGCATTGCCCGGTCAGGAATTGACCATGCCCATTCCCAGAATGTTAAAGTTATTATTTCTGTGGATTGCGGAATTACGGCTGTTTCACAGGCCGAGTATTGCCGCGAAAAGGGGATTGATCTGATCATTTGTGACCACCATACCGTTGGCGATCAGGTTCCGAATGCCCTGGCAATTCTGAATCCGAAACAGCCGGATTGCCGGTATCCGTTCAAAGAACTCTGCGGGTGCGGTGTTGGGTTTAAGCTGACTCAGGGCCTGAGCCTGAAACTTGGCGTTGATGACGGTGTTGCCCGGCGGTATCTGGATCTGGTGGGAGTTGCCGTTGCGGCTGACATTGTGCCCCTGATCGATGAAAACCGGACCATGACCCGCCTCGGACTTGAAATTATCCAGAATTCGCCCCGGCCCTGCTGGAAAGCTATGGAGCAAAAAACCGGACTTGCCCTTGACCGGGTAAACTCATCGCAGATTGTTTTCAGCATCGGACCCAGAATCAACGCCGTCGGCCGCCTGGGTGATGCCAAACGGGCTGTTCAGATGATGGTCTCGGAAACCGTGGCAGAGGCGGCAGATTATGCTTCGGTTCTGGAATCTGAAAATACCAACCGGAAATCCATTGATGAAGGAAACTATCTGGATGCCTCGGTTGTGGCAGAAAAATACCTGAAAGAAAACTCGGGTCTGTCGATTGTGCTTCACAACGAAAAATGGCATCCGGGAGTGATTGGCATCGTTGCCAGCCGTCTGGTTGAAAAATATTACCGGCCGTCTATCATGATGACAACCATCGAAGGGGTGGCCAAAGGGTCTGCCAGGTCAATTCCCGGCTTTGATGTGTACGAGGCCATCAAGGCCTGCGAAGATTCGGTTATTCAGTTCGGCGGACATAAATATGCAGCCGGGCTTTCGGTCAGTCTTGATAAAGTCAGGGAATTTCAGTCCCGCTTTGACGAAGTGGTCAGGCAGACTCTGATTCCCGACCTGCTGACGCCTGAAATCCAGATTGATGCAACCATGGATTTTGGAGAAATTACCGATAAATTCTGGAAAATCCTCCGGCAGTTTCAGCCGCACGGTCCGGATAACCTCCGCCCGGTTTTCTATACGGATGAAGTGGAACTGGTTGGCTGTGCCAGTGTCGTCGGAAAAGGTCATCTCAAGTTTAAAGCCAGGCAGAAAGGATCCCCGGTGTTCGAAGTCATCGGATACAATATGGAATCCTACTATCCGGTGGTGACCACAGGCCGGAAAAATCTGGAACTTGTCTACTCGATCAATGAAAATATCTGGAATGGCCAGACTCAGCTTCAGCTTCAGCTGAAAGACCTGAAATAACCACCTGGCAGCCGGTTCACCCCTATCGGGAAGAAAACACTGAATGGTTATCCTTGGCATTGACCCCGGCACCCGGATTACGGGTTACGGCATCATCAGGTTCGAGAAAAATCAGTATTCGGTGATAGATTCCGGTCTGATCCGCCTCGATCCGAAAGAGGATCTAAGCCGGCGCCTGGTAACGCTGTACTCCCGTCTGGCGTCGCTGATCGAGGCCTGGAAGCCGGTCTGTATGGGAATAGAAACGGCTTTCTTCAACAAAAATATCTCCTCCACCATGAAGCTGGGACACGCACGGGGGGTTATCCTTCTGGCCGCTGCCCAGCAGGACCTCCAGATTGTGGAACTTTCACCCAGAGAAGTCAAACGCCATGTGACAGGAAACGGAAACGCCAGCAAGCAGCAGGTTGAGGCTATGATTTCCCGGCTTCTGAACATCGAATCCAGAACTCAGGATTACGATATGTCGGATGCTCTGGCCATTGCCCTTTCAGCCGGATTTTCAGTCGGCCCCGGCAGTTCAGCTTTTAAAACGGTCACCCAGACAGTTTCACGGGGCAAACGGAATGCCTGGGCTTCATTCGTGAATCAGAATTCTGACAGGATAATCCGATGATTGCATTTCTGAGAGGGCAGCTTGCCGTAAAATCACCTACCGAAGTCGTTCTGGATGTTAACGGAGTCGGGTACCGGGTGTTTATCTCGCTTCAAACCTATGACTTTCTGCCCCAGACCGGTGAAACATGCCAGCTTGAAACCCATTATATCGTCCGGGAAGACGGTCACTATCTCTACGGATTTCATCACCGGACGGAGCTCGATCTGTTCAAAAATCTGATTTCAGTAAGCGGTGTAGGCCCCAAAATCGCCATTTCGGTTCTTTCTGCCCTGAAGCCGGAAGATCTGGTTCAGCATCTTGCCACGGCCAACGTCAGAATCCTGAAGACCATTCCGGGAGTCGGGCAGAAAATGGCTGAACGCCTGATAGTTGAATTAAAGGATAAAGTTTCTAAACTTGCAGGAACTCATACTACCAACTGGCTGGCTGGGGGGACAGATCAGGCCAGGGAAGATGCGGTTGCCGCCCTTGTGGCACTCGGATTTACCCGGCAGGTGGCTGAAAAATCGATTGCTGCTGTAACCGGCAGTCAAGCGGAACCACTGAAAACTGAGGATATGATCCGTTTAGCATTAAGGCAGACCGTCAAATGAAATCTGGTGAAAAAACGATCCTGATCGTTGACGACGAACAGGACATCCGTGACCTCCTGGTTTATAACCTGAAAAAAGAGGGCTTTTCCACGATTGCCGCCCGGAACGGCAAGGAAGGCCTGGTACTTCTTGAATCCGAAAAAATAGATGCCATTGTACTGGATCTGATGATGCCGGTCATGGATGGACTCGAAATGTGCAAACTCGTCAGGGCCAATCAGAAATTCAATGAAATTCCCATCCTGTTTCTGACAGCCAAAGACAGTGAAATTGATGAAGTTCTGGCGCTTGAACTGGGCAGTGACAGTTACCTGAAAAAACCCATTTCACCCCGGGTGCTCATTAGTCACATTAAAGCGCTTCTCCGCAGAAGTATACCGGCTGCAGCCTCGACCCCGCAGGATGTCATCAAAACCTCCAAACTGGAAATTGACCCGGCAACCTACACGGTCACGTTTAAGGGAAAAGCCGAGCAGCTTCCCCGGAAGGAATTTGAACTGCTGTATTTCCTGGCCAAAAACAAAAACCGCATCTTTACCCGGGAACAGATTCTGAATTCAGTCTGGGGGCAGGATGTGATTGTCGGTGACCGGACGGTTGACGTTCACGTCCGGAAACTGCGGGATAAACTGTATCAGGATGTCATTGTCACTGCACGCGGAGTCGGATACAAACTGAATACCTGACCCTGATCTGTGTTAACTGCTGATGGTAAATGAGGGGACATCATTTGCAATTCACAGTCATTAACATACCAAGACAGGAAATTTTATGCCGTTAAAATGGTATCAGCGACTGCCGGTTAAACTGGCTGTTCTTTTCTACTTTATTTTTGCTTTTACAGTTGTTGCCTTTGCCCTGATTTCTGTCTGGGCAATCCGTGAAAACACCCACCGGTCCGTTCGGGAAAACCTGACAGCCAACGCCAACTTCTGGGAAGCCTGCCTGCAGCGGGAAGCCGCACTGGGAACTCCGCTGAATGAGGAACGGGAAACCCTTGATTCCTACGCCCGGCATTTTAAAATCCGGCTCTCCCTCATCGACTCATCCGGTCTGGTTGTCTTCGACTCATCTGTTCCTGCAGACCATCTTAAAAACCTCGAAAATCACCTTCACCGGCCCGAAATCGTGCAGGCACTGGCCGGCAATTACGGTGAAGATATCCGGAAATCGAAGTCGGTGGATATATCCCAGTTTTATGTAGCCAAACATCTCGGATCCGGAATACAGCTAAAGGAGATCGGGCGGGTGGCCTACATCCGGGTTTCTTACCCGCTGGCCAGTCTGGATGAGTATTACTTTACCTATATGCTGGTCATTTTACTTGTCAGCATCGGGTTGCTTATCGGCGGGATTATCATTTACAAAGTTCTGGCCGACCGGTTTGCCCAGCCGGTTTTGCAGATGGTTCAGGTGGCCCGGCAGATCACCCGCGGTGAACTGCAGGAACGGATTCCGGTTACAACATCCGATGAACTGGGATTTCTGGCGAAATCCATCAACACCATGGCAGAGAAACTGGTTGATGACATCCGTAAACTGAAAAAACTGGAACGCGTGCGGTCAGAATTTCTGGCCAATACATCCCATGAGCTCAAAACCCCGATTTTTACCATTCAGGGCTTTGTTGAAACCCTTCTGGACGGGGCTCTGGATGATCAGGAAGTCAACCGGAGCTTCCTGATGAAAATCCATAAAAACTCGGTTCACCTGAATAACCTGGTCAGTGATCTTATCGAGATTTCAAAAATTGAGACCGGCGAACTGAAAATGAATTTTGAACAGACCGATCTGAATGAACTGATTACAGATGTTTTTGAGTCTCTTGAGGAAAAGGCTGCGGAACGGGACATCAGGCTCGTCCGGGATTTCAGGGCCTTCCCGGCTGTCGTCTGGGCGGATCCGGTCAGGATGAAGCAGGTCTTCACCAATCTGGTGGATAATGCCATCAAATATTCTGATCATGGCGAAATAACCGTTTCCACAGAAAAAATCCGGGAAAATGAAATCCGGTTCTGGGTGAAGGATACGGGAGTTGGGATTCCGGCAGAGCATCTGAGCCGGATTTTCGAACGGTTTTACCGGGTGGATAAACACCGGTCCAAGGATGCAGGCGGAACCGGCCTCGGACTGGCCATCGTAAAACACATTCTGGAAGCCCACAACAGTACGATCCGGGTGACCTCCCAGGTTGGTGTCGGGACCATGTTCAGTTTTGATCTGATCTGCCGGCCAGCCCAAACGCCTGAACTGGAAATGGAAGACGGTATCTAACCCTGCTTAAAACCCCGAAACGACCGGCTCATTCAGAACATTGTTCCACCGCCGGTGAAATTCAGCCAGGATCTCCTTTCTTTTGCCGTCCGGGACGAACAGGTTCCGGATGGCCGTTTCCTGGGTCAGTTTAATTTCCTTCAGGCCCCAGCCGAAAGTTCCGGCAAGAAGTTCATATTCCCCGGATAGATCAGACGGTGTGGTCGTATAGGCGTCGGTATTGATCGTGATGGCGACCCCGGCTTTCAGATACCGGTCGGCAGGATGGGTTTCAATGGTGGCGGTCGCATTTGTCTGCACATTGCTGGTTGGGCATAATTCCAGCGGAATCTGCTGATCAATAACCCGCTGCATCAGATCAGAATCCTCTTCCAGCCGGATTCCGTGTCCGATCCGCCGGGCATGAAGCAGATCCAGGGCTTCAGCAAGCCGTTCAGGCCCCCAGGCTTCGGCAGCGTGAATGGTGATGGGAATTCCGGCCGAGTGAACTTTATCAAAATGTGCTTTCTGACCGGCTCCCGATTGGTTCTCATCGCCGGCCAGATCGAAGCCGACAATCTTTCCTGTATTCCTGACAGCGAGTTCTGTAACCAGAGTATTGTATTCTGGTGTGAAATGCCGCAGAGCACAGAGGATCACACCAACTTCAACCCCGAAATCCTTTCGTCCCTGCTCAAATCCGCGGAGCGAAGCGTCCAGAATGTCCTGTACAGAGTGGCCGTTCCGGTTGTTCAGATGCGGGGCATACCGGACTTCTGCATAAATATGATGATTTTCAGCCAGGCGCCGGCTCAGGAAATAAGCAGCTTCCTCAATGGATTCCGGAGATTGAAGGGCATCAAGAGCTACGTCGATTTTGTGAAGGTAATCGAGCAGATTTTCACATTTTGCCGGCGCAATACAAAACTCAGCAAGCGGTTCCGGGACGGGTTTCCCTTCCCGGATCAGATATTTTCGGATGAGATCAAGGTGGACGGAGGTATCCAGATGAAGATGCAGCTCCACCTTGGGTAATTTTCTGATAAGTGTTGAATCCATGGTTTTACTTTTGGTCAAAAGGTCGGTGAAGGTAAGGAATTGACCCGACGGATTCAAACAAAAAAGGACGGTTTTAAACCGCCCTTTTTTTAAAGAGAACATGCAGAATCGAGATTATTTCAGGACAACCCGGGTTGGTTTAACCTGCCAGATATCCTCGGCATATTCCCGGATTGTCCGGTCTGAGGAAAATTTCCCGACCTGAGCCACATTCCGGATGGACATTTCAGCCCATTTTTTCCGGTTGGTGTAGGTTTTGGAAACCTCATCCTGGCACCGGATGTAATCCTCGTAGTCGGCCATGACAAAGAACCGGTCGCCTTCATACAGGAGGGCAGAAACAACCGGCATAAACTGATCGGGCTGGCTGGGCGAGAACGTGCCGTGGGCAATCGAGTCTATCACCGCCCTCAGTTCAGAGTTGGACTGGTAATAAGACATGGGGTTGTAGCCGGTTTTCTTGATTTCAGCAATTTCTGCATCGGTGTGCCCGAAGATGAAAATATTGCTTTTCCCGACCTCTTCCATAATTTCAACATTGGCGCCATCCAGCGTTCCGATGGTCAGGGCACCGTTCAAGGCAAATTTCATGTTTCCGGTTCCAGATGCCTCCATCCCGGCAGTTGAAATCTGCTCGGAAAGCTCAGATGCAGGCAACAGTTTTTCCATCAGGGAAACACTGTAATTCGGCAGATAGAATACTTTCAGGCGGCCGGCAACATCCGGATCCTTATTGACGACTTCCGAAATTGAATTGATCAGCTTGATGATCAGTTTTGCCATGAAATAGCCCGGGGCAGCTTTTCCGCCAAAGAACACTGTTCTCGGAACAAAATTTCCTTTCGGATTTTTCTTGATCCGGTTATAAAAGGTAATCACATGCAGGGCGTTCAGCAGTTGCCGTTTGTACTCATGAAGCCGTTTAACCTGAAAATCGAACAGAGAATCGGGATCGGCATCAAACCCGAATTTTTCTTTGATATACCCGGCAAACTTTGCTTTCGCTTCATACTTTGTTTTGAGCCATTCCTTCTGAAATTTTTCGTCTTTGGCGGCCTTTCCCAACGCTGCCAGTTTAGCCAGATCGAATTCCCAGTCAGTTCCGATGGTCCGGTTGATGAGGCCGGTAAGATCCGGGTTGGCATGAATCAGGAACCGGCGGTAAGTGATTCCGTTGGTTTTATTATTGAACTTTTCGGGCCAGAGCTCATAAAAATCACGGAATACTTCATTTTTCAGGATCCGGGTGTGCAGGGCTGCTACCCCGTTGACCTTACGGCTCCCGACGATGGACAGGTTACTCATCCGGACCATTTTCTCCTGGCCTTCTTCAATAATAGACATCCGGCGGAGGCGGTACACGTCGTTCGGATAGTTGGCCTTGATAAATTCCAGGAACCGGCGGTTGATCTCGTAAATAATCATCATGTGCCGCGGAAGGACATGTTCCAGTAAAGATACCGGCCATTTTTCGAGGGCTTCGGGCAGGACGGTGTGGTTGGTATAGGCAAAGGATCCAACAGTAATGTCCCAGGCTTCTTCCCAGGCCAGATGGTAATCATCCATCAGTACCCGCATCAGCTCGGCAATGGCGATGGACGGATGGGTATCGTTCAGCTGAAAGGCAACTTTCTGGGTGAAGGTCTTGAAATTATCTTTCTGATGATCATGCAGATACCTTCTGATGGCATCCTGAATGGTAGCACAGACAAAAAAGTATTGCTGTTTAAGTCTGAGTTCTTTTCCTGTGTACCTTGTATCGTTCGGATACAAAACTTTCGAGATAACCTCTGAGTTGTTTTTATGGGCTACAGCTTTTTCGTAGTCGCCGGCGTTGAATTCATCAAAGAGGAAATCACGGGAAGATTTGGCGGACCACAGCCTAAGGTTGTTTACCGTGTTGTTTTTATACCCGGGGACGAGCATGTCATAGGCCATGGCGACCACCTCTTCGGTATCAACCCACTTGTATTTAGTGGCGCCGTTTTCGATGGTTTCGACAGATCCGTAAAAATGAACCGGGTATAGATCTTCCGGATGTTCAAATTCCCACGGATTCCCGTTCCGGAGCCAGTTGTCGGGCATTTCGACCTGCTGACCATCGAGAATTTTCTGATAAAAAATGCCGTATTCATACCGGATTCCGTATCCGTAGGCCGGTAATTCCAGAGTGGCCATGGAATCGAGGAAACAAGCAGCAAGACGGCCAAGCCCTCCGTTTCCGAGCCCGGCATCGACTTCAACTTCCTCAAGCTCAGCCAGACTGAGCCCCAGATCCTTGCAAACCTGATTAACCTCTTCATGAATTCCGAGGTTCAGCAGGGCATTGCCCAAAGTCCGGCCGATCAGGAATTCAAGCGAAAGGTAATAAACCCGTTTTACGTCTTTCTGATGATAAGTCCGCTGGGTGGCCAGCCACCGTTCGATCATCCGGTCACGGGTAGCCCGGGCAACGGCTTTGAGCTTATCAAGTTTGGTTGCAGAGAATTCATCTTTTCCGAGGCTGAACTCCAGGTGATTCACGACCGACGCCTTCAGGCTTTGGAGATCATTTCCCAGAAGTTCATTGGTCTGGGTCGTCAGTTTCCTGGGTTTTGAAGCTGCTGACGGTTTTTTCTCTGCCGGTTTTTGGGTCTTGGATTGAGTAGCCATAATACTCCTTAATGCTGATTTTGATCCGGATTCACCGGGAAAGCCCGGTTGGGCTGTATAAAAGCTGAAAACTGCCGGACGACAGCGAACGGGGATAATTTAGTGGAAATGTGATGAAAAATGAAGGGAATCGCAGGTGACGTCTCCATGTAAAAGCGCTTTTCCAAAATTAAATAAAAAAAGACGGGAATGAAACCGGCCGGCTGTTATTTTCTTTATTTCACTTTTCCGGACCACCCCGGGCCAACCTGACTTTGGACGAAGGTTCTGGCCCTTTTCAGTTTGGGCTTGATCTGCAGAGGAACAGAAAGGGTGTCACCGGCACCTGCAGGGTAAATCCGGTACCGGCTTTCCGTTTGGCTCATGTCCTGCTCGACCCAGGTTGGAGTGAGTTCAAAATCGGTTATCCGGGTTTTGCGGGTTAAAAGATCCTTTTGAAGTTTAAGTGACAGTACAGTCCCGACTGCCCGTGGCCAG
This sequence comes from Bacteroidota bacterium, assembly GCA_023151185.1. Classification (GTDB taxonomy): domain Bacteria; phylum Bacteroidota; class JABWAT01; order JABWAT01; family JABWAT01; genus JAFLBE01. The sequence goes on from JAKLJL010000014.1 coordinate 28,392, forward strand.
GTCCGCTGTGCAGAAATAAAATTGCCGAGGGAATAAAAAACAAGGTGGGCAGTGGTATCCCGTCCGCTTGTTCTGAGCAGGGAATCTGCCGGCTGGATGACATGCGGGTGAGATCCGGCTACAAGATCAATCCCGTGGTTCACCAGCCATCGGGCAAAAGTTTTCTGCTTTTCTGAGGGTTTCAGGGCATATTCCTCTCCCCAATGCAAACTGGCAATCAAAAAATCAGGTTTCAGTGAATCGGGAAGACGGTCAAGTTCCGTCAGAATATTCTGGTAAAAAATGGTGTCATTCAGGTTCAACCGCCAGTTTTCACGAAGGGGTAGAGTGCCATTGATTCCGTAAGACGAGGCAATTAACCCCAGGCGGATACCGTTGACCGGGAAAAAAATCATCCGGGGGGCCAGAGAATCCCGCCGGGTTCCGGTTGCCGGGATTCCGGCGGAGTCAAGGGCAGCGAGAGTCCGGTCGATGCCAGCCGGTCCGGCGTCAAAGGAATGGTTATTGGCAGTTGTCAGCAGGTCGAATCCGGCGGAGTTCAGAGCGGTAAGGAAAGAGGCTGGGGTTTTAAACTGAGGATATCCTGAATACCCGGTTTTGGCGGACCCGATCACCGTTTCAAGGTTCCCGAACGTCAGGTCAGCGTTTGAAAGAGCTGGCAGGATCAAACCGAATGAAGAATCAAACCGGTAACTTTTATCCGTCAGACGGGCAGCCGAAAGCTGTTCCTGGTGAACCATCAGATCGCCGGTGATGCAGATGACGGCAGTCCGAACGGCTGGTGGTTCGGGCTGAATCTGACTGACCGGGGTTGCAAATCCCAGAAGCAACAGGGAAAAAAGGAAACCGGCCGGGGCAGATTTTCTCATACCTGACCGGGACCGGGGTGAACCAGTTTCTGGGAAAAGTGCCAGGAAATCAGTGACATTCCGTGTTTCTGATAAAATTCATGTGATTCCTTCCGCTGAATGCCCGAGTCGAGATCAATCTGTGAACAGCCGGCATCCCGGGCCTTCTGGATCATCCAGGCCATCATTTTCAGACCATGACCATGAGCCCGGTACGGTTCATCGGTAACCAGGTCGTCAATATACATAAACCGGCCTCTTGAGAGCATGGTGGCAAACCGGTATCCGCCAACGGCCCTGATTTCGCCGTTTTCCTCAAGAAATACCAGATGGTATCCTTCCTGCTTCTGAATCTGAACCCGGCTGACGAATTCGGATTCGGTCAGGTGCGGTCTGAGCTGAAAAATGACCGGGTAACATTTCCGGATTTGTTCCTTTGTTACGGCAAGCCGGATTTTGATTGTTTTGTCTGTCATGGAATTGTTCCTGTTGGGTTGCAAAGGTAGGAAAATGGGCTAAAAGAGGAAATAAAGAGTCCGGATTTTGGGTGATTCCTGTCAATTGCAGACAAACAGGTGTTTTGATTTTTCCTCACTGAACCGGATATTCGTAGTGAAATGAGAATCCGGAGTGTCCAGTGAAATTTGTAAATCCAGTATTATTTGCAGGAGTCCTTCTTACTTTCGGCCTTCTTTCCTGCGAGGAGGAAAAGGATGAGGAGTTTAAATTCACCCCTCCCGGTGAAAAAACCGGTGTTGCCTGGGGGAACCGGTACAGAATGACCCTATACCGGGAATTATCTGAATTAAGTGTGGGCTACACTGTTTTCTATCTTAGAGTCGAAGATACGGTTTCCAATACTGATGAACTGAATCTGAATCTGGTCATGAAACCCATGGATCCTGACGGACTGGGTTCTGCTTCTGCACCTCATGAACAGGTTCAGGTCTCTACCGACCGGAAGTTTTATTTCTGCGGGATGATTCTGGAAAGCCCTACCAGCAGCAGTGTAAAAAGAGTTTTAAATGTTGGCTATTACAAACCGGGTGATCCGGTAAAATACCAGGTTAATTTTCCTTTGGAAATAAAGAACTCAAACCGGGTCACCTTTCAGCCGGATTATATTTCTTCACTTGTGGGACCGACGGGGTATCCTGTTGGGGGCCGGACAATTGAAACTGCCGTATTTTTCAGAAGGGGAGTTTACCCGGATTATGCCTTAAAAAATGTAACCCCGGTTTTCAAATTAACCAATCCGGATGATAAAGTTGTGGCAGATACCCTTGCAGGGTCGGTATTGAAAGCTCCAGGACACTATTCCGGATATTTTAATTTCAATAAAGTCGGATACTGGACAGTAAATGTGGCGTTTAAAAGCGGTGGAAAAGTCATCACGACCGGTGAATATTATATTGAAATCAAATAAACAGGATGTGTTATGAAAAAGATAGTGGCAATTAGTCTGGTTTTTCTCCTGCCTTTTTCAATTTCGGCCCTTTCAGGAAAGAAATACGGAAAAGACATCACTCTCAAAACGAAAACGGCCATCAGCGCCATTCTCGAAAAACCCGCAGACTACATCGGGAAAAAAGTGCTTGTTGAAGGGTTGGTCGTTGGCGTTTGTGAAAACAGAGGCTGCTGGATGCAGCTTGCCGGAGACAAGCCCTATACCAAAATCAAAATCAAGGTAAAAGATGGCGAAATCGTTTTCCCGATGACTGAAAAGGGGAAAAAGGCCCTTGTCGAAGGCGAAGTGTACCAGATTACCTGGACAAAGGAAGAAAGGATTGAACAGCTTAAGGCTGAAGCGAAGGAACACGGTTCCCAACCGGATCTTTCGAATGTGAAGGATACCTCCTGGGTCCAGATCCGGGGAATAGGAGCAGTTATTCAATGACCGGTTTGTTTTCTTCCTGGCGAAAATGGAACCGGCTGGTCCATCGGGATCTTGGTTATATTGCCTTCGGGCTGACCGTGATTTATGCCGTTTCAGGAGTGGCTGTTAATCACATCGCCGACTGGAATCCCAATTTCGATATTGAAACCATCGATTCGGTTATTCCTCCTGCTAAACTGGATCCTGCCGCAACCGATTCGGTGCTGGCCGCTGTAATTCTGAAAGAAACGGGCGAAATAGAACCGTTGATGAGTACTTTTCGGCCATCGCCGGATGAGTTTCAGGTTTTTGTAGAAGGAAATACCCTTTCTGTTGATTTGTCTACCGGTGAGACCAGCCAGAAGAAGGTTAAGGAAAGATGGTTTCTTCATGCCTTCAATTTTCTTCACCTGAATCATGCCAAAGAAATGTGGACCTGGGTTGCGGATATTTATGCAATTGCCCTGGTTCTTCTGGCGATAACCGGCCTGTTTATGATCAAAGGCCCGAAAGGGATTCTGGGCCGTGGGTTGTGGCTGACGGGACTCGGTATTCTGCTGCCGCTTGTTTTTCTCTGGTTGTACTATTTCTGATCTGTCTTCCGTTAAACTAAGGAGGGTCAGCCGGCTGGGCAGACCCCTTCATGCAGGAAGTTCCTGGCCGGTCCAGGCCTGGCTTGAGGATTCAGACTGCATATTTCTAAAACTAAGAGGAAGCGGTGATGGTTTTGCCGGCCTCTGGGCAGAGTGGCTGGGATCGCGGATTGCAGAAAGAGCCGGATTCCCCGTGATTTCTCCTTTTTGGGTCTGGCTTCCGCAGGAAGCTGTGCCAGATTATCCCGATCCGGAATTTCTCTTTTTAAAAAACAACAGCACGGGGCTCAACCTCGGCTTTCCCTGGAAGCAGGTTCAGCCGGGAAACTTCACAGATCTGGGACCAGGCTGGGCTGAACGGATTTTTCTTCTCGATCTTTTATTGGCCAATCCTGACCGTTCCCCGTCCAATCCGAATTTGCTGATCGAGGAGGGAAATATCCGGATTTCAGATTTCGGATCTGCGGCACTTTTGCGTGCAGGCCTTACCGGACAGAGTCTGCCGGGCACCTTACAGGTATGGCGCTGGAAACTCCATCCCGGCTTTACCGGCTCCGGGCTTATGGACTATTTTCCTGAATTCCGCCGGTCAATCACCAAAGCCCTCCCGTTTCGGCGTTCGCCGTCAAAGGAACAGGTCTCCGTGCTTTCCGGGAGAATTCTGACTGAAACTCTGGATCATCTTTCCAAACGGTTAAACAGCCTTCCGGATCTGATTTCCGAAATCACCAGCACAGAAATCCCGGATTTACCCGAAAGCCGTACCGTCCGTGATCAATTTTTAAGGGAAATCGGATATTATTCCTGAATGTGAATTCATATTCAGTTACAAAATCCCTGGATTTGCCCGAAATCGGCATGGATACCGGTAATTTGTCCGGAATGCAGGGTTCTGAACCGGAATCCGTTCAGTTAAGGATTGACTTTTGCTGAAATTCGGGTTAAAATCGCACGTCGCAATCAACAACAATCAGTCAACGACAACAACCAACACACAATTTGGAGGTTTCTGTGAAAAAAACTGCATCAGTGCTTTTGGCATGTCTGCTGTCTATCGGAGCGATGGCCGGCGGGTTCAGTATCCCTGAACAGGGTTCAAAAGCAGCAGGTCTTGCCGGTGCTTTTACCGGTCTTGCAAATGATCCGTCAGCAATTTATTTCAATCCGGCCGGTATTTCCTTTATCAAGGGAATGAACCTGACGGTGGGTTCCACTTTCGTGGTACCCGAGGCTCAGTACCAGGATTTGAAATACGGCAACCAGATCTCTAAACAAAAGGATCTATTTTTTGCGGTCCCCCAGGTGTTCTTTACTTATCAGTGGGAGTATGATCTCACCTTTGGTGGTGGCATTTATGCGCCGTTTGGGCTTGGAACCGAATGGGAGAAAGATTGGTCCGGAGATCACCTTTCCCGTAAAATTGACCTCAAGAATGTTCATTTTGGCGGTGTTGTCTCTTATAAAGTAATGGACAATTTATCGGTTGCTGGTACCTTTGCCTGGTCCTATGCAATTGCTGCTCTTGAAAAACAAGGGGACCAGATTGGTCATGCCGGAGATGTAGGACTTGAAGGAACGGGCTCTGGGATTCATTGGGGAGTAAGTGCACTTTATAAACCTCTTGAAATGCTTAGTATTGGAATGAGTTATAGAGCTGCAACTGAACTTGAAATCACAGGCGATATTGAATTTACGGGTGACAGAACAGCTGCATCAACAGATTTAAAGGAAGGGAAGGGTAAAGTAGTTCTTCCTATTCCTTCTACACTAAATGTTGGGGTTGCTGTTGCAGTTTTACCAGAATTAATGGTTACTGCAGACTATAACTGGTCTGAATGGTCCAAATATGAAAAACTGGAAATTGAAAATACTGATAAAAATATTGTCCTTTCCAGTTCCCCCAGAAATTGGTCGAACACCTCAACTTATCGTGTTGGCGCTGAATATACCGGAATTCACAACCTTGCACTCCGGGTCGGATTCTTAAGGGACTCAGACCCAGTTGAAACGAAATACTCTGAGCCTTCCCTTCCGGACGCTGCCCGTACCGGGTATACAGTGGGTGCTGGCTACAGAATCCTAGATAATCTTTCAGTGGATGCCTACTTACTTCTGCTTTACTGGGACGAGAAGAAAGTATCTGATAACGAATTTACATTCAATGGTTACTACAATACCTATGCAACCTTATCAGGTGTTCACTTTACGTACAACTTTTAAATCTGAGGAAATTATACGATGAAAATGATAAAAGCATTAAAACTGGTCTCCGGTCTCGGACTCCTGATGTTTTCAGCTTGTTCCGATTTTGAGGACCATAAGGAAAAGGTTAGCTGGGGTTCGGCTAACTTATCAAAATTTTTCGCAGTAGGGAATTCTATTACTGCAGGGTACCAGTCTGGCTCCTTGTTTGCTGATGGCCAAAGCCACTCCTTTGCAAAACAACTGGCAGATGCTGCTGGGACAAGTTTTCAGGCAAACCTGATTAGTGGTAATGGATATGGTGAACGCCTTATTTACAATGGAGTTGTTGCCAATGGGTCACCGGTATTTACTATCGGGTCTTCTGCAGGAGCTGCTCCCACAAATATGGGATATTACACCTCTACTGATAACTTCAATAACTTAGGCGTCCCTGGGGCAGCGCTGGTTATACCGGCGGCAATTGCACCTGGCGATGCAACTGATTTTTTTGATGTTAACGTTAACTCTACAGGCACAGATGGTCTGATCACCACCAATGGCAAATCCAGAAAAAACCCATACTTTAATGTTGTTCTGGCAAATGGTGCAAGAGGGTCAAATATTTTTGCAGCACTAAAAGCATCGAAGCCCACATTTGTTTCTCTCTGGCTTGGGAATAATGATGTTTTGGGTTATGCAACATCAGGGGGCACAAGCCCATCGGCACCCACTGACCCTGCCGTTTTCAGCGCAAAATACCAGGCAGTTCTCGATTCAATCCTTTCCCTGTCTACCGCTCCCAAAGTTGTTGTTGCCACCATTCCCAATGTTGTCACAATCCCATTTTTTACAACAGTTAACCCGGGTGTAGTTGCCTCTCTTAGCAAAAACAGCATTTCGGGAATTGTTTTTCAGAAAAACACAGAGTCCCTGTCTCAGGGAACTGGGTCAGCAAGTCTGGCAGACCTGTCTTCGTATAAGCACATGATTACCCTTTTGGGTAGTTCCTATGCTGCGAATATCGGAAAACAAAACGGTGCCTGGGTGCGTTATCTGGCAAAATCTCAGGGAATTCCGGTTGATAACCTGTATTTGGGTGTTCTGGCCCCGGCAGGGATCGATACTCTTCAACCATTCGGTCTTTCTCCAAAAAACCCGTGGCCTAACTTCCTGATTCTGGATCAGGATGAAGTTGTTGTCGCCGTAACCGCTTTGACCCAGTTTAATGGGGCAATTAAAGCAATTGCCGGTGATGCCTCACGGTCTGCCCGTGTTGCAGTTGTGGATGTAAATGCAGAATTTGGAACAATAGCAACTGCTACCGCATTGGGAAAATCAGTGTCCTTTCAGGGAATTGCTATAACGACCAAGTTTTTTACAGGAGGACTTTTCTCATATGACGGAGTTCACCCCTCTGACCTGGGACATGGTATCCTGGCCAATTACTTTATCGGGGCAATAAACTCCAAGTTTGGTGCCACCATTCCTGAAGTTGATCTCAATAGGCTGAACGGCGCCCGTTATGGTAAAAGGGTGTCAGACTCAGGAATAGACAATGTTGTTGTACCTGTAGAGCCCCTGATGAATGCAATTAAGATGCTTGGTGGCTTTTCTAAGGAAGAATAGTCATCGGAGTCTTTCTTTCAACTGTTCAAAACAAAAAACCCGGCTTCTGGCCGGGTTTTTTTTATCCTGAAAGCAGAGTTTTTACTCCTCGCCGAGTTTCAGATTTTTGACCATCGACCCGATCATGTCATGAAAACTGGCTGATTCTTCCAGCCAGTCACGGCCAAGCAGGGAATGCATGGCAAGTCCTTCCAGAACCAGTTCGGCAAGCAGAGAGTCAGGTGCATCCCCAGCCAGTGCCTTTTTGACGGCAACAAGGGCTTTGAGTCCCTCCGGTAAAAACACCTTTTCCTTAAATGTTTTGTCAGGCTCATCAAATTCAAGATCCAGGTTTCGTCCCTTCGAGAACCAGTCCAGAACCTGCCGGTAGGGATTGTTTTCAGTTCCCGTACGGAAGGCAGCCGGATCAGGAAACAGGGTCAGAAACTGCCGTTTGACGGCTCTGCTGATCAATGTCAGTGCAACTTTCTGCATTCCCTCCTGTTCCCCTTCATAAACCAGTTCAATTTTGCCGGTCACAGAAGGAACGATCCGGTAAAGGTCGGTCAGGCGAAGGGTGGTTTCTGTTTCACCGTTCAGAACGGCCCGGCGTTCGGCCTGGCTGACCAGGTTTTCCAGAGCAGAAATAGCCAGCCGGGCAGAGACTCCCGATTTGTGGTCAATAAATTCACTATCCCGGGCTTCGAAGGAAATCTGTTCAACCAGGGTCCTGAGCATATCCGGAATGTGAACTGTAACAGCCCGTCCCTCCTGACTGAAAGATTCCTGGCCGGTGATTTTTCTTGCCACTTCCAGAGTTTTCGGATAGTGGGTAATAATCTGAGAATCAATCCGGTCTTTTAACGGGGTGATGATGGCGCCCCTGTTGGTATAATCTTCAGGATTTGCTGTAAAGATCAGCAGAATATCCATTGGAATCCGGGTTTTAAAACCACGGATCTGAATATCCTGTTCCTGCAGAATATTGAAAAGGGAAACCTGAATCCGGGGCTGAAGATCGGGAAGTTCATTGATGACGAAAATTCCCCGGTTGGTTCTGGGAATGATGCCGTAATGGAGAATCCGTTCATCCGAATAAGCCAGTTTTTGAGTTGCCGCCTTGATCGGATCAATGTCACCCACCAGATCGGCAACGGTCACATCGGGGGTCGCCAGTTTTTCGCCGTACCGTTCTGACCGGTGAATCCACCTCACAGGAGCCTGATCTCCACGTTCTCTGATCAGGTCTTTACCGAAGGGTGAAATGGGATTCAGAGGATGATCATTAACTTCACTGCCGTCCAGAACCGGAACGTATTCATCAAGCAGCCGGACTAAAAGCCGGGCAATCCGGGTTTTGGCCTGACCCCGCAACCCGAGAAGAATAATGTTGTGGCGGCTCAGAATGGCATTTTCAAGCTCAGGGATCACTGTTTTCTCATAACCGTGGATTCCGTCGAAAAACCGGTCTTTACTCCGAAGCCTGTCCAGTAAATTCCGTCTGATTTCATCTTTTACGGATTCCTGCCGGTAGCCTGACTGCTTTAAGCCGCCGAGAGTTTTGATTTCGAGAAATTCCTGACGAAACATGGATTTCCTTGCCGGTTGATAAAGGGGAAATAAAAACCGGAGGAATTACCTCCGGCTGAAGGGGTATAACGAAAACCCGGAGTAATAAATTCCGTCAGAATTCGGCCGTGACTCCGATCGAGGGAAGGACCCCGATCGAACTTTCTTCTCTGACTTTTTGCTTTTCAACATCCCACTGGACGCCAAACTGATTGTTTTTTCCATACACATTCTGAACGTCTATGTAGGTAACCAGATTCCAGGCGGTAAAGCTCCATCGTTTATCCAGCCGAAGGTCGAGTTGGTGGGTAACATCCAGCGTTTTCTGATTGTATTCAGAAACATTCCGGGTGCCATCCGGATTGTACGGGGTGTAAGGAAGTCCTGATGCCAGTCTGAATTTTAGGCCCAGTTCATACCCGGTGGCAAATTGATACCCACCGGACAGGTTGAAAATGACCGGTTGGGAATAGCTTCCCCGGTACTTCTTTGAATTCAGCGGAGTGAAGACGACCTGATTCAGACTCAGGGAGGCAAGTCCATAGCATTTAACCTCACTCAGTTTCTTCTGGATCTGAAATTCGATCCCCTGCGAGTACCCCGTTCCTTTGCTGACCAGACGGTCAAAACCAAAGCTGGCAAAACCGTCCTGAAGTCCACCGAAGCCAGCCCCGGTATTGGCAAGAACCAGATAGGTCCGGTCCAGACTCGCCGGATAGTTCCGGTAGGATTTATAGTAAACTTCGGCCCGGAACCGGGTGTCAGCCCGGAGAAGGTATTCATATCCTGCCACAGTCTGAAAAGACTGCAGGTGATTCAGGTTTTCGTTTGACGGATTATTTGCCAGCCAGGTATAGGAAGGAGACTGATGGTAGAGTCCGGCAGACAGGGTGATCCGGTTCAGTTCATTCAGGTTGTAGCCGGCGGCCACACGGGGTGAAAAAGCCCACGGCGCAGTCAGGGCAGAAAAATAGTCGGCACGCAGTCCGACCGTGTAATCAAATCCGTGATTCCAGTCATGGGCTGCCTGAAGGTAAACTGATCCTTTGTGAGCCGTCAGGGAATTATCGTCATCCACAGAAAAAACGGACTGAAGGGGATCGGTTGCATTGACAAACAGCTTTGACCGGGCCTGAACCAGTTTATACTGCGATCCGGCAGTCAGTTCAACTCTTGGAGTCAGCCGGGTGATCCACTCTGCCCGCAGGGAGTTTTCAGCTTCATCGGCCTCGTTGGCAAACAGGGTTACAAGATTGGTATCAGCCTGTTTGGTGCTGAAACCGACATAATTTCTACCGGCGGTAAGGGAAAAAATCCCTATAGAAGAGACATTCTGCCAGGTAAGTCCGGCCACGTACTGATTCTGGTTGCTGCCCAGAACCTGTGAATTCGACAGCCGGTTTTCCCGTTTGTCATTATCAAAGGTTACTTCATCAATGGCACCGATCCCGAAAAATTCAAGTTTGTTCTTTTCGTCGATCCGCTGAACGAATTTACCCTGAAAATCCCAGTATTGCGGGATGAAACCGAACCCGGCAGCTTTAAAAATAAAATCGAGATAAGACCGTCTGGCAGAAAACAGGAAATTTCCCTTTTCCCCAACCGGGCCTTCGATATTGGAACCGAATCCGGTAGCGCTTAAAGTCGTTTTGCTTCCCCACCGGTCCTGACGGCCTTCCCTGAGTGTGATGTTCATGACCGAGGACAAACGGTCACCGTACCGGACCCCGAACCCGCCGGTAGAAAAATCGGTGTTTTCCACAAAATCAACATTCACCAGCGTTAACGGGCCGCCGGTAGCTCCCTGGGTTCCGAAATGGTTGATGTTCGGGACTTCTAGTCCGTCGATAAGAAACAGGTTTTCTGACGGACCGCCGCCTCTGACAATCAGATCATTTCTGCCGGCAGCCTGAGTGGCAACCCCGGGAACAACCGAAATTGCCCGGACGATATCTTCCTGCCCGCCGGGTGAACGCCTGATTTCCTCATAGGAAAAGGCATTCAGACTGTTGATATTGTCGGTGCTTTTCTGATAATAGGAACTGGTTACTTCAATAGTTTCCAATTCGAGATCCGACGGTTCTATTTCAAAGTTCAGACGGGTAAAACTAACGTTACTGACCACCACATCGGTGCGGGTAACCGAGTTGTATCCCAGATAGGATACCCGGACGGAATAAACTCCGGGTGAAAGTCCGGAAATTTTATACTCGCCGGTTAAATTGGTTGCATCTCCCCGTCCGGTTTCAATGATGAGGACGTTGGCGCCGATAACCGGCTGCCGGGTTCCTTTGTCGAGAACGGTTCCGGTAAGAATACCGCCCTGCTGGGCAATCCCGGCAGAAACCGAAAAAAGAAGGGGAAGAAAGAAAAAAGCTGATTTCATGTTTTGTCTCCTTACTGGCAGACAAAACACCAGATCACGAGGGAAATGTTCCAAAAATCGGGCAAAACGGGCTAACGCCAGACTGACCGGTCTTTCCGTTTCCGGCGGAAGTTGAACTTGATCCACTGAAACAGGAAAAATTCGATGAGGAGATATTTCAATTTTCTGAACATAATCCGGCAGTTAAGAACAGGTTTTAAGTTGGGTTACCTTTAAAGATACAGGAAATCCGGCAGGATTCCGGAAATTAAACGGTACTGGAAAACCGGTTTTCGGTTGGTTTATTTTTCAGGAATCTGTCGAACCGCATGGCGATTGTTCTCAGAAAAAGTTCTCCCTTTTCGGTTACCACAAACCGGTCGGGAAACAGCCTGACGAGGCCGTCATCCAGCAAATCCTGCATATCCTTCAGTTCGGCGGCAAAATAAGTCAGAAATTCCACTGCTGTCTTCCGTTTGAAATCGTCAAAAAAGACAGCAAAGGAAATCATGATGTCCATGATGGCCGTTTTACGGATAAAGTCATCCCGGGTCATTTTATAACCCGTTTCAACCGGAATAAATCCGGAATCCAGGCGGTCTTCATAGCCCTTCAGAGTCCGGTCATTCTGGATGTAGGAACCCAGAACATACCCGATCGCCGAGTTGCCGAAGGCGAGAATATTTTCGGTATCCAGCTCGGTGTAGCCCATAAAGTTCCGTTTCAGGGTACCGTTGTTCAGCGCCTCATAAAGTTCGTCTTCGGGCTTGGCAAAGTGATCGAGGCCAATCAGGAAATACCCGTTTGCCTCGAAGAATTCCCGTGCGGTGACCAGCAGTTCCATTTTAGCTTCAGCATCCGGTCTGGGATGTTTTTCGAGAACTGTCTGATGTTTGTGCATCCAGGGAACATGGGCATACGAAAACATAGCCACGCGGTCAGGATTTAAAACAAGGACTTTCCGGAGGGATTCGAGGAAAGAATCTTTGGTTTGATAGGGAAGTCCGTAAATCAGATCAATATTGATGGACTGGGCTCCGGCGAAACGGGCTTCCTGAACCAGGCGGGCAGTATCTTCAAACGTCTGGATCCGCCGGACGGTTTCCTGAACTTTCGGATCAAAATCCTGAACGCCGAATGAAAACCGGTTGAACCCTTCCTCTGAAAGAGCCTGAATGTGGGCAGCAGTGGTAACAACCGGATCAATTTCGACCGACAGTTCACCCGAAAGATAGTTGATGTCGAACCGGGTATTCAGAATAGCCATCAACCGGCGGATCTGGTCGGGATTCAGGTAAGTTGGCGTTCCGCCGCCCCAGTGAAGCTGCTGAACTTTGGGTTTAAATCCGAGTGAATCCGAAACCAGACTGATTTCCTTTTCCAGATGGGCCAGATACCGGTTGGCAACTGAATGGTCACTTCTGACAGTCACATTACAGGCGCAGAACAGGCATCTTTCTTCACAAAACGGGATATGCAGGTACAGGCTTATCGGTTCCTCTTCATAGCCTTTCAGCCGGGACAGCAGTTTCCGGTAATCAGTTTCCTGATAGCCCGGTTTCCATTCAGGAGCAGTCGGGTAACTGGTATAACGGGGACCTGCCTGATGGTATTTCTGCATCAGGGATACGATTTCGGTAAATTGTTCGGCTTCCAACGGAGTCGTGCTTTCTGAGTTAAGGTCTAACGGACTGTTTTTTGACTGCCTGAACAAGTGCCCGGGCATGTTCGGGAGGAACGTCGGGGAGAATGCCGTGTCCCAGATTGAAAATATGGCCGGTACCCGGTCCCCATTGATCCAGAAGCCGTTTGACTTCCGTTTCGATGGCACCCGGCGATGCATACAGAAATGACGGGTCAAAATTTCCCTGCAGGGAAACCCGTCCGCCGGTCAATTCCCGGGCATGATCAAGAGAGACCGTCCAGTCGAGGCCCAGAACCTGGGCTCCGCACCGGCTCAGGCGGTCAAGCGATCCGGTTGCCCCTTTGGCAAATACAATAACGGGTACATCCAGAATTTTCAGGGAATCTACAATAAATTCAATGTACTGCAATCCGAATTCTTCATAATGAACGGGGTCAAGTGCCGAGGCCCAGGTATCAAAAATCTGGATCAGGTCAGCACCGGCTTCGACCTGGGCAATCAGATAATCTGAAATGGCAAACGAAAGCTGTTTCAGAAGGGTGTGGGCTGTTTCTGGGTGATCCTGAATCAGGGATTTTGAATACCGGAAGGTTTTGGATGAAGCCCCCTCAACCATATAGGTCAGCAAAGTCCAGGGTGCTCCAGAAAACCCGATCAGCGGAACACGGCCATCAAGCGCCTGTTTGGTCATTTTAAGTGCATCCATCACATACGACAGATCCGAAACCGCATCAATTACTTTCAGATTCGCAACATCCGAAGCAGTTCTGACCGGATTGTGAATCACCGGGCCTTTCGATTCGATCAGTTCCAGATCAGAGCCCATGGCTTCAGGTATGACCAGAATATCCGAAAAAATGATGGCAGCATCCACACCGATCAGATCAACCGGCTGAAGGGTGACTTCTGTGGCCAGTTCGGGGGTTTTGCACATTTCGAGAAAGGACCTGCCTTCTCTGACCGCCCGGTATTCGGGCAGGTAACGCCCGGCCTGGCGCATCATCCAAACAGGTGTCCGTTCAATGGGCTGCCGTCGTGCGGCACGCAAAATCAGGTCATTCTGAAGCGGTTTCATCAGGCTCCGGTAAACTTATATCCGGTTCCCCGGATGGAATGAATGAACCGGGGATTTCCCGGATCTGTTTCAAAATATTTTCTCAGCCGGGCAATAAAATTATCAATTGTCCGGGTTGTCGGGTAAATATCGTATCCCCAAACCCGGCTCAGAATAGTTTCCCTCGAAACAACCTGACCTTCATTCTGGATGAGGAGTTTCATGATCTCGGTTTCTTTGGAAGTCAGTTCAACCCGCCCGGCAGCGGTATCTGCTTCCTGCCGTGAAAAATAGATCACATTTGGCCCGAATTGATGCTGGTCGACCAACAGTTTGGATGAAGTATGCTGAACCAGTGACGACCGTTTCACCAATCTGCCAATTCTGAGAAGCAGTTCCTCCAGGTTAAAGGGTTTGGTCATGTAGTCATCTGCACCGGTTTTCAATCCTTTGATTTTATCCTGATCCTGATACCGGGCCGAAAGGATCAGAACCGGGGTGGTTTCGTCCTTGATCCGGATGGATTCCAGAACATCAAAACCGGATGCACCGGGCAGCATCAGATCCAGAATGACCAGGTCAAACCGTTCATTTTCGAACGTTTCAATGGCCCGGATGCCGTTTGGAATCAGGGTAACCGAGTACCCTTCCTGTTCCAGATTGAATTTCAGGGCTTCTGCAATATTCAGTTCATCTTCGACCAGCAAAATTCTCTGATCCATTTCATCCCTCATGCAAAACCGGCAGTGTGACAGAAAATTCGGACCCTTTTCCCGGTTCAGATTCCACAGAAAGGGTTCCCTTGTGCAATTTCACACATTCGGCAGCAATAAACAATCCAAGTCCGGCGCCCTTTGTATTCCGGGTCAGTTCATCATCAACCCTGAAAAATTTATCAAAAATAAACGGCTGTGCTTCCCGGGGGATTCCCTGTCCGGTATCTTTAACCCGGATGGTAACAGTTTTTTCCTGACGGGCAGAGGAAATGAGGACCTGACCTTCTGAATACTTCAGGGCATTATCTGCCAGATTAAAAAAGACCGACTGCAGCTTTTTTTCATCACCCTGAATCCAGAGATCCTGCCGGAAGGTCTCATCCAGAAAAACCCGTCCGGATTGGGCATATTTACCTGTCGAAAACCAGGATTCCATCAGCTCAAACAGATTGACTTCGGTGAAGGTAATTTTTTCGGTCTGACTTTCAAGCCGGGAGGCAGACAGGATATTTTCGATATGGTCATCAAGGCGGGCTGTTTCCTCGACGGCATTCTGAAGAAATTCGGTTCTTTTTTCCTTCGGCGGATCATGTCTGAGCAGGGTTTCGAGATAAAGCCGGACGGAAGCAACCGGTGATTTAAGTTCGTGGGTAACGGTCAGCATAAAATTATGGACCTGATGGCTGTGGATCCGTTCAGCCCGGATGTTGGTGTACAGCAGGGCAACGGCGATGAGCATCAGTAAAATAAAGAATGACCCTTCCCAGACGAACATTCTCAGCAGTTTTTCCGTTTCGTCATTTACCTGACGGATGTAACTGTCAGAAACCCGCAAATCTTCGGGCTGGATAAACCACTGACGGCCGGGGGTTGCAATGTCGTAAATCCGGACTTCCGGATAGTGGGTTTCGAGCCAGTCCCGCAACTTCAGGGCATTGAGATGCTCATATAAAATCTGGCCGTTCTGAACCTGACGGGCCATCCAGAGAGAGGAAAAATGAACCCGGTTATCACCGGGAACAAGTCTTTGCCGGGCTGCCGAAAATCCGGTTGAATCGCCGGACGAAATGAGACTGAGTCCATCCTGAATCAGTACGGTACCGGCAATAAACGTGGCTCTTTCTGGCAACTCAGGTTCAGTCAGCAGGTGATGAAGGTGCCAGGCAGCGACGTACCGGGTTTTTTCGGCGAGTTTCAGTGAAACCCCCGAGGTGATCCGGGAATGATTGATCTGAAAAAGAATCCACCAGATAATCTGGACAAAAATCACGGCAACGATGAAGAGAAAGGTCGTCAGCAAAATCCGGTTCTTTTTTTCCAGACGGTGATTCATCTGTTCATCCCGAATGCGGCTTTCAGTGCCTTTTCTGCAACTGCCAGCGTAATGTCAATATCCTGACGGGTATGGGCAGAAGAAAGGAATCCGACTTCATATCCGCTGGGGGCAATGTAAATTCCGTTTTCAAGACAGGTCCGGAAGTAAATCCGGTAAAAGTCCATGGTTTTCGGATCGATATGATGGGCTGCCCGCATGGTTTCCGGCTGGCCGAAATAAAGCCAGAAAACAGATCCAACCCGGAATGGCGTAACCGGAAGGTTCAGTTTGGAAATCAGGTTCCGGATCCCTGTTTCCAGATAAAGACCGAGCTGCTCCAGCTCCTCATAAAATCCCGGAGTAAACAGCAGGGAAAGCTGGGCAATTCCTGCAGCCATGGCAACCGGATTTCCGGAAAGAGTTCCGGCCTGGTACACTTTTCCCACGGGTGCAATACAGCTCATGATCTCCCGTTTTCCGGCATAAGCCCCAACCGGAAACCCGCCGCCGATGATTTTGCCGTACGTGACCAGATCCGGCCGGATTCCGTAAAGATCCGAAGCGCCGCCGGCAGCAACCCGGAATCCCGAAATCACCTCATCAAAAATGAGGACGGCACCGAACCGGGAAGTCAAATCCCGCAATTTCTGCAGGAATTCCTTCCGTTGAAGCAAAAGTCCGTTATTGGCAGGAATTGGTTCAATGATCACAGCCGCAATCGAATCGGGAAACCGGCTGAACAGGTCTTCGACCAGATCTTCCCGGTCAAGCGGAACGACCAGGGTTTCTGCAGCCAGTTTTTCGGGAACGCCGGGAGTTGATGAAATACCGAAGGTTGCCAGGCCAGATCCCGCATTGACCAGCAGGCTATCAACAGCCCCGTGGTAACAACCGTCAAATTTGATAATTTTATCCCGGCCGGTAAACCCTCTTGCAGCCCGGATAGCCGACATGACGGCTTCTGTTCCCGAATTGACAAACCGGATCATTTCGGCGTGGGAAATGCGGGAAGTGATCAGTTCGGCAATTTCAAGTTCATACGGATTCGGCGTCCCGAAACTGGTTCCGTTTCCGGCGGCTTCGATGACCTTTTCCAGAATGGACGGATGGGCATGCCCCGAAATCAGCGGGCCCCAGCTGCAGCAATAATCAAGATAGGTGTTTCCGTCGGTATCGGTAATCCTGCTGCCTTTTCCCGATTTCATAAAAATGGGGGTTCCGCCAACTGATTTAAAGGCCCGTACCGGTGAATTCACGCCGCCGGGAATTACCCTGCAGGCAGCTTCATAAAGGGCTTTCGATCTGGTTTCTGTAAAACTCATTTTATTCTCACGGCTTAAAAGAATGGCAAAGATGGCGGATCATGTCAGGAAAAGTGTCAGCCGGGTGTCATTTCTCACCGGAAAAACGGAAAGGCAATCAGGTACCGGTGTTCCTCTCCCTGCCCGGCCCGCATTCCTGCCTGAATCATCATGGCAAAGAGAGTCAGCCCAATGGAGGCCAAGGCAGCCAGAATACCGTAATGCCAGGACTGAGGGATTACTTCCAGTTTCAGCGGATAGTACAGCATTCCGAAAATCAGGGCGAGAATAAGAGTAACTGTCAGCTGGAAGTTTAAGGAAGATTTGGCGTGCCGGATGATAAACGGATCATCATCCCGTTTGAAATACCAGATTGCCGCCGGGGCCAGAAGATTGGCAAACGGAAGGTTTAAAAGAACAACCAGCGGCAGGAAGTGGCAGAGTCCGGCCCATAACCGGATGTCTTTCAGATGTTTTTCTTCAGTCATAGTCAGTTTCAGTCATGTTCCTGCAAAGATACCGTTCCGGCATGAAATTCACGAATTGGCAGAATTCCCGCCTGGCAGACCAATTTTTCAGGAGGATTTTGTCTTGTTTACTCCGGGGCGGGTGTAAAAAACCGGAATCTGTTGTATTTTAGAAAGTTTTTAAATACCGGAGTTTTATGTCACTGAAAACACGGGTCTTTCTGGGTGCAGCCGGCATGCTCCTGCTGGTTCTGGCCGGATTCTGGTTCGGTATCCGGCCGATGGTTACTCAGTCGATGGTCGAGGAACGGATGACCATTGTGAGCCAGATGCACGCCAATTTCCTGGACAGGAATGACCGGTTTTTCGATGAATCTGTCCGGACGGCAGGTCAGCTTAAAAACTGGCTTTCGGCCGGTCCTGAACCGTACAACAACGCCTTCAGTTTCAGTGTAAGCCTGAATCCACTGCTCATCACCCAGGAAATTTATGTTCCCGGGCTTCCGGTTCCGGTTTCTGCCAGGAATCTGGCCTATCAGGGGGTAATTCCCGATATGCCCGGCCTTGAATTTACCGGGGTAGATTCGGTTCTTTCTTATTCCTGGGCCCGGCCAGAAAAGGATCTGGAACTTTTTATTCTCAGGCAAACGGGTACCGCCAATGACACCCGGGTAACCGTTTATACCTGTTTTGATGCTTCCGATATCATTTCACAGCTTAGAACTTATAACCTGGGTGCAGATTATGCCCTGGTTCTGCTGAATGAGGTCTCGGTCATTTATTCAACCCACCATCCGGCAGTGCTGCCGGCAGAGTCAGGAACCGGTGAAGGCGAAACCATCCGGCCGGTCGAAACAGATACAGGCCGGGTTTATCAGGTAACCGGAAAATTCAGAACCCTGCCGCTGACTTTGTCCATTTCACTTCCTGAGTCGGGAATTACCGGACCCGTTGACCGCCTGTTTCTGATCGTCATCGGAATTCTTACGGGACTTTCTGCTGTTTTTTTTGCCGGGTTTCAGTTTTACTATCTGGCTGTTACCAGACCGGTCAGAGAACTGGTTGCCGGAATCCGGCCTCTGCAGAATCTCCGGTTTTCAGAACCGGTCCCCATGGTTAATATCCCGGAACTTAAACCGGTTTCTGAAGCACTTGAAACCATGCGGTCTATTCTGGATGAATATGACCGGATGAGAACCCGGAAGCTGCTGCTTGCTGAAAGCCGGAATCAGTTCATGATCAATTACATCGAAGATTTTCTTGCAATTGCAAATGAAACCGGTGAATTCCACTTCCTCAATCAGAAAATGGAAGATCTGCTCAATCATCATAATCTGCTGAATCCAACCTATTCCATGACCGAAATGGTCGGACTTTTAACCGGGAATCATATCAAAAAACCGGTCAATGTGGAGCATGAAGATGAAGAATACAATATTTCAGTTTTGCAGGGTGAAAGTAAAATTGCAACCGGAAATGAGAATGAAAGCCTGATCTGCAAATACCAGTTTGTCCAGATCCGTGAAAAAATCAGCGATAAAATGCTGGGATCTCTGCTGATTCTTCACGATATGACCGAAGACAGAGTTTTGGAAGATCTCAAAAAGGATATGATGAACATCATGGTCCATGAGCTCAGGAACCCCATAACCTCGATTATCGGATTTTCGGATATATTGCTTGATGATGGCGGGCTGAATGAAGAAAACACCAAATTTGTTTCCATTATCCGATCAAGCGGAGATAAACTGAGCCGCCTGATTAACCGGTTTCTGGATGTTCAACGGCTTGAATCCGGAAAAATGGAGATCAACTTCAGCCAGGTTAACATCAAGACAGTTGTCGAAGATCTGGTCATGACCTTCCTGCCCCAGCTCGAAGACAAGGAACTGAAGGTTAATTTTTCTGCTGCCAATCAGATTCCTGAAATTGAAGCGTCGAATGAACTCATTTCTGAAGCCATCCAGAATCTGCTGTCAAATGCAATCAAATACGGCGATCCCGGCCGGACGATCGAAATCAAACTGCTCAGCCAACCCGGATTTGTAACATTCAGCATTACCGATTATGGGTACGGGATTCCGGCTTCGGAACAAAGCCGGTTGTTTACCAAGTTCTTCAGGATGAAATCCAACGAAAAGGCTTACAAGCAGGTTGGAACAGGACTAGGGCTGGCTTATGTAAAAGAAATAATATCACGGCATCAGGGAAACATCACGCTTGAATCGGCCAAAGAGTACGGGTGCCGGTTTACCGTTACCCTGCCGGTTAAACAAGGAGTTTCGGGTGACTGAGTTCTTTCGCCGGCTGGTAGCCTTTGTTTTTCTGTTTTGGACAACACTTGCCGCTGCCCAGGATATGACTTTTCCCTCCGGCGACCTGAACCGGAAAACCGAGTCCCTGATCGGGGATTCTGCTGCCTGGCCGGTTGTTTATCAACTGGCTGAATTTAATGCACTTTCCAATACTCTGACGTTGAAACCGGGGCAGATTGCCCGCCTGAGACAATTCCGGGATCTGCATCAGAAAGTCAGAAAGGCGAAAGATTCCCGGGCAGGTCTCATAAAAAACGGCGCCGGTTTGTTTGCAGAACCGGAGCTTGCAGAGTTGAATGAAACGGTTCAATCCTACGATCAGGCTGTAGTTTCCGGCAATCTGGATGCAGCCACTGCTCTGGCGGGATCCGTAGAAAAAGGACTCGAGAAAACCCGGATAGCTCTCGAAAAAAACCGGGTTCAGTCGGTTTCTGCACGCCTGGAAGAAAAAATCGGATCGGTTTTTCAGCGGCATGGCTTGCTCGGAACCTGGGATGAAGCAGCACGGGGTTCATTTTTTGAAGAAAATGACGGTATCAAAACGCTCAAAGCCAGTCAGGCAAATTTACTGTTCAAAGACGGCTCTGAAGTTGTGGTCGAAGAGCAAACCATTGCAACCGTACGGTCTGCCCGGATTGACCGCCTGAACCAGCAGGTAAAAACAGAAGTCATGCTGGTAAACGGAAGTCTGCTGGCGAAACTTTCAGAAAATGCCAAACAGAACAAAGGGTTCAACCTGAATATGGGAACGGCCACTTCCGATCTGAGAACGTCTAAATTCTGGGCAAATAAAGGCTCCGATAAGAAAATTCAGATGTCTAACTACGACGGAGAGGCAACCCTGACCAGTTCTAATGTTTCGGTTACTCTTAAGAAAAATCAGGGAACCGTGGTTGTCGAGGGGAAAGCCCCCGACCTGCCGGTTGATCTTTTACCCAGTCCGAAAATGTTCTGGCCCCGGCAGGATTCAATTATTTTCAGCAAATCGATGATTTTCCGGTGGACACCGGTCAAAGGTTCAAAAGCCTACCAGGTCGAACTGGCCAGAGATCAGGATTTTAAAATGATCATCAGCCGTCAGCGGGTGACAACAACAACTCTAAGTGCTGACCTGCCGCTGGATGAAGCTGTTTTTGTCCGGATTCAGGCGTTCGACTCACGGGATCTGCGTGGCGGCGACAGTCCGGTTTACCGGGTAATCCGGAATGATGATAAAATTCCACCGGCTGTTTTTCTGGACGGGATTGCAGGCGAGCAGCTTTTTATTCCTGATGCTGACTATTCAGTGTCAGGCCGGACCGAAGCCTTTGCCCAGCTTACCGCCAATGATCAGCCGGTTCAGGTCCGCCAGGATGGATCTTTCAGCCTCACGGGAAGCCTCCAGGGTATGAATTACTATTTTCGTCTGAAGGTGACCGACCGGGCGGGGAACAGCCGTGAACGGAAACTGACCGTATCCAGAATGGATACGACCCGGCTGGCAAAAGTCTCCTGGAATGTTCCGGAATCAGACAGAATTCTGACCACCGGCTCTACAACCGTCAGTGTTTCGGGAAAAGCCTATCCCGGAATGAAAATATCTTTGGTGCAGGGCAGCAGCCAGAGTTATGCTGAAACAAGCCCGGATGGAGACTGGGCACTTCGTTTTCAGCCGGAAGGGAAGTCGCCGGTTTCCCTCAAATTTTTGACTGCAACCGGCCGCCTGGTTCACGAACTCCGGTATCAGGTTAAATAATCCGGTTCTGCATCCGGATCCTACACAATCAACTTACAGGAAACCATAGTCACATGATCCGCAAAAAGAGTGCTTTTCTTCTGATTTTGCTGGGGCTGTTCCCGGCCGGAATTCAGGCTCAGCAATCCGTTTTCTACGTTTCGAAGGGGCTTTCAGGTCCAGATCTTGCCGGTGAATCATTGACATATACCGATTTTTGGTTCAGACCGGAATCCGGGCAGGTTTCCCAGGCAGGAATCGAAATTTTTGATGGATCGCTGGGGGGGCAGATGGATATTCTGACCGGTGCAGCCGATACCAAAACCCGGTTTGAACTCATCCCGTTCCAGCAGGTTTATCAGGTGACGGCTGACGGTCTCATTCCGGTTACAGGACCGGTTTCTCCTTCTGCCGCCATGGATTTTCTGACGGAGCCTGCATTTATCAACCGGTGGACCCGGTTTCCCGGCACTTTATCCCCATCAGAAAACGGGTGGATTCTGAGAGTGAAAAGCGGCGAGGGGAATGACGTCAATTCCTTCAACATCCGGATTGCCGGAAATACAGCCGGGTGGCAACTGCTCGGCCTTGATCTGAACCTTGGAATTTCCGGAATCCGGGATAATCAGGAAGTTCAGCTTTTACCCGAACTCAGATTCAGTCCGGCTCCGGTTTCACTGAAAACGGCTGGTGAAGAAGATTCACGGGTGTTTATCCGGGATGGCGCCGGGAAAATACTGCCGCCGGCTGCACCGGAATCTGCCTGGGAAACTGAGTTGAACGGCCGTCCCAATCTATGGGGACTGACCATCAGTTCAAGTCGTCTGAAAGTGAATAACATGACCATCCGGGGCGAAGACCACCCCGTGGTTTTTTCCCTTCCGGCATCGGTTGTCACCGTTCAGACAGCCCCGGCCTATTCCATCAAAGCAGATTACATCGGCGATTGCACCCGGTTTCGCCTGACCCTTCTCGACCGGGGGAAACCGGTAAAACTGCAGGACAAAATTTTCTGGAAATCGGGAGAGTTTGAAGCATCCGGCAATCCGGTTGAAGTTGAATTCGGCAGGCCGGGGAAAAAGCCGGTCTCCGTTTCTGTTGCAACCGACGGGATTTTGCTTCCGGCTTTCTGGGTGACGAAAACTGAAATTTCCGTCAATGCGCCTCCGAAAGCTGTTCTCGAGGTTCCTGCCAGAAGGCTGGGAACAGGGGAAGTCCTGCTTCTTTCTGCCGGACAGTCTTCAGATCCGGATGGTGATCCTCTGAATTTTAAATGGCAGATCAACGGGGCCTCGGCCGGATCGGGATCACCCTTTCCATTTTCTGCCAGTTTTCCCGGGACTTATACCGTCGGGCTGACTGTAACTGACCAGTCTGACCGGTTGGGATGTGGGTCTGACTACAGAGAAATTCAGATTACTGTCAACTCCCAGCCGTTTACCGAGGTCAGCTTCCCGGCCGTAATTGCAACCGGAACGCAGGTTCGGTTTTCCACAGTTAAAACTGCTGATGCTGATCAGGACCCCTTATCCTGGAAATGGTCTGGGCCTGGTGTATCAGGTACCGCTGATCAGCCCGAAGTTAAAGTCCTGCACCAGCAGCCCGGAGTGTACTCACTCACACTTGCTGTCGATGACGGACAAAAAACCCCGAATTCGGTCTATACCACTACAATTTCCTACCGGTCAAATGCCAAACCCGAACCCCGGTTTACGTTGCCGGTTCAGTCGGCACCCGGCATCCCGGTACAGTTAAATTCCGGCTCATCCACCGATTCAGATTCCCGGAATCTGGACTTTCTCTGGAGTGTATCTGACGGACGAAAGCTTTCGGGGCCCCTTCACTCCATTTCTTTTGACCGCCCGGGTGATTATACTGTTACGCTTCAGGTTGATGACGGTGAGAAGGTCGAAAATTCAGTTCAGACCCTAACCCGGTCCATCCACATCAATTTTCCGCCGGTTCCGGTTATTTCCGCTGAAAAAGTGTCACCCGAGTCCTACCAGGAATTTTCTGCAGGAAAAAGTTCGGATGCCGACCAGGGTATTATCCGGTTTTCCTGGGATTTCGGCGACGGAGTTAAAGCAGAGGGGAAAGACGTCAGCCACACTTATTCAAAAACCGGTAAGTACCAGGTTACCCTTCGAGCTGATGATGGTCAGAATCAGCCAAACAGCAGCCAGGCGGTTAGTCAGGAACTGATCATTGTCCGGTTCCCGGTTGCACGGTTTTCGGTTCCTGACCGCACGGCACCTGGCGTTCAGGTTGTTCTTGATGGGTCTCAAAGTTCGGACCCGGATGGTGAAATCAGCGGCTATGAATGGCGGATAAACGGAGCTGCAACCAGTTCAGATTCAAAAACATCCTGGGTTCCCGATCAGCCCGGAAGGTATTCTATTTCTCTGACTGTGCGGGATAATTCCGGCTTTGATGTCTCCGAGAATACTCTTTCTGCCATTGTATCGGTCAACTATCCGCCGGTTCCGGCTGCCAGAATTTCCCCAATGGCGGCTTCACCCGGTCAGCCGGTATCGTTCGATGCTTCCGCAAGTCAGGATCCGGATGGGCAGATTAAGTCGGTTCAGTGGCTGTTTTCTGACGGACAGGTTTTGACCGGAAATAAAGTAAGCCGGCAATTTTCCTCTTCCGGGGAGCAATCTGTCATCCTGACTGTTTCGGATGGGGCCGGATTCCCGAATTCAGCAGTTAGCGATACGCTTGTGTTTCTGATTAACCATCCGCCGATCATAGTCACCCAGAAAAGTATCCGGCTGAACTCAAGATCAGTTTCTTTGGATGCATCAGGTTCTTATGACCCCGATGGCGATCCGGTCGCCTTTGAGTGGATCCTGCCGGGTGGCGAAAGACGGACTGAATCTGCATTTACCTGGCTTGCTCCCGGTGGCGGACTTCATCTGGTCAGTCTCGTAATCCGGGATAGTCACGCCTTACAAAACAGTTCAACGGCTCAAAAAATAGAAATCCGGGTGAACCGTCCCCCTATTGCAAAAGTGGATACTTTGATTACCGCCTGCAGCGGGCAGACTATTCTGTTTAACGGGTCGTCCTCTTACGATCCGGACGGAGATGGAATTTCAACGGCGTGGGATTTTGGGGATGGCTCCAGAAGCAGTGAAACGAATCCGGCAAAAGTATATTTCCAGCCGGGATTTTATCAGGTCCGGCTGAGCCTGTCTGACGGATTTGCACCCGAGCCGGTTGTGGCGACAATTCCGGTTGTGATCAAAGGATCTCCCGTTGCAAGGATTCCGTTCTCGGATACAACCATCTGTGTCGGAACACTGTTGTCACTGGATGGCGGGCTGTCAACCGACCCGAACGGCCCGATTGGTGCATATACCTGGGATTATGGCAATGGTGACCGGGAACTCGGGCAGACGGTGAATTATATTTATAAGGAAAAAGGCGAGTTTAACCTGAGCCTGACGGTGGTTGGAACGCCAACCGGTAACTGCAGCAACATCAGTCAGACTACAGCAAAGGTAACCGTAATTGAAGGACCCCGGGCTGATTTTTCATTCAAACCCTGGGTTGCAGCCGGCGAAGAAGTAGTATTCGATGCCTCCGGGTCATCACCGGAATCCAGCCTTGATCAGGCTGCCTGGGAAGTTGAAACACCGGCCGGGATAGTGAAAGAGACCGGAAAAACCATCCGGTATGCATTTACCGGTCCGGGAGTATATAAAATCAGACTGGTGATCCGAACAGATAGCAAAACGGATTGTAACGTAGCCTCTATCGAAAAGAAAATCCGGGTTAATGCACCACCGGAAATTGCCTGGTCCATTCCGGATTCTGCTGCTTTTGGTTCTTATCTGTTGCTGGATGCCGAAAAATCATCAGATCCTGACGGAATAATCACCGAATTAAACTGGCTGGTGGATGGGATTCCGGCAGGTTCAGAACCGAAGCTGGCGCTTCCTGTTACCCAAACCGGAAAACTGACAATCACGCTGTCTGTCCGGGATGACTCTCCAACACGGACAAACCGGGTTTCCCGGACAAAGACCATTCTGGTTAATCAAAGTCCGGAGCCTGAATTTTCAGTACCGCCGGTTGTTTATGCCGGTGAACAGATTTCACTGTCACCCTCCAGACAAACTGATGCAGACGGCGACCTGCTTCAATCGGTCTGGACGGTTGAAAACTCACCGGTTTCTTTTCCGCTGACTGTAAAAGAGGGCACGGGGCTTATAACCCTTACCCAGAATGACGGGCGGGGATTCAGTAACTCAACAGCATCCCGGTCAGTCAAAATAACGGGAATTCCGGCTCCGGTTTTTCCAAATCCATTTCCGTCAAAGGTCATAACCGGAACGGTGCTTTCACAAAGTTCAGCCGTTGTCCCTCCTGCGGTGTTTTTGCTGGCCGGGAAAACTCCGGTTCAATCCGTGACTTTGACTACTTCCGGGAAGACCACGGTTCAGATGGGATGGAAGCCCAAACTGGAAGTTTTAAAAATTTGGTCGTTTGATGTGCTGGTTCTTGACCCCATTCGGTTTACCCAAAAGCCTGCAGTTCTCACCAAAATATGGAATCCGGGAAACCCCTCGGTTACCTTAAAGGCTCCGCAGTTAAACCGGACTGAACTGAACACAGTCGAGATCCGGTGGTATGCCGGTTCGGCAGAAATCGGCCGTGGAACCGAATTGACCGTTCCGCTGAAAAAAGGAGAGAATAAATTTATCCTGAAAGCCAGAGATTTGGATATTCCCGGCAGTCCCGGCGCCGAAACAGAGTGGGTGGTCATCTGTAAATAAAGAAAATTGCGGGATCAGGTTTTTAGAAATAAGAAAAGGGATATCCCTACCGCAGAAACGGGAAGAATATCCCTTTTAAAAGAGGCTGTTCCGGGGGGAGACCGCCTGCTGGACAGTTATCCCCTAAGCTGCGGCTATCAAAAACCCCGGTTTTTTATTTTACCTGAAGCAGTTCAACTTCAAAAATCAGGATGGCATTCGGCGGGATGACGCCTCCGGCACCACGTGGCCCATAACCCAGCTCAGAGGGAATGAAAAACTGGAATTTATCGCCCTCTTTCATCAGTTGAACACCTTCGGTCCAACCCGGGATTACACCGTTCAGCGGGAATTCAATCGGCTCGCCCCGGTCATAGGAACTATCGAAAACAGTTCCGTTAACCAGAGATCCTTTGTAATGAACTTTTACCGTATCGGTTGCAGACGGTGATTTACCGGTTCCGGAACCCTGAGTCAGGACTTTATACTGCAATCCGGAAGGTGTGGTGGTGATTCCCTCTTTTTTTGCATTTTCATCGAAAAACTTTTTGTTTTCTGCACTTGCCATTTCACTCTCCTTTTTCATTTTAGAATCATGGGCTGTCTGGAGTTCTGTCTGGAACTCCTGAATGATTTTCATTTTTTCTTCTTCGGATAAAAGGCTGACGGAGCCGTCCAATGCATCCTTGATTCCTTTCAGAAGCACGTCCGGATTGACATCAATCCCCTGTGTTTTGAAATTTTTGCCGATATCCTGCCCGATCGTGTAACTGACCTTGTCTTTTTTGTCTTTCAGGACCATAGTTGTTTTTTGTTCCTTTGCCGGTTTGGTTTCTTTTTTCTTTTGAGCATATCCGGCAGAAACAGTAAAAGCCAATGCCAGAGTGATCAGATAGGTTACTTTCATTTTTTTCCTTTGTTTGGTTAATTACCACTTTTTGATGAGAATATCTTCAAGTGACCACCGGGCCCGCACCCGCAGGGTATCCGGTGCTGAATACCGCGGTTCGGCCGGAGACCAGGGGAGTGCAGTCCCACCATCCCATTTCCGGTTCCCGTTTTGATCCTGAAATCCGTTGATCAGGTACCGGCCTGAAGCCAGATTGCTGATTTTGAAAAGAGTCCCGCGGGTTTCAACCTCCGTCACTTTCAGGTTTCCTGCTGCCTTGTAAAGACTTAAATAGACGGGGAATTGATCTTTAAGTGTCTCAAGTGTTCCTGAAAGGGTTCCGGTTTCATCCGGGTCGAAAGTAAAAAACTGAAATGAAACGGTATCCTGACCAGAGAAAGCAAGGCCCCTGACCACCGATTTTTCGGGCCATTTTCCTGCAGGATGCAGGGTCTGAACGTACCCCGGATTCTGACTCCCGGAAACGGAAATTCTTCGTCCTTTTGCAACCTGGCTTTTTACCGGTTTGATATAAAAACGGACTGAGTCTGTCCTGACCGGACTGGCAAAAATCATCATCAGGGAATCGGTTCCCGATACAATGGCAGATGAATCTGAAGGAGACTGAAGCCGGAGTTGTTTTTTTCTTGAAACCGCCTCTGAAATAGAAAATCTAAACGTATCCTGGTGGGATTTATTCAGCCTGGTGTCAGAAAACCCGGAACTGATCAGGGTAAAATCGCCGGTGCCAAGCGAATCTGTTGGTAGGAATACCTGATTATCAGCCTGAAATGAAGGAATCAGGCGGGAAACCGGAATGTGGATGTCATTTTTCAGAAGGGTGAATTCTGCAGATGATTCACCCAAAACAACAGGCTCATCAAAAGTGATTTTTAAAAGGTGCTGGCTTTCCTGAACGGCCCCCTGAACAACCGGTGCTGCAGAGTCGGGCTTATCGAGAAACCAGACCGGTGGTTCAGTCTCTTCGTAGCCTGCCAGTACCGATCCCAATTCGCCAATACCGATGGGTTCCTGATTTTTATCCCAGAGATCATTTTTAACCTGGTCATCAATGACAAAAATGCGGTAATGGCCTTCCCGTAAATACGTCAGGGAAAACCGGCCGTCCTGCCCGACCTGCGTGCGGTAATCAGGGTCCTGGCGTGAGGGATCGGGCCGGGTTGTGTCAGAAAGGAAATAGGCCATAACCAAGGCGCCCTTCGCCGGTCTGAAATCTGAGGCATAGAAGGCTTTTCCCGAAATTTTCGCCGAATCAAGCTGGTCACCTGTTGAAAATGCAAGCTGAAAACTCGATTTCATCGGGTTCCCTGCCCGGTGATCCTGGGCTCCCGTTCCGATGGTGATCACGTAGGTCATATCCGGTTTTAGCTCTTTTAAAAACCGGATGGTAAACTCCTTCCCGGACCACTCAGTTTTAATCTGGTTACCAACCGACGGTGAAATGAATACTGCTCCTGCCACAGAGGGTTTATTCATATACTCATCAAAGGAAAAGGTAATTTCATCTCCTTTAAAATGAAGGGTTCCCGGCAGAATTGAGGTCCCGGTAATTTCTGGCGGGGTCGAGTCAACCGGTCCGCCTGAAGGGTACTGCGGGTTTGCGCAGGAAATCAAAACGAAAAAAAATAGCAGAAGGGAGTAGACTTTCATAAGTGAACCGGTTAACCTTTCCATTGCTGAAAAAGGGAATGGGAATATCCGAAAAGTGACAGGAGTCTTCCGGCAATAAAATCACCCAGATCATCAAAAGTAGCCGGCTTCTGATAAAATGCCGGCATTGCGGGCAATATTATTCCACCGGATTCTGTAACTGCGGTCATGTTTCTCAAATGGACCAGACTGAGAGGTGTTTCCCGGGCAACCAGAACAAGCGTACGGCGTTCTTTCATCTGAACGTCTGCTGCCCTTTCGATCAGGTTACCTGAATATCCATGTGCGATACCGGCCAGAGTTTTCATTGAACAGGGAACCACCACCATTCCTTTTACCGGAAATGAACCGCTGGCAATTGCAGCAGCCTGGTTTTTTAAAGGATATTCGGTCATGTCGCCCAACGTATCAGGGAGGGTGTAAAGTGATCTGATCTGGGGCAGGACCGGTGCTCTGAAATCGAGCCCGGTGTCCAGTTCCTCATTGATGACAACACGGGCATAATCAGACAGAATCAGGTGGATGTGGATGTCGGTCAGCAGCAGGGCCCGAATAGTTCTGAGGGCATAAATTGACCCGGATGCCCCCGTCACTGCAACAATGACATGATCACGGTTTTGCATTGGGATTCCTGTTCATTTTCTGTTCTTTTCTGCGGACCTGCATCAGTTGGTTATACCGGGCAACAGCAACATTATGTTCGGCTAGTGTTTTGGAGAAAGTATGGCCGCCGCTGCCATCTGCAACCATATAAAGAAACCCGTGGCTGGCAGGGAAAAGTGCGGCTTCGATGGATTTTGCTCCGGGATTTCCGATAGGCCCCGGAGGCAATCCGGCATGTAAATAGGTGTTATAGGGTGAGTCCAGTTCCAGATCCCTGTAAAGCAGCCGGCGTGGCCCGCCGGGCAGCAAAAACTGAATGGTCGGATCGGCCTGAAGGTGCATCCCGATTCTGACCCGGTTCCAGTATAATCCGGCAATGATGGGGCGTTCTGCATCCAGCCGGGCTTCACCTTCAACAATTGAAGCCATTGTCAGAACTGTATGAATCGAAAGATTCCGTTCTTTCAATTGACTGATCCAGGACGGTGTTTCCCAGAGTTTTCCCGCAGATTCTGCCAGTTTCAGAAAAACTTCACGGGCGGTGACACCATATTCAAATTCATAGGTCTCGGGTAAAAGGTATCCTTCAAAAGTCGAAGTTTTCAGACCGAAAGACTTCAAAAGAGCTGAATCCCGGCAGGCGTCCATGAATGAGGAGGAATCGATACCCAGCTTACCGGAAAGAAGTCCGGCAATACGCCGGGTTGTTAACCCTTCCGGAATGGTAACCTGAATGGCAATATAGGACCCTTTGGCAAATCCGGAAACCAGTTCCTCAAGTGTTTCATCCCCATTAATTTCATAAAATCCGGCTTTGATTTTGCGGTCAAGTCCGGTCAATTTTGCTGCAGCAGTAAAAAGAAGCCGGGACCTGATGAACCCATTCTCACTAAGATCATTCCCAATCTGCCTTACCGAACTGCCTTTTGCAACTTTAAAGTAATGAGGAGCTTCGGTTGATTTGCCGGTCATTATCCAGGACGAAAAGAAAAAATAGCTGGCGGTAATGACCAGAACTGCACAAACGGAAAAGATGAAAAGGCTCAGTTTTTTGATCAAGGAAGGTCTCCCGGTTTTTCCATGTGTTCCCGTTCCAAACGCCGGGTTTCATCAATAATCCGTTCAAACAATCTTTTGATGGCTTCTGGTTTCAGAGGACCCTGATTATGCCGGGTCACGTTCTCCATAACTTCAGTTTCACGTTTCGGATTGTAAACTGGAAGATCAAGCTGCTTTTTAATCTCACCGATTTTATTGGCAAGCTTTGCACGGTCATTCAGCATTCTGACAAGTTCACGGTCCAGATCGTCAATTTGCTGACGAAGCTGATCCATCTGTTCAGAACTCATTCAGAACTCCGGTGAGCGGTTTCAGAAAATCGATTCCTGCTGCAGCGGCTTTCCCGGCATCGTCAAAGGGTGCCATTGCCCGGATCAGGGCGCTTCCGACAACAGCACCTTTGGACAAAGAAAGCACTGTCCGGATGTCCTGTGGTGTAGAAAGTCCAAATCCGACGACATAGGGTTTCGGATGGTTCTGGTCAACAGAGGCTAATGTCCTTTTCAGAAATTCCGGATTTAAGGTTTGGTTTCCGGTGATTCCGTTCATGGAAACACAGTAGGATAACAAGGTTGAGTTTTGGTTAATCTGCCGGATTCTTTCCGGCCGGGTAGTGGGCGCAACGAGGAAGATCATGGCAATACCGTATTTTTTCCCCAGGTGAACAAACGGCTCTGCCTCATCCTGCGGAATATCCGGAATAATCAGCCCCTGAACCCCTTTTTCTGAGGCCTCTGTAAAAAAACGCTCGGTTCCATATTGAAGAACCGGATTCACGTATCCCATTAAAATGACTGCAAGCGATGTTTCGGCTGAAATCCAGCTGGCAAGATCCAGAACCCGTGAAAGTGTGCATCCATTTTCGATGGCTTTGAGTGAGCTTTGCTGAATGGTTGGTCCATCAGCAAGCGGGTCTGAAAAGGGGATCCCGAGTTCAATTGCCCGGATTCCCAGTTTATCTAACTCTTTTACCAGAATCTCAGTTGTTCCGCGTTTCGGAAAATCAGGTGTAATGTACGGAATCAGAAGTTTTTTCTCTGAGTGAATCAGTGGTTCAAGTTTTTTCATGGTATTCCTTTAAATCGCCAGATTGGGGACCGGGCTTAATTCAGTGTGGGGAAGCAGCGGCAGCACCTTTGATTTCAGATTTGCAAGCAAACCGACCATGGCAGCGTTATCGGTCGATAGAACCGGAGGCGGTAAAAACACCCGGTATTTTCCGGTCTTTTCCAGTTCACAAAAAGCTTTCCTTAAGGCAGAGTTGGCAGAAACTCCGCCGGCAATAACAATATCTTGTGTTTGATTTTTCCGGGCTGCCTGAAGGGTTTTAGCAACCAGGACATCCACAATTGCAGCCTGAACAGACGCACAAACATCCGGTAATCGGGCCGAGGCAAGTTCCCGGTTTTCTTTCAGAAAAATTTTAACCGCGGTTTTTAAGCCTGAAAATGAAAAATCGTAGTCACCTGAATGAATCATGGGTCTGGGAAATTCAAAAGCAGTTAGATGTCCTGATTTGGCAAGTTGATCAATTTTGGGTCCACCAGGATAGCCAAGCCCCAGCATTTTAGCAATCTTGTCGAAGGCCTCGCCTGCAGCATCATCCCGGGTTTGGCCCAGTATCTGATATGAAAAAGAAGGGTCAACCCGAACAAGGAGCGTGTGCCCACCCGAGACAATCAAGCCGGTAAATGGCAATTCCGGTTGCTTTCCGTCCAAGAAATTAGCATACAGATGGCTCTCAATATGGTTTACAGGGATTACCGGCAGGTTCAGACTGAAGGCAAAAGATTTGGCAAAATTGACACCAACCAGAAGCGGACCCATTAAACCCGGACCATAGGTCACAGCCACTGCCTCCAGATCAGATTTTTTCAGGTTACTTTGTTGAATTGCCGCGTCGGTGATTTCGGTAATCCACCTCAGGTGAGCACGGGCAGAAAGCTCAGGCACAACTCCGCCAAATTGCTGATGCATCCATTGGGAGGATATGATGTTACTGAGGATTTTCCCGTCCCGGATAACGGCAGCACTGGTTTCGTCGCAGGATGATTCAATGGATAATATAGTCATAAACTTTAAAAATACGCCGGAATCCGGGCAGATTCAAAAGATGGACCATTCGTGGTTCACCCTTTGAAATTAATTGGGGAGACTATCGGTATCAGATAGTATCCAGCGGGCTCCTGACCATTTTCCCGGATGTTTGAATTATATGCGTGTAAATCATGGTGGTTCTGACATCCTGATGCCCCAGAACATCCTGTACGGTTCGGATGTCGTAACCCATTTCGAGCAGGTGGGTTGCAAAACTGTGCCTGAGTGTGTGTGGTGAGGCTCTTTTGGTGATACCGGCATTCAGTACCGCGTTGAGGAAAAGCCGTTGAAAAGTGGATGGGAGCAGATGATGTCTTTGTATCAGCCCTGTTACCGGGTCCTGTGATAAATCGGATTGCGGAAACAGATACTGCCACCGGAAATCGTGATTCCCATTTGGGAACCGTCTGGCAAGTGCATCCGGGATAAAAACCGTCCCGTAGCCATTTTGTTTATCCGTCTCGTGAATGATTTTGACCCGGTTCAGTTGTTCTTTTAACGGATGGATAAGAGAGTCGGGAAGTGGTACGCGTCTGTCCTTAAACCCTTTGCCCTGGTGAATCAGGATGGAATGGTTTTCAAAATCAAGGTCCATAATCCGAAGCCTGAGCCCTTCAAGCAACCTAAGTCCGCACCCATACATTAACCGGGCTAAAAGTGAATTTTCACCGGAAAGGAAGGCCAAAACCCGTTTCACTTCATCTCTGGAGAGAACAGCAGGTATTTTTGGGGGCCGTTTGACATAATTCAGCCCTTGAATTTGCCCCAGATCCCGCCCAAGAACATGCCTGTAGAGAAAGACAAGTGCTGAAAGTGCCTGATTCTGGGTTGAAGCTGAAACAGCCTGTTGGTCGGCTAGGAAATTGATATAATTTCGTATTTCGGCACTTCCCATCTCGTTTGGGTGTCTCAGATCATTGAACCGGATATAGTTTCCGATCCATTTCAGGTAGGATTTTTCAGTTCTGCGACTCAATTGCTGAACACGAATAGTTTGCCTGACGGTGTCTAAAAAGCCTGACATTTTAACCCCGGGAAGGATGTTGCTGTTAATATGTACAGTGAATATCTGGGAGATTTCATAGAAAGTCAATCTCTTTAGGCCAGTTTTGTGAAAAAAGGATTAAAAATATCGTTTTAGGAAGTTATAATATAAGAATATTGTTATCTTACATAACAATGTGGGTTTGAGTAAAAGTAAACTCAACTTTTAAACTGGATATTACGGTTTAGCGGGGATTATTCATTCAATTTGATAGTCTATAACCCAAATATTGGATTTTCCCTGGAAACTCAAAGAATAATTCTTTGAGTTGGGATCAACAAACCGTTTTTGCGGTATAATTGGATAGTTATACAGATTCTTGGTCGAAAAAATATTGCTTTCTTCTAAGTTCTTTAACATTAGTTTTTACCAGGCTATTCTGCAAGATCTCGTTGGTAAGTTCAGCTTTGTTTCTGAGTTTCTTGCAAAAGAGTTATCTCGGGCGTTTTCCTTGAGAAATAGTTTTTTTGTTTTTGGTTTTCAGGTTTCAAGTTTCGGTCAACG
>JAKLJL010000015.1 GCA_023151185.1 Bacteroidota bacterium
GGCAGCAATCTGACACCGCCCCGGGTTTACATCGCCCGGCATTTATAAATACAGGGGTGGTGTACCGGACACCACCCCATCCGTCAGATTTAACCAGGATACCAGAATTGAAGGCTTGTAACCTGAAACTAACGGAAATAACTCCGGCAAAGTAATGTTTTGGAGTTCAAAATGAAAAAAACAAGTTGTTTGGTATTGATTCTTTTTTTCCTTACTCAGGGAAATTTAATCGGCCAGATTTTGCAGACAAAAACTCTTACCGGTTTTTCTACCTATTACAAAAACGGGTCGGATTATGGATCGGAGTCTCAGTCAAATTGGAAAGGCTTCATCGGAAAGGATGATAATGGAAATACCAGACGGTTGCGAATTCCGCTACAGGGATTCCCCGCAGTATCTTCAAGTCAGGAAGGTGTTGAAATTGTCCGGGTAAAATTCAAGTTGGCAGGTGTTTCTGCAAGTAAGAAGGCTCTTCTTAAAATTGGAAATAACTCTAATACTCTGGGTACAATTCAAAATTGGTATGACGAAATACAGGGTTTCAAAACGCTGTCTATTGTTTCTTCAACTAATGAAATTGTGCTTGAAAGAAGCGCTATACCAGCCGATATTTTGGAATTATTCGAAAACCAGGGAGACCCATCCTTTATTATCGGCATTATGAGCAATGATGAAGGTAATTCGGCAAGTAGTGTAAAAATTGAGCCTCTGAGCATTTCAATTGAGTACTTTGTTACCTACCAATTGGTTATTGATATAAAAAAGGATGGAAATATTTACTTCCCGAAAGGTTCAACTGCTTTTAAATTAAATGGTCAGCAAACCAAATACTCCGAAAGTGGTCATACCGTCTACTTTAGAGAAAATTCGTCTGTAGTTGTAGCGGCAAACCATTTATTGTACCGGGAGTACATTACCAATAATACCACGACTAACTATGATACAGCAGGTTTTGACCAGTTTGCCCTGGACAATATCAACTTTGAAAATTTGACCTTCCAATTTGCAAAGATTGCATCAAAACAAAATCTGATCCTGAATTACAAACCGGTCAGGACCCTTAGACCCTATAATGAGTTGGTGAATGGCTCTGCAGAAACCCACTTGCCTGGTACCACTTTTAACATTTATAAAAACGGTGCATTGACAGGAAGCGGACTATCAGGAGAAAAATATAAAATCCCTATTGACAAGACGATCAAGACAGAAACCGGGGTTCAAAAAGGTGAGATTTCCGGTTTCCAGATAGATCATCAAAATTGGGATGGGAATTTATCAAAGTACCAGAGATTTTTTGATTTTGAAACAAACAGCAATACAGTCGTGGTTACCCAAATTCATGCCAAACACCACCCGATTTACACACAGGCAATGCAAGTGTCTCTGGAAGGAATTGTTCAATCGAATCAGGGAGTACAATTTAAGGACCCCTGGAAGGTGGTGAATGGATCCCGCCCCTGGAATTGGGATTCCTATTCAAGGCCGTTTACTCCGGGTAGCGGTGAAGATGCAGGGTATGGTGGCTTGTTTATAAGCGTTCCGTATGATCCGTCATTTCCAAATGCGGCCCATTACCGGCTTAGTGCACCCAATTTAAACACAATGAATGGCGCTGACTGCTTTTTTATTTCATGGGGCGGAACAGGCGGATATTTTTACAATCCAACAAGTTTAGAAACCCCTGTTCGTTTTGATGCCGCCAATGCAGTTGTTACCGCCAATTACAAAGGCCGGCTTCGCACTGGGAACCCTTCCAATTATGCAAAAAATCAAAACCGGTTAGCCATCCAAACAACAGATGGCCAGCCCTCCATTCTGGTGTACGACAGTATGAACGAAATCTGGCTGAACAGGCAGGATGAATATGAACTATCCTGGGCGAATGAGCTCAGATTGTCCGGGAATACAGCAACCGCTACCAACCCTTCCATCAGTAATGAAATCCAGGTTACTTCAAGTGATTACCGCAGGTGGGCTATTACCTGGGTGGAAAACGGATTGATTCATCTCCAACTGATGAAATCAAACCGGTTCGGTGGCGGTGACTTTACTTATGGATGGTCAACCGGTGCAAATAATCTGATTCAGGATGACTACAACCATATCATTCTTGAAAGTGATTTAATTGATAAATATGGGGTGCCACTTTCTACAGCCAGACCGGTGGTGAATCTGTCTTACTATCCGAATGATACTGCCCCCACCTCACTGATTGTGACAGTTGCCTATGAAGGAAAGACATCTGCCTCTGCAACTGCAACTACGATCATTCAGAATGAACTGGTTTTCCCGGTTGAATTAGAAGGCACCAGTGGTAATAACTGGAGCGATGTAAGTCCGTTTTACACCTGTACAGCCTGGAGCGGGAACCGGTACCGTGCCCTCACAACGGAAAATGTATCGGGTATGCCCGTTGTGATCCGGTATAATGCACGGGGTACGAACCCTGCCAAGCATGCGGTTTACTATCTGGCCTCTACGGGAACAGGAACGACGTTCACCAAACTGATGGAGTATAACCTCACTACCGGAGTCAATACACCGATTACGGGGCTTAGCTACGTTCGGTCCTTCAGCTCCCTTTCCGGTAACTGCAATTATACATCCGGAGGTATTGTTCTGGCCGCAGAAGCTGCAATTTATGATTATTACAATCCGTCTAACCCGTACTATGATAAACCCACGGTGGCGGTCTATGTTAAATCAGTATCATCAGCCACGACTCCTGCACTTTCAAAAACCTACACCAATTACCGGAGCGGGGTTGTAATGGTCGACCAGGGTGCTGTTGCCTCGACACCGGTTTATGAAGTGAATATGCTTCCGGTTTCAGGGACCCAGTGGGCTAAGGCAACTGGGGGTACATCTGTTACCTATATTCAGGGAAGCAATATTGTTCAGCCGTTTGTTTCGGGAAGGGTCCCGGCAGGTACCCGTAAGTCGGTTGTGATTCAATCAGGGTCTCCTGCAAAATTCCTGAACTATGGCGGAAGCGGTGTTCTTCAGAAAGGGGAAGGTTCGGCAGCAGACGTTCGGGCACATAGAACGGTTGAACTGAGTAACGGTGAGCAAAAGGAAGTTATTCTGGACTTTACCGGAACCCGGGTTGAGCCGGTAGATTCACTGGAAGCCGGGTCAGTCATTTGTGCAGTTCAATTTCTGACAGAATCTGCAACATCCATTCTGGTATCCCAGCCAGATTCCCTGATTTTCCCTTTAGGCGTGAATATTATCCGAAAAGGTGTGTCAATCCGGTCCTATAAATCCGGCTTGTGGGCTGCACTATCCTCACAGAGTTTTGAGGATTTGCAACGGGGTGACATTCTGGTCTTCAGGTCGGATGTACCGGTAACCATGCTGATAAACTATGAAGAGTTTAACCTGGACGGTGCTGATGGTGCAGGA
This sequence comes from Bacteroidota bacterium, assembly GCA_023151185.1. GTDB lineage: Bacteria > Bacteroidota > JABWAT01 > JABWAT01 > JABWAT01 > JAFLBE01. The sequence continues at coordinate 3,406 of JAKLJL010000015.1, forward strand.
AAAGGAAATATTGAAGGAGTGTCAGGGACTCAACTCAGTTCCATCAAAACCGGAGTCGCCGTTTATCCGAATCCGTTTAACCCGGCAACCAGCATTGCAGTTTCGCTTGAATCACCGGAAGTGGTCAGAGTCACGGTTTTCAATATTCTGGGGCAATTGATTACCGATTTCGGGAAAACGGATCTGGGAGCCGGGGTTCATAACTTCCCGTTCGATGGCCGGCTTCTGGCCTCGGGAACCTACTTCTACCGGGTTGAAATCGGGGACAAGGTCAAAACCGGCAAACTTCAGCTTCTGAAGTAACGCAGTAAACGTTGTTCAATCTTAAAGGCCAGTCGGGAGACTGGCTTTTTTTTACTCTCAACCCACTCCCCTTTTAGGGAAAGGGAAAGTTAAACCCAGCCTATTCGCCTATTCCTGAGGTTGATGAGAAGGTCTTCCTCACCGGTTCAGTTCCCCGGGCGGTAAATCCGGACGGAAGCCTTTTCAACGGTGACGAGCCCGCCGATTCCGGCTGAGTCGAACAGGTCGTCCACGACCGGCAGGAAGGCGGTGATTTTTTCTTCGGTATCCACGATTTCAACAATGACCGGCAGGTCAGAGGAAAATTCAACCAGTTTGCTGGTGTGAATCCGGCTGTTGGCCCCAAAACCGGCATGGCCCTTCCAGACGGTGCAGCCGGCCAGGTGGTGGTTACGGGCTTCGGTCAGGAGTGCTTCCCACACCGGCCGGTGATGAATCAGATCCGATTCACCCAGGAAAATCCGCAGAAGTTGAGCCTCTCCGGTTAGTTTCATATCCGCCTCACAGCAATTTTCCGGTCAGGTGTCCGGCCCAGACAAAGACCAGACAAAGCAGAACCGATAACATGATATTTCCGAAAGCAAAAAGAAGTTCGCCATCCCGGATCAGAGCCAGTGTTTCCCAACTGAAGGAGGAAAAGGTGGTAAATCCGCCCAGGAACCCGATCGTCAGCAGGTGACGCCAGAAGGGGAAGACGGTTAACCGGGAGTCCAGCACGGTCAGAATGAGTCCGATCAGGAAGGACCCCGTCACATTGGCCGTCAGAGTTCCCCAGGGAAAGCCGGTGCCCGTCATCCGGGTGATGCCCGATGCCAGAGCAAACCGGGCTACGGCCCCGAGACCGCCTCCGAGAAAAACCAGTACCCAGGGCATCATGGTACCATTCCTGCCGCTGTTTTGGCGAACCACAACGCCCGTTCTTCAGAGTAATACGGGAATTCCTTTCCTGACATGAACCCGCAGTGACCGCCGTACCGGGTTTTTTCAAGGGTGACAAACGGGTGAGTGTCTGCAAGTTTTTCGGGACTGCATTCCGGACTCAGGAAGGAATCGTCTGCCGAGTTCAGGATCAGAAACGGCCGGTGAATCTGGTCAAGTACCCGGATTCCGGAAGCCTGGTAGTAGTAATTTTTCGCCGTTCCGTACCCGTGAATCGGGGCCGTGTAGGTGTTGTCGAAGGCATGAAAGGTCGAAATGTTTTTCATCGGCTCAGAGGAAATCCGGTCGGGAAACAGGGCTTCCTTGGCCCGGACTTTTTTCCCAAGATAATGTAAAAACCGGATCATAAAAATCTTGTTTCGGAACCGGTCCAGTTCAACTGCCGAAGAGGTAAGATCCAGCGGGACAGAAACGGCCATTCCGCCTTTGATTTCCGGGGGGAGGCTGCTGCCGCCTTCACCAAAATACCGGGCTGTTACATTGCCTCCAAGTGAAAACCCGACGAGAAAGACCGAGTCATACCGGCCGGTGGTGAGGGCGTGACGGGTGACCGTTTCCAGATCGTCAGAGGCCCCGCTGTGGTAAAACCGGAGCTGACGGTTGATTTCGCCGCTGCAGGACCGCATGTTCCAGGCACAGACGGTGAAACCGGCTTCATTGAAAATCCGGACCATGCCCAGAATGTACTTTCTGGATGAGTTCCCTTCCAGGCCGTGGGTGACAATGATGAGTGACCGGGCAGATCCGGAATACCAGTCCAGATCCAGAAAGTCATCATCCGGTGTGGCAATCCGTTCCCTGACCGGTGTCCGCCATGTCAGTTTCCGGTACAAAGTAGGTGAAATGGTCTGCCAGAATCCGGACCGAAGGTGAAAGGGAGGCCGGTAGGAAGAGGAAAGCAGGGGCATGGGTATTCCGGAAAAAAGGGTTCAGGGTTCAGTTGACAGGCGGATCAGGGCATCTCCTTCAAGGCGGTAAGTCAGCCATTCTTTCATCCACCGGGCGCCGAGTGATTCATAAAACCGGATGGAGGGAGTATTCCAGTCGAGCACCTGCCAGACCAGACGGCCGCATCCGTTTGAGGCTGCAACCCGGGCCATTTCTTTCAGAAGAGCCTTCCCGATTCCCAGTTTCCTGAACTCCGGCAGGACGAACAGGTCCTCCAGATAAAGTCCGGGTTTTCCCTGCCAGGTCGAATAATTAAAGAAGTAGAGGGCAAAACCCGCCGGATTTCCGTTCCACTCGGCCAGGACACATCCGAAAAAGGGGCGGTCCCCAAATCCATCCCTCAGCACATCGGCTTCGGTCAAAACGGCGGCATCCGGTTCTTTTTCATAATCGGCCAGTTTTTTAACAAAATCCACGATCAGAGCAGCATCGTTCGGGGTGGCGGTTCGCAGAGTTAAAGACATGGAGGGCTGTTATTTTAATTAGAGATTAATCTGATTCCGGTCGCCGGGTTTCAAAGTGAATCCCGATTTACCTATATTTAAAATTATCGTTTTTGGCGATTAAAAACACAAAAAACACCGGAAATCCGGGTCAAATTCCGGAAAAAGTGATGAAAACCGGTCATTTGAGTTTACATCTGACTTTTAACCTTTCAGGAGAAAACAATGAGCAAAACCGTTGAATACCTTGGCAGTGAAGCCGAGTATTTACTGAACCACGAATGTAAAACCATCCCTAAAAATACGATCCAGCTTCCGGGCAAGGATTTTGTTGATAAGGTTTTCATTCCTTCCGACCGTCCGATCAATGTTCTGAAAAACCTGGGCTATCTGTACAATACCGGCCGCCTCAGAGGAACCGGTTACCTTTCCATTCTTCCTGTTGATCAGGGAATTGAGCACTCTGCAGGTGCTTCCTTCGCCAAAAACCCGGCTTACTTCGACCCGGAAAATATTGTAAAACTGGCTATCGAAGGCGGTTGCAACGGTGTTGCCTCTACCCTTGGTGTTTTGGGAATGGTTGCCCGTAAATATGCCCACAAAATTCCGTTCATCCTCAAAATCAACCACAACGAACTGCTGACCTACCCGAACATGGCCGATCAGACGTTGTTCGCCACCGTTGATCAGGCTTTTGATATGGGCTGTGCTGCTATCGGGGCCACCATTTATTTCGGTTCTGAAGACAGCCGCCGCCAGATTATCGAAGTTTCTGAAGCCTTCCAGCATGCCCACGAACTCGGTATGGCTACTATTCTGTGGTGCTACACCCGGAATGACGCCTTCAAAACCAAGGAAAAAGATTACCACGTTTCGGCTGACCTTACCGGCCAGGCCAATCATCTTGGCGTGACCATCGAAGCCGACATCATCAAGCAAAAACTGCCTGAAAACAATGGCGGATACACAGCTCTGAACATGGGTAATTCCTCCTACGGAAAGTTCGACAAACGGATCTATACTGAGCTTTCTTCGGATCACCCCATTGACCTGACCCGGTACCAGGTTGCCAACTGCTACATGGGCAAAGCCGGTCTGATCAACTCGGGCGGTGCTTCAGGAAATAACGACTTCCAGGAAGCAGTGAAGACTGCCGTTATCAACAAACGTGCCGGTGGTATGGGTCTGATTTCCGGACGGAAAGCCTTCCAGCGCCCGATGAAGGAAGGGGCTGCCCTTCTGAATGCCATCCAGGACGTTTATCTGGATAAAAAAGTTACCATCGCCTGAGTCTGTTCAGGATGGAATTTTAAAAAGGGCTGTCCCGCAAGGACAGCCTTTTTTTTGCCGGTACCTGACGGGAATAAAAGCACTCCCATTTCGGTAAATTCAGGGTTCGGCAACCCCGGTTACCGGGATGAACGGATGGATGTATTCCGAAAACCTCCCGAATCCATCCGGCTGCCGGCGGAACCAACCAGACTTACCTGCGGGTCACCCGGCTTTCTTTTCCACCCGATCTTTTCCATCTTCAGGGAAATACAATCCGGACAGTCCATGAAAACGACCTTTTTTCTATTCCTGCTCCTGACTTCCTGTTCAGGGCTTCCATCCGAATCTTCCGTCACTCCCGAAAAGCTGGCAGAACTGCCGGCCTACTGCGAAGGCATTGTTTTCGATCAGCAGGGAAACGGATTTGCTTCGGTCACCCGGACCGGCGAAATCTTTACTTTCGGTCCTGATTTTAAGCCGTTCATCTGGGCACGGGTTCCGGCACCAAACGGACATAAAATTCTTCCGGACGGAACGCATCTGGTGTGTGCCGGCCGGTTTGTCCTGAAACTGGACCGGAACGGCAGTATTCTGGATACGGCAGCTGCTGTCTGCGGCACCGACAGTCTGAGGGCACCGAATGACCTGACTCTGGATTCTGAAAACGGAGGCTTTTACTTTTCGGACCCGGGCGGAAGCAGTGAAACTAACCCGATCGGAACGGTTCACTACACCGATTCAACCGGGAAAACCACTCTTGCCGCACAGGGTCTGGCGTTCCCGAACGGAGTTGTTCTGCTGCCGGGCGGAAAGGAACTGATCGTCGGAGAGGCGAACCGGAACCGGATTCTGAAATTTGAGATCGCTGCACCGGGAGCCCTGACCACCCAAACTGTACTGGCATATCTGCCAAGCAAATCCGGTGATCAGATCGGAAACTATCCGGATGGCATTTGCCTGGATGAGGCCGGCAGGCTGTTCATTGCCCACTGGGGAATGCAAACGGTTCAGGTTCTGGATCCGGACGGAGACCTTCTCCGGTCTTACCCGGCAGGAAATCTGACGACCAGCAATGTGGCGTTTACCGGGAAAAACCGGGATGAACTGATTGTGACCGGTGCACTTTTAGGTGAAGGTGACTCACCCGGCGGACTCTGGCGGCTCAAACTTCCAGGGGTGAAGGGGAAATAACCGGCAGCAGGGGACAATTTTTTACCCGGATTAGAAATTCATTTACCTTACAATTTTTTACCAGTTCTTACAGCCACCCGACATGGCAGACAGCTTTTCCTGATAATTTTGTTGCCGGAGGGAATATGTTGTCATGCTGAAAGTCCTGGCTGCCGGTCTGTGTCTGATGTTTCTCGACGGTGATGCCGGCTCGGAGGACTGGAAACTGATTCTGGATCTGAAGGGAACCTGGAAATTCCAGATCGGGGACGACCCGTCATGGAAGGATCCCAGACTGAATGAATCCGGCTGGAAAACCATTTCCGTCCCCGGGGAATGGGAAGATCAGGGATATCCCGGCTATGACGGTTACGCCTGGTACCGCAAAACCTTCTTCCTCCCTTCCGGTATTTCTTCCCGCCATCTTTACCTGCACATGGGAATTATTGACGACGTCAGTGAAGTGTTTATCAACGGCATTCAGGTGGGTGCTGAAGGTGCTTTCCCGCCCGAGTTCAGCACAGCTTTTGCCACTTATCAGAAAATTGTGATCCATCCCGAGTATCTGAAACCAGGCGCAGAAAATGTGATTGCCGTCCGGGTGTATGATGATAAGCTTTCGGGTGGATTCGTCCAGGGAAAAATCGGCTTCTACCAGCTCACCAGAGAAATTGATCCGGATATTGACCTGAAGGGAAAGTGGAAATTCAAAACCGGAGATTCTTCTGTCTGGAAGGATACCGCTTTGGATGACCGGGACTGGAAGGACGTTTTTGTTCCGGCATTATGGGAAACCCAGGGATTCACCAATTATAACGGACTTGCCTGGTACCGCAAAACATTCCGGGTTACAGAAAAGCAGTCGAAGGAACCGCTGGTCTTTCTGTGCGGTCAGGTCGATGACGTTGATGAAGTGTATCTGAATGGCTGTTTTCTGGGGCGGACCGGTAAGTTTTTTAAGGAAACCCAGTATGAAGGGGAGTACCAGGTTTACCGGGCCTATCTCATTCCGCCGGGAACTCTGGAACCCGGCAGGGAAAATCTGCTGGCCGTCCGGGTTTATGATAATTTCCTGAATGGCGGCATTTACAGCGGAACGGTCGGGCTGATTTCCCTCGAAAACCTCCGGAAATGGGAAAAAAAGGAAAAGCCTCACGGGCAGTCCAAATGGGACTTATTGTTTAACTGATTTACCTTTTTTCGCCTTTTCCTGCTGCACCGGCAGGGAGTCCAGAACAACTGCCCTGAGAATCTGATCCCCGATATCCAGCATCGGTACGACCGGTAATCCTGAAACTACCCTGCCCCAGATTGTATACCGTCCGTCCAGATGCGGTGTCGCCGAATGAACGATAAAAAACTGACTGCCTTCGGTATCCTTCCCGGCAGAGGCCATTCCCACCACCCCTTCATGATCATACCGGACCGGGGCAAATTCTGACCGCATGGCAAAGCCGGGTCCACCCCAGCCGTCACCTCTCGGGTCACCTCCCTGAATCACGAAATTGGGGACTAACCGGTGAAAGTAAAGTCCGTTGTAGTATCCTTTCTGAACCAGACCGGCCAGTTTGCTGCAGGTAACCGGTGCATCCTGGACCAGAAGTTCGACCAGAATCGTCCCTTTGGAGGTTTGAAACTCGATCCACTGCTTCTTTTTCAGATCTGAAGAACCCGGAGCAACCGGAATCCCCGGTGTGACCGGCTCTGCATCCAGAGATTCAACTGTAAACCCGGCTCCTGACCGTTTCCTGATCCAGTTGATTGCCAGAACGGAAAGAACTTTCTCAGAGGAAACCGAAAAAGCTCCAAACACAGAATCCACCTTTTCGGCCTTAACCGGGCCCAGAGTGTTTAATACAGCCTGAATGGCTTCTGTATCGGTAACCGGATCAAGGCCATCAAGTGCTTTGATCAGATCAGCCGCATACCCGGCATACTGAAAAGCCGGATCGCCGAGGGCTTCTGAACCGATAGAAATCAAGGCCATATCCCGGCTGAATATCAGAGACTTTACCTCGTGGCCGGCAGAATCAGGCGGAAGCCCGGCTTTTTTCAGGATCTCAAGCAGGGCAGTGGCTGCCAGAGTTTTAACCGGAGTTTCAGGTGCTTCCAGCAATTGGCGGAGAGCGGGAAGTGATTCTTTACTGCCGGGTGCAGCCAGAAGTACGGCGTACTGAGCCTTCAGCAGCGGATTGGAATGGGTGGCGAGTGACGAAACCAAGGGCTGATGCCAGGGCAGATTCAGACGGGCTGACAGCACCATCCAGTCAATATCCGGTTTGGCAAGCGGTGTTTTAACCTGGCTCAGTCTCGATTTGAGGGCAGCAGAAATCCGGTCGGCCGGTAAACTTTCCTGCGGAAGTCCGGTAAGGGCTGTCTGAGCCGCCGCCTGAACCATTGGTACCGGGTCGGTCATCGCCGAAATCAGAATCTGACTGCGGGTTTGGGCGGAATCTTCCGGCAGCCGGGAGGCAGACCGGATCAGGGTGCTTCTGACCATCGGATCCGGTTCAGAGGCAAACCAGACCTGAAGAGCCGGAAGAATCCTGGCGTCACCGGATCCACCGGTTACGGCAGCCCAGGCCATCCGGACCTGCGCCGATGGAGAGGCCGAAAGAATGGTATGCCGGGCTGAAATCAGAGGCCACCAGGAAGTATCCGGTTTCTTGAACCGGTTCAGTGCATACAAGGCCTTCCAGCTTGAGGTTGGCTCCGGGTGGCTGCAAAGCCGGAGAGCCGACATCAGAATTGAATCTGAAACCACAGCCCTGACCGATAGTCTGACCAGAATCTCAGCAGCGGAACCGGCATCACCGGTGGCTTCAAGTGTATCCAGCAAGGCTTCTGATTCTGACCGCGGCAGGCAGCGGCCGGCGGCACGGGCCCACTCACTCCGGACGTCAGGTATTTCTTCAGTCAGGACCAGGTCGGTAAGGAGGTCGGCAACCGAAGAATCCCCGGTTTGCGCAAAGGCAAAAGCAGCCGCCTTCCGGACTGCGGGCTCAGGATGGTCGGCAAGCGGGACTATCCGGCTGATGGCGGCAGGATCCTGCAGATTGGCCAGGGCCAGCAGGGCCCGTTCTGCCACTTCCGGCTTTCCTGATTTCAGATAGGGGTAAAAGGAAACGGCACCGGCTCTGGAATCCTGCAGCATGATCACAGTCTGAAGGTCACGGTCTGATGACTGGGCAAGAACTGAGCCGGCAGTACCCGCCAGAATCCACCCGAAAAAAAATGCTTTCATATCGGCCTCGGCTTATCCGGATAAAAGTAACCCCTCAGGCGGTCACTGTCAAAAAACAAGGCTGGTTCATTTTTTGATTTTTCCTCCCGATTTTTTGGTTAAATTTGTACTTCCTTAAACTTACCGGAGCATCCTTATGAACCTTGGTCCTGATCTGCTGATTATTGCAGGCTATATTCTCCTTGTCCTGTTCATTGGCATCTGGGTATCCAGAAAAGAACGGAATTCAGCCGATTATTTCCTCGCCGGCCGCGATGTGGCCTGGTGGGCAATCGGGGCTTCTCTGTTTGCAGCCAATATTTCCTCTGAACATTTTATCGGTCTGGCAGGTGCCGGGGCTTCTGCAGGTCTGGCCGTCGGGCATTACGAATGGCTGGCGAGCTTGATTCTTCTGCTTCTGGCCTGGGTCTTTGTGCCGTTTTACCTGAGCTCAAAGGTTTTTACCGTTCCCGAATTTCTTGAAAAACGGTTCGATGCAAGAAGCCGGAAGTATCTGGCTTCGGTGTCGGTTATCGCCTATGTCATGACCAAAATTTCGGTGACATTATATGCCGGCGGTGTGGTTCTGAATTCCGTTTTCGGGTGGGATATGATGACATCTGCCCTGGTTCTGGTCGTTATAACCGGAATTTACACTGTTATCGGCGGACTGAAAGCGGTGATTTATACGGATGTGATTCAGACTGTGGTCCTGATTGCCGGGGCCGTTCTGCTTACCGTTCTGGGGCTCGAAAAAACCGGCGGATGGGATGCCATGGTTGCCAAACTGGATCCTGAGTACCTGAACATGTGGAAGTCGGCCGATGACCCGGTTTACCCCTGGACCGGCATTTTATTCGGGGCACCGATTCTCGGAATCTGGTACTGGTGTACTGATCAGTTTATCGTCCAGCGGGTCTTAAGCGCCAGAAACATACCGAACGCCCAGCGGGGAGCCATTTTTGCCGGATTTCTGAAAGTGCTACCGGTTTTCATTCTGGTTCTTCCCGGCTTGATTGCCAAATCCCTGAATCCGGAAATCAAAGGAGACGAAGCCTATCCGTGGCTGGTTCACGAAGTGCTCCCGACCGGACTCAAAGGAATCGTGATGGCGGCCCTTCTGGCGGCTCTGATGTCTTCACTGGCCAGTTGTTTTAACTCAGCTTCTACTCTCTTTACCATCGACTTTTATAAGAAAATCAAACCGGAAACTACCGAAGCCCGGCTGGTCATGGTCGGCCGTCTGTCGACCGTTGTTCTTGTGCTGATCGGAATTCTCTGGGTACCGCTGATCCCGTATATTTCGGGTCAGGTCTGGATTTACCTGCAGAGTGTTCAGGCGTATATTTCACCCCCCATTGCTGCCGTTTTCCTGATGGGAATTTTCTGGTCGAGAATGAATGCAAACGGAGCTATTGCCGGTTTGTTTACCGGGCTGATTATCGGCTTCACCCGGCTGTTCGGTGAACTCTATGTCAACTCAACCGGAGCAAACTGGGGGGCCATGCACTGGTTTATCAGCATGAACTTCCTGCATTTTGCGACCTTCCTGTTCCTGGTTTCGCTGGTTATCCAGGCAGCAGTTTCTCTTCTGACGGCAGAACCGGATCCGTCGGTTGTGGCTCAGCTAACCTGGAAAGGCCGGACGAAGGTCATTCACGATCTGACTTCCGGGCTGGCAGAAAGAACCAATATTCTCCTTTCTGTCCTGCTTGCTGCTCTGGTTCTTGCCGGCTGGATTTATTTCAGTTAGAAATCCCGGAAAGGGAAATCCGGCAACGATTTGCCGCACCCTATCTGAAAAGCACATCGGGGTCTTCATCTGACCTGTCCCCGGTGTGCTTTTTTTTCACGGTGCGGACATTGTGGAAAAGGTCATCTGCCTTTTTGGTCAGAATTCTGGGACTTCCGGAAATTATTTCATCCGGATTTCATGTTTGTTCTGATGAACTAATCCGAAAAAATCATGAAATCTGTTTTGGTTATCGGGTCCGGTTTTGCCGGACTCACCGCTGCTGCTCTTCTGGCCCGGGATGGCTACCGGGTTACCCTCCTCGAAAAAAATGATCAGCCCGGCGGACGGGCCCGGGTCTGGAAAAAAGACGGGTTCACCTTTGATATGGGTCCGTCCTGGTACTGGATGCCCGAAGTCTTTGAGGAAACTTTTGCTCTGTTCGGCAGAAAGACCTCAGACTTTTATGAACTTGTCCGGCTGGATCCGGCCTACCGGGTTTATTTCGGTGACGGAGATGTGGTGGATGTTCCGGCCGGGATGAAAGAACTGGAAGCCCTGTTCGAGTCTCTGGAACCGGGATCCGTCCCGAAACTCAGGGAATTCCTGGCCCAGGCTGAGTACAAATACCGGGTCGGTGTCGGCGATTATGTGCACCGGCCGTCTCACTCCATTACCGAATTCATTGATTTCAAGGTCCTCAGGGAAAGCCTCAGAATTCAGTTGTTCTCTTCCATCCGAAGCCACATCCGGTCCTTGTTCCGGCATCCCCACCTCATTCGGCTGCTGGAATTCCCGGTACTTTTTCTCGGATCAACTCCCGGGAAAACGCCGGCCATGTACTCCATGATGAATTATGCCGATCTGGTTCTGGGAACCTGGTATCCGAAAGGCGGGATGGTTCGGGTAGTCGAAGCCCTGGTCAGTCTGTGCAAAGAGTATGGGGTCGATATCCGCCTGAATCATGAAGTGAAAAGCATGAAAGTCTTTGCCGGAAAAATTACCTCAGTCGAAACGACTGCCGGATCCTTTTCGGCAGATGTGGTGATTGCGGGAAGTGACTATCAGCATACCGATCAGCAGCTTTTGCCAGAAGGCTGGAAGGGATATTCCCCGCAGTACTGGGAATCCAGGACGATGTCGCCGTCAAGTCTGCTTTTTTTTCTGGGCCTGGATAAAAAACTGGAAAAGATGGCGCATCATACCCTGTTTTTTGATGAAGACTTTGACCGCCATGCCGATGCGATTTATGACCACCCCAGGTGGCCGGAACGGCCTTTGTTTTACACGTCTGTTCCCTCCCGGACCGATGGGTCGATTGTACCCGAAGGAAAGGAAAGTCTGTTTGTTCTGATCCCGCTTGCACCGGGACTTCAGGATTCTGAGACGGAACGGGAAGCTTATTACCACCTGGTCATGGACCGTTTGGAACGCCTGACCGGGCAAAAGGTACGGGATCATGTCGTCGTTAAAAGAAGTTATGCCATGGCCGACTTTACCGCCGATTATCACTCGTTTAAGGGAAATGCCTACGGGTTGGCCAACACCCTGCCGCAGACGGCGGTTTTTAAACCCAAGCTGAAGGCAAAAAAGATAAAGAATCTGTGGTATACCGGGCAGCTTACAGTTCCGGGACCCGGCGTCCCGCCGTCTCTGATTTCCGGACGGATCGTGGCAGAGGAAGTAAAAAAGTCTTTCCGGTAACGCCGTGGCTGGACTTTCGGGGTCAAAACAGGAAAACGGCCGGTTTTCTTCCTACCTTTGCACCCTATGCAAAAACTGACCTTTGATTTACTGAAAACGGATCCTGACGGATCAAAAGCCCGTGCAGGAGTTATTCACACCAGCCGCGGGGATATTGAAACTCCTATTTTTATGCCGGTCGGAACCCGGGCAACCGTGCGTGGAGTTCCGGAACGGGACCTGCAGGCTGCCGGGGCCCAGATTATTCTAGGCAACACTTACCACTTATATCTACGCCCGGGAAATGAGGTCCTGAAATCGCAGGGCGGGCTGCACCGGTTTAATGCCTGGCCAAAACCTATTCTGACCGATTCGGGCGGCTATCAGGTTTTTTCCCTGTCTGAACTGAGAAAACTGACCCCCGACGGAGTGACCTTCCGGTCTCATATTGATGGGTCGTCGCATTACTTTACCCCCGAGAATGTTATCGAAACCCAGCGGGCTATCGGGTCGGATATCATGATGGTGCTGGATGAGTGTCCGCCACACCCGTGCGACCATCTGTATGCCAAAAAGTCGAATGAAATTACTATGAAATGGGCAAAACGGTGCCAGACCGCCGTTCAAAATTCAGAACCGCTGTATGGCCACCACCAGGCCCTTTTCCCCATTGTTCAGGGATCTGTTTTCCGGGATCTACGGGAATATTCGGCGAAAACGCTGGTGGATATGGAGTTTGAAGGGTATGCCATCGGCGGACTTTCAGTCGGGGAACCCATCCCGCTGATGTATGAATTTACGGATTTCACCACGGACTTTTTGCCCGTGAACAAGCCCCGTTACCTGATGGGGGTTGGAACACCGGCCAATATTCTGGAAGGAATTGCCCGCGGTGTGGATATGTTTGATTGTGTAATGCCCACCCGTAACGGCCGGAATGCGACGTTGTTTTCCCGAAACGGAGGGATGAACATCCGCGGTGCCCGGTACATCAATGACTCCTCGCCCATCGACGAAGACTGTACCTGTTATGCCTGCCGGACCTATTCCCGATCTTACATCCGGCATTTGTTCACTGTCCAGGAAATGCTCGGGCCCATGCTGGCCAGCATCCACAACATTCACTTTTACCTCTGGCTGGTAAAAGAGGCCCGCAAACATATTCTGGATGGGACCTGGGCCACCTGGTACCCGGGAATGGTTGAAATTGTCGGGGGGAAGCTGCCCTGAGACCCAGGAGCGGAAAAACCTGAGTTTCAGGAGTAACCTCATTTTTTGGATAAGTTGTCCTGTTTTTAACGTTAAACCGATCAGGTATTAAAAGGAATGAAATACCAAAACATCCGCGAAGAGGAACTTAAAAACAAAATAGCCAAGGATTATTTCTGGCTATATGATTGTACCAAAATCATTGGGAATGTTGACTTTTGTGTCTGTTTTCACCAAAGCCAACCCGAGTTGTTTGAACGGGAGTTCTTACTTTGGGCAGAGGCAAAAACCGGCTCTTCGGATATTTATAAATCGATTGTTCAGCTAATCCTGACAATTGGAAAAGCCAGAACCTTTGATAAATTCTTACCACCTGCGATGCTGGGTGCTTTTGATTTTGAAAAAATTGCGTTTATTCACTACAACGATATTCACGAAGTCTTTTACCAAAACGACTTTAACTGGAATGTTACTCCGTCGGACCATGATTCGAAAGAATTTAAACTGCTACTTGAAAAAGTAAAGAAAATGATAGACAGCAAAGCTCTGCTCTTTACCTATCTTAGAGATGACAGGGAACTGACGTCATTTATCAAAAAGAATTTTGTTGTGGGAAAGTTCGGGCTGACCAAAACCCGGATTGACAAAAACAATTTTATGGTCATTTACAACAAATGGCTCCAGATCGTGAAACCCACCATCGCAGTAAATTGGGATGCAGCCAAAAGAAACGGAATAATTGACGGCGACTTTTATCTGGCAGATCTGCTGTCCCATGAAAATACTACTCTAAAGGAAAAATTGTTCGTTTTGCTCCATCTCGACCATTATGAACTGGACCGCCGGATTGACGAGGCGGGAATGTTCAGCAGTAAGAGAACCGATTTTAAGGACGGGCAGGTTGCCCATACTCAATTCTGGAATAAATATGAACGGCCACCGAAAGAGGAGTATTGGGATTATATCGTCGAACGCCGTGATTTATTGGTTCCACAGGATGTCAGGGAAAGGAAGGGGAGTTTTTTTACGCCTCAGATTTGGGTGGAACTTTCGCAAAAATACCTGACAGACGTTTTGGGCGAAGACTGGCAGGATGAGTACACCGTTTGGGACTGCGCGGCTGGTACCGGGAATCTGCTTGCCGGGCTTACCAATAAATACAATATATGGGCCTCAACCCTGGACCGGCAGGATGTTGAAGTTATGCACGACCGGATTAAAAACGGTGCAAACCTGCTTGACGACCATGTTTTTCAGTTTGATTTTCTGAACGATGACTTCAGCAAACTGCCTGCACCCCTGCAGGCTATTATCACTGACCCTAAAAAAAGAAAGAAATTGGTCATTTACATCAATCCGCCTTATAAAAGAGGATTGGGTGTCGCGAATACAAATTGGCATATTGCGGAAATGGGTGAAGCAAAGGATGAATTATATATTCAATTTTTGTATAGAATAAAATCAGAAATTAGTGGATGCAAATTGGGTGTTTTCTCAAAGCTTAAGTTACTTAATGCCCCTGATTTTGAGACTATGAGGCAAGTATTTCAGGTAAAACTCGAAACACTTTTTGTTATGCCCGCAAATACATTTGATAATGTGAATGGAAAATTTCCGATTGGGTTTCAAATTTATGACTTGGGGAAAAAAGAAGTTTTTAATTCTATTAACTCAGATGTTTATGATGAAGATAGAAACTTCATCGGAACAAAATTATTTTCAACTTACAACAATTCTGTTTTTCTAAATAAATGGCTCGGTACATATAAGGACAATTCACATCCGATCGGTAAACTAATTTACAATAGCAATGATTTTCAACACCAAAATAGAATCAGGATTACGAATTTTGAAACAATAGTTTTAGGTGGTGATGGGAAATTTAAGATTACAAAATCAAATTTATTGGTTGCTTGTGTCTACTTAACAATCCGGCATTGTATTGAAGCGACCTGGTTAAATGACCGAGACCAATTTTTACAACCAAATAAAAATTGGGAGCATGACATGAACTTCCAAAGCAACTGCCTAATTTACTCTTTGTTTCACACTCAAAATAACATTTCAACAAGAGATTCAACCAACCACTGGATTCCATTCACTGAACAGGAAGTTAACGCCAGAGAAAAGTTTGAAAGCAATTATATGAGCCGGTTTATCTTGGGAAAACTCAGAAAAGAAGCCCAGGAAGGATTGTTCAGTGAGCAGGAAGAACGGACAGCACCGCTTGTCTTTTCACCGGAAGCAACAGCCGTTCTCGATTCGGGCAGGGAATTGTGGAAATATTACCATCAGCAGCCCAATTGCAACGTCAATGCCTCATTGTATGACATCCGGGAGTATTTTCAGGGAAGAAATGAAACCGGGAAGATGAATTCAAAAAGCGGAGATGAACAGTATATGTCCCTTATTGGCAATTTAAGGGGAAATCTAAAGCTGCTGGCAGCTAAAATCGAGCCCAAAGTTTACGAATATGGCTTTTTAAGAAAATAAATTTTTCCGGAAAAGGAAGCACAACGGTCCCGGCCGGGGACATCTGCCGGAGTTCCGTTGTGCTTTTTGGTGGGTTTACAGGTTGGGTACAGGTCCCAGAACATCATCCACGGTCAGAATCTGGATTTCCCCCAGATTCAATCCACGGAGTCCCGCTTCAATTTTTGCCCGGTCACCAACTACCACTAAGGTGAGATTTTCCGGCCGGATGTAGGTTTTGGCAGCCTGGATAGCCTGATCGCGGGTAACCCCCAGAATTTTACCGGTGTACGTGTTGAAATACTCACCCGGCAGGTTGTAAAAGACCTGATTTCCGATCTGATCGGCCACACTCTGAACATCTGCAAAGTCCGACGGGAAACTTAAGGCCACATAATTCCGGGCCCGGGTCATATCCTCTTCCCTGATGACCTGGATTCCGGTCAGCTCTTTCATAAACTGAAAGACTGCCGAATCGGTCACTTCGGTCTGTACCGCCGAGCCAGCCAGGAAAGCCCCCGTGTTTTTCATCAGTCCGAACCGTGAATTTGCCCCGTAAGCATAGCCATGTTCTTCCCGAATGTTCTGGTTCAGGCGGCTGGTGAAGGATCCGCCCAGAATCGTGTTCACCACGGTCAGGGTATAATAATCGGGTGTCATCCGGTTGACGCCGGGGTGCCCGATTCTGAGTTCAGTCTGGGCGGCACCCGGTTTATCAACCAGAATGATTTTGCGGGGTTTAAAAACCGGCACTTCAAGCTTAGGAGTTGCCAGTGCCCTGCCCGGTTTCAGTTTCCCGAAGGCGGCCTCCAGACGGGTCTTCAGATCCTTCGGGTCAAGCGCACCTGCCACGATCAGTGTTACATTTCCGGTGGTAAAAATTTTACCATGAAAGGCTTTCAGGTTACCGGTTGTGAAGCTTTTAAGGGTTGCTTCCGTACCGGCTGATGGCCTTCCCAGCGGATGGTTTTTTCCGAAGATCTGCTGGTTAAACGCCTGGGAGGCAATAACACGGGCTTCATCATGCTGCTGGCCGAGGGCAACCAGTTTGGAAGTCCGGGCCCGGTTCAGTTCATCTTCAGAAAATGCCGGGTAGAGTACCACATCCCTCATCAGGTCCAGGGCAGCCGTCAGCCGGCTGACAGGTGCAAACAGGTTAACTCCCATTTGTTCCTGGCCTGACCAGGAGTCCAGCCGGATTCCCAGATAATCAATTTCGTCGGCAAGTTCAAGGGCTGTCCGTTTTCCTGCTCCTTCGGTCATCAGATCAGCGGTCAAAGAAGCAAGTCCGAGTTCAGAATCCGCTTCAAAAATGGATCCGCCGTTGGCAATCAGGTTAATCTGAACCAGGGGAACCTGATCCTTTTTTACAAAATGGACTTTAATTCCGTTCGACAGAGTAAAAGATTCGGCAGCCGGTAACTTCAGCGGGTCGATTGGTCCCGGATCGGGTGCTTTCGACCGGTCGGGTGCCTGAGCAAAAGCGGTCAGGGAAAGAACGGATAGGGTAGTCAGAAATATCTGTCGTTTCATGGTTTCACCTCAGCAGGTTTCACGGCAAGATGGGTCGATCCTTTGGGAACGAAACTCAGCATCAGGCGTTTGTTTAAGTCAAGATAGGTGGCAGTAACCGACGAAATATCGCCGGTATCAACAGCCCGGTACCGGGCCAGGTCTTCATTCGCCCAGTCTGGATTTCCGGTAAACCGGAAGTAGTTGTTCATCAGGTCGGCCTTGGCTTCAATCGATTGAAACTGACTCAGAAAGTTCATTTCATACTGGTTTACCACCCGCTGAAGTTCCCGTTGTGACGGGGGTGTTGCCTTCAGCCGGGCTATTTCTTCATCAATGACGGTCCGGATCTGATCCAGACCAACGCCTGGCCGGGCGGTGGAAATAAGTATCAGTTGTGAGCCTAAAGCCCCCGAGTTCTGAAAAGCAGCAACATCCTGGGCAATCTGCAGGTCATAAACCAGCCGCTTGTACAGGCGGGAATTTTTTCCGCCGGCAAGAATCTGGGCAGTGATATCCATTTCAGCATCGCCGGGTGAATAAGACCGGGGTGATCTGAAGGCCATATACAGCCGGGGTAATTGAACATTGTCTTCGACTGTGACGGTTTTGACACCGTTCAGCTCAAATTCTGGGGCATCCGGGCGGGTAACAGACTCTCCGGCCGGAACGTCCCGGAACCAGTTTTCAGCCAGTTTTCTCGCCTCTTCAGTTTTAATTGCCCCCGAAATCACAAGTGCTGCATTGTTCGGACGGTAATACTTCTTGAAAAATTCAACCACATCGTCATAGGAAGCCGCCGTTAAATCTTCCATATAGCCGATAACCGGCCAGTTGTAAGGGTGGTTTTTCGGATAGAATTCGGTGGCCAGATACTGCCAGGCAAGTCCGTAAGGGCGGTTTTCATACGATTGCCGGCGTTCATTTTTCACCACATCCCGCTGGCCGTCAACCTTGCCGGGAGACATGGCTTTCAGCAGATGCCCCATCCGGTCTGATTCCAGAAACAAGGCCAGGCTGACAGCGTTTGAGGGGACGGTTTCGTAATAATTCGTCCGGTCATTTGATGTTGAGCCGTTGTTGCTTCCGCCGGCTCCTTCGAGCAGGTTGTCGAAGTCGCCTTCTTTTACGTTGCCGGATCCTTCAAACATGATGTGTTCAAACAGGTGGGCAAATCCGGTTCTGCCGGACTTTTCATACGAAGATCCGACATGATACCAAACATTGACGGCAACCATCGGGGTCGAAAAATCTTCATGGACAATGACCGTAAGTCCATTGTCGAGGGTGAACCGGGTAAAAGGCAGGGCCAGCCTGCTGTCCTGTGCCATCGCCGGAAAGGCAGCTGTCAGAAGCAGGGGAATGAGCAGTCGTTTCATTGGTTTTCCTGTGTTGGTGATAAAAGTCAGTTTCCGGCTTTCAGATGTTTATCCAGAAAGGTCAGAATGGCTTCATAGCCCTTTTCCTGGTTTTCCTTCTTGATAAACCCGTGGCCTTCATCGTCAAAAACAATATAGTCGACCGGAACGCCGTTTTTCTTTGCAGCAGCCACAATTTCGTCCGACTCAATCCGCAGTACCCGGGGGTCATTGGCACCCTGCAGAACCATGAGGGGTTTCCGGATGTTCTGGGCATGGAACAGAGGTGAGATACTTTTCAGATAGGCTTCATCCTTCAGGCTCCCCATTTCCTGTTCCCAGGCTTTCCGGTAAGATTCCCAGTAAGCAGGGGTATTGGTCAGAGTCCGGTGCCAGTTCGAAACACCGAATAAATTGACTCCGGCAGAAAAGGCCTCCGGGTGAAAGGTCAGGGCTGCCAGAACCATAAATCCGCCGTAACTGCCCCCGATGATTCCGATCCGGGACGAGTCAATCCAGCCGGTGGCGGCCAGCAGAGATTTGGACGCAATACAGTCTTTCAGGTCTCCGTTTCCGTGATCCCGGTCATCCAAAGCAAAAAAGGTTTTTCCGTAACCGCTGCTGCCCCGGTTATTGATGGCAAAAATGGCATACCCATGATTGACGAGATATTGAATCAGGGCCGAATATCCCAGCCGTGACTGACCGCCGGGTCCGCCGTGAACCCAGACCAGAGCCGGTACTTTGGCGGTTTCTGAAGCTTTTACCGGTTTATACAGAATGCCCGGAATTTCGAGACTGTCGAAGGACCTGAACCGGACCACTTCGCCTTCCACCAGATCCTGTGGCTGGATTGCCGGTGACAGGGACCGGGTCAATTGCTTCGGGTTTCCTCCCTTAAGGTCATAAACAAACAGATCGCCGGGGTTTTTACTTCCGCTGGCATAAAAGGCCATTTTCGTTTCATCTCCCGAAAAAACAGCTTTTTTAATTTCGGCGTTATCCAGTTTGGGAAGGGTTGTCTGGAGCATCGTGGCAGTTTCGTAAATCTTAACCTCGGTCCGGGCATCCCGGTTGGTGCCGGTTACGAGGTACTTGCCCTTTTTTGAAAAATAGGCGTATTCCACATCCCAGTTGGTTTTTTCTACGGTTTTAATGACTCCTGTTTCCAGATTTTGGCGGACGAGGTACAGAAATTCATCGTTTTCGTTTGTCAGATAGTACAGTTCCCGGCTGTCGGGTGAAAAGGACTGGGGGAAATTCGAGACCTTGCCGGAATGCGGTGTCAGATTGCGGGTGGCTCCGGTCCGGGTGTCGTAAAGGTAAATGTAGGTATCCGAGGTGCCTTCACTTTTCATTAATGCCATATACCGTTTATCCGGAGACACAGCCTCGACTTCCAGGCCGGCGGTATTTTTATAAACGAGTCTGGGCTGATAAGTCCGGATGTCATATTCGTAAACGTCAAAATACCGGGCATCCCGCTGGTTCGTTCCGGCAAAAAAGGAGTGGTCATCCGCCGAGAAGCCAATGAAATACGCCTTAACCTGATCGCCAGGGGTGATGTCTTTCAGTGAGGAGTCGGTTTCCCTCACATAAAGATGGGTCAGTTCATTGCCGCCTTTATCTGTTAGAAGAAGAATCCGTTCATCATTGGGGAAGTAGGAAATGGCAAAAAAGGCATCTCCGGTCGAAGCTGTCAGCGGAACCGGATTGCCCCCCGAAACGGGGAGGGCGGCAGCATTATAAATCCCGGACTGATCCGTGCTGACCAGAATCCGGCTGTTGTCAGGAGAAAAGGAAGCCCCTTTAAAATTACCGGTTGCCAGAAACTCCCGGATGGAATAGGTTTTAAATTCAGTCTCTGGTTGTTTTCCCGTGCAGGAGGCAAGAAGCACTCCTGAAACGAGCAGAAAAATGGGCCCCGGCTTCATGCCTGCCTCCCTGCAAAAGTTGTTCAAGAAAAGGGATGTAATTATACGGAAGGTTCCTGCTTTGTTTCAAAAAAAACGGAAATATGAAGAAAATAATCCGTTCGGAATCAGAAACATAACTTTTTTCATGCCGTAAACGCCCGTCAGTGCAACAAACTGCAAGCGGAAAGAACCCATGACAATGAAAAAGAAGCTCATCCTCTCCACCCTCGCCGTTGTTATTTTAGGCGGCGGAATTTTCCTTTACCTATCCGGTTCCAGCCCGAAAGATGAAAATCAGGTTCCGGAGGTCTCTGTTCAGAAACTGACGATTGTGGACAAGGTCCTGGCAGTCGGCAACATCCAGCCGCTTCAGGAAATCCAGGTAAAATCCAAAGTTTCGGGTATTGTTTCCCGGATCTTCAATGATGCCGGTGCCTACGTCAGAAAGGGAGATCCCCTCATCGAAATCAAACCTGACCCAACCCCGACTGAACTTGCCGAGGCCACCCGCCAGGTCGATATGGAAAAGAACAGTTTCGATACGGTCGAAAAAGAAAAAGCCCGCCAGGAATCCATGATGAACAAAGGGCTGATCTCCAGCAAGGAATATGAAACGATTCAGCAGGAATTTACTGCAGCACGCCTGAGACTCGAAAGTGCACAGGATAAACTGACGTTGCTGAAGCAGGGGAAAGTGTCCATCAAAAACACCGAATTTTCTTCCATCATCCGGTCCGAGATTGACGGGTATGTTCTGGAAAAAATGGTGAACATCGGCGACCCGGTGGTGCCATCGACCTCTTTTCAGCCGGGCCAGCCGGTGATGACCCTCGCCGACATGAATTCCCTGATTTTTAAGGGAACCGTCGACGAAATCAACATCGGGCGGATTCAGGTCGGGATGCCGGTTGAACTAAAAATCGGAGCCCTTCCAAACGATGTGGTCAAAGGCCGTCTGAGCAAAATTGCCCTGAAGGCAGAAAAGAAAGACAATGCCACCAACTTCCCGGTTGAAGTAACCATTCTGCCCGATCAGAAGGTGACTCTTCGTGCGGGGTATTCTGCCAATGCCGATATCATCATCGCAAAAAAGGAAAATGTCCTTTCTGTTCCTGAACGGGTTGTGACCTTTGCAAAAGATTCCACCTTCGTCATGGTCCTGGATACGACCACAAAAGTTAAATCCAGAAAACTGATTAAGACCGGGCTCAGTGATGCTATCAATATTGAGGTGGTCGACGGACTTAAGGAAAATGAAAAAGTTCTCGAGCCCGAACTGAAAACGATCAAATAAAGCAAAAGCATCTAATCAAGTTAAACTTATTGGCAACCTTATGCTGACCTGGATCAATGAATTTCTGCAGGATATGCGGGCCCAGAAACTCCGGACGACCCTGACTCTGTTCGGGATCATCTGGGGAACAATTGCCATTGTGGTTTTGTTGGCAGTTGGTGAAGGGTTTAAAAACCAGACCGTGAAAAACATGCATGGAATGGGAACCAAGGTTGCGGTTATTTTCGGCGGAGCAACGACTAAGCCTTTTGGCGGATTCGGGATCGGCCGGGGCATTCCGCTTGAAGAACTGGATGCTGGCCTGATGGAACAGAGAATACAGGGAATTGATGAAGCCACTATCGAATATTCCTCTGACTATCTGATCACCAGCTACCGCAATAATGCCATGACACCCGGGCTGACCGGTGTTGAAGTTCCCTACTCTGACCTCCGAAATATTTACATCCAGGCCGGCGGCCGGTGGCTGAACCAGCTTGATGTGGAAAAGCAGCGCCGGGTTGCGGTAATTGGCAATAAAGCCAAAGAAACGTTGTTCGGCCAGGAAGATGCCATCGGGAAAACAGTGTTTGTCGGGAATGCCCCGTTTGTTATAGTGGGCGTCATGCAGGAAAAAACCCAGAATTCAAATTATGGGACCTGGGATGCTGACCGGCTGTTTATTCCCTATACCACCTACAAATCCATGCTTCCGGGCCAACGGGTTAATGTGCTGCTTTACCGGGTGAAAGATCCGACCCAAAGTGAAGACATCCGGAAGGAAGTCAGGCAGGTTCTGGGCAATCATCACCGGTTTGATCCGGCCGATGAGGGCGCCATTTTTATCTGGGATACGGTTGAGGCTGACAAATTCTTCTTTTACTTTTTTCTCGGGCTCAATATTTTCTTTGGTGTTCTCGGGATGTTTACTCTGGCCGTTGGCGGTATCGGGGTTGCCAACATCATGTTTATTGTCGTTCAGGAACGGGTTAAGGAAATCGGAATCCGCCGGGCAATGGGGGCTACACGGACCTCTATCATGGTCCAGTTTCTGATTGAAACTCTGTTTATTGTCGGGATGGGTGCCCTGATCGGATTCGGTGCCGGAATTCTGCTGCTGAAGGCGGTGACTCTGCTGCCGATTCAGGATGCGGTCGGAACGCCGTCTCTTTCACTTGAAGTTGCCCTTATTACCGTTTCTATTCTGATGATCATCGGGTTGGTTGCCGGTATGATGCCGGCAAGAAAAGCCGCCGGCCTGGATGTTGTCGAATGTCTGAGAACCTGAAAGGACCCGGTTCATGTGGCTTATTCTGATTAAAGAATTCTTTTTTGACCTCCGGTCACAGAAGGTCCGGTCCTTCCTGACCATTCTGGCAATGGCCTGGGGAACTTTTACCATTACAGCTTTGCTGGCTTTCGGTTCCGGCCTGGGTCATGCTTTTATCAAGGGAACACTGGGTGCCGGTAACCAGATTATGATGGTTTTTGGCGGGCAGACCAACCTGGAATATGAAGGAATGCAAAAAGGACGGTCCATCAATCTGGAGCTTCAGGATGTGGATCTTCTGAAGGCTGCGATACCGCAGATCAGCAGCATCAGCCCGACGTACGGAACCTTCGTTCAATTGAAACGGGGAAAGAATATTCTGAATACTTTTTGTGAAGGCGTCAATCCGCAGTTCGAAGATATGCGGACGATGTATCCCATGGCCGGCGGCCGGTTTCTGAATGAAAAGGATATGCTGGAAGGCCGGAGGTCACTGGTACTGGGTGCCGAAGTAGCCGAAGAACTGTTCGGAACCGAAAATCCGGTTGGCGGGGTGGTTTTTATGGATGATCAGCCCTATACCGTAGTCGGCATCATCCAAAGGAAACCGCAGATGGGAATGAGCATGGGTCCCGATACCCGGCGGGCCATCATCCCCCACACCACGTTTCATTCGGTCTATAGCTGGTCACGGTATCTGAGGTCTATTGTGATGGATCTGAAAGTACCCGATCAGAATGAAATAGTTAAACAGAAAGTGTTCGAAGTTCTGGGACGAAAATATAAATTTGACCCGAAAGATGAACGGGCTCTCGGGATCTGGGATATGGTCGAAAACCTGAAAATGACGACGCTGATTTCTGACAGATTCAATATCCTGCTCGGGATGATTGGTTTTCTGACTCTGATCGTTGCCGGAGTCGGGA
Source organism: Bacteroidota bacterium (assembly GCA_023151185.1). Lineage (GTDB taxonomy): Bacteria > Bacteroidota > JABWAT01 > JABWAT01 > JABWAT01 > JAFLBE01. The sequence continues at coordinate 27,055 of JAKLJL010000015.1, forward strand.
TTGCCAACATCATGTATGTGGCGGTAAAGGAAAGAACCCGGGAAATCGGAATCCGGATGGCGATTGGCGCCAGGAAAAGCCAGATTTCGGCCCAGTTCATTCTGGAGTCAGTTCTGCTGTCGTTTATCGGCGGATTTATTGGGCTTCTGATGACCTGGATTGCAGTAAAAGGAGCCTGGCTGGTTCCAAGTGATCCGAAAAATCTGTTTGACCCCATTGAAATGCTGGCAAGGCCCCAGATGAAACTTGGGTTAACACTTGGTGTTGTTGTGGTTCTGGCCTTTATCGGATTGCTGGCCGGCTATTTCCCAGCCAGAAAAGCGGCTGCTGTAGATCCGATCGAAAGCCTTCGGTACGAATAGAAGTCTGGTTCAACGGTTAAACCAGGAACCACCAGAAAAACAGACCTGCGGCAATCCGGTACCATCCGAAAGGGCCCAGTCCGGCTTTGGCCAGAAAAGATAAAAACCATTTGATGGCGGCAATGGCAACCAGGAAAGAAACTGCAAACCCGACGGCCAGAACCGCCAGATTATCCGGAGTGAAGAACTGCCAGGATTTCAGAAAATCATATCCGGTTGCAGCAACCATCACCGGAACTGCAACAATGAAGGAAAATTCTGCAGCCGTTTTTTGAGATAATCCCGTAAAAATCCCCGAAATAATGGTTGCCCCCGACCGTGAAACCCCGGGCCAAAGGGCCAGGCACTGCCCGATCCCGATCCAGACAGCCTGCCGGTACGTAACTTCATCCATTGAATCTGCCGGATGGTCCTGTTTTCTGCGGGCTACCCAGATCATAATTACCCCACCTGCGATCAGACCAATGATGACGGTATTAACCGAAAACAGATGAGTCTTGATCAGGCCGTGAAGTAAAAATCCCAGAATAAATGCAGGTGCAATCGCAAGACCGATATGCATCAGTCCCAGTCCGGATTCAGGGAAAAAAAGCTTTCTGAGTGCAGGAAACGGGGTTCCGGGTTCCCGCCTGAGCCCGGCCAGTAACAGGAACCGGTCTTTGTACAGGACGACCACGGCAAGAATGGCACCCAACTGAATAACCACTTCAAATGTAGCCCAGAATCCTGCATTGGCTTCGCCGCCAAACAACAGGTGATGGGTTAAAATGAGGTGCCCGGTCGAGGAAACCGGGATGAATTCGGTAAGACCTTCGACAATACCCAGGATGACGGAAGCAACAAATTCGTTCATAATCCGGCCAGAAAAAGCCGTAAAAATACGGCTGCTGAGTGGGTGATTCAAAGAAGATGGATTTTTCCGGTGTTTTTGTAAGAAAAGACTGCGATCTTCCGACCAAGAGGTAAAAATGAGGAGACCATCATGCTATCTGCTGAGACCCTGACCTGGGTGAATCAAAAACTGACTGCTTTGCAGAATGACCGCACAGATCCTGATCAGGCCGTCCGGTTCCGTGATTTTATCACCAAAACCCCGGCTGAATCCCTCCGGCCGGTAAATACCGATCAATTCCGTTCTGTAATGGGATTATCCAGATATGCGGCGGTAACCCTGTTGCTGAAATCTGTCCGCCAGGGTCTCATGGAGATCAGCTGGTCGACCTGCTGCCCGGCCTGTTCAGGGGTGACCCATCAGACTTCAGACCTGAAAGAGGTTCAGGAGACGTCGTTCTGCCCGGGATGCAATGCCGGATTTGACCTTTCGGTAGACGAAAATCTGAAGGTGGCTTTTTCTGCCGCTGAACCGCTTCTTGACGGTCTTGCTTCTGAAGGTGAAATTCATATTCACTCCCAGGCAGAAGGTATTACCGGGGCAGATCTGCTGACCAATGCCTATTTCCGGCAATTCTTTTCGGATCAGGTGGTTCCGGAAGACCGGGGTCTGAAAATCAAGAATATCACCCTGCTGTTTACCGACCTGAAGGGATCAACCGAATTATATGAAAAAATCGGGGATTTAAATGCCTACCGGATCGTCCGGGAGCATTTTGATTCTGTCACGGCAGTCATTGAATCCCATAACGGAGCTTTGGTTAAAACCATCGGAGATTCGGTAATGGCCAGTTTCTCTTCCTCTGAAGACGGACTGAAAGCGGCAATTGATATCCAGAAACTGTTTCGGGAGGAGACTGCCAAACACCGTCTGGTGCTGAAAATGGGGCTTCATGCAGGTCCGGCCCTGGTGGTGAATCTGAACGGAACGACCGATTATTTCGGATCAACGGTTAATATTGCCGCACGGGTTCAGAATCTGAGCAAGGGTGGCGATGTTTTTATCTCGAAGGTGATTTTTGATGACCCCAGATCACTGAAATATCTGAGGCAGATGCCGGTAATCTTCAGGTACAAAACCCGGCTGAAAGGAATCCGGGAAGACTATCTGGTTTATCAACTGAATGACAGGAAGTAACCGGGCAGAAGGAACCCCTGCCCGGTTTCAGTTACTTTTTCCCGGTTTCGGCCACGGCCTCAGGTTTGGTGATAACCTGGGTGACGGGCAGGGCTGTGATGAATGTCGTCCGGATGGATTCCAGATCCCGGTCAACAAGAACTGCTTCGGTTTCCTGATCCGCAAGACCAGTTCCCAGCAGTTCAGATTTGTAATCAGACAGCAGCATCCGGATGGCAGCTTCATCCTGTTCATCCGGTTCCCGGAAGGCGATTTTTGCATTTGAGGCAAGCCGGAGTTTCAGGGTTTCTTCTGTCAGACCTGCTTCGGGGTAAAGCTTAAAGTAGATGGTTCCTCCCGTCATTCCGGAACACATCCAGGGTCCCGGGTCGCCTAAAACAACGATTTTTCCGCTGGTCATGTATTCAAAGGCGAATCCCTTCAGAGCTGCTTTTTCCAGAATCATCAGCGGATCAGACATATCATACTTCTCTGTGATCCGTTTACCGAAAACCACATCGGCGCCCGAAAGGCGGATGCAGGTTCTGGAATCGGCATATCCCTGAACAAAAAACCGACCGTTCTGCGCACCGTAAGCAAAACATTTCCCAACCGAGCCGTCCAGAGACTTTCCGTTATGGTTCATCCCTTTCAGAATCGACATTTTCCCGCCTGAAGCCCCTTTTGCCGAGCCGTCCTGAACACCCCCCTGAATCCGGATATGAAGCTGCGGGGTGATAAAGGATCCGAGACCGTTCCCGGGAATTGAACCGCCGGTCAGATCCAGAAAAATACTTCCGGTAAACGGATTTCCGCCAAAGGCCATCCGGGCCAGTTCTCCGGCAGTGGCTGCCCCAAATGCCCGGTCGGTATTGGCGATCCGGTCATCCCGGTACAGAATCTGTTCATGCCCCTTTTCAATACATCTGAGCAGAGTTTCCCCAATCATTTTCGACAACCCTGTTTTCGGTTTCTGAACCATGAACCAGTCTCCGTCATCCGCCGGACCAGAAACCTGCCCGACCGATGGCAGCGTTAAAGAAACCAGTTCTGCCCGGCCGATACCCCGGGTTTGCCGAAGGAGATGGTTCTGGCCGACCAGATCCTGCAGAGAGGAAAATCCGAGTGCAGCACCCTGTCTGGCCAGTTCCCGTTTCATGGTCTGCAGCAGGTGAGACAGATGCTGAACCGCATGATCATAATTCCGGGGCTCATACTTTTCCAGACCGGCAGAAAAGGCCGCTTCTTTGGTCGGGAAGTGGGCAGTAATTCCCGTATGGCAGGTTCCCAGGTTGCAGTCGCGGCAGATGGTACATCCGATGGCGACCATGGCCATCGTACCCATGCCGACCCGGTTGGCACCCAGAGCCATCAGCTTAAGAATATCCTCGGTAGATTTAACTCCGCCGTCAGCCCAGACTTCTACTTTTGACCGCAGCCCGGCTGAAACCAAAGCCTGATGGCTTTCAAATACAGCCAGTTCGGTCGGGAAACCGACATACTTCAGGGAATGCCGGCGGGCAGCCCCGGTTCCACCGTCGAAACCAGAGATGGCAATGATATCGGCAGAAGCTTTGGCAACACCGGTGGCAATCGGGCCAATGTTCGGAATAGCCGGAATTTTTACACTGATCAGGGCATCCGGATTGACGGTTTTCAATTCCTCGATAAGCTGAGCAAGATCCTCAATGGAGTAAATATCGTGGTTATTGCTGGGCGAAATCAGGTCAACGCCGGTTTTGGTGTGCCGGGCTTCAGCAATTTTGGCCGTTACTTTGAAACCTGGCAGGTGACCGCCTTCACCGGGTTTGGCTCCCTGTCCGACCTTGATCTCGATAAACCGGGCAGAATTCAGCAGGGCAGCATTCACGCCAAACCTCCCGGAAGCGACCTGCTGTCCGCGGTTGCGGTAGTACCGCCCCATGATTTCTGGCAATTCGCCGCCTTCTCCGTTCATGCAAACCAGGTTTTCACGGGCTGCACTTTCTGCATAGGCTTTGTAGGAAATTTCTCCCTGAGAACCGAAAGACATTGCCGAGATATAAAACGGGCCATCATATCCGTCGATTGTGATGTCACAGGAATCCGCCGGCGGTGTTACCGGCTCAAGATCAAGCAGATGACGGATTCCGACCGGAGTTTTTTCGGTGACTTTTTTCAGTTTCTCCAGATACTCGTCATAGGTCATTTTTCCCTGGGCAACCTCTGCAATGGATTTCCAGACTTTCGGATACAGGTGCGAATCGGGCTTCAGCCGGATCAGATCTTTGGTCAGAGCCTCCTTTCGTTTATCCAGATTGGAAGCAAGCTCAGCAAACCCGAATCCGGCCTCTTTGCTTCCCAGTGCATTGGTGATTCCCAGTGCCTGAGCCAGATCGTTTTTAAGTCCGATGGCAGCAAATAACGGGGCATATCCGCTGAGGTCATGAATCCCCAGAGTCGAAATCACCTTTTCAATTCCGTTATTCAGGGCTGCGATTCCTGCAGAAATCCGCTTTGCGGCCTGATCAGGAACTTCGGCTGCCCGTTCAAATACGAGATAGGGAACCAGGGCATCGGCACCCAGACCCAATGCCACAATGCAGTCGTGCGTGTTTCTGAGTTGCCCCGAAACGAGAATAACCGAAACCTCGAGGCGCAGGCACCGGCCTCTGACGCCCGACTTTTCTTCGAGAGCCCGGTTCAGTCCCGACAGGAACAGGAACGGATCGAGTGAATAGGTGGGTGAATTTTCAAAGCCCCGGTCATCCAGAACAATCAGGGTCCCGGATGAAGTGGAAACCGAGTTTGAGACCAGTTGTATTTTTTTGCTGTACTCGTCAGGACCGGGGTATTCAGTTTCGCTGAACAGAGAAACCGGCAGGACATCCAGGTGGGCATCTGCCTGACGAAGAACATCATTTAAAGCCAGAGAAGTACTGACTGCCTGAAGGAAACTGTCATTGGCAGAACCGGCTACCAGCAACGGGTGTTTCAGGACAACCTGATGGCCAAAACTTTCCCGCCAGCCTGGCCGGGGGCCAAGAAAAGTGGATAGTGAAAAGTGGTCGCCTTCCCGTTCCCGGTCGATACTCGGGTTGGTAACCACTGCTACTTTTTCCTTGATAAACTCGGGCAGGTTGATGATGTCATCCACCAGAAACGCCAGCGGGCCGTCATAGCCGGTAGCTGCAATCGGTTCCTTGCTGTTCGACATGAAATAAGTTACATCATCCCATTCATCGGTCTTCCAGCCGTGGGCCATGTACTGGTTCACCGGTACCGGCTTCAGATCTGAACCGGCGTCCGTTTTTTCCCTTTTCGGGTGGATCATGTGGTCACGGGCGGTAACGGCGGTCCCGATCCGGTTTACAACAAACTCCCGCAGTTTATTGTGACTGAAAATCTCGACTCCCCCGTTAATAATCTGGTTTCCGAATCCGTCCTGCATCATAATCGGCCGTTTTAGCCAGATGCCTTTTTTCTCGCCGGGCGCAATCGGAACAGGATCCGTTTCAAGCGATTCAAAATCAATCACCCCTTTTTCTGACGAAGCAAAGAATTCCTTATCGGTTTCGCCGAACCACAGAGGCCTGAGCCCAAGGGCATCCACTGAAAAGACGATTTCATCTCCCTGACGGGCTACGATCGCTGCCGGGCCCTGTGCCGGCATCCCGATAACCCGGCGGAAGTGGGTGTACAGTTTTCTGGCCTGAGGATCCATTTTGTCGATTTCTGACCAGACCGGCGGGAAGATCATTTCCATGGCTTCCATCAGGGTGAAATCTTCCCGGAACATGAGATTTTCAATCATCCGGTCCAGATCCTGTGAGTCAGAGCCGTTTTCAACCAGTTGAATTCCCAGTTTCCTGGCTTCATTCCGGAGGCGCATAATGGTATTGATTTCGCCGTTATGCCCCAGGGTAGAAAACATCTGGGCCCGTTCATGGGTGGATTCTGTGTTGGTGGAATACCGGCCATGACCCAGAGTAATTGCACTCCTGAAATCGGGATGCTTCAGTTCCGGAAAGTAGTTCATCAGAGTCCGGACATCACCCCTTACTTTATAGATGACCGAATTCTGGCTGAAGGAGACCACGTGGACTTCGGGATACAGTTTTTCAATTTTCAGATGAAGTTCATGGCTTTTATTCTCTGCGATGGATTTTCTTCCCTGCGGGACGAGGGCCATGTGCCAGTAAAGTGGTTCAAGGGCTTTTCCACGGGGACCGAGGGCATCCTGAACGGTATCCATCCGGGAGGAAATCAGGACGTCAAATCCGGCACCGGTTAAAAGCTGTTCGATGGATTTGATCACCGCAGTCTGGCGTTCGGCTGTATTCCTCCGGATCATCAGATGAAGAACAGTAAACTGCGGATTGAAAACCGTCCTGGATTCGGCACCGGCCAGTTCCAGTTTGCGGGACCAGATCAGGCGGGGAATATCGGTCTGAATTCCGGTTCCATCCCCTTCCTGGTTGATTTCACCGGTGCGGTGACCCATGTTGTCGAGAGCTTTGAGAACCCGCCGGACGTTACCGTGGGTGGCCATTCCGTTCTTCCGGACAAGGGCAATAATTGCGCAGGCATCATGTTCCGGATCAAACCGGTTGATTGAATAGGGTGAATGTGCCATGATCGTCTCCAAAAGTGGCTGTTCCGCTTATGTATGCAAAAATAGACAAAATTACAAAAAAGGCAACAGTCTGCTTTACTTATTAAGATTTGAATCGCATTAAAATCGCATATTGTCGTCAATTGCAAGAATAATGCCGAAGAGAAACGAAAAAATGAAGGGGTTGGGTTAAATAATTTAAGTGCGGGGAAATAAAATCCGGTGGCAGACTAACCCTGTGCGGATTTATCCTGAAATGGTGAAAATTGCCGGAGGTTGACCGGAGTTTCTGGGAAAGGGATGAAATAGTACCGGTTGGGAGAGGAATGGGGTTATGCAATTTGTGAAACCTTTTTGAAAATCCGGATCCTGTCCGGAAGCGAGGAGTGAATGAAAAAACGAGTGTACCTGCTTGAAAATAACCACCGGAAAGACCTGGTTTTAATTTGATTTAACCAAAGTATATTCAGAAAATTAATAAGGGAACTGTCAGGAGAGCCAGAAACCAGCATGGACACCCGACACCGATGAAGTTCAAACACCTTCACCTAAAACACAGCTCTTCATTTGAAACTTGAATTCCCACCTCACTACAATAAATGAGGACATCATGAAAAACACTATTGGTTTATTTATTATATTTTTTTTACTGAATGCTGGATCTTGTGACCCTGATGGACACAGTACTATTACAGCAGTAAATAAATCTCCAGATTCGGTGATTTTTGCAATAATATCCGGTTATGGTGGTGATACAAATAAGATAAATCTTGGTGGGGTAATAACACCGCCAGAAGGTAAGTATATTTGGAAAATCCGTGGATCCTATGAGGATGAAATCACAGAGAAAAATCCTTTTGAGTTCTATGTTGTAAACCCGCACAAGTACAACCAACCTGGTGTTTTTTACCCGAGGGATTCTATGTACGTTAAAAATGAGATCTTAAAAAAATACACCTTAACACTGCGTGATTTGGATTCTGCCAACTGGAAAATAACCTACACGGGAAAATAAGGTTGGATTTACGTGATGCAGCAGGAACCGAATCCATCTGGCAGTAAATCTGCGGACCAACCGGGTTGATTGCCATACGGGATAACACCACCGATTACTTTGTTATGAAAGATCATGCTTCGGCTTGGCTCAGCACAGGCCTGGGTTCAACCCGGGTTGCCTTCAACGGTACAACTGGGGCAGTGGTGGCCTATTTTGATTACTCGCCGTTTGGAAAAACGGCCCGTTCTTTTGAATCCGGCACAATTGTGAAGTACACTTACACGGGACAGGAGAAAGACCCGGAAACCGGGCTGATGAACTATAAGGCAAGAATGTACGACCCGAACATTGGTCGGTTCTACGCCATGGATCCTGCAGGCCAGACACCTTCCTTTTATAATTACTGTGGCAATAACCCGGTAAACTTTACGGATCCGAGTGGGGAGTTCTTTATAATTGATTCATGGATTGTTGGCTTTATAGATGGTTTTTTTAAAAAGGGGAGCAATCGATTTGGTAACGCATGGGATGAAGCAACAAACCGTTCAAAAAATGATGCGAAAATTTGGGGTGGGCTCTTTACCACAGACCCGAATAAATCTTTTGGCGGAAGAATTTGGGAGTTTATTTCCAGACTTACCTGGCAATTGCCACAGACAGTTGGCGGGTTTGTTACGGGACAAAGCATGAATACCTTTGGGTTTAAAGGATTTCTTGGGGGTGGTGTAGAATCAGTCGACTATAAATATGGCTCTACAGTTGTTAAAACTAGAGATGATAATTGGGGTGCATTTACACAGGGCAGTTTTATAATAGGTGACAACAATATTGAAGCTGACCCAAATAATTCCCTTTTTCAGCACGAGTATGGTCATTATATTCAAAGCCAGGATATGGGCTTGGCCTATTACCCACGGGTAGGAATTCCGAGTATTCTGAGTAATGGGGAACATTCCTTCAATGAGGTTGAACAAGATGCAAACCGAAGAGCGTTTCTATATTTTAATGAAAATGTATCAGGGTTTTATGATGTTAACCAATTTGACGGAAAAGGCTGGAATTTTAAAAGAAATCCTTTAGATATTTATGGTAATAAGGATCGTTATAATTATGCCATTGTTGACTATAAAAACCCAGAACACAGAAGGTTATTAAATAATTTAAGAATTCATTCTAAATGGTATGACTATGCCTCATGGGGAATTCCCGTGCTGGGACCGGTCTTTGTTGGGCTTTATAATAAACATCACTACAATAAATGAGGTTATCATGAAAAACACTATCGGGTTATTTATTATATTTTATTTACTGAATGCTGGATCATGTGAACCTGATGGGCACGATACCATTACAATTATCAATCATTCACCTGATACAGTAATCTTTGCATCAATATTTTATTATGCAAGTGATCCGAACTTAATATATATTGGTGGTGATTATGTAAAAAACGGTGGGAGCATTGATTGGCAAATCCGTGGATCCTATGAAGATGAAATTTCCGATGAAAAACCATTTTCCTTTTTAGTTGTAAACCCGCACAAGTACAACCCAACCGGTGTTTTTTACCCGAGGGATTCTTTGTACGTTAAAAATGAGATCTTAAAAAAATACACCTTAACACTACGTGATTTGGATTCAGCCAACTGGAAAATAACCTATACGGGAAAATAAGGTTGGATTTATGTGGAGCAGCAGGAACCGAAACCATCCGGCAGTATATTTACGGGCCAACCGGGTTACTCACCGCTGATGGGACAGCAGAACCGACCACACACCCTATCTGGACTCCCGTTTTTCATCCCAACGGATGGGGAAACTGATAACAACCGTGGTGCCCTTATCCGGTTCAGAGGTAACCGAAATGGTGCCCCCGTGGTAGTGCAGAATCTGATAGGCGATGGATAACCCAAGGCCTTTGTTCTTCCCAACTGGCCGGGTGGTGAAAAACGGATCGAAAATACGGGCCAGGGTTTTGGCATCCATCCCGTGTCCGGTATCCGAAATCGTCAGACGGATCCGGTCACCGGCAGCTTCTGTCCGGACGGAAATTGTCCCCGATTCTGCAATGGATTCGGCTGAATTAACCAGCACGTTCATCAGCACCTGGTTGATCTGGCCGGGGAAGCCTTCCATTTCGGGAAGGGGCTGCAGATCAGTTTCCACCCGAATCCGGGTTCCGGTCAGGTTTGAAAGCAGGAGCAGGGTTGAATCGAGACATTCGTTCAGATTCAGCTTTTTGACTTCATTTTCTTCGAGTCGGCTGAACGTTTTCAGGGACTGAACGATGTCCATGGTCCGGATGGTGCCCGATTCAATACCTTCGAGCAACTGATGAATTTCTCCGGCAAGTTCACCCGGGTTACCTGCCCGGATCAGGTCTCTGATGGTGTCATTCTGCCGGTCAGGTGTCTCCTCTGAACCGGTAACAGCTTCCACTTGACGGATGAGTTCCATCAGATCAGCCACGTCCTGACGGAGTGGCGGAACTGCACTGCGGATGAAATTGACCGGGTTGTTGATCTCATGGGCAATTCCACCGGTCAGAATCCCCAGTGAAGCCATTTTTTCGGACTGAACCAATTGGGTCTGGACTGATTGAAGGTCGGCCAGGGCCGTTTGAAGTTCGGCTGTCCGGCTGGTAACCCGCTGTTCCAGAATTTCAGTTTCCCGCCGGTAGGCATTGACCCGGTACATCACCACTCCCCAGATCGCAAATCCGGCCAGAAAGACGTAAACTGCAATCATGTACCAGGACCGGTACCAGGGCGGCAGAATGGTAAAGGTGACGGCAGAAACCAGCGTATCCCCGCCGCCGGGTGTAAGTCCGGCAACCTCGAAGGTATACCGGCCTTCGGGCAGGTTGGTATATTCCTTTTCCCTGACCGGTGCCCAGGCCGACCAGTCTGATTCAAATCCGTCGAGACGGAACCTGCACAACGGCTGATCGGTAATGTAATCGGGGCAGGAGAAATAAAACCGGATCCCCTTTCCGGAATAAGGGATAATTACCGGATTGGGTAACGAGCCCGGTGAATAAAACTGCTGCCGTCCTGCAACAGAAAGACGGGAAATCAGGGGTTTTATGGCTGGTGACGGCAGGTTGGTTTCCGAAATCTGAACCCTGAAAAGTCCTTCTGTTCCGCCAATCCAGACTGCCCCTGAGGCTTCGGGGTAAATTGCCCAGAATTCCATCAGCGGAAGCCTTCTGAACAGGTCATTGGCTGCCGGTAAAAATCCTGACGGCGTTTTTTGAAGCCAATACCGGGTATCCGAGAAAAAATCTCCCGACGGTGAAACTGCCAGGCGGTAGGTCGACTGGTTAACCGGAAGTCCGGGGAAGAGGTGGCCGGCCGGGATAAACCGGTTTTCTGCCGGTTGAAAAACATACAGTCCGGACTGGGTTGCTGCGATGAGGCCAACCGGAAAGGAATAAATCTGAAGGAAATTTTCGCCGGGGAGTCCATCGGCAGAAGTATAATAAACCGGTGTTGAAGAATGGGTTTGTGCGCCGGGATCTTCCGGTAACCTGATCAGTCCGTTCAGCCGGGTGGATGCCCAGATTCTGCCATCCTGAGCAAGGGCAAGCTGGGTGATTTCATCCTCAATTTCCGGAAAAATACGGCGGTTGCCACCCGGGCCAACGACTTTAAGTCCGGACCGGAGTCCGCAGAAAAGAGTCTTTCCAGCAGGAAGCAGGGAGTTGACCGGTTCTTCGAAAACCCGGGTCAGTTTATCACCCTGAAGCTTGTACAACCCGTAATTGGTAGCTGCATACAGGGATCCGTTCAGTTCTGCCAGTTTCCAGATCTGAGTTTCAGGAATATCGAGTTTTTCGGCGGTTGTTCCAGGTATTTTAAACAGGCCCGAGCCGGTTGCGGCATATAAAATACCCTGGAACCGGATCAGGTCATAAATGCTTCCGTCGAGTCCCAGAGATTCATCCCAGTAGCTGATTGGGGACCGGAATTCGACCCGGGTAATTCCCCGTTCGTGAGACATCCAGAGCAGCCCCTGGCGGTCTTCATAAACATGGTACACTTTATTTTCACGCAGGCCCCGCTGCTTATTCAGGATTTCGGCAATGGATCCGTCCTGATTCAAAATCAGAACTCCGCCGAGCAGCGTCGGAAACGCCATTTTCCCGTCGGACAGGCGAAGTCCGTTATAAATCCGGTTTTCGGTGATAAAGGTTCCGGCTTCGGGAAAAACCGGATCAGCGGTGCCGGAGTCGGGGTTCAGCCGCCAGAAGCCAGAGGTACGGGAGGCTGCCAGCAGGCTGCCGCCGGGGAGATCAAGAAGAGAAAAGACATCTTCGCTTCCAAACCGGTCACCCCCGGGGAGCGGAACCAGGGCACCGTTTCTGATTTCGGCAAGGCCGGTGGCTTTTTCCCGGATGATAACTTTCCCGCGGGCAAGCCATCCGTTCTGAATCTGCGTTTTTGTCCGGATGATGGTAATAACCGTATCCCGAACCTGAAGAACGGCCTGCGGGGTAATAAAGAAAACCAAATCGCCGGAAATAAGGATTTTCCGGACAACGGTAAATCTGAAGGATGAATCGGGCAGATACCGGTACCAGGAAGTGAAAACCGGTTTCCCGTTTGGCAGCCGGGTCAGTTTTCCGAATTCATCTTCAGCACCGGCCCAGATCGACCCCTCAGGACCCGTGGCAATTGCTCTGACGGATGAACTGTCTTTTGAGACCGGAATCAGGGTCCAGTAAAATCCGTCAAAACAAAGAATCCCGTCATTGTTGGCGAAATATAACACACCAGCTGAGTCCTGCACGGTGCCCCAGTTCTGGTTGGCGGCATGAAAATCACGGAGGGTATAAACTGTGGAAAACTGTTTGCCAAGTTCTGTCCCGGTGGCACTGTCCGATAATAAGGAAAGGAAGGCCCAGGAAATAAGGAAGGTAAGGATGTGACAGTGTCTGGTCATAATCTTTAAATTAACCAAGACAGCGGGTTTAATCAAAACCGGATTGGGAAAAGAACCGCAGGAACCTGCAACAGCAGGTCTCTGCGGCTTAACAGAAAGAGTTACTGAAGGGTTTTTACGTAATCGCTTTTCGGAAACAGTTCGGTGAGACGTTGCTTAACCGCAGTCTGGCCGAGTGAATCATTCAGGGCGGTGTAAGCTTTATATTTGGCTACCAGGGCATCATAATACTGCTGGCTTTGAGGATCCCTGAGCAGATTCAGAGTCTGATCCAGAATTGTAAGGGCTTCTTTCGGACTGTTTAACTGCTGGAACAGAAACTGGGCCTGCATGATTTTGAAATCGGTATTTTCGGGAAGCTGAATTTCGATTTCCCGGAAAAGGGAAATAACGGCCGGGATGTCATTTTTCTCGATCAGGTACTGAATCCGGCTATAATAAAAGGCATAGGATTGACGCTGGATGGATTCACTGGTCTGGGCTCTTACCGAACCGCTGACGTGGTAATCATAAACCAGGTCGCCGCCTTTGTTTCCGGTCATCAGAACGGAAAAAGTACACCAGACACCACCGGCGAGAACCAGAAAATAACTGACATCCTTGTTAAACCTCAGGGCAGAATCCTTAAACCGGATGTAGAGGAAAGTCAGAACGGAAAGCAGCAGGGCAGACCATTGTGAAATCATGGCCCAGTCTTCGTGGGCTTCGATCGGGTCATGAATTCCCGGAATGCCACCAACCAGAGATTCTGCCTGATGGCCCGAAAAGGAAGACAGGAACAGAGACAGGGTTGCGAAAACAAACAGTGTAAGTGAGGTATTCAGCAGCCATTCCTGCCAGGTGAACCGGTAAATCAGTAGTACCAGAAGTCCGGCCGGGATCAGGGCAACCGAAAAGTGGGCAAGTACCGGGTGAAGTTCAGCGAACCATTGCATATCGGGAGGTCTCCTTCAACTGTAGGGTGTGAAAAATCTTTAAAATACTCTGAATTTGAGTGAATTCAAAATACCCCGGGACCGGTCAATCATCCGTCAGTTCCCGGTCACGGACGCCGATCAGATACAAAATTCCGTCGAGGCCGATGGAGGACAGGGCCTGATCTGCTGATTTTCTGACCAGGGGTTTGGCCCTGAAGGCAATTCCAAGTCCGGCAGCCGCCAGCATGGGCAGATCATTGGCTCCATCCCCGACGGCAATAACCTGTTCAAGCGAGATGGATTCCTGTTCGGCAATCTGTTTCAGGCACTCGGCCTTTTTTCTGGCATCAATAATGTCACCGGTGACTTCGCCGGTAACTTTTCCGTCCCGGATTTCAAGTTCATTGGCAAAAACGTAATCAATGCCCAGTTTGGAAGCCAGAAAATTTCCGAAGAAGGTAAATCCGCCTGAAATAATGGCGGTTTTATACCCGAGGGACTTAAGGATGCTGATCAGGCGTTCTGCGCCCTCATTTAACTCGAGGCCCTGTGCGATGGAAGCCAGTTCAGTTTCGGGGAGCCCTTTAATCAGGCTCAGCCGCCGTCTGAGGCTTTCCCGGTAATCGAGTTCACCCCTCATGGCAGCTTCCGTAATGGCAGCGACTTCATCACCCACCCCGGCATGACGGGCCAGTTCATCGATAACTTCGGTACTGATCAGGGTTGAATCCATATCAAACGCAACCAGACGCCGGTTCCGGCGAAACCGGTTTTCTTCCTGAAAGGCAATGTCTATTCCGTATTCATGGCTGATGTCGAGAAATGCAGCCTTCATGGCTTTGAAATCACGGGGTTCTCCCCTGACTGAAAACTCGATGGAAGCACGGGGAAGCCGGTCGGTTTCGTTCAGCGGCGGACGTCCCGAAAGCCGGGTTATCACATCTATATTCAGTCCGTTTTCGTGGATTACTCCCGATAGCCGGGCAAGATGTTCCGCCCGGATCCGTCGGGCCAGAAGGGTGATGATATACCGCTTTTTACCCTGATTCTGAACCCACTTTTCATACCGTTCCTCCGAAATGGGTGAAAACCGGATTTTAACGCCCAGTTCAAAGGCTTTGAAAAGTAATTCCTTCATCAGGTCATGAGACGGATTTTCGGAATGTTTCGGCAATTCAATTACCAGCCCCAGTGACAGGGAAGAATGGATCACCGACTGGCTCATATCCAGAATGTTCACGCCCGAATCGGCTAAAACCGAACACAAGGCTGCCGTGAGGCCGGGTTTATCTTCACCGGATACCGTGACCAGCAGAATTTCCTTCATCTCATTTCCTTCCTTTAAATTCAATTTGCTGATTAATCGGGAAAACCCGGGTAAAAAGTTTGTTTCCGTCCCGGTCAAAAAAACGGAGTTCGGCCAGTTTTCTGGACACTCTGGACGAGACAAATCCGAAATCTGCCGAGGCAAAGACTGTTCTTTCTGTGCAGGTGATATCCCGTGTTTTTCCGGCTGAGCCTGAAATCACGTAAGTGACGCCATTTTCGGGTTTCAGCAGTTCCAGATCGTGATCGTGACCGGCAAAATAGAGACTCACCCGGTTTTTTTCGAGCAGAGATTTGAGCTGGCCGGTGAGTTCTCCGGTATCACCATGCTGTCCTGAAGACCGGACCGGATGGTGGCCGAAAACGATTTTAACCGCCGCTTCCGAGTTTTTAAGACTGCTGTCCAGCCAGGCCAGTTGCAGACGGGATTCGCCGGAAGATTCATCCAGCAAGGGTTCTGTATCCAAAGCCCAGAACTGCAGGCTGTCACCGGCAGGAAAGGGAACAGAAAACGTATAGTACAACGCCGGCATCCGCCACCGGTCAGACCGGGATGTATACTCAACTTCGGCAAGAACAGTTCCGTAATGATCATGATTTCCGGCAATGGCAAAAAACGGAATCTGAAGCGACGGCTGGGTGTAAACCAGTTCAAATGCGGTCTGCCACAAGGAATCGTGGGCAGAAGTCACGCCGGATTCATAAAAATTGTCACCCAGGTACAGGACAAAGCGGGCCGGCAGGTTTTCAGCAACCCGGGCCATTCCTGCGGCAACTTCCTTCTGGTTAACGCCGCCGGTTCCGGCATCTCCGGCAGCCAGAAAGGATACCGGCAAGTCATCCGCAGGGAAAATGGCGGGTTCATCCGGCAGTAGAGGCGCCAGATTCCGCGTTTCACTTTGTGCGGGAGAGGTTTCAAAACTGCAGGCCTGACTGAGAACCAATGCTGTCAGTACCGGGAAAAAATACCTGAAATGACCGGCCATAATTCCCTCCGGAGTTGAAATCAGAAACGATCGTAGGAATATTCCGATTTTTTAACCGAAATATCCTGCAGTTGAGGAGCTTTGATGTGAATGTTCAGGGAATAAAAGCTGTATGCCCCGGCCGGTGCCCAGGAAAAATCCATCTGCCAGCAGTGAAGATCTCTGAAAATAGTGAGCTGCGGGTAGGTAAATTCATCCAGAATGAGGTCATATCCTCCCGAAACCCCGATTTTCCAGTTTTCAGTCAGGCTTGCATCGATACTTCCGTTCAGAAAGGCTGACCGGGTTTTGACGGAAGGTGTCGGCGTACTGGTTGTAAAATTTCCCGTCAGGTTGAATGACCAGGGAACATCGAAATCGACATTTTTAAGCTGGAGTTTTCGCTGTTCAGCCGGTGACAGGGTTCTCTGGAACGGATCGGCAGGTTTGGTTTCGTCCTGGTAACTAAGGCGGTCCTTTTTCTCTGCTTTTTCTGCCGTATAGGAAAAGCTGAAAGAAAAACTCTGGTTCAGACTTCTGAGGAGTCCTTTGTTTTTTTTCCAGAGGGTAAACCGGGTGATCCGTTCAGTTACGACGCCGGTGTTCAGGTTTTTAACGTAGTTATAATCGTAAGGAGTGTAGGTACTGGAATACTGGACCGAAAAATTCTGCCCGAGATTTGTGCCCGCAGAAAGAGTCAGATTCGACCAGTTCAGTGAATCTGCAGCGAAGTTGTAGCCTGCCGAGGCATTCAGATACCGGATGAGCTGAATCACCTCATCCTTGCCCTTTTTCCCGTTTTCATCCGGTTTACCATCCAGCTTCATTTCAAAAATATTGCTCAGACTGAACGAAAGGGCACTCACCCGGCCGGTACCGGGTCCGCCCAGGATACTGCCTTCAAAAATGGAGTATTTCTGAAGCTTTCCTGCCGAATCGGTCACGGTTTTATAGTAACCATACTCCGGAGAGGAAAAGTCGGGCTGGAAGCTGTAGCTCACCGATGGCTGGAGAACATGCCTGAATCCCTTCACCGAACCGAACTGGGGCTGAATAATTCCGTAAAGCCGGGTTGATGCACTGAGGCCGGCACTCCAGGTTCTGGCCGCTTCAAATCCACGGACAGTTTTTTTATCCAGAAGTCCTGTTGCCGGATTCAGTTCCTTCCGGATGGTTTTAAAATACCAGTTTTCGGTGTAGCTGAAACTGGGATTCAGCGTGAAATACTGGCCGACCGGGAACGGAAGGTTGATGCTGGGGCGGTGGCTGAACCCGTAGTCTTCCTGAATCAGGGTACTGGTGGTTGAATCTGTAATCTGACTGACGATCCGGTTGTTGATATTCCGGAAGGATCCCGAGTAGGCAATGGTCAGTTTTTCATACCAGCTTTGACGGGACGCCGGTTTGGACTCATCACGGAGCGGATTGAAAGATCGTTTTGTGGCAGAAATTGTCGGAAAGGACTGGTAAACGGTTCCGGTCTGAAGCTGCTGCCGGCGGTCAAACCCCAGGCTGGTGCTCCATCCGGCGTCTTCAAAAACCTTGGAATAGGCCGCGTTCGACTGAATTTCCTGCTGAGACAAATCTCTGGCATTGAACGAGGTCCGTTTCAGGTAATTGGAGCTCATAAACTGGACATTGGCATTCAGGTTTGAGGACGGATCGATTTCCTGATGATGATTCCACCGGAGGTTGTACCCGGTATTTTCGTTATAATCCGGGTCAGTTGTTTCACCGGTTATGTCTTTTGTGAATCCGCCCTGAATACTTCCGCTGAACTCGTACCGCTTGTTATAGTTAAAATCGCCATACAGGTTATAACCGCCTTTTGAATAATAATCGCCGGTGGTGGTAAGGTCATAATACTCGCTCAGTGCCCAGTAATAGCCGCCACCCCGCAGAAAAATTCCTCTCAGGGCAGACTCGCCGTATGTCGGCGGAATGATGCCCGACTGGCGGCCGCCCCGGTTGGGAAGAATGGCAAACGGAAGGGCAAATACGGGAACCTGATTCATCATCAGAACAATAGGACGGGCAATAATCTTGTCTTTGACCAGAATTTTCATCTCTTTGCCCCAGAAATGAAAATGCGGTTCATCCAGATTGCAGGTAGAGTAAACCCCATTCTGCACAAAAAGGACATCAGGGGCCTGTTTCTTGATTTTTGTTCCCCGGTAAAACCCATCTCCCATTTCGGTTTTCCCGGCCAGAACCCGTCCTTTTTTTGTCTTGAAATTGTAGTAGACCCGGGCACCCTTATACGGTTCACCTTCATCGTTGAATTCTGGAGAGCCGGCAATCTGCCCGGCTGAATCGGTCATACCCTCAGCGAAAAGCTGGTTTTGGGTCCAGTCTATATTGATCCGTTCCGATTTCAGATTGGTTGATCCGTAAATCAGCGAGGAGTTTCCGTACAGATCCATGTTTCGGGTCCCGAAGGAAAACAGGATGGAATCACTGGCCTGATAAACCACCACGGTATCCAGATCGGAACCGGCTTCAGACGTCGTGTCGGCAGCCAGGAGGGAGTCGGAGGCCGCCAGGCTATCTGGAGCATTAAACGGCCAGACGGAATCGGTCGGGGGGACGGAACCACCGGAAAAAAC
Source organism: Bacteroidota bacterium (assembly GCA_023151185.1). Taxonomy (GTDB): domain Bacteria; phylum Bacteroidota; class JABWAT01; order JABWAT01; family JABWAT01; genus JAFLBE01. The sequence goes on from JAKLJL010000015.1 coordinate 45,774, forward strand.
CGGGAACAGCAGGAAAACCGCCGGTACGAAAATTCGGGATAAACGGATTGAAGTCAGGGTTTCCAGGCCTCCAGGTTACGCTGAATCTGTTTCAGATGGTCTTCAACATGCCGGGAGTAGATCCCCAGATAATCAGAAACGGTAATCGGACCCCGTTCCGGATGAATGACGTGGCGTGAAAGGTCACCTGCCTCCAGGTTTAAAAGCAGCCCGGCAGTCAGTTTCCGGCAGATTCTGAATAACGCCAGAGCCTCTTCGGCCGGGGTTGATCCGTACTGAAGGCTGACGGCCCAGGCATCCTGATCGTAGGCAAAAATTGTGCTTCCCGGTTCCGCAATCATCCTTCTGACCCGTGCATACCCAACGGCTTCAGCATCCGCCAGATGAATCAGAATTTCATGAAGGGTCCAGTTGCCGGGTGCAGGTCTGAAGTGCCAGGCCCCGCCGGGAATCCGGCTGACGGCATCATCCACCAGGCGAATGCCATCAAGGAATTCCTGAACCCGTTTTACTTCTTCAGCCGGCAGCATATCAGTTCTGATACACCATGGCAGCGGCACCCAGAACGCCGGCGTTGTTGCCGAGTACGGCCGGGATCAGTTTCACTGAGTGACGCATGGAAGCCAGGGCATGGGTTTTAATGTGGGTTTCGGCCGGACCCAGAATAAAGTCACCGGCACCGGCAACTCCGCCGCCGATGATAAACGTCCGGATGTCGAGAATATGAAGCATCGAAGTCAGGGCGACGCCGAGCAGTTTCCCGACGTGACCGAGAACATGAATGGAAAACTCATCGTTTTTAACGGCGTTAAGCCCGAGATCCTTAACTTCAAGCCGCCGGTCTTCAGCCGTTCTTGCCAGAGGAGAGTGAGGAAATTTCCCGACAGTCTGGTGGGCAAAGTCCACAATATTCTGCTGCCCGATGTACCGTTCAATGCACCCCCGGTTTCCGCAGTTGCAGGCGGGTCCGTCGTGCTGAATCGAAATGTGCCCGATTTCACCGGCTCCGCCGAACATTCCCCGGTAAATTTTCTTTCCGATTACGATTCCACCGCCGACTCCGGTTCCCAGCGTGATCATGATAAAGGAGTTGTGGTTCTTGCCGGATCCGAAAATACCTTCTCCGAAAGCTGCCACATTGGCGTCATTTTCAACTTTGGTTTCATAACCTGTAGCTTTTTTTACCAGGTCACCCAGCCTGACGACTCCCCAGCCTTTCAGATTTGGCGGATACGAAACCGTTCCGCCATCGAGATCGACCACCCCCGGAACGCCGATTCCGATCCCGAGAATTTCATCCCCGGCTTTCAGGTTTTTTTTAAAAGCAGCAACAGTTTCTGCAATCTGACTGACCGTCGCATCCGGACTTTCATCCCCCAGTGTGGGAACACTGGTTTGTTCAATAACTTCCCCCTCTTCACTGACCAAAGCTAATTTGACACTCGTCCCGCCAACATCCACTCCCACGGCGTAATGACTCATTTTTAATCCTTTTTTTTCAATGACTGGTATCGTTCAGGCCAGAAAAACTCCAGCCTTTCCCTGAATAATTTCTCTTTACCGTGAGAACCGGGCCTGTAGAAAGATTTAACCGGCACTTTTTCCGGGAAGTAGTTTGCCCGGACAAACTGGTTATCAAAGGAGTGCGGATACTGGTATCCGTCTCCGTATCCTTCCTGTTTCATCAGCCGTGTTGGGGCGTTGCGCAGAAAGATCGGAACGGTGGCATTTGCTCCGCTGCGAATTTCCGAAAGTGCCTCTTCAATAGCAACATAAGAGGCGTTTGACTTGGGACAGCAGGCCAGATACGTGACAACCTGGGCAAGATTAATCCGGCCTTCGGGCATTCCGATGAGTTCAACCGCCTGAAACCCGGTAACGGCAAGACTCAAAGCAAACGGATCGGCATTCCCGACATCTTCGCTGGCAAAAATAACCATTCGCCGGGCTATGAACCGGGGGTCTTCACCGGCATCCAGCATTTTGGCGAGCCAGAACAGGGCTGCATCCGGGTCGCTTCCCCGCATGGATTTAATAAAGGCCGAAATGGTGTCGTAGTGGTTTTCACCGCTTTTGTCATATTGAGCGGTTTTCTGCTGAAGGGCCTTTTCCAGAATGGACCGGGTGATCTGAACCTGACGGCCGGAGCCCTTCCGGGCAAAACTTACCGCCAGTTCAAGGGCATTCAGGGCCGTCCGGGCATCACCGGCAGACAGAGAGATCAGCAAGTCCCGGTCTTCGAGATGAATATCTAGATCTTTCAGAACGCCATCGGCGGTCAGGGCCCGGTCGATCACCTGCCCCAGTTCCTCATCGGTCAGAGACTGAAGCCGGTAAACCTGGCACCGGCTCAGAAGGGCCGCATTAACTTCGAAAGACGGATTTTCAGTCGTGGCTCCGAACAGGGTGATCACGCCGGTTTCAACGGCATGAAGCAGGGCATCCTGCTGGTTCTTATTGAACCGGTGGATTTCATCAATGAACATGAGGGATTTTCGTCCCTGCTGTTGCCTGAACTGGGCCTGAGCAATCAGTTCCCTGACTTCCTTCACGCCGGCTTCAATAGCCGACAACCGGGTAAAATGGTAACCGGCTTCCCGGGCAATGAGCTGGGCCAGGGTTGTTTTCCCGACTCCCGGCGGCCCCCAAAGCAGAATGGACGGAAATTCACGGCGGTCATAAAACAGGCGGATGGGTCCATCCGGACCTAAAAGGTGGGTTTGCCCGATGACGTCTTCCAGTCGGCGGGGGCGCATCCGGTCAGCAAGGGGAGTCCGGATGTCAGTGGCTGCAGAATCAGAATCGAAAAGTGTGGACATGACAGGTTTGTTTCCGGCAAAAATACGAAAATCCGGCTGTCATTCCCCGGCTGTCTGCAGGAATCCCGGCAGAATTACACTTAAAACCTGATTACCGGCCAGGTGGCAGACAATCTGGACTCCTTTTGCATGAATCCGGTCAGTTTTTCACGGGCAGAGGTCTGAACCTTTTGCTTCAGGAAGGGAGTCCACCCCAGAAGCCATCCGGCCAGACCCAAAGCCTGGCGGCTCCAGCGCCAAAATGAAAATTCATCACGGTGCCGGTAAATCAGCCCGTCTTTCAGGTCGATCCGGGCGGTAATCACATTCCGGACTTTTCTCCGGGTGGAAGAGAAGGTATAATCGGCAATCCACAAAACAGAAGCGGTCCGGCTGGTTTCTTCAAGAACCTGAAACTGAAGTGACAGATCCTTTCCCGATAAAACCAGCATTTTCCACATGGCTTTGACTTCTGCAGCTTCCAGTCCGGGGAAGGCCGGGTCAGAAAACCGGGCTTCGGGGTGATAGCAGTTCTGCATGGTTTTCCAGTCTTTTTGCTGGAAAGCGGTGTAAAAGTCTGAAATGGATTTCATTTTTCTTTCCTGAGTTGCAATTTTTGTCCGGTGAAATCTGTCTGACCTGTTCAGACCGAAACCAAACAGGTTTTGCAACAGAATAACTTCTACAGGCAAGGTAAAATCATGATGAAAAAAAGCGGAGTTCAGATCCTTGCTGTTTGCCTGCTTTCCTTCACCGCCGGCTGCTCAGATTCTTCAACCGGTTCCGGGTCCGGATCGGTTCCCGACGATCATACCATCCGGAAGGGCGGTGCTTATCACAAGGCCGGGCTCACAGCACCCGAAACTAATTGCACCCAGTGTCACGGAACAGATCTGAAAGGCGGATCTTCAAAGACCTCCTGCTATTCCTGCCACGGCAAGGTGTGGTAACGGAGGCCGGTTACTGAATTTTTCTGTCGGTGGATTCAAAAATTTTATCGGCAGAACTGGCAATAAACCCACTGTAAAGTTCACCGGTGGCCATGGGATGGCGAAGGGCAAACTCATAGTAGCATCCCGGAAGGTCGTAGGTTCCGTCTGCCAGCTCAATCCGGATCATATTTGCCAGAGTTGAGGATTGCTCAAGGAATTCTGCCGGTGTTCCCTTGATTTCACCACCCTGACTGTTCAGCCGGAATCCGGATTCTTTCAGGAACCGGTTGAGTGAATCCAGCGAAGGAAACGAGTTCAGATGATTGACCGAAACCGTAAAGTGGTTGGCTCTGAATCCGTTAACTGCCATCCAGGCGGCGTATTCACTTTCCTGACGTAAAAACTCATACGTTTCAAAATCAATTATTGTCCAGGGGATTCCTGCAACAGGAAATCCGGGGCTTTTCACTGTCTCTGCCGGAACCTGCTTCACGAGAAGTTCAATAATTTTCTGGAAATCCTGCGAAAATTCTTCAACCAGCAGTTCAGAGATAAAAACCCTGGGATACAGGCCGGAGGGGTGCTCCCAGTGCCGGGCAAAGAGCTTCTTTTCGGGAAACTGGTACTGTCCCTTTTCGGTATATCCCAACCGGACAAATGGTTTGGCAAGGGCCTCGATCCCAACGGGATGGACGTTAAACGTCCGGAGGGCAACGTGGTCATTCACCACGGTTTCTCCCTTTGATTCAAGCAGATGGTGAATTTGGTTTGCAATGGGATTCCGGGTGGAATAATCCGCCCAGAGTTCCCCGAAAAGCTGGTCAATCGAGGTCACAGAAACTCTCCTGGTTTTTCCGGAAAAACGATAAAGGTAAGCGATAGATTCCCCGATGTCGAGCCAATTGGGAAAAGCCAAAGGCCCGAGCCCAAACCCTGGTATTTATAAATGGCGGGCGATGTAAACCCGGGGCGGTGTCAGATTGCTGCT
>JAKLJL010000016.1 GCA_023151185.1 Bacteroidota bacterium
AGAAGGTCTCCGCTTCGCAATCCGCGAAGGTGGCCGTACCGTCGGTGCCGGTTTCGTAAACAAGATTATTGAATAAGAAAACAAGTCTGGATAAAAAAGAGTATAGATTGCTTCTATACTCTTTTTTTATTTGATCGGAGTCTCAGGTGAGAGAAATTATTACCCTCGAATGTACAGTCTGCAAAAACCGGAACTACAGTACAACCAAGAATAAGAAGTTGCACAGCGGTCGGGTTGAATTCAAGAAATACTGCTCTTTTTGCGCAAAACATACCCCGCACAAAGAAACTAAATAAGGTTTTTAACCACACGACAGTGGCTCAATTGGTAGAGCAGCGGTCTCCAAAACCGCAGGTTGGGGGTTCGAGTCCCTCCTGTCGTGCATCCTAACTCTGAAAAATTATGAATACAATCAAACAATATCTGACCGAAGTCCTGGCCGAAATGTCAAAGGTTTCCTGGCCCACCCGCGAAGAACTGAAAGAATCGACTGTGATTGTTTTGGTCTTCTCCCTGGTTTTCGGTATTGCTGTGTATAGCATGGATACCGTATTCAGCTATCTGCTCACTTTGATTCTCTGATTTTTCATTTACTGAGGCTGAGCTTTGGAATATAAGTGGTATATCGTCAGAACTTTTTCTGGCCACGAAAATAAAGTAAAGAACATCATTGAAGCTGAATTGAAGCACCGTGATTTCCGTGAGGCTGTAGCCAATGTTCTGATTCCTTCAGAAAAAGTATTTGAAATGAAGGATGGGAAAAAGAAAAGTAAAACCAAGAACTTTTTTCCCGGCTATATTCTGGTTGAAGCTGATCTGACCAAAGAAGTTCTGCACTTTATACAGAACGTTCCATCAGTAATCTCTTTTCTCGGGACCAAAACAGATCCTGTCCCGCTTCGTCCGGATGAAGTTAAACGGATTCTGGGTAAAATGGATGAGGCTGAAAAAACAGAAACTTACGAAGTTCCGTTTGCAGCAGGTGATCCTGTAAAGGTTACCGACGGGCCGTTTAATAATTTTGAAGGCATCATTCAGGAAGTTCATCCAGAGAAAATGAAGGTCAAAGTCATGGTTTCAATCTTTGGCCGGAAAACTCCTGTGGAACTCGACTTCTTCCAGGTAGAACCTGTTAAAGGCGAATCTCTGGAATAACCGGTTTTTTTAATACATCGCTAAGAGTAAAATATGGCAAAAAAAATTACAGGGTATATCAAGTTACAGATCCCCGCAGGACAGGCAACCCCTGCTCCTCCTATCGGACCGGCTCTGGGTCAAAAAGGGGTCAATATCATGGAGTTTTGCAAGCAGTATAATGCAAAAACCCAGGATAAAATGGGACTTATCATTCCGGTTGTCATCACCGTTTATTCAGATAAGTCTTTCACCTTTATTACCAAAACGCCTCCTGCAGCAGTTCTGATCAAGAAAGCAATCAAACTTGAAAAGGGATCTGCAGAGCCAAACCGTACCAAGGTTGGTAAAATCAGTCAGGATCAGATCCGTGAAATTGCTTCAATGAAAATGCCGGATCTGAACACGACCAGCCTTGAATCTGCAATGAGCATGGTTGCCGGTGCTGCAAAAAGCATGGGCATCGTGGTCGAAGAATAACTAAAAACAAAGAAAGAGTCACATGAAGAGTAGTAAACGCTACCTTGCATCTGCAAAAGTCACTTCGGTACTGGATGAACTTTCAGTTTCTGATGCGGTTGCTGCAGTCAAGAAAACACCAAATGCAAAATTCGATGAATCCGTCGATGTTGCAATACGTTTGGGAGTTGATCCTCGTCATGCAGACCAGGTGGTCCGTGGAACCGTTCGGCTTCCGAATGGTACCGGTAAAACGCCAAAAGTTCTCGTTCTCTGTAACGCGAACAAAGTCGATGAAGCAAAAAGCGCAGGTGCTGACTATGTTGGCCTTGGTGAGTATGTCGAAAAGATCAAAGGCGGCTGGTTTGATTTTGATGTGATTGTCGCAACTCCGGATGTAATGTCTGAGGTCGGTAAGCTCGGTAAAGTGCTCGGTCCGCGTGGTTTGATGCCTAACCCGAAATCCGGTACCGTTTCAATGGATGTTAAAAACGCCGTTGAAGAACTGAAAGCCGGTAAAATTGAATTCCGGGTAGATAAAGCAGGTATCGTCCATGCACTTGTCGGGAAGAAATCTTTTACCGAACAAGCCCTTACCGAAAATATCAACGCACTGTTTCAAACGGTTGTTAAACTGAAACCATCCACGGCAAAGGGAACCTACGTTAAAAGCGTATTCCTGTCTACCACAATGGGACCCAGTGTAAAAATCAGCCGTTCAGCAGTTACTGTATAACCGTTTAAACGATCAGGTGAATAATGACTAAAGATGAAAAAGCGCTCGTCATAGCGGAAGTAACTGAAAAGATCAAACGGTCTTCCAGTGTGTACGTCACCGATTTTTCCGGTTTAACGGTTGAAAAGTCGAATGATATCCGGAATCGTTTCCGGGCTGCAGGAATTGAATACTACGTGGTTAAAAATACTCTGGCAAAGAGATCTTTTGACAACATCGGCGGGTATGAGAAATTGTACGATGCGCTGCGGTATTCAACGGCAATTGCCTTCGGGGCACCAGATGACCCGATTGCTCCTGCCCGGATTATGAAAGAATTCCTCAAAACCAGTGAAAAACCTACTCTCAAAGCGGCTTTTGTGGACGGTGAAGTATTCGGTGCTGATAAGCTCGAACATCTTGCCACCTTGCCGACCAAGGAGGAATTGATTGCCAGAATTATGGGCAGTATCCAGGCACCGGCTACCAACATTGTTGGGGTCATGTCTTCTGTGATGCGGAACCTCATGTATGCAGTCAATCAGGTCGCTGAAAAAAACCAAGGTCAATAAAAATTTAGAATTAACAAGGAGTTAACTCATGTCTGCTGTTCAAAACTTAGTTGAAGAAATCGGTAAACTGACCCTTTCTGAAGCTGCTGAGCTCGTTAAAGCTCTCGAAACCAAATTCGGCGTTTCTGCTGCCGCTCCTGTTGCTGTTGCTGCTGCTCCTGCTGCTGCTGCCGCTGCTCCGGTTGAAGAAAAAACAGAATTTGACGTCGTCCTGAAGGATGCCGGTGCTAATAAAATCAATGTGATCAAAGTGGTTCGTGCTGCTACCGGCCTGGGCCTGAAAGAAGCTAAGGATCTCGTTGACGGCGCTCCGAAAACAGTTAAAGAAGCCATCTCTAAAGATGATGCTATGAAACTGAAGAAGGAACTCGAAGAAGCCGGTGCTGCCGTAGAAGTAAAATAAGTTTTTCTTCTCGTTAGTCCGCCTTAAACAGGCTTTTAAGTAAGAAAAAGTCGGCGCAGACGTGTCGGCTTTTCTTGCTTTTTTCTTTTTTGGCCGTATTTAAACGCCCCATCTTACTTTGTCGGAAAAAGAGGTTCTTAGGTCGAATGAATATTTCAAATTACAAACGCACGGACAGCGGCCGGATCAACTTCTCCAGAATTGAACTCTCCGCCGAATTCCCTGACCTTCTCAGTATCCAGGTAGATTCCTTTAAACAGTTTATTCAGGATGAACTTCCGCCGGACCGTCGTAAAAACAACGGTCTGCAACGTGTCTTTCTTCAGAATTTCCCGATTTTTGATAACCGCGAAAATTATATTCTTGAATTTGTAGAATATTATGTTGACAAGCCGAAATATTCGGTTGTCGAATGTATTGAAAGAGGTCTCACCTATGCGGTTCCCCTGAAAGCTAAACTCCGCCTGTCTACCAAGGATGAGTCTGGGAACAGCAATGATTATATTGACACTATTGAGCAGGAAGTTTATTTGGGCAACCTGCCCTATATGACCGAAAAGGGAACCTTTATAATCAATGGCGCCGAGCGGGTCATTGTTTCCCAGCTTCACCGGTCACCCGGTGTTTTCTTCGGCGAATCAGTTCACCCGAACGGAACCAAACTTTTCAGTGCAAGAATTATTCCATTCCGCGGATCATGGGTCGAGTTTACAACAGATGTAAATGACATCATGTTTGCCTATATCGACCGGAAGAAGAAGTTCCATATTACCACCCTGCTCAGGGCACTCGGTTACCCGACAAATGAAGCAATTTATGAATTGTTCGACCTTGTTGAATCTGTCGATGTAAAAAAAGGGGATCTGACCGCTTATACTGACCGGCTGGTTGTTACTGAAGTATTCGATCAGGAAACCGGTGAAGTCATTCTCGACACCAAGACCCCGCTTTCAGAGGATCTGATCGCAGAAATCAAAACGGCCGGAATTACAACCCTCAAATTTCTTAAAGCCGGCCGCTCAGAAGAACTTAAAGTGATCGTAAATACCATCAATGCTGACAAAACCTATAACGAGGAATCCGCACTTGATCACATTTACAAGCAACTCCGTTCAGGTGATGCACCCGATCTGGAAACGGCGAAAAACGTTATTGAAAGACTGTTTTTCAGTCCGAAAAGATATGATCTCGGCGATGTCGGCCGGTACAGAATCAACAAAAAGCTCGGGCTGAATATCCCGATTGATGTCACTGTTCTTACCCGGGAAGATATCATTTCGATTATTCATTATCTGATCGACCTGAAAAACGGCAACAAAACACTCGATGATATTGACCACCTGGGAAACCGCCGGGTTCGAACCGTTGGTGAACAGCTTGCAGGACAGTTTTCTGTGGGTCTCGCCCGTATGGCAAGAACTATTAAGGAAAGAATGAACCTGCGGGACAATGAATCCTTTGCCCCACAGGATCTTGTAAATGCCCGGACCGTTTCATCGGTTATTAACGCATTCTTTGGAACTAATCAGCTTAGCCAGTTCATGGATCAAACCAATCCGTTGGCTGAACTGACCCACAAACGAAGGTTATCTGCCCTTGGACCTGGCGGACTTACCCGGGACCGTGCCGGTTTCGAAGTTCGTGACGTTCACTATACTCACTATGGCCGTTTGTGCCCGATCGAAACTCCGGAAGGCCCGAATATTGGTCTTATCTCCTCGCTGTGTATCTATGCAAAAATCAACGAATACGGGTTTATTGAAACACCCTACCGGACAGTTGATAAGGGAATTGTAACCAGCAAAATCCAGTATCTGGATGCAGAAGAGGAAGAGGAAAAAACAATTGCCCAGGCCAACATTGCAGTTACAGCAGAAGGACAGTTTAAAACTGAAAAGGTAAAATGCAGGCTTAAAGGAGATTTCCCGGTTGCACTTCCGTCAGATGTTGAACTGATGGATGTTGCTCCGAATCAAATTGTATCCGCCGCTGCATCCCTGATTCCATTTCTCGAGCATGACGATGCAAACCGTGCCCTCATGGGATCCAACATGCAGCGTCAGGCTGTTCCGCTTCTCCGTCCCGAATCCCCGATTGTCGGAACCGGTATGGAAGCCAAAGTTGCCCGCGACTCCAAAGCAATTATTGTTGCTGAAGGAGAGGGAACAGTAATTTATGTGGATGCAAACGAAGTCCATGTCAGGTATAATAAGCTGGTCAATAATTTTGACCCGACTTTTTCTGATGACTCCATTACCCGGTACAGACTTCTGAAGTTTCACCGCACCAACCAGGATACCTGTATCAACCAAAGACCGGTTGTAAAACCGAATCAGGTTGTTAAGAAAGGTGATGTCCTGGCTGACTCTTCCTCTACGGAAATGGGTGAACTGGCTTTAGGCCGGAATATTCTGGTTGCCTTCATGCCCTGGCGCGGATACAATTTTGAGGATGCTATCATCATTTCAGAACGCCTGGTTGCTGAAGATGTATTCACCTCACTCCATGTCGAAGAATTCGAACTTCAGGTCCGGGATACCAAACGGGGCGAAGAAGAACTTACCCGTGAAATTCCGAACGTATCTGAAGAAGCAACCAGGAACCTGGATGAAAACGGAATTATCCGGATTGGTGCTGAAGTATATGACGGGGATATTGTAATCGGAAAAATCACTCCCAAGGGAGAAACAGATCCGACACCCGAAGAAAAGCTGCTTCGTGCCATTTTCGGAGACAAGGCCGGAGATGTAAAAGATGCATCTCTGAAAGCTCCTCCGGGACTTAAAGGTATTGTGATTGGCACTAAACTGTTCTCCCGCAAAAAGAAAGATGCCATTGCCAAGAAGGAAGAAAAAAATAAGCTTGAAAAAATTGATAACCAGCATCTCGAAAGCCTGAAAAATGTTCAGCTTCAGATGGGGGAAAAGCTGACTGAACTTCTTTCTGGGAAAAAATCTGCCGGTGTATACATGAAGACCGGTGAAACTCTGGTTAAAAAGGGAGTTACCTTCACCGCAGATCATTTCAGCAATCCGGATGTGATTGCAGATCTGGATCTCCAGTCTGACTTTACCGACAGTAAAGAAATCAATGAAACTTTTGGTGTCCTGGTCTATAATTATACCCGGAAACTGGAAGAAATTGAAGACTGGCATAAACGTGAAAAATTCAAACTTCAGGTTGGTGATGAACTTCCTCCCGGAATTGTTCAGCTTGCCAAAGTGTACGTAGCCAAAAAGCGGAAACTTTCGGTCGGTGATAAAATGGCCGGACGTCACGGGAATAAAGGGGTAGTCTCTAAAATTGTTCCTGTCGAAGATATGCCGTTTATGGAAGACGGAACACCTGTTGATATTATCCTGAACCCGCTTGGCGTGCCTTCACGGATGAACCTGGGGCAGATTTATGAAACCTCTCTTGGCTGGGCCGGAAAAAAACTGGGGATGAAATTTGCGACCCCGATTTTTGACGGTGCTACTTTTGATGAAGTACAGGGAATCATGAAGCTGGCCGGTGTTAAAACCTCCGGGAAGGAAACCCTCCGCGATGGACGTACAGGCGAAAAATTTGATTCTGATGTAACCGTCGGAATTCTGTACATGCTTAAATTGTCGCACCTGGTTGATGACAAGATCCATGCCCGGTCCATCGGGCCATATTCTCTGATTACCCAGCAGCCGTTGGGCGGTAAAGCCCAGTTTGGCGGTCAGCGTTTCGGGGAAATGGAAGTGTGGGCCCTCGAAGCCTATGGTGCTGCCAATGTTCTGCAGGAAATTCTGACTGTGAAGTCGGATGACGTGACCGGCAGATCAAAGGTATATGAAGCAATCGTAAAAGGTGAAAATCTGCCTGAACCCAGTACACCTGAATCCTTTAACGTTTTGGTTAGAGAATTGCAGGGACTTGGTTTGGAAGTTAATATCGACTGACCGGAAAAGGGTCAGGAATATTACTAACAGTAAAATTTGGAGTTTAAATTGGCATTTGCACCGACATCACAATTCAAAAAAGATTTCCAGAAGATCAGCATCAGTCTGTCTTCACCGGAATCTATTTTATCACGTTCCCATGGCGAAGTCCTAAAACCTGAAACCATTAATTACAGAACCTTCCGGCCTGAAAAGGAAGGATTGTTCTGTGAAAAGATTTTCGGGCCGATAAAAGACTGGGAATGCCACTGCGGTAAATACAAGAGAATCCGGTACAAAGGAATTATTTGTGACCGCTGTGGTGTGGAAGTAACTCAGAAAAGTGTGCGCCGTGAAAGAATGGGGCACATTTCTCTTGCTGTCCCGATTGTTCATATCTGGTACTTCAGGTCCCTTCCGAACAAAATCGGATACATTCTTGGGTTGTCATCAAAGGAACTCGAGAAGGTAATCTACTACGAATCCTTTATCGTGATCAATCCCGGTCCAACCAATCTGGCCAAGAATACTCTGCTTACAGAAGAACAGTACTATGAAGTTCTGGACAGTCTGCCTGCCGGTAATCATGACCTGAATGACAAGGACGAGAACAAATTCGTTGCCAAAATGGGCGGCGATGCAGTAGAACTTCTGCTTGCCAGCGTTAACATTGAAGAACTTGCAATCCACCTTCGGACGCAGGTTCTGACAGAGACTTCCTCACAGCGGAAACTTGAAGCCCTCAAACGCCTTAAAGTTGTTGAGGCGTTCCGTCAGGATGAAGCCAAGATGGATAACCGCCCGGAATGGATGGTAATGCGGGTTATTCCGGTTATCCCGCCTGAACTCAGGCCGCTGGTTCCTCTTGAAGGAGGCCGGTTTGCAACATCAGATTTGAATGATTTGTACCGCCGGGTTATCATCCGGAACAACCGCCTTAAACGGCTGATCGATATTAAGGCACCTGAAGTGATTCTCCGGAATGAAAAACGGATGCTTCAGGAAGCTGTTGATTCCCTTTTCGATAACTCCAGAAAGTCAAATGCCGTCCGGGCAGATGGGAACCGGGCACTGAAATCCCTCAGCGATATGCTGAAAGGTAAACAGGGTCGTTTCCGCCAAAACCTGCTGGGTAAACGGGTTGATTATTCCGGTCGTTCGGTTATCGTTGTTGGACCCGAACTGAAGCTGCATGAGTGCGGTCTTCCGAAGGATATGGGTGTTGAATTATTCAAACCTTTCATTATCAGGAAGCTGATTGAACGGGGTTATGTCAAAACAGTGAAATCGGCCAAAAAAGTGGTCGAGAAAAAAGGGCCGGAAGTTTGGGATATTCTGGAAAAGGTGATTGATGGTCACCCGATTCTGCTAAATCGGGCACCGACCCTTCACCGTCTGGGTATTCAGGCCTTCCAGCCAAAACTGATCGAAGGAAAAGCAATTCAGCTTCACCCGTTGGTTTGTACGGCTTTCAATGCCGACTTTGACGGTGACCAGATGGCCGTTCACATTCCATTGAGTTATGAAGCCCAGCTTGAAGCTCAGTTGCTGATGCTTTCAAGCCACAATATTCTTTCCCCGGCAAGCGGTGCTCCGATCCTGGTTCCTTCCCAGGATATTATTCTGGGAATTTATTACATCACCAAGTCACGGAAAGGTGACAAGGGTGAAGGAATGGCCTTCAGCAACTACGAAGAAGTTGTTGCTGCCTATGAAAACGGAATTGTTTCCATTCATGCAAACATTCAGTTCAGACATAAGGGCAAACGGATTAACACTACTCCCGGACGGGTGCTTTTTAACCACATTCTGCCTGATGAGCTCGATTACATCAATGAAGTAATCAGCAAGAAAAAAGTGATTCAGATTATTTCTGATTCCTTCAGAAAGTCGACACCGCTTAAGACGGCTTATTTTCTGGATGCATTGAAGGATCTGGGATTCAAACATGCCATGATGGGCGGCCTTTCCATTTCTCTGGATGATATTATCATTCCAGAAGATAAATGGTCGATCATTGAAAAAACCCAAAAACTGGTCGATGAATTTGAAGATCAATATCAGCAAGGGTTTATTACCAACAGCGAACGGTATAATAAAGTTATTGACGAATGGAGCCGTGCAACCAACCAGGTGGCAAGTTCTCTGTTCAATAAGCTGAGTGGCCATAAGGACGGATTCAATTCCGTCTTCATGATGGCTGATTCAGGAGCCCGGGGATCAAAAGATCAGATCCGGCAGCTTGCTGGTATGCGGGGTCTGATGCAGAAACCTCAGAAATCGATGTCAGGAGGTGTTGGGGAAATTATTGAAAACCCGATTATTTCCAACTTTCATGAGGGCCTCTCAGTTCTTGAGTACTTTATTTCAACTCACGGTGCCAGAAAAGGTCTTGCCGACACAGCTCTTAAAACGGCTGATGCCGGTTACCTGACACGGCGTCTTGTTGATGTGGCCCAGGATGAAATTATCACCGAATATGATTGCGGAACCGTTCACGGACTGAATGTCGTAGCCCTGAAAGACGGCGAAGATATTGTTGAGCCGCTTTCTGACCGCGCCTTGGGACGGGTTTCGTTGAACAATGTTTACGATCCGATTACCAATGAACTTCTCATTAAAGAAGGTGAGCTCATCGACGAAGAAGTGACTGCCAAGATCGATAACTCTGCCCTGGAAAGTATTATGATCAGGTCGGTATTGACCTGTGAAACCAAACGCGGAGTTTGTGCCCTGTGTTACGGCCGAAATCTGGCTACCGGCAAATTGGTCGAGAAAGGGGAAGCAGTCGGTGTAATTGCTGCTCAGTCAATCGGTGAACCGGGTACTCAGTTGACTTTGAGAACCTTCCACATCGGGGGTGCTGCCAGCCGGATTACCGATTCCTCGCTGATCAAAGCAAAGTTCGAAGGAACGGTAAAATACGACGGACTCAGAACTGTTCTGTATGATAATGGAGAAGATGAGTTACTGATTGCCATTACCCGGAACGGCGTAATTCAGATTACGGATAACCTTGGGCATGTCCTGACGAAATATAATGTGCCTTATGGTGCAAAAGTTCGTCTTGAAGATGGCAAGCAGGTTCACAAAGATGAGTCCCTGTTTGAGTGGGATCCGTATAATGCCGTTATTATTTCTGAATTTGGCGGTAGAATTTCCTTCAAGGATATTAAAATGGGGGTTACTGCCAAGGAAGAGGCAGATGAACAAACCGGTCACGTTGAAATCGTGATCACGGATTCAAAAGACCGGACACTGTCACCCTCCATTCTTGTGTATGATGGGAATGACCTCAAGGCAACCTATCACATTCCGATCCGTGCGCACCTGACGGTTCAGGATGGTGACATGGTTCAATCCGGGCAGATTATTTCAAAAATTCCCCGGGAAACCAACAAGACGAAGGATATTACGGGCGGTCTGCCGAGAGTTACCGAACTTTTTGAAGCAAGAAACCCGCAGGATCCCGCCATCATCTCAGAAATCGATGGATATGTATCTTTTGGTGCATCACGTCGTGGTTCCCGGGAAATGATTGTTACTTCACGTGAAACTGAAGAACAGCGGAAATATCTGGTTCCGTTCTCCAAGCACATCCTGCTTCAGGAGAATGATTTCATCCGTGCTGGTGAGCGAATTACTGACGGTGCCATTTCTCCGGCAGACATTCTCAGGATTAAAGGTCCGAATGCGGTTCAGGAGTACCTTGTTAATGAAATCCAGGCCGTATACCGTCTGCAGGGGGTAAAAATCAACGACAAGCACATCGAGACCATTGTCCGGCCGATGCTTCAGAAGGAAATTGTTGTTGATCCGGGTGATACCTTCTTTCTTGAAGGAGATCAGGTCGACCGGCTGCGGCTGACAGAGGCCAATAATGAGCTTCTGGACAAAGTTGTCGTGACAGATAAAGGCGATTCAAAACTGATTAACGGATCTCTGCTTTCTAAAAAGAAACTCAGAGAAAGCAATCTTGAACTGAAACGGAAAGGGAAGAAGGAAGTTGAATTCAGAGATGCAAATCCTGCAACTTCTCAGGCAATTCTGCTTGGAATTACCTCGGCTTCTCTGTCTACCGAGAGTTACTTCTCTGCCGCTTCATTCCAGGAAACAACCAAAGTTCTGACTGACGCAGCAATTTCAGGTAAAACTGACCATTTGCTGGGTCTGAAAGAAAATATCATTGTAGGCCATCTGATTCCTGCCGGTACAGGCCTTCGCCGGTACCAGTCAATCCGCCTGGGAGCACCTGCTCCTCAGGAAGAGCCAGAGTCAGATGAACCTGCAGAGTCTGTAAAAGAAGAAAATCCGATTGTTTGATGCCGGATCAGGGGTTACCACTGGTGTAACCCCTGATTCACGGATTACCATCTAAAAACCTGCATTGGTTTTTATGGCTGCCGGCACTCCACTTTTACCTTCGGTAATTGTGCAGAATTGTATTATTCTTCTTGACAAAGAAAATTTAACGTCGTAATTTCGAGGCTCATTTTTAGAAAGAGCCTGTAAAAGGGGAGACACTATAGTGCCAACGATTCAGCAATTAGTCAGAAAAGGACGTTCTGCAAAGGTTTACAAGACAGCGTCGCCAGCGCTTTCTTCCTGTCCTCAGCGCCGGGGCGTTTGTACCCGCGTTTATACAACAACACCAAAAAAACCAAACTCGGCTCTGCGTAAAGTAGCCAAGGTTCGTCTTACCAATGGGTTCGAAGTTATTGCCTATATCCCTGGTGAAGGGCATAATCTTCAGGAGCACTCCATTGTTCTCATCCGTGGCGGACGGGTAAAGGATCTTCCGGGTGTTCGCTACCATATTGTCAGGGGGTCGCTTGATACAGCTGGAGTTAATGACCGCCGTCAGGCCCGTTCCAAGTACGGTGCCAAAAGACCGAAATCCAAGTAATTTAAACGCAAATAGGTGATACGTTGAGACGTAAACGCGCAGAGAAAAGACACATTTCTGCAGACCCGGTTTTTAAGGATCTGCTGGTTGCAAAATTCATCAACAATATGATGTATCAGGGAAAAAAATCCCAGTCTGAAAAGATTTTTTATGATACACTCCAATTAATCGAGTCAAGAACCAAAACACCAGGAATTGATGTCTTCCGTAAGGCCGTTTCCAATGTTTCGCCTCTGATCGAAGTCCGTTCCCGCCGTGTGGGTGGGGCGACCTATCAGGTTCCGACTGAAGTTCGGTCAGAACGCCGGCAAGCTCTGGCAATCCGGTGGATCCTGAATTATTCCCGCTCCCGCTCTGATAAAAGCATGTCCTCCAAGCTTGCCAGCGAACTTATCGCCGCATCGAATGGTGAAGGAAGTGCCATCAAGAAAAAAGATGATACACACCGGATGGCTGAAGCCAACAAAGCTTTTGCTCACTTCAGGTGGTAATTTTTAGTATTTAATTTTCAGGATAATTTTCAATGTCAAGATTGGTTAGTCTCGAGAAAACGAGAAATATCGGTATCATGGCTCACATTGATGCCGGTAAAACAACCACCACAGAACGGATTCTTTTTTACACCGGTAAATTACACAAAATCGGTGAAGTTCATGATGGTGCAGCTACGATGGACTGGATGGAGCAGGAAAAGGAAAGAGGAATTACGATTACCTCGGCTGCAACAACTGCTTTCTGGAAAGAACACCGAGTCAATATTATTGACACGCCGGGACACGTCGATTTCACTGTCGAGGTAGAACGGTCACTTCGTGTTCTGGATGGTGCAGTTGCAACTTTTTGTTCTGTTGGTGGTGTTGAACCCCAATCTGAAACAGTATGGCGCCAGGCAGACAAGTACCGGGTGCCTAGAATGGCCTATGTAAATAAAATGGACCGTGTTGGCGCAGATTACTATAATGTGGTCAACATGATCCGTGAACGCCTTGGTTCGAATGCTGTCCCCATCCAGATTCCGATCGGTATGGGAGAGTTGTTTAATGGTATTATTGATCTAGTGCTGAATAAGGGGATCATCTACCATGAAGAAACCAACGGAATGACTTTTGACTATATTGATATTCCGGCTTCCATTAAAAAAGATGCAGAAAAATGGCGAATCAACCTGTTTGAGTCAGTTTCCGAGCTTGATGATACACTGCTTGAAAAATATTTGAACGGGGAAGAACTCCAGCCGGAAGAAATTAAAGCTGTTATCCGCCGTGCTACAATTGAGAACAAAATTGTACCGGTTCTTTGTGGCTCATCCTTTAAAAATAAGGGTGTTCAGGCACTTCTCGATGCAATTATTGATTTTATGCCGTCTCCGTTGGATATCGGAAATGTGTCCGGGCATGATGTGGATGATCACACCATTCATCTTGAGAGAAGACCTGCTGATGAAGAAAAATTCTCAGCCCTTGCTTTTAAAATCATGACAGATCCATTTGTCGGAAAATTGACCTTTTTCCGGGTCTATTCCGGGGTTCTGACTTCCGGTTCCTATGTGCTTAATACCGTTTCCGGCAAGAAGGAGCGGATCGGTCGTCTGCTTCAGATGCATGCGAATCACCGTGAAGAAATCTCTGCTGTTTATGCAGGTGATATTGCGGCGGCTGTCGGTTTAAAAAACACCCGTACTGGTGATACTCTGTGCGAAGAAGCTGCTCAGATCGTTCTTGAAAGAATGGTATTCCCTGAACCTGTAATCCAGATTGCAATTGAGCCGAAAACAAAAGCCGATTATGACAAGCTTTCTGAATCATTGGGCAAACTTTCGGATGAGGATCCAACTTTCCGGGTTTCAACCGATGAAGAAACAGGTCAGACTCTGATTGCAGGAATGGGTGAACTTCACCTCGAAATCATCATCGACCGGTTGAAGCGTGAATTCCGGGTTGATGCCAATGTGGGTAAACCACAGGTGGCCTATAAGGAAACCATCAAAGGGAAAACCCAGATTGAAGGTAAATTTATCCGTCAGTCTGGTGGTAAGGGACAATTCGGCCACGTTTGGCTTGAAGTTGAACCCAATGAAGTTGGGAAGGGGTTTGAATTTACCAATGCCATTACCGGCGGATCAATTCCCCGTGAATTTATCAAACCTGTTGAAGAAGGTGTTAAAGAAGGTCTTACTACCGGGGTTCTCGCCGGTTATCCGCTGGTCGATGTGAAAGTTAAACTATTTGACGGTTCTTTCCACCCGGTTGACTCTTCTGAAATGGCCTTTAAAATTGCCGGTTCCATGGCTGTAAAAGCGGGTTGCCGGAAAGCAAGCCCAATTCTTTTGGAACCAATTTTTGCAGTCGAAGTCGTCACTCCGGAAGAATATATGGGTGACATCATGGGGGATTTGAACTCCCGCCGGGGCCGCATTGAAGGGATTGGTTCAAGAAATGATGCTCAGGTTGTAAAAGCCATGGTTCCGCTTTCGGAAATGTTTGGATATGCAACCACGATGCGGTCAATGACTCAGGGACGTGCCATTTATACCATGACCTTTGATCATTACAGCGAAGTACCTAAGACAATTACTGAACAGGTAGTTGAAAAAAGCGGTAAAAAATCCGCTGAAGCCTGAAACTAAAATTTATATTTAAGGAGCTGCTGCATGGCAAAGGAAAAATTTGACCGTAGTAAACCGCACGTGAACATCGGAACTATTGGTCACGTAGATCACGGAAAGAC
>JAKLJL010000017.1 GCA_023151185.1 Bacteroidota bacterium
TTGATGGGGTGGTTTTCTTTGGGTTCTGAGAAAACAGCCAAACCACCCCTAACCCCTCCTTTAGAAAAGGAGGGGAAGAGGACACTGAGGCTCTCGAAGTGTCCGGATACCTCATGGTGGCTTCGGGAACCTCAGCCACCTTCTGACTTCTGTCTCCTGTCTTCTGTCTTCTGACTGCTGTCTCCTGTCTTCTGTCTTCTGACTGCTGTCTTCTGTCTTCTGACTCCTGACTCCCGGATACTGCCTTCCGGTCACTGAACCGGATCGAATTATCCTGATTTTTCAATTGATTTCCCATTAAACCTCCTTCCGTTGTTGGTTTTCTCCGGGTCTTTGGGTCTTTGCGGTTTCCCCGGCAATTTCCTTATATTTACAGCAAATGACCACCGGACCAGAACCATGAAACAAAACATCCAGTTGATCTTCACAGGCGGCACGATTTCCATGCAGATCGACCCGAAATCCGGAACCGCCGTCCCAACCCTTCCCCCGCAGGACCTTCTTAAACTTGTACCCGGACTCGACCGCCGGGCAAATCTTAAAATTCACGATTTCGGGATGTTCCCCGGTCCGCATATTACCCCCGGCCTGATGCTGGAACTTTGGGAAGTCGTCCAGGGGTACATCAAGGATCCAACGGTCGACGGCATTGTCATCACCCACGGCACAGATACCCTCGAAGAAACCGCCTACTTCATCGACCTGATGAGCCGGTCACCAAAACCCATCGTCTTCACCGGATCCATGCGCACCTCTTCCGAAATCGGCTGGGACGGACTCCCGAACTTAATCGATTCTGTTGCCGTTGCCTGCCATGAACATGCCCGGGATTTAGGCGTTCTGGTCTGCCTGAACGGAGAAATCAATCCGGCTTCTGAAGTCGTGAAAACCCACACCGATCAGATGGGCACGTTCCAATCGCCCAACTTCGGCATGCTGGGTATTGTGGATAAGGACAACGTCTACATTTACCGAAAACCTGAATTTCTGGAATATATCGGATCCAGCCGGATCGAACCGGAAGTTGCCCTGCTGAAAACCTACACAGGCATGGACGGATTTCTGGTGGATTGTCTTGCCGGAAGGGGAATCCGGGGAATTGTGGTTGAAGCGATGGGACGGGGAAATGTACCGGTTCCGGTTTATGACTCAATTCTGAAGGCGATTGAAAAAGGGGTCACGGTTGTGGTGGTCTCCCGTGCCGGAAAAGGCCGGGTTCTGGATACTTACGGCTATCCGGGCGGTGGTGCGATGCTCCGCAAGGCCGGCGTCATCTTTGGCGGCCACCTCAATGGACCGAAAGCCCGCATCAAACTGATGGTCGCCCTGGGCAAAACCTCTGACCCGAAACAACTGAAAGAAATTTTTGAGCACGGAAGGTATATTGGAACCGGGGAAAATTCAGGTAGGTAGAATTTGGTAGTTAGCAGACAGTAGGTAACAGAAGAAATTCCCCACCTTTCCTGAAGGAGAGATTTCCAGAAATCGGAACGGGGTGGTTTGTATGTGCCTTTTGTGATCTATGTCCTTCTGCTGCGTTCAGGAACCGGGTCGAAAGGCCGCTGCATTTTCCATTAACAATTGATCATCCCGAAAGCATTCGGGATCTTCGCTTCGCTCCATAAACCCATATTCCCTCCCCCTATTTAATCAGAATAATTTTCTTTGTTTCAATCCCTTTCGGTCCGGATAGCCGCAGGAAGTACTCACCGGTTGCCATGCCGGAACCATCCAGCGGAAGCGCATAACTTCCCGGTCCTTTCCATTCTTTTTCCAGAGTACGGAGAACCCGGCCGGTCACATCAATCAGATCCATCGAAACCTGTCCGGCAACAGAAAGTTCATACCGGATGACGGTTCCCGGATTAAACGGATTCGGATAATTGGTTAACTGATAAACTCCCGGCACTTCCGCTTCGTCATTTACCGCCCCGGGTACCGAATGGCAGGCACTCTGCTTAAGAGTTCCGGAAACCACTGCCCCCGGACTGTTCACGGTAAACGAAATCATACCGCCGTCTTCCGTTCCTGCAAAGGGAATGGCCGGTGCTGACCGGGTGACTTTTGCTGTGTAAGTTCCCGGAGCAAGTCCGGTGATGCGGGTAGTGAGGGTAAAGTAGCACATACATATTGCCCATTGGGTTGCGTTATCGATCTCGGCAATGAAAACCGTATCTGCCTTGACGGTAACTTCCGTAGTGAATTTACAGGCGCAGTTCCAGTGGATATCCCGGTCACTGACCAATACCGTATCTCCTGAAAATGAAACGGAAAGCTGGGCAAAACCGGCTGAAGAAAAACCGGTTAACAGAAAAAGAGTGATAAACGCTGTTTTGAAAGTCATACTTTACCTCCGGATACTGATGGGAAAGATAAACAAAAAATCAGAAACACAACAGACCCCTTTGTCTTATTTTAAGAAATGGAAGTAATCCATTTGCTCTCCGGATTCTGCGGTACCTTTTGTATCTTACGGAAAAACCACACCCATGACAGACGTTCACACCCAGGCACAGCGAAGCTACAACATGAGCCGGATCCGCTCGAAGAATACGAAGCCGGAAATGGCGGTACGGAAGTTTCTGTTTGCCAGCGGATTCCGTTACCGGTTGTATGTTAAAACCCTTCCCGGAAAACCGGATATTGTTCTTCGGAAGCATAAAACCGTTATTTTCATTCATGGGTGCTTCTGGCACGGACACGAAAACTGCCGGCACTTCGTTATTCCCAAAACCCGCACTGACTGGTGGCTTGCCAAAATCAACCGCAACAAAGAAAACGATCTTCTCGCTAAAACAACCCTCGAACAAACCGGATGGAAAGTCATCACTATCTGGGAATGTGAACTGAAAAAAGACTTGCTTGACCTCACTCTGAATTCGATTCCAACTAAGCTCCAGTAATTTTATCCAATCAATTTGTCTAAAATTTAATCCCGTTTGTTACTTATAGTCCGTGGACAGATACGTCACATTTGCTAATCTTTATCACCATCATGAATATCCAAATACTTTTCGGAAAACGTTTAAGAGAATTGCGCCAGATTAAAGGCTATTCTCAGGAAGATTTAGCTCACAGAGCGGGCATTGACAGAACCTACATGACAAGTGTTGAAAATGGAAAGAGAAATATATCAATACAAAATATTTATAAAATACTTAAAGCACTTGATATCCCCTTAACAGATTTTTTTAATTCCTCCTTTTTTGATTATAAAGGAAATTAAAAAACAAATTCTGGTCTATTATTTAAAACCCTCAACATGAAATTTATTCAAAATGGCATTAAGCCCTGATTCCGAACAAGTGAATGATACAATCGTAAAAATTAATAAAACCAATCAATTTACTCCTCTAACATTTATTGATCTATTTTCCGGAGCTGGTGGGCTATCTGAGGGCTTTATAAGTGAAGGATTTCAACCGATTGCCCATGTTGAAATGAATAAAGATGCATGCGATTCACTTAAAACACGCTTATCTTACCATTACTTACGCGCGAATAATAAATTAGATATTTACGATTCCTATTTAAATAGAAAAATAACCCGTGATGAATTTTGGAGTTATATACCAGATGAACAATTAAAATCAGTCATAAACATAGAAATCGATGAAAACACAATTAATGAAATTTTCGATCTCATTGACTCATCATTGCAAAATGGAAAAATTGACCTTATTATTGGTGGTCCCCCCTGTCAAGCATATTCCCTAGTCGGAAGGAGTCGAGATCCACTAAAAATGGAAGGTGACAAACGTAACTATTTATTTAAATATTATGGTAATTTTCTTAATAGATATAAACCTTCATTTTTTGTTTTTGAGAATGTATTAGGTCTGAAATCAGCTGGGAATCGTCTCTATTTAAATGAAATGATTGAACTATTCTCAACCTTAGGTTATACAACTAAACACAAAGTCTTAAATGCATATGATTATGGTGTTTTGCAAAAGCGAAAAAGAATTATTTTAATTGGCAAACTAAATGATTCAAATTTTGAATACCCGCATTTCCAGTCGACAAAACACAATTTCAAATTAAAGGAGGACTTGCTTTCTGACCTCCCAATGCTTAATCCGGGTGACCACCCTTTAATTTCTAATTATATAAAACCTAGTTCTGAGTATTTAAGTTTTTATCAAATTAGATCAAATTCAAATTTTGTAACTCAGCATTTTGCCAGGATGCATAACATGCGTGATCTTGAAATTTATAAAATTGCGATTTCAAAGTGGTTGTTTGAACGGCAGGAGCGACTTAAATATTCTGACTTACCTGCCGAATTAAAAACACACAAGAACATCATTTCATTTTTAGATAGGTTTAAAGTTGTGGATAACAGGGCCGCGTCACATACTATTGTTGCCCATATATCAAAGGATGGCCATTATTACATTTACCCTGATTTGTTACAGATTCGTTCAATTTCAGTTCGTGAAGCCGCAAGAATCCAGTCATTCCCAGATAACTATTTCTTTGAGGGAAGCAGGACATCTATATTCAAGCAAATTGGAAATGCAGTTCCCCCTCTAATGGCTAAGGTAATTGCAAAAGTTATCAAGGACCTTTTATGACAGAAAAATCAAATTCTGGCGACCGGGAAATCCAAGTTAAATTCAAGCCTAGAGCAAGGCTGTTGTTGCAATTGGGTGATCAACTTATAAGAAATGAAAGTATTGCCCTCATTGAGTTGGTTAAAAACTCTTATGATGCTGATGCAAATCGTGTTTATGTCTATATGGAGAATGTTGACGACCCACTAAATGGTATCATTATAATTGAAGATGATGGTTACGGAATGGATCTCTTAACTGTAGAAAATGTATGGATGGAACCAGGTAGTGATTTTAAAACTGAAAAATTTACCAATAGAGAATTAAGCCCAAAATATTTGCGTCTTCCTATTGGAGAAAAAGGAATAGGTAGATTTGGCGCTCATAAACTTGGAAACCAAATTGAAATGATCACAAAGAAGAAAGACTCTAAGGAGGTATCTGTTAAAATTGATTGGACCGTTTTTAACAATTTTCGCTATCTTGAACAGGTTCCGGTTTCAATTATCGAACATGAAACACCAAATATATTTATAAATGGGAAAACAGGAACAAGTATTATAATAAGTAATCTTAGAAAGGAATGGACAAGAGGCGTAGCAAGAAATGTTAAACGAACTATTACTGCCTTGGTTTCTCCCTTTAAAACAAATGATTCGTTTAAGGCTGAATTTGATGTTGCCGACAAACCAGGTTGGTTTGAAGGATTGCTTGAATGGGAAGACATTAAAGATTATTCTTTATTCCACTTTAGCGCCAAAATGCGCGGAACCTTAATAATGGAGTTCAAGTACGAATTTACTCCCTGGGCCACTATGCCCAAATTATCTGAAAGAATTGTGACTTTAGAAAATGATCTAGTAAACAAATTTGCTGAATTGGAAGATGAGGACGGAAAGATTTTTTCATTAGGAAGTTTTGATATTGGGGATGTTGTTTTTGAAGGTTATATTTTCGATAGAGACGCTTTCATTCTCAGGATGGGTATAACCGACAAAACTGGATTTAAGTCATATCTCAGCAACAATTCTGGTATTCGAGTATTCCGAGATGGATTACGCGTATATGATTACGGAGAACCTGAGAATGATTGGTTGGGTCTAGATCTAAGAAGAGTTAATCAACCATCAAAAAAATTAAGTAATAATATTATATTAGGCGCCGTGTATTTAAATCGAAATGACAGTTCCGATTTAATCGAAAAAACAAATAGGGAAGGATTTGTTGAAAACCCAGCCTATGATGCTTTTAAAAAATCAATTCTTCATACATTAAATATTGTTGAAACATTACGGTTTAGTGACAAGCAAAAACTAAGAGAAGTTTACGGTCCAACTCCTAAATCGGAACCAGTTCTCCAGATACTTGGTGATCTTAAAGATTACGTGGAAAACAATGTTAGGGAAATTGAAGTAAAGAAGGAAATTACTAGGTATCTAATTAAAGTAGAAGACGATTATAAAAGAATTAATGAGAATCTTTTAAAAGCGGCTGGTGCCGGACTAAGTATGAGTGTAGTAGTTCATGAGGTTGAGAAAATAATATTGGAAGTTGCGAAGGTCCTTAAAGCTGAAAATGCTTCAGAAAGGGCATTGAATCTTGTAAAACATCTTGAAAAATTGATCGATGGATATTCAGGAATAATTCGAAAGTCAACCCAAACCAATGAAGACCTTAAGGAAGTAATTGAACAAGCCATTACAAATACAGAATATAGATTAGCATATCATAAAATTGAAATACTTAGAGAATACAAAAATTATAAAGGGAAAAGCAAAACAAAAGTCGCCAGAAGTCTACTCATCGGTAGTTTAATGAACGTAATCGACAATTCCATTTATTGGCTTGAAAAAGCTGGAAGACCAGATAAAAAAATATATATTGGACTCTCTGAGGAAGAAGAAGGGTATTTAAATATAATAGTTGCAGATAATGGTACTGGGTTTCTTTTGCCAACCGATGAAATAATTGAACCTTTTGTTTCTGCGAAACCAGGAGGGATAGGTCTTGGTTTGCATATTTCAAATGAAATAATGTTGGCTCAGAAAGGAAAGTTATCATTTCCTGACTGGGGTGATTTTGAATTGAATAATGAATTTAAAACAGGTGCAGTAATTGCTTTTTCATTTAAAAATTAAACCTTATGCTATTACCAAATAATGGACGAATTGTCATTGTTGATGACGATATAAATGAAGCACAGCCACTAATGAACATTCTTTCAAAGAAGCGAATACCTTTTAATTACTATTCTGGTACAAAAATATCTGATTTTCCAGAAAGTCCTGATGAAAATAAACTTAGGGTTCTTTTCTTAGATTTAAATATTTTCGAACAAAGTAAAGATGCTAAAACTGTTATTAGCTCCATTAATGCAATTCTTAACAGAATAATACCAAATAATCCCAGCCCTTATTTATTGGTTATTTGGAGTAAACAAAACGATGAGTATAAAACGGCTCTTGAAGGACACTTTAAGAATGTTATCCCGCATAAATCTCCGGCAAAAATTATCTTTCTCCGAAAGGGAAACTACTTTGATTATATTGATGGAAGTTGGCAACAAAAACAAGACAGTATTTCAAATATTGAATCAGATTTGAATGATCAGTTGAACGATATTTCTTTTTTAAGGAATTTAATTAGCTGGGAAAATATTGTTCATAACAGCACAACTGAAACTATAAACGAGTTTTCTTCAATTTATCCAATTGACAACAACTGGGATAAAAAAATTAAAGTTGTTATGTTTCATTTAGCGAAAACTGTAATTGGAAATACTGAAATTAATTCCTCCTCGGATAATTCAAAATTGTTAGCTGCTTTTAGTAATTTAAATTCATTTCTCTCGGAAAGAATCCAAACATCAATAGAAGAAAAATCTCTTGGTGATATTTCTGATATCAAAGATGAAGTATGGGAAAAGGATCCTAAAAGAAAACAAACAGCAATTGAACCTTTTGTTTCTTCGTTAATTAATTCAAAATTACATTTAACAAAAAAAGTATTTACCGAAAATTCTTTTAGTCAAGGTCATATATATTTCATCAGAAAAGGCAAGTTTGAAATAAAAAATATTCTATGGAAAGATAAATATGATGGTACCTTTTCAACAAAAATTATTGAATCCAAACCGCGGTTAATTGCGTTGGATTTAACACCAGTATGTGATTACTCACAAGACAAAAATTATATTAGAACAATTTATGGGTTATTGATTACTTCTAAATATTTCGATAAAATACCAAATAGTGATTATCAAGTTAAAACACCCATTTTGTTGATTGAAAATGTGCCCTATTTTTTCCTTTTTGATTTTCGGTTTATTATGACCGCCACAAAAAGCGAATTTATAAAAATGAAAATGATTCCGAAATACAAATTAAGACGTGAAATATGTACCGACCTTCAATCACAATTATCAAACCAATTAAATCGACCCGGAATTAGCAATTTATAGGCCAAACACTTTCTAATTTAAAAGGAATCGGGAATCTTCCTTTATATTGAACACTCACGATCATTTCTAGTGTATTACAAAAGAAATTTAAACTGACTTTAAATCATATTTTATACATTTACAAACAAATGTATTCTTTTTTATATTTCACCTCCCCACCTTCCTCCGCACCTCCCAGCCCACCACCTGCCCGGTTTGCGGAGCAAGAACCCTTATTCTTAAAGAAAGTCTGGAGGAACAGGGCATACCGCAGATTCATCAGTGTCTGGATGCGGCGTGTCAGTTTACTTTTATTGAGGAAGAAGATTGGGAATGGCAACCTTGAGGTATCCGGACACTTCGGGAGCCTCAGTTTCCGGTTTGCAGTCAAAGCATGGTGACAGAAGTCAGAAGTCAGGAGACAGAAGTTGACTCCGGTGGCTGGCCGTCGTCAGGCGTGGTCCCTGAGCTGGGTCGAAGGGCAGGAACCGCTCGAAGCCACCACGTGGTATCCGGACACTTCGAGACCCTCAGTGTCCGGTACCCTGACGGAAAGGGAAAACAGGGCAGCTTTAAATGACAGCCGTATTTGGCAGAATCGCGCCGTGCAGCGTGGGAGACGTTTCGTGCGTTTCAGATCCTGACCGAAAAACCACAGAACCCGTGAGACTGGAACAAGCCATCCGGTCAGGATGTGGGGGCAAGCGGGCAAAGGCAAGGAAACGGCGGGTTCGATTCTGCACAGGATTTTTGGGTACTTTTTATCCGTAAAAAGTACCTC
>JAKLJL010000018.1 GCA_023151185.1 Bacteroidota bacterium
AAATCGGGTAAAATCCAGTTGGTCAAATAAGGTTTTCCCAAATAAACCAAAAGCCAGTCATCCGGCTGGCTTTTTTTTAACCTTCAACCCTGAAAAATTTCTCCACAGTTTGGGGAAGGGAATTTTAACTCCTTTTTTTGGGTTTTTCCAGCGGGAGAATGGGGTTTGTGTCTCTGCAGGTTCATTGATCGGGAAGGGAGTCCTTCTGGTCATTTCAGGTGACCGGTCAGGGAACACCGGCGTCTGATCAGGCAGGTCCGGCCGTCGGTATACGGGTTCAGTCCGGCAGCCCGGTAAAGTGCCAGTGCCGGTTGGTTATCCTGCCCGACTTCCACCAGAAGGGCCCGGTGGTTCAGGTCATTTCCCATTGCTGAAATAAACCGGATCAATCCGGCGCCGATTTTATTTCTTCTGTACTCCGGGTGGACAAATAAATCATCGATATAGGCAATCATCCCGGCATATTCCATGGCATACCGCCAGGTAACCACGGCATGTCCGGCCGGGACTCCGTCCTGAAGCGCCAGGATCACCCGTCCTTTTTCCGGATCGGCAATCAGGGCAGAAAAGGCAGATTCCGCTTCTTCCCGTGTTACCGAAAAACCGGCTTCTTCATAAAACTGACCCATTAGTCCGGCCAGACTCCCGATGTCATCGGGCGTGGCTACCCGGATTGTAATCATAGTCGTACTTCCTGATGTTAAAAATTACCCTGCCCTGTATCTCCCCGGTTTCGAAAAGTGAAAATTCGTCCTTTCTTTTGACGGTTCCTTCGGGGTTCCTGGGCTTTGGTGCAGGCTTTTGAAAAAGCTCCCCGGCAGGAAAAACAGCTTCCCGCCGGGAGGGCACCGGTTTAATTCCGGGTAAAGGACTCCTTCAGGCGGATGTCCCGTGAAGAGGCGCCGATCATCAGGTCGAATTCACCGGGTTCGGCTGCAAATTCAAGCCGTGCGTTATAAAAAGCCAGTTTTTCATCCGTGATCAGGAACGTGACTGTTTGGCTTTCTCCGGGTGCCAGAGTCACTTTGGCAAAATCCTTCAGTTCCTTGACCGGCCGGACCATCGAAGCAACTTTATCCCGCAGGTAAAGCTGTACCGTTTCAGTCCCGGCCCGTTTGCCCGTGTTGGTAACCTTCAGGGTTACGGTAATTTTTCCGCCGGCGTCCAGTTCCTTCCGGTCAAGTTTCAGGTCTGAATAGGCGAAGGTGGTATAGCTGAGTCCATATCCGAATTCATATTTCGGCCAGATGGATTCATCCAGATAAGAGGAATTGTAAAACCGGTTGCTGTCGGTCGTTGCCGGGCGGCCCGTATTGTAATAGTTGTAGTAAATCGGGATCTGTCCCACGCTGACCGGGAAACTCAGAGTCAGCCGGGCGGATGGGTTAACCGTTCCGAACAGAACATCGGCGATGGCGTTTCCGGCTTCACTGCCCAGCCACCAGGTGTACAAAATGGCAGGTGCCTTTGCCGACAGTTCCGGGAAAACCAGTGGCCTTCCGGCATTGATCAGCACGATGACCGGTTTTCCGGTTTTCAGCAGCTCCAGAACCAGATCCGTCTGGACACCCGGAAGGGTGATATTGGCCCGGCTTTTGGCTTCACCGCTCAGATCACGGCGCTCCCCGATGCTCACGACCACCACATCCGCAGCTTCTGCCACCCGAAGTGCTTCCGGAAATCCGCTTTTATCCGTTCCCTCAATTTTACAGCCTTCGGCATACAGCAGACGGTCTGCGCCGGCCCGGTTTACCAGCCCCTGCCACTGGCTGACGATAAAACTGGAATCAACCCCGGGAACTTCAACATCCCAGAATCCCTTGTTCTGCTTAACAGCCTTGACCAGCGGGCCGATAAAGGCAATTTTTCTGACGGATTCCGGAACCGGCAGAATCTCACCCTCATTCTTCAGCAGAACAATACTTTTTGCTGCAACTTCCCGGGCTAATCGGGCATGATCCGGATTGCTGAGGGCCTTCTTTTCCCGCTCAGGATCACAGAACCGGAAAGGATCATCAAAGAGGCCAAGTTCAAACTTTTTCTTCAGAATCCGGCCGGCAGCTTCATCAATGAGCGCCACGGGGACTTTTCCTTCTTTGACCAGCGTGGCCAGATGGTTTTTGTAACTCCGGCTTTCCATATCCATATCGGATCCGGCAGTAACCGCCGAAAGGGCAGCTTCATACCCATCTTTTACCGATCCGTGGTTGATCATCTCGCCGATGGATCCCCAGTCACTCACTACAAATCCGTCAAACTTCCAGCGGCCCTTTAAAATATACCGCTGAAGGTACGCATTTCCGGTTGCCGGAACGCCGTTCAGGTCATTGAAGGAATTCATAAAGGTGGCAACGCCCGCATTTTTAGCAGCCAGAAAAGGCGGCAGATACACATTCCAGAGCAGATAGTCACTCATATCCACCGTGTTGTAGTCCCGTCCGCCGACCGCTGCGCCGTAAGCAGCGAAGTGCTTGGCGCACGCCATGATGCCATCGGTACTCCCCAAGGTGCCCTGAAAACCTGTAACCCGGGCTGCTGCAATCAGAGAACCAAGGTACGGATCTTCACCCGAGCCTTCCATCACGCGTCCCCAGCGGGGATCCCGGGCGATATCTACCATCGGGGCGAAGGTCCAGTGAATTCCGGCTGAAGACGCTTCTACCGCTGCTACCCGGGCCGATTTTTTCAGCAGTTCCGGATCCCAGGTGCAGGATTCTGCCAGTGGAATCGGGAACGTTGTTTTATAGCCATGGATCACATCCTGTCCGAATAAAAGGGGGATTTTCAGGCGGGATTTTAACGCTTCTTCCTGCCATTTCCGGGTGCGGGCTGTTCCCACGCAGTTCAGCAGGGATCCCACCTGGCCGTTCCGGATCTGCCCGGCCTTATCGGCATCCAGCGTGACGGGACCGGTGGCGATCCAGTCGTCATTGTACTGATTCATCTGGCCGATTTTTTCTTCGAGGGTCATTCTGGATAACAGATCAGCAACTTTCTGATCAACAGTGAGCTGCTGGGAAAAAGCTGAAAAAAGAGGTAAAAAAAGGAAGGCAGGCTGGAAAAAAAGGCGTTTCAGGTTCATAGATAACCCCGTTTGGATGGTAAAGGATGTTGTGGTTTATTGACTGCCGTGTAAAAATACGGAATTTGCGCGCACCCAAGCAAAAGCGCGGGTCTAAGGAAAGGCGCAAAGACACCAAGCGGCGGGAGAATTTTTTTGGTTTAATTCCGGTGGAAAATGCGTTAATCGCAAAGTCGCAGGATTTAATTTCAGGGAAATACAAAGCGGTGGGAAATTTTAGTTTGGAAATACAGAATTAAACTCCCTTCCGCCACAGTGCCTTAACGGTATACCGGACACTGAGGCTCCCGAAGTGTCCGGATATCTCAGGGTGGCTTCGAGCGGTTCCTGGCATTCGACCCAGTTCAGGGACCAAGTCTGCCGAAGGACAGCCACCTTCTGTCTTCTGTCTCCTGACTTCTGACTACTGGCTTTTAAACTCCTTTTCCCTTCGGGGAGGTACTTTTTACGGATAAAAAGT
>JAKLJL010000019.1 GCA_023151185.1 Bacteroidota bacterium
GGGGTTGTCGGGCGCATCCTGCCTTCATCCATCGGAAAATGTTCCAACCGGTTAAAGGTCGTTTCAAAATCGGTATAGTATTCAAATCCGTTCACATAATCCCTTTGGGTTATCCAGGAAGGGGTGGTCACTACTTTGGCCAATTTAGCACCTGAGGCCGTGTAAATCCAGTTGATGGGTAGATAGACTTATTTTGATTTACTCAAGTATAATAACAGTTTTACTTTTTGATGCAGGCAAACAACTTGATGTATCAAAATGTATTATCCAATTTTTCTCTTTTAATTCTTGAAGCGGTATGGTTTTATACCATGAATTTATACGCAGATTATTTTCAGTGAGTGAATCTTCCAAATATACAGAATATGGGACGAATAAAAGGTGGAGACTTGAATCCCCTCTTAAAATCCTTTTTTCCCATCCATTAAAGCCGGGCCAGGTTATAAACGTAAATTTATTTGAGAACAAGACGGATTCAAGACCATCGAAGGCTTGCATAGTATCAACTCCGGCGAAATAAATACGGGAACCGGTTAGGTTTATAAAAAACGTATCATTGATTGAACTATTAATATCAAGGCCCAAATTTGTTTTATTTTGAATTTTAATCCTATCAATTGGGTCACACCCGGAAAGGAGTGTAATAATTGCTAAAACAAAGATTATTTTAAAATTTTGTTGGGTATCTAATCTTATTGTAGTTCGGAGTAAATTTACCAAATGACTTTGCCCAAATATTTGCCCGAACTTCTGTAGGAAATGATTCATGGGCCCCTCCTAATCCTGTCATGTTTGTTAAACTGGGTATTCCTATAAAAAGATAGTACCCTATATAGTTATTATATAAGGTTGAAGATGATTTAAGATCAGGTGAATAACTAAAATCCAAAAAATGCCCATATTCATGTGCAACCAAATCAGGCTCCCTGTTTGGTGCACCTGGATAAACAAATATCCCTAAACCAGGGAGGGTAATCCCACCTGCTGATGCTAATGGGGTTTCAAATATCTTGACTCCTGGATATTTCTCTGAATTTGATACATCCTTAAATGGGATTTCCCCAAGATTGGGTGAAATACCAGGAGAAACCACCAAAGGAGGATCAATAAAATTACTCCTGTTCGCTTCAATTATTGCCCCCTTTACAATTGGTCCGCCATTCCAACTTGCACCAAAGCCATAGTGCTTCCAAGTAAAAGGGTTGTACCAAACACCGTATTCAATTCTATCCAATTTACCATCCACATAATATTCTGTTTCCATTCCATTTGGGTCAACGAGATTTATTGGGTTATTTCCTACGTAACAATATGGAGAATTGAACTCATCTACAGGATCCACAGCCCGCCACCTACCCACATTTGGGTCATAATATCTAGCCCCATAGTGGTACCAATTTAATCCAAAATCATTTTCGTGTTCTTTTCCATTGTAGGTATAATTATTTTCAGAGGAGGTGAGTTTGCGGGTAATGCGCATTCCAAAGGGGTAATAGTCATCTGCCTGCAGTACCTCAACGGAGTAATTATCAAAAATTCCGTTATTGTTGGCATCGGTCAGGGTCATCCG
>JAKLJL010000001.1 GCA_023151185.1 Bacteroidota bacterium
CGGATGACCCTGACCGATGCCAACAATAACGGAATTTTTGATAATTACTCCGTTGAGGTACTGCAGGCAGATGACTACTACCCCTTTGGTATGCGCATAACCCGCAAACTCACGTCTTCTGAAAATAACTACACCTACAATGGTAAGGAGCATGAAAACGATTTTGGGTTAAATTGGTATCATTACGGAGCAAGATATTACGATCCCGCCGTGGGCCGGTGGTGGGTTGTAGATCCGGCACGAGAATTCCAGTCTTCTTACTTGTTTTCTGCAAACAGCCCAATCGTCTGGTCTGATCCAGATGGTAAAGAAACGATGAATAATGTTCAATATAATTATGCAATGGGGAATTTAGTGAGAATATTTCAAACCTTGCATATCTCAGACATGTATAATCAAGGATATCAGGCAACTAGTCAAACTGATGGGGGGATTTACTTGAAAACCAATTTTGATATGAGACAGGTTTCCGCTTCGCCATTATATCAACAGTCCAGTTTTTTGGATAATCTAATAGGCGGAGTTATGAGTATTGCAAAAAATTCTAATCAGTCCCCAAATGATATTAAATCGGATGTAACAATAAATCCGGTTAAAATTTATCTTTACAAACAAAATACATTAGATTTCACAATAACTGGGTTTGATTACAAATATGAAAAATCTAACCCAAAACAAACGGAAGTAATTGTAACAATTCTTATTTCCCGGTCCGATGGATCGTCTGGCAAATTAGGGACAATGACAATGAGCAAGGGGTATTTCGAAAAAGTATTTGACATAGAAAATCTAAAAAAGGCAGGAGAACAAGCCAGGGAACAAGGGATGGAGGATGGGAGAAAGGGGCAACCAAATGAAAAAAGTCTTTATCAGTCGTTAACTAACTTCTTTAGCGATCTAAAGAGCCTTTTTGGTGTAGGTAAGGAGAAAATGTAATGATAAATGTGGCAAGCTCGTTCTTTTATTTTTATTTAATAATATTTTCTGTATTTACTCTTATTTACCTTGTTTTAATTAAAAAAAAATGGTTTACGAAATGGGTAAATAAAATAGCAATACTGTTTATTGTTTTGGCCTCCATTGATATTACCTTTTTTTGTATTTCCTATCAAAATGCTACATCGATACTACATAGTGTTTTTAGAGAAAATATCTACCCAAGTGAAAGATTGGTTGGGATTGAACAAACAAAATATACAGTCGAACAATTTGGAAGAATAGATACATTTGTTGACTATCATGCTAGGTTTTTTATATTCAATAGAGGGGAAACGGAGGATGTAACAGATAATTATAATTGGTATGAACGATATTATTGTAAATACTTAATTATATTCAAGCAAACAAAAGGTAAATTTCGGGTTATTGAAATACCGCCCCCTTGACTTAAACTGATTCTGACCTATTACATGAGGAGATACTGTATGAAAGTTTTGCAGATTTTGCTTTTTACCGGGTTTGTAGGGCTTTCCGGTTGCGGCAAGCAGATGGTGAAAGTGTTTAATGACTATCCGGGAAATTCGCCCGCACCGAAAAAGGTGGCCGTCTTGATTAATCCGTCGAAAATTGTCCTTCAGGGAGATATTGCCTCGGATGTCACTGATGATCTTCCCATGACCAAGGGGCAGCCGGTTCAGTCAGTTTACCTGGAATTTTTAAAAAAGAAACTGGACGGCGAAATCAGGAAGAATTTTCCCGGTGCCGTTCCGGAGTTTCTCCCCTATGAAACCCATCAGGACCAGCTTGAATCCGTTAAAGTCCAGTACGGTAAAAACGACCCTGAAATGGACTACCGGGTACCTGCATCCCCCGAAAAATTTGGGCAGGTTACCGATGCTCAGTTGGTTCTGATCATCAGCGGAGTTACGCTGAACCGCCGGTATGAAGTCATCAATACCGGTGTTTCAAAATCGACCAGCAATTTTCTGTCCTGCCAGTATGATTACTCGGTTTGGGACAATACAGCCGGGAAACTGGTGAGCACCGGAAGTCCGCTGATCGAAATCACTGTCTTTATGGCCATGACAACCAAAACCTGGGAATCCAATATTCAGGAGTTTATGGATTTTGTAGTTAAAAACCCGCCAATGGGTAAAAAACAGCAAAAATAACCGCCCGGAAACCGGCTCCCGGCATCTGAACAGACTTTCAGCCAGACTCCGGCGGGTAAGTGCAGGATGACTTTGACCAACAAAAAACCCGGTAGTGTTTACCGGGTTTTTTTATCTGCCAAAACGGGGTGTACTCACCGGTCAGACGTTGAACCGGAAGTGCATCACATCGCCATCCTGAACCACATACTCTTTCCCTTCCACCCGAAGGAGTCCGGCTTCTTTAACGGCACCTTCCGATTTCAGCCGGACGATGTCGTCATATTTCATTACCTCAGCCCGGATGAAGCCTTTTTCAAAATCGGTATGGATCACCCCGGCAGCCTGTGGGGCCTTATCCCCTTTATGAATTGTCCAGGCCCTGACTTCAATTTTCCCGGCGGTGAAGTAGGTCATCAGACCCAGCATATCGAATCCGATTGTGATAATCTGATCCAGGCCTGATTTTTCAAGTCCGATTCCGGCCAGAAAATCCTTTCTTTCTTCCGGGGGAAGTTCGGCAATTTCGGCTTCAATGGCAGCAGAAATAGTTACGATCCGGGCGCCTTCTGCATCAGCAACCGCCTTCACCTGGCTAACGTATGGGTTCCCCGAGAGGATGTCCTTTTCGGCCACATTGGCCACATAAAGAACCGGTTTATCCGTCAGGAAAAAGCAATCAGCAAAGACTTCCTTCTGTTCGGGTGTTGCCGGAAACGTTCTAACCGGTTTTCCCTGCCCGAAATGGTCGTTCAGGGCCATCAGCAGGTCGGTATCTTCCTTAGCCTTTTTATCACCGGATTTCAATCCTCTTGATACCCGCTGGATTTTTTTATCGAGCGTATCCAGATCCTTGAAAATCAGTTCGGTTTCAATAACCTCAATATCCCGTTTCGGATTCACCGAGCCATCGACATGGATGACATTGTCATCATCGAAGCACCGGACCACATGCAGAATCGCATCGCATTCGCGGATGTTGGAAAGAAACTGGTTCCCGAGTCCTTCACCCTTCGAGGCCCCTTTGACGAGTCCGGCGATATCCACAAACTCGACAGCAGCCGGGATGACTTTATCCGTCCCGACAATTTCCTTCAGAACCCACAGCCGGTCATCCGGGACGTCTACCACCCCGACGTTGGGTTCGATGGTGCAGAAGGGGAAATTGGCTGCCTGTGCGCCGGCAGCGGTAATGGCGTTGAACAAGGTTGACTTGCCGACGTTTGGAAGGCCGACAATACCGATTTTAAGACCCATTTGATTCCTTATTGATTAAAAACTCATTCCGGCAGATCAGTTGCCGATTCTCAGTTCATTTCCGATTTCATTGGTATCATCATTCTGGATTGCCACTCCGGCAGATTCCAGAATGTCGCCGCATTTTGCAATAGCCGAGATAATTCCGTCTGCTGCTTTGCCGGTCCGGATTCCAGAAACGACAAGCGCCGCCACCTCATTCCAGGTTTCCGGCTTGACCTTCCGGTTGATTCCGGCATCCCCGATCACCAGAACCCGGTGTTCCAGGTTTGAAATAAAGATGAGGATTCCGGTCCGGCTGCGGGTGGCAAAAACCTCTTCGGAAACAAAGGCTTCGGCAGCCCGGGCGGTTACCCGGTCATTCATCGTGGCCTTGCCGGCAGCAAACCGGAGAACGGCGGGGATCCGGATGGCGATGAGGGAAAGAATCAGGACCGTTCCGGAAACCGCCATCAGCGTTTCGAATATACCGAACGGGAAAAACCAGCCGGAGTATTCCATGATCAGTGCTGTAATCAGATTGCAAACCACCATCAGAATCCCGCAGAATTTCCAGAACGCATCGGGGTAGCCATCACTCGATTCCACGAAATAGGGGACAATTTCACCGGAAGTTTTTTTCTCGGCGGCAGCAACTGCTTCCTCAATTTTCTTCAGTTCCTGATCAGTAAACAAGGGTTTCGACATGGGTTTTTCTCCTGTTATTCCGGTTCCTGCTGGCTCAGACAATGAAAACTTCCCAGTCCCCAGATAATGTCGACGGAATCCAGTCCGACCACCGGCCGGTCGCTGAAGACGGAGGATAAAATCTGAAGGGCCCGGTCGTCCTGACGGCACCGGTAAGTCGGGACAATGACCGCCGAATTGGCGATGTAAAAATTGGCATAGGAAGCCGGCAGTCTCTGGTCCTCAAAGATAACCGGGTCGGGCATGGGAAGTTCGACAACCGTCATCTGTTTCCCGCTTTCGAGCCTCATGCGGTTCAGTTCTTTTAAATTATCCTGCAGAATCGGGTAGTTTTCATCCTGGCGGTTTTCTTCAACGACGGTAACTACGGTATCGGCAGAGACAAACCGGGTCAGGTCATCAATATGTCCGTCGGTATCATCGCCCACAATGCCGTCACCCAGCCAGAGAATATGGTCAACGGCGTAAAATTCCCGGAGAAAAGTTTCAATTTCACCCTGACTGAGGTGCGGATTCCGGTTTTCATTCAGCAGGCAGGCGGTGGTGGTGAGCAGGGTCCCTTTCCCGTTAAACTCGACAGAGCCGCCTTCCATTACAATTCCGGGTTTGAACACCGGATAGCCAAATTTCCGTCCGATCAATGTCGGGATGATGTCATCCAGATCATAGGGTGGATATTTATCCCCCCAGGCATTGTAATCCCAATCCACAATGATTTTCGGTTCAGGAGCTGTTTTGCTGGTGAGAAAGGCCGGACCGTGATCGCGGCACCAGGCATCGTTGGTCGGGAAAGGATAAAATTCCACCTGGCTGAGATCGGTTCCGTTGGCTTTCAGGTACTGCAGCGCCTGAGCTTCCATTTTTTCGCCGGAAACATTCACCCGTACTTTTTCACCCGTTGCCAGAAGTTTGATGAAATCGGCATAAACCGGATAAATTGAGTCAATTTTTCCCGGCCAGGAAGCTTCCTTGTGCGGCCAGGACAACCAGGTTGCCGAATGCCGTTCCCATTCTGCAGGGAACCGGTACCCGAGAGATTTCGGAGATGTATTCATAACTGTACCACCAGGGCGATAAATATTGGGACAATGCTGTAATTTTTAAAGAGACACCAAAGGTGCAAAGGCGCCAAAAATTAGGACAATGCCTAAAATTTGAATAATCTAAAAAAGAAATCAAGGAACAAAACTTAGTACCGGTATAACAATCCAGCCCATTTACAAACCGTTTAATTCCATTTTTAATCAAGGGAACATTGAAATTGACCAGCAATCCCAATTTTTTGTCAGCCAGTTTCAGGTATGAAATCAGTTGTGCATCAAAAACAAGTAAAAGGGTTTCAACCGCCTTTATTTCAATTATAATTTTATCTTCGACCAGTAAATCCAAATAAACTACTTTTTCAAGATCAACCGATTTGTATTTCAGCGGAACAGGAACCTGCCGGTTAAGTTTATGTCCACGTTGGTGCAGCTCAAGTTCCAGACACCTTTCGTAAATGGATTCAAGAAGTCCGGGTCCATGTTTTTATGGACTTCAAAGCAGGAATCCACAATGATTCTCGAAAGGTAGTTTATTTCATCCCTTTCTGCATCTTTCTTTGAATAGTACATGAACATCCGATTTATGGTTGGTAATTAACCCTAAATCCAGATTCTTTGCGCCTCTGTGATCTCCCCGGTCAGTCGATGAACCGTTTGGTGATGGGGTCGTAAGAGTCAATCCGGCGATCCCGTAAAAACGGCCAGTGAACCCGGTACGAGTCTGTTTTGCTCAGATTCAGGGTTTCGACATGGAGTTCTTCCCGGTCATGGCTGGCTTTGAACAGGAGCCGGCCGAACGGATTTGAAATGAAAGATCCGCCCCAGAACTGCATGGCACCTTCTCTTCCCACCCGGTTAACCGAGACGACATGAAGTCCGTTGGCGACGGCATGACCCCGCTGAATGGTTTGCCAGGCCGTGTACTGCTCGTCATTGGTCTCCTGGTCCTGACTTAACGCCCAGCCGATAGCAGTCGGGTAAACCAGAAGTTCGGCCCCCATCAGGGCGGTAATCCGGGCTGCTTCAGGATACCACTGATCCCAGCAGATCAGGACCCCGATTCTGGCAAAGCGGGTTTCAAAAACCCGGTATCCCAGATCGCCTGGTGTGAAATAAAACTTCTCATAATAAGCCGGGTCATCCGGAATGTGCATTTTCCTGTATTTTCCCAGATAACTTCCGTCAGCATCCAGAACGGCGGTGGTGTTGTGGTACAGACCTTCTGCCCGTTTCTCGAACAGGGAAGCGACAATAACAACGCCCAGTTCACCGGCCAGCTTTCCCAAAAGATCGGTAGATGGCCCGGGAATGGCTTCCGCCAGAGAAAAATTGTCATAGTCTTCAGTATCACAGAAGTACAGAGACCTGAACAGTTCCTGAAGCACCACAATCTGGGCGCCTGCTGCTGCAGCTTCTCTGATTTTCCGGATGGTTTTTTCCATGTTTTCTTCGGGATTCCCCGAGCAGGAAACCTGAATCAGCCCGACATTGACGAGTTTTTCTTTCGCCACAAAACACCTTCCTGATGGATGACTGTAAAAACCTGCAAAGATACGGAACCAGCAGGGGATTCAAAAACCGGTGGCTGTTCGGGAAACCCGAAAGGATGACCGGCTTTTAACCTGGCTTTAATAGAAAGCACTTTTAATTTTTTGTACCTTTGGGCAGGTTTACAGGAGGTCTTATGACTGACATTTTTCTCCGGATCCGGTCCTGGCTGTCGGGGCTTTCATCCCGGAACCGGGTCAATTCCTATTTTTTGTGTGCCTGGCAGCTTGAGTATGAAAACAAGGCGCTTTTGGCCCGGCTGATGCCGCTTATCCGCTATCCGTTCCTGGCCGCCGCCGTTCAGGATCTGGCTGACCTCCAGACCACCGACTGCCGGCAGGCCGATCTGGAACTGGCGAGTGCCCAGTTGAATAAGCCGCCGGTGACAGAACCGGGTGGTCCGGAATACGGCGAAACGGATTACCATCAGAGAACCTGGCTTGTCAACCGGCTGCTCGAAAACTGCAAAACCCTGTCCTCTCTGTATCTGCATCTTTCCTACTCGGATACGATTGCCCAGCCCGTTCACTTTCAGAGGCTGAAATCTTCCAAAGACCTTCAGATTGACCGGATTCAGGATCTGGTGTTACGGCTGAACTGATATGGACGGACTTTTTTTCTATAACCGGGTGGTTCTTCCCGAAGCCATTGATGCGAACGGGCATGTCAATAATCTGGTCTATCTGAAATGGATGCAGGATCTTGCAACCGGCCATTCTTCTGACCGGGGATGGACGTTTAGCCGGTATCAGGAAACCCGGTGCACCTGGGTCATCCGGTCTCATTCAATCGAGTACATCCGACCGTCGTTTGAGGGTGAAATGCTGATCCATGCCACCTGGATTCATGATTTTGGTGTTAACCAGTCGAAAAGAAAATACCTGTTCCTGAGAGACTCTGACCGGAAGGTTATTGCCCGTGCAGAAACTCTTTGGGTTTTCATTGATCTGAAAACCGGAAAACCTGCATCGATTCCGCCTGAATTCAAATCCGGTTTTACGCTGATTCCCGCTGATCAGGACGTTTTGCATTTCTTTATTTCCGGGCAGAAATGAGACTGTAATGACCTTCCCGGCAACGCTGATAACCGGAACCCTGATCCGCAGGTACAAACGGTTTTTTGTGGATGTTCTGCTCGAAACGGGAGAAGAGGTTACGGCACACTGTGTCAATACCGGATCCATGAAAACGGTTTTTGAACCCGGCAGAAAAGCTGCCCTGCTGCCGTCTGACAATCCGTCCCGGAAACTGGGATATACGCTGGAACTGATCCACACCGGAAGGTCCTGGTGCGGGGTAAACACGGCACGGCCCAATTTTCTGGTTGAAGAAGCCATCCGGAACGGGCAGATTCCCGGTCTGGCCGGCTATTCAGGTTTACGCCGGGAAGTGAAGTACGGGCTCAGCAGCCGGATTGATTTGAAACTGGAGGAACCGGGAAAGCCGGATGTGTTCGTTGAAGTCAAGAATACCACCTGGTCTGAAGAACCGGGAGTGGCTGCCTTTCCGGATTCTGTCACGGACCGGGGACTGAAACATCTGGAAGAACTTACC
This sequence comes from Bacteroidota bacterium, assembly GCA_023151185.1. GTDB lineage: Bacteria > Bacteroidota > JABWAT01 > JABWAT01 > JABWAT01 > JAFLBE01. The sequence goes on from JAKLJL010000001.1 coordinate 8,180, forward strand.
GGAATAGTCCGGTTGGGAAATAGATCGGTAATGTTTTATCTTGTCAACCGGGAAGACTGTTCCATCTGGCGGCCGGCAGATCATCTGGATCCGGCTTACGGAAAGGGCCTCAGAGAGGCCGTCCGGGCTGGTGTGGAAGTCATGGCATGGTCCTGCCGGGTCCTGACGACCGGTATTTTTCTTCATCAACCAGCAGAAATCAGATTATGAGTCCGCACGATTCGTTTATTTCAGTTTTTAAATCAACCTCGGCCCTTCTCGACGGTCATTTCAGACTTACCAGCGGCAAGCATTCCAATCAGTACTTTCAGTGTGCCCGGGTTTTGCAGTACCCCGAACATGCCAGGGCGCTTTGCTCGGTCATTGCCGATCATTACCGCAATCAGGGAATTACTCTGGTGATTTCTCCGGCAATCGGCGGAATTGTTGTAGGTCAGGAAACCGGACGGCTGTTGAATGTGAGGACCATTTTTGCAGAACGGGATAATGGTGAAATGAAAATCCGGCGGGGATTCGAAATTTTCCCGGACGATAAAATCCTGATCTGTGAAGATGTTATCACCACCGGCGGATCAGTGAGGGAAGTCGCAGATCTGCTGACCGGGATGGGACACCAGGTAGCCGGGATTGCATCGATTGTGGACCGGTCGAACGGGAAGGCGGATTTTCCGGTTCCGTATTTTTCAATCCTCCGGCTGGATGTTACCGCCTGGGAACCCGAAAACTGCCCGCTGTGCAGTCAGGGAATTCCGGTTGTAAAACCCGGTTCAAGAGTTTTTCAGTCCTGAAGAAAGGATCCCGTTCTGTGCGGTTCTGGTGGATGTTCACAGCCGGTTGCCTCTGCCTTGCCGGGCCGGGTCAGAGTCTGGCCCAGACTGCCGGCGACAGCCTGAGGATAAATGTTGAACGCCTGATGGGACGGCTGAAACCCGACTATCAGCATACCGGGTATAAAATCCGGTTTGATACAGCACTCGAAGTTCCCCTGAGCAGTGACATCCGGATCGGCAAAACAAAAATTCTTCCCGGTTTCGGGTTCAATCTGGGACTGGGATACGGGTTTACCGATTATCTGTCGTTTTATACCGGCTTCATTTCGCTGAGTCATACCAATGATGACAAACGGAATATCGGCAGCCGGCAGGTTGGTTTTGACGGATTTCATGCCGATGTACGGGTAAAAGTGAATCCGTACAGCAAACACCAGTTTTATCTCGAACCCGGAATCGGTTTTTATGAACTTGTGGATCAGAAATCGGACGGATTTACCGGACGGGGATATTCACTAACCGCCGGTTTCGACCGGTACCTGACCCGGGAACTGAGTTTATCGGTGAGTCTGATGTACCGGCTTACCCGGTTTGATCTGCAGTTCAGGGGTGAAGACAAAACCACCCTGACCGAGAAGGTAAAAGCCGACATGCTGCTGCTTTCTGCTACCTTTATTTATACTCTTAACAGTGAAAACCAGGGACTTTTTTAGATGAATCCTGTTGAACTTATCCTGAAAAAACGAAATAAGGGGACTTTGACTCCCCAGGAACTGAACTGGCTGATTACCGGTTACCGGGATGGTCTGGTCCGTGAATATCAGATGTCGGCATTTCTGATGGCGGTTTACTTTAACGGAATGACCCGTGAAGAAACCCTGACCCTGACCCGGTGCATGATGGAATCCGGGGTGATCCTGGATCTGTCGGATATACCGGGATTTAAAGTGGATAAACATTCGACCGGCGGTGTCGGGGATAAGGTTTCCCTGATTCTGGCTCCGATTGTTGCGGCAGCCGGAGTGCCGGTTCCCATGATCAGCGGCCGGGGACTGGGACACACCGGCGGTACACTGGACAAACTGGAATCGATTCCCGGATTCAATACCGGTCTCAGTCTGGATACCTACCGGCGCCAGCTCAGAGAAACGGGTGCCGTCCTGATCGGTCAGACCAAGGACCTGGCCCCGGTTGACAAGGAAATGTATGGGTTACGGGATGTGACGGGAACGGTCGAATCTATTCCCCTCATTTCGGGATCAATCATGTCGAAGAAACTCGCCGAAGGAATTGACGGTCTGGTTCTGGATGTCAAAACCGGAACCGGTGCGTTTATGAAAACGCTTGAAGACTCCCGTGCTCTGGCTAACTCACTGGTGAGCATCGGGTTGGGGTTCGGCAAGGAAACGATTGCCTACATCACCAATATGAACGAACCGATCGGGTATGAAGTGGGGAACTGGCTCGAAGTCAGGGAATGTATCGACTGCATGAACGGTGCACCGGTTCCCGACCTGATGGACCTGACCCATCACCTGAGCGGAACCATGATTTACCTGGGAAAAAAGGCCGGATCGGTTGAAGAAGGAATTGATCTGTCCCGCAAAATGATTGAATCCGGAAAGGCGATGGATAAGTGGCTCGAAATTGTTGCTGCCCAGGGTGGTGACATTTCGGTGATTAAAAATCCGGCCTCACGGGGTCAGGCACCGGTTCAGGTTCAGGTGAAAAGCTCCGGTTCCGGTTTTATCGGCGGATTTGATTCCCGTGAAATCGGGATGACCGGCATTCTCCTGAAAGCCGGACGGATGGCCAAGGATGATGTTATTTCACCGCTGACCGGAATTACCATTCACAGGAAAACCGGTGAACCTGTTTCTCCCGGCGATGTCCTGTTCACGGTTCATGCCGATTCAGAAAAAACCGCATCAGAGGCGGTTGCACGGCTCATTCAGACGGTGGAAATTGCCCCGGCCAAACCTGAAAAACTGCCGATGATTCTTGAAACCATCGACCGGAACACACTGAACTTCCCATCCAACCGGTAAACCAGGAGGCTGAAAATGAAAAAACTGCTGGTTTCAGGATTTTTGTTTCTTTTAGGAGTTACCGGGGTTCAGGCTCAGGCGAAACAGGTTCATGCTGGTTTTGTGCTGGGTTCACCAACCGGACTTACCGCCAAATACTGGTTGTCTGCAGATGAAGCTGTTGAAGGAACCGTGTCGTGGGATACCTCGAACCGGAAAAACCGGTTTCATATGAATCTGACCTGGCTGAAACACAAATTCAATTTCATTGATCTGGTCAATAATCCGCTGGCGTTTTATTATGGAGTTGGCGGGAAAGTCATTTCTTCGGATGAACTTTCAGGTGGAATCCGGGGTGCATTCGGCCTGGGGTATTACTTCAAAAGTCTGCCGTTGGATGTTTCACTTGAGATTTCACCGGTTTTTTACCTGATTCCGTCAAGCACCTTTTCCGCTGATCTGGGACTGGGGTTCAGGTACCATTTCTGATCTTCAGGGAGTGTCATTTTCCTTTAGCAGCGATCCGTACAGCTTTTCAGTACAGGCCGGGCAGATTCCGTGGGTAAATGTGGCATGGGTATGGCTTTCGATGTAGGACTCTACCTGTTTCCAGTAGCCGTGATCATCTTTGATTTTTTTGCACCCGGCGCAGATCGGCAGCAGTCCTGAAAGGGTGTGAACCCGGGAAATGGCGTCCTGAAGTTCTGCAATTTTCTTTCCGTGGTAACCGACCTCCTGTTTTAGCCGCAGTGCTGCTTTAACTCTGACCAGAAGTTCAAGAGGCTGAACCGGCTGGCTGATAAAATCAGTCACCCCGATTTCGAAGGATTCCTGCAGAACCCGGTCTTCCTTCAGTGCTGTGATCACCAGAATCTGGGTATCTTTCAGCGTTTCAGTTTCCCGGATGTACCGGCTGAGCTGAAGTCCGTCCATTTCGGGCATGTCCACGTCGGTTATAACCAGATCAAACGGATAGGATCCGGCATTGTTGAGCATCCTGACCGCCGCATTACCATCTGCTGCCTCAGAAATATCCAGAAACAGTTCTGCTTCCAGAATCGACCGGTAAACTTCCCGGTTCAGTGCAATATCGTCTGCAATCAGGACCCGCATGATGTATCCGCCGGTAACGTTTTGGTTTTTCCCTCTGCAAGTTACATTAAACCTGAAAGAAAAACAGCCGTCACCTGTAAAACATTTTCAGGTGGCACGTGGTCAGGAAATCCTGAATTTGCCCATTAAAGACCAGGAAAAGAACCTGAAACCCCTGTTTTATTTGATTTAATAGCCGGAAAACCGATATTTATCCATTATGACCAAACTCTGTATCAACATCGATCATATCGCCACCCTTCGTGAAGCCCGGGCGGCAACCGAACCTGATCCGGTTCATTCGGTTCTGATTTGTGAAACTGCGGGTGCCTCCGGGATTGTCTGCCACCTGCGGGAAGACCGCCGTCACATCAATGACCGTGACCTGAGGATTCTCAGGGAAGTTATTTCAACCAAACTGGATCTTGAAATGGCGGCGACAGAAGAAATGCGGGGAATTGCCCGTGAAATTCTTCCTGAACTGGTGACTCTGGTTCCCGAGAAACGACAGGAACTTACCACTGAAGGCGGCCTGGATCTGACCCGGGTCCATCCGCTTCTGTCCTCCTATATTCCTTCTCTTCAGGAAAAGGAAATTGAAGTCAGTCTGTTTATTGATCCGGATAAAAACCAGATTGAACTGGCGAAGGAACTGGGTGCTGACTTCATTGAAATTCATACCGGTGAGTATGCCAATGCCATCCGGGAGGCTGATGCCATCCGGGAACTGGAACGGATCAGGACGGCGGCGGTCTATGCAGCCGAGATGGGACTGAAAGTCAATGCCGGTCACGGGTTGAATTATCACAATGTTCAGCCGGTGCTTCAGATCCGGGAAATCGGCGAAATGAGTATCGGGCATTCTATTATCAGCCGGGCCATTTTTTCCGGTCTGGACCAGGCCGTCAGAGATATGATGGCGATTTTCAGGGCAGAATCCCGGTGAGTGAACCGTTCCGGTCGGGCTATGTAGCCATAGTCGGGGTGCCAAACGCCGGAAAATCGACCCTGATGAACAGTCTCATCGGCGAGAAACTGGCAATCGTATCCCCAAAGCCCCAGACAACCCGGAATAAAATTCTGGGAATTCTGACAACTGATCACCTGCAGGCTGTTTTTCTTGATACTCCCGGCTATCTGGATCCTGAATATCCGCTTCACCGGAAAATGATGGAATCGGCTAAGGGGGCCCTGAAGGAATCTGATCTGATCCTGGCGCTGACGGATATTTCCATCCCGGGTTTTGCCCCGATCCACCCCCTGCTTCTGTCACATCTCGAAGAAGTCCGGAAAAAACCGGTTGTGATTCTGCTGAACAAGACGGACCGTGTTTCTGACGACATTATTGCAAAGGCCGTGGTGTTTTATCAGGATCAGTTGCCTGCGGCCCGTGCTGTCCTGCCGGTTTCTGCCCGTGATTCGGTTAATCTGGATTTGCTGCTGAGCCGGATCGGCGAGTTTCTTCCCGTTCATGAACCGTACTTCCCGCCGGATGATCTCAGTTCACACCCGGTCCGGTTTTTTATTGAAGAAATCATCCGGGAAAAAATCTTTTTCCAGTTCGACAAGGAAATTCCCTATTCGACTGCCGTTCAGGTCATTCAGTATCTGGAACAGCAGGACCGGGCCGATAAAATTGAAGCTGAAATTATTGTGGAACGGTCCTCCCAGAAAGGTATTCTGATCGGGAAAAACGGGACCAAACTACGGGATCTTGGTCAGGCTGCCCGAATGGATATTGAAAAACTGGTCGGGAAACAGGTATTCCTGAAACTCTTTGTCAAAGTCAGGGAAAAATGGCGGCGGGATGAAAACCAGCTTAAAAGTTTCGGATACTGAGTTCAGCTTCTGACAATGATCCTGGCCGGAATCCGTGATCTCCTGACTGATTTTATCCGGTTTATCCGGCAGACAACCGGTAAACGGGAATGGATTGCCGCCGGTCTGGTTCTGATCCCGGTGGCGGGGAGTGAACTGACCGGACCTTCAATCAGTCACCTCCTGCGCCCGCTGGAGGGATGGGTGAAAACCGGAATCTGGTTCGGGTTACTGGCCGGGCCCTTTTTCCTTATTTACTCCCTGGCCGGTTACAGACTTCCTGCCCGGAAATGGAGTCTATTTCTTCTGGTTGCCTTTTTCTGTCTTGCAGGAACGGCTTCTCTGGAGCCGGTGAAGGCCTATCTTACTGTTTTTCCGGTTTCTGACCCCGGGCATCTGCTTCAGCTTAAATTACTCATCAGCAGTTCGCTTCTTGCCGGTTATCTGGTGCCGCTGGCCTTTTTTGCTGTCGTATTCAGGAAAAAAAGACTGGATGAAACCGGCTTCCGGTTTTCTTTCCCGGACTGGAAAGTGGTTTCCCTGCTTTTTTTACTGATGGTTCCGCTGGTAGTTTCCTCCGTTTTCAGTCCGGGGTTTACGGCTTTCTACCCAACGTGGCTGGCAGGTGATACCGGCGAAATTCCCCTTCACCGGATTCTGGCTCACGAAAGTCTTTACGGATTGAATTTTGTCGCAACCGAATGGTTTTTCAGAGGTCTGCTGGTGATCATTTTTCTGGACTCGGGTGCCGGAAAGTCCATTCTGCCGGTTACAGTTCTCTACACCCTCTGGCACCTTGGGAAACCCCCGGCTGAACTTATCACCTCGTTCGGCGGCGGATTGTTTCTTGGTTACCTGGCAGTCAGAACCGGATCCATTTCCGGCGGTGTGATGCTGCATCTCGGGGTGGCCTTTTTGCTGGAACTTGTGGCCTCTTTCTGGCGATTGCAGGCTTTCTGATTTCATTCCGGCTTGCCGGTTGGAGTGCGGGATGTGAGTTTTTTTCTCAGGATTCCGCGCCTGTGCCAGTGCGTGTCTGTGGTCACTTTCAGTTTGGTTCATTGCCCGATTTCCCGTAGTTTTAAAGCGTATCTTTCTTTTTGGCAGGATTCAGACTCATGATCCGGTTATTTACTTTTCACTTCCGATCCAATCCCGTCTGGTTGAACTGGATCTATGCCGTTTCAGCAGTTGGGGTGACCGCCTGGCTGGATTATCTTTCCGGTCCCCGGATATTACTCTCCGTCTTTTATATCATTCCTGTTTCTTTTGCTTCCTGGTTTATTTCCAGAAAAGCAGGGTTCATCACAGCCGTTTTGTCTGAATCCGCCTGGCTGGTGACTGATTTGTTCCTTCGGCCCGAAACCGTTCCGGATGTCTATTTTCTCTGGAATGCAGCGGTTCGCCTGGCTGCCTTGTTCCTGGCTGCCTATGTTTTTTCGAGGCTTCAGGAAGCAATCAGGAGAGAACATGAACTGGCATTGGTCGATGGACTCACCGGTCTGACCAACAGCCGGGGATTCAGGGAGAGAGCCAATGTCGAAATTGACCGGATGACCCGGCTTGGAGAGGTTTTTACGATGGTTTACTTTGATCTGGACAATTTTAAAACTGTCAACGATACGCTTGGCCACCAACGTGGAGATGACTTGCTGAGGTCAGTTTCGGATATCCTGCAGTCCAATCTGAGAAAGGTGGATATTCCGGCCCGTCTGGGTGGTGATGAGTTTGCCATTCTGCTGACGGGGACCCGGGCAGATCAGGCCAAAACTGTCCTTCAGAAAATCAAAAGTCAGTTTGATCTTCTCATGAAGACCAATAATTGGCCGGTAACGGTCAGTTTTGGTGCCGTCGGATTCGAAATACCACCCTATTCTGTGAATGAAATGATTACTCTGGCCGATCAGCTCATGTACGAAGTGAAAAAATCCGGGAAAAACAATATCGCCATCAGGGTGATCAAGGATCGCCGGTCGCACGGGCACTGAAAATCTGGTTATGGAGTCCCTATACCCTTTTTTAACTGTTCTGAATTTTGCCTCTGCCGTTCAGGGTGTGTTCTTAGCCTATCTGCTTTTTAACAGGAAGTCACACCGGAAGGAATCTCTGGTGCTGGGTGCACTGATGGTTGTCATGTCGGTGGCGATCCTGGGGGCCGTCCTGGGAATTTCTGGATATTACCGGATCTTCCCGCATTTTATAAGAGTTGGCGGCAGAGTACCCGGTTCTGATTCTGGCCGGCGGCCCGCAGCAGGTTAAACCGGATGCAGGGAGTTGGGCCGGGAACAGGTAATTCCGGTGTGACTCAGAAAAAAACGGCGTATAATCAACTTTCACCCAAAGGGTTCAGACGAAAAACAGGAAAGGATAACAACTATGTTTATCGGGCATTTTGGTGCTGGTTTTGCAGCGAAAAAGATCAGTCCGCAGGTCAGTCTTGGGGTTTTATTTCTGGCTGCCCAGTTTATTGATCTTCTCTGGCCTCTGCTGGTTCTTGCCGGTGCCGAGCATTTCAGAATTGTACCCGGGCATACGGCCACCGTTCCCCTCGATTTTTATGATTATCCCTGGTCGCACAGTCTGGTGATGGTACTGGTCTGGGCCGCCGCAGCCGGCGGACTTTATTTTCTGTTCCGGAAAAACCGGAGCGGTGCCCTGGTGATATCCCTTCTGGTTCTCAGTCACTGGGTTCTTGATTTCCTGGTTCACATTCCGGATCTGCCGTTACTCCCGGGAAGTGATCTGAAAGCCGGTCTGGGTCTGTGGAATTCGCCCGCCGGTTCCCAACTGCTCGAGGCCGGTCTTTTTGCCGGTGGATTTTGGTTGTACCTGAAGGCAACGCAGCCCCGGAATAAAACCGGAACGTGGAGTCTGATCTCTCTTGCCGCCTTTCTCGCCGTTATCCAGGTGATGAATATAACCTCCCCGCCGCCACCCGATGAACTGGCCGTTGCGGTAACAGGAAACCTGCAGTGGCTGTTTATTTTATGGGCCTTTTGGGTCGACCGGAACCGGAATCCGATTTAAAACGGAACAGAATTGCCGTATCTTCATCCGGATTTTATTCATGCGGAAAGCCTGGTCTGCCGGGCGGTAAGGAGATATGAAGCTGCTGATTTTTTCATTGCTAGCTCTGGGAATTCTGTACCTGGTGCTTTTAATCCCGGATGGCGATGGCCCTGAACCGGTCAGAGCCGGTGCCAAACCCTTTGTCTGGAATCAGGATAAGATCTGGGAAAAACTCGAAGTCCGGTTTTTATCTGCCGGAATGGACTCTCCGTCCCGGATTGACTCTGAAATTGCATCCGGATTCACCGGTCTTGAGGTTCTGATTTCCCGGATTGAATCAGAACGCCTCCTGCCGGCTGATCCGGTTTTTGATTCGCTTGAAACCGCCTTTTTTTCGCTTGCTCCCCTTATAGCCATCCGCCCGGATCAGCTTAACCGGTACCTTTCGGACTATACCCGGATCCGGAAATCGGTGAAAAATCAATCCAGAACCTGGGACCTTGCCAGTCCGGCTCCCCGCATTACCCTTTACCGGATATTTTACGGGATCCGGTCGGCCGTTGAAGAAGTTCTGCTTCAGTCTGACTCGCTTTCCTTTGCCCCCCGTTTTGAAGTCGAACCCTGCCCGTCCGTTTGTCCTGAAGGGCTGGTTGGCGGTGTTCCTGTGCGGTCTGGTGATCTTCTTGTGTCGCGGGGCGGATTTGAAGTTTCTGCCCTTATTTCCCGCGGGAATGATTTCCCCGGCGTATTCAGCCACGTTGCACTGGTTCATGTTGATCCGGAAACCAAAAAAGTATCCCTGATCGAAGCCCACATCGAAAAAGGCGTTGCAGTAACAGATGCAGACGGCTATATGCGGGATAAAAAACTCAGGTTCATTGTCCTGAGGCTACGCCCGGATCTGCCGGAAATGATCCGGAATCCATTGCTGCCCCACGAAGCGGCCGGTCATGCACTTGCAGATGCCGGAAACCGCCATATTCCCTATGATTTCCGGATGAATTTTTCGGATTCGGCAGCTTTATTCTGCTCGGAAGTAGGCTCTTATGCCTACCGGAAAACAGGGATCCACCTGTGGAAAGCTATTTCATCCATCTCTTCGCAGGGAATTGTAAACTGGCTGAATTCCTTCGGGGTCGAAAACTTTGTTACCCAGATGCCATCCGATCTGGAATATGACCCGCAACTGGTTCTGGTGACGGAGTGGCGGGATCCTGAAACGCTGCGGCAGGACCATGTGTACAATGCAGTAATGGATGTGCTGATCGAAAAAGCAGATTCCGGAGAGGAAATCTCATACAACCGGTGGCTGCTTCCGCCGGTCAGAGTATTCAAGGGCTATTGCTGGGTGATGAATCAGTTCGGACGGGTTGAACGGATTCCGGAAGGGATGAGTGCAACCCGTGCACTTAAAAATGAGTGGTTTGTAAGCCGGTTTCGGCACCTGAAGGAAAAAACGGAAGAAAAGGTAACCGGCTTCCGTCAGAAAAACGGGTATTTTCCGCCGATGTGGAAACTGATTGCCCTGGCCCGCGAAGCTGATTCTGACCGGGAGTAAGTCATAACCCTGAAAACCGCTTCCATTTTGTCCGGAAAATAGCTTAACTTTGAAGTCCAATCCACTTTAAACCCAGACCTTTTCCGGAGGACAGATGATCCGATTCCTTTCCTTAATTCTGGCAGGGCTCAGTATGCCGGCTTTGCTTTTTTCGCAATCAGTGACTTCCCCCGACGGGAACCTGAAACTGACCTTTTCGCTTGGCCAGGGCGGTGTGCCCCACTATTCCCTCAGCTTCCATGAAAAGCCGGTTTTACTGGCTTCCCGTTTGGGATTAACCACGCTGTCCAAACCAGGACTGGAGTCCGGATTCAATCTGCTTTCCGCAGAAAATTCAGAAAAGGATGAGACGTGGACTCCGGTTTGGGGAGAAGTCAGCTCCATCCGGAATCACTACCGGGAACTCGCCGTGACCTTAACCCAGCCCGGGGCTAAAAACCGGAACCTGACGATCCGCTTCCGGCTATTCAATGACGGACTCGGTTTCAGATATGAGTTTCCCCGTCAGCCGGAACTGAGTTATTTTAACGTTGTTTCCGAACTGACCGAATTTAACCTGACCGGCGACCATCTGGCCTGGTGGATGCCGGGTGATTACGATTCAAACGAATATCTTTATACTACCAGCCGTCTTTCAGAAATAAATGCTTTCGAGGTTTTTGCTTCGAAAGAGAAAGGCGAGAAAACCCAGGCCGGGGAATATGTAGTACAGACACCGCTGATGCTGAAGACCGACGGCGGACTTTATCTGAACATTCATGAAGCAGCTCTGGTCGACTATCCGGCCATGAACCTGAATGTGGACCGGAAAAACCGGTCTCTGTCTGCCCATCTGGTTCCCGGTCCCGGCGGCGTTCAGGCTCATCTGCAAACCCCTGCCAAAACTCCCTGGCGCACCGTGATTCTGGCTGAAAAGGCAACCGGAATTCTGGATTCCAAACTGGTTCTGAATCTGAATGAACCGTCGGTCATCGGGGATGTTTCCTGGATTAAGCCCATGAAATACATCGGGATCTGGTGGGAAATGCACGTGGGGAAATCTTCCTGGAATTATTCGGATACCGGAAACCTGAAACTGGCCGAGACCGACTGGTCAAAACTGACGCCAAACGGCCGGCATGGTGCCACGACAGAACGGACGAAGTTTTATATTGATTTTGCCGCTGAACATCACATCCCGGCGGTACTCGTCGAAGGGTGGAATGTCGGTTGGGAAGACTGGTGGGGAAACTGGAAGGAAGAAGTTTTCGACTTTGTAACTCCCTATCCTGATTTTGATGTGGCCGGACTTCAGGCCTATGCTGCCTCGAAAGAGGTTAAGCTGATCATGCACCATGAAACCTCGGCCTCAGTGACGAATTATGAACGACGGTTCGACCGGGCTGCCGGTTTTATGAAACAGTACGGTTACGATGCGGTTAAAACCGGATACGTCGGCCGGATTATTCCCCGTGGTGAACATCATGACGGTCAATGGATGGTGAATCATTACGTACGGGTAGCCAGGGGCTTTGCCGACCGGAAAATCCTGCTCGATGCCCATGAACCCGTCCGGCCGACAGGACTTCACCGAACCTATCCGAACTGGCTGGCCTGCGAAGCAGCCCGGGGAAATGAATTTAATGGCTGGAGCTACGGCAACACGCCTGAACATGAAACCATTCTTCCGTTCACCCGCCTTGTCGGCGGTCCGATGGATTATACCCCGGGAATCTTTCAGGTAAAAATGGATTACTACCAGCCAGGGAAAAAGGAAGCTGTTAAAACCACGCTGGTTAAACAGCTTGCCCTGTATGTAACCCTGTACTCCCCGTTTCAGATGGCAGCCGATCTGCCCGAAAACTACAACCGGTTCCCCGATGCGTTCAAATTTATTGAACAGGTTGCCACCGATTGGGATGACACCCGGTATCTTGATGCAGAACCCGGTGATTTCATTCTTGCTGCACGGAAGGAAAAAGGGACCGGGACCTGGTTCGCCGGAGCCATTACCGATGAGAATGCCCGGACTCTTACCCTGGATTTAAGCTTTTTAACCCCCGGGGAGCAGTATCAGGCAGAGCTTTATCTGGATGGAAAAGAAGCTTCATGGGATAAAAACCCCATGGTTTATGAGATTAAAAAACAAGTAGTTACCTCCGAAATGAAACTGACTCTGCCGCTGGCAGCCGGCGGCGGTGCTGCTCTTGTCCTGCGCCCGGCAAACTGACCCGGTCTCTGGATTCTGACCCATTTCTGCTTATCTTGCCGGTGAAGCCTGCTGTTGTGCCTCACCGGCACCTCCTGCATCTTCCTTTTATTCACCAATTTCCGGCGGATTATGAACCACCTCTCAGTCAAATTTTCAAACGAAACAAACTCAGAATTTTTCCAGACGCTCCGGGCCCGCGTTAACACGTATTTCGAAACCCGGGGAATTAAAAAACAGGCAACCGGTGGCATGATGTTTAAAACCGTTTTTATGATCGCCCTGTATTTTATTCCCTATCTGCTGATGATGACCGGGGTTGTTGAATCGGCCTGGCTGATTATGACCATGTTTATTCTGATGAGTTTTGGTATGGCGGGTATCGGGATGGGGGTCATGCATGATGCCAATCACGGGTCGTATTCCCGGTACCACTGGCTGAATACAATTCTGGGCAATATGCTCAGTCTGCTGGGTGGCAGTACCCTGACCTGGAAAATCCAGCATAACATGCTGCATCACTCCTACACCAATATTGATGGTCTGGATGATGATATTGATATCGGCGGGATGATCCGGTGTTCACCCGGGCAGAAACGCCGGTGGTTTCATCGCCTCCAGTTCGGGTACGCCTGGTTTTTGTATATGTTTGTGACTTTAAACTGGTTTTTCTGGAAGGATTACCCTCAGTTGCTCAAATACAGGGAAATGGGACTGGTGAAAAACAAAGAACAGGGTGTTTTCCAGTTGTTCGGCAAGCTGATTATTTCTAAGGTGATCTATGCTGTCCTTTTTCTGATTCTGCCAATAGCCGTTTTACCGGTTTCCTGGTGGGTAACGCTGATCTTTTTCCTGGTCATGCATTTTATTGCCGGATTTATTCTTGGAAGTATTTTCCAGGCTGCACATGTCGTTCCTGAATCGGAATTTGGAAATCCGGATGGAAATGGCCGGGTTGAAGATTCCTGGGCCGTGCACCAATTAAAAAACACGTCCAATTTTGCAACCGGCAATCCGGTTGTGACCTGGCTGATCGGCGGATTGAATTTCCAGACAGAACATCACCTGTTCCCGAATATCTGCCACGTTCATTACAAAAATCTTTCTGTTATTGTGAAACAGACAACCCGGGAGTTTGGAATTCCCTACCACACAGAGCCCTCCTTTTTCAGGGCCATGTGGAAACACGGGGTTATGCTGTATTTATTGGGAAAGAAGGATGCGCTGACGGCCTGATTTCAGGGCTGGACTAACCGGGTAGCCAAACGGTTCTGATGACCCCATTGCCAGAGAGTTTTCTTCCGGCAATGGGGTTTTTTGTTTCCTGTTACAGTGAGTGACCTGACTCCGGTTCTGTTTTTTTGATTTTTGCTAACCAGCCACGGCCATTGTCACAAAATTTGGGGTCAGAAGTCAGAAGTCAGAAAACAGAAGACAGAAGACAGAAGTCAGAAGACAGGAGACAGGAGACAACCAAACCACCCCCGGTCCCGAAAGCGTTCGGTATGAAGAAGGGGAGTTTTAAAATACCTGTAAGTACAGGTAAACTATGACAATAAATGCCGAATTCCCTCCGTTGCGACGGTAGTCATCCGGCAGCCGCCGGGATAGAAAAACCAAAATCACACCGGAGAAAATCCCGGCCGGAAGTCCCGGTTAAAACAACGTTAACTGTCCCGGCCGGTACCGGTCAAAGGCCTCCAGATTGAAGGCCGGCAGGGTGTTTTCGGGAAGAAAACTCTGTCTTGCTGCTCTGAACTGCTGGCGGATGAGATCTGCCCAGACTCCGTCTCCCCGCATTCTCCTTCCAAACCGGGAATCACTCAGCTTCCCGTCATGAAGCGACCGGATTCGTCCCAGAACTTTTTCTGCCCGGTCAGGGAAAGTTTTTCCGAGCCAGTCGGTAAATAAGTCACCCAGATGTCCGTTCAGTCTTACCACCTGATAGGTAATGTCACCTGCGCCCGCATCGGCTGACCGCCTGACCAACTCCCTGAGTTCCGTATCATTGATCCCGGGAATGATTGGTGCCGCCAGAACCCGGACCGGAATCCCGTTCCGGCTCAGAACTTCAATTGTTTTGAGCATTCTCGCCGCTGAGGAAGTACGGGGCTCAAGAACCCGTTTCAGTCCTTCGTCCAGAGTTGTCAGGGATAAGTTCACATGAACCAGATTTTCTCCGGCCAGTTGCAGAAGCAGATCCAGATCGCGCAGAATCAGACTGTTTTTCGTAATGATACCAACCGGGTGATGAAACTTAACAAACACTTCCAGACACCGTCGGGTTATTTTCAGCCTGGCTTCGGCAGGCTGGTAGCAATCCGTATTTCCTGACAGAACAACCGGACTTGCCTTCCAGCTTTTGGCAGAGAATGCTTCTTCAAGGAGTCTGGGGGCCTGCGGCTTCACGAGGATAGTGGTTTCAAATTCAAGTCCGGCACCGCCATCCCAATATTCATGCGAGTTTCGGGCGTAACAATAAATGCATCCGTGCTCACACCCCTGATACGGATTCATACTCCAGTCCAGCGGCAGATCAGGGCTTTCCATTTTATTCAGAATGGTTTTGGGATGGACTTCAACCAGACGGGTTGCGGTATCCGGAAACAGCAGGTTTTCCTGGTCTTCCTGCAGAGCCAGGTGTGAGGGATCAGGTTCGGTCTGCCTGGAACTGAACCGGTTCGGAATCCGGATCTGGGCTCCCCGGCCCTTTAACCGAAGTTGGGTAAATTTGTTTTTCATAAAAGCTGTAAATAAATACAGTATATTTATCAAACCGGAAGAAGTCAAGTTCAAAGAGAACCTGCATTTGGATTCTGGTCCGGAATTGGTAATTTTGATGCCGGAAATCCGGGAAAAAACATGGTTGCGAGTCTGTACAATTGGGGGATCAGGGTCCTGAATCCGGTTTTGCTGGGCTTTCAGAGCAGGAAACTGAGAGTACTTCAGCAGACCGGCGGGATTCCGCTGCAGATTGGTGGTGCACTTTCAGTCTGGCTCAGCAGAACCGGGGCAGAGGTGCTTTCAACCGATCTGGAACGAATCAGGCAACACAGAAACTACCTGATTTCGAAAAAACCGGTTTCCGGCTCTCTTCAACCCGGTTCCGGTGACCAAACCACAGCACTTTTACCAGTAAGACCGGGAGGATCCCAACCGGAAAAAACACTCCGGGCAGAATTCCTGACCGAATTCCGGACCATGATGATTTACCAGATGATCAGGGAACTGAAACCCGGATCCGTTCTTGAAGTTGGAAACACTACCGGGCTCCCGGCGGCCGTTATGGCCTCTGCCCTGAAAAAGAACAATTCCGGCAAACTGGTCACCCTGGCCGACAATCCGGAACTGGCGGACTTTGCCTCTTCAAATCTGAGAACGCTGCATTTTGAGTCTGTTCAGGTCGCCTGCGGTTCTTTTTCGGAGGAACTGCCCCAGATCCTGAAACACCTTAAACCGGTTCACCTCGCCTGGATTCACCGCCTGAACGATGAAGCAGAATTCAGAGCCTGCTTTGATCAGATCTTTCACTCGGCAGAACCGGGTGCTGTCCTGATTCTGGACTGTTTTCCCGGTCCGTCCGGAAAAGGTCCGGTCTGGGAGTCCATCCGGTACCACCCCGGAATCACCTTTTCGGTAAAACTCGGTCCGGTTGGTCTGCTGGTAACGGGTAAAAGCTCTGCCCCGCTTCACCTGGATTTCGTTCTGTTCTGACCCTTTCTTCTAATTGATCTCTAATAGATGTATATGGACTTAATAGTACCTGAATGGGTATCTTGCAGGCACTTAATGTAGCAATAAAAGTCCATGAAAAACTTTTTTCTAGCTCTGATTCCCCCGCCCCAATGGCGCCCGGTTGTTCTGGTTCTTCTGGCCGGAGCAGTGGGTATTGGGTCTTATTCACTTTATATATCAAATGCGTTGGCTTACCTGTCGGATGATCCGAAAGCCTGTGTAAACTGCCACATCATGGCACCTCAGTACGCCACGTGGCAAAACGGAAGCCATGCCCGGGTTGCAGTCTGCACAGACTGTCACGTGCCGCATGATAATATCTTCAGGAAATATTATTTCAAAGCCCAGGATGGTCTTCGCCATGCCTCGATGTTTACTTTAAGGATGGAACCCCAGGTCATTCACGTCAAGGAAGCCGGAGCCGGTGTGATCCAGGAAAACTGCATCCGGTGCCATCAGACTCTGCTGAACGACACCTTTCACATCACACCTGAAAAACAGGAGAGAAGCTGCTGGTCCTGCCACCGGGAAACTCCGCACGGACGGGTGAACAGTTTGTCATCGGTTCCCAATGCCCGTGTTCCGGTTTTTAATTCACCGGTTTCCCCGGCCGTCAGGCAGATCCTTGCCACCCAACAAGATTCTACACTAAACTAACGGATACCGTATGAAACGACTGATCGACGTCATTCAGCAAAAACCCTGGCTTGGCTGGGTTCTCTTTCTGGGAACCGTTGCCGCCGTTTTTGTTCTTGCCATTTTCGCATCAACCATTGTTGAACGGCGGACTGAGGCCAAATTTGCCTACCAGCCGGTAAAGCCGATCCCGGCCGGCGAACCCCGAAATGAAGTTTGGGGAGAGAGTTTCCCCAGGGAATATGAAACCTTCTCGAAAACTGCCGATACCACCTTTAAAAGCCTGTTCGGCGGATCGGCCCATCTGGACTACCTCGAAGACTCTCCGGCTCTGGTGGTTATGTGGGCCGGATATCCGTTCTCGCGGGATTACAAACAGGCCCGGGGTCATGCCTATGCCATTGAAGATATCCGCACAACGATCCGGACAACTGCTCCGCTTCCGGCAACCTGCTGGACCTGTAAAAGTCCGGATGTACCCCGGGTCATGGCAATGAAAGGAATTGCAGAGTTTTATAAAGGAAAATGGAAAGAAACCGGTGAAGATTTTGTAAACGCCATTGGCTGTCAGGATTGCCACGATCCGGCAACCATGAACCTGCAGATTACCCGCCCGGCACTGGTCGAGGCCTTTGAGAAAATGGGAAAAGACATCAGCAAGGCGTCCCATCAGGATATGAGATCGCTGGTCTGTGCCCAGTGCCATGTTGAATATTACTTTAAAGGTGATGGTAAATACCTGACTTTCCCCTGGGAGAAGGGAACCGGTGTTGAGGCTATGGAAGCTTATTATGATTCCATTGAATTCAAGGATTGGGAGCATGCCCTCAGCAAGGCGCCCATGCTGAAAGCCCAGCATCCCGACTGGGAATTATTTCAGGAAGGGATTCACGCCCAGCGGGGAGTTTCCTGTGCAGATTGCCACATGCCGTACAAATCTGAAGGCGGTGTCAAGTTTACGGATCACCACATCCAGTCACCGCTGAACAATGTGGCCAATTCCTGCCAGGTCTGTCACAGGGAAAGTGAATCGACCCTGGTTCAAAACGTAAACGACCGGCAACTGAAAATTAAAGAACTGAGGGGAATTACCGAAAAACTTCTGGCAACCGTTCACATCGAAGCCAGGGCTGCCTGGGATGCCGGTGCTACGGCTGAGGAAATGAAACCTGCCCTGAAACTGATCCGTCATGCCCAATGGCGGTGGGATTATATGGCAGCTTCAAACGGACTTGGATTCCATGCACCACAGGAGTCGGCAAGAATTCTGGGAACGGCCATTGATAAAGCCCATGAGGCCAGGCTGACTATTTACCGGATTCTGTCCAAACATGGAAAAAATGATCTGGTTGCGCTGCCCGACCTGTCAACAAAAGCAAAGGCACAGGCCTTTATCGGGCTTGATATGAAAAAACTGACCGGTGAAAAGGAAGAATTCCTGAAAACCGTGGTCCCCGAATGGGATAAAAAAGCCAAAGAACGGGAAGCCGCCTACCCGAAAGCAACCGGCTCTGGAAACTGAGATCAGCCAACAACCGGAATCCACCAAACGATTACACTATGATTTAAGGACACACCCATGAAAACTGCTCTCACCTTTTTGATTCTGACCCTTGCAGCAGGACTTCTTTCTGCCCAGGAAACGGCACCGGTTAAATTCACCGGCTCAGTGCAGCTCCGTTCAGAAGCCGATGCACGTGATTTTAACAATGCAACGGCACTGAACACCTTTACCACGATGAGAACCCGTCTGGCAGCCGAAAAAACGGTTGGGGAATTCGGGAAAGTGGTTTTCGAACTGCAGGATTCCAGAACGTTCGGCGCAACTTCGGCCTCTACGGTCAGCAACGATAAAAATATTGATGCCCATCAGGCTTACATTCTGGTACCGCTTGCCGGAGAAAGCATGCAGCTTCAGGCCGGCCGCTTCGAAATGGTTTACGGGAACGAACGGTTTTTTGGTGCTTTGGGATGGAGCCCGGTTGCCCGGTCTTTCGACGGATTCCGGCTCAGAATGAATGGTGACATCAAAGCTGATGTTTTTGCACTGAACCTGAGAGAGGTCCAGTACGGGACAGCCGCCTATAGCTATGCCAAAGATACCGGAAGTGATCTTTTCGGCGGTTGGGCAACCTGGGTTCAGGACCAGCACCAGATCGATGCCTTTTCCTGGTATGAAGAATCCCGGCCGGCAGCAGGCAAAAAGCTGTTCCGGTCAACAACGGGGTTCACTTATGGCCTTAAAGAAGAAAACTTTTTACTGGGTGCAGAGGCCGCCTACCAGCTCGGATCTGTAAGCGGCGTTGACCTTTCTGCCTGGATGGCAGCATTTTCGGTGACATTACCCGATGTGTTTGGTGATAAATCAGCCTTCAGTGCCGGTGCTGATCTGCTTTCGGGAACAAAAGCCGGTTCTTCCGAACTGACTACTTTTTCAGTTCCGTACGGAACCACTCATAAGTTCTACGGATTCATGGATTATCACTATGTTTCATTTGCCACCCAGGGCGGACTGCAGGATTATTTCCTGAAACTGAAGGCAGAAACCGGCATTTCTGACGTTTCTGCTGCCTGTGATCTCCATTTCTTCAACAGTTTTGAAGAAAATCCGGCCGGAAACACCATTTACGGTCAGGAAATTGACCTGACACTGGTCAAACCCATCACCCAGGGCATCAAGGCAACCTGGGGAACTTCAGTTTACCTTCCCGGCGACGTGATGAAAGAATCGGTATATCCGAATAACGAAGATCCGGCGTTCTGGACTTACCTTCAGTTCAATGTCATGTTCTGATGTGTACTGCCGGTCACAACTTACGGGGGCTTCCTGAAAAGGGCCCCCTTTTTTGTTTTCAGGGTATTGTTTTTTCTTAACAAAGAACCCAAATTCGGGTAGTGACTTGAATTTAACTCCTGAAAACATAATTTTGACAGGATTATTCATCCTTCTCCGGAGAAAATCCGGAAATCCTTTGACCGGAAAAACCGCCATGATCAGAAAACAGCACATACTTTTTCTTACCGGTGCCCTGATTCTTGTTTCGCTGATCTGGATCCCGGTCTGGCATTTTGCCCTGGGTCTGTCGAGTGAGGCAGAAAATCCCATGACCTTCCAGTTAAAAGCTTACACGCTCACTATCGAAAATGAAGCCTCTTCAACCGTTTTTTCCTTTGACGGATTAAAGCCTTCGATCTGGTACCTGAATACATTTGGTCTTTTGATCTATTTCGGCTGTCTGCTTATTTCCTTTCTTCATTTCAATTCGAAAGGGAACCGCCAGGAATTGCTGGTTCAGCGGAGGTGGGGATACCTGTCTCTGGCCGGCGGCGCAATGGTTTTCCTGTTCCTCTTTCTTCAGATCCACCAGATTTTACGGCAGATGAATGTGGTTCTCGGCGCATCAGCCCAGTATGTGGGCCGGACGGCAAACGGAGATCTCTTTCTGGATTCCCTTCCCGATACTCTTGGCCTGTCTCTGACCGGCGTCAGTCTTCTGCTGAATCTGGCGGCCATCTGGTTTATCCAGAGTGACCTCAGAAAAATTGCTTCAAGCTCCAGACTCCGGTAACTCATGCTTTACCAGGATCTCCTGAATATTCAGGAAGAAGTTTCCCTCGATCCAAAAGAAAAACGCATCCCGTCTGAGTCAGCAGGAAATGAACTGGCAATCGGAATCCCGAAAGAACGGTCTCAGGAAGAAAAACGGGTGAGCCTGATTCCCAGTGCCATCCGGACCCTTATCCAGAAAGGTCATAAGGTTTTTGTCGAACGGGGTGCCGGTCTGGAAAGCCATTACCCCGATGAAGATTACACCTCGAACGGCGCCTTTATTGTTTACAGTCAGGAAGAACTGTACAATAAATCGGGTCTCATCGTTAAAATACTGCCGCCAACCGAAGAGGAATGTGTACTGATGAAGGAAAAGCAGGTTCTGATTTCTGCCCTGAATCTGGGAACCCTTCGGAAGTCCTTTTTTAAACATCTTACAGAAAAGAAAGTGACCGGAATCGGGTTCGAGTATATCGAAACTCTGGCCGGGGATAAACCGGTGGTCAAAGTTCTGAGTGAGATTGCCGGGATGATGAGCATTCAGATTGCTTCGAGATACCTGGAGTCTGACAAGCGCGGCCGGGGAATTCTTCTGGGCTCCATTGCGGGGGTTCCGCCGGCGACGGTGGTTATTCTCGGGGCCGGAACGGTAGGGGAATCTGCTGCCAGAACGGCACTCGGCACCGGTGCTCAGGTCATGATTCTCGATAAAGATATCACCAAACTGCGGCAGGTTGAGCACAATCTGAACCGCCAGGTTGTGACAGCCGTTTCGAACCAGTATTACCTGAATAAAGCCGTCCGGTTTGCCGATGTTCTGATCGGGGCAATTTCATCCCGCGGTGAGAGAATTCCCTGGATTGTTACCGAAGAAATGGTCAAATCGATGAAGCCCGGGTCGGTAATCATTGATATTTCGATCGATCAGGGCGGATGTGTGGAAACCAGCCGGCCGACCACACCTTCGAATCCGGTTTTTATGCGCCACGGCGTTACTCATTACTGTGTTCCGAATATCAATTCACTGGTCTCCCGAACCAGCTCAAATGCCCTGACCAACACCCTTCTGCCATTGATTCTGGAACTGGGCGAATTTCCTGATATCCATTCTGCCCTCTGGAAAAACCTGCCGCTTAGAAATGGAGCTTACCTGTACAAAGGCTACACCACCAAAAAACCGCTGATGGACCTTTACGACATCCCGTTCCAGGAAATTGAACTGTTACTTGCCGGCGGGATCTGAACTTTCCCGCTGATTCCACTCGATCCGGTCAAAATACCGGTATAAAGCCTGCAGATACGCCTTTCCTTCCCGTAATCTGGCTGCCTTTTCCGGATAGTCCGGATTTGATTCCTGAATGATTTTTTCGGATATAAAATCGTAACTGACCTGATAGTCCGGCCGGATCCATCCAAATCCGTCATTAATATTATAGAAGGCAAAGTTGTTTCGGCTGGGATTCATCAGATCATTGCTCCAGACAAAATCATCTGACCTGAGGCGAAGCTGATTGAGCAGGGTAGCCGCCAGATCAGCCTGAGAACAGATTTCCTGTATCCGTTTTCCTTTCCATTCAGCCCGAAGAGCCGGTCCCGTCAGGATCAGGGGGATGTGGAACCGCTCGGGAATGTGCTGTTCAGTCCGGTTGAGCGGGAACCGGTGGCCGTGATCAGCCGCCAGAATAAAAACCGTGCTGTCATACCAGGCTTCCTGCCGGATGCGGGAGAAAAACTGCCGGATGCTGTTGTCTGAGTACCAGACCGAGTTTTTAAACCGGTCGGCGGTTGTCGTTTCCGGAAACGGTGGTTTGATGGGGGTTTCGAAGGGTTCATGACTGCTCAGGGTAAACAAAACCGAGAAAAACGGGCGGGGAATGGTGGTCAACTCATCGGCCATCCTGTTCAGAACAACATGGTCGAAGGCGCCCCATTTTGAATTCTGATCTTCCTTCCGGAACTGATCCTTGTCAACAATCCGGGTAAACCCTGATTTCAGCAGGAAGGCATTCATATTGTCGAACCGGGAATCACCGCCATAAAAAAACCAGGAGGTGTACCCCGCCTCACCCAGGCGTTCACTCACCGTCGGAACTTTCTCAAACTTAGTGGGGAATTTGATTATGGCGCCATCCGGGATGGATGGGAATCCGGTCAGAAGGCAGGAAATTCCGTAAGCCGACCGTTTTCCGTTGGCATAAAACCGGTCATAAAGCAGTCCGGAAGTGATCAGGGAATCTATCCCCGGCGTGTAACCCTGGATTCCGCCGAGAGCCGGGATCATATCCGCCGTCCAGCTTTCAAGTATAATCAGGACCACATTCGGCCGGCTGACGGTAAAGAGTGACGGAAGGGAATCCGGTTGTGCCCGGCGGATCAGACTGTCTGCAGTGGCTCTGGCTTCTGCCCGGGGAAACCAGCCGATTTCCTTTTTTGAACTTTCGTTCCGGCTGCTGAGGTCGTAGGCGACATTCCAGGTCGTATTCAAAGCTGCATGATTGGCAAAGGGTGTTTCAGAAAAGTAAACAAATCCGGGATTCATCGGGGTAAGTCCCCACCCGCCGCGGATCATCAGAAAGGTGAAACCGAACAGAAGCAGGTAAACCGGGATGCTCAGCCAGGCCGACAGTTTTCCCCATCCCGAAAACCTGTCGGGCTGAAAAAAGGCTCTGAAGGAAATCCGCCAGAAAAAGACTCCGGTGGCGATTCCGATTGCCAGAAGAGTAAAAACAGGCGAGGCCAATGCTGAAGCCCAGGCTTCAGCCGGATACCGGCAGTAATAGACCACCTCGGCGTTCAGCTTAACCCCCCAGGCCTGGTAGACCTCAAAATCGGCGGCAACACAGGTCCATATAACAGTCTGTGCAATGAAATAGTGAACATGCAGCCAATAACGGAAGGTCCTGAACGGTGCCCATTCCCGGTAAAGACCCAGAAGAAGAACCGGGAATATCAGGTACCCGGCTGCTGAAAGATCCATCAGAAATCCGTAAGTAAAAGTCCCGGCCCATTCCTGAAGGGTTAGTCCGGCAGATTTTTCCCAATGCCAGGCCATAAACATCAGCCGGGCAGTAAAAAATACGGTCAGAAGATATCCGAGGTGGATGAGATAAAACCGGAAGTGGGCAAATCCGGAAAGCATCGGCTTCAGAGACATGATGTCGGTTTCCTGTCAGAATGTGTCGTAACTTTGCAGTTTTATTCAATTTAATGAAAATTCTGCCGGGAAAAAACAGATTATGGCCCTGAATGCACACCGGTTTTCGGTTACCCTGATTTCCTTTCTTTTTCTGATTCTTGCCGGGATGATGCTCTTTTTCTGGCTGATCCGGCCGGTTTACCGCACCTTCCACCCGGTGCCGCCGGCAGCCGATTCTTTGGCCGGACTCCGGTTTGCAGAAGGTACCATGCCCCGCGGCGGTACGTTTTCTTCCTTGCTGCTGACCCGGCGGGTGCCTCTTGCCCTGACCGAAAACCTGACGGCTGCCTTTTCGGGCGTGTTTGATCTAAGAAAATGCCGGGAAGGTGACCGGTTTCATCTTGTTTTTACCCGCAGGGATACGGCTCTGATCCGGTTTGAGTATATCCGGTCGGTGACCGAACAGTACCGGATTTTTCAGATCAATGGCACACTGAAAGCCGAAAAGGTCCCGGTCCGGATGGATACTGCCCGGGTGGTCATTTCAGGTATCCTGAAAACCTCGCTGTATCAGGCCGTGACCGATCAGGGAGAAGATCCTGAACTTATCGAAAAAGCAGCCGATATGTTTGCCTGGAGTATCGATTTTTATGTAGATCCGCGTGAAAATGACCGGTTCTGGATTGTAGCCGATAAACTGACGGTCAATGGAACGCCAGCCGGGTATGGTGAAATTCAGGCTGCCCGGTATTCGGGCGAAGTCGGGTCGTTTACGGTCATCCGGTTTACTGATTCGGATGGCAAATCCGACTTTTTTGATGAACAGGGCAGGTCGATCAGTTCGGCCTTTCTGAAATCGCCGTTAAAGTTTACCCGGATTTCCAGCCGGTTCGGAATGCGGCGTCACCCGATTCTTCGCACCACCCGGATGCATCAGGGAATTGACTATACAGCCCCAACCGGAACGCCGGTCTGGGCCATCGGTCCCGGTAAAATAGTATCCTCCGGCTGGATGGGCGGATATGGAAAAACCGTTGAAATCAGACATCCGAACGGGATGAAGAGCCGGTACGGACATTTATCCCGCATCGAACCGGGCCTCGGGCCGGGAAAACAGGTTAAGGCGAAAGAAATTATCGGGGCTGTGGGGTCAACCGGACTTTCAACCGGCCCGCATCTTCATTTTGAGCTGATTCAGAACGGCCGGCAGGTCAATCCGGCGCAGGCCAAATTCCGGTCTGCAGAAAAACCGGTATATGTTAAAAACCGGGCTGCCTTTGACTCTCTGATGGCCCGCTGGAAACTGGATCTGGACCGGAAAGAACGGCCTTGATTCCATCTGTCACCTGCTGAATTTCTTTTTAAAGGGGGTTGATTCAGACCTTAATTCCGGTTAATTTTATCAGGAAAATTTCCCGGAGTTGTTATGAAGAATAACCTCATGCTTACGTTGGTTCTTTTGGCACTGTTTATTTCGGACTCCGGTGTCTTATTTGCCCAGGCGCCTGATTCAGTAAAACTCAAATTTGTAGTCAATACTGCTTTCGTTGGTGATACCCTTTCTGCCGGTTCCTCTGTATCCATTCGGGGTGCTGCTTTAGGCGGCGACTGGTCACTGGATAAGGGAATCAAGTTCACCAGCATCGGGGGTGACTACTGGTCTGCCGAGAAAACCGTTCCAACCGGAAAGTCCGGCGGTGGGTTCAAAATCGTGACCCAAACTGCCAGCGGTACAGGCTGGGACCGTCATACCATCGGTGAGTTTGAAGTTAAAAATGATACGACTCTAACCTATCATACAACCGGTCTGAAAGAAACCTATACCGATCCGTTTACCGGCGCAGAAATCACCCGTGGTGATGACTGGAATCCGCTCGAAATCGCAAAAAATGGCAACGCTGATGTTTATGCAGTTCACTTCCGGGTGAATATGCAGATAGAAAAAATTAGTCGCGGATTTAATCCTGAAACCCAAAAAGTGACCGTCCGCGGTAGCTTCAATGGCTGGTCTGCTGCTGATACCTTGAAACCGGAAACCCGCCATGATGATCTGTGCTGTGGTCTCGGAACCTATGAAGCAGAGAACTTCTACAGCAAAACCATCCTGATCCCGAAAGCTTCTGCCGGCGGACAGGCTTACAAGTTCGTCTACAGTGATGCGGTTTCAACGACCTGGGAAGAAACTATTGGTGGAAACAGAACCTTCACTCTGTCTGGTGACACCACCCTGTACTGGAAATGTTTTAACAATGATTGTGGATATGGCTGCCTTTATCCGGCTCGTTGGTTTGAAGTCAGATTTGAAGCCAATATGGCCAAGGCGATCAATACGAACGGGTTTAATCCGCAAAGCGATACTCTGATTGCTGTGGCTGGATTTCTTGGAACTGCTGCCAAACCTGTTGAGTTTGAACTTCACCCTTCTTCAGGAACGGTTTATACGGGGGCCGATTCTGTTTTTTCTCATTTTAACAATACTGTTTTTTACAAATATTTTAAAAAGAGCGGATCAATCCGGATTGAAGAATCCTTTTTGGATTTTTATAATGATCAACCACAAATAAATGCTCCCCTTTACCGCAAAATTGAAATGCCTTCGGGGGGAACCTCAGTATCTGTCTGGGATAATGATAAATCTGATGACTCCCCTCACCGGCAACCATTGTTCAGGTCTTCTGTCCCGATGGCAGATTCTACACAGGTGATTCTTCATGTTGATCTTCGTCCGGTCTTTTTCTTCGTTAAGCAGTTAGGGGATTCTCTGAGTTATTCCCCTCCAATTAGCAACAATTATCTCACCGAAAAAAACATTGATTTACAGCGACTATTTTGTGCTTCCCCCACCTTTTGCTGGATGTGTATGGGTCCCTGGGCACCGCCTGAAATGAATGATAATGGACTTGATGGCGATAAAATTGCCGGAGATTCTGTTTATTCTCTAACCATGAAAGTAAAAAAAGGGGAACTATCCTCAGTTGAGTATCAGCTGGCTTTTGGGTGGAGCCCTAATGAATCCAGCTTTTTATATACTCGGTTTCATAATCTGGAGCAAATACCAGTGAATGAATTTTCATGTCAATTTGGTGAGATTGAACCTGACCGTTACCGGAATGATAAAGGTTTTTGGGATTTTAA
The DNA here is from genome assembly GCA_023151185.1 of Bacteroidota bacterium. Classification (GTDB taxonomy): domain Bacteria; phylum Bacteroidota; class JABWAT01; order JABWAT01; family JABWAT01; genus JAFLBE01. The sequence continues at coordinate 34,834 of JAKLJL010000001.1, forward strand.
TTCTAAAAAGGGAGTGGTGACTTCAGTAAAGGACATCCCGGGTTCAGAAATTCCAAAAAAAGTAAAAGTCTCTGCGTTTCCCAACCCGTTCAATCCGGCAACTCTGATTTCCTGCACAGTTCCTATTTCCGGGAGGTTAATCCTGAAGGTGTATGATCTTCAGGGACGGCAGGTGGCCGTTCTGCTCGATGAAGTCCGGCCGGCCGGGGTTCATCAGGTTCCGTTCCGTGCAGAAGGCCTTTCCAGCGGAGTGTATCTCGTCAGGATGCAGGCCGGGAACCGGCAGGAGTCTTTAAAGGTCATGTTGGTGAAATGAGTTAAAACCAGGAGTTCTTATGAAACAGTGTGTTGGACTTTTAATTTTTCTTCTGGTTGCCGCCGGTGCATTTGCCGGAAACAATCAGAAAGCAGTAGCCAGACTGGATAAAGGGGAAACCACCGACGTGGTGTCAACCAGTATCCGGGCTAAGGTGAATGAATCCGTTCTGATCGGTAACTCAGCCAATGCGTATGCCTGGCAGGCTGCAGGAACCAACCAGATTTTCTATGATGCAGCCAGTGGCACGATTGCGGTAATCAAACGCCGCGGAACGCTGGATACTGCAATTCCGTCCGGCTCCGGCCGTATTGTTGTCCATCTGTCGACCGACCAGGGAGCTACCTGGGGTGCCGGTTTGCAAATCAATGGTGAACTTGCCCCAGAGGTATTTGGCCGTCACCCGAACGTTGCGATCCTGCCTAGCGGTGAACTGATCAGCCAATGGGCTGAACTGTATCCAATGGGAGCTGGCTTTCAGGCGATCGGAATTGCCGCCCACAAACTGTCGGATGGCAGTGTTGTAACTGCCCCGTGGATTGATGAAGAAATCATCGAAGAAGTTGACGATATCGCCGGAAATGATTCCATTCCTTACGGTGTACCGGATGAAATCTTTGTTGATGAGAAGAACAACACCTTCTACTTTGGCGGCGGAGCCGACAATGCCGTAACCAACTCGATCTACCTGTGGAAATCGAGCGACAAGGGTGCCACCAAGCAACTGGTGAAACTGTGGAAAGATGCCGAATATGGCGGATTCAGCGCCGGAGTTAACCCGACTCACGGAGATTTCGTTGGTGACAACGGGAACTATATTGCATCTGTTAAACCGGATTCAGCCTGGGCTGTAAATAATGGATTTGATTACTCCATGTACTATCCGTATGTCGTCCGTTTCAAGAACGGTGCGATTGTAGAAGAAGGCTGGGTGGATGTGGATGACGTTTTTGCGTCAGCCGATATCGACAGCTGGACCTATGAGTGGGATATGGTAACCGATATCAAGGGTAACTGGCACATGTTCATTCAGGGTTACAAGGATGCCGGTACAACTGCTGAAAACCTGGCCATCTATGAAGTGTTTTCCAACACCCCGGGCCTTTCAGACATCAGCATTAAGAAAGTTGCTGACATCAGTTTACTTTCGCTGGATTACGGTTCGGATGCCTTAACAACTCTTGCTGATATCCACGTATCCCGGGATACCGAAGGGAAGTATGTATTTGTGAAATATCTGGACTGGGATCCGCTTGATGCCCCTGAAACCTCGACCGAAGGGTTTGTAACCGGCCGTGCGATTTCCAGCGACAGCTATGCCGAACCCATTGCCATCCATGACAATGATGCTGCTGTTCAGATGTTCACCCAGGCTGCCAACCTTGCAACCGCCAAGGGAGACGGAGATGCTGCCGGAACCAAGAAATTCCAGCTTCACACCTCCTGGGTTGAGTATGGTATTGCTGGAGGCGTTCCTGCCGGAACCGCTGCTGCCAATGTCTACTATGTTGGACCAACCCTCGATGTCGCTGAATATACCGGTGGTGTAGTTCCTACTGAAGCCAAACTCGGATTTGTGATCAACACCGCTTTCGTTGGTGACACTCTTACCGCTGGTTCTTCTGTTTCCATCCGGGGTGCTGCTTTTGGCGGCGACTGGTCACTGGATAAGGGAATCAAGTTCACCAACATCGGTGGTGACTACTGGTATGCCGAGAAAACCGTTCCAACCGGAAAGTCCGGCGGTGGGTTCAAAATCGTAACTTCAACTGCCAGCGGTACCGGCTGGGACCGTCACATGGTTGGTGAATTTGATGTCACCGGCGACGATGTTTACGGCTTCTATACTACCGGTCTGAAAGAAACCTATACCGATCCGTTTACCGGCGCAGAAATCACCCGTGGTGATGATTGGGATCCGCTTGAAATCGCAAAGAATGGCAACGCTGATGTTTATGCAGTTCACTTCCGGGTGAATATGCAGCAAGCAGATGTCAACGGCGGATTTAATCCTGAAACCCAAAAAGTGACCGTTCGCGGTAGCTTCAATGGCTGGTCTGCTGCTGATACCCTGAAACCGGAAACCCGCCATGATGACATGTGCTGCGGTCTCGGAACCTATGAAGCAGAGAACTTCTACAGCAAAACCATCCTGATCCCGAAAGCTTCTGCCGGCGGACAGGCTTACAAGTTCGTTTACAGTGATGCTGCTACCACAACCTGGGAAGAAAAAACCGGTGGTAACAGAACCTTCACTCTGTCTGATGACACCACCCTGTACTGGAAATGGTTTGACAATGACACATTAACCACAGGTCCGCAAGGTGCTGTTCCATTTGAAGTTTCCTTCAAGGTTAACATGGCAAAAGCCATCAATACCAACGGATTCGACAAATCAACCGATACCCTGATTGCCCGGATTGGGTTCCTGGGAACAGGCGAAAAAACAGTTGATGCAAAACTTTCTGCTCCGCTTCTGGGAACAACCTTTACCGGTAAAACTGGTGTTGACTCCTTAAAGGCAGCTAAAGGTTCAACGGTTCTGTATCAATACTACAAGAAAAATGCAGCCGGTGAATTTGAAGAATTCTACTTTGATAACTTCAATACCCTGCCGCAATCTGCTGCTCCTAAATTCAGAAAAGTTCTTGCTCCTGAAACAGGCAGCACGATTTCTACCGAAGACTTAGTCAATGACAACGTATCCACCCACCGTCAGCCTTTCTTCAAGAACACGGCAAAAGTTGGTGTTGCGACTACTTTGACACTTGAAGTTAATCTTCTTCCTGCACACCTGGTTACAACTGCTCTGGGCGGTTCACTGAATGATATTCAGGGCGGTTCTCTGGTTGTTGATGCCAATAACATCCGGTCACTGGATCTGTATGTTAACGGTCCTGCTACCGGTAGCTGGGGTCCATGGAATGCACTCGGTCTTGGTGATACCCGCAAGATGACCTACAACGGCGGCGGACAGTGGTCGATCAATATTGACTATACTGCCGATGCTATCATCAGCCAGGAATTCAAACTCGGTATCGGCGGTGCTGATAACGAAGCCGGCTTTGGTAACAACCACATGGCTAACCTGTTCCCGACTGCAACCAACAATACCAAGGTTCAGTTTGGTGATATCCAGCCTTCACGGTACAAAGTAGATGATAACAACTACTGGAACTTTACTGAAGAACAAGGATATAAAAACGGTCAGGTTATTGATCTTACCATTGGTGTTGAAACTGAGAAAGTTGCCAAGTTTGATCTTCTCCAAAACTATCCGAACCCATTCAACCCATCTACAATGATTCCGTTCACTGTAGCTGCTGCCGGTAAAGTAGACTTCAAAGTTTACAATATCATGGGTCAGGAAGTTTCTGCCTTCAGCTTTACTGCTACCGCAGCCGGTCGTCATGAAGTTAGTTTCAAAGCCGATAATCTGGCTTCCGGAACTTACCTCGTGAAAATGACTGCTGGTTCCAGCACGAAGACCATTAAAATGGTATTCATGAAGTAATCAGCTTCCCAGGAATTATCCTGCAAAGGGCTGGTGGTTAACACCAGCCCTTTTTTTTTGCACAAAAGAATCCCGTATCTTCAGGCTTTTTGCTCAGGACTGAATGAAGCAACCCCGTTTAAAAGATCTGATTTCCCAGCTTCCGCTGAAATTAAAAGCTGCCCGGGTAGTTGAAGGATTTATTGCGGGAATCCATTCCTCTCCTTTCAGGGGATTTTCTGCTGAATTTGAACAGCACCGGTCGTATCAGCCGGGCGATGATCTGCGGTATTTTGACTGGAAAGTCTGGGCCAGGACCGAGAAACGGGTAATCCGGCAGTATTCCGAGGAAACCAACCTGAAATGCACTTTTGTTGTTGACTGTTCAGCCAGTATGAACTGGCCGGGTGACCCTGCTTCAAAGTGGGAGTATGCGAAAGTTCTTACGGCTTCTCTGGTTCATCTGCTGATCCGCCAGCGGGATGCAACCGGATTGATCCTGGTTTCGGATACAGTTCAGGATTTCAGACAGCCAAAAAGTTTCTCCTGGTACGAAAATGACCTGTTTACTCTTCTTGAAACCACTCAGCCGGCCCGTGAAACCCGGTTTGATGCCGGACTTGCACTTGCAGCCCAAACCCAGCAGTCCAGGGGACTTGTAATTCTGGTTTCGGACTTTTTGCAGCCTGTTGGGGATCTGCTTCCCGCACTTCGGTTATTATCCTCCGGGCGGCAGGATATTCTGGCCGTTCAGGTACTGGATCCCCGGGAACAAATTCTTCCTGAACTCCAGGATGTACTTCTTCAGGATCTGGAATCCGGAATAAAAATGGAAACCCATTTTCAGCAGGTTAAGCCTGATTATCAGCGGGCATTTACTGCCTGGCAGCTTGAACTGAAAGCCCTGTTTGCGGATACCGGTATTCAATTTTTGCGCGTTTCCACAGATGAACCCGTTGCGGTTGCCCTGATGGAAATTTTAAACCAGCGGCGGCGGAAGTAACGTTATGAGGTACTCTGCTGCTTTCAATCTGGAGCTCTTTCAGCAGCTTAACCGATCGGAATATGGCAGACGGCTGGGTGTGTTTGATTCACTGGATTCAACCAATGATTTTTTGAAAAAAAAGGAAGATCTGACCTCCGGTGAAGTTGTTCTTGCAGAAACCCAGACAGCCGGGAAAGGCCGTTCAGGGCGGGCCTGGTCGGATGAAAAGGGACATAATCTGTTGTTCAGTCTGGGACTGGTTACCGACACAGCCACCAGGTTTGTTCCGCTGGCTCCGCTTTTAAGTGCAGCAGCAATCCGGGATGCACTTTCCTATTATTGTCCGGAAATAAAAATAAAGTGGCCCAATGATCTTCTGATCTCGGGAAGAAAAACGGCCGGCATCCTGACAGAAGCTAAAACTTCGGGGACTCATTTAACGTTGATTATCGGGATTGGCATCAATGTCAATCAAACCCGGTTTCCAGGCCTTGAGGACATCAACCCAAACAGTCTTGCCCTTGCAACCGGTAAACCAGTTCAGCGGGAAGAAGTGCTTGCCCGGGTATTGGGTGAATTGCAGGCTGTTTTTTCAAAGGCAAGATGGAATCCGGATCCGGTGATGGCCCGGTACAGGCAGCATTGTGTCACAGTTGCTCAGCGCATCCGGTTTGAGTGGAATGGTGAAACCCATGAGGGTGTTGCTGAAGACATTGCACCTGACGGACGGCTGCGAATCCGGACAGAAGCAGGAATTCTGGAATTTAACGGAAGTGAAATTAATCACATCAGGACGGCAGAATGAGTTACTTACTTGCAGTTGATATCGGGAATACGAACACCGTCATCGGGGTCATGCAGGATGGCCGGGTTCTGAAAAGCTGGCGGGTAACCACAGGCAATCTTCAGACAGAAGATGAACTCGGCATGTTGCTGCTTTCCTTTCTGGAACGTGGTGGTTATTCTCTGAATGCCATCAAATCGGTCGGGATCTGTTCAGTGGTCCCGGATGTAACGGCTATTTATCAAAAAATTTCGACCAGGTACTTTGGGAAGGAGCCGTTTTCAATCGGTCCGCATCTCGATATGGGAATTCATATCAGATACAAGGACCCCATGGCTGTTGGTGCAGACCGGCTGGCTAATGTTCTGGCAGCATTTCTGGCTTATGGCGGTCCGGGAATTGTGATCGATTTTGGAACCGCCACTACTTTTGATGTGTACTCTGCAGACTGTGACTACCTGGGAGGGGTTATCGCACCAGGTATTGAAACCAGTGCCATGGCCCTTCACCGCCGGGCGGCCAAACTTCCCAGAATTGAACTGACCCTTCCTGAAACGGTCATTGCCAAAACCACCACTGAAAGTATGCAGAACGGAATTCTTCTCGGAACGCTGGCAGCAACCGAGGGGATTATCAAAAAAATCGAGAATGAGCTTGGAGAAAAAGCAGTTTTAACCCTTACCGGGGGTTTTGGCCAGTTCATCCAGGACCATTCTTCCCTTCATTTCAACCTGCGGCCTGATCTTGTTCTTGAGGGAATCTGGGCTGCAGGGCTTAAATCCAGACTTTTTTAAGGACGACTATGAGTCTTGATCCAGCCTGCCCGGTTTGCCGGTCAGAAAACACATATGATGACGGCATGATGCTGATTTGTCCCGATTGCGGGCATGAATGGAAGGAAACACCTGGAGCCAAACAACCTGCAGAGGAAAGCGGGATCCGGGATGCCTTTGGGACTCTGCTCCAGACGGGAGATTCCGTAACTGTGATCAAAGATCTGAAGGTCAAGGGCAGTTCCTCGGTGCTAAAGGTTGGGACCCGGGTAAAAAATATCCGGATAACCGAAGGAGATCACCCGATTGACTGTAAAATCGACGGTTTTGGGGCTATGCAGCTAAAAGCTGAAGTTGTAAAAAAGTCCTGAAACTAATTACTCAACCCACTCCCATCCGGTAAAGTCGCCCGTGGTCCTGTCAAACAAGCGGGAAATATCAAGTTCTCCTGTCAGATGGACGGTCGGAATACCGGCATCCCGGGCTCCACGGACATTATTCGGGTTATCATCGATAAAAATGACCTCGTCCGGTTTCAGGTTCTGGTCCCGCAGGACATACTCATAAATCCCGACATCCGGTTTTCTGAGGTGGATTTCGTAAGAGTAGTACATTTTGGTGAACAGGTCCGACAAATCCTGAAGTCCGAATGTTTCCTGGACATACCGGTTGAAAAACCGGATATGAATGGCGTTGGTATTGCTTAGTAAAAAAGTCGGGTATCGTGTTTTTGCCTTTTTCAGGACCTCAATCCGGTGCGGCGGAAGGTCTTTGATCATCATGTTCCAGGCGTGATCGAATTCTTCATCGGAAACGGTGTGGTTGAATTTCTCGCGAATTCCATCCCGAAATGCGTCATCCGGGATCAACCCCATCTCATACCGGTCAAACAGGTCCATCTGGGCGTGAAACGAAAAATGATCATGGAACTGATCAAACCCATACTCCTGAAAGGTTCGCACCGTATGATCATAGTCGATATTGACGATCACACCACCCAGATCAAAAATAACGGCTTTTAACATAGAACCCCTGAAAAGTGAACTGCAAAACTAAAACGGGAAGTCCGAAGAACCAACCGGAGTGACCGGGTACCAGCGGGGATATGGTCAGCCGGGTTGAGTTTTTTTCCGGCCGGGAGTAACTTGGGAAATAACAGATACTGAAAAACTATGATCCGGTCCCTGATTCTGCTGCTTTCCCTGATTTTCATCACCTCCTGTTCCTGGTTTGAACCCAAAGTCACCGTGGTTTTTACCCATAATACCAACGGATTTCTTGAAGATTGCGGTTGTTCCGGGCATAAATGGGGCGGATTGCACCGCCGTGCTGCTGTCTTTTCGACGGTGGCAGAAAATGATCCGGAGGCTTTTTACCTTGATGCGGGGGATGTCATCTCGACCTATTACCGGTTTCCGCTGAAGGACCAGTATGTGGCCGAAATAATGAAACGGCTGAGGTACGATGCCATCGGGTTTGGAGATCAGGAACTGATCAACGGGATCCGGTTTTACGATACCTGGATTAAAAACCTGCCAATGGTCAGCAGCAACCTAGTCGGCATGGGGGAAAGCGGCAAAGTGCTGAAAAAAAGGGGAGTTCGTGCGGCTGTCATCAGTCTCGTTAACCCAGAATTTCTCCTGAACTTACCGGATTCACTCCACCCGTTTCTGGATTTGATCCCGCCAAAAATTGTCCTCCGGCAACTGATTTCCAATTTTCAGAAGGAGGAAATCAGGAACATCATTCTGCTTTCGCAACTGGGACTTGATAAAGACAAAGAACTGGCGGAAGAATTTCCGGAACTGAGTCTGATTATCTCGGGTCATGATCAGGATCCCCGGGATTCCCTCTGGGTTGTGAACGGAACTCCGATTGTTCAGGCCGGTCCGGACGGGGAACGGGTCGGGTTGATGGAAGGAAAATTTCTGGAAGGGAAATTTGTCATCAGCACCTTCCGGCGCCTGCTTTTAGATTCAACTGTTCTGGCTGACTCCCTGATCTATGCCAAAATCAGGCGGTACCATGCTGAAACCGATTCCAGTTTCCGTCATGTTGAAACCAAAATTCTGCCTGACAATCCATCTAAAACTGAGTGCGCCTCCTGCCATCAGGATATTTTTGACCGGTGGATGAAAACGCCTCATGCCCACGCCTGGGAAACTCTGGTTCAGGCCGGGGTTCAGAACGATCCGGACTGCCAGTCCTGCCATTCAACCAATTATGGAGCACTTGAAGGCTTCAGAGCCACGAATTTTACGATGAAATGGGCCAATGTTAATTGTCAGCAATGCCATACAGCTCACGTTCCGCCGGGAGCAAAAAAATGTGCCGTAACCGGAAGTCAAAACAAGGAGGCGGATTGTGCTGTCTGCCATACCCGGCACCGAAGTCCTGAATTTGATTATTCAACCTGGTTAATGAAGGTTCACTGAGGAATTATGATACAAACTGCGATAAAGAAAGTCGTCGAAGGTCACCACCTGAGCCGGAATGAAGCCTACCAGGTGATGAATGATATCATGGAAGGAAAGGCATTGCCAACCCAGATTGCAGGTTACCTGATTGCCCTGAGGATGAAAGGGGAAGTGGTTGATGAAATTGTGGGGTCTGCCGGGGCGATGCGGGATTTTGCCACAGTTGTCAAGCCAGTGACCGGCGGGTTATGTGACACCTGCGGTACAGGCGGTGATGCATCGGGAACTTTCAATATTTCGACTGCGGCGGCCTTTGCAGCAGCAGCAGCCGGGGTAAAGGTGGCCAAACACGGGAACCGGGCTGTTTCTAGTCAGTCGGGCAGTGCAGATGTCCTTCAGGCTCTTGGGGTAACTATTACTCTTTCGGCTGAGCAAATGGCCCAAAGTATTGACCAGACCGGGATCGGATTCCTGTTTGCACAAACTTTGCACCCAGCCATGAAAAATGCCATCGGGCCCCGCCGTGAACTCGGTGTACGAACCATTTTCAATATGCTGGGACCATTGACCAACCCGGCAAGAGCCCGGCGTCAGGTGATCGGCGTTTTCCATCCCGGATTAACCGAACTTTTTGCCGAAGTGCTCAGGGAAATGGGATCTGAGCATGTTCTGGTTGTTCATGGCCTTGGCGGATATGATGAGTTTTCTGTTACAGGTCCAACTCAGGTTACCGAATTGAAAAACGGAGAAATCAGAACCTACCGTGTGAATCCGGTTGAATTCGGCCTCAAGGAATACAATCACGACGATCTGCTCGGTGGAACCCCTGAGCACAATGCCAGAATTATCACGTCCGTCTTTACCGGTCAGGAGACCGGTGCTCCACTGGCCGTTATCGCCCTGAATGCCGGTGCGGCTATATATGTAAGCGGGTTGGCCGGCAGTATTTTTGAAGGTGTTGATCTGGCCCTGGCAGCCATTTCGGATGGCAGGGCTTATAAAAAGGTTCAGGACCTTGCTGCCTTTACCAACCAGTTTGAACCCCGTGCCTGATCCGTCATAAAAACGGCTAGTCTTTGGGCTGGAAAGCCGGACCTGGGAGGTCCGGGAACCGGAAAACTGTTACCATTCGGTTAAATCAACCGGAAACCGGCTCTACACCGGACGTGAATTGTTTACCTTTGCAGGCATGATAAAAAAAGGATCTGACCCGTGCTGCCTCTTTCCACCCTGATCCAAATGGCCAAATGGTTTGCTCCCGGTTTAAAACTGGATCAATCCGGCCCATTCCTTGAACTTGCAGCCAGGTACGGTCAGCCGGCAGAAAATGCGATGCCGGTAGAACTTCTCAGTTTGGGACTGAAGATGTTTTCGAGGGGATTGTATACTTCTCTGGTTACCCAAACCCGCACCGACTGGAAATGGCCGTACTGGCATACCCGCCAATCAGACCCCGATGACCCGGCTTTTCAACCGGTTGCGCATCTGATTATCACCCAAAACCGGGTTTTCAGAAACTGGGTTCTGACCGGACTCCCCGATCATCCAAACAGGGTGGCAGTGGATCCGGCAATGATGATAACTGCCCAGAAGGACGGATGTTCCTTCGAATTCTGGATTCAGGACAGCCAAAATCCGGATTCTCTGTTTTCAGGCAGGGAGACTGATGGCATCTCAATTCCCAACCGGTTCCCGCTTATCCGGAAACAGAAGGAATGGAAACCCGGGATTTTCATCCGGCAAAACGTTTTCGTCAGTACGATTTCAGGAATTGATTTCGGGTTCGCCCGCCTGAAACTGAAAAATACCGGAAACCAATCTGTTCAGTTTAAAATCTGGATTTCCATCAGACCCTACAATCCGGAAGGTATTGCGCCGGTTCACCAGATCAGGTACGATCCGGCTGTTCAGACCTGGTTTTCCGGGGAAGACCCGGTTCTGAAATCCAGACAACGTCCTGACCTTACCCTAACCGGCAACGGTGAAACGGGGGATGTCTGGAATGCAGGAAAAACCAGGAAAGTACAGACCAGTGAAACCTGCCCTGCGGGACTGGTAACGGCAGCTTCCGTTTTTTCGGTCACGCTTGCCCCGGGAACAACCGAAAATCTGGATTTTACCTTTCCGGTCAACAGGGAAGAAGGGTTGAAGCTGATTGACTGGGCAGACCCGGATTTATTTTCCTATTCCCGGGCAAAAAACCGGTTTTATTACCGGTGGAATAAAAAGTGGGACGGGAAACTTTCCATCAGTCTTCCGGATCAGAACCTGACTCACCTGACGCAGTTCTGTATTACCGGTCAGTCTCTGTTTTGCCAGGGCACTTCCTTAACACCGGGATTCCTGATATATGATGATTTCTGGTTCCGTGATGCGGCCTTCCTTGGGCACGTCCTGCTGAAATCGGGCCAGACTGAAACAGTTAAATTAATTTTGAGGGAATTTCCGAAACGGCAGACTTCTGACGGGTATTTTAAAAGCCAGGAAGGTGAATGGGATTCAAACGGACAGGTCCTCTGGCTGGCAGAACTCTACTGGCTTTACACCCGGGACGAGAACCTGATTCATGAGTTATTTCCGTCACTGGTTCAGGCTGGCCGGTGGATTCAGAAGAAACGGTCAGGGAATCAGAATCCGGAAGTCAAAGGACTGCTTCCGGCCGGGTTCAGTGCTGAACACTTTGGTGCCAATGACTATTATTTCTGGGATAATTTCTGGGCACTTGCCGGCCTGGAGTCTCTCACCCGGCTTGCATCCGTTCTGAACTACCGGAATACTCAGGGCTGGGCTGAACCTGAAGCCCTTAAATACCGGCAACGGTTGGCAGAAGTTGTCTTAAAATCCGCAAAAAAACATAATGGCATTCTTCCTGCCTCACCACTGAGGGCCGTAGATGCTGGTGCGGTTGGCAACCCGGTCACTGTTTATCCGCTTCAGCTTTCAGGGTTTACCGAATCTGGATTTCAGACTGCAGATCACCTGCTTAAAACCTACTCGACAGGTGGCTTGTTTTACCACCCGGTTGCGCATACCGGTATTAATATTTACCTGACACTGCATTTGCTGCACTGCCGGATTTACAAACGGGACCCTTCAGTTTGGCGGGATCTGAACCTTATCGCCGGAAAATCGTTTCCGCCGGGAACCTGGCCCGAAGCTTTGCACCCGGGCTTTGGTGGCGGGGTGATGGGTGAAGGGCATCACGGTTGGGCAAATGCTGAATGGGTTTCTGCTGTGCGGGACACTCTGGTCTGCGAGTGGGAAAATGACCTGTGGCTGACTCCCTGTTTTGATCCGGAATGGATGAAAAAACCGGGAGACCTTTCTGTCCAGCAAACCCTGACCCGGTACGGAAGCATCAGTTTTACTCTGTCATGGACAGCCTCTGACTGGATTCTGGAGTGGAAAACAGATTTCCATTCCCGTCCGGAGCATCTGATCTGGTGGATTCCGGATACCGGCGGGGAAGAACATTTAGTTCCTGCTGCCGGCAGAATCCGGCGGCCGGTTCAGACACGCTGATCAGTCATTTTCCTCTTCCTCTGCAGACGGGTTCTGAAGAGTGGAATCCTGAACCTGTGGCGTCAGATATGATTTGGCGGCACCGGTCATTTTTAGCAGGTTCCAGGTCAGCCCGGCAGCAGTTCCATCGGGGATGTGCTGATAAGCCTCCATCTTTTTTGCCACGAAGGTCATGGTTTCTATGAGGGAAGGTTTTAAGCTTTCTCCGTCGAACCGGCGGTAGAACCGTTTTGGGGATGGAATCAGGGCAGCCAGAAACAGGCTTTCTTCCAAAGTGAGTTGTGACGGTTTCTTTTTAAAATAAAACCCTGCAGCCTCGCCGATACCGTAAACATTGGGTCCCCACTCAATCATATTAAAATAAATTTCAAGCATCCGTTCTTTGGAAACCGGACGGTTGTTTTCGAGAAGCCAGGTAATCATCAGTTCCTGAAACTTCCTTGCAAGGGTTTTTTTCCGGTTCAGGTAGACGTTTTTTACGAATTGCATGGAAATGGTGGAGGCTCCCCGGCGAAATTTCCGGGTTTTGATATTTTCGATAAGTGCTCCCTGCATGGCCTCTTCATTAAACCCGCGGTGAAACAGAAATGAACCGTCTTCGCTGGTCAGGACCGCCCGAACGAGAAAATTGGGTATTACCTCAAACCGGGTAAACTCCGGATTTGCCGGTCCGATCAGGACTTCCCGTTTGATTTCGAGCCCATCGTAGACAGGCTGGTAGAAAACAGAATCCAGTTTTCCGAATGAAACGCCGGGTGATACCAGTGAAAATTTATCTTTCACCACTTCGCCTGACAGTTTAAGGCTGTCAATCCGGTTAAAATCACAGGAGAACGTCAGTTTATATCCCAAACGTCCTTTCCAGGACATTCCGTTCAGCGGACCCAGAAAAGTGGCAGGCAATGACCGGGTTACAACTCCGGATTCAACCGGCGGAACCGATACTTGTGTTGTTACTTCCGGGAAGGCATCGGTTTCGAGATAAGTCAGGGAATCTTCAATTGAAAACTGATTGAGTTTCAACCGGGTAAAAACCGTCACCCGTGGATCCGGCTCTGAGAAAACCAACGAGGAGTTACCGGCAAGCGAATCGAATAAAACAGGTCCGTCTGCAAGACCGCTGGTCTGAATTTCGAACTTTTTGTAACGGCCTTTCAGTAAAAAGTGCCGGTCATCCGACTTTGAAACAGTAAAGGAGCCTGTATCTGAAGCCAGGGAAAGCGGGCTTTGGGGGGAAACCGGGAAGGTTAGCCTGAACGGGCGGGGATACCAGAATAACAGGGAGTCAGAAGACAGCCGGCCGGCGAGAGTCAGGGACCCAACCGGGCCGCTGAGATGGAAGTCTAATTTTTCTGAGCCGGAAGTCAGGTTCAATGAGTCGATCACCAGGGAGTCTGCTCCCAGCTTCACTGAAAGAGACAGCCGTGAAACGGAGACGTCCGGCAGGTTCCCGTTCAGCATCCGGTTCAGAGTCCACTCCAGTTGCCGGACTCCTTTCGGGAAACTGACCACGGTTGTATCGGGATTTTCTTCGGCAATTTTGGCGGCCTTCCGGCTGAAGTTCCAGAATCCGTTTTCGTTCTGGTAAAGATGAACCTGGGCTGAATCCAGAACCAGGACTGACGGAATCCGGCTTCCGGAAAAAATCTGCCACGGACTCACTGCTACTTCGAGATGCCGGGCCGTAAATAACGGCTGATGCAGGGTATCATTGCCGGACAGGAACAGATTGTCCATCCGGATGGTCAGCCAGGAAACCTCGAGATTGTCCACCCGGATTTTCCCGTTCCATTTGCCTTCGAGCCGGGTCAATTCTTTTTTAATGAGATATTCGGCTGCCGGATTCCAGGAAATCAACAAAATTATCAGTCCGGCCCCAAGGACAAATCCGGTTATAACGAGTATTTTTTTAAATCCGGGCATGGTTTTCCTCATTCCGCTTCAGGTTGCTTCCGCAAAAATACGGATTTAATTCTATTCCCGGTGGCTTCGGTGAAACTGAATCCCCGGACCGGATGTTCTGGCAAGTATGGCCTATCAGAGACTGATTTGCCTTTTTCATAAACCTGTTTTATCACCTTTTTATCGATTTAACCATGACTTCAGAATTTTGGAATGACCGGTTCGGCGGGGCCGGGTTTCTTTACGGAAGCGAACCCAACGAATTTTTAAAACAGGAATCAGGACGGTTTTTGCCTGGCGGCCGGATTTTAAGTCTGGGGGAAGGTGAAGGCCGGAATGCGGTTTTTCTTGGCGGATGTGGCTATAAAGTTACCGCCTCTGACAGTTCAACCGGCGGTTTTCTGAAACTGCGGGGACTTGCTGCAGAAAAAAAGGTAACGGTTCAGGAACGCCTCGAGGATGTGGTGACCGGTAATTGGGACACGGAAAGCTGGGATGGAATCGTGAACATTTTCTGCCACATTCCCTCTGCAGCCAGAAGGGAAATTCACCGGAAGATAAAAAAGTCCCTGCTTCCCGGTGGTTTGTATGTGACCGAGCAGTTTTCGAAAGATCAGCTTTCCTTTCCGTCGGGCGGGCCGAAGGATCCTGATTATCTCTGTGAAAAAGAGGAGTTCGATCAGGACTTCCGTCAGGATTTTGACATCCTGGTGCTGGAAAAAAGAGTAATTTACCTGGATGAGGGATTTCACAAAGGGGATGGATCGGTTATCCGGTTTATTGGCCAAAAACGGTGAGCCGGCCGGTAATACTTTTGGGATATGGATTTGCCGGCGAGGCAATTCTGCCGGTTCTGACTGCTGCAGGTTTAAAGGTTTCTGTGACCAGCCGCAAACCGGAACAGCTTTCCCTTCAAAATACACCGTTTTTTGCCTTTGACTTTCACAAACCGGAAACGTGGGAAAATCTACCTGCCGGGTCCGACCTGATCTGGACTTTTCCGGCGGATAGACCAACCCACCTGATCCAATTTCTGGACTGGTGCCACAGTCAGGACCTGACGTGCCGGGTGGTTCTGGGTACAACATCGGCGTTCCTCAGTGATGCCGGACCGGTTGATGAAAACTCCCCCCTGAAACCGGAAGATCCCCGTGTTGTCTGTGAACGCCTGCTGATGGATTCCGGTGCAATCTGGCTTCTGTGTTCCGGTTTATGGGGAGGTGCCCGCCATCCGGCTGACTGGCTCAGGAGAGGGTTGATCCAAAACGGAAATAAACTGCTGAATCTGATCCATCGTGAAGATGTCGCAGCAGTGGTTCTTCATGTCCTTCAGTCCGGAATACGACGGGATCTGTATTGTCTGTCTGACGGGAATTCTTATCTGTGGAAGGAGTTGCTGATCCGGTTCAGGGAATCCGGATTTCCAGTTCCAGAAACTCTTCCTGACGGCCCGGATTCCGGAAAATGGATTCTGAACAACCGGATTCGCCAGATGATGGGAGCCGGATTTTCTTTCCGGACTTTATAACTGCATCCGGATTATTCTGACTACATCACTCGGAGGATTCCACCACCAGACCGGAGCTAATTGCCAACCGGTTCACAGTTCCAGCCGGTCAGATGAACAGAAACCCGGCTTTTAAAGGATCCTGTCCTGCAGGTGATCTGCCGGCTTTCACCGGGCAGCAGAGAGAAATAATTATCCTCCCAGAAAACCGGAATAACCGGTTCCCCGGTTTCATTCAGGGCTTCAAGTGACAGGAAAAATGCCGGGACCGTGCTCTGATTTTTTAAGGTGACGATCTGAATTCCGGATTCTTTCCGGTTAACGGTCATTTCAACCCGGGCCGGTTCCAGAGAATTCAACGACCTGTAATCTGAATAGGACAGGATCGGGGTGTGATACCAGGAGGATTTCTCCCAGTCATGGAGATCTGGATTAACCGGAATCACCGTCTGATTAACAGAAGCAACTGTACCATCCGGGCGGGTAAGTCTGGTGACCAGTAACGCCGGCTCGTTTTGTTCAGGAACCGTCATCAGCCTGACGGGAAGCCGGTAGCCGGTTTCTGCGTGAAGTGAGTTTTTCAGCAGGACCCTGCCGGTGAAAGAAACCAGAGTTATTTCCGCCGCAAGCTTTCCGGTTCCCGACAGATCAGAACAAACCAGTACAACTTCCCGGTTTTTGTAAGTGTAGACCGCCTGAACCGGCTTTAACGCCGATTTGGCAGCAAAATAGGATGGGGCCGGCAGCCCGTCATAATCCAGAAGCTGCCAGTAAAAGGAAGGCCATGCTGAATTCAGCATCCACTGAATCAACCCGGTTGTTTTCGGTTCACCGGCCCGGAAGGCTTCGAACATAGGCTTTGTAATTTCCCAGGAGAGGAACTGGGATTTTTTCAGATAGTCTTCAAATCCGGCAGGTTTCCCGAACCGGCCTTCCAATGCTGAATTAAACAGTCCGAAATCTTTAAACACGTCCGACGGGTTGCAATGAAACAGCCAGACAGAATCCTGCGGCCACCGGTGACCAGCGGGAATCATATTCCTGACTGACCAGGCAGAGGGCATCTGGATACCGGGTCCGGTTTCAGTATTGAACCCAAACGCACCGCCTCTGAGAGAATCTTCGAACCAGTAATTGGGTCCGACAAACTGATACGGTCCCCGCATTTTAACTCCCGAAGGTCCTGAAAGCTGGCTGACTCCGCCGCCGGCCGAGATGAGATACGGCCTGTTGTCACGGGTTTTCAGAAACTCCCGGTACTTCTGCTCCAGTTCGGGAACCGGAATTTTGTCGCTTCCGGCCATCCAGACAAAAATGGAGGGATGTTGACGCAGCCAAAGGACCTGATCTTCAAAAGACCGGGCAATCAGATCCACATCCTCAGGTGAAGTAATTCCGCCAAATTCGTCGGTGCAGGCTTTTCCCAGATAAGATTCCCATTCCCACTGGCAACTCCACCCGGCCATCAGTAAAATTCCATGACGGTCACACAGATCATAAAGATTCCGGCTGGTTCCCCAAAATCCTTCCAGCCGGATGGTATTCAGATTCATATCTTTGGCAGCCAGAACCTGCCGTTCATTCGATTCGGGCGTATCTCTCAGAAATAAATCATCCACCCAGCCGCCACCCAGGATCAAGACCGGCTTTCCGTTCAGTTTAAATCCTTTATGGCCTTCGGGAGTCAGATAGGTTTCGACGGACCGGATTCCGAAAGTCAGTGAGTCTGAATCAGATACTCTACCCGGGGTTTCAAAGGAAACGGTCGCCGAATACAATTCCGGTTGCCCAAGCCCGTTGCACCACCAAAGTCTCGGGTTTTTCACCCGGAAAGCTGAAATCCGGGCTGAATCAAGCTGAAGCCGTCTGACTTCATGCGGCATGAGCCGGACCGGCAGTGAAAAAGATCCGGTTTCAAGAGAACCCGTCAGGGTTCCGTCAACCGGTTGTCCGGATTTGTTTTCAAGTGTAACCTCCAGAATCAGATTCGAAACGGTGGGATTTTCAGGTGAATAAGCCGGAAGAATGGCCGTGTTTTTCATCCTGACCGGTCCTGAAAAGGTCAGATAAACCGGGCGCCACACTCCCATATTCTGATCTGGCGGAACCGGATTCCAGTCCACAAAGCCGATGGTGGGTTCTCCCGGCTGTGGTTTAAACACCTCGACAGCAAGATGGTTTTCTCCCGGCACAAGTAAAGCAGTAACGTCAAACTCAAATTGCCGGTATGCCCCGTAAATGGAATCAGCCCGTCCCAGACAGGTTCCGTTCAGCCAGATTGAAGCCCGGTAATTAATTCCGTCGAAATGGAGAAAAGCAGTTTTCCCTTTAGCGGTTTCCGGAATCCGGAAGGAGGTTTTATACCACCAGGAACAAGTGAACTGTGCACGGTCAACCTGTTTCAGATGATTTGAACTCAGAAGATCAGCGGGGTAAACTCCTGCCTGGAGCAGAATGGCCATAGGAGTAGACGGTACGGTTGCCGGGTACCAGCCGGGTTCTGAAAATCCGGCCCGGGATAGAGACAAACCGGTTCCTGCTGTTTTTGAAGATGGCATAACCTGCCAATTTTTTTCGAGAAGAAGGCGGTTTTTTTCTGGAGAAGGTGATGATTCGCTTGCCAGATGGTTAACGGTTAAAAAAAGGGGGATGAGAAAAAGGCTGGATTTCATGGCAGCACCGGTTAGTGTCAGATTGGGTTGAATTCGATTTCGTTGCCGATTTTCCGGACCCGTTCAGGTTTGTCAATATTGACTCCGGCGCCAATTCCGGCTTCTGCAAGCAGATTCCATCCGGCGGCCAACTGAATATAAGTCTGGTACAAAAAGGGCACTTCGGGGACCGGGAAAGTTAAAAACGGCTGCGGCTGACTTGAGACTGCAATAACAGGTACCCCGATGGCCTGGCTGTAATGCGTGATAATACCGGCAGCATCAGCAGATGGAACGTCCATCAGGATAACCGCATCACGTGGGGTTATTACTTCTTCAATGCCATGTAGCAGGTAAGTTCCGGGCAGGTAATCCGACTTTTTATGGCAGATTTCATTGGTTTTCAGCCTGAGTTCTTCTGAAACCCCTGTATTGAATCCCGAAAAATAAAGGTGATCAGCTTCTGCAAGAATTTTTCTGATTTCAGGAGAAAGTGGTGTTGCAAGTACTGTCTTGAAGAAATCGGCTAGCTGGTTCAGGTCGAAAGGGTATCCAGCCAGATCTGCCAGAACCAGATCATAAGTCAGGGCCTGGGCTACTACACTTTTGGTTGCCGGGATCGAGGTTTCTTCAGCACCCCCGATGACCAGAATCTGGTCGGAAACATCCGCAAGTGGAGTTCCCGGATGAAATGTCAGGCCCAGTTTTGTGCAGTCGGTTTTATTACTGAACAGTCTGATCAGTTCCTTTGTTCTCCCCGAATTCGAAGCCCCGATGAGGACAGATCCTGTGAGTGGATACTGAAGCAGTTGGGTGGCGCCTTCGGTGAAGATGGGAACCGGAAAGGCTGAGCTGATGGCATGATGAATCAGATTATTGGCCGGGAAAATCCGGCTGCTGCCTTCGCCGGTGACGAAAATGCGGGAAGTCTCCCGGATGCGGCCAAGCCAGGGTTTATGGCGGGTGGTGTTAAAACTCCGGATCATCGGGATGGTTTCAAACATATCCCGGATCAGGTTGTAATTCAGATAGGGAGCTTGGTCAGGTTTCATAGGAATTCCGGATAAAAAGGATAAAACTGCGGTAGCAGCATCCCGAATTTAACCCGTTGAAACTGAAGATGAAACCCTGGACCGGGAAAAATTCATGAAAACTGCATGCTGATTTTTAAACCGGAAAATCGGATATTCAGTCCTGCAAAATGTCCAATTAATCCGGGAATCTTTATGAACCGCCGTCCGTACCTTGTTGTCCTGATCCTGATCATCTTTTTTGTGATCTCCTTTCTAACCAACATCCTCGGGCCCATTATCCCCGATCTCATTTCAGGGTTTAATCTGAGTCTCGGGCTTGCCGGATTTATTCCGTTTTCCTTTTTTATTGCTTACGGGGTGATGTCGGTTCCGGCCGGTCTTCTCATTGACCGGTTTTCCGAAAAACCGGTTATCCTCCTTTCCTTCGGGCTGGCCTTTGCCGGTGCGATGCTGTTTGCTCTTTTCCCGGTATTCTCTGTTGCCCTGATCTCACTTTTCCTGATTGGGATCGGTATGGCAATGCTTCAGGTGGCTATAAACCCGTTGCTGAGGGAAGCCGGCGGAGAGGCAGAGTTTGCGTTCAATTCAGTTCTTGCACAGGTTTTCTTTGGCGGGGCATCCTATCTGAGCCCCTGGCTGTACAGCTACCTCGTCCGGACTGTTCATTCGGGGGAATCGAATTGGGTGCTGGATTTTCTGAACCGGGTGGTTCCCCATGGGTTAAACTGGATTTCACTTTATTGGGTTTTTGCGTTTACCTCGCTGGTAATGATTGCAATCATCAGCCGGGTACCGATCAGGAAAGTAAAACTTGAAGACAATGAGAAAATTGAATCCGGAAAGGTCATTTTCCGGCTGCTTAAAAATAAAACAATTCAGCTCTACTTTGCCGGAATATTTGCATATGTGGGCACAGAGCAGGGAATTGCCAACTGGATTTCCAAATTTCTGCAGACCTACCACGGTCTGAATCCAGAAACCGCAGGAGCCTCTGCCGTCTCGGGGTTCTGGGGATTGCTGACAGTCGGATGTTTGCTCGGACTGCTGCTTTTAAAAGTGGCAGACAGCCGGAAGGTTCTGATCGGATTTTCCCTCTTTGCCCTGATTTCTCTGACAACTGCACTGATTGGCCCTGCCGGTTGGGCTGTTATTGCCTTTCCTGCCTGCGGATTCTTTCTTTCAGTGATGTGGTCCGTTATTTTTTCCCTTGCCCTGAACTCCCTGCCGGATCATCATGGAACCTTTTCGGGAATTCTGTGTACCGCCATTATCGGGGGTGCGGTTGTCCCTCTGCTGATCGGACTGATTGGTGACCTGATCGGGCTACGGTATGGGATGATGGTCCTGTATCTGACTCTGGGCTACATTTTCAGTATTGGGTTCTGGGCCCGCCCGCTGATCACCAACTCAACCGTTTTGGGTGGTGAAAAGGAAGGGTGAAAGTGGTTCCTTTTTTCGTAGTATGGCACCCCTGCCAACTTCCAAAAAGCAGGGAAGGGAGGTTTTAGTCCCAAGGATGAATAGAGAGTGGCATCCGTTTTGATACTATTAATTTAGTTTTAATGGAGCCGGTCTCGTTCTGGTTAGGATTCATTTTGATTTAATCTCCAGATTGGGTATACTTAATAAACATCCTGTATTGTAACCGAATTGGAGATCCTATGCGCTATAGCTTAACTATTTTAATGCTTTTTACCCTTGTTTCAACGGCACTGCCGCAATCCGGGCAGGAATTCAAAAAATCGGGAATTCTTTCAAACGGCCGGATTTCAACTGTTTTTACCAATAGCGGTGTTCTAGGGCAACCCGGTTCAAAGGGCCCAAGATTTGCCTGGGGTCATCCGAATAACGGATACATTGGGGATTTATCTTTTATTGTATCTGGAACTGCGAGGATGCAAAAAACCACTGATTTTTCGAGCAATCAAATCAAGAATCTTATCAGCCAAAATAAGGATTCCGTTTTTCATTTTGCAACCATTTGTGATGTTTCAAGACCTGCAAAAGCACAGGAATTCGATCCCTCAGGAAATCCATGGGGATTCCAGCCAAAAGCAGGATTTGCAAACCCGGATCAGCCATCACCGGCCATTTCGGATTTTCCAACTACCTGGCCTTCTGGCTGGACTGATTTTCCCTGGTACAACTCTGCATTCAAAGAAAATTTTATTGAAACCCAGTTTCTCTTATCTGATGAAACCGATCTTGAATTTAACCTGCCGCCATTTAATTATAAACCTTCAGGCTCAAACCCAGATCTTACTGGTCTTGGCCTTGAAGTCAAAACCCATTATTTATTGCCAAAAGCAGATGATAGTCAGGTTGGACCGCTGAAGAATGTGATGTATCTGGTTCATGAGGTGAAAAATATCTCTGACTATGAAATGAATAATTTCGCATTTTCCTGGATTTTTGGTGGGTATATTGGGATTTCCGGTTCCGATGATTTTCCAGGAGAATATGATGATGATGCACTTGCTTTCGATGAGGCAACCGGAATATATTATTCCTGGGATTTTCCTCAGGATAATTCCAGAAATCCAAATTGGGTTGGAACGGATGTTGGATTTACTGGGATGAAATTGATTGGGTCGCCGGATAGTAATGGTTGGACTTATAAATCCCGTTTTGTTCCAGCTAATGAAATTGACCTAAAATCAGATGAATCTTTGTTTAATCAAGTCAGAACTAACAAAACGATGCCTAGCCCACTCTTTGGTGATGATGGTGACGGACTTATGACTTCCGGAGAAATTTCATTGAAACCAGGTGAAACTGTTAGTTATTTAACGGTGGTTGGTTTTGGAAATAACAAAACTGATCTTTTTAGAAATTTACAAAATTCTGAGTTAGGGTGGAATTCATCCTTCAATGAAAAGGGAGAATTTGTTTCTATTCTTTTACCTGATTCTCTCTTTAATAAATCCAATCAAACTATTGGACTGAATTTTAAATTAGATCCTGTTGCAGATTACCAGTTATCGGTTGAATCACAAGGGGGATTTATCTTAAAAACGCAGCAAATTGATCTGAACTTGCAAGAATCCACTTCTTTCGACTTTTCTGAACTTCCGGAAGGAGAATACATTATTAAGTTGAGACCTGTAACTGGTGACGGTCCTTCAGATCAGGTTGGGGTTTATATACATAATTCATGGGTTTCTTATCAGCAGGAATCCTGGAATTCTCTTACAAACTCAATTTCAGTTACTGCAAATCCAGAGATAATTTCAAATACTGATCACTATCAATTTAAAATGCAATGGATTGGTACAGAAAAAGGTGCAAAACCCGGGATGGTAAAAGTTGATTGGGAAGATCAGACAGGTAATACACTTCAAAGAAATATCCCATATGTTCAATTCGATAACTCAATTGTGTCATTTGGAATTGATGGATATTCGGTCAAAATAGATGATCTTATTTTGGCCGATAAATTAATTGACTCCATGTTAAAAGTTTATCCAGATTCAGCAATAATTAAAACAAGACAGTTCAATATCACAAGACATTCTCCGACAACTTTAACTGTTTATGGGGATTCACTTCTTTCTTTCAGTATAAGAAAAGGAACCGACAACTCAATACCTTGGGCTTTTGGTGGAGCAAAAGCAAGTACAACTCAATTTACTGTTGTTGATCCGAAAACGGGTAGAAAAATCCCCTTTATTTTTTCGGAAAATATAAAAGATGGTAAACTAGGTGTTTCGGAACAGTTGATTCTTCTGTATGAACAATCAGAAGATGTTGTCCAAATCGCTGATACCTTACGAGGGATTGAAGGGACAAAATACCGGTTTGCAAACTCAATAGAAATTGATGGAAAAACTGGACTTTATGGTGCTGTTGAGTTTTTTGGTACAGTTGATTCTGCCTATGCCGATTTCTACCGTGTTCCCCGTGGCCCGGTAATCATCCCGGTTTCGGGTTCCACAATTCTATCAACCAAAAATGAAACTCCAACTTCTTTTCAAATCGGGAATCCTTATCCAAATCCGTTCAATCCGTCGGTTTCAATTCAGATTTCGGTGTTGAACCAATCGTTACCTGTTGAACTGAAAGTATTTAATGTTCTTGGTCAGCTGATTTCAAGTCAGTCATTACTTCCATCCGGAAATTCGGTCATGACCTGGAACGGGAAAAGTCAGAGCGGAAATTCAGTCCCTTCCGGCACGTATTTCCTGGAGTTTAAACAGGGAACTAATCATGCGGTAAGAAAAGCTGTTTTGATTAAATAACAATTCTACCGCTGATGCGCTCCCAAGCAACTTCGTTGCGCGGGTCTAAGGAAAGAACGCAGAGCGGTGGGAGTTTTTTTAATTTGAATTTCGTAGAGACGTCCCACTGGGGCGTCTCTGAATTTTATGAAATTCGATTTTTGTAGGGGCGACCGGCTGGTCGCCCTTTTTGTTGAAATTAGGAGTCATTCGTAAAAATCCGGCCGTTTTATCCTTCGATACAATTTTTTGCAAAGCAAAAAATCACTCAGGATGACAATTTAGAAGGACAATTCAATTTGCCTTTTTGGGTTAAAACCCATATCTGTTAAGATGTAAAGTTTCCGTCAGCTAAAGCAGACGGCAATAAATTATTTGCCATTTACCATCCCGAAAGTGTTTCCAAGCTTCGCCGGATCCGCGGTTCGTAAATGAACCTTGGACGGGATCTTCGCTTCGCTCGATTTACCCTTTCGCCATAGGCATTTTCCCTTTTCTGTTTATTCTGTTACTTCTTTTAACCCGTGTCATGAAATGATTTGGGTGGGGTTAAAAATCTCCCGTGTTTTTTTGTATTTATCAGCCTTTCTCGTACCCTGTATAACGTACCCCGTTTCCCCTCTTTTCAAAAAAATAATTCACCTTCTCTTGACAACCTACTAATATAGTAGTATTATTGTTATAGTTGCTGATTTGCCAGAGGTTAGTATGAAGCAGAAGCGGTCCGTCTCCGGTTTGGGAGAAACTGAAATGGAAATTATGAATCACCTGTGGGATCTCGGATCCGGAACGGTGGCTGATGTTCATTCCCGGATAAACGGGTACCGGAAGGTTGCCTACACCACCATCATGACAGTTTTAAAGAAACTGGCTGATAAAAATATGCTCCGTATTGAAAAAGAAGGGCTGACTTACCGGTACTTTCCGGTCCGGTCAGAAGCCGAAGTAAAAAGTGAACTTGCTGACTCCTTCGTCTCGAGTGTTTTCCAGAATTCACCGGTTCAACTGGTGCAAACGCTGGTGAAAAAAGAAAAATTAACTGAATCCGAAATTGAAGAAATTAAAAAACTGATTGAGAATCTCTGATGAACGGATTCCAACTTATAGACCCGGGTCTTTCATTATTTGAAAACCTGTTTTTACCCACACTTGCCTGGTCAGTCGTTGTTGGGTTCGTTTTTCTTTTCATTCATTTTTTATTCACGGAAAACCCCGGATTCCAGACGCAGATCCGCATTTTACTGCTCTGGACGTTACCTGCAGCCATTTTTATCAATTTTATTCTGAACACGCAGTTTGTTCAGTCAAAACCCGATTTTATTGTTATTCCCGACAACATTTTAATATTAAATACTGATACTATAGAACCCGTTCCGGCAGAAATCGCTGAAGCATCTCCGGATATTTACGAACAAATCAAGGCACTCACCGGATGGATATCCGGACTGACTATTCTGATTGGATTCTCCTATTTCACCGGATATTTATTGCTCTTTCACCGTTTGGCGAGATACCATCAGTACCTGATTTTAATCCCCGAAAATGAAGTCATTAAACTGATTTTGCTTGAAAATGATTTAATTTCCAAAGTCACGGTTTATCAATCAAACGGATTTGTGACTCCGTTTACCTTTGGGTTTTCACATCCCAAAATTATAATCCCCGAAAAATATTGTTCAGATCCTGTTCAGTTTCAGTTGATTCTCCGTCATGAGGTTTCTCACATCCGGAATCACGATTACCTGAAACAAATGGGAGAACAAGCGCTCAAGTTTCTTTTCTTCTGGAATCCGCTTCTGCATCTGTTAACCCGGCAAATCAGCAACTACCGGGAAATGGCGTGCGACGAACAGGTTCTGTCTGTCTGCCCTGACTGGAAAAAGGAGTATGCAACCCTGCTGCTCACTCACCTTTTAGAACCGGCAGCCTCAACCGGAGTGGCGGCAGCTATGTCTCACTCAACTGAGAATCTAAAGGAAAGGATATCCAAAATGAAAACGTATCAGACAATAAAGGAAAATAAAATCGCCACCGGAGTTCTGGCAGGCGTTATAACCGCTTTTTCAGTCACTTTCATCCTGCTGATTTCAAATGCCAAATTGGAGGCAGTGGAAGCCGGAAACTCACAGTCGGCAGTCGCATCAAAACCGGATTCGCTGAACCGTGATTACCCCGAATTGGTAGGGGGACTTGATGCTTTGGCCGGCATACAAAAGAAAATCACTTATCCGGAATTTGCCTCCAGAAAGGGGATCCAGGGAATGGTGGTGTTGTCACTGAAGGTATCTGAAAAAGGAGAAATTGAGGATATTTCGGTGGCAAAATCAACGGGATCAGCCTCTCTGGATGCACAGGCTGTTGTTGCAGCGCAGGAGTTAAGGTTCAAACCGGCACTTAAGGACGGGAAAGCGGTAACGGCTTCTGTACAGCTTCCGGTTCAGTTTAAACTTGATTCAGGAAAAAAGCAGGAAGATCCGTTGGAGACTGACGGACCGGCGATTGAAGGCGGTATGAGTGCTTTGCTGAAAAATCTGGTTTACCCGGAAGAAGCTTTTAAAAAAGGAATTGAAGGAACAGTTCTTGTTGGAGTGTATATTTCAGAAACCGGCGACCCGATGAATACCGAAATAGAAAAATCGGTTCATCCTTTGTTGGACAGGGCGGCACAGGATGCGGTTTTTAAAGTAAAATTTATCCCCGGCAGAGAAGATGGAAAACCAGTTTCCCAGAAAGTGACCATTCCGTTTAAATTTAAAATTCCTGATAATCCGAAATCAGGTAATTATGATGGAAATTTACCCGAGATGGGGCACATTGAAATTGAAGGTGGTTTCCCTGAATTGTACCGAAATCTGGTTTATCCGCCTTCAGCTAAGGCAAAAGGGATTCAGGGCAAAGCCATTGTGGAGGTTTCATATTCAGAGTCGGGTGAGATTTTATCTGTTTCAATAAAAGCCTCTTCCGGAAATACCGAACTGGATCAGGCGGCCATTGAAGCGGTTAAAAAAACAAAATTGAAAATTACACCGGATCCGGACGGAAAAACTCATTCCGGCAGATATGGTTTTCCTGTTGAATTTAAATTGACGTTGAATCACTAAGCAGAAAGCAAGGAAATTAAAATGTTGCATCCTATTCTATCACTTCTTACAACCCTGTTTTTATCTTTTATCTGGGTTCCTCTCCAAACAGGATTACCATCTGAAGGTAAGGTAAATGTACTGACAGTTACCTCGACCGATTCTTTAAATAAAAATATTCCGTTCACCTATGTTTATTCAATGGGAAATAAAAAAGGTGTTCAGTCCATTACAACGACTGAACAGGTAACACCATTTCGGTTTGATATTGCAGATACTTTTTTTACCGCATTGATCCAGGATAAGTCATTAGCGGGGCGGATAGAAGTTAAAATTTTAACCTACAGAGATGGAAAGAATACCAGCGTAACAAAGTGCAACTTTCCTCTTAATGTTATCCAGATTTCAGCCGAAGAAATCAAAGTCTCCGGAAACTGATTTCTTGATGGGTAAGCTGCACCTTTCTTTTTCACCAGGGAAAAACGACTGGTTTTTCCTCGGTTTCACCAATTGACGACAGGAAAATGGATTCCAGGTCGGACTTCTGCTGAAGTCCGACCAGTTCCTGCCGGATCGCAGCAAAATCACCGGACAGCACCATCTCGCCTTTATGGATAATCGCCAGGTCGTCGATGATTTCTTCGAGATGGGAAAGTACGTGGCTTGAAATAAAAACCGTTCCCCCGGCTACAGAGAACTCTTTTAAAATCCGTTTCATCATTTTTGAGGATGACGGATCAACTGATTCAAAAGGTTCATCGAGAACAAGTAAATCAGGTTTATGGATCAGCGCACAGAGAAAACCGAGTTTCTTTTTCATTCCGGTTGAGAAATCGGCCACCAGCCGGGAACCGAGTTCCAGATCGAGCAGGTTTGCCAGGGGCCAGGCCCGCCGTTCAGCTTCTTCTTTTGAAAGCCCATAAATTTTCCCAAAGTAAACCAGATTTTCGAGACCGGTCATCAGGTCATAAACTGCGGGGTCAGCGTATAAAACACCGATCCGTTTCATCAGGGCCGGGTCGCCGTCTGAGACTCTGCTTCCAAAAAGTGAAATAACTCCTGAAGTCGGATCACTTAGCCGGGTAAGCAGATTAATGGTGGTCGTCTTCCCTGCCCCGTTTGGTCCCAGAAACCCAAAAATCCGGCCTTCGTTCACCGACAGGGACAGGGAGGTGATGGCTTTAAAAGGACCGAAAGCTTTTATAATACTTTCAAAGCGGATAATCTCCATCAGGCTTCCTCTTTCAGTAAGTGAACCATTTTTTCTTTACGGCTTTCCCAGATCCGGGCAATCAGATCCGGACTGAAGCTGCTTAAAACAAGTATAAAAAGTGAGCCGGTCAGGATAATGACTGGAGCATCGGGTGAGGCTGATAGCCACCCTGCGATCAATTCAGTGCCAACCATGGCGATCATGACGCCTGCCATAATAATGATGGCCAGGAGAAACCGCTGGGAGGAAGGGCCCCGTATCCCCCCTTTAACCGGCATCCGGATGATCAGCCACCCGTTCAGAATCAGAAGACAATCCATATAAATAAAGCTCAGGGCAAGTGAAAACCCTGTTTTCGCCAGCCAGATGGTGAAAAACCGTGAGGAAAAAAGCCGCAGGCCGTCGTACCCGGCAAGAATGATCAGGTAGAAAAGGAGACTGACCGTAATTGCTGTTTTCAATTGCCGGATGAGGTCACGGGTTTGGTTTCTTATCGTGAGATGAGGCCAGGCAAACGTGCCCAGTACACCCAGAGCATAGAACCAAAAGGTTGTTCCGATCACCAGCCAAAGCATTTTTCCATCAGGAACGAAAAGATCAGCAGCCGGGTCTTCAGAAAACCGTACACTTCCCGTAAGGAATCCCATAAACGGGCCGATCAGGATCAGTATTCCAAAGGTTGGGTGACGCCGGACAGCAGCCCACCACGGATTTAAAATCAGCCGTAATTTTCCGGATTGAGTCTGATCAGGATCTGAAACCGTTTCCTCTGACCGTTCCATCCAGAGAAATAACCGGTTGTCCGCCCAAAGGCCCGCCACTGCAATGACAAGGAGAATCAGGCTGCCGGTCAGATGAGGAGAAACCAGATTTTCTGCTGCAAGTCCGCTGATCCAGTACCGGTTGAGACTTTCAATTACTGAACTGCCGGCTTCGCTGCGGGAAATCTGAAGGAACAAAAAGTACAGCAGGAAAAAAACCAGAATGGAGGCCTGTCTGAAAAACCATTTCTGCTGTTTCAACCGGAACATGAGGGCAGAGACGAGCCGGATGAGAATCATCAGAAAGAGGATCCAGATCAGAATCTGCGGCAGTGCAGCCGGATACTCTGAAGTCCGGAACCAGGATAACCCGAAAATCAGCAGGAAGAGGGAAATGATCAGGGTTTGAGGCTGAAGAATCCGGTCAATCCAGTCCAGAAGGTACAGGTCGGCGTCACTGACGGGGAGAAATCGGAACCTGCCCAGTCCGGTTTTTCCTATTTTGGCTGACCGGATCGGCAACAGGATTGCCAGAAAGGACGAAAACCCGAAAATTCCGCCCCAGATCAGGACCGGGTCCTGTTTCTGCAGTTCCCGAAGGACATTTCCGGCTGACAGGCTGGATACAAGCAGCAAGGACCAGATCGCCATCATGACGACGATCAGAAGCAGGGTTCCGAACCGCTTTTTTCCCAAGATCTGATTTTTCAGCAGAATCAGTCTGCCGGTAACCAGGGTTTTGATCAGAGAAAACTGGATCATTAACCTTCCTGATTCATTGAGTGATCGGGCTGACCTGCTATGCTTCGGCACATTTATGTACTGAAATTCCTGAATTTAAAGGTATAAGTTCCCCTCCTTTGAAAAAGGAGGGGAGTTTCAAATGCCATAAGTTTCAAAATAATACGGGTTTATGTGCATAGTTTCCCGCCTTTATGATAGGAGGCGTGTTTAAATTGCCAGGCTCACCCAAACTGAGCAATCGCTGTTTTCAGTTTTCCAAGGTTTTCCTCGATTGAGGCCGCCTTTTCCTTCTCAGCAACGATAACCGATTCAGGTGCCTTTGCCACAAATCCCGGGTTGTTCAGTTTACCCCAGGTTGCCCGCAGAATTCCTTCCAAACGGTCAATTTCCTTCTGAAGCCGGGCTTTTTCAGCTTCAACGTCGATCAGTCCTGCCATTGGGATGAACAATTCCTGTCCGTCGACCACAATTGACCCTGCCATTCCCGGTTTTTGGGTTTCTGCACCGGCAATGACCTCCGTCACCTTCGATTGTTTTTCAAAATAGCCTTTATACCGGCTGAAGATCTGGGTAAACTCAGACGAAGTCGTCCTGACGTGGAGAGAAATCGGTTTTCCCGGCGGAACGTTCATTTCAACCCGTACATTCCGGATGGAATTGATGCATTTCTGAACAAATTCCATCTGCCTTGCAGCATCTTCATTTTTCCAGGCGGTATGAACCACCGGATAGGAGTCGTACAGAATCGTTTCACCCGGATTTCGGGGACGAAGGGATTGCCAGACTTCTTCTGTGATAAACGGCATGTACGGATGGAGCAGTTTCATCATGGATTCAAACAGATGAAGGGCAAGGCTTAACGTCCGGACTTTTTCAGCAGGATCATCACCATACAGCCGGGGTTTGATCAGCTCAATATACCAGTCGCAGAAATCACTCCAGATCACATCATAAACAGCATTGATGACCTCATTCATCCGGTATTTGTCATAGCTGTCTTCTGTGCTTTCGATAGCCACCTGAAGCCGGTGAAGCATCCATTTATCAGCCAAATCAAGTTTCTCCGGATCGATACCGGCAGAATAGGACTTTCCTTCTTCAATAAACATGGACAGGAACCGGTAAGCATTCCAGATTTTATTTGAGAAATTCCGGCCCTGTTCCAGCCGTTCCTCATCGAAATGAATGTCTGTTCCCTGTGGCGCAACCATCAGAATTCCGACCCGGAGGCCGTCGGTCCCGTATTTATCAATCAGGTCGAGCGGTTCGGGTGAATTGCCGAGTGATTTCGACATTTTGCGGCCCAGTTTATCCCGGATGATGCCGGTGAAGTACACATTCCTGAAAGGAACTTTTCCGGTAAAGTAAAGCGATGACATAATCATCCTGGCAACCCAGAAAAAGATAATATCCGGTCCGGTAACCAAATCATCGGTTGGATAATATTCTTTAAGATGAAGGGACTCCTTCGGCCAGTCAAGGGTAGAAAACGGCCAGAGCTGTGAAGAAAACCAGGTATCGAGAACATCCTCATCCTGTTTCAGATTGGCAGAACTGCAGTTGGTACAGGATTTCGGATCCTCAAGTTCACAGATCAGCTCTCCGCAGTCCTGGCAATACCAAACCGGAATGCGGTGCCCCCACCATAACTGCCGTGAAATACACCAATCCTTGATGTTGGTCATCCAGTGCTCATACGTTTTCGTCCAGCGGTCGGGGTAGAACCGGATATCGCCGTTTCTGACAACTTCAAGTGCAGGCGCCGCCAAAGGTTCCATTTTCACAAACCACTGATCAGACAGCCGGGGTTCAATAACCACATCAGCCCGTTCAGAATATCCGACTTTATTGTCGTAGTCTTCGATTTTATTCAGGAAACCAAGTTTTTCGAAGTCCGCCACAATTTTCTTGCGGGCTTCAAAGCGGTCCAGACCGATATACTCTGCCGGAACCTGATCATTCAGGGTGGCATTCGGATTCATGATATTGATCATGGGAAGCTGATGGCGTTTTCCGATTTCATAATCGTTCGGGTCATGAGCCGGTGTAATTTTAACAGCACCGGTTCCAAAGGCAGCATCCACATAGTCATCGGCAATGACCGGAATCTGACGGCCGGTCAAAGGCAGGTTCAGCAGTTTGCCCAGGTGATGCTTATACCGGTCATCGGCCGGGTTAACCGCAACTGCCACATCCCCCAGCATGGTTTCCGGCCGGGTTGTTGCAACCGTAATATGACCGCTTCCGTCTGCCAGCGGGTAGTTGAAGTAATAGAGCTTTCCTTTGGATTCCTTATAGATTACTTCCTCATCGGATAGAGCCGTCATCGAGGCCGGGCACCAGTTGATGATCCGGTTCCCACGGTAAATCAGACCGGCTTTGTACCAGTCAACAAAAGTTTTTCTGACGGCAAGGGAAAGTCCGTCGTCCATCGTAAACCGTGACCGTTCCCAGTCGCACGAGAGACCGAGTTTCTGAAACTGATTAAAAATGATTCCGCCGTATTTTTCCTTCCATTCCCAAACCCGTTCCACAAATGCTTCACGGCCCAGATCATGCCGTGATTTTCCTTCTTCGGCTTTCAGGGTTTTTTCTACCCGGGTCTGGGTTGCAATTCCGGCGTGGTCCATCCCCGGCTGCCAGAGTACATCCTTTCCCTGCATTCTCGCCCGGCGGCTCAGAATATCCTGTATGGTCAGATTCAGAACATGCCCCATGTGCAGAACGCCGGTCACATTCGGCGGTGGAATCATGATGGCAAATTTCTTTTTGGGGGATGCCGGGTTCGACCGGAAATTTCCGTTTTTCAGCCAGGCGGCGTACCGGCTCCGTTCAACTTCCTTCGGATCGTAAACTTTGGATTTTGGATTGGTTTCTGACATGGGTGCAGTCTGATAAATGAAAAACATCAAATTTACGAAATCTCCCGCTGATTTGCCCGTTATTTTTCCTGGACACCGGTCATCCGGCGGGAACAAACCTGATGGAACCGCAACAAAATGCCCGTTTATTTCAGGATCAGTTCCGAAACCAGTATTTTTGCATCCGGAGGACCTTATGACCTATTTCTGTATTCTAATTTTGTCGGCTGTTATCGGATTTTCACCTGCCTTCGGGCAGAAGCTGGCCAAACCTGTAAAAAAAAGTAAACCTGTTTCTGCTTTTCAGGACCTGGTAAACACGGAACGGGCTTTTGCAGATCTGGCCGCCAAAAAGGGAATCATGGCCGCCTTTACGGCGAATCTTTCTGATTCGGGTGTTTTATTCCGTCCCGGTCCGGTAAACGGCCAGGCATGGTTCGAAAAAATGGGGGAAACCCGCGGAAAATTAACCTGGGAGCCGGTTTTAGCCCAGGTTTCCAATTCAGGAGATTTCGGTTTTACTACCGGCCCGTTTTATTACAAACCGGATTCTCTCCCCTGCGAAATAGTTAATTGCACCTGGGGACAGTACCTCTCGGTCTGGAAAAAAAACAGTGACGGAGTTTGGAAACTCATGATCGACTTTGGTGCCCGCCATCCTGAAAAACCGGTAAAACGGGTTTCTGTAAAGCCGGCTGATGACTCTAAATTCCGGTTTCGGGTCAATCCGGAGGAAAATACTCTGGATACCCTGATGGCTTTTGACCGGAACCTGACCGACTCACTTGGGAAAAAGGGATATGGGATCCGGATACAGAGAACCCTGCATAAAAAAGCCTTGGTTCTTGCTGACCGGTTTCTCCCCAGGACTGCCGCCAATCCCGGAAAGATTTATTCAGAAATGGAAGGATTTACCAGAGTGAAACCGGTTGGCGGAATGGTTGCTTCTTCACGGGATCTGGCTTACACCTATGGTTCAATCGAGGTTCGGGATTCGAAATATACCAGTTTGGACAAATATCATTACCTGCGGATCTGGAAGCGGGAGCCTTCCGGAAAATGGTCCGTTCTGGTGGATCTGTCTGCTTTGCAATGACTGAAACTTTAACCATTCGGAAGGCTGATCCGGCTGACCGCCAGGCTATTCTGAACCTGTACCAGAAAGTGGCTTCCTTTCCCGGCGGAATTGCACGGGTAAAGGATGAAATTACACCGGGCTACATCGATCGGTTTATGAACGGCGCAAGGGAACGGGGGCTTGAACTGGTGGCAGAGCATGCCGGCAGGATCGTTGCAGAAATTCATGCTGCCCGGCCGGGAATTTCCGTTTTCCATCATGTCCTGTCCGATCTGACCATTGTCGTTGATCCTGATTTTCAGGGAAAGGGAACCGGACGGAAGCTTTTTACCGGATTTCTGAACCGGATCAGAGAAGAGTTCCCTGATATTCTTCGGGTTGAACTGATTGCCCGGGAAAGCAACCGGTCTGCCCTCCGGTTTTACACTTCACTGGGTTTCCGGCAGGAGGGCCGGTTTGAAGGCCGGATTCATTCAGTTACCGGCGGGTTTGAGGCGGATATTCCCATGGCCTGGATGCGGGATCAGGGCTGACTTTCTTTCTGCAGAAGGTTAAATCATATCTCCGAGCAATTCTTTGCTGGGTTGGGGAATCACGACCCGGTTGACCAGAACTCCTTTTTCGGTCAGAATAGCAGAAGCAGCATCAATGGCTGTTTTAACCGAAGACACATCGCCGGTGCAGGTGAAAAAGGCTTTTCCGCCAAGCGCCATCGCAAGCCTGACTTCAATTAACTGCACGGCTGCCGATTTTACTGCTGCATCGGCTGCTTCAATCAGGGCAGAAATCGAAAAACTCTCACAAATCCCGAGTGCATCCAGAAATCCGGCATGACTTTGCCCGGCGATTCCGGTCAGGACCGATGGATCCACATTCGGGATTACGAAATGATCAATCAGGGAAAACCTGACTTCTGCACAGGCATTTTCAACTGCAGACTGAACAGCAGCCACTTCGCCAGAAATCAGAACCATATATTTTCCCGAGCAAATCGTTCTGCTGAGCATCAGGTTCACATTTGCTGACTTCAGCATAACATCTGCTGCCTGATATCCCGCAGCAATACTCGAAAGTTCAATCAGTCCGATGGAAGAAGCTGGTGTTGTAAGCATAGTTGTCTAATCAGGTGAAAGTAAAAGATAGATGAACCCGCCGGGCCGTTCAGGGAATTATCTGGTTTCCGAATTTTCAATTATGACATAGGCCGGGTTAACCTCCCGGATTGTTCCGGTTACACTTGAATGAATAACCGAACCCAGTTTCCCGGGTTCCGGCCGACCCAGAATATCATTTTTCTTAATTGGCTGTCCTTCGGTCACTGCCGGTGACACTGCATCTCCGACATGTTGCCTGAGGAGTATTTTTACCCATTTCGGGGCTGGCTTTTCATCCCGGTAGGGCGTATGGACATCGAATTCAGTTAAACCGAGCCGGGAAATCAGTTTTTTTAACGGAACCCGGCGGCCGTCCTTGAACGGGTGGACTTCGACCGGCTTTTTCTGATCCATTTTGATTCCCGCAGCCTTGTTTTCCCGCTTCCCTTTGTCGCAGGCTTCTTTGGGAAACAAATCCTCCGGGCAGGAATATAAAGTACACAACCCGCAGGAGCAGCAGAGGTCGGCATAGACATTCCACATGGCGTTGTTCTGGCCGGTAAAACCCAGTGACCGCATGACTTTATGGGGCTGAACGTCGTAACCCAGCAGATACCTCGGGCAGAATTCTGTGCAGTAGCTGCATTGGTCGCAGGCTGATTTCCCGATCTGATGCCAGTTTTTTTCGGGCTGATTTTTTCGCTGGACCAATTTGTGATCCTCTGGCAAAATAATCAGCCCCCCGGTGGTTTTTGTGACCACTTCGGTTGTGTCGAAGGTGAGTTTTCCCATCATCACCCCACCAACATAAATCCCGTATTTTTCACTGGTGACACCCCCGCAAAACCGGATCAGATCGGCAAAGGGAGTTCCGACAGGGACCCAGAACGAGCCGGGATTTTTCACTGCGCCGGTTACACAGATAAATTTTTCGGATACAGAATCCCCCTGAGAGGCCTTCCAGATATTCAGAACGGTTTCCACATTGTTAACCACACAGCCCACATTCAGCGGAATTCCGCCCGGCGGCATCAGGCGCCCGGTTGCGGCGTAAACAATTTCATACTCGTCGCCAGACGGGTAAAAATCGCCAAGTTCGAAAATGGCCAGTCCGGTTCCCGGCAGATGGGAAGAAACGGCCTCAATTGCCGCCTGATTTTTCGACTTGATGCAGATCAGTCCGGTTTTGGCGCCAACCTGGTTTTTCATCAGAGCCGCACCTTTTACAATTTCGGCGGCGTGGTGAACCATCAGTTCAAAGTCTTTGTGAAGCAATGGCTCGCATTCAGCCCCGTTGACTAAAAAATAATCAACGGTGGAACCTGCTTTTACGTGAGTCGGGAATCCTGCACCGCCGGCACCGACGACACCAGCTTCTGCTATTTGTTCGGGTAATGTCGACATATCTTTTTTTGTAAAAGGTAAAGATAGGGAAGAATTTCCGGTTTCAGAAAGAGTTTGAATTCGTTTCAGATTCTGGTTACTTTGTTTGATGTTTTATACCAGCCGTCACCCGCTTGCCCGGGTTCTTTTTCTTTTATTACTCTGGTCGGGTGATCTGCCCGGGCAGACTCAGTCGCTGACAATTGAACGGTATTCGGTCAATCACGGGTTGTCGAACCCAAGTATCAATTCAGTTTACCAAACCCGGGACGGGTTTCTCTGGATAGCTACAAAAGACGGACTGAACCGATTCGACGGACAGGAATTCCGTGTTTTTAAAAAAACCGGAGATTCCGGGAAATCTCTTTCCGAAAATTATATCATGACTCTGCAGGAAGACGATGAAGGACGGCTCTGGGTTGGTACCTGGGGCGGCGGACTTTACCGGATGGATGCAGAAACAGGAGAATTCTACCCGGCGGATCTTGCCGGCACCGGCGATGAGTACATTCAGTTTCTTCTCAATGCCGGAGACGGATTTCTCTGGGCAGGAACCCGTGACAGCGGTCTTTTGAAGATTGACCCGGCTTCCGGGAAGGGTGTTTTTTTTACTTCCGGGATGAAACGGGATCTTCCCGGGGCTTGTCTGAACATTACCGGGCTTGTTAAAGGACCCGGGAATTCACTGTTGCTGGCCTCGCTTGGCGGCGGAATATACCAGTTTGATCAGGCAACCGGCAGGTTCAGACCCCTGAATTCCGGCCTGGAAAACCGGTTTGTCAATGATGTGTCGGTGGCCGGACCCAACCGGTTCTGGGTGTCAACTGAACTGGGGCTTTATCTGCTTGATCTTAAAAACGAGACCAGCCGGAAGGTGATTTTTACCCACCCGCAGAGTAAAATCCTGAATACCACCTCAATCAGGCAGGTTCTTCAGGACCGGTCAGGAAATTTGTGGATCGGCACCATTTCCTGGCAGGGATTATTTAAAACACGGCCGGAGATTCCCGATCAGGCAGGGGTCATTTGCCTGGAATATGAACTTTCGGATCCCCGGTCCTTGTCATCTAACCAGATTCGATGGCTCTTCGAGGATCGCCATCAAAACCTCTGGATCGGGACCGAAGATGGTCTGAATAAACTCCCGAAAGTCAAACCTTTTCTTCAGTACCGGACCCGGTCGGGGAAAACCGGAACCCTGAACGGCAGAGTTGTCAGCGGAATTCAGGAAACAGAGTCCGGTTTTTTATGGGTTGGCTACCGGGGATCCGGGTTCGACAGGGTGAACCGGCAAACAGGAAAAACGACCCATTTTTCGGGGAATGGCAGTCCCGGCCAGTCGCTTTCAAATGAGGATGTAACCACACTGCTTGCCGATTCTGAGGGGAAACTTCTGATCGGAACCATTGGTGGAGGTGTGAATGAACTGACCCCGAAAACCGGCAAAATCAGACACTGGATCCCACCGGATTACTCCGGAAATGTCAATAACTCACGGTGGATTCAGAAAATGGTGGAAACCCGGTCCGGTCAGCTTCTGGTAGGAACCAATGATGCCCTTTGGGTTCTAGACAGAAAAACTGGCAGGTTCACTCTGTGCCGTGACTATTTCGGGATCCGGGAAACCGGACTTCCGGCGGTTTATTCGGTGAATGAGCTTTTTGTGGATTCCCATGACAGAATCTGGGTGGGAACCTGGCAGGACGGTTTGTTTTGCGTGGATCCGTCACTAAAAAAAATCACCCGTTATCCTCCCGGAAATGAGTCGGCCGACCGGTTATCTTCAGGGAAAATTTCTGCTGTCCGGGAATCAGTTTCAGGCGGAATCTGGGTTGGAACCCATTCCGGCGGATTGAATTACCTGAATCCGGCCACCGGAAAAATAACCCGGTATTCAACCCAGAACGGGTTGCCGAATGATGTGGTTTTCTCTGTACTCGAAAACCGGCAGGATGATGTCTGGATATCCACCCTAAATGGCCTTGTCCGGCTAACCCCATCTACAGGAAAAACAAGGGTTTACACCGAAAATGACGGGCTGGTCAGCACTCAGTTTAACTGGCATGGCGGATATAAAACCCGGGATGGCCGGTTCTGTTTTGGCGGGATCAACGGATTTGTGCTGTTTCATCCCGATTCCATTTCTGTGAACCGCCTTCCGCCGGCTGTTGCCCTGACATCGTTCAAAGTTTTCGATGAGGAAGCCAGTCTGCCAAGGTCACTGCCGGCAACCCGGAAAATCACCCTGAAATATTTTCAGAATTTCTTCTCGGTTGATTTTATTGCCCTTGATATGGCACCGAAGGAGAAACATGACTACCGGTATCAGCTTGACGGAATTGACCCCGGTTGGGTGGACCCCGGGAACCGGACGACGGCGTTCTATACCGACATCAGGCCGGGTGTTTACCGGTTCTCAGTAGTGGCGGCAAATGCAGATAAATTCTGGAGTCCGCCGAAAACCCTGGAAATTGAAATCCTTGCCGCCTGGTACAGCTCCTGGTGGTTCAATTCTCTTCTTGTCCTGACGGTTGGACTTATCCTGTTTTCGATTTACCGGTTCCGGCTGAACCAGCTCATGAAAGTAGAACGGATCCGGATGGATATTGCCACCGATCTGCACGATGAAATCGGCAGTAACCTGTCAAGCATCAGTCTGGACAGTCAGGTTCTGCTTCAGAATTCGGAACTTGCCGGTGAAAACCGCCGGATTCTGACCGATATCAGCCGGACGGCAAAAGAAACAATCGACTCCATGCGGGATATTATCTGGTTTATCAATCCCGGTCATGAACAGGGAAATGATCTGATTCTTAAAATGAAAACAACGGCCGCTGCCCAGTTGACAGGAATTAACTGGACGTTTGAAACCGACCCGGGTCCGGGTCTGGACCATCTGAGTCTGGACGTCAGGAAAAACTGTTACCTGATTTTAAAAGAAGCCCTGACCAATGCTGCAAGGCATTCTGGCGCCGCAATAGTTACCATCCGGGTCCAGCCTGCCGCCGACGGCCTGACGCTGACCATCCGGGATGACGGATCCGGGTTTGACCCCGGGAAACCGGTCGATGGCAATGGAATCGGAAATATGAAACTGCGGGCCGGGAAAATAGGGGCAACACTCGACATTGTCTCAACCCGGGGAACCGGAACAGAACTTCGGCTGACCTATCCGGAGAAAAAATGAAAGAAAAACCCATGGCAGAAGACCGGCGGCCTGTTAAACCGATAACCATCTGGCTGATAGAGGATAACGCAAGGTACAGGAAAACCCTTTCCGGTCTGATCATCCAGACACCGGGTCTGACCTGTCCAGGCAGTTTCGGTTCGTGCGAAGAGGCGTTCAGTTCAGGGAAATCACTTCCCGCTCCTGAAGTTATCCTGCTGGATATCGGGCTGCCGGGAATAAACGGAATATC
The DNA here is from genome assembly GCA_023151185.1 of Bacteroidota bacterium. Taxonomy (GTDB): domain Bacteria; phylum Bacteroidota; class JABWAT01; order JABWAT01; family JABWAT01; genus JAFLBE01. Next base: position 74,068 of record JAKLJL010000001.1, read on the forward strand.
CGGGATCGAAACCTTCAAAACCTGGTTTCCTGACGTCAACATTCTGATTCTGACCGTTTACGATGATCATGACCGGGTTTTTGAGGCACTCTGTGCCGGTGCATCAGGGTATCTGCTGAAAGATGCCCCGCCAGAGAAAATTGTGGATGCCATTCATGAAGTAGTTGCCGGTGGTGCCCCGATGAACATCCGGATTGCCCACCGGGTTCTCGAAATTTTTGCCAGGATGAAACCCCGGAAAACCGATTATGGCCTGACAGACCGTGAAAAGGAAATTCTGCAGCTTCTGGTTTCGGGTCTGACCAAACAGGAAATCGCAGACCGCATTTTCCTGAGTTTCCATACCGTCAATACCCATATCAAAAATATTTACTCCAAACTGCACGTAACGACCCGTTCAGGTGCTGTTTCAAAAGTTTACCGGGAAAATATCCTTTGAGACAACCAGATTTTTAAATCTTAAAATACCACAAACGTGCGATTTCTGTTTCCTGCCGGTTCCCTACCTTTGAAGACCTTTAAAACCAGAAGAACCAAGAACCACACATTCCCGGAGGATGTATGATCAAATTTACCGCCCGCCTGATCCTTGCCGGATCTTTGTTTATTTCAGCCGGACTTTCAGCCCAGGTTCCCGAACGAACCGGATGGTGGAAGTTCGATGATCCGGCCAACCTGACAAAAGCAGAAAAAGGAACTGACCTGTCTCTGACCGGAACTGCTGCGGCCATTTCGGGACCTGCCGCCGAAAACGGTGCAGTTACCATTGGAACCGGCAGTTATTTTTCGCTGACTCACGGGGTTGAACCCAACGGTGGCGGAACCTGGGTCAATGAATGGTCCATCCAGGTCGATTTCCGGATTCCGGAAACAGGAAAGTGGTACTCGATCATTCAGACCAATACCGGTAACTCGAATGATGCCGACTTTTTTATCAAACCGGATGGCACGATCGGGGTCGGATCCATCGGGTATACCACGGCCACTATCCTGCCGGGCGAATGGTACCGGTTGGTTCTGTCGGTGAATACCGGAAGGCATTTTCGGTATTACCTCGATGGTCAGTTGGTGAAAGACGGCGAAATTCCGGATCTCGACGGCCGGTACGGCCTGGATCCGTCCTTACTTGTTTTTGCTGATGATGATGGGGATGATGCCCCGATAGATGCTGCCGAAATCGCCTTCTGGGGAGTTCCCCTTACAACCTGGGAAGCCGGCAGTCTTGGCGGATTCGGTCATACCCAGCCTGTTGACCCGATGACTCCTGCCGGAAAATGGACCTTCGAAAACGCAGACCGTTATCTTGAAGGTCTTTACGGTCCTGATCTGGTTCTGAAAGGAACTCAGGAAGCCGTCAGTGGACCCGGCGGAACCGGCGTTGCCATGAAAATCGGTCCGGGAAGTCATTACGAAATGCTGTCTCAGGGAAATTCCGGTGAAAATGTGAATGACTATACCCTGGTTATGGATGTTAAAATCCCGGCGAAGGGGACCTGGTACACCTTTTATCAGACTGATACTCTGAATACGTCGGATGGTGATTGCTTTGTGAATACGGCCGGGAATGTGGGGACTGCTGCCACCGGCTATACGGCTTACAGCCTGATCCCGGAGGAATGGTACCGGGTTGCCGTCTCGGTTAAAAATGGTGATTTTCACCGGATCTATCTTGATGGGCACCTTGCCCAGCAGGCTCCCGGTCAGGATCTGAACGGCCGGTTCAGTCTTTCCCGGTTTGCACTGCTTTTCGGGGATAATGACGGTGATGACGGTGCGCTGGAGGTTGGTGAAGTTTCCTATTTCAAACGGGCACTTTCCGGTGATGAAATTGCTCTTCTGGCGGGATACGGACACAAAATCTCGGACGATCCGGAGCCGGTGGATCCGCTTGCAGGGTGGTGGAAATTTGATGATTCCGCTGATCTGCTGAAAGCAGAAACCGGTCATGGAAAACCCCTCGAACTCGTGGGAACCCATATTAAAATTGACGGGCCTGCCCTGGATAACGGAGCCGTCCTGATCGGAAAAGGCAGTCACTACAAAATTACCCACGGAATCGGGGCAAACGGCGGCGGCATCAAGGTCAATGAATATTCACTCCGGTTCGATTTCCGGGCTGATGATGTGGGTACCTGGAAAGCATTCTTCCAGACATCGGCAGCCAATAATTCAGATGCTGACTGCTTCATCAATACAGCAGGAAATATCGGAACTGCCGCAACCGGCTACACTCCTTACAAAGTTATTGCCGGGCAATGGTACCGGCTGGTCATTGTGGTGAAGAACGGCAGTTACTTCCGGTATTATATTGACGGAAAACTGGCTTTGGAAGGTGTCTCCCAGCAGGTTGACGGCCGATTTGCTCTGGAATCAGTTTTGCTGGCATTTGCTGATGAAGATGGTGAAGACGGAAATCTCCGGGTTGCAGAACTGGCTATCTGGAACTATCCGCTGACAACTGAAGAAGTTCAGAATCTGGGCGGATTCGGTCATGACCTTACACCCAAAACCCTGGTTCGGGTTCCCTACCTGCAGACACCAAGGCCCACGTCCATGATCATAACCTGGCCAGATTCTTCAACAACCGGAACTTTAGTGGAGTATGGTACCGGAAACTCTGCCGGATTGAGCCAAACCGGAACCAGCGAACTGATCGCCGAAGGCTTCCGCTGGCATACCGTGAAACTGACGGGCCTTACACCGGATACCGAATATTCCTATGCGGTAAAAAGCGGCGGACAATCCTCACCGGTTTACAAATTCAGAACTCCGCCCGATTCTCTCAGCACCGGGAAAATGAGATTCCTGCTGTTCAGCGATACCCACACACCCGATTCGAGTGCCGTCAATAAAGTCATGCGGGCTGCAAAAGCAAAAGTGACCGAACTGTACGGACCTGACCTTCAGAATGCTATCACCGCCATTCTGCATTCAGGTGACCTGACGGTTTCAGGAAACACCATCATGCAGTTTAACGACCAGTTCTTTACGCCGTTATCTCTGTTTACCCCAAATATTCCAACCATGACAACACCGGGAAATCATGAGGTCGAAACTCCGTTTTATTACAGTTATATGAAATATGAGGGACTTTCTGACTTTCTGAACTCTTCATCACTCAAAGAAAAAGTCTGGAGCATAAAAATCGGTAATACGATGGTGATCAGCCTGAATACCAATATAGTGTCGACCTCCGGTGCTCAAACCAAATTGTTTTTGGAACAACGCCTGAAAGCTGCCGAAGCCGATACAACAGTCGATTTCGTGATGGTGATGTTTCACCACCCGCCGTTTACCGAACTTTGGGTCGATGCCCTGACGTATGATGCCGGGCCCAATTTTGTTCGGGAACAACTCTTTCCCATCCTGAAAAAATATCCGAAAGTCCGCCAGATTACTTATGGCCATACTCATGCCTATGAGCACGGGGTGATTCCTTCCGACCAGGACAAGGGAGATTTCAGGATGATCTGTGCCGGCGGCGGTGGTGGCGATACAGATCGCTGGGGTGAGTTTACCAACTTTGACTACCCTGAAATCAACGCCTCGATGGATTACTATCATTACATTATCATGGAAGCCGATCTGGGTGCAAAAACCCTCACCGGTTCCGTTTACGCCATCGGGAACGCCTCCAAAACCCTGAATAATGTTCTGGTGGATCAGTTCCATTTTAAAGTCAACCAGACAAATCCGGGCAAACCGGGCCTTCAGGCTGAAGACTCCGGAAATGAGATTCTGCTGAAGGCTGTTCCGGAGGGTATGCAGGATGGTTTGATGTCGGTCAGGGTGCAGCTTGCCAGTGATAAATCCTTCAAAACGGTTCTGCTGGATTCAGTTACCAACTGGCGGAATATCTATGGGGTGGATGGATCGCTGGTTCCGGTTGACAAAAACAAAGGAGTGGATCTGACCTCGTTCGGATTTGGTAAACTGGATTTTGATTCACCTTCCGGAATTGCTGCCCGGGTTAAATTCCGGGATCAAAACCTGAAATGGAGCCCCTGGTCAGATGCTGTTACCGCCCTGACCGGAACCGGAATTGAGACTGACGGGAAGGCTCTGACCTTTAGTCTTGAACAGAACTTCCCGAATCCGTTTAATCCGGAAACCATGATCCGGTATTCCATTCCGTCTGCCGGAAAGGTAACGGTTGTGGTTTATGATGTTGCCGGAAAGGAAATTTCCCGCCTGGCAGATGAAGTGAAACCAGCCGGCAGGTACACCCTCCGGTTTAATGGTGCGGCACTCAGTTCGGGGATTTATATGGTCCGGATACAGTCGGGATCATTCGTTGCAACCAAAAAGATGGTTCTGATTAAATAAGGCTGAACAAAAAGTGAAGGCAGAAAAAGGGCTGCTCCCGGAATGGAGCAGCCCTTTTTTTTAATATCTGAAAACCATCAGAAATAAAATGACCAGTTTCAGAAAATGTTCGGCAGTCGAAAAGGTGTTGTATCTGGTTGCAGAAACCTGAGCACCGGCCAAATCACCCAGAGCCATACTCTGTTTTAAATTTTTCCATGTTCTGAAAGTCATTCCATGTTCAATTCCCATCAGGACAAGAGTCAGCAGAAATCCGATATGAATATTCGGGTGGATCATGCCGAATCCGCCTTTCAGAAATATCAGGGAGATCCCGGTAATCAGAGTCACAAGTCCGAATATCATCAGAACCCGGTGAATGGTATCCACACGGCCGGGAGAAAATCCGGCCGGACTGTCCTTTACCGACTGTCTGATTTCTGAAGATAGGGCAAGAGGCAGGCCAAACCAGATGGCCATTGAAGCCACATGAAGGGTTTTAATGGCCAGAAGGAAGGTCAGATTTTCCATGAAGAATCCCGTGAGAAAGTGAATTCTCCTACAAGGAAAGACCCGGTAAAAAGGTTCCCGTTGGTTATTTTGCCGGTTCCCAGTAGCATCTGACCGGAGAAACGATGGCACCTTCTGTTTTTAGTTTAGCCATGATCTTGTCTACTTCTTTCCGGTCAATTCCGGTCAGTTCAGCAACCTGGCCACCGCTGAGGGGTTTTCCGGCCTTTTTCATCGCATCCAGAATCTGGGTTTTTGTGTCCATGAGATTTTCTCCTTATAAAAGCCAGCAAGTTCAGGGGTTATAGCTTTATTTCAAATTAGAAGAAAGTTAGAGTTTTGATCTGGCGTGTTGGGGAATTGCCAGGATCAAAGCATCATCCGGAGGTAAACCGGTACTTTTGGCTTTTGATGAAATTCAGAAAATTGACGGGTGGAGTGAAATGGTTAAAAAATGCTGGGATGAAGATACTTTTCAGAACAGAGACATCCGGGTAATCCTGTCTGGACCCTCCCAGCTACTTATTCAAAAGGGGCCGACCGAGTCTTTGGCCGGTCGGTTTGAACTGACACGGATGGGGCATTGGTCATTCCCGGAAATGGAAACGGCATTTGGCCTGACTGCAGACCAATTTGTCTGGTTTGGCGGTTATCCGGGAAGTGCCGGGCTTATTGAGGATGAAACCCGTTGGCAGGACTACATCCGGAATTCTCTGATTGAAACCACACTTAACAGAGATATCATGTTATTGACACGTGTTGACAAACCAGCACTTCTGCGCCAGTTGTTTGAATTAGGATGCAGTTATTCCGGCCAGATTGTTGCCTTAAATAAAATGCCTGGGACCTTGAATGATGCAGGAAATACTACAACACTTTCGGGTTACCTGCGCTTACTTGGTGATGACGGGTTATTGTCAGGACTTGAATAGTTTAGCAGAAACCAGATAAGATTGAGAGCCTCCAGTCCGAAATTTCAGGTACATAACCCTGCTCTCTTTGCAATTCAGGCCGGAAGATTATTCTCGGATGCAGTTTCTGACAGATCCTTTTGGGGCAGGGCAGCGGAATCTGCTGTGGCCCCTTTTTATTAAACTCATCTGATGAAAAGGGCATCCGGATTTTTTGGTGTAGGGAAGGGAATGCTGAAATTGACTTTGTGTTGACCAAAGGGGAAAAGGTTGTTGCCATAGAAGTGAAATCGGGGTATGAAAAAAGTACAGGCGGAATGGAAATTTTCAGAAAGAAATTCAATCCGGATAAAATCCTTCTGGTTGGGAATCCCGGTTTTCCGTGGCAGGAATTTCTGAAGGTTGATCTGGATCAGCTTTTTTAATCAGCCAGCCGCCTGCTTCCTGACCTCTGCTGCCATCGCCGGGTTTACTTCAAAATTCTGCTCCAGAAATTCCAGGTAAGCCAGAGCAGATTCCGGTGACCGGTCATATCCCTGACAGAAAGATCCCAGTTTGACTTTGAGTCCGGGAAATCGTTGTTCAAACCGTCGGTCCGGCGAAAAAGAATCCGAATAAACCGGGTTTGGAGTATCAATCCGTGCTGCCAGATCCAATAACCGGTCAACAGCATACCATTGGATAAATCTCATTGCTGAAAGTTTTTCACCCCGCCGGTATCTGCACAACCCGACATACAGATTTGTCACGGCTTCCCCGATCAGCCAGTCGGTTGGGGATGGCTGTTGAGCCAGTGGTTTTCTGACCGGTTTTCTTATTTCATCTGAAATCCAGTCCCGTTTCCAGATCATCCGTCCTTCCGAAAACGGAATTCCCGCCAGTTCATGTTCTTCAAAAACAGCAAATTCGCAAAAGATTCCGTCTGCAAAAAGAAGCTTATACCCATCCGGAGAGTTTAAAAATGAATACGAAACCGGGTGGATTTCCGTCAGCCAGTCCAGATTCTGAATGAAGATGTGCTTGGCTCCGGGAGCCACGATGGCAAAAAAATCGAGATCAGAAAACTCATCCATCCGGTCAAGTTCCGGCCCTGCAGAACCAAGTCCGAATAAAGCAAGAGCATCAGACCGTTTTGAAAGTGAATGACCGATGTCTTTGAGTCTGTTTTGAAGGGCAGAAGGAGTTGGCATAAGAGGTTTTTTTTTAAATTTTTTGGATTTTATCCCGGTTGAAGTCCGTCCCTTTTTAACCAGGCCTCATAAAGTGGGTCCAGGAAGGAAATTGTTTTCCCTGACAGATCAATGATTTCACGGTTTTCGAGGGCTTCCTTTATTTTTTTAACATTCCCGGGTGTTCCGAGACGATAAGTATCAATAACAGTTTTTGAAGTCATCTGAGTCTGATTATCAGAAACAGCTTTAAGAAAATTCAGTTGGGTTGGACTGAGTGAATCGGTTAAATTTTGGAATAAAAGACTGAGCTGATCCTGAAGAGAGTCCCATGCAGCGAAGACAATGTCCTCTGAGCAGATCAGATGGGTTCGTAACCAGGTCTGCTGGGCCAGTTGCTGCACATAATAAGGATGACATCCGGCTGTTTCTGCAATAAGTTTAGCCTGTTCAGGCGAAAGTATTTTTCCCGTTTCTTCAAATTTGGTGGTTAAAAAGGGGATCCAGTCCTCTGTTTTGATTTTCTGGAGAAACAGGATATCCCCAAAATTATAAAATGGCATGGCCGGTTTTGTAAAAACATCCATCAGCATATGCCGTTTACTCCCATACAGGCAAAACGTTACATTCTGATGAAGCTGCCAGTGAGAACGTAATTTTGACTGGAAAGCAACCGGGTCATCAAAAGCCGCCAGATTTTGAAACTCATCAATACATAATACAAACCTGATTTTTTTTTCTTTTGCCAGCGTTTCAGGCAAATTTAAGATATCATCCGGATTCCGTGCCACTTCTTCCCAATCCATGCTTAATGAGAAGTTGCTGATATCATCCGGCGAAAAGGATAGCCTCGGAATAAATTTGCCGAGAAACGAACGGGCATCATCGACCCATTCTTCCATTTTTGAGGAACCGGCTTTTAGAACTGCCGAAGCAAAGTGACGGTAAAATTCAGACTCTGACCTGACGTTCATTAAGTCAAGAAAACAGAACCGGATTGATTTATTTTCCGTTTCAATCTGTCCGGCTGCCCTGCGGACCAATGAAGATTTGCCCCATCTCCGTGGTGAAATAAGGATAGTATGAATTCCGGAGGTGAAATTTGCTTTGAGATGAGCAAGTTCATTTGACCGGTTTGCAAAGTGCCCGCCGGTAATGACTTTTCCAAACATGAATGGAGTTGTATTCATGTTTGCAAAGATAGGGAAGGAATTTTGTTATACAAAATAGTGATATACAAAAAAGTATAATACTGAAGAGTGTATGAGTATTCTGGTGTTTAAAAATGGAAAGGAAAGGCTTGAAGATTGAGAGCAAATGGGAACTCAATAAAGGGGTGTAATACTGAGATCCTTGTAGATCGTATCAAAAACAAAAAATATAATTAAGAGGCGTTAGCCCTGACATCTCCGAATTAAACAACCAACATGAATGTGTTCCCCACGGGCTTCTGTTTCTCAGAACTTTTTCCTACCTTTGCAGGCTAAACTTTTTTCTCAGCAGAATTCTATGAAATACCGTGAACTATCCGGCGGTGCCCAGTTTACCGCCATCGAAAAAGAGATCCTGGCCCACTGGCAGAAGAATCAGGTCTTCGAAACGTCATTAAGAAAGGATGAAGACCGCCCGCACTTTACCTTTTATGAAGGTCCGCCCACAGCAAACGGCCGTCCGGGCATTCACCACGTTATGGCCAGAACCGTCAAGGATTTATTCTGCCGGTACAAAACACTCAAAGGCTACAAAGTCGGCCGGAAAGCCGGATGGGATACACACGGACTCCCCGTCGAAATCGAGGTTGAAAAAGAACTGGGCCTTCAGGGCCGGTCACAGGTTGAACAGTACGGCGTCGCAGAATACAATAAACGCTGCAAAACCTCCGTCCTCAAGTACAAGGATCAGTGGGATACGTTAACCAACATCATGGGGTACTGGGTAGACCTGAACGATCCGTACATCACCTTCGAGAATAATTACATTGAATCCAACTGGTGGGCGCTTAAAACCCTTTACGAAAAGGGCCTGCTGTACAAAGGCTACAAAATCCAGTGGTATTCGCCCGGTTCTGCCACAGTTCTGAGTTCGCACGAAGTGTCTCTCGGTTACAAGGAAGTTCAGGATCCATCCGTTTATATTTCCTTTACAACCGATGAAGATCCCGATACCAGTTTTCTTGCCTGGACGACCACTCCCTGGACACTGGTGTCAAACATGGCCCTTGCCGTTCATCCTAAACTGGATTACGTGAAAATTCAGTTTAAGGAAACCGGAAAGTTCGTCTGGCTGGCTCAGGCCCGTCTGTCGGTCATCAAAGAAGAGTATGAACTTGTGGCAACCTGCAAAGGAACCGATCTGATCGGGAAAACCTATCAGCCCTTGTTTGATTATGCACTGAAAGAGGTTCCAAAAGATCAGGCCTGGCGGGTCATTGCCGCCGATTTTGTGACCACGGAGGACGGTACCGGAATTGTTCACCAGGCCCCGGCTTACGGTGCGGATGACTATGACGTTACCCAGAAAAACGGTATCCCGCTGTACAATCCCATCAACCGGGATGGTTGTTTTGAGGATAAAATCGACATTGTTGCCGGACTCTGGTTCAAAGATGCTGATAAAGTCATTGCCCGGAATCTGAAAGACCGCGGGCACATGTACCGTCACGAAACCTATCTCCACAACTATCCGATGGATTGGCGGAAGGGAACTCCGCTGATGAGTTACCCGGTTGAATCGTGGTTTATCCGGACGACAGCAGTTAAAGACCGCATGGTGGAACTGAATAACCGGATCAACTGGAAACCGGCAAGTACCGGAACCGGCCGGTTCGGAACCTGGCTCGAAAATAACGTGGACTGGGCTATTTCCCGGCAGCGGTTCTGGGGAACCCCCATCCCGATCTGGGTCTCCGACAAGGATCCCGGGTACATCGAGGTGATCGGGTCTGTGGCTGAACTGAAAGCCAAAGCCGGAATTCCTGCTGATCAGGAACTCGATCTGCACCGCCCGTACATTGATGAACTTACCTGGCCGGGCCCTGACGGATCGACTATGAAACGGATTCCCGATCTGCTGGATGTCTGGTTCGACTCCGGTGCCATGCCGTTTTCCCAGTGGCACTATCCGTTTGAAAAGCAGGAAAAATTCAAACTTAATTTTCCGGCTGATTTTATCGCAGAAGGCGTCGATCAGACCCGTGGCTGGTTTTATACTCTTCACGCCCTCGGGACCATGCTGTTCGACAATTACGCTTTTAAAAACGTGGTGTCCAATGGACTCGTTCTCGACGCCAAAGGCGAAAAAATGTCGAAGACGAAGGGAAACACCGTCAACCCGTTCGAAATTATTGAACAGTTCGGTGCAGATTCCCTGCGCTGGTACATGATTTCCAATTCAAATCCGTGGGAAAACCTGAAATTCAATCTGGAAGGTCTGAAGGAAACCCAGCGGAAATTCTTCAATACCCTGATGAATACCTATCAGTTTTTCGCCATGTATGCGAATATTGACGGATTTCATTACGATGGAAAAAATCTGGTGCCCGTTTCAGAACGGACGGAACTCGATCAGTGGATAATTTCCCGGCTGAATTCCATTATCCGGTTTACCGATGAGAATTTCAATGAGTACGAGCCAACCCGTGCGGCCCGTGAACTGGAAGAATTCATGGATGAAGTCTCGAACTGGTATGTAAGAAGAAGCCGGCGCCGGTTCTGGAAAGAAGGGACTGCCAAGGATAAACTGGCGGCTTACCAAACTCTGTTTGAATGTCTGGAAACTCTTTCCCGGTTAATCTCACCGGTTGCACCGTTCGTTTCAGACTGGTTGTACCTGAACCTGATGGAAGGCTCCGGCAAAAAGGTAGTATCCGTTCACCTGTCCGAATTTCCGGTTTCAGATGAATCCCTGATCAACCAGGATCTGGAATACCGCATGGCAATGGCCCGCGGGATTTCATCCATTGTGCTCAGAATCCGCAACAAAGTCAGTCTGAATGTCCGTCAACCGTTAAAACGGATCATGATTCCGGTCCGTGATCCGAAAGAACGCCGGGCCATTGATAAAGTGAGGGATGTGATCGTTGACGAAATAAATGTGAAAAGTATTGAGTATATTGACGATGACAGCGGCATCGTTCAGAAGACGGCCAAACCCAATTTTAAGAAACTGGGAGCCCGGTTCGGTAAAAATATGGGGGCAGTAACCGAGGCAGTTAAATTGCTATCGGGCGAACAGCTCAGCCGGTATGAAATTCACGGTTCACTGACCCTGAACATTGCCGGAAGTGAGGAAGTATTTGCTGCTGATGACATCGAAGTCATCCGGAAAGACGTCGAAGGGTGGCTGGTTGAAAGTGAAGGACGGCTTACTGTTGCCCTTGACACAGAACTGAACGAAGAACTGATCAGTGAAGGACTTGCCCGGGAATTTGTTAACCGGGTTCAGAACCTGAGAAAAGAATCGGGATTCGAGGTCACTGACCGCATCCGGATTTATGTTGAGGCAACACCCCGTTTGGGTGCTGCACTTACCTCCATGCAGGAATATATCATGCGTGAAACTCTGACAGTTGATATTGCACAATCCGGGGCATCGGCACCGGCATTAAAAGAGTTGCAAATTAACGACGAATCCTGTAAACTTGCGCTTCAAAAAATTTAAGGCCTGCTAAGGGGGTATTCTGATGTCGACAATTCAATTCAAACCAGACATCAAAGGGCACTGGACGCCTGAGGATTATCAGCACTTTTTCACCATTATCCTGAAGAAAAAGGAAGAGATCCTCGAAGATCTTAACATGCTCCGTGATACGCTGGCTGAATCTTCTGCTGACGGATCCTTCGAAAATAAAACGTACTCGCTTCACATGGCTGATCAGGGAACCGACGCCATGGAACGGGAAAAGACGTTTCTGTTTGCCTCGCGGGAAGGTAAAATTCTGGATTATCTGGAACGTGCCATCCAGCGGCTGCAGAACGGAACTTACGGTTACTGCAAAGTGTGCCAGAAACCCATCGAGAAAGGCCGTCTTGAAGCAGTTCCTCACTCCCAGATCTGTGTACCCTGCAAACAAAAGCAAGGCTGATCCGTTTGAAGGTTCTCTGGTTTTCTCTGGCGATTGTTTTTTCTGATCAGCTTTTAAAACACCTCATCCGTACCCGGCTGCTTCTTGGCGAAACGGTCTCTGTTGCAGGAGACTTTTTCCGGCTGAGTTACGTCGAAAATCCGGGAATGGCGTTTGGTATCCACCCAGGTAACAAACTGATTTTTACACTGCTCACCCTGGTTATCATCGCCGGCCTGCTGGCTTATTTTTTTCAGATCAGGAAAGAAGCCCTGCATCAGAGACTGCCGCTGGCCATCATTCTGGGCGGAGCAGCAGGGAACCTGATCGACCGTATTTTCTTCGGAATCTGGTTCCAGATGGATGGCTGGTTTCAGGGCCGGGTGGTCGACTACCTCGATTTTGATTTTTTTGATATTGATTTTGCCGGAATCTATATGACCCGGTGGCCGGTTTTCAATCTTGCTGATGTTGCGGTGATTTCTGGCGTTCTTCTGATGATTTTCTTCATGAACCGTGGGGCTCAGGAAGAAGAAGACTCAGAAAATCAGCCGGCTGCCTGAACTTTCCTTTCCTGTCCCGATTTGGTTTATCAGTAAAACTTTTTGATTTTTGCTGAGCCGACTAATTTCAAATTTCATGACAGAACCTGCACTAACCTTATTTCTGAAACCCGGGATGGACCGCCGACTGAAAAAGGGACATCCGTGGGTCTTTTCAAATGAACTTGAACAGATTCCGGGAAACTGGACTGCCGGATGCCTCACTGAAGTTGTAAATCCGAAAAAACAAAGCTACGGAACCGGGTTTTTCAATCCGTCAAGTCTGATTTCGGTCAGGTTGCTTCAAACCGATCTGAAGGTGTTAACCCAGGCTTTTTTTGAAGAACGTCTGGCGGATGCACAAAAATTAAGGGAAACCCTGTTCCCCGGTGAAACAGCCTACCGTCTCTGTTTCGGTGAGTCTGATTTTCTTCCCGGCCTCGTGATCGACCGGTACGGCGACTTTTTTGCTCTTCAGGCTCTTTCTGCCGGGATCGAACTGCACCTTCCGCTGGTTACTGGTGCCCTGCTGAACCTGTTTCCCGGAACGAAAGGTATTGCCGAAAAAAACACGTCACACCTTAGGAAACTGGAGGGACTTCCGCTCAGGGACGGAATTCTGTTTGGGGAAGTGCCTGACCAGGTTTCCATGACAGAAAGCGGGATCCGGTATTCAATTTCTCTTCTTGAGGGACAAAAAACCGGGTTTTTCCTCGATCAGAAAGTCAACCGGGTCAAGGTGAGAGAGCTTGCCGCCGGGAAAAAGGTTCTGGATTGTTTCACCAATCAGGGCGGATTTGCACTGAACGCTGCGGTTGGCGGGGCGGCTTCGGTTACCGGTGTAGATTTGTCTGAACAGGCCGTGAATGCCTGCCGTGAAAATGCCCGGCTGAATGGGGTTCGGGCAGAATTCGTTCAGGAGGATGTCTTCCGGTTCCTGACCCGGATCCGGGATAAAAAGGAACCGGTAGAATTTGTTATTCTTGATCCGCCTTCCTTCGCCAAATCAAAGAAAAATATCCCTGCAGCGAAAAAGGGATATGCCGAACTTAACCGGCTCGGACTTTCCCTGATTCCGCAGGGTGGATTTTTAGCAACCGGAAGCTGTTCGCAGCATTTGTTCGAAGAAACGTTTCTGGAAATTGTCAAAGAGGAAGCCTTCACTGCCGGCCGGCAACTCAGGCTGGTTTACCGGGGAAATCAGTCCCCCGACCATCCGGTGCTGGAATCCATGGCCGAAACCCGTTATCTGAAATTTTTTATTTTCCAGGTCATCTGAGCCGGTGGGCAGCAGATACCCGGTAAAAAAACCTGGCAGCCATCTGCCGGGTCCCGGAGAAAAAGTATGTCAGTTTTGGGGACAAAGTTAAAGGAAGTCAGGGAACAGAAGGGAATCCCCCTCGAAATCATTTTCAACAAAACCCGGATTCCGGTTCCCACTTTGCAGAAAATTGAAAAGAATGATTTTTCGGGTTTCCCCCAGGCCTATCTGGGGTCCTTTATCAAATCCTATGCGAAGGAAATCGGCCTGAATGAAGAATTCATCCGTCAGTGCCTGGCGGTTATGGATCAGGAATCTGAAACTGAAAGACTTTTTGAACAGCTTAAATCCAGAACGGTTACTCCTTTGCGGATTCAGGAAACCGGAGATGACCGCACCTTGGAAGGCCAGGCCGAAACCAGTGAGGAACCAGCTCTGTCTGAATCGGGAACCCGTCTGCCTACCGAAGGTGAAAAAATAAGGGTCAACCGGTTAAACACCTTGTTCCATGCCTATAAATGGTATGGTGCTTTGGCTGCAGTAGCCGGGATTCTCCTCTATTTCCTCTGGATGCTCGTAACTGAAGGGCATGTTGCGGAACCAACCAATGCGACACCGAAAACATTTGAAGAAGTGATCAGTGAAATCGAGAAGGATACCCTACAGATGCCGCAGCCGGTCAGACTGCAGCCCGATACCCAAAAGTTGGCCCCTACCAATCCACAACAAGCACTGGCTGTAACCGATTCATCCGGATTCGAATACGGACTCAGCATTACAGCAATGAAAGATTCAGTCTGGATCAGTCTGGAACCGGCCGGGAAACCCAAACTGGCCTTTACCCTGAAACCGGGGCAATCTGTCCTTCGAAAGGCTTCCCGGTTTGTGCTGACCATAGGAAAAGCAGAATCGGTCAGGGTTCTTGTCAATCAGAAACCCGTCCGGCTTCCTGCAGCAACCGGACTTGTATCCGGGTTTGTTCTGGATCAGGACGCATTAAAACAACTGGCAGGTGACTAAGTATGAGCCGTGAGATCCGGGAAAAGATAGAGAAGCTGAGGCAGGAACTGAACCGGCATAACCGCCTGTATTATCAGGAGGCAGCCCCCGAAATCAGCGATGAACAGTTCGATTTCATGCTGAAGGAACTCGAAAATCTGGAACGTCTTCACCCGGAGTATGATGACCCGTTAAGCCCTACACGGCGGGTTGGCGGTGAACCGGTAAAAGAGTTTACCACGGTTCAGCACCCCAGGCCGATGCTCTCTCTGGCAAATACCTATAATGAAGACGAAGTTGAAGCCTTTACCCGAAGAGTCAGTGACGGAATTTCCGGGAGGGAGGCCGTTTACCACTGTGAACTGAAATTCGACGGGGTTGCCGTCCGGCTGGAATATGAATCAGGCCGGCTGAAACTGGGTGCAACCCGGGGAGATGGCGTTTCGGGGGATGATATCACCGGAAATATTAAAACCATCCGGAATGTTCCGCTGACGGTCCAGGGAACAGATGTACCTGAAAAACTGGAAGTCAGGGGTGAAGTGCTGATGCCTCTGTCCTCGTTCAAAAAACTGAACAGCCAGCAGGTTGATGCCGGACTGAAGCTCTTTGCAAATCCCAGAAATACAACGGCCGGAACTTTGAAACTTCAGGACCCGAAAATTGTTGCCCGCCGGGACCTCCGGTTTTTTGCCTATGGCGTTTTCTCTGAAGACCATCCGTTCAGCACCCATTCAGAAGGTCTTGATTTCCTGGCCGCACATGGATTTCAGATTTATCCGGCAAGAAGTCTCTGCAAAAACCTGGCAGAAATCAACCGGTTTATTGCTGAATGGGAAGAAAAACGGGATTCTCTTCCGTTCGAAATTGACGGCGTTGTCATTAAGGTGAATCAAACCGGTCTTCAGGAAGATCTGGGGTTTACTTCCAAAGTTCCCCGTTGGGCCATTGCCCGTAAATTTTCGGCCCGGCAGGCCTCGACACTTCTGAAGGATATTGTTCTTCAGGTTGGCAGAACGGGTGCGGTTACCCCGGTTGCAGAACTGGAACCGGTCTTTCTTGCCGGTTCGACCATCAGCCGGGCAACCCTGCATAATGAAGATGAAATCCGGCGGAAAAAACTGTCACCCGGCCGGTATGTCCTTATTGAAAAAGGCGGTGATGTTATCCCAAAGGTCATTTCGGTGGATGAATCAAGACCAGTCCCTGAAGGTCCGGTTTGGCAGATGCCCTCCCAATGTCCCGAATGCGGAACCGGGCTGATCCGGGATGAAGAGGATGCAGTTGCCCGGTGCCCGAACCCGGAATGTCCACCACAGGTCAGAGGCCGGATTGAACATTTCGCTTCCCGGGATGCCCTGAATATAGACGGTTTGGGAGAATCAGTGGTCGATCTTCTGGTTTCCTCGGGTTTGATCCGTTCGGCCGCTGACCTGTTTACCCTGACCCGGGACCAGATATCCGGGTTGGACCGGATGGGTGAAAAATCAGCCGAAAACCTGATCCGGGCAATCGGGTCTGCCCGGGAACAACCTTTTTCAAAAGTTCTGTTTGCCCTGGGGATCCGCCATGTCGGTGCCAATGCCGCCAAAATCCTCGCAAAAAATTTCAAATCCTTCGAAAACCTGGCGGCCGCATCAGAAGAAGAACTGACCCGGGTGAACGAAATTGGTGGTGCAACGGCTGCCAGTGTTGCCACCTGGTGCCGGGATGAACAAAACCGGAACCTGGTTTTAATCCTTCAGCAGGCTGGACTCCAATTCGAGGATTTCTCGTCATCAGCCCTGATAACCGACTCACCTTTTTCGGGGAAAACGGTGGTCTTCACCGGAACTCTGGTTACCCGGAAACGGGAAGAAGCCGAAACTATCATTGAAAAACTGGGCGGAAAAGCAGCCGGATCTGTCTCTAATAAAACTCATTATGTCGTTGCGGGGTCAGAAGCCGGATCAAAGGCTGCAAAAGCTGCAGAACTGGGGGTTCCGGTTCTGACCGAAGAACAATTCAATGAAATGATAGCACCTTATGTTTGACTCCATCAGAAAAAAAACCGGCCTTTGGCTGACCAGGCGGGCAGAAAAGAAAAATACCAGAAAACTGATTCACTCCGGATCTTTCTGGAAGGAAATCAGAAAAGTGGTGATTGCTGTTCCCGAAGAGTTTCATGCGCCCGATGACCTGAAAGCATTTATTTCCGGTCTGAAGCTTTCACCGGGCTTTTCTTTATATTTCTGGACGACCAGCCGGCACATTGAACTGCTGAAACATGAGTTTCCCGGCTCGGTTGTTCTGACTCCCGAAGACCTGACCTATAACCGGTGGTTTCTTCCTGAAAAAAGTCAGGCCCTGTCGCGGTTCGATCCTGAAACCCAGCTTGTCATTGATTTAAGTATGGACTTTAAATTAGACTCAGCCTATCTTTGGTCATGTTTCGGAAATGCCTGGCGGGTGGGAACTTACCATTTTGATCAGGATCAGTTTTTCGATGTGATACTTCCGGTCCGTCCGGATGCCGGTTACCCCCAGCGGTTAAAACACATTCAATCAATTTTAAACTCACTTAGCTGAACGATATGAAATTTGAACTGGACAAACGAGATACACTCGCCATTTTTAAACTGAAGGAACACCGCCTGGATTCCACAATTTCACCTGCAGTGAAAGGTGAATTTGTCACTCTGCTTTCGGCAGACGGAATTCAGAATATGCTTGTGGATATGACCGAAGTTTCCTTCTGTGACTCATCCGGACTTTCCTGCCTGCTGGTTGCCCACCGGATCTGCAACAATAACGGCGGTTTATTCGGGCTGGTTGGCTGCCAGCCGGCAGTTGAGAAACTGATCGGGATCAGTCACCTTGACCGGGTTATCCAGATGTATGATAATATCGAGGATGCCGTTGTCGATTTTGAAATTCAGATGGAAGATCTCGAAGATGAACTTCCTGAAGAAGGGGAAGAAGACGAAGATCCAACCAAGGATCCTTTTTACGATCCTGATCTGGATACCTTCCAGCGGGGTGGTTCGGCTCCGGCTGCAGGGAAGCGCCGTGCCGCAGCAGATGATGACGAGTTTGATGGTGGAGATCTGGACGAGTTTAATGATGATGCGCCCGGCGACGACGATTCGTACCCTGATTTCGATGACTCCTTCGAAGATGAGGATTTGTCGCCCCGGAAGCGGAAGTAATACCCGGGCATGGGATTTCAGGCGGCTGATCTCTGGATCGTTGCAATTTACCTGGCGGTCAGCATCGGAATCGGTGTGTATGCCGGCCGGGGAATTACAGGTGCCGCCGGTTATTTTTCGGGTGACAAAACCCTGCCGTGGTGGGCTGTCTGCATCTCAATTGTTGCCACCGAAACTTCTGCTCTTACCTTTCTGAGTATCCCCGGGCTCGCCTACGCCGGGGATTTTTCATTTTTACAGATTGCCCTCGGGTATATCTTAGGGCGGGTTCTTGTCGCCCGTTTTTTCCTTCCCGGATATTTCTCTGGAAATCTGACCACCGCCTACCAGTGGATCGGGTCCCGGTTCGGGGCTGGGGCGCAGAAATCTACGGCTGTTCTTTTTATGGGAACCCGGCTTCTGGCCGATGGCGTCAGGTTGTATGCAACCGCCATTCCGGTTGCCCTCCTGCTTGGCGTTTATTCGGACAATTCCATATCACAGGAAAATCTGTACACGATTGCGATTGTGGTTCTGGGGCTGATCACAATTTTCTATACCGTTTTTGGCGGAATCAAGGCGGTGATCTGGTCAGACTTTCTGCAGTGGATCATCTACCTGGCCGGCGGAATTGCGGCTCTGGTGATCCTGTTCGGCCTGGTCCCGGTTTCAGGTCTGATTCCCGAAAAATTCACGGTTCTTCACTTAACATCACCCGGCGGGATCTGGGAGTGGACGGATGCGTATCATTTTCTGAATGCCCTCTTTGGCGGGTTGGTGCTTTCGATGGCAAGCCATGGCACTGATCAGATTATCGTTCAGCGGATCCTCTGCACCCGGTCAGAGTCGGATGGTAAAACGGCTCTGGTCCTTTCCGGACTGATCGTTTTCGTTCAGTTTACCCTGTTTCTGCTGATCGGGTCCCTGCTGGCTGCTTTTTACTCGGGCCGGAATCTTGCCCCCGATCAGGCTTTTTCTTCCTTTATCATCGAAACAATGCCATCCGGACTTTCAGGTCTCATTCTGGCCGCCGTAATCGCTGCTGCAATGAGTTCACTCAGTTCTTCGGTTAATTCTCTGGCCTCTTCTGCAATGACCGACTTTTCACGCCTGACCGGAAACCGGATGACTGAACTTGCACTTTCCCGCTGGATTTCAGTCGGTTGGGGCGGGCTTCTGACAATAATGGCCGTAATTCTGGTTTTTTCAGGCGGCTTAATGAAAAATTCGGTTGTTGAAGCCGGACTTAAAATTGCTTCGGTTACTTACGGACCTGTTCTGGGAATTTTTATTCTGGGGAACCTGAAACAGGCGGTTTCCTGGCCGGTTATCCGGGCTGCCTTACTGGTTTCACTTGCCGTCATGGCCGGACTTGTTTTCTGGACACCGATGGCCTGGACCTTGTTTACCCTCTCGGGGATGGGAGTCTTCCTCAGTTTAATTTTCATTTTCAGAAGGATATTCTGATGCAGGACCGATTACTTGCCACCTCTGACTGGCTGATTATTCTCGTTTATATTTTGATTTCGCTCGTGATCGGGTTGTGGTTTTCCAAACGTGCAGGGAAAAATACCGAAGAATATTTTCTTTCCGGAAGGAAACTGCCCTGGTGGATTGCCGGGACTGCGATGGTGGCAACTACTTTTGCTGCTGATACACCGCTTGCTGTTACCGAAATTGTAGCCCAGAACGGGATTTCTGGGAACTGGCTGTGGTGGAGCATGGCCATTGGCGGAATGATGACGGTTTTCTTCTTTGCCCCATTGTGGCGCCGGGCCGGTGTTCTGACGGATCTGGAGTTTACTGAAATCCGGTATGCCGGGAAGCCGGCGGCCTTCCTCAGGGGTTTTCGTGCCGTTTATCTTGGGGTTTTTATGAACTCGGTGATCATGGGCTGGGTGAACCTTGCGATGGTAAAAATCATGATGGTCGTTCTGCCCGACTGGAATGCCCAGGCTTTTATTCTCGGCATGATGCTGTTTGTGGCGCTATACTCGACACTTTCAGGGCAGTGGGGAGTGGCTATTACTGATACCTTTCAGTTTGCCTTTGCCATGATTGGTTGTATCGTTCTGGCCTGGTTTGCCCTCGACCACCCGGCTATAAACGGCATGGAAGGTCTGCAGAAATCCCTGCTTTCGGGAACCTTTGAACTGCTTCCGAGGATAGGCGACTCGTCTGTTTCGGGGGTTCTTGCCCTGAGTGTATCTGCCTTCCTGACCTACATCGGGGTCATCTGGTGGTCAAGCTGGTATCCGGGAAATGAACCCGGTGGTGGCGGATACGTAGCCCAGCGGATGATGTCTGCCAAAAATGAATCTCATGCCCTGGTTGCAACTCTTTGGTTTAATATTGCCCACTACTGCCTCCGTCCCTGGCCGTGGATTATTGTGGCGCTGGTTTCGCTGGTAATTTTCCCCGGGCTTCCGCCAGAACAGCAGGGTCAGGGATTTGTTATGGTGATGAAGGAAGTTCTTCCTTCAGGATGGTACGGCTTCCTGATCGCTGCTTTCCTGGCTGCTTACATGAGTACCATCGCCACTCATCTGAACTGGGGGGCTTCTTATGTAGTCAATGATGTCATGAAGCGGTTTGTATTCCGACAAACCGAAAAAACCCTGATCTGGGAAAGCAGACTGGTTACTCTTGGGCTGATGGTCCTGTCTTTCGTGATTACCTTTTATCTGCTCGAAACCATAAAAGGTGCCTGGGAGTTTATTCTGAACTGCGGAGCCGGGATTGGCGGGGTCCTTATTTTAAGATGGTACTGGTGGCGGGTAAATGCCTGGTCCGAAATTTCTGCAATGATTGCCCCGATCATAACCTACACGGTTCTTCATCAGTTTTTTCCGGCGGTAGTTTTCCCTTACTCAACTCTGATCATAACAGGAGTAACCACCGTGGTCTGGGTTGCCGTGACTTTTATAACCTCGCCTGTTGAAAAAACTCACCTGACAGAGTTCTACATTAAAACACGCCCGATGGGTCCCGGATGGAAAACTTTTAGAGAGGAATCTCACCTTGAGGGAAAAGGGATTCCCATCAGCAGACTGGTGAAATTGTGGCTGGCAGGGGTCGTCGTGATTTATTTTACCCTGTTTTCAATAGCTGAGTTTATTTTTAACCGGTTGGATTTAGCCCTTTCCTTCCTTGGCATTGTTCTGCTTGCCGTTGTTGTTCTGAAATTTGATTATGATAAGTATGGCTGGCGGATGCTGAACGAGTGAAAAAGCTGGTCTTTCCGGTTTTTCCGGCAGTTTTTCAGAAATACAAGCAGTTTATCCGGATTGAAAAGAACCTGGCCGGAAATTCTCTTGAGTCTTACGGGCTCGATTTGGTCAGGTTTTCCGGTTTCCTCCAGGACCAGAAAATCACATCCCTCCCTTCTATTACCCTGAATCTGATCGAACATTATCTGAAGTCTCTGCATGAAGCTGGGTTGGCAGCTTCTTCCATTGCCCGGAATATTTCTACGTTAAGAGGATTCCACCGGTTTGTGTTTTCTGAAGGACTAATTCCCTCAGATCCGACTGAATTGATAGATTCAGTTAAATTGCCAAAAAAGCTGCCTGAGGTGCTTTCGGTCAGTGAAATGTTCAGCGTTTTGGAAGCTGCCCGGGATGACCATCCGGTCGGACTCAGAGACCGGGCAATTCTGGAACTGCTTTATGCAACAGGAATGCGGGTAACCGAACTGATAACGCTAAAGCAATCCCAGCTCTTTTTTGATATCGGTCTGATCAGGGTCTTCGGAAAGGGATCCAAAGAAAGACTGGTCCCGGTCGGGGAACAGGCAGTTCAGTTTGTTCAACGGTATCAGACCCAATCCAGGCCGCTTTTTTCCCGGTTCGGAAGAAGTGCCGATACCTTGTTTCTGAATCAAAAGGGAACCGGACTCAGCCGGATGACCATTCTGACTCTGGTCAAATATTACTCTGGTCTGGCTGGAATTTCGAAGGAAGTAACACCCCACACGTTTCGTCATTCCTTTGCTACCCATCTGCTCGAAGGAGGCGCAGATCTGCGGGCGGTTCAGGAAATGCTGGGGCACGCAGATATATCAACCACGCAGATTTATACCCACATCGACCGGGAATTTCTTAAAGAAGTTCACTTTCAGTTTCATCCCAGGCGGTAACTTATACTGCTTCAACCAAAAGAACGGTTCCGGCAATCCCAATCACCCTGATTTTCGTCCCGGCCGTAACCGGTCTGTGAAATTTTTCAAGTGCAGGTGCATCGGTAAGATGCTCGTGTACCGCAACACACACCCTGCCAGGCTCTGTCATACCGATCGCTTCCGTTACCTGACCTTCGCACCGGATCAGGGCTTCGATTCCTTCATGGCGCTTCCACCACAGTCCGATCAGCCAGGTTGTTCCGGTGCCGGTAATCCACGCCAGTAAAACTCCGGTCAGAACCGGCATACCCTCATTTACCGGGAAGCCTTCAAAGGGAAATCCCCAAAAACCGGTTAATCCGGTATAGAGCAGGATCAGGCTGATGCCCGGGAAGGAAAATAAATGAAATCTGGCAATTACCGGGACCGATTGATTGTCTGACGACTCAGAGGTCGCAAAACCGGGATTTCCATAAAAGGTACTCAGCATCAGGTTGATAAATACACAAAAGCCGCCGGCGGCGATGAAAAGGAGATAAAGGATACTTAGTGACATGGGTTTCCCTAATGGTGGTTCCACCGCAAAAATGAGCTCTGCAGAATAAAAACCCAACTCAGAAGTCTTTCCTGATGTCAGAATCCTCACAAAAACAGGTGACTTTCCCTGATGTCTGTTTTTTTTCACTGTATTGAATTGTATTTTAGTTATTTAATTACCAGAAATCTGGCAGTATGACCAAAGATATTAAAGTCGGTCTCACAGTTTTTATTGCACTGGCGGTGTTTTTTGCAGGTCTGGGATATCTGAAAGGATGGTCACTTTCTCAGGAACACACGATTGTTATTGCCAGGTTTGATGATACCATCGGGCTGATTGAAGGGGATCCGGTTTACATCCGGGGTATGCATGTCGGCAAAGTGGAAGAAATGAAGAACGAGGGTACTTTCGTTGCCGTTAAAATGTCGGTTGACCGGTCTTCTCCGGTTTACAAAGATGCCATCGCAAAAATTGGGATGCTGGAACTCCTTGCCGGGAAGAAAATTGACATAATTCCAGGGATTTCAGGAATCCAGGTGGAATCGGGTGGTGTAATTCAGGGCGGAATCGGGGCCGATATTCCCAGAATGCTGAGCCAGGTCAATGAAGTCAGTGACGACCTTAAACTCCTGATCAGGAATCTCAATAAAACGCTTGAAGGCGTTAACTCAATTGTGGCCAATGACCAGTTTCAGCAGAATACCCTAACCTTGATGGAAAATCTGTCGGAAACCAGCCGGAACCTGACTCTTCTGACCCGGAATCTGAACCGGGATGGCGGTGCCCTCGATTCCATGGCGGCCAGAATTAACCGCCTTGTCTATTCTCTGAATTCGGCAGTCGGGAAGCTGACGCCTCAAGCCGGTCAGATGCTGTCTGAAACAAGTAAGACGATGGAAAACCTGAATCTGGCTGTGACCCAACTGAATGAGCTTGCCGGAAAACTGAATTCAAATAAATCCCTGGCCAATCAATTGCTCACAGATGAAAAATTCGCAGCCAAATTTAACTCAACCATTGATTCCCTGAATCTGTTCATGAACCATGTCAGAACCCGGCCGGTCCGGCTGGATATTGACCTCTGGTAGTTAACCTGCTTCCCCGAAACCTCTTGGAGATACCATGCAGTCTTTAAAAAAACCGGCCATTCTTTTGATTTTCATGATCTGGACCCTACCTGTTCTGGCTCAGATTTATTCAGGTTCTGGCCGGCTGACCCACGTCATGACCTCAGAAATGCTGGGAATTGCCGGATATAAACTTTCTATTTTGTCATCGAACGGGATGGTACCGGGTGATTTCACCGGCCAGTCTGCATCAAACCCGGTCCTGACCCAGAATTACATCGGCTTTGACTATGGTGTCGGCGATTATTTTCAGATCAGTTCTGTGTTCAATGTTTTGCAGATGAATCATTCTGAGGCCAAATCTGAGCTGGGTGTTGGTCCCGTTTCGCTTGCTGCTAAACTCGGGAATCTTGAATTCCTGGAAGGACGGGTTAAAACGGGTCTCCTGATCGGGACAACCATTGCCATCGGTGATCTGGTAAACAAACCCTTTTACCCCTATTATTCCGGAACGGTTGAACTTGGGTTTCTGAGTTATACATCCTGGTATCTCGATCCGGACAGTCCTGAACAGGGATCAAGTCTTCATTTTAATCTCATGTTGCTGACTCATAACGATGGGCATCTGAAAGTTGGGAAGTCAACCGCAAAAACAATTGAATTGCCAGGTCGTGCCGTCGGCGTAAAATATGGACTGGGCTACCTTTATCCGTACGGATCCTGGAATTTTTATTCAGAGCTTTGGGGTGAATGGTTCTTTAAACAGCCTAACCCGGTTATTTATTCACGGGAGTCTTTTGCCTACCTGAATGGTGGAATGAAGTATAATTTTACTTATTGGGATCTTAGTCTGTCGGCTGATGTTCTCCTGGTTGGCAACACTGAAGAGACAGATTATGTGAAGTCTGCTGTAATCGGATATCCGCAGGTTCTTAAAGAACCGAAAAACTATGCTCCGTTTATGATCAATGCCGGAATCAACATTAATTTTTCTGATATTGTCAATTCCTGGATGGGCTACAGTGTTGCTGTCTATAACTACAACCAGGTTCCGGCCGATCAGTATACCGAAGATCTGAGGAAAGACGACGTTCTGACCAAGATTGAAATGGAATATTACCGCAACCTGTATCAATGCTATAAAAGCGCCAAACGGTACGATGAAAACTTAAAAGGGACTTTGTATATCGACTTCACCGTAAAACCGGATGGAACCGTTGAGAATGAAAAGGTTGTCATTTCAACGTTTGATTCAGCCTTTACCTACCAGGTTGAGCAGTGTATGATCGGTCAGGTTAAGGAATGGGTGTTCCCGAAAGGTGAAAAACCCCTCCGCTTCGAAATTCTCCCGCTGAACTTCCAGTAATGTCCTGCCGGGAATTCTTTTTTTCCCTTTCCTTTCTTTTCATTCTGACCAGTCCGGTTTTGTCCCAAACGGCAAAACCGGTCTCAGGAAAGAATGGGATGGTGGTATCAGCCCACCGGTTTGCATCCGAAACAGGGATCAGAATTCTTAAATCCGGCGGAAATGCCATTGATGCCGCCGTTGCGGTTGCCTTTGCCCTTCAGTCTGTTTACCCAACCGCCGGCAATATTGGAGGCGGCGGGTTTGCCGTCATCCGCCTGAAAGACGGATCCTCTTTTACCCTTGATTTCCGGGAAACGGCACCGGCCGGTGCCGCCCCGGATATGTACATCCGGAACGGAAAAGCCGACGGGAACTTATCCAAAACGGGAATCCTTTCTGCCGGAGTCCCCGGAACTGTAGGGGGTATGGCAGCCCTTCATGACCGGTGGGGACGCCTGGCCTGGAAAACGGTGGTTCAGCCATCCGTCCGGCTGGCCGAATTCCATGTGCTGACGTCAACCTCTGCTTCCGTTCTGAATGACTTTTCCCGAGAGCTTGGACAGTTTCGGGAAACTGCAGAAATATACTGCAAGCCGGATGGAACCGCATGGGCTGCAGGGGATACCTTCCGGCAGCCTGACCTTGCCAGAACCCTTCAGCGAATTGCCCTGAACGGACCCGGGGAATTTTATTCAGGGGAGACCGCAGCCCTCATTGCCGGTACCTCGGCCAATTACAACGGACTTTTATCGGCTCAGGATCTGGTTTCCTACAAACCGGTTTGGCGGGAACCTCTGACCGGAACCTACCAGGGAATCCGCCTGCTAACAATGGGCCTGCCTTCAAGTGGTGGGGTCATTCTGCTGCAAACCCTGAATATGCTGGCCTTGCTGCCTGACAGAAATCTGGACCTTTCCGGTCCGGAATCCATCCATGATGTCTGCCGGTCTTTGCAGCTTGCTTATGCAGACCGGGCTGCGTTTATGGGAGATCCGGCCTTTACCCGGGTTCCTTTGGATACTCTTATTTCACCCGCCTACGCTGCCAGACGGTTAAAGGAAACCAGCCGGGAAGCTAAAATTCCCTCAGCGAATATCTCACAGGGTATGATTGCAGGGTATGAATCAGATGAAACGACTCACTTTTCAATTGTGGATGGCGAAGGGAATGCCATCAGCATCACCTATACCCTAAATGGGGCCTTCGGTTCATTTCTGGTTGTAAAAGGGGCCGGGTTTTTGCTGAACAATGAAATGGATGATTTCAGTATCCAGCCCGGTGTACCGAATTTGTACGGACTGATCGGAGGAAAAGCCAACGACATCCGGCCGGGTAAACGAATGCTCAGCAGCATGACGCCGGTAATTGCCGAAAAGAACGGGAAACTGTGGTTAGTTGCCGGCAGTCCGGGTGGCTCTACCATCCCCACAACGGTTCTGCAAACGTTTCTTCATCTGGTTCATTCGGGAAAACCAATCCATGAAGCTGTTTCTGCCGGCCGGTTTCATTATCAGTGGCTTCCCGATATTTTTTTCTACGAACGGAATTTCCTTCCCGCAGAAACTTTGGACCGGCTCAGGTCCTTGGGGTATCATCTTGAAGAAAGAAAAGGGTATCAGGGACGGTGTGATGCTATTCTGATTGACACCGGCGGATTTCATGGCGGTGCTGATCCACGGGGCGAGGACACTGCTATCGGATTTTAGATCCTGCCGAAAAACCCGATTTTTAATAAAATGCTAATCATTCTCCCATATTCCGCTGCTCAAGCTCCTGAAATGGTGAATTATATCCCATAAATCGGGATTTCCCCGTATTTTATTCTCCAATCTGCCATCCAGGAGTTTCCTTGTGTCCTCCACTGAAAGGGTGAAAATCCGCTTTACCGGCAAATCTGATGCAAATGTCTGATTTTAAAGGACTTTGACCGGGAAGATTTAATTTGCAAATCCGCAAAATATTTGTAAATTACAGCATATAAGTCCGGAATTTTAAAAAGGATATGTCAGCAACGGTACAACAGGAATCACCTGAATTGAAACTGAACCGTCTTTTGGACTCCTGCCACAGGAATCTGAAGTCGGTGGATGACGACCTGATCAGAAAGGCGTTTCAGTTTTCGTTTGCGGCCCATAAGGATATCACCCGGGCCAGCGGTGAACCGTATTTTATCCATCCGCTGGCAGTTGCTACGATCCTGGCAGAGGAACTCAGGCTGGATGACATTTCGGTTGCAGCCGCCCTGCTTCACGATGTGATTGAAGATACTGAGTATGAATACGAGTTTCTGAAAAAGGAATTCGGGCAGACGGTTGCCAACCTGGTAGACGGAGCAACCAAAATTACGGATATGTTTAAAAGCCATGAGGTGACCGAGGCTGAGTCCTTCAGAAAACTGATGCTGTTCATGATCAAGGACATCCGGGTTATTCTGGTGAAATTTGCTGACCGCCTTCACAATATGCGCACGCTGAATTACCTTCCGCAGGCCAAACAGATCAAGATTGCAACCGAAACCCTCGATATCTATGCACCTCTTGCCCACCGGTTCGGGCTGTGGCAGATCAAATGGGAATTCGAAGACCTCAGCTTCAAATATCTGAATCCGGAATCTTACGAGGATATTTTCAGAAAAGTAAACACCCGCAGGGAAGAACGGGAACAGTACATTCAGAATTTCACCGATCCCATCTCGAAACGGCTCACTGAAGCCGGATTTAAGTTTGAGCTCTCAGGCAGGCCCAAGCATTTCTTTTCCATCTACAACAAAATGGTCAAAAGAAGCAAGCCTTTCGAAGAAATTTATGACCTTTTTGCAGTCAGGATTATTCTGGATACCACACAGGCCTATGACTGTTTTACGGTGTATGGCATAGTCAGCGATATATACTTCCCGGTTCCCGTTCGCTTTAAGGATTATATTTCAGTTCCCAAGCATAACGGCTATCAGTCCATCCATACTACCGTTGTCGGGCAGGATGGTAAACTGGTCGAAGTCCAGATCAGAACCCGGAAAATGCATGAAATTGCAGAAAAGGGTGTTGCTGCCCACTGGTCTTACAAAGAAGCCGGTGAATCGGTGGTGAATAAACAAAGCGATGAATGGATCAGTTGGGTCAGGGAAATCTTTGAACAGGCTGATAATGCCGATAACCCGAATCAGTTTATCGAAGATTTCAAACTGAACCTGTTCCAGGATGAAATATTTGTTTTCACACCCAAGGGTGATCTTAAAATTCTTCCGAAGGGATCCACCCCGGTCGATTTTGCCTATGAAATTCACACCAACGTTGGCAACCATTGCATCGGCGCAAAAATCAACGGGAAAATTGTACCGCTGAATACCCGGATCGAAAACGGGAATCAGGTCGAAATTATCACCTCCAAAAACCAGAAACCCAACCAGGATTGGGAAAAGTTTGTCGTTACCCACAAGGCAAAAAGCAAGATCAGAGCTTTTCTGAACGAGGAAAAACGGAAGGTGACTGAACTTGGCCGTGAAATGTGGGATAAAAAAGTCAGGAAACTGAAGCTGAAGTTTACCGATCTGGAGTTGAATAAACTGATTCAGGATATGAAATACTCGAATCAGAATTCCTTCTTTTATGCGGTCGGATTCGGGATTGTGAACCATGAGGAATTTCTGGACCGGTATGTAGCCCGGCAAATTGCGAAAAAGGACCAGAAACCGGATGAAAAGCCGGAATTCGGAACCTTCGAGGAATTTGTAAAAACCTCACGGTCTTCACAGAAATCGCTGGTTGTTGAAGGGAAAAGCGCCAACATCCAGATGAACTATGCCAAATGCTGCAACCCGGTTCCCGGCGATGATATCATCGGTTATGTGACAATCGGTGAGGGAATCAAAGTTCACCGCCGGAATTGCCGTAACATTGCCGGGTATTCGACAGGAGACGTGACCCGCCTGGTCGAGGTGGACTGGCCGAAAGGAGCCCACGAAGACTTCATGGCCGGAATCCGCCTGTCCGGCGAGGACCGGAAGGGAATGGTTTCGGATATAACCAATGTAATTTCGAAAACACTGAACACCAATATACGGGGTCTTAATTTTAATACGAAGGATGGTATCTTCGACGGATCCATCATTGTTTATGTGAATGACGTTGACCATCTGGTACGGATTATTGACAGAATCAAGCGGGTAGAAGGGGTGAAGTCGGTAGCCCGGCTCGAAGAGTGAGATTTACACACGAAAGGGGAAAACAATGAAACCGAGAGTCAGAACCCTGACCAAAAAAGACGTGGCCAAGAAAGTGGCAGAAGAGCATGACGAACGTCTTTACCACACGTCCAGATGGGTGGATGCTACTTTTGATGCCCTGCGGGATCTTATGCTGACCACAGATGAAGAAGTCCGGATTGAAATCCGGGATTTCGGAGTGTTTGAAGTGAAGGTTACCCGGCCGAAACCCAAGGCACGGAACCCGAAAACCGGAGATACGGTTTACATCCCCTGGCGGAAAAAAACTCACTTTAAGCCCAGTAAACTGATCCGTGAGGCCCTTCAGCAGCCGTTGTCGGATGAAAAAATCAAAGATATTCTGGAAGATTAAGTGACCGGATATTACCTGAGCCTGGATATCGGGGAAGTCCGGACGGGAATTGCCAAATCGGACCCTCTCGACATTCTGGCAACCCCATTGAAGACTATTCCTGCCGGCACCCTGCTGGCCGAATTGAAAAACCTGATTACCCCAGAGGTTAAAGGCCTTGTTGTCGGTATGCCCTATAACCTGAAAGGGCAGACCGAGCAGAAAGCCAGATCCATTCTGGCCATTATTGAAACCATCCGGGCAGCTTTTCCCGATTTGCTCATTATCCCCTTCGATGAGCGGTATTCGAGTAAAATTGCCCAGCAGCAGATTCTGGCCTCAGGCCGGGGAAAAAAGGCCCGGCAGGAAAAAGGACTGGTGGATCGCCAGGCGGCTGCCATTATTCTTCAGGATTACCTCGATTCCATCAGTAACCGGCCAACCCACTTTTATTGACCCCGGGCTTCTCTTTATCCGGCTGCGGGAATACGGGTTCTATTTAACAATTACAATACCACCTTCCTTCTGGACTCTATTGCCGGCCGTTCTGGGAGACCCTCTCCAACTGCCGGCCCCCTCCAACAAAATCGGTCATCCATTTCCGAACGGACCGGAATTCTTTTATTTTTGACGGTGTTGAAGTGCTGATTGGAAGTTAACAGCAGAAGGCAATGATTTTACCTATATATACTCTCGGGGATTCAGTTTTAAGGCAAAAGGCAGAGATTTTATCTGCTAAAACACCTGAACTGGACCAGTTGATCAAAGATATGTTCGAAACCATGTATCAGGCAGACGGAATTGGTCTTGCTGCACCCCAGATCGGCCGGTCCATGGATCTGATTGTCCTCGATATTTCGGCGATGAAGGAAGGCCGGGCCACCTCACCCATGGTGCTGATCAATCCGGAGTTTCTCGATAAACAGGGAGCCTGTTCCATGGAGGAAGGATGCCTTTCCGTCCCGGGAATCAATGAATTTGTTGACCGTCCCGAAATTATCACCCTTAAATATCAGGATGAAAACTTCAATACCCGGACGGAAACCTTTAGCGGGATGATGGCAAGAGTCATCCAGCATGAATATGATCACCTTCAGGGGACTCTGTTTGTTGATTACCTGTCTGCCTTCAAAAAAACGCTGCTGAAAAACCGGATCCGGGATATCCAGAGGGGTACCGTCGACGTCGACTATCTTCTGGCAGAAAAATAATCCTCACCTTTTAGTCTCACACCGTCATGTCACTCCGTTATGTTTTTATGGGAACCCCCGATTTTGCAGTTCCGGTTCTGGAACACCTGATCCGGAACGGATATCCGCCGGAAGCCGTGGTCACCGGCCAGGATAAACCCCAGGGCAGGGGACAGATCCTTCAGGAAACACCTGTCAAACAGTGTGCAAAAAAGTACGGGATCACCCGGATTCTGCAACCGGATGATTTAAAAAGTGACGTGTTTTTTGATGAAATCTCGGCCATTGAGGCAGAGTGCTTCGTTGTAGTTGCCTTCAGAATATTGCCGGAACGGATTTTTTCCCTTCCCAAAAAGGGGACATTTAATCTGCATGGAAGCCTGTTACCCAGATATCGGGGTGCTGCACCCATTCAGTGGGCGCTTCTGAACGGAGATACCGAAACCGGTGTCACAACTTTTTTCCTGAAACCTGCGGTCGATACCGGCTCCATCATCGGGACCCGGAAGCTCAGCGTTCCCGTAACCATGACCGGCTCTGAACTTCATGATGCACTTGCACACCTTGGGGCCGAACTGACTTTGGAAACCCTTCAGAAAATTGAATCCGGTACAGCAGAAACCAAACCCCAGGAGGATGCACTGGCCACCCGTGCCCCCAAGCTCACCAGAGAAGATTTCCGCATTGACTGGTCCCGGCCGGGAAAAATCATCCGGGATAAAATCCGTGCTTTCGATTCCTATCCAGGGGCCTGGTGTTACCTCGACGGGAAGGTCGTGAAACTCTTTCAGGTTGACTTTTTTCCGGGAAGTCCGTATTCTAGCGGGCGCAACGGATTGATCACCGAGTTATCCAAAAGCAAAATCACAATTCAGGTTTCAGATGGGTTTCTGACCATCGGCGAACTTCAGCTTGAAGGTAAGCGGCGGCTTTCCGTTCGTGAAGTCCTCAATGGGTTTTCAATCAAACAAAGTCAACAATTTACGTGAGTTCAGGAGAAAAATATCATGGCCAGAAGTGTAAACAAAGTGATTCTTGTCGGAAACGTCGGTAAAGACCCCGAAGTCAGGTACACCCCAAGTAACCAGGCGGTTGCCAATTTTACGCTTGCCACTTCAGAAAGCTGGAAAGATCAGTCCGGAAAAATGACCGAGAGAACCGAATGGCATAACCTGGTTGTCTGGGGCAAACTGGCTGAAATCTGCCAGGAATATGTGAAAAAAGGGCATAAACTGTATGTCGAAGGCCGCCTTCAGACCCGCAGTTGGGATGATAAGGAATCAGGCGCCAAACGGTACACAACTGAAATCGTCGTTTCGGATATGCTGATGCTGACATCGAAAAGCGGGGGCAGCGGCGACTATGAATCTTTTGCACCTGCTGCCGGGGGAAGCAAACCGGAATCTTTCGGTGCTCCATCTGCAGCCCTGTCTGACGACGACCTCCCCTTTTAAAGTCTGACAGCGTTTCGTTTTTCTTAGCCGTAACGGCCCGGCGGTTCATCCGATTTGGGTCATTACGGCTTTTTTAGTATTATTGAAGATGTTTCACTTGTCAGGAATGCTACTTTTTGGATAGTTATACGGCCGGACTACTGGTCATTTTTATAATCTGCCTGGCTTTTTCGTTTGTCTTCAGCGGAGCCGAGGTCGCCTTTTTTTCCCTCAAAGAAGATCAGATCAGCAAACTCAGAAAAAGTACCCGGTCGCGGGAACTCAGGATTGCTGAAATTCTTTCAGATTCCCAGAAACTCCTGGTGACCATCCTGATCGGGAATAATCTGGTCAATGTTATGGCATCGGTCATTGCCGCCACTCTTACCTACAACTTTCTTCACCATCTGCCGGTCGATCCGGTTTTGGTCTATATTTTAGAAGTTTTCGTCCTTACGTTCATTTTCCTGATCCTGTCTGAGATTACGCCAAAAATCATCGGGGCGCATCTGTCCCTGCGGTTTGCAGTTATTGTTGCCCCGCTGATATCGTTCCTGATCGGATTGTTTACCCCGGTTACCTGGCTGGTTATGAAACTGACCCGGTGGATCAGACCCGGAAAACTTTCGGGGGAAAAAGTTTCGAATGAAGACCTGAAGACCATTGCAGATGTGGTTCATGAACATGGCTCACTGGCAGAAAATGAAAAGGAAATGATCAGTTCCCTGGCCGATTTTTCCGAAAAAACAGTCCGTGAAATTATGATTTCCCGGGTGGATATGGTGGCTATTGAATCGGATGCCGGCCGTGAAGAAGTCATGGAAACCGTCAGGCAAAGCGGTCACTCCCGGATTCCGGTTTATCTGGAATCACTCGATCAGATTTCCGGAATTTTATATGCCAAGGATCTGATTCCGTTTCTGTCCGAAAAAAACAGCAAGCGTGAATTTTCACTTCAGAAACTTCAGCGGCAGCCGTTATTTATCCCCGAAGGAAAAAAAGTCAGTGACCTTCTGAAAGAGTTTCAGATCCGGAAAATGCACATCGCCATTGTGGTTGATGAGTACGGGGGAACTGCCGGAATGGTCACGCTGGATGATGTGATATCTGAAATTATCGGGGAAATCAGAGATGAACATGACGAAGACCTGCCGCTGTACCGGCAGTTGGCCCCGAATGTCTGGTCCTTTGACGGAAAAACTCCCGTTGATCTGGCAGAGGAAGTCCTGGGTCTGACCCTTCAGTCCAGAAATGACGGATTCGAAACCCTTGCCGGATTTATTCTTTCCGTCTCGGGTGCAATTCCCAAAGAAAAAGCCGTGATCCGCTATCAGGATGCTGAATTCATCATTGAAAAGGTTGAAGGCCGCCGGATTGCCAAAGTTAAAGTGATTCTCCGTGCCGAATAAAATTTGCTTTCTGCTTTTTCTGTTGATCTCCTCTCCGGTTTTTGCAGCAGATCCGCCTGATTCACTTTCGGTCTGCCGGGATTCCTGGACCGGGCGGGATAAACTGTTTCACTTCACCCTGTCCTTTTTTCTGACAGTAAGCAGTTCGGTCGTGATTCACCGCGAGGCAAAGACCGATCATTTCCTCCTGCCGGCCGCGGGTATTGCAGCCGGCGCCGGTGTTGCCAAGGAAATCCGGGATTCTGTCACTCCCGGGAACCATTTCTGTTTTAAAGATCTTGTTTGGGATGCTGCCGGTATTTTAGTGGCCGCAGGATTGCTCTTATGACACCCCGTTTTTTCGAAGCTGAAGGCATCATTCACCTGCATTCCAGGTACAGTGATGGCTCCGGCGAAGTACCTGAAATAATGAAGGATGCCACCGGCAGCCTGCTCGATTTTGTTCTGTTTACAGATCATAACACCCTTCGTCCGAAAAAAGATGGCTGGGAGGGTTGGTACAATCAGACGTTGGCGTTATTCGGTTGCGAACTGAACGACCGGAATGATCAGAATCACCTGCTGTCTTTTGGCATTGATGACATCTCTCCGAAACATAAAACGGCCTCCGGGTACATTGATGAGGTGGTCGATGCTGGCGGAATCTGCTTCCTGGCCCATCCCCACGAGAAACGGTCCAACCTGCCCCAGTATCCTCCCTATCCCTGGACAGACTGGTCATCTGACCGGTTTACCGGAATGGAAATCTGGAATCATATGTCTGACTGGATGGAAGGACTGACCGATGAAAACAAATATCAGCGGTTTGTGCACCCCCTCCGGTCCCTGAAATTCCCGCCTGAGGAAACCCTTCAGAAATGGGATGAACTGAACCGGGACCGGCTGGTCGTCGGGATCGGCGGTTCTGACTGCCATGCCATCGAACAGGAAATCATGGGTGTGACTGTTCAGGTTTTTCCCTATAAAGTTGCCTTCCGGGCCATCCGAACGCATGTTTTGCTCGAAAAACCCCTTTCCCGTGACCTGTCTGCTGAAGAAAATGCAAGTCTGATATATTCTGCCTTAAAAGCAGGACGGTGCTTTTTCGTCAATCATTACCGGGGGCATGGCAAGGGCTTCCGGTTCTGGTTCGAAGGTGCCGCCACTCAGCTTCAGATGGGGGACCGCCATCCTGCCGGCTCTTTTCTGGCCAAGATTTTCATTCCTGAAGTCCGGACCATCCGGCTGCTGAAAGATGGAAAGGTGATTTCCTCGCAGCAGGAGACTGACCATCTGGTCGTCCCGGTAACCGGGCCCGGGGTTTACCGGACCGAAATCCTTTTCGGCGACACGGGCTGGATCTTTTCGAATCCGATTACCCTCATCTGACCTGCTCCGGGTTTTTTCTTTCTTCCGGAAATCTGTATTTTGCAGGAAATAAGTTAAGCGGTCAGGAAATAGTTATTTAATCCGGAAGTTTATGTCCTCCCAGAACTTTACTGAACCCTCCAGCACACCGGCGTCCCCAGACAAACCCAAAGAATACTGCGGTATTTTTGGTGTATTTAACCACCCCAATGCCTCTGTACTGACCTACTACGGGCTTCATGCCCTTCAGCACAGGGGCCAGGAAGCAGCCGGTATTGTAACGGTTTCCTGGGATGAGGAAAAAAAACGGAACCAGATGAATGCCTACCGGGGCCTGGGGCTTGTCACCGATGTGTTCAGAAACCCAAAACTCTGGGAAGACAGCCTGAAAGGGGATATGGCTATCGGACATAACCGATATTCGACTTCCGGCAGTTCGAACCGGATTGCCAACATTCAGCCGTTTCAGGTTCATTACAAAAGCGGGAATATTGCGCTGGGGCATAATGGAAATCTGTCAAACATCCGGGAAATCAGAACCCGGCTGATTGAAGAGGGAACCATTTTCCAGTCTACAACCGATTCTGAGGTATTTCTTCATCTGATTGCAAAATCCATTGAACATGATCAGGTTGCACAGATCCGTCATGCCCTGCTTCAGGTCAAAGGTGCTTATTGCCTCGTGATTCTGACTGATGATAAACTGATTGCCGTCCGGGATCCGAACGGATTCAGGCCTCTAAGTCTGGGAAAACTGGGCGATGCTCTGGTGGTGGCCAGCGAAACCTGTGCGTTTGATATTATCGGTGCAGAATACATCCGGGAGGTTGAACACGGCGAAATGCTGGTCATAGACAAAGACGAAAACGGAAAAGTCCGCCAGCAGTCTTATTTTCTGCCACGACCTGCCAATACCTCGAAATGTATATTTGAGTTCGTCTATTTTTCGCGGCCGGATAGCCGGATTTTTGGTGAATCGGTTGATAAAGTCCGGCGGAAGCTGGGTAAAAATCTGGCATTGGAAGCCCCGGTTCAATCAACCAAAGAAGATAAAG
Source organism: Bacteroidota bacterium (assembly GCA_023151185.1). Lineage (GTDB taxonomy): Bacteria > Bacteroidota > JABWAT01 > JABWAT01 > JABWAT01 > JAFLBE01. The sequence continues at coordinate 110,054 of JAKLJL010000001.1, forward strand.
TTTTTGTGATTTCGGTGCCCGATTCCTCAAACACTGCAACGCTGGGCTATGTAACAGAATCCCAGAAGCAGGGAATCAATGCCCGGTATGAACTGGGTCTTATCCGGAATCACTATGTCGGGCGGACGTTTATCCACCCCGAAGAAAGCGGCCGGGGACTGAAGGTCAGAACGAAATTCAATCCGGTCAGAGGGGTAATCGAAGGTCGGAAGGTGGTTGTGGTCGACGACTCAATTGTTCGGGGAACCACCTCCAAGAATCTGATGAAACTGATCCGGGAAGCCAATCCGAAAGAAATTCACTTCCGGGTTTCCTCGCCGCCTATTAAACATCCCTGTTATTACGGACTTGATTTCCCTGATCCTGAAAAGCTGATTGCCAATGAAGCCGGTGGCGATATAAAGAAAATAGCTATGGAAATCGGAGTTGACTCACTTGAATACCTGTCAATTGAAGGAATGGTCTCTGCCTGCGGGTTTGACGGCGATCCGTTAAAATCCGGTTTCTGTACAGCCTGTTTTAGCGGTAAGTATCCGGTCAGCATCGAGGAAGGAATCGGAAAAGAAGAAAATGACTGACCAGAAGCAGCCCGGGTCCCGGTCAGGTTCTGCTAAGACTTCTCCACGGTTCATTCCACGTAAAAGCAAGCTTTGGCTTACCGCAGATCTTTTTTTTCTAACCCGGCCAACCCAGTTTTTCCCGATCTGGGCAACCCTGACGGCCGGTTATCTCGTTTCCGGCATCCAGCCATTTCAGTTTCCACTGTTTTCCCTTTCCTTTTCAGGTGAATTCTGGCTGACTTTACTGAGTGTTTCACTGGGAAGCGGATCTGTTTTCGTTTACAATCAGGCAGCAGATATGGAGACCGACCGGATTAACGGAAAACTCCTCATTTTATCAGACGGACTTGTCAGCCGGGAAGCTGCACTCTGGTTGGGACATGGGCTGACGGCGGCGGCACTTCTGATTGCCGGTTTCCTTTCGAAATGGCTGGTAATAATTTATCTGCTGGCTGCTCTTGCCGGTATTGCCTACAATTTCCCTCCGGCCAGCATGAAAAACAGGCCTTTTTCCGGAATTTTTATTAATGCGGCCGGCGGATTTCTGTGTTTTCTGGCAGGAGCCATCAGTGCTGCTGACCTTACTTCTGCCATGATTCTGGCTGCTGTTCCGTATGGGTTAGCCTGGGGTGGCGTTTTTGCCCTGGTGACAATTCCGGATATGAAAGGTGATCTGGCTGCCGGTAAAAGGACTTTGGCTGTTGCTTACGGAAGTCTGGTCACCCGGCGCTTCGCCTTTTTAGCATCGTCTTTTGCGCTGCTGATCTCTTTTTCAACAGGCGATTGGGTGTTTATCTCTTCCGGACTGATTTCTCTGCCATTTTATCTGGCCCTGACCCGGAAAAATGAACCGCCGGGAATTTTTCTTCCCGTCAAATTGTCTTTTATTTCCCTGATTGGCGCTGCAGGTTTGCTCGCACCGGTTTTTTTTATTCTGAATTCCCTTAACTTTGCAGTCTGCCGGTGGTATTACCGGTTCAGGTACCGCATCCGGTATCCGGATTTATCTCCGGTTAAATAAAGAAATGACATGATTCTGCCACAAAACCGTTTTTGGACGATTTCAAATATATTCAGCCTGTCCCGGGTACTCATTGTTGCTCCGGGGATCTGGTTATTATTTGACCGGACCGAGGCCGGCAACTGGATGGCTGCCAGCTTGTTTTTTCTGGCAGCCGTAACGGATATGCTCGATGGCTACATTGCCCGGCATTTTGATCAGGTTTCAGACTGGGGTAAAATTCTGGACCCGTTGGCCGATAAAATCAGTATTACCGCTGTTATTTTTTCGTTGTTGTGGCTTGGCCTTCTGCCGGTTTGGTTTGTTGTTCTGGTTGTTATGAGAGACCTGATTATTTTCTTTGGTGGATTGTGGATCCGGAAAAAGACCGGAGAAATCCCAATGAGTGTGATGAGTGGCAAAATCGCAGTTCTGACAACAGGAATTACCATTTTGCTGGCAATCCTTCCTTCCGGAATCTGGTTCACAGTTTTCCTTGTTCTAAGTGTCCTCCTGCTGGGATATTCCTTCGGGGAATACTCGCTTCGTGTGCTTACCCTTTTGAAAAAGACCTCCTGATATGCTGAAATGGTTTAACCGGCAGGAAGAAACTGCCCGTGTTGAAAAGGGGCTGGATAAAACCCGGCAGTCCCTTTTCGGAACACTTCATAAATTTTTCCTTGGAAAACGAACGATCGACGATTCCTTTCTTGATGATCTGGAAGATAGTCTGATTTCGGGGGATGTGGGGGTAAAAACCACGCTTGAAATTATTGACCGCCTGCGGGAACGGGTTTCAAAAAACGCCTTTACTTCCGAAAAAGAACTGATTGAACAGTTGCATGAAACCATTTCTGACAGTCTGAAATCCGGGATGAAAGGTGTAGAAACCTTCGATCAGTTTATGGAACAGGTTTCCATGAAAAAACCCTTTGTGATTCTGATCGTCGGGGTGAATGGAGTCGGGAAAACAACTACCATCGGGAAACTGGCCAGCCGGTTTAATAAATTGGGAAAAAAGGTGGTTCTTGGTGCGGCTGATACCTTCCGTGCTGCAGCAGCCGATCAGCTCGAAATCTGGGCTAAACGGGCCGAGGTCCGGATTGTTCTTCACCAGGATGGGGCAGATCCGGCTGCCGTGGCATTCGATACAGTTCAATCTGCACTTGCCAGAAACGAGGATGTTGTTTTAATTGACACTGCCGGCCGTCTGCACAATAAACTTCACCTGATGGATGAACTGAACAAGATTCAGCGGTCAGTCGAGAAAATTCTTCCCGGTGCCCCGCATGAAGTATTTCTGGTTCTTGATGCCTCAACCGGACAGAATGCCCTGGTTCAGGCCCGGGAATTTTCTAAGGTGGTCCGTATCTCAGGGTTGGTTCTGACCAAGCTGGACGGAACTGCAAAAGGCGGTATTGTACTCGGAATCTGCAATGAACTGAAAACCCCCGTCCGGTTTATCGGTGTAGGTGAACAAATCGAAGACCTCCGGCCGTTTGATCCCGAAATTTTCGTGGATGCATTATTCGAAGGGACAGGAAAAGCATGAGTTCTGCAGGGTCTAAATCCATCCGCACAAAAATTAAAAAAGGCCAGTTCCCGAAGGTAAACGTCATTACCATGGGCTGCTCCAAAAACCTGGTTGACTCAGAAGTGATGATGCGCCAGTTTCAGGGAAACCATTTCCGGATCGCAGCAGAACCGGAAGACGCCGATATCATTATTATCAATACCTGCGGGTTTATCGATGCAGCCAAGGAAGAATCCATCGGGACCATTCTGGATGCTGTGGAAATGAAGGAAAACGGTTCGGTCAGCAAAGTTCTGGTTACCGGTTGCCTGATTGAACGGTTTAAATCGGACCTGGAACGGGAAATTCCCGAAGTTGACCGCTTTTTTGGTACCAACCAGCTAAATGCAGTTTTGGAAGAGCTTGGTGCTGTTTATAAAAAAGAACTGGTTGGGGAACGGCTGATCACAACCCCGGGACATTTTGCTTACCTGAAAATCAGTGAAGGCTGTGATCATCCCTGTTCCTTTTGTGCTATTCCGCTGATGCGTGGAAAACACGTATCGAAACCAGTCAGTGAAATTGTTCAGGAAGCCCGTTTTCTTGCCGCTAAGGGTGTAAGGGAATTGAACCTGATCGCCCAGGATTTAACGTATTACGGCATGGATTCTGAAGGAAAACGGATCCTGCCGGCCATGCTGAAGGAACTCTGTAAGGTCGAGGGTATCGACTGGATCCGCCTGAATTATGCCTATCCGAATCAATTCCCGATGGAACTGATCGAAGTCATGGCCAGTGAACCCAAAATCTGCCGGTATCTGGATATGCCGATCCAGCATCTTTCCGGAAAAGTTCTGAAGGAAATGCGCCGGGGAATCACCCGTGAACGAACCGAAAATCTCATCAGGGATATCCGGTCAGTCATACCCGAAATTGCCCTGAGAACAACTCTGATTGTCGGATTCCCGTCGGAAGGCGAAGCAGAATTTCAGGAACTTGCAGATGGCATCCGGGAGCTGAAATTTGACAGGTTGGGCACTTTCACCTATTCGCCCGAAGAAAATACAACCGCCATCCCGCTGGGCGATCCGGTTCCTGCAGAAGAAAAGGAACGCCGTCAGAAACTGATCATGGAAATTCAGCGGGAAATTTCAAGAGAAAAGAATGAACAGAAAATCGGGAAAACCCTCAAGGTCATGATCGACCGTCAGGAAGATAACTGGTTGACCGGACGGACGGAATCAGATGGCCCTGAAGTCGATAATGAAGTCATCATTCAGGAAGGAACAGCCCCTGCAGGATCCTTTGTCAATGTTGAAATTCTGGATGCAGAGGATTTTGACCTGTTTGGCCGGATTACCGGGAAACCCTTCTGAAACCGGATTTCACATCTCGGAATAAGTTTGTATTTTTAAAAGTTTGTTCAGCAGTTCAGGATTATGCTCAGAAGCCTTAAACAGCATTGGATAACAGGTGCAGGAATCTGCCTCCTGATGATGTACGGGATCCGGTTTCTTTTCGCCAGAAACCCGGCAGAACAGGAAGAAACCATCCGCACATTTTTTAACCGGATGGTTCAGTTCTGGAAACTGAAAGTCACGATCGAAGGCACAGAAAATGCCGATCCGACACAGCAGTATGTGATTATTGCAAACCATCAGAGCCAGATGGATATTCCGGTTCTGTATCATACCATTCCCGTTCCCATGAGAATGGCCGCCAAGCATCAGTTGTTCAGGATTCCGTTTTTTGGCTATTTCCTACGGCATGGCGGGTTCATTCCGGTCTACCGCGGGGATAAAAATGCTGCAATTAAGTCTTTGGCACAGGCGAAGGCGTTGTTTGGAAAAGGACTATCTGTATTTATCGCGCCCGAAGGAACCCGGTCTAAAACCGGTGAGTTTCTTCCGTTTAAAAAAGGTGCATTCGTGATGGCAATTGAACATCAGAAGCCCATTCTTCCCATTGTTCTGATTGGAACACGGGACGTGGTCAAACGGGGAGGCCTGAAAGTTTACCCCGAATTTCCCGTCAGAGTCAAAATCCTGCCGCCGATTCCGGTTGAAGGATTAACTTACAGTGATCGTGATCAGCTGATTTCCACGGCCTGGCAGACCATGTCTGAGGCCTATAAGGAAGGAGTTAAGAATGTCTGAATTTTCTGTTGCCAGCCTGATGGTGAATCAGGATAAAACAGTGTCGCCCGATACGGAGTGGGACCAGGTTCTGGCGATTTTTAAAAAGACCGATTCCCTGACGACCTGGATCAACCCGTCAGATTATGATGTTTTTGAAGATAAGTGGGATCGGGGAACCCCGTTTGACTGGACCGTCCGGTTTTCAACATCCCTGCTGACCCGGTATTATCACCTTTCCATTCATCCGGCTGCCGGAACTGTGCTGGTCACCCCGCTGATTTGTTTTCAGGACTATCAGGAACAGTTGCTCACTGATTACAAAATTCCGGGAATCCGGAAAACCCTCAGTTCTTTCCTCCATGATTTCAATAACCACCTGACGGTTCTGCTGCCCAATATGGAAGCAGCCCTCATGTTTTCAACCCCAGAAGCCAAAAACCATAAATACCTTTCTGCTTCGATGAAGGGGATGGACAACCTGAACGCCTATGCCAATCTGGTTTCTACCTTATGCCGGGCTCCTCGGGCAATGGTGCGGTTTTTCCCAATTTCCGGACTGGTTCTTGAGGTGACAAAGGAAGCAGAAACCCGGTATCCGGGATTGAAAATTTCGGTGGTGCTTGAAGATGATTTCCAGATTGCCTTTTATCAGGAATTTTTCAAGGACCTGCTTCACATCTTTTTAAAAAATGCCTGGGAAAATCAGCCGGAGGATCAGGTTATCCTCAGTTTTTCGGCCTTCACACAGCCGCACAGCCATTGCCTGCCCGAGTATGACCTGACCCGTGGTAATTACCTGAAACTGGTCATTTCGCAGACTGCTCCCGGGCCGGATGCTGAAACCCGGACCCGGATGTTTGATCCCTTTTTCACCACCAGAAGCAAAGGAAAAGATGAAGGAATCGGGCTGACTCTGGCTAGAAATATGATGGACTGTGCAAACGGAACTTTGAAATACATCCCGTCGTCAGATGCAGGTCACTTTCAACTATTTTTTCAACGTGCGGTAACATGAGTATAGAAGCTAAGGAAATAAGTAAAAATTACGGATCTTTTCCTGCCGTTAAACCCGCCTCCTTTTCGATAAATACCGGAGAAATTGTCGGGTTTCTGGGTCCAAACGGAGCAGGAAAAACCACCACCATGAAAATGCTGACCGGTATTCTGAAGCCAACTTCCGGTACAGCCGGAATTAACGGGTTCGATATTCTGGAACACCCCGACAGAATCAGAAGGGAAATCGGATTCCTGCCGGAAAACAATCCGTTGTATACAGAACTGACGGTTTCTGAGTATCTCGATTATGCAGCCCGGATCGGAGGAATACCGAAAGACCGGGTACAGTCGAGAATTGATGAAATGACCCAGCTTTGCGGTCTTGAAACTGTGACCCGGAAACAGATCGGAACGCTGTCGAAAGGCTTCAGGCAACGGGTCGGACTGGCTCAGGCTTTGATTCATGATCCGGCTGTTCTTATTCTGGATGAACCGACTACCGGACTTGATCCGAACCAGATCATCGAAATCCGGGATTTGATTCTCAATCTCGGAAGAGAAAAAACGGTCCTCCTTTCCACCCATATTCTTCAGGAAGTAGAAGCCATCTGTTCCCGAGTTCTCATTATCAATGAAGGTGAACTGGTTGCAGACGGAACACCGGCAGAACTTCAGACCCGGTTTAAAGGCGGGGTCGCCTGGTACCTTGAGTTTGCCCATGACCTTACTGCCTTTCAGGAGAAAATCCTGAAGATCCACCCCGAAATGACGATGGAAGTAATCTCGGTGGGTGAAAGTTCAAACCTGGTTAAATTTACCACCCTGCATCAGGATGAGTTTAACCGGAAACTTTACCATTTCTGCCGGGACCACCAGATCGAACTTCTGCAGATGTACAAAGAAGAAAGTAATCTGGAGGATATATTCCGCCGGCTGACCCTGACTTCTGAACCCCGTAACACTTCAAACTGATCCGGAGACCCCAGGTATGACTCCTTCTCTGGCGGCGTTGATCCGCAAAGAGCTGAATCTCTTTTTCAATACCCCGGTGGCTTTTATCGCCACGGTTATTTTTCTGCTGTTCGTCGGGTGGTTTTTTAACTCGACCCTGTTCCTCGAAAATTCGGCCAGCCTCAGAACCCTGTTCAATGTGGCCCCGTTTGCCTTTCTTTTTTTCATCCCGGCACTTACGATGAAACTCTTCGCCGAAGAGTTGCGGTCCGGGACCTATGATCTGCTGGTTTCCAAACCGGTCAGTCTGGTTCAGATTATAACCGGCAAATTTCTGGCAGCAAATCTGGTCATTCTGGTATTGCTGGCTCCAACTCTGCTGTATGCTGTAACCATCGGATCACTCGCACCACTTGATTGGGGTGTCGTAGCCGGCGGTTACCTGGGCTTGCTGATGGTCGGTGCCATTTACACCTCGGTTGGTATTTTCACTTCCTCGCTTACCGAAAACCAGATTGTCGCATTTATTTCGGGATTTGTTCTCAGTTTTCTGCTGTACACGGCCAATCAGATCGGAATTTTTGTTCCCGGCGCCATCAGCAGTTTGTTTGAGTATCTCTCTGTTGGGACGCATTTTACTGCCATTGCCCGGGGAGTAATTGATTCACGGGATGTCGTTTATACCCTGGGAATGGTAATTCTCTTTCTGACTCTGACCTGGCTTGTTCTGCTGAACCGGAGGGAAAAATAATATGAAATTCCTGAAAACACTTCAGCCCCGCCACCAGGCCTATCTGATCATTCTGGTTGTTATTGCCCTGAATCTGCTGTCTTTCCTTTTCTTTTTCCGGATTGATCTGACCCGGAGTGAATTGTATACCTTGTCGGATGCAACCAAAAAACTGGTCGGAACCCTCGATGACAAGGTAACTGTTAATGTTTACTTTACCGATAACCTGCCGGCGCCGTATTCGACGAACCGCCGGTTCATTCAGGACCAGCTTGAAGAATTGAGAAGTTATTCGGATGGGAAGCTGAACTTCCTGATGGTGGATCCGGCCGGATCAGACCAGTTGGAAAAACAGGTTGAACAGGCCGGAATCCCGGCTCTCCAGATACAGGTTGTGGATAATGATAAAATGGAAGCCAAAAAAGCTTACATGGGCATTGAAATCCTGTATGAAAATAAAAAGGAAACCTTGCCGGTCGTCCAGAAACCCGAGAATTTTGAATTTGATTTTTCAACGGCCCTGAACCGGATGGTAAGGAAAAAATTGCCGGTTCTCTATACCTCTGCCGATTTCGGAATGCCGGGCTGGTCGGGGAAACAGGGAGTTGAACAATACCTGAGCAAACAATATGAACTGTCTGCTGTTTCCGTTAAGGATTCCGCAGGAATTCCGGATTCGGTAAAAAGCCTGGTTCTTTTTACACCCTCCGAGCAACTTTCTGAGCTTGCAAAAAACAATTTGTTCCGCTTTCTTGATCGTGGTGGCCGCCTGGCTGTTTTTGCCGACCGGGTTTCGGTCAACCCGCAGACACAGCAGGCCGTGGCCCTGAAAAATGGCCTTGACTCCCTTTTCCTCCGGTATGGTCTCACCGTTTCGGATAATCTTGTACAGGATTTGCAGTGTGCCTCGATCAACGTCCCGCAGCAGGTTGGCATGTTCCAGTTTAACAGCCAGGTTGAGTTTCCCTTTCTGCCGGTCATCTCGGATGTAAACCCGGATCATGAACTTTCCCGTGGAATTTCTGTAGTTACCCCGATTTTTGCCTCGGCAATCACACTGGACTCAGTTGCAGCACGGCTGGGGGCTGTGCCGGTTCTTTCAACCAGTTCCAAATCCAGAATTTCCACAGGTTTTTATCTGCTGGATCCTTACCAAAAGTGGGATGAGGCAGATTTTAATCAGGCTGCCCTGCCGGTAGCTGTAGCTCTTGCTGCTGATTTTGGCGGAAAAGGAACTCCCGGACGGCTTTTCCTGATGACAGATGGGGAACTGGTAAACGACGATTATGTTCAGGGTGGATCCGGCGTCCCCTTCTTCATTAATGTCATGTACTGGATTTCGGATGATGAAGACTTGCTGGCAATTCCCTCGAAACGGAATTTCATGGTTCCGTTGCCGGAATTGTCTCCTGCAACCCGCCAGGCTGTTAAATACACCAATCTCCTGCTGCCGCCGGCTGTTGTACTTGTCTGGGGATTGTACCGCTGGCGGAAACGCAGAAAATTATCTCAATCCTGATTGGATAAATAGGGGAGTTTAGCCGTGACTAAAAGTCAGAAAACAGTTTTACTTCTGGGCTCATTCCTGATCATTGGGATCGGAGCACTCGTGTTTCAGTTTTACCGGTCGGTAACCGGAACGTTTGATGCCGGTTCTCCGCTTATTGGGTCACTGGACAACCTGACCGGACTCATCATCAAAACCGGGTCTTCTGAACTTGTTCTTGAAAAGAAAGATTCTGTCTGGCGGATTATCCGCCCGCTGGATGAACAGGCCGGGAAGGAAAAAATCAGCCAGATTATGACACTCCTGAAAGAAGCAGTTGTCCTGGCTCCAATATCTGATAACCCGGCAAAACAGCACCTGTTCGGCGTCGATAGTACCGGCAACCTGCTTACTCTCATCTCGGGTTCTGAAAAGAAACTCTGGCGGGTTGGGTTACCGGGCCCAGATTTCAGTTCAACCTATCTGCGTCAGGAGGGTGAAACGGATGTTTTTATTTTCTCCGGGCGGTTGGGACAGATCATGACGGATGTGGCAGATTACCGGGATAAACTGATTCTGCAGGAAACAACCGACAGTCTGACTGCGATCAAAATCACTTCCCTAACCGAGGAGTTTGCCATGGTCCGGGATTCAACTGGATGGCTGCTCGACGGAACCCGGATCGAACAGGAAAAAATGAATCCGGTTCTCTCGACACTGAACCGGCTGGATGCTGACTTTATTGCGGATACGCTGAATGCTGAAAATCTTGTTTATCCGCTTACTCTGAAGGTCGTCATCCAAAATGGAAAGAATCAGAAAGAAATCCGGTTTTATAAAATTCCTGAACGCCCGGAATATGCTGCAGTTGTTTCGGGCCGGAAAACGGTTTATCTTCTGGCTGACTGGAAAACTGACCGGCTGAATAAAAGCCGGAATTACTGGACTGGAAAATCTGAATGAAAAAACTGATTCTGCTCTCACTTGCCTTCGGTTCACTGACCGGTTGTGTGAAATATGATGCGGCCATTACGGAATCCGAACTTAAAAAGTCTGTTTATTTTCTTGCCTCCGACAGCCTGAAGGGAAGAATGACCGGTTCACCCGACATCCGGCGGGCTGCCGGATATCTGGCAGACCGTTTCCGGGAAATGGGCCTTCACCCGCTGGGAGATTCATCCGGATATTTTAGCTATTACGATTTTGTTGCAGGAGCCGAACCCGATTCCGCAGTCTTTATTGAAACTGCCGGCAGGAAGTTGGTTCAGGGCCAGGAGTTTACCCTCAGAAGCTTTTCAGGTACCGGTGAAGCCACAGGTTTGCCGGTTGTCTTTACCGGGTTTGGCGTCAGATCGGACTCTCTGGGCTACGATGATTATTCAGGCGTGGATGTTTCGGGAAAAATTGTTCTGGTTCTCAGGTACAGTCCGGAAGGTGACAATCCCCATTCGGCGTTTAACCCGGTTTCCTCCTTCCGTCAGAAAGCCCGTCTTGCCAAAGAAAAAGGAGCAGCCGCAGTTTTCTTTGTCAATTCCACTGAAGATGAAAATGATGTGCTGGCTAAACTGGACTATGACCGGGGAGGAAACCTTCCGGTTCCTGTTTTTAACCTAAAACGGTCTGTTGCCGATTCCTGGTTGAAATCTGCGGGGAAGCCCTCTCTTTCTGAATTGGAATCTGCAGGTAAAAGGACTAAAAAACCGGCCTCTTTTATTCTTCCCGGGGTTCAGGTAAGTTACCATGCCGGACTTAACCTGATCAGGAAACCCGCCTTCAATGTGGTTGGGCTGCTGCCGGGAACTGACTCCCTCCTGAAAAAAGAATATGTGGTAATCGGGGCCCATTACGACCATTGGGGATTGGGTGGGGCCGGCTCCCTGTACCGGGGGGATGAACCTCAGATTCACAACGGAGCAGATGATAACGCATCGGGTACTGCAGGAATCATTGAACTGGCACAGGCTGTTGCCGGTTCAGAAAAACTTCCCAAACGGTCTCTGATTGTTGCTGCCTTTTCGGGCGAGGAACTAGGACTTCTGGGTTCTTCTGCCTTGGTGAATGAGTTTCCTGTGCCGGTTACGCAGGTTGTGACCATGATGAATTTCGATATGATCGGAAGGCTGGACTCGGTTAACCAATTGGTGATGTACGGAATGGGAACCTCATCCCGGTTCAAAGCTCTGGCAGACTCTCTGAACAAGCCTTACGGGTTTAAGTTGTCGTTTAAGGATGAAGGATTCGGCCCAAGCGATCATTCCAGCTTTTATTCGAAGGATGTACCGGTTCTTTTTTATCATACCGGTCTGCACTCAGATTATCACCGCCCCTCTGATGACGCTGACAAAATCAACTATCCGGGAACCGAAAAAGTCATGCAGTATGCATCTGATATGCTTCAGGTTCTGCTGAATCAGCCGGTAAAGCCTGATTTTATCCGGGTGAAATCCCAGTCTGCCGGCCGGTCAATGGCCTTTAATGTCTACATCGGAACAATCCCTGATTATGCCTCAAATGAAAAAGGTCTTAAAATAACCGGTGTAAATCCTGGGTCTCCTGCTGAAAAGGCCGGACTCAAAGGCGGTGATCTGATTACCCGCATTGGCGAGACAGAAATCGGATCTATTTATGATTATACCGATGCACTTTCAAAACTAAAAGCCGGCAAAGAAGAGGTTCTGGTTTACAAACGAAACGGGCAGGAAGTCAAAGGAATTCTGATCCCGGCAAAACGGAATCAATAACCCTCAATGTATCAATTTCATATTTTTATCTGCGAAAATGAACGCCCGGAGGGCCATCCAAGAGGAAGCTGTGCCAGGAAAGGATCGCCAGACCTGACGGCAGTTTTTAAAAGCGAACTGGCGAAACGGAATCTGAAAGGAACCGTCCGGGCGAATAAATCAGGTTGCCTGGATTTTTGTGAAAAAGGCCCGGTTGTCGTGGTCTACCCAGAAGGAATCTGGTATTCCCCCCTGTCAGAAGAGGACGTCCGGGAAATTGTGGCTTCTCATATCGATCAGGGGGTGGTGGTCAGCCGTCTTCTGATGAAATAAACTCGAAAGAAAATGGCATCAACCCCTAAAGTCAGCCTGGTTAAGGCTTTTCCTTCACCGTTCAGGAATGCAATTGCCACTGCCCGGACCTGTTATTCCTCAAAGGGAATCATCACTGACGAAGACGTTTCTGAAAAGCATTTTCATATTGCGAAGTCAACTTACCAGGCCGGGCATCATACCACTTTGCAGCATGCCAGTTTCCAGTTTGCCATTTCTGACATTTCACGACATACCATCTGGAGTTTTCTTCACAGCCATCCGTTTTATAATTCTGAACAGGTCAGCCAGAGATATGTCGAGGTAAAGCCGGGCACTTTTCACGTACCGGAAATGAAATCTGAGGCCCTGCGGGTTTACCTGGAAGCCCATGACCGCCTGATGGACTATTACCACCGTCTGAATGATTCCCTTGGTGGGGTAACCACCTCTGCTTACCTGAGCCGGTTTCCTGCACGGAAGTCAGATGTAAAAAAGACAGACCGGGATGTAAAGAAAAAAACACAGGAAATTGCCCGGTATGTGCTGCCGGTCAGTACGTTTGCTTATTTGTATCATACCATTTCGGGTGTCACCCTGCTCAGATACTGGCGGTATTGCAATCAGGCTGAAACACCACAGGAAACCCGGGATCTGGTCGGTGCCATGATTAGGTTGCTTCTGGATTACGATCCTGAATTCAGGGAAATTCTTCAGGAACCAATGCTGCTTGAGGAAACTCCCGAATATGATCATTTTCAAAAATTTTGGGAGGGAAACCGGCCTGATCAGTCCTTTATTGCCGAATTTGATGAAAGTCTGGATGGACGGGTCTCGAAACTGATTGGCTGGACCGGGCAGGCAGAATCGGTTCTTGCTGCGTCAGTCAGGGAAGTTTATGGACTCACCCGGGATAAACTTTCTGACGAAGAGGCAATTGATCTGGTATTGAATCCGGCAAAAAACCGGATTTTTGGCGAAAGCCTGAATCTGACCACCCATTCCAAAATCTCGAGAACTCTGGTTCATCCACATTACACGTTCCGGAAAAAAATCAGCCATGCAGCCGACTCGCAGGATCAGAGGCACCGGATGACTCCGGCAAGCCGGCCGCTTCTTGCTACACACCTGACCGGTTCACCCGACTATATCACACCCGGGATTATTCTGGAGGATCCGGCGTCTCACCGGTTATATTCCGAGGCGATGGAGTTTGCCTGGGATGCCATGACCAAACTGAAAACGCTTGGTGTTTCAGATGACCAGATTCAGTATCTGCTTCCGAATGCGGTTTCAGTCCGGTTTTCTGAATCTTCTGATCTGCTGAATCTGCATCATAAACACCAGATGCGGCTATGCTACAATGCTCAGGAAGAAATCTGGCGGGCTTCGCTTGATGAATCTGTTCAGATTTCAGAAATCCACCCACTGATCGGGAAGTATCTGCTCCCGCCGTGCCATCAGCGCTTTTTATCAGAGGTACGCCCGGTTTGCCCCGAGGGTGACCGGTTTTGCGGCGTAAAAGTCTGGCGACTGAACCGGGAAGACTACCAGCGGTTGATCTGAACTACCTGAAACCGGATGGATGGTTCCGGATCACTCCCTTTTTACTGGATTTCGTTTGAAACTATCTCCTTTTCTGACCCGTCTGGCCCTGAATCTGTTTCCGCCGATTCTGTTTAACCGGATTAGAATAACCCATTTATCACGGGATTTTAAATACTGCCGTGTCCGGATCAGAAAGTCAGTTCTGAATACCAATTTTCAGGGATCTGTGTTTGGCGGGACACTGTTCAGCGGTGGGGATCCGTTTCAGGCAATTTTGTACTGGCAGTATTTTGAACATGAGGGCATCCACCTTCAGGCCTGGCTGAAAAAAGCACGGATTGATTACCTTAAACCGGCCCGGACCCATCTGATTCTGGAATTTCACCTGTCGGATGACGATATTCACGAAGCCCGGACTGCATTGGCAGAAACCGGCCGTTTTGAAAAATGGCACGACTGTCCCGTCCGGACAGTTCAGGGAGACCAGGTTGCCCTGATGAAAACGTTGGTCCACCTGAAAAAAATCTGACCCTTTCCCGGAACAATAAAAATGACTTACCATCCGTTATCCTTTGAAATTATTAAACGTTTTTTTCCCGACGGGAAGCGGCTTGACAGTCTTTTCCGGCAGGTATTCAAAGAAAAAAAGGTCAAACCGCAGGAAAAAAAGCAGATTTACGGAGAAGTCACCGGCTTTATCCGGTTATTCCCTGCCTGGCTTGCAGAAGAATTTCCTGAAATGGATCTGGCCGACACCGATTGGGTCACGGTTTTAAAGGCCATTCGGTCTTTCGACTGGCAGTCCCATCAGGCCCGGTTACTTGCATTGCCGGATGATACCCCGGTAACCCCTGAAATTCTAAGGAAGTTCGGTCTGCCTGCCCTATTCCGTTCCTGGATCGGAGAATCGGTACCCGACCGCGAAGTGCTGAAGTTTTTGAAAAAAACAATCCGCCCGAAACCGGTCTACCTGAGAGAAATCGGAAAAATTGAAAAACCGGGCCGGGACCTCATTCCGGTTGAAGGTTTTCAGGGTGCCTGGAAGTATACCGCATCCGTGCTTGATTTTGCCGATGACTGGTTCCAGTCCGGCCAGTTTGAGATTCAGGACCTTTCCGGGCAGATTGCCGCAATGCTGGCAAACCCAAAACCGAATGATAAAATTATGGATGCCTGCGCTGGTCATGGCGGTAAAACCATGACTCTGGCTTCTCTGATGAAGGGAAAAGGGAAGATCGTTACCGTGCATGTGTCTGAACAGGAACTGCAAACCCTGAAACTCAGAGCCAGGAAACATCAGCTTGGCAATATCGTTTCGGTCATGCTCGACTCGCCCGATCTGGAGTCTGTTAAAAATTCACTGGATATCGTTTGGGTGGATGCTCCCTGCTCCGGATCGGGTGTTATCCGCCGGAATCCGGAAGTCGTGTACCGGCTGAATGAAACCGTGATTCAGAAAATGGAAGAGGAACAATCTATTCTGATCAATCATTACTTCCAGTTTGTAAAACCCGGCGGCAGATTGGTATACTCAACCTGTTCGGTTTTTAGTGCAGAAAATGAGGCGGTCATTCAGGATTTTATTTCCGGAGCCGAAAATCAAACGGAATTCGCCTCTCTTCAACCCGGAATCAGTTACTTTGGCCTGTCGGTTCCTGATACCAATCCGCAGCGGATGGGCTTTTCAGATTCACCGGATACAGATGGATTTTTCCTTGCTGTTCTGACCAAAAAGGCCTGAATTCAGTGGCAGATAAACGGATTGAAGGCCGTGATCTCTTTCTTGCCGGAAAGTATTTTGAGGCCCATGATTGCTGGGAAGAAGCCTGGCAGGAAGAAACCGGGGCAGAAAAACTGTTCCTTCAGGCTCTGATACAGATTTCGGTTGCGCTGTATCATGCCTCTTCTGATAATTATACCGGCGCAACCGGCTTGCTTGAAAAAGCCGGCAGTAAGCTGAAACAGCTCCCGGAATCTGAGCAGAATAAGGTCCTTGTTAACGTGAGCCTTCTCCTAAACCAATTCAGCAGGGAATTCAGCAGAGAAACGCCGATTAACCGGCTGAACACAGAGATTTCGTCTCTTAACCACCTGGTGGTCACACTTTTACCCGATTCAGGTCAAGTCCCTTTCTGATTCCTCACTAACCTTTGGTTTTCTAATTTAGACTCACGTTTGTATTTTTGCAGGATGATTTACAACCACACTGTCTACTTTTCCTTTCAGCAGGTCCCGGCTCACAGATGAAATTTCCGGCATTCCTTTCCCGCCTGATCGTGGATTCAACCGGTAAGTTCCGGTATGAAACGACTGTTTTTACCTTTTGGGCCGGCAGTATTGTGCTTTCATTGGTTTTTCTGATCCTGTTTTCGGCTATTTACTTTATGACCGACAGTATTCTGCTGAAAAAAACCATTATTTTTCAAAGTATCCTGCTCGGATTTCTGACCGGTACTTTCGGAGCCTGGTACCTTTTCGCAGAAAAAACCGAACTGAAAATTAACCTCGGCCTTACCGATTGGAAATGGCTCCGGTTTCTGAAAGGGTTTGCCATCAGCGGCAGCCTCATCATTCTGGTTTTCCTGCTTTTTAGTCTGCTGGGATGGATTCAGATAAGTTTTTTTCCGGCCACACAGTCACTTCCTGCTGTTGCACAGGGAATGGGGGTCCTGATCATTCTGACCTTGGTGCCCACCGTATCAGAAGAACTCATGTTCCGTGGTTTTCCGCTGCAGGTAAACAGCCGGCAGAGTGACAGGCTTTACCGAATTGTTTTTCTGTCGGTCATCTTCAGTCTGCTTCATTTTAATGTGGCTGGGGTCTCTGCGGTAAGTTTTCTGAATTTTTTCCTGCTGGGTGTCTGGTTTTCATACGGAAATCTGGCTGAAGGAACCGTTTGGTATTCTTCGGGACTTCATTTCGGCTGGAATTTTATCCAGACGGCAGTTTTTGGCCTTTCTGCCCGTGAAATGGGAATTCCGGGTCAGTCACTGGCAACTCTGGAATTTTCCGGTCCCGATTGGGTGACCTGGCTGACCGGAACCGGAAACGGAGTTGAAAACGGAGTGGTTATTTCTTTGATTATAGCTCTGCTGATCAGAAGGGAATATCTGCGGACACTATGATTCTTTCTCTGTTTTTCCTTCTTTTTACCGGTTCATCCCAATTCATTCCGCCGGACTCTGATTTTCTGAAAAAGGGAATTGATCAGATTTACAGTATCCGGTTTCAGGAAGCCACCTCCACTTTTCAGACCTATCAGAAACGGTTCCCGAACCGACCTGAAGGCTACTTTTTTGAATCGATGGTGGTGTGGTGGCAGGTTCTTCTGACGGCTGACAACGAAGCCGGTGATTCGCTGTTTTTCACCTCGGCAGACAAAACGATTGCCCGCCTTGAATCCATTTCAAACGCCAACCGGAATAAACAGGTGGCAGAATATTACATCGCAGGATGTTACGGGTTCAAGGCCCGTCTGTATGGGATACGGGAAAAATGGTTCAGTGCCGCAAGAAACGGAAGTAAGGCCTTTCCGGTTCTGGAATCGGGACTGGAAGGTGGATACGACTTTATTGACGCCCGGTTCGGGACTGGCATTTACCGGTATTATGCTGCACGTATTCCTGAAAAATATCCTATCATCAAACCCATAATGGCTCTTTTTCCCGACGGCGACCGGGAATCCGGTTTGCAGGATCTGGAATCCGTGATGACCAACGGTTATTTTACCCGGTTTGAATCTGCCTGGTTCCTCATGCAGATTCAACTGAATTATGAGTTCGATTTTGAAAAAGCCCGGTCAATCGGCGAATTCCTTTCAAACCGGTTTCCGCAAAATCCGCTTATCCGGCTCAGCTATGGTAATGCCCTGTTCCGAACGGGAAAAAGGGAGCAGGCTGAACAGGTTTTTGCCGGATTTTTGGTTTCAATTGATTCCGGAACGCCCTATTTTCTGCCACAGCAAAAAGTTCAGTGCAATTATTTCCTTGCCGAAATCCGTCAGGCCGAAAAAAAGGATAAAGCAGCACTTGCCCTCTTCGAGGCTGCTGTACAGGTTTATGTCAAATCTCCGCAACGGTCACAGATCAGCTATTACATTGAGTCTCTTCTCGAAGCTGGTATGATTTATAAAAAGCTGGGCCAGAAGGAAGAAGCGAAAAAAAAATTTCAGTTGGTGCTCAAATATCCCAACCAGCATAACTGGCATCAACGGGCAAAAGACGGGCTGAAGTCCTGATCTTTCATTTTTAGTTCCGGATAGAAGTCTTATGGAAATTGTTTATCTGTTTATCATGCTCCTGACAGTTTCAGGCGCACAGTATCTTGGTGGGTGGCTGGTTCTGAAAGGAACTGCCTGGGTAAAAAACTCTCAGGAGTTTTTTCTGGCGCTTTCAGCCGGATTCCTGCTATCCCTTGCTCTGGTGAACCTTATTCCGGAATCTCTTGAATTATCTGCTTCGGCGCCTTTATATGTTATTGTTGGGTTCGGCCTTCTGCACCTGTTAGAACATTCTTTCATCCATCATCTGCACTTCGGTGAAGAAAATCACCGGTTTGAACTAAAAAAAATCTCGTTTGTTCTCCCGACTTTTGCAGGCCTGTTTATCCATACCATTTTTGACGGGATTACCCTTGCTGCTGTTTTCCTTCATGACTGGGCACTGGGAATTCTGGCATTTCTTGGGCTGATTCTGCATAAACTGCCCGAAGGCCTCACGATTGCTTCGGTAACCCAGGCAGCCGGAATGTCAAAAACTGCAGGACACCGGGTGGTTCTTGCATTGGCTACCGGAAGTTTCCTTGGTCTGGCTATTGTTTATTTCCTGGATTCAGTTAACCCTGAGGTTTCTGGCGGGCTTCTGGCTTTTTCGGCCGGAATTGCCCTGTACATCTGTACGGCCGACCTGATCCCCGAGGTCAATAAATCAAAAAATAAACTGGTGCCCGTGACCCTTTTTGCCGGAATGTTTCTTTACTGGATCATGACTGCCCTCTTTCATGCGCATTGAAACCTGACTGGTGACCCCTCGTAAAACTCCGAAAAACCAAATCGGAGGTTCCCATGGAAACTGCCTTTCCCTCACCGGCATTTGAAAAACCCAAACGCCTGACCCGGAATACCTCTCACCGTATACTTGGTGGCGTTGCTGCCGGGCTGGCCGCCTACTTTAATATAGACCGGATCCTTGTCAGAGTTTTGTTTCTGATCTCGGGAGTTGCCGGATTTGGTATTATCGCTTATATACTCCTCTGGATTTTTATCCCGCAGGATCATTCATTTACGGCTGAATCTTCTAAACCGGAGCTTTCTCAGGGAACAACCCGAAAAGTACACCTGCTGATCGGATCGGCTCTGATTCTGCTCGGTGTATTCTGGCTGTTCGATAACCTCGATTTTTACTGGACAGAAAGCATCAGCAGATTTTTTGACGATTTCAGTATTCCCGTCCTGCTGATGGCTTGCGGGATAGCTGTTATTTATTTTTCAAGAACGGTAGAAACTGAAGAAAAGGAACCCGAAATGAATCAGGCCCACGAACCCAAACGCCTTTACAGAGTGATGAGAGAACGAATGATTGCCGGAGTTTGCTCTGGTCTCGGATATTACTTCAAAGTGGATCCGGTTCTGGTCAGGATCCTGTTTCTGATCAGTGTTTTTATCAGCTTCGGCGCAACTTTGCTTGTTTATCTGGTTCTTGCGCTGGTAACTCCAAAAGAGGACGGATTTCAATCATGAAAAAATTCCCGACCATTCCGTTTATCAGTATTTTGCTCATATTTATCGGGGGTGATTTGCTGATGGACCGGCTGGATATTTACTATGTATCCTGGCCGGAGCTTATCGGAGCCATTCTTTCTGCTCAGGGTTTGCTGCTGGTGGCCTACAGTTTCAGAGACCAGCAAACTTCACAGGCAATTTGGGGGATACTTTTTATTGCCTCAGGTTTCCTGCTTTTCTTTCCGCAGATAGTCGATCAGATAGACTGGCTTCTGGTCAGAGATTCCATCCGGGTGTGGTGGCCGCTTGTTTTTGTTTTACTTGGCGTCTGGATTCTTATCCGGTCCCTGTTCAGGAAAACCGAACCTTAACTTCCAGTATGTGGACCGGAGGAGAAATTGCCAATCTCTTCCGGTTTTAGTCCAAGAGAATCCAGAATCGCCTTCAGTTTTATCAGAGTTTCGGCATATTCCTGTGCTGGATCAGAATCAGCGGTAATGGCACCTCCGGCCTTTGCAGAAAATGCATCACCCTCAACTTCCAGACATCGGATGAGTACTGACCATTCAGACAGTCCGGAACCGTCAAAGTATCCCGAGATTCCCGAGTAATACCCCCTTGGTCCGGTTTCTTCCTCCGAAATAATATCCATGGTTCGCTTTTTTGGTGCTCCTGTCATGGACCCGGGCGGAAAAAGTGCTTCAATCACATCCCAGATGGTCAGTCCGCCGGTTAACTTTCCGGAAATAGTAGAGGTCATCTGGTGGACAGTTGGGTAGGATTCAACGGTAAAAAGCTGTTCAGTCAGAACGGAGCCGGGGCTGCAGATTTTCCCGAGATCGTTCCGCATCAGATCCACAATCATCAGGTTTTCGGCCCGGTCCTTTTCCGAATTTTTCAGGGAGTCAGATTCCTGTTTATCCAGTTCCGGATCCGAGTGTCTTTTTCGGGTACCTTTCATTGGCTGGACGAGAATCCGGTTGTTTTCAAGTCTGAAAAACCGTTCCGGTGATGAACTGATGAGAATACGGCTGCCGGTTCTGAACCAGGTGAAGAAAGAAGATGGACTTGTAGCCGTTAGGCGTTTCCAGAGGGATGCCGGCCCGTAAGGGATCAGGATTCCGGTTAATTCATGAACAAAATTAACTTCATACGTATCTCCCCGCGTTATAGCTTCCAGGATCCGGTTCACTTTTTCACGGTAGTCCGGGAATGGAATCCGGAAACAGGCAGACCCCGCAATTTTTCCCGGGTAGTCCTGTAATTCAGGGGTTCTGGAAATATCCTGAATCACTTTTTCTGAACTCCTGTCTGTGGTAAATAGCCGGGTTTCACCGGTTTTCAGATCCTTCCGGAACAGAATTCCCGGCCGGAGTCCTGCGGCAAGGATCTGGTCATCCGGGAACCTGCAGACAGGCAGCGATAAAAAACAGGAAAATTCATAGGAAAGCGTAAAAAACCAGCCCGGCTGGTCGAAAGGCGCATCTCCCTGACCATCAATAAGCATGGGACGTGTCAGCGTTTTCAACAACGAAAGCAGGTCAGAGTCCACCGGGTAGGCCGACTCGGTTTTTCCTTTTTGGTGAGTCAGTTTTTTTTTGCTGATCAGGATTTTTTCTTCAGGACTCCATCCGGCAAAATGAAACCGGCTGCGGAGATCCTGTTCTGCCGGCGAGGCAAGGATAAATCCATCGGGTTGAGCCAGAGCAAAGGATTCAATTTGAACCCAGGATAGGGAGACAGGTGCTGAATTCCACATGGTCAGAGCTTTCTCAGGATGGCATCCCAATGTAAAAATCCCAGAAATTTTCTGCAAAATCCGGGTCAATTCTGAAATTCCAGTCTTTTCCTGCAGAATTTATCTTTGTCACAGGGATAAGTCCATGCGTGGAGTTGGCATAAAAATAACCGGAGAATGAGTCCAGATCAGACATTAAAAGATGAGAAAACCGGATTTTCTTTCCATTTTTTTCGGAAAATTCTGAAACGAGAGTCAGGATAACCGATTCCAGCACCTCACCGGTATGGGAGTTTAAAACCAGAGAGCCATCCCGGTCAACACCAATCAGGGCTGCGGTTGTGGTTTCGAGCAGACGGTTTTCATTTCTGATCACCGTGTCGTATCCTGCGGGATCATGGTTCCGGATAATAGCCCAGGGTTGATAATGACTCCATTTAAGTTCAGGGAATTCCGGCAGCGGAATCTGGTAATTCAGGCGGGAGACAGAAAGAGAAATTCCCCGGTTCCGCAACACTTCAAGATCCGGATTGACCGGTCTGAGTTCGACCGTTACTTCAGATTCCGTTCCTTTTCTGAGATATAACCGGTCAGTTTCGGCTGCGGAAACCAGAATCCGGACTGCAGCAGTATCCGGAATTTCCCGTTCATACAGCCAGGATTTCAGTCCCTCCGATGAGGAAAAAGGAAGATCCAGCCCGAAAATTTCCGATTGGGCTTTCAGGCGGGAAAAATGACCCGGCAGAGCACAGAATTGCTCATGCCAGCGCAAAAGGGTCGTGAAAAACCCGTCTCCGTTCAGGTAAAATCGATTCATACCAGAAATTCGTTGTTAGTTATGAAAAATTCAATTATTTTTGCAAGTTTCACTTTTAATACCCTATGATAGAATCCATGACCGGCTTTGGTGCCGGTACCGCCTCGAAAGAGGGCCTGACCGTTTCTGTTGAACTTAGATCGCTGAACAGCCGGTTTGTCGAATTGAATTCCCGCCTGCCCAAATCGGTTCAGGCACGGGAAAATGACATCAAGGACGTGCTCAGAAAAGAGCTTCAGCGGGGAAAAATTAATATTCTGGTTCAGGTGGAACGGGATGCTGAGGCCGAACCGGGGCTGACGATCAATGAGGAGGCTGTCCGCAGTTATACCGCTCTTCTGACGAAAGTAAGAGACACAGCCGGACTTACCGACCCCATCCGGTTGGACCATCTGCTCAAATTCAGTGACATTTTTGAGGCTGGTGAAGCCACTGATACCGATGAGCTTGAGTGGCATCTTACAGTTGAAGCCCTGAATCTGGCCATTCTTCAGTTGAAGGAGATGCGGAAACGGGAAGGAGAGGTTCTCGCCCGGGATTTAAGGGAACGGATCCGGCTGATTGGTTCAGGATGTGACACGGTTAAACGTCTGAGTGATGAACGGATTCCTCAGGAACGGGCCAGGCTAACCCAGAAAGTTGCCGATCTTCTCGGAGAGGAAAAAGTTAATCCGGACCGGCTGGAGCTTGAAATTGTCCTGATTGCGGAACGTTTGGATATCGCAGAGGAAGTAACCCGTCTTAACAGCCATCTGGAGTATTTCATTGAAGCACTCGACGGGAAAGAATCCGTCGGAAGAAAGCTGAATTTCCTGGTTCAGGAAATGAACAGGGAAATCAACACGATCGG
The DNA here is from genome assembly GCA_023151185.1 of Bacteroidota bacterium. GTDB lineage: Bacteria > Bacteroidota > JABWAT01 > JABWAT01 > JABWAT01 > JAFLBE01. The sequence goes on from JAKLJL010000001.1 coordinate 133,132, forward strand.
CTCCAAATCAAATTCAGCGGAAATTGCCCGCTATGTGGTCCAGATGAAGGAAGAACTCGAACGGATCAGGGAACAAATTCAGAACCTGGAATAAGCCATGACCCGAAAAGGAAAAGTGATTGTTTTCTGTGCGCCCAGCGGGGCAGGCAAAACCACGCTTGCACGTGCCCTGCAAAAGCAGATCGAAAACCTGCACTTCTCTGTTTCGGCGACTACCCGGTTGCCCCGGCAAAATGAAAAAGACGGCGTCGATTATTTTTTTCTGTCGAAAACTGATTTTATCGAACGGGTTGAAAACGGCGAATTTATTGAATGGGAAGAGGTTTTCGGAAACTATTACGGAACGCTGCAGGCTCATATCGAAGAGATGATGAATCTGGGGAAAAATGTGATTCTGGATATTGATGTTAAAGGCGGACTGAACATCAAGCAGATTTTCGGGAATGAAGCGCTGACCTTATTTATCCTTCCGCCGGATATCACCTCGCTTGAAAGCCGCCTGAGGGGCCGTCAGTCAGAAAGCGAAGAAACCCTGAAACTCAGGCTGGCACGGGTTCCCATGGAACTTGAACTGGGCAAACAATTTGATGCATCCATCGTCAATGACGATCTGGAAACGGCTGTCGGAAAGCTCCGGCAGATTGTGACTGAATTTTTAAATAAATAATAAAAAGGAGAAGGACCATGCCAATTAATCCTGTTGATTTAAAAAAAGTGCAGGGCTCCAACGAGAACGTTTATGAGGCCATCAATGTCATGGCAAAACGGGCCCGCCAGATCAACGATGAAGTCCGTGCAGAACTGCATGACAAACTTTCACTTTTCAGCGAACTCGTCGAGAGTGATGAAGAGCAGGAAGTTAATCATGAACAGGCCAGAATCAGCATCGAATATGAATTGAAGGATAAGCCGACCATTCAGTCTGTGAAGGAAAAAGGCAAGTCTGACATGGAATACCATTACTCTGAATGAAATCTGAACTGAACGGAAAAACAATACTTCTGGGGGTTTCTGGCGGGATTGCTGCCTACAAAACCCCCGAGCTTGTCCGGCTGCTTAAAAAAGCCGGTGCATCCGTTCAGGTTTTTATGACGGAACCGGCAAAACAGTTTGTGACACCGGTTACCCTTGGAACTGTTTCGGAAAATCCGGTTTTGTCGGATGTTTTTCCCGGGAACCGGGAAGGTTCCTGGACGGTCCATATTCACCAGGCCAGACGTGCTGCCCTGTTTATTGTGGCACCGGCAACAGCCAATACTCTGGCCAAACTGGCTCACGGACATGCTGACAACATGCTCACAACAACCTACCTTGCCCTTCCGCCCGAGGTTCCGGTACTGATCGTTCCGGCTATGGATACCGATATGTTTGTCCACCCGGCAACCCAGGCCAACCTTGAAATTCTCAGGGGCAGGGGGCATGTGATTCTTCCGCCGGATGACGGCCCGCTGGCTTCTGGTCTGTCTGGCCCCGGCAGAATGCCAGAGCCGGCGAAAATCGCTGAAACTGCAGCCGGTATTCTGAAATCTGAACCGAAAATTCTGGCCGGGAAACGGGTTTTGATTTCTGCCGGACCTACACGCGAGCCGATTGATCCTGTCAGATTCATCTCAAATTATTCCAGCGGAAAAATGGGATTTGCCCTTGCCGAAACTGCCGCCCGCCTGGGCGCAGAGGTCACCCTCGTTTCCGGACCGGTTCATTTATCTGATCCTGCCGGGCTGCGGGTAATCCGGGTGGAATCAGCCCTTGAAATGCAGAAGGCACTTGAATCGGAGTTTCCACGGACCGATCTCCTTATTATGGCCGCCGCTGTTGCTGATTACCGGGTCGAAACGGTTGCCGGCAGTAAAATAAAAAAGGAAGACTCCGGAAATCTGGAGTTGAAATTGGTTAAAAACCCGGATATTCTGGCTGGTTTGGGCAAAAAGAAAAAACACCAGACACTTGTCGGATTTGCACTTGAAACTGACCGGATTGTAGAGAATGCAACCCGGAAACTCAAGGAAAAGAATCTGGATGCCATTGTTCTGAACCGTGCCAATGAGCCGGGAGCCGGATTTGAAACCGATACCAATATTGTTAAAATACTCTTTCCGGACGGAACGGTAACTGAATTTTCAAAAATGTTAAAAAAAGATCTTGCCGGACAGATTCTTTCGGTCTGCAGCAGAGTGATGGAACACAACCATGTCTGACCTTCCGATTGAAGAAATCAGGAAATTATTTGCTTTTACACGGGTCTATCTTGACCAGCAGCATGAATTGTTCGGGCCGTCTCTTCCCGATCTGATGACATCACCAGAAATCAGTGCTGAAGCCCGTGAAAAAGCCCGGCTTTTAGATGAGTTTCAGGCTTCGTTTTCAGCCTGCCAGAATTGCAAACTGGGAAAAACCCGAAAGAACCTGGTTTTTGGATCAGGCAACCCGAATGCAAAGCTTCTGGTTATTGGTGAAGGTCCGGGTGCAGATGAAGATGAAACCGGATATCCGTTTGTTGGCCGGGCGGGACAGTTGCTGACCGCCATTCTGAAAGCCATCCAATTTACCCGCCAGGATGTGTACATCGCCAATATTGTGAAATGCCGCCCGCCGCAGAACCGGAAACCTGAACCGGATGAAGTTGCAGAATGTATGCCTTATTTAAAAAATCAGATCAGGATTATCCGGCCGGCAATTATTTTGGCATTGGGTGCAACGGCGGCCAATACCCTTCTGAACAACACGGATTCTCTTGGCTCCATGCGGGGCAAAATTCATACTTTTGAGGGAACCCCACTGATTGTGACCTACCATCCGGCTGCCCTGCTCCGGAACCCCAATTACAAACCCGATACCTGGCAGGACGTTCAGTTCCTCAGAAAACAGTACGATTTACTCGTCAGATAAGAAAGCAGTATGGCTAAAGTTTTCGGTGAAGGAAAGTCCGGTAAATTTCCGATTGATGAGTTTCTGAACCGGAAGGGAAAAACAACACAAGTCCTCTCAATTGATGGAAGAACCCCACCACAAGCCGTAGATGTTGAACAGGCGGTTTTAGGAGCTATTCTTATAGATCCTGAAGCCTTTTACAAAGTTATCGACATTATTGATGATTCCTGTTTTTACAAACCATCACACCGTTTAATAATGGCAACCATTATTTGCATGGTTGAAAAAAATGAAGCTGTTGACATTGTAACTTTAACCGAAGAGTTAAGAAAAGCCAAAAAACTTGAGGAAGCTGGTGGAGCTGTTTACATTTCTGAACTAACAACTAAGGTCACAACTTCTGCAAATATTGAGTATTATACTCGAATTGTACATGAAAAATTTATCCTACGTAGAATTATTTCAATTTCTGGGGAACTTGCCTCAGAAGCCTTCGAAGGTGAGGATGATCCCTTTGACATTCTGGACAAAGCTGAAAAGGAACTTTACCTAATTTCTGGGGCAAGACTCAGAAAAAGTGCACTGTCCATTTCTGAGATACTTACAACTGCCATCGAAAAACTTGAGAATATTCACGAAAATGCTGGCGGGGTTTCAGGTGTCCCTTCCAGTTTTGTTGATCTTGACAAAATGACCGGCGGATTCCAACCTTCTGACCTGGTGATTATTGCCGCCCGTCCCTCTATGGGGAAAACAGCCTTTGCCATGACGGTGGCCATGAATGCTGCCTTGAAGGCGAAAAAGTCAATTCTGGTATTTTCCCTGGAAATGTCATCGCAGTCACTAATTGAACGGTTGCTGTATTCAACGGCCAAGGTTGATGCTCACCTGGCCCGTAACGGCCGCCTTCCGCATGATGACTGGCCCAAAATCACAAAAGCAGCCGGCAAATTGAACGAAACCAGCATTTACATCGACGACACACCCGGACTTACCGTCATGGAAATCAGGGCAAAAGCCCGGCGGCTGAAGTCTGAAAAGGGAATTGACATGATTATTGTCGATTACCTTCAGTTTGTTCATGGCCCGAAAAATACCCAGTCCCGTGAGCAGGAAATTTCTGCCATCAGCCGGTCGCTGAAAATGCTGGCTAAAGAACTTCAGGTTCCGGTTCTGGCACTTTCGCAGCTTTCACGGGCAGTTGAAAGCCGGAATCCGAAACGACCCATGCTGTCTGACCTTCGGGAATCAGGAGCAATTGAACAGGATGCCGACGTTGTTCTTTTTATTTACCGGCCCGAGTTTTACGGCGAAAAAGAGACAGAGGATGGAGCTCCTGCAGAAGGAATGGCCGAAATCATCATCGGAAAACAAAGAAACGGACCAACCGGTACGGTGATTCTTCAGTTCAATAAACAATATGCCGCTTTTGATAACCGGATTTCAACCGGTGGCCTCGGGGCGCCACCTCCCGGACCGGATGCTCCGTTAAACCCTGAGGATTTTGGGGCACCACCGCCGGGAATTGTTCCGTTTTAACCACTAAGTCCGGGAAAACCGGACTTTTTTTATTCAGATTAAGTGCAGGAGAATTTATGGCTGGCGGAAGTTTGCTGGCATTGCTGGATGATATTACGACAATTCTCGATGATGTCTCGGTTATGACTAAAGTGGCGGCCAAAAAAACAGCCGGAGTGCTTGGCGATGATCTTGCGCTTAATGCCCAGCAGGTTTCTGGCGTCAATGCAGACCGGGAATTACCGGTTGTTTGGGCTGTGGCAAAAGGCTCGTTTTTAAATAAACTGATTTTGGTTCCGGCCGCACTTTTAATCAGTTCCTTTATTCCATGGGCTGTTCTTCCTCTTCTGATGATCGGTGGGGCATTTCTTTGCTTTGAAGGGGTTGAAAAGGTTCTTCATCCGTTTTTTCATCACGAAAAGTTACCAGAAACCCGGTCTGAACCGGTAGACTCCACTGAAAAGGAAAAAGTAAAGGGTGCCATCCGGACGGACTTTATTCTGTCTGCCGAAATCATAGTTATTGCTCTTGGAACCGTGGCCGGACAGCCTTTCGCTGTACAGCTTTCTGTTCTTGCAGGAATTGCTGTGATCATGACAATCGGAGTTTACGGGTTGGTTGCCGGAATTGTGAAGCTGGATGATGCCGGACTCTGGCTTCTGAAATCTGATTTACCTTCATTCTTCCGTCGTGCCGGCCTGTGGATTCTGAATCTGGCGCCCTGGTTAATGAAAGGACTTTCGGTTGCGGGTACGGTTGCAATGTTTCTGGTTGGTGGAGGGATTGTAGTGCACGGCATTCCGGCAGTACATCACCTGATAACCGGATTTTCGGAGACTGTATCACCTGCCTGGATAGGAACTCTGGCAGAAAACGCGGCCAATGCTGTTGCTGGTTTTCTGGTTGGGCTGCTGGTTCTGGGGGCAGTTTCGGTTTTCAGCAAATTAAAAAAATAACCCGGCCCCACCTGACGGCTGAACCGGGCTGTAAGACAGACCTACCGGATGAGGACCATTTTCCGGACCAGAGTCCGGTTTCCGGCAGATATGGAATAAAAGTAAACTCCGCTTGGATGCAGGGATCCATCAAAGTCGATCCGGTGCGAACCGGCAGGCTGAACTCCAGCCTCCTCCTTTATTATTTCTTTCCCCAAAACATCAAAAACACGGAACGTGACCTTTCCTGCAACCGGCAGTGAATACCGGATTGAGGTGACGGGGTTAAACGGGTTCGGATAGTTTTGATCCAGATAATACCCGGCCGGTAATTCCGGATCGCCGACCGAAACAACCGAAGGTTTTGAGTCATACCAAACCGAATTATAATACCATCCTTCCCTGTCTCTGAAAAGATCAGCGGTCTGGGGCTGCCCGGCATTATTGAAAATCAGATTCGCCGATTTGGTTCCTTTCAGGGTAAACGAAAACCAACCATCCCCATTTGGTTTCATGGCAGTGCCGGGCCAGGTTGCCGGTGTGGCAGAACCGGCGTTCCACCAGTAAATCCAGGCTTGTGAGTAGTTTGCAGGTTTAAAGAAATGAACGGTAAGTGAATCACCGCCGGGAGCAGTTGTTGTATCATTCCCCGAAACCTTAAATCCGAAATCTTTTCCGCCGTTGTTATCCCAGGTATTATCTGAATAATTAATTACAAAGGCCACCTGGTATACTTTCTGCTCGGGTTTGTTAAATGGTCCGATTTTAAGTATCAGTCTGGAGGAATCATCCGGGCCGGAAAACGGCGTTTGGACTGCCGGTCCCGATCCGAATAAAACGGTTCCGGCCGGCCGGTAAACCGGGTTGGGAGTCTGCCAGGTTGCTCCTGAGTTATTGACTCCCCAATGGAGTTTACCACCCTGAGTGGCATTCTTTATCGTAATGGTTACCGTATCCTGAATCGTTGGCTCGGCGGGAGTGATCACCACGGTTCCATCTCCGCCCTGGCCGCCTCCCTGATTATTTCCAACCCAGACGTGCAGAATCGGTGACCGGGATTGGTTGCCAAGACTATCGGTCGCTTCGACGTAGTAATCAAGAAGCTGATCAGAAAATCCGGATACTTTGGCAGAATATTCTGCTGCAATTTTTATAGGAAGCGGATCGGTTTTTGGTGATTGGGTTGCTGCATTCAGGGGAATGGAGATCCAGTCTGTGACCTCAGAACCACCCGAAATAGTTTCATTGTCAGTTGAAAGCGGTGAGTTAACTCCGTCTTTGTCGGTCCGGAGTTTAAGGGTAACAGCCTGAAGCCCGCTGATGTCGAAGGCATAGGTCCAGACCGTGAACTCTTTGGGTTGTGCAAGTTCCCATTCTGTTCCGCCGGGGTTATAAGGTTCCCGTTGCGGTACAAACAAAGTTGGCGGAGTTTTATCGGCTGGTTTGGATATTACCGGCAGAACGCTTTGAATGGCCAGATTTGCCCCACGGGTCGGGTGAGAATCCCACATTTCAGTTCCATCCCAGTACCAGTAATCAGACGCCTGGGAATTCATCAGAAATTTCCAGCCCTCCTGAGTCTGCTGAGAACCGGGCGATTGGTCCTGTGCTGTTGCCAGGTAATTCTGTGCAGCCGTGATAACCGCCCAACTGTTTCTGTCGGGACTATATCCGCCGGAAGGATCTCCCAGCCACTTTTTAAATTCAGGATCACCGGCATCGGCACCAGCCCAGCTTCCGGCCTCGATTTGGATCAGATCAGAAGGGTCCGGGGGATAGGAGTCAAGATAATCCTGAACCGTGGTACAGTTGAACCGGTCGGGATTTGACTTCAGCCAGTCTACAAAGGCCTGGAAATTACTCTGATAGTAGTAATCTGCCCCACCGCCGAAATTATCTCCGTCATGATGGAGCACAATCAAAATAGGGTGAGCCGGGTCGGTGTTGTAACTTTCCAGCTGGCTCATGACGGTTTCATAATTCAGGGCGCCAAAACCGCCTCTCCCGTCTTCATTTCCCAGATACCGATCGGTCGGGACCGCGATGATTTTCTTTGTTTCCCCAGTTTCCGGGTTAGTATAGGCCACGTAGTGCGGCTGGCGTCCCCAGCGGGCAGAATTTTTTGTCGGAGCCCAAAGTCCGTTAAGCTGAACCCAGTCGTTCGGGTTGGCATTAACCTGATCTGCTTTGTTAGGCTCAACAACGCTGCCGCCTTTTCCCCAGGGGTAACCCTGAGCGGCCCGGTCAAAGTGGATATTATCAACCAGGGCCCATTCAATCCCCTCATCAGCCAACGCCGGAACCATCCGGTCCGCAAAGGCATTTTCGGGCGGGAAAATTCCTTTTGAATAATTTCCCCCAAAATTGGCAATCACGGATTCACGGTGGGCCGCAATCTGTCGGCGGATATCATCATACCGGATCAGTCCCATCAGCGGATGGTGGTAACCGAATCCGACCAGATCAGTCCTCGGATTTCCTTTAACGGTCTTGGACTGACGGGCCTCTTTCCAGTTTTGCTTCCAGTTTTGAAATCCCTTTCCGGCAGATTCCAGATTATTCAGGTTTTCTATCAGGGATCCCGAAAAACTGACCTGTGCGCCAAAATTGGGAAGGGAAGCGCCTTTGGCGACGGCATCTTTTGGCCAGGAGGTATAAGGCCCTGTTCTGGACTGGTGGATGGCGACAACCGAATAGGAGTAAGCACCCCGGTTTTCGGTTTGCATAATGGATTCATACGGCCAGTAAATGGGCTGGTGCATGTGCCAGAGAAAGGCAATCTGAATCGGTGGCTGGGTGGATTTTTTTTCCTGGGCGGATGCGCAGGTAATCAGCGTCTGAAGAAAAACGGCAGAAAGAAACAGTCGGGTTGTCATACACTCCTCACGGAAGAAAAGGGCTTCCAAAACCGTGAAGATAGTAAAAACAGACTAAAAGTAAAAAAATGTCAGAAAATGTTTATTTGATACAGGAGAAACTTTAATGACCCTCTAATCCGGAAAAAATTAGTCTGCCAGATCCATGCCATCAACCACACCCATAATAATGGCATTGGCCGGGATTTTATCAGAACCGGTTAGTTGTTTGACAACATCCCCTTCCTGAGCAACCAAAACGGTGTCACCAATACCGGCGTCCGAATAATCAATGGCTAAAAGATCTGATCCTTCCGGATTTCCATTAAGATCCACCGGCTGGACGATCAGGAGTTTACATTTCTCGAGGTGTTCATTTTTTACCGGTGCCACCAAAGTGCCGGTCACTTTTGCTAAAATCATGCGGTCATGATCTCCCTGATTCTGGCAACGTACCGGTCTCCCAGTTCATCTGCCTCAGTTTGGGTTGGGGCTTCCGTGTAAATCCGGATAATAGGCTCTGTGTTCGATTTCCGGAGGTGAACCCACCGGTCAGGGAAACTGATTTTCAGTCCGTCCTGCAGATCAATGACTTCATTCCGGCTGGATTCTGCCAATTGGCTGATAATCTTATCCGGATCTGCATCTCCCAGATCTACCTTTTTCTTACCCATTTCATAAGAGGGAAGGGAGGCTCTGAGCCGGGAAATGGGCTGGCCGCCTTCGGTTACCCAGGCGACGATCAGCAGGGCTGCAACCAGGGAATCACGGCCATAGTGTGAGTCTGGCAGAATAACCCCACCTGAACCTTCACCCCCAATAACCGAACCGGTTTCCTGCATTTTTTTGACGACGTTGATTTCACCGACTTTAGACCGGTGGCAGGTAACGCCATACCTGGCTGCCACATCATCGACCGCACGGGTGGTAGACAGATTCACTGCCACATCCCCTTTTTTCCGCTTCAGAATGAAATCAACTGCTGCTGTGATGGTATACTCTTCACCCATTGGGTCGCCGGTTTCGAGAATTACCGCCAGCCGGTCTGCATCCGGATCAACAGCAAGACCCAGATCTGCTTTTTCCTGCCGGACTTTTTCCATCAGACCGGTCAGATTTTGGGGAAGCGGTTCAGGGGTATGCGGAAACAGTCCGGAAGATCCGCAGTTCATCCGGATGACTTCACAGCCCAGGGTTTCGAGAAGTTCAGGAAGGGCTTCTGACCCGGCGCCCTCAACAGCGTCGAGCACGATCCTGATCTTCCGTTCCTTAATTCCTTTATAATCAATAAAGTCAAAGGATAAAAGCGAGTTGATGTGAGTTTTATGGTAGTCCCTGATTTTTTTAAAGGATCCGGTTTCATTCCATTTTGCTGTTGCAAACCGGCCGCTGTTTTTGATTGCCAGCAAGGCTTCTCCCTCTTCGGGGGACATGAACTCACCGGTGTGATTCAGAAGCTTCAAAGCATTCCATTCGGCCGGATTGTGCGAAGCAGATACAATAATTCCGCCCTGTGCTTTGAATTGGTCAACCCCAAACTGGACGGTCGGGGTTGGCACGATTCCAAGATCAATCACCCGGCAGCCGCACCAGTTTAAGGTCGAACTGACCAGTTCTGAAACCATTTTTCCGGTAATTCTGGAATCCCGGCCCAAAACGATTAAAGCATCCGGAAACGATTGCCTGACCCAGGTTGCATATGCCGAGGTGAACTCAACGATGACCTGTGGCGTTAAGCCGTCTCCTACAATTCCCCGGATTCCCGAAACACTGACCATTAAAGGCATATACTCACCCGCAAAAAAGACAAAAATACAAAGTTTCGGGGTAATTCGGAGGTTTTATCCCGACCTTGAAGACCGTTTTCCCGAATAACTGAACCAAGGGTTGGCTTTATTCAGTTTTTGCCGGGAAAAAAAGTATAAAATGGTTAGAAAAAAGAAAAAAGGGATACGAATATCCGGTAAGTGTTGAATTTGGTCTTAAAACTCGTTTACTTTAGCCAAAAATTCGGAGTATAAAATGGAAAATCTAACCCTCCTGATCTCAATTCTTTCTGTTCTGGTAATGATTGTCGGGCTGATTTTGGTTTTGGCCGGAAAAAAACAATTCTCTGGTGGTGTTGTCGGTAAAAACTGGAATTTTCTGACCGGGTTGGTTATTCTCTTTACAATTGGTTATCTGACAGCACCGTTCATGTCACTGATTCCGCCGGAATATTTCCAGTTCATCATCGCCAATATTCTTCTTTTTGGTGCCATATTTGTGATAATTACGATCCGGCTGATCAAAACCATCATTAATGACCTGATGAACTGATGATATACCGCCAGACTGAAGACGGAAAAAAGGAAGCAAGGAACCCATCATCAGGGTTACCCCACCTGTCCAGAATGATTTTGTTTCTGGTTGACGGGAAACAGGATTCTGCGGCGATTGATCTGACTCTTAAAAACCCGCCCGGCCTGGAATCTGCCTTTCAGTTTTTGGTGGATCACCACCTGATTGAATCTGCAGGTGAGGTCACCTCTGCAACCAACGGCACTGATTTGCGTGTCCAGTTAATCAGCCTTTTCAAAACTCACCTTCCGGCTTTTGCATCCAGGGCAGAAGCCAAATTGCTTTCTGTTCCTGATGATCCCGATTCCCTCCGGTCTGCATTTGAAGGCTGCTGCAAAGTTGTTCGTCTGACGATTGATGAAAAAACGTCCTCAAAAATCCTTCAGGAAGGCCAAAGCCTTTTAACCCATCGGGGATAACCGGGCTGTAGTAACGGAGAATTAAATCAGTATACCCGGCTTTCCGCCTCGGTTATTTGGCTGACTGCTTCCAAAACCGTACTTTCAACCTCTTCACTGTTATCAAACGGAACTTCCGGCAGTTGGTTGAATGTCACAAAAACAGTAACGGCCCCGCTGAATGCTGTATTTGCGATTGTCAAATTTACTGCTGCAAACCCAGCAGGACCGGCAACAGCCTGGATTGATAATGTTGTTTTTGAAGAAACAAATCTGGCCTATACTTATGACGGGAATGGAAACACAACACAGGATAAGGTGAGAGGTATCAGTAATATCGTGTATAATTCACTGAACCTGCCAACCCAATTGACCAATGGATCAGGAACGGTCAGTTATGGATATTTGTGGTCTGGTGCCCGCTGGTTTAAAAAAATACCAGGTTCTGCCAATGTGAGTTACTACATTAGAGGAACAGGCGGGGAATTACTGGGTGAGTATACCAATACCCCGTCGACGGTAAATTATCTGAATCGGTACGGAGCAGATCTGGAAGGGAAATGGCAAAAGGATACAGGGACAGACTACTATTATATGAAGGATCATTTGGGAAATATTCGACAAATTCTTCGGAATTCCTCAGGAACACCGGTGATAACCTCCAAGACAGACTATTACCCATTTGGGGCAGTGCTCAGAGAAACCAGTTCCAATACTTCAGCAGAAGCTAAATTTAAATACCAGAACAAGGAAAGAGATATAGAAACCGGTTGCGATTACTTCGAGGCCCGACTATATGATAGTCAAACCATTCGGTTTTTGCAGGTAGACCCGTTGGCGCATAAGTTTCTAACAATGTCACCTTATGTCAGCATGGGAAATAACCCGATGTATTACACTGATCCTACTGGTGAAGAAATACAGGGTTCGAAAGAAGATCTGGAAGAGGCTAAAAAACTTATAGATAAAGCCATTCAGGATAACGGAATAAAAAATGCAACTGTTACAGTGGAAACCAGAACAGAAACTTCAGTTGATTTATTGGGAACACTGGCAAACATGTTGATGGGTTCAAATGAAGTTGCTTTCCAGACAGAAACAATAAACTATTTAGCAACTTCCGGCGATGGTTGGGCAGAGTTGGCAAATGGTACGCAGACAACCGGAAATGAATGGGCAGACAAAGGGCTAATTGGTTTGTCAGACATTATCCGTTCTGAAACCGTGGTGAATTTTCAAATGACAGACCAAGGACCATTTCCAAGAACATCTTTGTCGGAAGGAATGGGTGGAGGTTCTAATCTTGATGGTGTTAGTCCTAGGTTATCACCATTGGGTAATGCAAAGAATCCATACGACAGCAAGGTTGGAATTTTCTTTCATGAAGTGGTTGGTCATGGTCATCCCGATAGTAAAAATGGAGACGAAAATAAAATCGGACGTGCATTCGGTGGTCTGTCGACAAATCCTCATGGGGGTAGTGGTGGTTATCAAGGCAGAGGCTTTAAACGACCTGCAAAACTGAAATTACCCTAAGGAGATAAAATCATGGCACCTAAAAAGATTTCAATCATTATTGCTGTTCTGATTGTGTTGAATTTTATTACTTCACTGCTTTTTGGTACAAAACGATTAGCTGAAAAAGGATTTGATTATTTTGTTCATCAAACCAATTACTTATCCATGCATAGTGACAGTGTTTTATATCTGGCGATTATAGAGAATGACAGTATTTTTCTTGATATCAGTTTACCGGAAAAAGCAGGAAATAAAATCGTAAAAATTGTATCAAGCGGAAACGAACAAGGCTATGTTTTGCACAACCAGTTTCTTGCCAGTATGAATAGTAAATTGGAAAGTGCCTACCCGATAATTGTAATACATAAGAACTTGTTGTTTTATTCTGAAACTGAAGTATGTGTTTTTCAACATAATAAAGACTCGGAAAAACCCATTGGCTATGTTCATGATTATCTCTGGTTCTTTTGGGACTGGATAGAAGTAGGAAGTGAAATAAAAGGATATTGATTTGAAAGCCGTTCGATTGAAGTGGTGTTAGCCCAGCACCATCGGGAACTACTCCAGTAGCAGACATTCACTCTCATGGTGGTTATGAGACAAAGTATGATAACAATAATTTCTCAAAAACAGACTAACAAGACAATGATAAAACTAAATTGGTGGGTTACTTAACGACGCCAGATGGTTCGTTAAAGAAATATGACCCTGCTACTAAAAAGGAAACCGTCATAACAGAACAATTACCAAGTGATCCGAATGACCCCAATAGAAAAAACAATATTAATCCAGATCAAAAAGTAACGCCTGAAGAAAAGGTTGTACCTGAGAAAAAACCGGAACCGGAAGAAAAAGATGAACCAGAAAAAAAGGAAGAACCGGAAAAAAAGGCAGGAAATTAAATATGTTAGAATTTTCAAGGAAGGATTGATTTTATGTTTAAGTTATTTATAACTTCAGTAACAATAATGGTATTTGCTATGGCTACACCGAATAAAGTTGAGAAGATTATTAATCAAACTAGTGGTTATGTACCAAATGAAGGTTATGTACCAAATGAGGAAACAGCCATAAAGATTGCAGAAGCGATTTGGTTTCCCATATACGGTGAGAAAATCAATGACAACAAGCCTTTTCAAGCTGTTCTAGTTAAGGGAATTTGGCAAGTAACGGGAACGCTTCATACTAGCAAGGGTGGGGTGCCGTATGCTGAAATTCAAAAAAGTGACTGTAAAATACTCAAAGTAGCTCACGGAAAATAGCAACATGAAAAGGCCGTTCGATGAACGGCTTTGTTGTTTATAGGAATCACATAAAAAGTTTCGCTTTTCAGGTCAACCTTCGCCGTTGGCTCAGTTGCCAATTGGTTATCCTTTGTCAAGCTCAGGACTGGCTGTATGTGTTTTTATATTCCGCTAACGCTTCTGTTATAGGCCATCATTCGGGAATGTGGGAATGTTCCAATAACTGTGTCAAAGTCATAAATTGAGTTTTACCCGATCACTAAAAATAATGGATAATTGAGCTAAAATCTGATTCCAGTTGTGAATAGGTTTGTTCCATTTAGCAACAATACTATCCTGAGCTAAAAACAGAAGTTTTACTAAGGCATCTTCGGAGTTAAAAGCTCTTTAGTGTCCCCCAAATAAGGCCTTTAAAATGTTGCAATTGCTGAGCCCATCTTGCCCCTATTTCCCATCTTTCGATGTAAATCCGTATTTTTACCGATTTACCGGAGAAACCCATGGTCCGTCTTCTTTTTGTTCTGCTTCTTGCCGCAACCAGTGCCGTTGCCCAGGAAGGAAAACCCTTCTATAAAAAACAAACTCAGCTAACCCCTCCGAGTCCAGGACGGAATTTTGATATTCTTCATTACCGGATTGATCAGGATTGGTTTGCCCTGTTCAACAGCAATGATGTCAGAGTTCCGGGCGCAACTACCCTTTGGCTGATTCCGGATGACACCCTTTCTGCAGTCCGGCTGCAGTATGGCTCAATGGACCTGCTGTCGGCAGAAGTCAATGATCAGCCTGCAACTCTCCTGACTGAACCGGATGGAATGTTTATTGTGAAAACGGGACAGATATTTTCACATGCCGATACGGTTAAAATTAAAGTGAATTTCAAGCGCCAGAATGTCAATGAATTTGGTTTGTACTATTACCGGCCGACGATTCAGGTGAAAATACCTGAAAAAATCGCCTACACGATGGCTGAACCCTACGAAGGATGCCAATGGTTTCCCTGCTACAATTACCCCGATGAAAAATCCACAGTCGAAACCTTCACCCGGGTCCCGGCCGGGTATACTGTGACCTCCAACGGACTTCTGCAATCTGTAAAAGACAACGGAGACAACACCCAAACCTTCCACTGGAAATCCGGCGATAAAATGGCCTCCTATCTGATTGTTGTTAATGCTTCAATCTTTGATACTTACCACCAGGCCTATCACAAAGTGACCTCACCCACAGATTCAATCCCGATTTTAAACTATTTCTGGGCAGCCGACCGGAATGGTTCCTCCTACAAAGCGGTGACAGCACTGAAAAACCTTCCGAAAATGATGGAAGTTTATTCTTCAACGTTTGGAGAGTATCCTTTTGAAAAATACGGGCATACCGTTGCGTCTCCGTTTTATTTCGGAGGCATGGAGCACCAGACCCTGACCACGGCCAACAGATCGTGGCTACGGATTAATGATGACGGATTTGCGCATGAACTTACCCACCAATGGTTTGGTGACCTGATTACCTGCAAGACCTTCGACGACATCTGGCTGAATGAGGGGTTTGCAACTTATGGAGAAGCACTTTGGAATGAAAGCATGTATGGTGAGACTGCCCGGCAATCTGTTTCGGAAAATGATCGGTGGGGGTATCTTGGCGGCCTGAACACCATCCCGGTTTATGGCCCGGATGAGAATCTGATTTTCAATTATGCGACAACCTATGCCAAGGCAGGCTGGATTCTGCACATGCTCAGGAAAGAAGTGGGGGATGAGATGTTTTTTGCTCTTCTTCGTCATTATGTTGACACAAAGGCGGGCACCTCTGTCTCAACTCAGGAATTTGTGGAAATGGTTAATTCATTTACCGGGAAAAATTTTTCCTGGTTTTTCAATCAGTGGCTCTATGTTGCCGGTCATCCCGAACTGGATATCACCTGGAATTACCGGGAAGAAGGGGCCATTGCCCTCCGGGTCCGGCAGCAGTCCATGTCGGGAACACCTTACCGGTTCTTGCTGGACCTGGGACTCTCCGGTGAGAAAGATTCGACGGTAACGGTAAGGGTCACCGAAGCAGATCAGGACTTTCTGATCCCGGTCGGTTTTGTTGCAGACAATCTTACGGCAGATCCGCATGTTAATCTGCTGGCTGAGTTTAAATCGGTTCAGGTGGGGATCACAGGGCAGGAAAAGCCAACCGGATTTTCAGTCAGCCCAAACTATCCGAATCCGTTTAATGGCGGAACCCGGTTTAACCTCTCGGGAAGTGCCACTTCACCGGTACACCTGGAAGTTTTTGATCTGACCGGTCGGCAGGTTTCTTCCATCCGGTACCCGGCAGGGACCAGCCAGATTTCCTGGCTGCCATCCGAAATCGGCCATGACCTGACTTCATCAGTTTATTTTTACCGGATATCTTCCGGACCGGTAACCGTTACCGGTAAAATGATTTACCTGAAGTAAACACACCCCGGCCGGTAAAAAAAACGGGGGCTTAAACCCCCGTTACTATTTTTTTAATGCTGGTTGCCAAAGCTCAATTTTATTTCCGTCCGGATCCATCATCCAGGCGAACCTGCCGTAATCAGCATTTTCCCGTTCCGGTAAAACCGGAATCTCTTTCTTTTCAAGGTCGGCAAGCAGGGCCTCCAGATCATCAACAATGAAATTGACCATAAAAGAGGATTCTGAGGGCTTAAAATAGGTGGTCGACTCTTTAAACGGTGAAAAAAGGGTCAACCGTTCCTGCGGGGATCCATCCGACTCCCGCCAGTTAAAATCAAAAGTTCCGTACTCAGAAACCGTCAGGTCAAAGGCTGAAGCGTACCAGACAGCCAGTTTTTTCGGATCGGGAGATTTAAAAAAAATTCCGCCGATTCCCTTCAGGTGACTCACCGGTTACCTCCCCTGTACTTTCAGCAGATTGGTTTTTTTACGAATGGTTCTGATGGTAATAAAAATGATAAATCCGGCACTTACCGCAATCAGCCAGAAAAAGCTGAGTTTGAGCTGATTAAACAGGATCAGGTTTCTGAACAGATCCACATAAGCAAAAGAAATGATGGCGGCAAAAAAACCGTTCTCTTCCCGTTTTAACACATTCCGGAAAGAAAATTCAAGTCCGGGTTTGCTCCATTGACTGAACCGTGGGATAAAGGCTGGCGTTCTTTCAGCCCAATGAAGGTAGGTTTGCCCAAATTTGTTCCGGAGAAAAAATTCTTCCGCAAACATAATCCGTTCATAATAAATCCAGAAAACCAGGGCAATGGCCAGAGAAAACCACCAGTTCCCGATGTAAAGCACAATTCCCATCCACATAAAGAAATTACCCAGATATAACGGATGCCGGACAGTCGAATAAATTCCTTCTGTATTCAGGACTTCTGCAACCTGCTTTTTGGTGTTTCTGCCCGAGGTAAACCGGGGGACGTACCCAATGGCAACCGACCGGATGAAAAGCCCAAGGAAACTAACAGCAAGACACAGCCCGATTGCCCAGGGATTCTGGTGTGAAAAGGCGGGATCCCGGTCAAAATAAAGAACCAGACTGGCAAAGATATACAGAACCAGCGGAAGATAAGTGCGGTATCTGAACAGCCAGTTTCCGGTTTTGTCAAATTCTTCGATGAGTGCCATGGCAGTAAATCCTGTTAAAAGTTGGGACGAAGATAAAAAAGAAAGTAACTAAAATGAATTTCACGCCTGTGAGTACACCTGATTCAGAGATTTTAGGCCAATCAGTTTAAACTTTCGGGGCAGACCTCTATCTTCATCAGCGGAAAGTTGAGTCAGAAAAATGGAAATTAAGACCTTTACCGATATTTTTAAGTGGTGCCAGACGGTTCCTTTTTCTCCGGTATTGCTGGTGGTTTCTGATGAGCATTATGTTCTGCAGCAGGCAGAGAAAATCCTGGTCAGCCGGTTTTACGACGGAACCGCCAAAGATTTCAATTATTCAATCGTCTACGGATCAGAATCAACAGGATCTGAAGTGGCCGGCCTGGCTGCTTCATACCCCATGATGGCAGACCGGCGGGCAGTTATTGTCAGGGAAGCCGAAAAGCTGAACAAGGAAAAGGAGGTTCTGACCGGGTATATCAAGCGGCCGGGTCAGACAACGTTTCTTCTGTTTCTGGCAACCAAGGTGAACCGGGCAACAAATCCCTGGAAGGCAATTGACAAACAGTTTACTGCCGAAATGCCGGCAATTTACGAAAATCATGTCAGGCCCTGGATTCCGGAACTGGCCAAAAGCCACGGACTCTCGATTGCCGAAGATGCCGTTGAGTTTATTCTTTCCACCATGGGAACCAATATTTCTTTTATTTCTGCCGAGTTTGAAAAAATATCCATAGCCGATGTCCCCGGGAAAAAGCTGACTCTTGATTTGGTGGCCCAGTTGACGGGAATCCGGCGGGACTGGAACCCTTGGGAATTAAAGGATGCCATTGTGAAAAATGAAGAGGAAAAAGCCCAGATGATTGTGGCCAAAATGATCCAGTCGGGGGAAAATCCGGTTGGAATGGTTGCCAGTCTGGCCATGTCCTTTAAATCCATGTGGCTGAAATCGTATCAGATTGCGGTAAATAAGACAATGGCACCGCCGCAGCGGTATCCCGAGCTGATTGAGTTTAATCAGGTTAAGGCAATGGGGCCAAAAGCAGCACGGAAAATTGAATATCTGCTCGAACGGCTCAGTCAGCTTGATGCCGGCCTGAAGGGGTTCAGTCCCTTTCCTGCGGATATTCAGTTCGGGAGTTTTATTGCAGATGTCTGCAATTTTGAACGGCGGGAAGACTAACCGGGAACCTTCATACCTGACCGGGGTAAAACCGGAAAGTGAAAGGAGGCCAGAGGATGACGACTGCACTTTCTCTTGCACTGACTGAACCGGCAACTGAACTTCCCAATCTGAATCGGCGGATCATGCTGAATGAACTGACAAACGAAGACTTGCTGATCCTGCTTCGTGAGGGAAAGGAAGAGGCATTCCCGGTCTTTGTCCGCCGGTTTAAGGCACCCTTGTTTAACACGGTTTTCAGATATCTGGGCAGCCGGGAAGATGCTGAGGATATCGTTCAGGAGGCATTTGTTAAGGTCTTTCTGAACTCTGACCGGTACGACTCCTCCTTCAGGGCTTCAACCTGGGTATACACAATTGCCCTCAATCTGGCACGTTCTGCCTATAAAAGGAAACACCGCTGGCTTATTTTCAGCTCTGCCTTAAGGCGGGAAGAGGATGATCCGGATTTTATGGATACCATCCCGGATGAGTCTCTTTCTCCTGAGTTTTTCCAGGATCACGCCAATCAGATGGAAATTATCGAAACCGCCCTGTCAAAAATTAATCCGGTATTCAGGGAAGCCGTAATTCTCCGGGATATGGACGGGCTGAGTTATGAAGAGATTGCAGTGATCATGAACATCGGAATCGGAACAGTGAAAAGTAAAATTAACCGGGGACGGGCATTGCTCAAGCACTATATACAAAAGGAACTTGACCGGTAAAATGAACGATTTCTGCTCAGAAAACTGGGAACGGAAAATCCAGTCGTTTCTCCATCAGCCAACTCAAGGGGTTAAACGGGAGGTTCAGGATCACATCCGGATCTGTCCGGCCTGCAAATCCGCATTAGATGAGCATCTTGGCATCCGGAAGGTTCTGAAAGTGTTGCCTGATGAAGAACCGGGAGAGGAGTTTGACCGTCGGCTGTCCCGCCGGATTCAATTCATTAAGCAGGAAAGAAACCGTCCGGTTTTCCGGTATTTCGAAGTGTTCAATATATTCTTTACGATTATCATTGGCGTGATGATTGTCGTGTTGTTTTTTCTGTTCAGCCGGATGGCAGAATCCATAGAAAAGAAAAAGGATAAACAGGATCCGCCTAAACAGGAAGTTATTCTCCCGGATTAATCCGGTGAAGGAAGTTCACTGTTCCCGGTCATTTGCCGGATCTCAGTCCAGGAGAAGCCCCGGTACCGAAGATACCTGGCTGCTTTAATCTGGTTTCCCTGGTCGGACAGTGGTGAAAATTTTTTCCGGATTTTCTCAGCCAGCCTGTTAATCACTTCCGGATCCGGCTTTTCATCTGCCAGAAGATCCCGGATTAACGCTTCTGCAATTCCTCTTTTTTTAAGTTCCTGCCGCAACCTTCCGGTCCCCCAGCCTTTTAAATTTTTCCCATCAGAAATCAGACTGCGGGAATAGGCTTCATCATTAACCCAGCCCAGATGACGGGCTTTTTCAAGTAGGGCACTGATCAGATCCGGCTGGAAACCTTTCCTGATCATTTTTTGGCGGAGCCTGAATTCAGACTGGCCTGTTTTGGACAGACTTTTTTCCAGCCACTCCCAGGCTGCATCAGTTGAAACGGCCTGTTCAAGCTGGTGAATCTGAACGGAAGTCAGTGGTTGGTTAACCGGCAGACAGAGGGCATAAAATCGTTCGGCAGAAAGTCCGGCAAAGAACTTTCCGCCAATGAAAACAGAAACCCGCCCCTGATCAGATTTCTGGGGTTGAATGTCTGTGATGGTCACAGGTTATTTGGATTTTCCCTTGCCGGATTCCGGTTGGGGCTGTTCTGCTTCCGGAAAACCCATTGTCCGTTTAATTTTGCCTTCGATTTCGGCAGCGAGATCAGGATTTTCAATAAGAATCCGTTTCACCGACTCTCGTCCCTGGCCGAGTTTTTCTTCTCCGTAACTGAACCAGCTTCCGCTTTTACCGATAATTTTGTGATCAACTCCAAGGTCTATAATTTCCCCGATTTTGGAGATTCCTTCCCCGAAATTGATATCAAATTCACATTCCGTAAAGGGTGGGGCAACCTTATTTTTGACAATTTTCACCTTCGTCCGGTTTCCGACAACGGTTTCGCCTTCCTTGATCGTTCCGATTTTCCGGATATCCATCCGGATTGAGGCATAAAATTTCAGTGATTTACCACCGGTGGTAGTTTCGGGATTTCCGAACATGACACCGATTTTTTCACGGAGCTGATTAATAAAAATAGCAATGCACCCGGTCTTTGAAATGGTTCCGGTCAGCTTTCGGAGTGCCTGAGACATCAACCTGGCCTGCAGACCGACGTGGCTGTCTCCCATTTCGCCCTCAATTTCAGCTTTCGGTACCAGGGCAGCAACCGAGTCGATCACCAGAACATCCAGGGCACCTGAACGAACCAGGGTTTCGGCAATTTCCAGAGCCTGCTCCCCGTTATCCGGTTGGGAGATCAGCAGGTTTTTGGTGTCAACGCCTAATTTTTCGGCATATCTGGGGTCAAAAGCATGTTCCGCATCAACAATTGCACACAAACCGCCCTGTTTCTGGGCTTCTGCGATGATATGGGTGGCCAGAGTTGTTTTACCAGAGGATTCCGGTCCGTAAATCTCAATAATCCGGCCTCTGGGAACGCCTCCGACGCCAAGAGAATAGTCCAGTGAAATGGATCCGGAAGAAATGGTCCGGATTGGCGCATTTGGCCTGTCTCCGAGCCGCATGATCGTTCCTTTTCCGTAAGCACGGTCAAGTGTTTCAATTGCGACACCAAGAGCTTTTAATTTTCCTTCGTTAATTTCGACAGCCATGGAGGTTTCCTTTCAATACTAATTGGACACTTTAATTGAATTCTCCCAAACATGCAGGATGTTTTGCAAAAAAGCAATAAAAGTGCTGTAAAAAATAACAGTAGTTGGTCTGTAATGGTGAATACCCGGGATCAGGCGTTCAACAGGTAAAAATAGGAAATTGAGGTCAGGGTTGCAATCGGGGCGAAATGAATTCCCGAAGCAGATTCAGGGCAGAAAAGGCGGCCCGTTCCTTTATCATCTTCCGGTCGCCGGGAATCAGCAGTCTGCGGGTTTCTGTTTGTGCGGCCGAGGAGGCAGATACAAAAACAAGGCCGACCGGTTTTTCCTGACTTCCCCCGCCGGGACCGGCAATACCGGTAACCGCAAGACCGAAATCAGTTCCCGTCCGCTTTCTGATGCCTTCCGCCATTTCCGCAGCAGTTGCTTCACTGACAGCGCCAAATCTGTTCAGAGTTTCCGTTCTGACATCCAGAAAGACAGTCTTTGCTGAATTTGAATAGGTGACGAGTGAAGCCATGAATACGTCTGAGGCCCCCGGGATGTTGGTCAGCTTGTCTCCGATCAGACCGCCGGTTATGGACTCTGCAACTGATAGTGTTTGTCCGGCACTTTTCAATTGGCGGATCACTGCTGCCTCAAGATCCTCGTCTTCTGAGCTGTAAAAATGGGAACCTGCTTTTTCAGCGAGAAAAGCAGTCAGCCTGTCCAGCTCTTTTTCAAGCTTAACAGAATCATCTCCCTTGACCATCACCCTGAGCCGGACTCCGGAGAAGGAGGGCAGAAAGGCAAGCGTTGCATTCCCCGGCAGAAACTGCTCAACCGGGCCAATCCGTTCGGCAAGAGTTGATTCGGGAATTCCGGTGGTCCTGAGAGTTTTCTGGAGAATAATGCTGGTTGTATTTTTCTGTTTCAGAACCGGCCGGATCCGTTCATCCATCAGGAATTTCATTTCAGTCGGGACGCCGGGGAGCACAAAAAGGTCGTGGCCGTTTCTGGAAAACCACAATCCCGGTGCCGTTCCGGTTTCGTTGATCAGAGCTCTGGCGGTTGAAGGAACATCGGCCTGCTGCAGGTTCAGGTCTGAGACCGTCCGGCCCCGTTTTTCAAAAATCTGACGGATAACGGCAAGCTGCTCTTCTGACCGGACCCAGGTACCGCCAAAAAGTTTCAGAAGAACAGCTTTGGTAATATCATCGTGTGTCGGACCGAGACCTCCGGTTGTAATGACAACATTGTAGTTGTCCAGGCAGTCTGAAATGGTGGACCGGATCGCTTCCTCCCTGTCGCTGACCGAAATGATGGTTTCAACTGAATAGCCGAGTTCCGTCAGGCGGATGCTGAGGTGGGTGGCATTGGTGTTTACAATCTGCCCAATGAGAATTTCATCACCAATGGTGATCAGTGCAGCCGTCAGCCCAGAATCCATTTCAGCGCCCCAATCAAAAGTAGAGTATAGGTACCGGCAAGCAGATCATCCAGCATGATGCCCCACCCGCCGGGTAAACTCTGAAGCCGGTTTATTTTCCAGATTTTGGATATGTCGAAGAACCGGAAAAGAACAAAAGAGGTTCCGGCCAGAAGCAGATCGGTTGAAGAGAGAACCATCAGCGGGAGTAACTGTCCTGAAACTTCATCAAGTACAAACCAGTCCGGGTCTTTTTCAGAGAATACCTCGGAGCGGTAGCCGAGCCAGATTCCGGCTGCCGTTACCAAAATGAAGACAGAAACCAGAACGGGAAGGGAAGAAAAACCGGGAATCAGCAGGAACAGTAAAACCGGAACGAGGCTTCCCCAGGTACCGGGGGCTTTAGGCAGCAATCCGGCACCAAAACAGGATCCCAGCAGTCTGACCCAGACAGAACTCATGATCAGGAAGATTTCTTTTTATTCAGCGAAAAATCTTCAATCAGATAGACGAGTCCGCTGAAAAGGGTGTAAAGTGTGATTCCCCAGAACAGAATCTCCAGCAAGGAGGAGGTCAGGAAGGCTTCCAGAAAGGGTGTCAGTATTTTGCCTTCCGGCCGGATTCTTGGATAGAGAACAGCGAAAAGGACCAGGTAAATGACCACGATCTGTGATGCTGTTTTCCATTTGGCAATCAGGTTTGCCGGGATTGATTTCCCTTTCATTTCTTCATAAATCCGGTACAGAGTTAAGGAAATATCCCGGATAATAATTACCAGAACCATCCAAAGGGACATGATTCCCGCATCATAAAAGGCGAGAAATGCGGCACTTGTCAGGATTTTATCGGCCAGCGGGTCGAGGAATTTTCCCAGCCGGCTGATTTCGCCAAGTTTTCTGGCAAGGTATCCGTCATACCAGTCTGTGAGGCTGGCAATTGTAAACACAATGGCACACCACAGAGCTCCCGATGGGGTAGTGATAAAAAATAAGTAGTAAAAGACAGGGGCGAGAAGAATTCGCAGGTAGGTGAGCTGGTTAGGAAGCGAGAATACCGGATGATGCCACATGGGAACTCTGGAAAAGGGAAAAAGCCACAGCAAGGCGTGGCTTTTTATCCATCATTCCGTTCAGGCAGATTTGATGACCCGGCCCGATTTAATACAGTTGGTGCACACTTTCAGACGGGTGTGGCGACCTTCTACAATGGCATGAACTTTTTGAAGATTTGGCTCCCACCGGCGGCGGGTACGATTGTTGGCGTGACTGACATGGTTCCCGTAAACAGGACCTTTACCGCAGATATCACAACGCTTAGCCATGACAAGACCTCTGAAACTTGAATTATGAATAAAATATGGTTGGTTTTTAAATAAGAACTACAAATATAGAACCGATTTCAGGATTATGCAAAACCGGTGCTGGAAAAAGTAGGGGTGGTTTTCATTTTCACAGCCAGAGTTCACCTGCTGCTTTCGTATCTTTGACTTATTTGAGGAAGAAAATGGAGTTTCAGTTCGGGTCTCTCGGGTATCCTTTGGTTACCGCACTGCTGGGATCGCTTCATTGCACGGGAATGTGCGGTGGTTTTATCGTCCTGCTGGGAAAATCAAACCCGGGGACTGTCTGGTATTGGAAGTACCAGGCGGGGAAAACTGCCGGATATGCCCTGATTGGAACCGTCGTAATGGTCTTCTCCTTTTTCCTGACCCGGTCGGGCGGATTTACCGGAGCCCAGTATCTGCTGACGACAGTTTCGGGATATCTGATGGGACATTATGCGGTACTGTCGCTGATGGGGAAACCCTGGTCGTTTACCGGTCGTCTTCCCGGATGGATCCACCCGGAAAAAGTGCTGAATTCGTCCTTTCTGTTCGGATTTTTCAACGGGCTGATGCCCTGCGGGCTTGTTTATATGCTTTTCATTGCCCTTCCGCTGGCACCCGGACCGGCAGAAGGGTATCTGATGATCATCCTGTTCGGACTGGGAACGGTTCCCTCTCTTCTCCTGATCAGCCGGCTGCTTGGTTTCATTTCAGGACAAAGCCGGGTATGGGTTGAACGGGTGCTTTACAGTTATCTGCTGCTTTTTGCAGTGGTGACTCTGCTCCGGGGAAACCCGTTCACCGAAGCATTTGTCCATTCACTCTTCCCTCATTCAGTTCTGAGGTGGTTCCTGTTTACCTGATCAGGGTAATCCGGATCGTATTAACCAGTTCGTTACCCGAGGTAAGTCTCACAAAGTAAACACCGCTGGCAAGAGCCCGGCCATCAAATCCGGCAGCATAGAAAAGAACTTCATTCCACCCGGCTTTGAAGCCGGTAATATCAATCACTGCAACAAGCTGACCGGTGATGCTGTAAATTTTAAGAAGGTTGATTTTTCCTTCCATTTCCCGGCTGATATAAATCCGGATGGTGGTAGACGGGTTAAACGGGTTGGGATAATTATCTTTCACTCCGGCAAAAGCAGGGACTTCGGGGTCATCACCAGTTCCGGTGTTAACCGTTTTGTAGTCTGCAATGTAAGCTGTATACCGGCACCGGATCCCATAGGTCAGACTAAGTGCAATCAGGCTGTCCTTAAGTGTCTGGGTCTCGCCATCAACCAGTATTACCTGTTCAAGTGCATCGATTTTTCCTTTAGCCCATAATGAAGGCACAAAGCCGAACTGAAGCGTGTCGGGTGAAAAAGTAGACGAAAACGGATACTGAACCTGTTTTTGCATCTTATTCCGTCCTGAAAGGGTTACAACTGCATCTCCCGGTGTTGAATAGGTTCCGGATACACTTGTAAAGGCATTGGAGTAGATCGAGGTTCCCTTCACCGCAGAAAGACCGGATAGATCACTTTTTGCCGAGGTAACCCGGATTCCGGCCATAATCGGGTCACTGACCATGCGGAATACTTTTTCAATTCCTGCTTTCAGGTTGTCGCTTTCCCGGAAATACCTGACGAAGCCGTAATTTAACGCAGATAAATATTCAAGCCGTTCCCTGTCGACGAGGTCACCGAAAGCAATGCTGAAAATGCCCGCTTTTTTGGTATTCAATGTCTGGATTACTTTCGGATCGACCAGAGATTTCCCGTTGGTAAAATTCAGCACACTATTTTGCTGAAGGGTATCGGTAAATTGTTTTAAGGCTTCCGGAAGGGCAGCGTCAAGTCTTGATCCGCCCGATACTGAAAGCTGGCTGATAAAGGATTTTGCCGACTCAACGGTGGTGGCAGAGGAAGCCTGCAGACTGGTTTTCCATTTGGTTATGCCGGAATTATAGGCAATAATATTGAACTGGTCCCCCGGTCTCAGGTAGTCGAGACAGGATGAAAGTCCTTCCTTGCTTTTCTGAATCTGGTCGGCGGTCATACCTGACGAGATGTTAACCAGAAATACCATCCGTTTCTGGAAAAGGCTGTCCGGGTTGGACGGGTTTGGCGGGGTAATGATGAGGTTGTACCATCCCGTCTGATCAGGGGAATATTTGGAGTACAGATTGAAAGTCAGTCCGGAAGCAGATTCCTGAAAGACCATTTCAACATCCCGGGTCAGCCAGGCTTTCGGTTCAGAATAGGTCAGTTCAAATTCTGACTCATTGTGAAGGGTTACCTTTGCTCCCGGATGGGAGGGCAGATCAGCCGTTTGGACCGGCCGGTTTGATTTCACTGAAAAATGGATATCCAGTTGTTCAATGGAATGTGTAACAAAGGGTGAGGTATTCAGCGGAAACCGGTAAGTACAATCCCCGTTGTAATAGTCCAGAAGAGAAATATAGGTCAATTGAATCCGCTGAATTTCATTTGGTGCAATATTTTTCAATAAAATGCGGATTGCATTGGAACCCATGTACCTGTTGACGGCAGCCACCAGCGGACTTTCACCTGTCCCCGGGTTTGTATCCTGACGTCTGACTTCAAGCACGGCCTTATAGGCAATGTCATTTTTCCAGTAGGTAATATCCGTTGCCCGGGCATCGGAAGGAAGCGGGAAGGAGTACATGGCATCTGTCGTCTGGTTCCAGTCGTTTCTGAATTCCTGATAGATTTTAGTTTCTGCAACCATTCCGGTAATGGAAACATCCACCTTCGACACCAGATTTTTAAGAAAATCCATCGGGTAGTCTTTGTGGACCGGCAGCAGCAACCCATCGGCAAAAGTCCGAAGGGAGAAGATCAGAATGAAGGTGAGTGAAAGGAGAGTTTTTTTCATGGTGAGGACTCCTTATTTCAGAAAATAGAGTTTTTCAGTCTGTTTCCGGATCACCTTGCCGGTGGCATCCAGAAACCTGACCTGAATGAGGTAAATTCCGGTTGCAATCTGCTGCCCGGCAGAATTATCCGCATTCCAGATTACCCGTGATTCAGGTGAGCCGGGTGCAAGTTCAAACTGCCGGACTGACTGTCCAAGCAAATTGAAGACCTCAATCTGAAGGCCATATTTCTGGGGATTCCGGACCGAAATGGTCGCAGTCGGATTAAACGGATTCGGGTAAAGGGTAATCCCGGGCAGTGTCTTTTGCAGTCCGCCGGAGCTGAGGGTAAACTGGTCATGGCCGCCCAAACCGCTGTAGTAAACACTCAATTCGGTTACATAACCGGGTGAAACAGGGTCCTTCGCTGTAAATACCAGTTTAAACCGGGTCGGAGTTGTCATCCGGGAAATGTCCAGAAGAATATCCCGGAATTTTCCCAGGATATCATAAAAGGAACCGCCGGTTGGTAAAACGATCGGATCATAATAGCTGGTTGCATAGGCGGTAGGTCCGATACAGTTTACAACGATTGCCTTTGATACCAACTGATTCACGACCTGCTGGATTGTAAGGGGTGTAATTGAATTTGCGATATGATAAGTTGCATCTGTAATCCAGATGATCACCTTCTTCGCATTTGGCTTAAAATTCAATTCGGTTGCTGCTGCCAGAGCATCCAGTGAGTTTTCAGGAAAATCAGCACCGCCGTTTGCAGATTGCTGCCCGATAAGGGTTTTAAATGCACCGGCATCAGCGGTAAAAGCCGACGTCGACCTGACTTCATCCCCAAAGGTAACAAGTGCCAGGCGGTAGCTGATACCCTGGTTGGCAATGCTGTCTGTGAACTCGATCATATTATTTTTTACAGCCTCTATCTCTTCAGACATACTTCCAGTGACATCCAGAACAAAAACCAGGTCCAGATCTGAAACACCACCTGTTGTATCTTTCAGAAGAGTGAAATCGAAAACCCGGTTCTGGTTGCCGGTGAGTTTCAGGTTAGAGGGTTTCAGATTGGTCAGCAGTTGGTCTGTTTCGGTAATCCTGGCCTTAAAAAAAACAGAGAGGTCTTTTCCTGAAGCGGTAACTGTATCAATTTTTACCGTTAACCCTGTTTCAGAAACCGGGGTTGCGGGGATGAAATAATTCCGGTTCTCGGTCAGTTTTTTCGTACTGTTCTGGTACAGGCTAAGAACCAACGGTGAAGTTTGGTTGTCATAAATTTCAGGGATGGAGACGGTTAATTTCTGATAGGATTTTTGATTCGGAGCAATTGCAAAACTAACTGATGAGGTGTCATTCGGGAAAACGGTTCCGCCATTCAGCCCAAGAGTCAGGTTGAACTGGGACTGTGCGCCTGGGTTGGAAACTTCGATCCAGGTAGTTGCCGTTGACGGGGTTAACAGTCCTCCCTGAATGGAGGAAAAAGGTTCCAGATCCCAGCGAAGAAATAACTGCCCAAAGTCCGGCTGCTTCAGGGTAATCAGAGTCCGGGTTTCTTTGCTGTCGCCGGCATTTAAAAGTGAAAGCGGCCAACTGGCTTTCAGGCATACGTCATACAGCAATGCCCCGGTGTTTGCAGGTTCCCCTGCCAGCAGATTTTTCCAGTTGATCACCTGCAATTCTGCCGGTGCAGCGCCAGGGAAACTGATTCCGGCCACCATCCCGAAAGGAGCGGCTGACTTTTCCCGGAGTTCCAGGGCAAACGGAAAATCAGGGCCAAGGAGTGTTTCCTTCCCCAGTCCTTCCTGACCCGAAAAAAGAGTTCCGTCAGCCCATTTCCCAACCGACGGATCCAGAATCAGCCCAGGTGCAACAGTCTGTACCTGACCGGATAAATTCTGAATCCGGGATATCAGACTGGCCGTCCCGCCGGAAATCCGGATTGTGAACTCAGCTTTGAAGTCGTTTTCTTTCAGGAAAATAACCGAAGCTGAATCTGTCCCGGTAACAGTTTCGGTCACACAGGTACCGGCAAGAGATTCCGGCGTCAGTTGGATGCCTCCCCACTCAAAAACGGGATAACTGGTTTTTGCCCATGGGTGCCCAAAGGTAATCGGGCAGGCGTCATCCAAATCGGTGCCCTCAGTCCCGCCTGTTGTACCGAGAGTAAAGTAACCGGAGGAAAGCAGTGCTGCTTCGATCTGGCTGTTTTTGATTTTATGGTCAGCAACAGCCGTCTGGCCCTTTAAAAATCTCACCTGATCGGTCGGGGGGGAGTCCAGATCATAACTTTTCTTGATCTGGCCGGTTGCAGTCAACGCTGCCGGCAGCAGCAGCAGATGCACAAGCAGTTTTTTCATAAGTCACTCACTTTCGGGATGACAGGGGTTTATCTGGTGTTACACGAATTTACTATGTATAAAATTACTTAATTGATATAAAGGGTGCAAGAGCCGAAGGGTTAATTCCTGGTTAAAGAAATTTCTGCACGGATTGGCAAACCTATCGGTAACCTTTTTATTTTCATGCTGATAGACGGTGTTGAACTGAACCAGTTATCTGGGAATTCAGGATACGGATATCCAATTTGGTGATTTCGGTCAACCAGATTTTTCTTAACCGGAACGCCTGACCAATCAGTACCTGAATAATTTGCCTTCTGGAGGGGTAATGAAATCCGGAAAGTTAGCCGCAATAGACCTTTCTGCCTCATTTTTGAAGCCAAGCACTGCCGCCTGGCTGGCAGACGGTACGGTAAGTCTGGTAAAATTGCACGACAATCTGGAGATCGGCCGATGGGTTCAGGAAATCAAACCGGATATTCTGGGATTGGATTCCCCTTTGTCAGTTCCTTCTGGACTAAATGGTAAATTTGGAAGCCGCCAGTGTGAACGGGATCTTCTTAGACTGGGTATACCGGTGCTGATGACATCTCTGCTGGCTCCGTTAACTTTCAGAGCACTGGATTTGCTGAAACAGGAGGGGTTAAAAGCCACCCGGATTGTTGAAGTCTACCCGCACAGCCTCCGTGAAAAATTCAATCTGCTGCCCGGTTTAAAAAAGACTGAGAATTACAACCGGATCTGGGAAGAAACCAACCCTCTGATTCCATTTCGGGTTAAGGATGCCGATATTCAGGACGACCACTGCCTGGATGCAGTTCTGGCCCTCTGGATGGTCTGGCTGATCAGGGAAGACCAGTATCAGGTCGTTGGAGATCCGACGGAGGGGTTACTTTACCTGCCAAAATGATTCAGACCGAAGAATTTAGAACACTTACTTCAGAACACCGGCCCGGGGCTGTTTGGGATGACTATGCCCGCAAAACAAAATATCCGGTCATCCAACGGGAATCTCTCGATTTTCTGCTTGTGCTTGCCAGAGCGCTGGCCCCTAAATCCATTCTGGAAGTTGGATGCGGCTATGGATATTGCGCATACCATCTGCTGACGGAAGTTCCTTTTTGTCACCTGACCGGAATTGATTTCCGGAAGGAAAACGAAGCCGTATTCAGGCAACTGTCAACTGACTCCGGGATAAATGACCGGTTTCACTTTTTGGCAGGACCGGCAATTGACCGTCTGAATGAACTTCAGGAGTCCTTCGATTGGGTCATACTGGACACCGATAAAAAGGACTATCCGGCTCTGGCGGAGAGTTGTCTGTCCAGGCTGAAAAAAGGGGGACTACTTATTGCCGATAACACGCTTTGGCAGGGAAGGGTGGCCGGGCTGAAGTCCGGAAAGGATCCTTCCGCTATTTTGTGGTGGAACGGGTGGGTGTACTCAAATTCAGAACTCGATACGGTCCTGATTCCGGTAGGTGACGGGCTGACTGTTTCCCGGAGGCGATTTTAAAGCCACCGTCCCGTCAGTTCCTGCAATCCGGAGGGTCTTTTTTCCGTATTTGGTTTTAACCAGATCCACCTGCCGGTAGAGACTATCCATTTTTGAAGTTTCCTCTCCCTGAAAAAGATCAAGAGGTACTTCTTCTGCCGGATCGAGCTGATGGACACCGAACCCGATAAGTCTGGTTTTCACTCCGGGTTTCCAGGCCAGGTCGAACAGATCGAGTGCATACCGGATCAGGTGAGGATCATCATTAACGGGAATGGGATAAGTTTCGGAATGGGTGTGGGTTGAAAACCCGGAAGTCCGGATCTTCAGAGTCATGGTTTTTCCCTTCAGCCCATTTTTCCTGAGCTGAAACCCGACTTCTTCGGCACATTTGATAATCTGATTCCGGATAAAGCCGGGATCGGAAGAATCTTCATGAAAAGTTCTCTCGGACGAAACCGATTTTCTTTCAGACTCTTCCGAAATTTCATCGCGTCCTTTGCCTCGGGCTTTCAGAAATAAATCGGATCCCCACTTTCCGAATTGTTTTTCCAGTTTTTCTGACGGTAAGGACTGAAGATCCCCAACGGTTTTAACTGCCCATTTTTTTAAAATTTCCTCGGTTGAATCACCGACACCGGGCAGGATGGAAACCGGAAGCGGTGCAAGAATTTCGGCTTCGGTACCGGGGGCTGTGTAGAAAATGCCGGCAGGTTTTGCCAGTTTGGAACCGACTTTGGCCATCAGGCGGTTTGATCCGATTCCGCAGGACGCAGGCAACCCGGTCCTTTGCCCGATTTCCTTCTGAAGCCAGGCAGCCGCTTCGACAGGAGTGTTGAATATGTATTTGTACATACCGGTAATGTCGATATAAAACTCATCAACACTGGCTTTTTCAAAACGGGGAGCAAACCCGGCAACGATTTGGGTCACTTTCTGGCTGTACCCGGAATACAGGGAATGGGTTCCCCGGATAAAAATGGCCTGAGGACACGCCTTTTTTGCCCATTTAAGCGGCATGGAGGAGTAAACGCCAAATGCCCGGGCCTCATAGGAGCAGGCCGCAACTACACCCCGTTCATCTCCGTTTCCGCCAACAATGACTGGTTTCCCAATCAGTTCCGGCTTCTGAAGCCGTTCGCAGGAGACAAAAAAAGTATCCAGATCGAGATGCAGGATAACCCGGCTCATGAGGCTTTATGACTGTATCCTGCGCCGGTTTTTCTGACAACTCCGATCACCTTGCCACCGATCCTGAAATTATTGGAATCGGTAACATAGATTGGCTGATACCTGGGATTCTGTGGCTGAAGGCGGATTCTGTCGCCTTCATTATAGAAGGTTTTGACGGTTGCTTCTTCATCAATTATTGCCACGACAATATCACCGTTCAGCGCAGTAGCCTGGTGCTTGATAATGACGACATCTCCATCAAGAATGCCGTCATCCTTCATCGAGTCTCCCTGCACCTTCAGTGCAAAGACATTGCCATTATCCGAAAAGTAATTCCCGAAATTCAGATATCCCTGTATGTTCTCCTGGGCCAGAATCGGTGAACCGGCAGCGACCTTCCCGATAATCGGAATTCCGGAGGGAATCAGGTCCTGATCCTCAGCCGGCAGAATCACATCAATAGCCCGGGCTTTGAAACCCGATTTCCGGATAAACCCCTTTTTTTCCAGCGCTTTCAGGTGATCCTTGACCGCAGTCAGAGAGGCAAACTGAAATTTGTCGGCAATTTCCTGAAAGGACGGCGGAAACCCGTATTCTTTCTTATACTGAAGGAGGTAAGACAGAATCTGTTTTTGCCTGTCTGTTAAACCGTCGGCCATGATGGACTCCTGTATATTTGTTTACTGTATGTAAATATACTGTCAATAATAACAGATAACAAGACCTGGTGTAAAAAAAAGTGAATCACCGGGACCGGACGGGTTTTTGATTGATGAAAAGGGGATTGTGGTGTACTTTTGCAGCCATGAAAACAAATCTTTTGCCGATTGTCCTCTTTTTAACCCTGCTGGTCAGCCTGCCGGCAACCGGGCAGGAATTCGAGGTTCAGGTAACCGTTAACGATCAGAAGCTGAGCAACCAGTCAGACCGGGATAACCTGAAGGGGCTTGACCAGGCCATCCGGGAATTTGTCGGGCTCCAGAAATGGACTGATGACCCGACTTTTTCTCCCGAAAACCGGATCCAGCTTTCGCTGATTCTGATGATTGAAACATCTTCGATGGGTAGAAAATTTACCGGCCAGCTTTTCATCGGGGCCTCCCGCAAAATTTTTAAAATGGATAAACCAACTACCCTGTTCAGATACTCGGATAAGAATGTTGAGTTTGATTACTACCCGGGCACGCAACTGGTCCACAATGAACAAACCTTTGACCCGCTGCCTTCGCTGCTGAACTACTATGTTTACCTGATTCTCGGGATCGAGGCCGACAGTTATGAGCCGCTTGGCGGAACGCTGTATTTCGCCAGGGCGCATAAAATTGCAACCATGCCGGGAACGTCAGAAAGTATCGGGTGGGTAAGTGAGAATACAGGTGAAGGCCGGAAGCTGGCTATTGATGAAATTCTGGATACCAAATACCAGAATTTCCGGAATGGATTTTTCAAGTACCACTACGATGGTCTGGATGTTCTGCACCTGAACCCGGATGTTGCTTTTGAAGGCATCACCGATGCCCTGCGGCTGATCCAGGAAGTTAACCAGAAGTACCCTAATTCCCTCTGGCGGCGCCGGTTTTTTGAAAGCAAATACAAGGAAATCCCGGATATCCTGAAGGATTTCCCGACACTGCAACGGCTGACGGTCTACAGCATCCTTTCAAAAGCTGACCCCAGTCACCTGTCAGAATATCAGTCTCTGAAATAAAAAAAAATCCGGCCAAGAGCCGGATTTTTTTTAACCTCTTTTTCCTGATAAATCAGAAATCGCTGGTCATGATGAGCTGCGGTTTATCCGAGAAGTGTTCGTATTTCGGACGGTACCGGTCGGTATCGTAGAACTTATTGACGTCGACCACCTTCTTGTAGCTGGTGACCACATCAATCGGAACATTGTCATACCGGCCGTTTCTGAGGCTCACGAGGCGGCCGCTGGTTCCCTGAAGCACAAGGTCAAGGGCCAGGTTGCCAAAAGCCATCGGAACGATTGAATCGAGAGCATCAGGAGCACCGGACCGGACGATATAGCCCATCCGTTGGTTGATGACATCAATCCGGCGGCCGTTATTGAATTTGGCAGACATTTTCTTGAGCTGCTCAGAAACCACATCCCCGATTCCGCCCAGTTTCTTGTGGCCGTAGGCATCTGCTTCTTCGCCCTGGAACATCATATCGCCACCTTTGATTTTGGCGCCTTCAGAAACCAGCAGAACCGAATATTTCGACGGATTGTCATTCCGGTCCTTCACCATCAGTTCAGTGATATGCTCCATGTCGAATTCATACTCGGGGATCAGACAGCGGTTGGCTGCACCGGCCATGGTGGGCAGAAGGGCAGAGAAACCGGCATACCGGCCGAAGACTTCGATGACCAGAAACCGTTCGTGAGAGCCGGCCGGAGTTCTGAGTTCGTGAGTCAGTTCAATGGTTCTGGAAATACAGGTTCCGAATCCGATACAATAATCTGTTCCCGGAACGTCGCCATCCATGGTTTTGGGAATTGCAATTACCTTCATGCCCTGTTTGTGCATGTGAACGCCATAGCTCAGGGTATCGTCGCCGCCGATAGGAATCAGATAGTCCAGACCGAGGTAATCGATGTTTTTCATGACTTCGCCGGTGAGGTCATTGATTGGTTCTTTATAAACATCTTTGTAAAGAGCAGGAACGTTGTCTTTTTTAACTTTGTCAGGACGGGTTCTGGAGGTGTGGAGGAAAGTACCGCCGGTTCTGCCGATCCGGTTCACGATTTGTTCGGTCAGAAGGATCGCATCATCCTGCTCTTCCAGTTTTTTACTCCGGTCGATGGTGATCATACCTTCCCAGCCGCGGCGGATACCGACAACCTGATATCCTTCTCTGATTGCACGGATTGTTACCGCACGGATTGCAGGGTTAAGACCGGGTACGTCGCCGCCACCGGTGAGGATTCCGATGACGCCTTTCTTGTTTTTTACATTTGCCATGTCGTTTCCTTAGGTTTGATTGGAATTCGGAAAGTTACAAAAATGTCCGGATTGATTAAATAAAAAAACGTGTGCTTAATTAATCTCTAATCTGAATTTCAGGGTTTGGTTTCCTTTTATAATATGATCACCGGCTCCCGGCAAAAAAAAAGCCCGTTCAGACCTGACGGGCTTTTTCAACACAAAACCGGATCAGTGGCCGTGACCTTCGTGGAAGTCGCCGTATTCTTTCAGTTTGCCCAGCATGAGATGCATGATTTCATCCCGGCGTTCAGGCGTTCTGGCTTCGAACCGGACGACGATTACCGGTTGGGTGTTCGATGCCCGGATGAGTCCCCAGCCATCGCCAAACTGAACCCTTACCCCGTCAATATCAATAACTTCGAAACCCTTTTTGAAGAATTCGACAGCTTTTGCCACCATTTCAAATTTGATGTCGTCATTGGCCACATCAAGACGGGTTTCGGGAGTCGAATAGTATTTCGGGAAGGAGTCATGCATGGAAGACAGCTTTTCGCTGGTGTGCGACAGCAACTGAATCAGTCTGGCGCCATCAAAAATGGCATCATCAAACCCATAGAAATTATCGGCAATAAACAGGTGACCGCTCATTTCGCCGGCAATCGGGCCATTGATTTCTTTCATTTTGGATTTAATCAGCGAGTGGCCGGTTTTCCA
Organism: Bacteroidota bacterium; assembly: GCA_023151185.1. Lineage (GTDB taxonomy): Bacteria > Bacteroidota > JABWAT01 > JABWAT01 > JABWAT01 > JAFLBE01. The sequence goes on from JAKLJL010000001.1 coordinate 168,636, forward strand.
CATGACCGGTTTCCCGCCGTGAGCCGTGATGTCTTCGATCAGACCCTGGCTGCACTTCACATCAAATACGATTTCTGCGCCCGGATTCCGTTTAATCACATCCCGCGATAAAATGGCCAGTAAGGCATCACCCCTGACCACCCGGCCCAGATTATCGACCACACCGATCCGGTCAGAATCGCCGTCGAACCCGATACCCAGGTCAGCACCGGTTTCTTTGACTTTGGCAATCAGGTCAACCAGGTATTTGTCCACGGTCGGATCGGGATGGTGATTCGGGAACCGTCCATCGGGCTCAGAATATAATTCAATGACTTCGCATCCGATCATCCGGTAAAAATCGGGGGCAATGAGGCCGCCGGTTGCATTGGCGCAGTCGGTCACAACCCTGAGCTTTTTCCCGAGGGAAATCCGGCTGGTAATATCCTTCAGATACTCATCCCGGATACTGACTTCCTTTACGCTGCCGGTTCCGGTTGCAAACTTCCCGGTCTGGATCAGTTTCAGTAAATCCTGGATTTTGGATCCGTAAATTGAGTTGGTTCCGATTGAAATTTTAAATCCGTTATAATCGGCCGGATTGTGACTGGCGGTGACCATAATAGCCCCGTCGACCGGCATGGTGAAGGTAGACCAGTACGACATCGGTGAGGTGATTTCACCCAGGTCGATCACGTGAAGGCCGGCCCCGACAAATTCCCTGACGACGATATCTCTGAACCGTTTCCCGCTGAGTCTGACATCCCGCCCGACCGTGACAGTTTTACAGCCTTCATTAAGAAAGTAAGTTGCGGCGCCTTTGGCCAGCAGGCTGACGGTATCATCGGTCAGATCCTTATCAACGATTCCTCTGATATCGTATTCTCTGAAAATTCCGGGATTGATCATACATTTTCCTTTGAGTTAATCCATGAATGAAATATCTGCAAAAGTAATCAACTTTTTCAGATGAATGAAAGGGTTGAAAGTGAAAAGATGACAGGCGGGCAACCGGAAAAAAATCCGTGCCGGATGGGCAGTCCGGCACGGCAGTGAGCTGCGGGATTATTTGGACAGGATCATTCTGGCAACAAGTGACTTCCCGCCGGAGGACAGCCGGCTTAGGTAAATTCCTGAACTGACGGGGTTTCCGGCATCATCTTTTCCATCCCAGGTCAGTTCGGTTACCCCTGCGGCAGCAGGACCGTCGAGCAGGACCCGGACTTTCTGTCCCAGAATATTGTAAATGACCAGGCTTGCAACCTGTTCCTTTTCCAGACTGAACGGAATGCGGGTTTCCGGATTGAAGGGGTTCGGATGGTTTTTACCGAGTGCAAAAACGGCCGGTTTCGCCGGGGTGTCGCCGTCTGTTTCAAGGGTAAAGGCCTGTTTTTCAGATTCGTTGACCGAAATCGTCCCCGAAATGGCACCCGAAAGGGATCCGGTATGGAAGGTTATCAGGTCTGAAAGGGTTTTGGGAATGCCGGATGCGGACGAAATTTTGAGGACGGCATTTCCTGAACCGGAGTGAAGGGCCTGCTCAGAGTTAAACCCGGCCGGCAGGGTCACTTTAAGTTGCCTGAGTGCTTGTTCGGGCCCCGTAAGGACAAGGTCCAGACCGGCAACCGGCAGGTCTGTCTTAAGAAAGAGAGAAAAAGTCCTGTTTTCTTTTCGGATCCCGGTTTCGACGGTGAAACTCCGGATTTTGCCCTTAAGATCTTCGGGACCTTTTCCATCCTGATTGGCATCGACCGGGAAATAGTCGAGAAGCCCGGCTGATTTCTGGAGAATCAGGGAAGCATCATAAGCTCCTGATTCCCCGTTCCCCGAAACATCGGCTGCAATCAGATCTTCTCCTTCGAAGGCATCGGTTAACCCGGCTGCTTCCTGAAGAACCAGTGAGGCATCGAGTGCATTCACGGCTTCATTGTCATTCAAATCGCCATAGAGAACGTAATTAAACACAGGACTGGATTCCGTCAGTTTAGCAATCACGTCCTTAAATACCTGGTCCCGGAGGGTTCCCGAGGCAATTTCATACAAATCAAAAAAGCAACTAAAAACCTTAAAAGAGGCTGTTTCATTATAAACTGCGGCCGAATAACCGGCCAGCGAATAAGATTCCGGACCGAATTGATAGACCGATTCGCCAGTTCCGGTTGGGGTTACACCATCAATCCACCAGGCCGTCGGGTAAATCCAGGTGAGTTTATCAGCCGAAACCAGCGGACTTCCCGGGGCAAGATCCAGTTCAGAAACCCCGGTTCCGCCATCAGACCCATAAGACTGAACATCATAGGAGGAAACACCCAGATAGTCGTATACGAAATCGCCGGGCGCAAAAGTATAAACCGGCGCACCGTACTTATCATACAGTAAATCCGTTCCTGAAACCCAAAGCCGGCCGCCGCCGTTCAGATACGATTGAATTGCCGGATTCACTTCGAAATTCCCGTTCCAGAACCAGGTTTTAAATCCGTCATAGGACGTGTACCAGATGACCAGATCAAATCCCGAAAGTTCGGTGGCTGAAGGGGATCTCAGACTGTCGTTTGCATTGAAATAGGTATACTGAAAGCTCAGCCGGTACAGCGAAGCTCTGACCACATCCTTGTTTCCAAATCCAAGATCCTCATCCCCGACAAACAGGATTTTGGGCTGTGCCAAACCAGCCACCGAAAAAACGGACAGTACCAGCAACAGAAGCAATGCTCTCATGGGTCTTTTACTCCTTAATAAGTTAAGTGGAATGTTGAATTAAATTACATTATTAATTTATTGGATGCAATATAACCCCTAAAAAATGACTTATCCGGTTTCCTGCAGGTGGCAGTTCCTGTCCGAAAACTTTTCCATGGTTCCGAAAACCCGAATTAATTTGGTAATTTTGATGTTTCGTGCGGGAAAAAGGAGGAGTTGTGACCCGGGGGCAGCGATTATTTCTGGTATTGATGGCCATGTTTCTGACTTTTCTGATCATGGCCGAGGTAACGTCATCCAAATTTATCACCCTTTTCGGTTTTACCATGACCATGGGGGTTATCCCGTTCCCGGTCACCTTTATCATTACCGATCTGATGAATGAGTATTTCGGTCGGAAGGGTGTCCGGTTTGTGACGCTGGTCGGGATGGCCATGCTGGTCCTTGTTTATGTGCTGATTCTGATTGATGTTGCCATTCCGGCGGCACCCAACTCGCCGGTACCGGATGAGGCCTTCCGGATGGTATTTGCCAATTCGGGCATGGTGATTATCGGATCTATGGTGGCCTACCTGATCGGGCAACTTCTGGATATCCAGGTTTTTCACTGGCTCAGACGGAAAACCGGGAACCGGCATATCTGGCTGCGGGCAACCGGATCGACCGTTATCAGCCAACTGGTCGACTCCCTGGTGGTTTTATACATTGCCTTTGGGGCCTCCATGCCGCTTGCCGACCTGACGGCAATCGGTCTGACCAACTATCTCTACAAATTCCTCATCGCCGTTTCCATTACCCCGGTCATTTACCTGGCCCATCATTTCATCGGCCGGTGGCTCGGTGAAGAAGCCCGGCATCTGTCGGGTTCAGCCAAAGAAGATTTAAGTTTTGAACTAATTCCCTGGAAAAAACCATGACACTGCCCTTGATCTACGTCCCCGATCCGTTTATCAGAACCCGGAGAAAAACCCATGAAGTCCGGGTCGGATCAGTCGGGATCGGAGGAGACAACCCGATCCGGATTCAGTCCATGACCACGTCGGATACGATGGATACCGCCGGAACGGTTGACCAGATCCGCAAATTAAGTGATGCCGGATGTGAAATCGTCCGGATAACCGCACCCAGCATCCGGGATGCCGAAAATCTGGGGCAGATTAAAGCAGAAATGAAGCGGCAGGGTCTTTCCGTTCCGCTGGTTGCCGATATTCACTTTACACCGAATGCAGCCATGAAGGCAGCCGAATTCGTCGAAAAGGTCCGGGTCAATCCCGGAAACTATGCCGACAGGAAGAAATTTGAAATCCGGGATTACACCGAGTCTGAATATCAGGAGGCGCTGGAGTACATTCACGACAAATTTTCACCGTTGGTTCTCAAATGCCGGGAGTCGGGTGTGGCCATGCGGATCGGGACCAATCACGGTAGTCTTTCTGACCGGATCATGAACCGGTTTGGCGACACACCCGAAGGCATGGTGGAATCGGCAATGGAATTTCTGGCCATCTGCCGGATGTACCACTACGATCAGGTTGTCCTGTCGATGAAATCGAGCAATACGCAGGTCATGATCCAGGCATACCGGCTGCTGGTTGCCCGGATGAACCGGGAAAATATGACGTATCCGCTGCACCTCGGGGTGACGGAAGCCGGTGACGGCGAAGACGGCCGGATCAAATCGGCAATCGGGATCGGCTCCCTGCTTGAAGACGGCATCGGCGATACCCTCCGGGTCAGTCTGACGGAAGATGCCTGGTACGAAATTCCGGTTGCCCAGGCCATTGCAGCCCCCTACCAGCATCCCGCTGAAAAAAAATACACCGTCCGGACGGAAAAGGAAACCTTCCGGAACGCTCTGGATTTTCAACGGAAAGAGACCCGCCAGATCAAAGGGAACCGGTTGAATTTCGGCGAAAAAGGATTAATCCGGGCCGGAATCCGGCTGGAAACCGTTCCTGATCCTGACGAGGTCATGGCTCTGATCCGGGAGCATGGTGTAATTTCCTTTTCTGAAGAACCCAAACTTGAGATGATATCCTTCCGGGTCAGCTCAGAAGACGACGTGGTCCGGCTGTTTCAGGTTTTGACTGCGACCCGTGCGGAAGCCTTCGTTCCCGAATTTTGCCTGACGACTGACAACCCCGACCTTATCCCGGCCCATCTGCCGTATCAGCTTCGGTTTCTTGAACTGGAGCTGACCGAAAAAACCACAGCAGAGTCCCTGGCCGCGGTTAACTTTCCCGACCGGAATCTCATTCTGACCGTCCGGCAGACCGGCAGTGACTGGAAGTCCCGGCTGGAGGGTGCCGTCCGGATTTTGACCGCTTCCGGAAATGACCATCTGATGCTGTCGGGGATAACCGATGAGTCGACCGTTTCCTTTTTCCGGGAGCTGATTGAATGGAATTTCGCCGGCGGATTTCACTTTCCGCTGGTGCTGCAGGCTGAACCTGAGGTTTTTGATGACACGGCCGTTTTACGGATTGCGGTTGAACTGGGCGGACTTCTTGCGGATGGATTCGGTGATCTGTTCCTGATCGGCGGAACCGGAAATGCCGATGACCGCCGGCGGATCCTGTTCAACATTCTTCAGGCGGCCCGTCAGCGGACGACCAAGACCGAGTATATTTCCTGTCCGTCCTGCGGCAGAACCCTGTTTAATCTGCAGGATACGACAGACCGCATCAAAAAGAAAACCTCGCATCTGAAGGGCGTTAAAATCGCCATAATGGGATGCATCGTCAACGGACCGGGAGAAATGGCCGATGCCGATTTCGGCTATGTCGGATCCGGACCGGGAAAAATTGATCTGTACGTCGGGAAAAAGGTGGTCAGGAAAGCCATTCCGCAGGAACTGGCGGATGCGGCACTCATTGAACTGATCCGGGAAGAAGGGAAGTGGGCCGACCCGGGATAAAGGGGATTGCCCGTTCACTATACCACCGCAACATTTTCAACAGACCCGCCAGGCCGGACGAAAGTCCGGCCTTTTTTTTCCCTCACCCCAGCGACCAAGACCTTCGGTCGCGGGTTAAAAGGGTCATATGTGGGTAGAAAAACAAACGCAGCCAACCAAACCGCCCGGACACAACCCTTTTTCCGGGTTTGGCCTTATTCAGGGCGAAAATGCACCAAACAGAAATTTCTTTGTCTTCGACGACCCACTTTTTCGGGAAAAGTGGGCAAAACCTTCGCCAGAATCCAAACGCAAAGGTTCTTTCCCTTTGAAACCAGCGGTTTCAAAAGTCCCGCTTGCCGCGGAAACTGACCGGAAAATGTTTTTGTGTGATTAAGAAACTTTTCAGGCCTTTCGGTCACTTTCCGAAACCCACGAACCTTCGCAGCCGCACTTGCCCTGATTCTGGCATTACTGCAATTCTCATCGCTCCAGCGGAGCGATCTAGTGGTAGAAATTCCAAAACAGGGAAATACCTGCCTGGCCGGACGAATGTCCGGACTTCCTGGTTTTTCCTTTATTTCGTTATAAATATTTAGTGGCTGAGTTCCATAAAACCGGTGAAGTTGATCGGGTAGTGAGGTTCCCGAAATGACCGGTCACTTCCTGCCAGGTGTCTTAGGGATCTGTTTTCTCTGCTTACCTCAAGTTATTTTTCCTTCGGGGAGGACCTGTTTGCAGATCCGTCATACCCCCCTTAGACGGATCTAAGGTCTTCCTTAGCCGAAAACTAAGGTGCGAAACCGGCAAAAAATACGGGGTTTCCTGTATTGCCAAAATGAAGGTTTTCTCCTTACCTTTAACCAAAGAATTTGAAAGCGGACTGGCTGGGTGTTTGTTATGTCCAAGTACAAAACCAGCTTCTCTTAATAAAAAGTGGTTTGGCTGTTGCGTATCAAGATAATAAGTAAAAAATCTACCTAAATATAAATGGCGAAAACTTAAATCATTTGGGATTTTTGCATACCAACTTTGTTTTATTAAATCGATTTTGTTCAATAAATCTGCGTTTCTAATCGGGATTGCCCCTATTTGATTTAAATCTGTGCTGAATTGCAGTCAAAAGGAAATAAATGCCCAAGGCTATAATCCCTTCTTCAATACCGAGACTTTCTTTAACTGAACTGAATGAGAGGTTAAGTCCTATTCAATTGGATAGAACCCTCCATCTGGTAATTTTGTTGAGAATCCATGGGTATTACCTGAAAGCAATTGGTGACTCCGCTTCCAAGGAGCGTGGTATATATGTTGGCGCCCTTTTTATGGACTCCCCCAAGTGACTTCTGCATTCTATGCCAGTACCAATCCGTCCCTTTTCAAGAAGGGTAACGGATCAGGAAGTGAAAAAGGAATCGCCCGGCTAAAACCGGGATTGTATAACGCCCATTGCCATGTTCTGTTTAAAAACATATATCTACCTTTGGTTCAACGATTGGGTGATGTGACTGACATCCGTGACGGTGAGCTAGACTATGAAGAAACCGGTTACTTCGGAATCAATATCCACAAAGGTGGATAATCTACAACCACCTGTTTGGGTTGCCAGACTATTCACCCGGGTCAATGGGACAGTTTTATTTCAGTCCGTTCGGTATTTTGGAAAGAAATGGGATAAAACGGTGATACCGTATGTGTTGATAGGGTGAGGATGGGGAATTTGAATGAGATTAAATAGTTTAAATTATTTTTTTAACTAAAATATTACGTTAACAAAGAAGACTAATTTTATGGCAAGCATACTAAATGAGTACATCTCAAAGCGTTTTGGATTATTGGATTTGCAAAATGAATTACATAGACTTCTGAAATTGTACAATAAGCATACTAGCCGATACATGTTTGTTTATGCAGCCGATATAAATAAAGCACGAAATGGTAGTATCGATGTAAGCCTAGTTCAAGATGACTTTTATAACATTCAGGATATTCTACGGGAATCAAAGGAAACGCAAATTGATTTTTATATTGAGACTCCAGGCGGCAGTGGCGAAGCTGCTGAAGAAATTGCTAAATTTCTTAGAAAAAAATTTAGTGAAGTCAATTTTGTAATTGCAGGTGAAGCAAAAAGTGCAGGTACAATTCTTGTCTTATCTGGGGACAATATTTTCATGACTGAAACTGGTAGTTTAGGCCCAATTGATGCCCAGGTTAAAATCGGTCGGTCAGTTGTTTCTGCCCATGACTATAAAGAATGGGTCGATTCAAAACGTTTAGAAGCCGAGAAAAATGGAAGACTAAATCCTTTTGATGCAGTCATGGTTGCACAAATTTCGCCCGGTGAATTGTATGGTGTTATAAATTCTCTTGAATTCGCAAAGGATTTAGTCAAAGAGTGGTTGGAACAATATAAATTCAAAAATTGGGAAAAGACCAGAACATTGAAAACAGTTGTTACCCCAGAATTTAGGAAAAGACGAGCAAATGAAGTTGCTGATATGTTCTGTGATCACACAACTTGGAGAACCCATGGCCGATCATTAAAAATAGAGGATTTAAAAGAAGTATTGATCATCGAGCGGATTGAGGAAGATAAAATTCTTGCTGATATAGTATATAGGATAAAAACTGTAATTCGATTGATTTTTGATGGTTCAACAGTTTATAAGTTGTTTTTTGTAGATGATTTGAAAATCTCAAAAACATTTACTGTAAGCCCCGGAGGACATTTACCATTAGGGTCACCATTTCCCCAAACACAAGGGAAGAAACAACAAATTGATGCAGTTGAGTTGGACATTCAATGTCCTAAATGTTCAAAAAGGCACAAGGTTAATGGTTACATGGAGCTTGATAGTCAACAAATTACCGAACGAAAACTGCCGATCAATCAAAATATAAAAGATAATGATATTCTCATTTGCGATAATTGTAACTTTGCTTTAGATTTGAAACCAATAAAGAACCAAGTTGAATCACAGACAAAACGAAAAGTAAACTTTAAATAAATACCAATATGCCTGAAACATTGAAAATAAAAGTTGACTTTGAAAATGAAAATGCACAAGCTTTGGTTAACTTCATTGTTGCCACAAAAGAAGGGAGATATACAAAAGAGGTGCCTGTTTTAACCCAGATAACCTTCCAGCGCCTTCAAATTCAAGAACAAGATAAATCACACCAATTTGATGAAAATAATGATGAGATTATTCTTTTTGGAGTATCATATTAAGTTCTGTTTTATTTTTTTAGAGAATTCGCCACTTTTTTCTGAATGATAAAATATTTAAAAACAATAGTTTGGGTTCCTTTTGCAATTTGGGAAAATTTTCCAAAAGACTAAAGGCAACCCTTTCCCCCCTTTCCCTTCTCTCTCCTTGATTGATTGACATAAAACCGCTACTTTTTACTTTAACAAAAATCAATCTTTCAATATGACGCTTACTCCGTTCCACGCTAAGTATTTTGCCTGGGAACTTACCAAACGAAGTTCTTCAGATACCATTCAGAAATTAGCATCAACTTTGGTTGATGCACAGGTTGATTTAAACCCGCATCAGGTTGAGGCTGCGCTTTTTGCTTTCAGATCGCCTCTTTCAATGGGTGCAATTCTGGCTGATGAAGTTGGTTTGGGAAAAACGATTGAAGCCGGATTGGTTATTTCCCAAAAATGGGCAGAACGGAAAAGAAAAATCCTGATCATTACTCCTGCCAATCTCAGAAAACAGTGGTCTCAGGAACTCCAGGACAAATTTTTTCTGCCCTCGGCAATTCTTGAAGCCAAATCCTTCAATGAAAAAATAAAAAGTGGAAATCTGAATCCGTTCGATCAGTCAGAAATAATCCTGTGTTCCTACCAGTTTGCAAGAAGTAAAGACGCTTACTTAAAATCCATCCGCTGGGATCTGGTTGTTATTGATGAAGCTCACCGGTTAAGGAATGTCTACAAACCGGGAAATAAAATAGCACGTTCAATAAAAGAGTCGCTGGAAAAAGTACCGAAAATCTTACTGACGGCAACACCCCTTCAAAACAGTCTTCTGGAACTATATGGTCTGGTCAGTATCATTGATGATTATGTATTTGGTGATCTGAAAAGTTTCAAAGTTCAGTTCAGCCGGGTGAATGACGCAGATGATGAATTTCTGTTCAATGAACTGAAAGAACGGTTAAAGCCGGTTTGTAAGCGAACACTCCGCCGGCAGGTTCTTGAATACATCCGTTATACCAACCGGATTGCCCTAGTGGAAGAGTTTTACCCAACCGCTGATGAGCAGAAACTCTATGACCAGGTTTCAGACTATCTCCAGAGTGAAAAACTGTTTGCTCTGCCACCGGGTCAAAGAAGCCTGATGACTTTGATTTTAAGACGGCTACTGGCCTCTTCCACGTTTGCTATTTCGGGTACCCTGTCCGGTTTAAGTGAACGTCTCCAGGCTATGCTCAATCAGCATGAAGGGCAAGACCTTGGCGCTGACCTCAAAGAAGATTTTGAGACCTGGGATGAGCTGAATGAGGAATGGGATGAAGAGGACGATGAACAAGTTAAGGAACTCAGCGAATCTGACATTTTAAATATCAAATCAGAAATGGCTGCACTCCGTGAATTTGCTGCTCTGGCCAAATCCATTACCCGAAATTCTAAAGGGGAAAAGCTTTTTACAGCAATTGAAAATGGTTTTTCTGAGTTAAAACGATTAGGTGCTCCCCAAAAGGCAATCATTTTTACCGAAAGTAAACGGACTCAGGAATACCTGCGTACGATTCTTGAATCAAAAGGATATCAGGGTAAAGTTGTTCTTTTCAATGGAACTAATACCGATCTGAAATCAAGGGAAATTTTTAAAGACTGGACGGAAAAGCATAAAAACACGGACAGAATCAGCGGATCTAAATCAGCCGATATGCGCGCAGCTCTGGTTGATTATTTCAGGGATGAAGCCACGGTTATGATTGCAACCGAAGCCGCCGCAGAAGGTATCAACCTGCAATTCTGTTCACTTGTTATCAACTATGACCTTCCATGGAATCCACAACGGATTGAACAGCGCATTGGCCGGTGTCACCGGTATGGTCAGAAGTTCGATGTTGTTGTGGTTAATTTTCTGAACAAGGCAAATGCAGCAGACCTGCGTGTCTATGAGTTGCTCAAAGATAAGTTTAAATTATTTGATGGTGTTTTTGGTGCCAGTGATGAAGTTCTGGGCAGTATTGAAAGCGGAATTGATTTCGAAAAAAGAATTGCTGCTATTTATCAGGATTGCAGAACTCCCCAGCAAATTGATTTTGCCTTTAATGAACTGCAGACGGAACTGGAAGGAAGTATTACAAAAGAACTTCAGAAAACCCGTCAGCAATTGCTTGAGAATTTTGACGAGGAAGTTCATGAAAAATTGCGGATTAATCTTGCGGAAAGCAAAGAGTATCTGACCCGGTATGAAAACTGGTTGTGGGCTGTAACCCGTTTTTTCCTGAAAGATTATGCCCACTTTTCAGAAAAAGTGTATTCTTTTACCTTGCATTCCAACCCCTTTCCGGGCAAACCTATTCATTCAGGACCCTACCGGATTGGAAAAGGGGTCGAGGATGTTAATATTTACCGGATGAATCATCCGTTGGCACAGGAAGTCATTCATCGGTGCCGTGAGATTCAGCCAGAACCGGCGACCCTTGTTTTTGACTACTCAGGCGTACAGAAAAAGATTTCCATTCTTGAACCTCTTGTTGGAAAAACGGGTTGGATGCTCGCCCGAAGTCTGACCGTTTCAACTTTTGAACAGGAAGATTTTGTGCTACTAACCGGCGTAACCCGTGAAGGTACTGAACTTGATCAGGGTCAGTGTTCAAGATTGTTTTCACTGAATGCCACATCGTCCCCACTTGAGACCCAGCTATCGCCTGAAGAATTACAGATTCTCACTGTTGCATTCGAAAAAAGACAAGCTGAAATCCTGGGTATCGTTGGTGAGAGGAATATGCAGTTTTTCAATATCGAACTCGAAAAATTGGATAAATGGGGAGAAGACCGGCGGAATTCCCTGAAAGTTGCTCTTAAGGATTTGGATGAGCAAATCAGGGAAATTAAGAAAAGAGCACGGGTTGCCCCGAATCTTCCCGATAAACTGGCACTTGAAAAAGAGCGCAAAAAACTGGAAAACGAGAGAGATGAAGCCTGGCGTGATTATGACGGCGCTGCCAAAGAAATTGAGCGGCAAAAGGATGGCCTGATTGATAATATTGAGGCCAGGCTAAAGCAGGATTTGAAGAGTGAAGATTTATTTTTGGTGAATTGGCAGGTGAAATAATGAGGGAAGTCATTAATATTTATTGCGATGAAAGTTGTCATCTTGAAAATGACAACCAATCTGTAATGGTTCTTGGAGCTGTTTACTGCCTTGCTTCCAAAAAAGATGAGATATTCGCAAGGCTTTCAGAAATGAAAGCTAAACATCGGCTTTACCCAAAGCACAAAAAAGACTCCAGGCAAAACAGAACAATTTATGAAACAAAATGGAATAAAGTATCAGAGAACAAACTTGGTTTTTATCTTGAATTATTAGACTTTTTTTTTGATGACGATGACTTAAGTTTCCGTGTTTTAGTTGTCCCAAACAAAAAATCGCTTGACCATGAGGCATTTGGTCACAATCACGATACTTTTTATTATAAAATGTACTTCAGTATGTTAAAAACAATTCTGAATCCAGATTTTGCACATAATGTTTTTATTGACATTAAGGATACCCGAAGTAAAGAAAAAGTTCACAAGCTGGAACAGGTTCTCAGAAACGATAAGTATGATTTTTCGAAGGAAATTATTAAAAAAGTTCAGCAGGTCAAATCACATGAGGTAGAACTGGTTCAACTTGCTGATTTTTTGACGGGAGCAATGTCCTATGTTCACAGGGGGTTATCTGGCAGTAAAGCAAAAAATGAATTGATAGAATACATCCGCCACCGTTCAAGATACTCTCTGATGAAGTCAACCCTTATAAAGGAAAAGAAGTTCAATATATTTATCTGGTCACCAACAAAAGTTGGTGGATTCTGATGTCTACCCAGAATTTATTGGTTTTTCCTGATCTGATCTTTTTAACTGATTACAATGGAAATATTCAAGAATATTTCAATGCAGTGTATCAAATCTTTGAAAGCCATTTTATAAAATCGAACCCTCATTTCAAAGGGATAAGAGTTAATACTCAAAAATTTCCGTTGGAGGACGGCATTCATCGAACCTTTTATCATATTACCCATGAAGGAAACGATGAAAAAAACAGGCTACCAGATTTGCGTAGGATGGAAAGAATCAGATACCCGCGATTTATAATTGAGTCTTTTAACCATCCGGATTTTCTGGTTTGGAAAAATAAACGCAAAAATGAAACCCGGGTTCTGATTTTTAACCAGAAGGAAAATTATCTTGTTGTGCTTGGGGAGCGCAAAGGGTATAACCTTTTGGTAACAGCTTACTTAGTGGATCATGAACATACCCAAAAAAAGCTGTTGGCTGAATACAAAACCTCTATAAAAGCCGAAACCGCTTAGGGTCACTAAACGGTTTCTTTACTCCTTTAACGCTTACTCCATTTAGGGATGGTCAATGAGCTGCAACAAAGGTACCTTAAAATATTGAGTTTTGAAACACAAACCGGAAAATTTAATTTTCCGGCAATACTCTGAAACTTACTCTGGATAAAACAAGTCGTCATGTCAACCATTGAAAAACAAGAACTTACGTCTTTGCCTGTCACCGAGCTGCAACTTTCTAAGCTCAGGGAAATTTTCCCTGAAATTTTTACGGAAGGAAACCAAATCGACTGGGAAAAACTGAAACTGACCCTGGGTGAAAGTATTGATGCCGGCAAGGAACGGTATGGCATGACCTGGCCTGGAAAAGCAGAATGTTTTAAAACCATTCAGCAACCCAGTATTGCCACCCTGGTACCGGCACCAGAAGAAAGCATCAACTTTGAGACCTCAGGCAACCTGTTTATCGAAGGCGACAATCTGGAAGTTCTGAAATTACTTCAGAAAAGTTACCTTGGTAAAGTGAAAATGATTTACATTGACCCGCCTTATAATACCGGAAATGATTTTATCTACCCTGACAATTACAGTGAAAGTCTGGATACCTACCTTGAATACACCGGGCAGGTGGATAATGAAGGACGGAAGTTTTCGACCAACACTGATACTGACGGCCGGTTCCACAGTAAATGGATGAACATGATGTACCCCCGTCTCTTTCTGGCAAAGAATTTATTAAAGGAAGACGGGGTGATTTTTATTTCAATTGATGATAAAGAAGTTAATAATTTACGATTTTTATGTAATGAGATTTTTGGTGAAGAAAATTTCCTGGTTTCTATTACAAGAAGAACTAAAAGTGGCGGTGGTAGTGCATCTCACCATTTTGCAATAGAAAATGATTTTATTATTTCATATTCAAAAAACAAATTATCACTTGAAAAAATATTTGTACCCCACGAGTCTGAATACGCTAAAAGGTATTCCCTTGAAGATGAAGAAGGAAGTTATTTTTGGGATACAATGGAAAGATCTTATACTGCGACCAAACCATATAAAATTGAAGCACCCGATGGTACTTTGCTTGAAGGGAAATGGTTCCGAAGTGAAGAACGATTTAAGTTAGATAAAATAAAAGGCGAAACCCGAATTATAAAAAAGACAGATGGTAATTGGTCGGTTCAATTTAAACAGAGAATGCCAGAAGGAAAAAAAATTCGTTCAATCTTTAATGAAAAAGAATTTAAATCAAGTCAGGATGATTTGATAAGTATTGAAATGGAAAGTGTTTTTCCGTTCCCAAAGCCAATTTATTTAATTAAATATTTATCAGTTGGGTTGGTATTAAATAATGACATTATTCTTGATTTTTTCTCGGGTTCCTCGACGACGGCTCATTCAATTTTAGATTTAAATCATGAGGATGGGGGCAATCGGAAATTCATCTGTGTTCAGCTTCCGGAGCCTACCAATGAGACCAGTGAAGCCTTTAAAGCTGGGTATACTACTATTGCAGAAATTGGAAAAGAGAGAATACGCCGGGTAATAAAGAAAATTGAGAAGGAAACAGCAGAAGAAAAAAAGAAAAAGGTAAATCCAACATTGTTTCCTGTTCAGGATCAGGGCGTTACGAGCCAACAGGAACCCGACCTGGGTTTTAAAGTTTTCAAGCTTGCGTCCTCCAATTTTAAAATCTGGGATGCCGGTATTCCAAAACATCCCGAAGCGATTCAGGAAGCCTTGTTTGGCCATATTAATCACATCACACCTGAAGCCGAACAGGAAGCCATTCTGTATGAGTTACTGTTGAAATCCGGCTTTGAATTGACCACCTCGGTCAAACGGCTTACCTTCGGTGAACAAACAGTTTTCAGTATTGCTGAAGGTCAGCTACTTATCTGTCTTGAAAAGAAACTGACCCACGATCTTATCAGGGAAATGGCAGAACTCAGACCAGTACGTGTCATCTGCCTTGATGAAGGATTTCAAAATAATGATCAGCTTAAAACCAATGCAGTTCAGATCATGAAAAGCAAAGGTGTTGTGAATTTCAGAACGGTGTAACGGGGTAAAGCCAATATGGCAATTCAATCTGTAAAAATTTATAACTTCAAATCCATTAAGAAAAGTGATGAAATCAAACTGCAGGCACTGAATATTCTGATCGGGCCAAATGGAGCAGGAAAAAGTAATTTCATCAGTTTTTTTAAATTCCTCAATAAACTTTTTGAACAGCAGCTTCAGTTGTATATCAGCCAGAACGGAAGGGCAGACAATTTTCTTTACTTCGGCAGAAAAACATCTGAAATGTTGTTCGGTCAGATTACGTTTGATACTGAATATAATAATCGGTATGGCTTTAAACTTGTGCCCGACCAGGCTGGAAATCTCATCTTTGCAGAAGAATGGAGTAGTATTTTTAGCGGGTTTACTAATTTTTGGGATAACAAAAAGATTAACAATCCTGGGGCAATTGAAAGTGTTTTACCGAACTCAGATGGGTTTCGGGATAAGTATTTAAAAGACAGTTTCAGTTCTATGAAAATTTATCATTTTCATGATACCGGTTTTAATTCTAAAATAAAACAACCTTGTACAACCAACGATTATTCCAGACTTTACGAAGATGGCCGGAATTTAGCAGCTTTCCTTTATAAACTGCAAAAAGCCCACCCATTACATTTTAACCTGATTGAAAAAATTATCAGGTCAATCGCTCCATTTTTCAACAAGTTTCATTTAGAACCTGACGAAATAGACGCGAGCCAAATTTATTTGCGTTGGTTTGAGAAGGGTTCAGACCAAGTTTTTAATGCACATAATTTTTCTGATGGCACACTCAGAATGATCTGTCTTACCACCCTAATGATGCAGCCAGAATTGCCAAAAACGATCATTATTGATGAACCTGAATTGGGTTTGCATCCTGTTGCAATTGAAAAACTGGCTTCGATGATAAAAACAGCTTCTACCAAATCCCAGATTATTGTATCAACTCAATCTGTAACCCTTCTCAACCATTTCAATCCTGAAGATGTTTTAGTTGTTGAACGTGAAAACAATCAAACTGTCATTAAGCGATTGTCTTCAGAAAATCTTCAAAATTGGCTTTCAGAATATACCCTTGGTGAACTTTGGAATAAAAATGTCTTTGGAGGCCGGCCGTGATCAGGGGTATTTATATTCTGGTAGAGGGTCAAACCGAAGAAGAGTTTGTCAAAAGTTTGCTTTTGCCGTTTTTCCATGCCCACGAATTTTACGATGTCAGAGCCATATTAATGAGTACCAGCCCGGGACATAAGGGAGGTGCAGTAACTTATTCAAGGTTCAAAAAAAATGCAGAAACGCTGTTATCGAGTCAACAGGACATCATCGTAACCTCATTGATTGATTTTTTCAGACTTGAAAGTGATTTTCCAAAATATTCAGAGGGGAAAAAACTCAATAGTGTCGGTGAAAGGGTTGCATTTTACGAACAGGCCTGTGCAGTGGATATAAATCATCCGCGCTTTATTCCAAATATTCAACTCCATGAGTTTGAGGGTTTATTATTTACGTCAACCAAAGGGTTTGACCTTTTCCCGGATTTGTCCGATCAGTCCAAAGAGAAAATCGGTAATATCATTAGGGATTACCCAAATCCGGAATTAATAAATGACGGGTCATTAACGGCACCATCCAAACGTCTTGAAAAAATAATACCCGGTTACCAGAAACCCTTTCATGGTCCACTAATTGCATTGGAAAATAGTTTTGAACTTATTATTGAGAAATGTCCAAGATTTAAAGCCTGGGTTGAACTTTTACTGTTAAGAGTCAAATAATTACTGTTTAATAAAACCACTATTTAAATGAAACTTAAATTCGACAGTACCCAACCCTATCAACTCCAGGCTATTTCTGCGCTTGTTGATCTCTTTGATGGTCAGCCTCTGAACCAGGGTGATTTTGCAATTGAAATCAATTCACAGGAAGCAGATGGGCAGGGGAGTATTTTCCAGTCAGAATTGGGTATTGCCAACCATTTAGTACCAGATCAGGATGCCATTTACAGGAATCTTGTATCGATCCAGGAAAGAAATGATCTGGATCCGGTTCGTCAGGAAGATTTTGTTGCCAACGGCATGAACTTTTCGGTTGAAATGGAAACCGGAACCGGAAAAACATACGTCTACCTGAGAACTATTTTTGAACTTTCCAGTAAATATGGTTTTAAAAAACATATTATTGTCGTACCGAGTGTAGCAATCAGGGAGGGTACCCTCAAAAATCTGGAAATTACGTCAGAACACTTCAGAGCCCTCTACAATAATCTTGAATTTGAATACTTTGTTTATGACAGCAGGAAGGTAAACCGTCTCAGGCAGTTTGCAACCAGTAATCAGCTGCAAATCATGGTGATTAATATTGACGCCTTCCGCAAAGATTTCTCAGACATCAATGAAGACAAAAAAAGTAACGTTATTTTTAAGGAAAATGACAAATTATCCGGCCGTAAACCCATTGAGTTTATTCAGGCTACCCAGCCCTTTGTTTTTATTGATGAGCCACAGAGTGTAGATTCTACACCTAAAGCCCAGGAAGCCATTAAATCTTTAAACCCGCTTTGTATTTTCCGGTTTTCTGCAACCCACCGCAATGTTTATAATCTGGTTTATAAACTTGATCCGGTTCAGTCGTACAAGCTTCATTTGGTAAAGCAAATTGTCGTTGCATCTGTTACCGGTGTCAACGCCCAGAATGATGCCTATGTAAAACTGCTTGAGGTTGATAACAAAAAGGGAATCCGGGCAAAAATCAGAGTTCAGGTACAGGCTGGAAGCCTCGTGAAGGAAAAAGATATCTGGGTAACCCAGAATACGGATCTTTTTTCTCTTTCGAATGAACGGACTGCCTATCAGAATGGATTTGAAGTTTTGGATATAAGTGCAGAACCCGGCAATGAATTCGTAGATTTTACCCTTGGCCGTCTTTACAAAGGCCAGGAACGGGGTGGCATTCAGGATGATGTTACAGATGTACAGATACGCAATACCATCAAGAAACATCTTGACAAAGAACTGCAGCTTAAAGGTCAGGGAATCAAAGTTCTGAGTTTGTTTTTCGTTGATAAGGTTTCAAATTACCGGGCCTATGATACAGAAGGAAAACCACAAAAAGGAAAATTTGCCCTTTTGTTTGAAAAATTCTATGGGGAACTCATTGCATTGCCCCAATACCGTGAACTGGCGGTTCATCCGGTAGAGATGCTTCATGACGGTTACTTTTCACAGGATAAAAAGGGCGTCTATAAAGATACAAACGGGTCAACACAGGCAGATGATGATACTTATGCCAAAATCATGCGAAACAAGGAACAATTATTGTCGTTTGAAGAACCGTTGAAATTTATTTTTTCACATTCTGCCTTGAGAGAGGGCTGGGACAGCCCAAATGTTTTCCAGATTTGCACACTTAATGAAACCCGTTCAGCCATGAAGAAGCGCCAGGAAATCGGGCGTGGACTCCGGCTTCCCGTAAATCAGACCGGAGAACGTGTTTTTGATGATACTATTAATAAGTTGACCATCATTGCAAATGAGAGCTATGAAGAATTTGCTGCAAAGCTGCAGACCGAATACGAAGAAGATTGCGGCGTAACCTTTGGAAAGGTTCCCCGGCTTGCTTTTAAAGGGATTAGCTACTGGAAGGAAGAAACGGAATCCGCCTACACTAAAGATCATTCCGTTCAAATCTGGTCGGAATTGGTGGGAAATGGATTTCTGGATGAAAAAGGGAAAATTCTTCCTTCCTTTCAGCCTTCAGAACCGGGTTTTACTTTGAAATTATCAGAGGCATTTTCTGTTTCAGAGCCAGATATTGTGTCTGTTTTACAGACCTACCTGATGGAACGTCATATCAGGAGGGAAGAAGAGCCTAAGCATCTGAAAATTAACAAACAGATTTTCCTGGATCCTGAGTTTGAAAACCTGTGGTCAAAAATCAGATACCGGACTACCTATCAGGTGGAGTACGAAACCGGTAAATTGGTTGATAATTGTATTGATGCCATTAAAAAAATGGAAAAGATTGAGCCGGTTTCAATCCGTTACCGGGAAGCACAACTGGGTGTAGATAAAAAAGGTGTTAGTGCTTTTGAAACAAAATCCAATTTGTATCAGGTCACCTATGTTGGAAAATTGCCGGATGTGATCGCCTATCTCCAAAAACAAACCGAACTGACCCGCAATACATTGGTTCAGATTCTGGTCAAAAGTAACAGGCTTGCAGAGTTCGCAATTAATCCGCAGAAATTTATGGATGAAGTTTCAGCAATCATAACCAGGGAACTTCATAAGCTGATGATTGATGGAATCAAATATGAAAAGCTAACGGTTGGGCATACAGAATGGAGTATGCAACTATTCAGGGACGCAGAATTAAAAGAATACTTTGATCAATGCCTTGAAGTTAAAAAATCGGTTTACGATCATATTGTTTATGAAAGTGAAATAGAACGGAAATTTGCAGAAAATCTGGATTTAAGAGAAGATATTAAGCTTTTTGTCAAATTGCCCTCCTGGTTCAGAGTTGAAACCCCAATTGGTGAGTATAACCCCGACTGGGCAATTGTTAAACATGAAGACAGCACCATTTATTTAGTCAGGGAAACAAAAAGTACACTGAACTTTGATAAGTTAAGGAATACCGAATCAGATAAAATAAAATGCGGCAGGCGGCATTTTGAGGCCATCGGCGTGAATTTCAATGTGGTTACCTCATCAAATGAAATCTGAAGAACAACTACTCAGTGAACTTGAGTCTATTCTGAATGATAAGTATTCATTTTACCAGAAGGATAAGGAAAAGCCTCAGATATTTGCTGATCTCAAAAGCAAAAAAACATAAACTTTTATTTATTGAATCAGCACAAAAAGATGTTGTTTCCTTAACTATTTATTTTCACAATCACCTTTATTATGAAAAAAAGAATCCGGAACCAAAGACCGTCTTCCTTACCATTCTGAATAAAGAATTTAAAATTGAAATGGAAAACCTTGCCACTAAAATAAAATTTTGGGAAACCCCGGAAGGTATTGCCTGGAAAAGGTTGCTGGGAATTGGCAGCAAATTAGGTGAACATTCAACTTTGAATCCTCAAAAAACTTATAAGCGCAATTCTGAGATTACAAAAGAGATTGAAAAACTGAGGAACTTTCTGAAAAAAATTCCCGACGGTGGTGAATTGATTTATGACAAGTTACCGGTAGATATCAAAAAAAGTCTCAAGGTGACGTATCCTGATGTTTATTCAATGATTGAAAAGCATTTGATTAAGTTAAAAAAGCGACAATAGAGGATGTAACCGGGATGCAATCCAAAGGCGATACAGCTAACGACAAAATCTTATTGCATGAACTTGATAAGGCAATAATTGAAAACAGTCACTATCTCCGTGCCCCTGAAAAACCAGCCATCTTTACCGATTTAAAAGAAAAAGGAAGGCGGTTGCTTTTTGTACAAACAGCCGTTGAAGATGGATATACGATCCGGGATTATTTCAAACTTCATATTTACTACGAAAAAAGGGAATCAAAACTGGAATCACTTTTTTTCATCAGACAACAAGAAAAGTCAACAACTGCTATTAAAAAGCTCATTGAGGAAATGAAATATCTAAATACGCCTTATGCAAAAATAGCAATTGAGCTTCATTCAGTCTGGGCGAAAATCGGTAAAGCATCGGAATTGAATCCAACAGGTGAAGTAACCCGATCGATATACCTTCGTCATGAAGTTGAAAAACTAAGGATTTTTGTTGAGAAAATACCACAGGGCGGGGATACAATCTATAAAAACCTCCCTTTGGATATTAAACGGTATATCAAAACAGTATTTCCTACGCTCTACGAAAAAATAGAGAAACACATACTTTGAAAAGCAGTTCAGAATTTAAAATTGCTTTTCCTGAATTGGTTTTTGAAGAGCTAACTCCTTAATCCCGATTCTCGGGTTGGGCCAGCCTAAGTCCGGAAGGACAATCCAAAAATTCTTTTGTTTGTTGTTTTAAATACCCATAATGAAGATTTTCCATTTCCGCCCGGGTTGGCTTCGAGAGCCACAGCCACCGGGGGTACCCCAAGGCTTCGCCACGGGCAAGCAACCTGTCACCCCTCTGGGTCGAGGAATATGCGTTTTCGTGTAATGATGTCGCATGCAACGCCTCTACACAAAAAGAACCCGGGGACCCGGCATCCCAAAAAAATCTTCCCAAAATTGAGTTCATTCCGAAAAGTGATTACCTTTAAAGTTCCTGAGGCAAGTCCTGTACGACGAGGAAACGCCGAACTCCGCCAGGTCCGGAA
Organism: Bacteroidota bacterium; assembly: GCA_023151185.1. Lineage (GTDB taxonomy): Bacteria > Bacteroidota > JABWAT01 > JABWAT01 > JABWAT01 > JAFLBE01. The sequence continues at coordinate 190,083 of JAKLJL010000001.1, forward strand.
GGAAGCAACGGTAGGATGAGGAATCGGGTGATGCAGGGGTGCTTGCTTCAGGAATTTTAAATTCAGGAACCTTCCGGGGAGAGTGTATGAAATTTTTTATTGATACCGCCAACTTATCCGAAATCCGGGAAGCTGCGAGCCTCGGGATTCTGGACGGAGTGACAACCAACCCAAGTCTGGTGGCTGCCGAAGGTGTCAGGGATTTTCATGCCCACATCGCCGAAATCTGCAAACTGGTTCCCGGTCCGGTTTCCGCAGAAGTAGTTTCGACTGACTTTAAGGGCATGATGGCCGAAGCCGAAAAACTCCTGACGATTGCCCCGAATGTCACCATCAAAGTTCCCCTGACCAAAGACGGATTAAAAGCCTGTAAAACCATTACCGATAACGGGAATATGGTGAATGTGACCCTGTGCTTTTCTCCCGCCCAGGCGTTGCTGGCAGCCAAAGCCGGTGCCACGTTTATCTCTCCTTTCGTTGGCCGTCTGGATGATATTTCCCATAACGGCATGCAACTGATCGAGCAGATCGTAACCATTTACCGAAACTACGACTTCCAGACAGAAGTTCTGGTTGCTTCGGTCCGCCACCCTCTTCATATCGTAGATGCTGCCCTCATCGGGGCCGACGTTGCCACCATGCCCTTTAAGGTTTTCGATCAGTTGGTCAAACATCCGCTTACCGATTCAGGAATTGAAAAATTTCTGAAGGACTGGAACAAAAACCAGTAAATTCCGAACTAATCTTTCATCAGAACCGACAAAATGCCATGATGAAACCTAATCGGAGTCACTTACCTATGATTGCCACCCTTTTTCTGCTGCTTTTAACAGCCTGTTCGGGACCTTCGACCGGTGAACCCCCTGCCGGAAAAGAACCTTCGGTACTGAATGCCGCCGAAACAACCCGCCTGCTGGACAGCCTGAACCAAACCCTGACCGTATCCCGAACCACCATCCTCACTGAAGCTGTGAAAAAAATCAGTCCGGCTGTAGTGGGAATCAACGTAACTGAAATCCGGGAATACCGCGATCCGCTTGCCGAAATGTTCCGGAACGATCCCTGGTTTCAGCAGTTTTTCGGAAACCGGTCCTACAAACAGGAAGTGAAGGGGCTTGGCTCCGGATTCCTGATTTCACCCGATGGCTACATTCTGACCAACTTTCACGTGGCCGGGAACGCCTCCAAAATCATCGTGACCATGGCCGGCGGCAAGAAGTACGATGCCGAAATCATCGGGGCGGATTATACCTCGGATATCGCCCTGATCAAGGTCAAGGGTGAAGACTTTCCCTATTTAAAACTCGGCAATTCGGATGAAGTCATGATCGGGGAATGGGTGATTGCCCTCGGGAATCCGTTCGGACTGTTCGAAATCAATGATAAACCCACCGTAACGGTTGGGGTCGTCTCGAATGTCGGACTCAATTTCTCACCCATGGACAACCGGGTTTACCGGGACATGATCCAGACCGATGCTGCCATCAATTCCGGAAATTCCGGCGGACCGCTGTGCAATGCGCTCGGTGAAGTCGTTGGAGTGAACAGTTTCATTTATACCGGCAACCAGTACAGCAGCGGCAACATCGGACTTGGATTTTCCATTTCGATCAACCGGGTGAAGATGATTGTGGAAGAGCTGAAGAAAAACGGAAAAGTCAACCGGGATTTTTATTCAGGACTGAAGGTTCAGAATCTGGATCCGATCGTCGCCAAATACTTTAAAATTCAGGAAACCGGCGGAGTGGTGGTCGTGGAAGTCGAAAAAGGCAGTCCGGCAGAAAAGGCAGATATCAAACCGGCTGATGTCATTACCCGGATCAATTCCGTTTCCATCCGGTCAGACCGGGATCTTCAGATTTTTATTGCTGACTCCCGGCCGGGTGATAAACTGGATTTAACCCTGTTCAGGGATGGATCTGAAATCAGGCGCACGGTAATTCTGGCGAAGAAGTAGGGGAAGAAGACAGGAGACAGGAGACAGAAGTCAGAAGACAGAAGTCAGGAGACAGGAGAAAGTGAATTTTGCTCCCGCCCTTTAATAAGAGGGGAGTTTGGAATCCGGGGACCTTCCGTCGGCAGAAGGGTTTGCGCTTTTTATAATTCAAAATCCGTAATTATTAATTCGTGTCAGGTTTAATTTGATCGATCGATATACCCGAAAGGAAATGGGGGACATCTGGTCCACCGAAAACAAGTTCCGGAAATGGATGGAAATAGAAATTCTGGCCTGCGAAGCCCGGGCTGAACTGGGAGAAATTCCGGTTTCTGCTGCCCGGACTATCCGTGAAAAAGCCAGTTTCCATGCGGAAACGGTTCTGGAAATCGAAAATACGGTTAAGCATGATGTGATCGCTTTCCTGACCAATATGAATAGTTTCATCGGTGAAGATTCCCGGTTTGTCCACCAGGGAATGACCTCGTCGGATATTCTGGATACGGGACTTTCGGTTCAGATGGCCGAAGCTGCACGGCTTCTGAAACGGGATCTGGAAAAACTCAGGGATATTCTGGCCCGCCGGGCTAAAGAATTCAAATATACCATTCAGATCGGCCGGACTCACGGAATTCATGCCGAGCCGGTGACCTTTGGTCTGAAACTGGCTCTGTGGTTCGATGAGACCCGCCGGAATCTGACCCGTCTGGAACAGGCAACCGACCGGATATCGGTAGGAAAAATCAGTGGCGCGGTAGGAACTTTTGAGCATCTGACCCCCAAAGTCGAAGAGTATGTCTGCGAAAAACTGGGACTGAAGCCGGCCCCCGTCTCCACCCAGATCATTCAGCGTGACCGCCACGCCGAGTTCCTCGCCACCCTGGCTGTTATTGGCTCCTCCCTCGAAAAATTTGCAACTGAAATCCGCCACCTCCAGAAAACCGAAGTGCTCGAAGCTGAGGAATTTTTCTCAAAGGGCCAGAAGGGATCTTCGGCTATGCCGCACAAACGGAATCCGATTGTGTGTGAACGGATCGCCGGGCTGGCCAGAATCCTGAGGGGTAATGCACTTGCCGGCCTGGAAAACGTAGCCTTGTGGCATGAACGTGATATCAGCCATTCTTCTGTTGAACGGGTGATCATCCCCGACAGTACCATTCTGCTTCATTACATGCTTCATCTGATGACGGATGTGCTGGATAGACTGATCGTTTACCCTGAAAACATGCAGAAAAACCTGGAGATTACCCACGGACTTACCTTCTCACAAACCCTGCTGATTGCCCTGACCAACAAGGGATTAAGCCGGGAAGCTTCCTACCTGATGGTTCAGCGAAATGCCATGAAAACCTGGGAAACCCGCCGGCCGTTTACCGAATATGTTCTGGAAGATGCAGAAATCATGGCGCATTTTTCGAAGGAAGAAATCGGATCGCTGTTTGATTTGAAAAAAAGTATCCGCAATATTGACTACATTTTTAACCGTGTGGGGCTCGGAGAGTAAAAATGGCAGAGAAAAAAGAACTTCTTTACGAAGGAAAAGCCAAACGGGTTTTTGCAACCGGTGATCCCGATCTGGTCATTCAGGATTTTAAGGATGATGCTACTGCCTTCAACGGACTTAAAAAGGGGCAGATTGCGGATAAGGGAGTGGTGAACAATACCATCTCGAGTGCCCTTTTTACCCTTCTCGAATCGAAAGGGATCAGGACTCACTTCATTTCCCGGCTGTCTGAACGGGAAATGCTGATTAAAAAACTGACCATTCTGCCGGTTGAACTGGTGGTTCGGAACGTAGCAGCCGGCAGTCTGTGCAAACGGTACGGAATTAAGGAAGGCCTGGTCCTTGATCAGCCCATCATCGAATGTTATTTCAAGAATGATGCCCTGGGCGATCCGCTGATGAATGATGACCATGTGGTCATGTTCAATCTGGCAACCCGGGAGCAACTGGCTGAGATTAAAAGTCAGGCCGTTAAAATCAACATTATTCTGAAATCCTATTTTCTGGAACGCGGACTAAAACTCATCGACTTTAAACTGGAATTCGGCGTTCATAAAGGAGAGGTCTTGCTGGGGGATGAAATTTCGCCCGATACCTGCCGGTTCTGGGATTCTGTCACCAATGAAAAAATGGACAAGGACCGGTTCCGTCTGGATCTGGGCTCTGTCGAAGAAACCTATCAGGAAGTTCTTTCCCGGATTACCGGTAAAGCCTGAAGCAAAGGAAACTGAATGTTTACCAAATACGGACTTTCTACCCTTCTGACGACGGTGTTTATCTCGCTGGGCGTTATCCTTTTTTCAACCTCGTTTCTTTCCGGATTTCCGCTGATCAGCCTGATCCTGAACCTGACAGGTTTGTTTTTTATTGTTTTTGCGCTGAATTTCTTCCGGGATCCGTTCCGGGCGGTTGATCAGAATCCCGATTCAATCGTTTCACCGGCAGACGGGAAAGTGGTTCTGATCAAATCGCTGCCGCACGATGAGTTTATCGGCGGGCCTGCGACTCTGGTGGCGGTTTTTATGTCGCCGCTGAACGTTCACGTGAACCGGGTTCCCATGGATGGTGAAGTTAAACTGCTCAGATACCAGCCGGGTCTTTTCCTGAAAGCCTGGGAAGACAAAGCCTCGGATGTGAATGAAAGAAGTGAAATCGGAATTGTAAACGGGTCCAAAAAAGTTCTGTTTAAACAGATTGCCGGTTTTGTAGCCCGCAGAATTGTGTTTCCTGATCTTGAGGAAGGGAAAAAAGTCACCAAGGGTAACCGGTTTGGGATGATCAAATTCGGAAGCCGGGTGGATGTTATTGTACCGGCCTCCTACGAAATCAAAGTTACCGTCGGGCAGATCACCCGTGCGGCAGAAACGGTCATTGCCCTGACTCCCGGGGATAAGGCATGAGAATCACCCGCGCGGTTATTCCCAACTTTTTTACGGTTCTGAATATGTTCTGCGGCCTGAATGCCGTCATTGCTGCTCATGACCTCAACTTTTCTGCTGCTGCCTGGTTTATTGTCTTTGGCGGCCTGTTCGATGCCCTCGACGGATTTATGGCCAGGCTGACCAATTCGGCCAGTGAATTCGGTGTTGAACTCGACTCCCTCAGCGATCTGGTTACCTTTGGGGTTGCTCCCAGTTTTATGGTTTACCAGCTTGGACTGAAAGATATTGAAACCTGGGGCATTCTCATTTCGTCCCTGCTGATGATCGGCGGCGGTCTGCGCCTGGCCCGGTTCAACGTTCAGCTTGTCGGGTTCGACAAGGATTATTTCAATGGACTTCCCATACCCGGTCAGGCCGTGGTGGTCTGTGCACTGGTTCTGACCCAGAAGAATCATCCTGATCTGCTTCCGTTTGATTTGATGGCAGTTCTTCCCTGGCTCGTCATTTTTCTGGCACTGCTGATGGTCAGCCATGTGAAGTATGATACCATTCCCAAGTTCAGCAAACGGGCTATTAAAAAAGAACCGGTTAAGTTTTTTGTGTTTATGCTGCTGATTCTGGCCATTGTGGTTTTCAGGGAAGTCGGCCTTCTTTTTGGGATGCTGGCCTATCTGATCATCGGTCTGGTGCGGTACGGAATTAAGTTTGTGGCCGGATCTCCGGCTCAGACGACCTGATTTTGAATTTATCCTGAACAGGACTCCCCATGTATAAAGCTACGATTCAAATTGTCCTCAGGCCTTCTATCCTGGATGTGCAGGGAAAGGCAGTTCTTCATGCGGTTCATGATCTGGGTTACCCGGCAGTCGGGCAGATCCGGATCGGGAAAGTTGCTGAAGTGACGCTTTCTGCAGGCTCACCCGAAGAAGCAGAAAAGCAAGTCAGGGAAATCAGTCAGAAACTTCTGGCCAATCCGGTCATGGAAGATTTTTCCTTTACCCTGGAGAAACTCTGAAATGAGTCAGCTTCATATCGGTGTTGTTCAGTTTCCCGGATCCAATTGCGACCATGATGCCGTCCATGCCTGGCAAACTGCCGGACAAAAGGTGAGCCTGATCTGGCACAAAAATTCAGATCTTGAAGGTGCAGATGTCATTTTTCTTCCGGGTGGATTTTCGTACGGGGATTACCTCAGGTGCGGAGCCATTGCGAAATACTCTCCGGTGATGAAAGAAGTGGTCCGGTTTGCCAATCAGGGCGGGCTGGTTATCGGTGTTTGCAATGGGTTTCAGATTTTGCTTGAGGCCGGGTTACTTCCCGGGGTCATGCTTCCGAACCAAAGCCTGAAATTTATCTGCCGCCAGGTGAACCTGAAGGTCGTGACCCGCCAGTCCAGTTTCACTTCTGCCTATCAGGAGGGCCAGGTGATCCGGGTTCCGGTTGCCCATGGGGAGGGGAATTACTTTGCGGATGAGGACACCCTGAAATCGCTTCAGGACCATCATCAGATTCTGTTTCAGTATTGCGAAAGTGACGGTTCTGTCACAGATTCCGCCAATATTAACGGATCAATGTTGAATATTGCCGGAATAATGAGTAAATCCGGAAACGTTTTAGGGATGATGCCTCATCCCGAACGGGCCGTTGAATCAGTTTTGGGGTCACAAGATGGTTTGGGTGTTTTTCAGTCAGTTCTTAACTCATTTGCAGAAAAGGCGGATTAATTCTGCCCTGATTCCGGTAGCACTTCTGATTCTTGCAGGATGTGCAGGAACTCAGTCAGCCAACGAACCGGCCGCCCCTGGTGCGGTGACTCCTGAGCCGGTTCATTATCCGGCACCTGTTGAATATTCCGCTGATCAGATGACCGGGTTCCGGACAGACCTGACTGCGTTTTTTGCCCAAACCGGTGCCCGGTATGAAAAGACCGAGATTGACTCGCTACTTTTTACCGTCAGACACCTGCAATACGGCAATCCGCACCTGAATCTGATGGCAGGCAAATCTGCCGGTTCTGAAGGGTTCACCTCAGACGAACTGGATGCGGCCCTCAGGCTGCTGTTTTCCAGATGGAGCCGCCTGTTCAATACCGATGGCCGGGATCTGAAAATCCAGTCAACCGAAGAAACCGGCGAGTATGTACAGATTACCTACCGGAAACAATTCCCGCAGGATTACCCGTTTGCCAATCCGGAATTTAATCTGATCGAAGTCATTATCTCAAGACAGGGAGAACTGGGCTACCTCAGTTCAACGGCTGTTCCTGACCTTCCAATGCCCCGGATAACCTGGAATGATCCCGAAAAAAGCCGCCGGGAGTTGTATCAGTATAAATTCAGCTACGAAAAAAACGGCCGGAATCAGGTCTATGTCATTCAGGATCTGGGAGTTGTCTCCGGCGGAAAGCAGTCTGCTCTTGTTCTGGTCAGGAGAAAAAAAGGGAACAGCGATCTGGAACTCCGTCCGGATAATATTTCGCTGACTTACCACTACACCTGGGAATTCCTGATCACCCCCGAAGAAGGGAAACCGGCCCTGTTCAAAGTCTACGTTGATGCCCTCACCGGGGAAATTCTAGAAAGTTATAATCTGGGCTCCTGACAGGGTCTTTCTTGATATTCTAACGATAACTAACTACTTTTAAAGTCTAACTTTTTGATAGGGTAAAACTATGTTCGGGTTAAGCGGCGGCGAAATTATTCTGATTCTGGTTGTTTTTCTGATCCTTTTCGGAAGCAAGAAAATTCCTGAATTTGCACAATCGCTTGGAAAAGGGATGCGGGAATTCAAAAAAGCGGCCAGCGACATTCAGACCGAGATTGAGCAGGACCCTAAAAAAGCCGCTACACCGCCAGTCCAGCAACCTCCAGTTGAAACTGCCCAGAAGACAGAACCTAAAAATTAATCCTTGCTGATAAAAGATTCCTCCTATTGTGAAACTGTATTCTACATTCTCTGAATTCCGTGCCGATCTTCAATCTGGAAAAGTAACCTGCGAAGGGTATGTAACCGATCTGCTGAAGGAAATTAAAAACCAGCAGGATCTGAACTGCTACCTTGAAACATTTGATGAAAGTGCTCTGGACCAGGCCCGCAAGGCTGATGCCAAACTGAAGGCCGGGCAAGCCGGTAAACTGGCCGGGATGGTCATTGCCATCAAGGATGTGATCAACATCAAGGGAAAAAAAGTTTCCTGTGCCTCGAAAATCCTTGAAAATTTCACTTCGGTTTATCATGCAACGGTCATAGAGAAACTGCTTGCTGAAGATGCCATACTCATCGGCCGGACCAACATGGACGAATTTGCCATGGGGTCCTCGAATGAAAACAGTGCTTTCGGACCTGTCCGGAATCCGGTTGATAAAACCCGGGTTCCCGGTGGCAGTTCGGGCGGAAGTGCTGTTGCCGTTGCAGCTAAGCTGGCCATGACGTCACTGGGTTCAGACACCGGCGGATCCATCCGGTTTCCTGCTGCTCTGTGCGGGGTTACGGGAATGAAACCGACTTATGGCCGGGTTTCCCGGTACGGTCTTGTGGCGTATGCTTCCTCTTTCGATCAGATCGGTCCGTTTGCCAATTCGGTCAGTGACCTTGCACTGGTGATGGAAGTTATTTCAGGCCATGATGAGAAGGATTCAACCTCCTCACCCAAACCGGTCGAACCCTTCGGCCAGGGCTTGGGCAACTCCATTTCCTCCCTGAAATTCGGAATCCCCAAGCAATATCTGGGTGACGGCCTTCAGCCGGAAGTCCGGGAAAAACTGACGGCTGCAGCCGGGTATCTGAAAAGTCTGGGCTGTCAGGTGACCGAAGTTGAACTTCCGCATACCGAGTATTGTATTGCAACCTACTATATTCTGACCACTGCCGAAGCGTCAAGTAATCTGGCCCGGTATGATGGTGTGCGGTATTCCTTCAGAAGCAAGGATCCCGTAACACTGAACGACATGTACGTCAGAAGCCGGTCTGAAGGATTTGGCGCAGAAGTCAAACGGCGGATCATGCTGGGAACCTATGTTCTTTCTGCCGGATACTATGATGCCTACTATACCAAGGCTCAAAAGGTCAGGAGACTGATCCGGGAAGATTTTACCAAAGCATTTGACCAGGTTGATGTCCTGCTGACACCGACCTCACCCTCACCAGCATTCAAAATCGGGGAGAAAACGACCAATCCCCTCGAAATGTACCTTTCGGATATTTACACCGTATCGGCGAATCTGGCCGGCATTCCAGGAATTTCGGTTCCGGCAGGAACTGCTTCAGACGGATTACCTGTCGGTGTTCAGCTTCTCGGGAAACATTTCGATGAGCAAACGCTTTTGAATGCTGCTTATCATATCGAAAAAGCAAACCTGAAATAATCGGAGAACAGAAATGGCAGTTTTGGTTGACAAAACCACCCGGGTCATTGTCCAGGGGATTACCGGACATGAAGGCAGTTTTCATACCCAGCAAATGAAAGAATACGGGACACCGGTTGTTGGCGGTGTAACCCCCGGCAAAGGCGGATTGCTTCATGAAGGAACTCCGGTATTTAATTCTGTCGGGGATGCTGTCAGAGAAACTGGTGCCAATACGTCGATTATTTTCGTTCCGGCGGTTGCAGCCGGCGATGCCATAATGGAAGCGGCGGATGCGGGAATCCGGCTGGTCATCTGCATCACAGAAGGAATTCCGGTTAATGACATGATGAAAGCCTGGACGTATATTCAGGGAAAAGGAACCCGTCTGATCGGTCCCAACTGTCCCGGAATTATCACCCCCGGGATTGGCAAAATCGGGATCATGCCCGGATTTATTTTTTCACCGGGCCGGGTCGGTCTGATTTCAAGATCCGGGACGCTGACTTATGAAGCGGTCAACCAGCTTACTCAACTTGGACTCGGGCAGTCTACTGCCATCGGAATCGGCGGTGACCCGATCATCGGAACCCGTCATATCGATGCGGTGAAACTGTTCAATGAAGATCCGGAAACGGATGCCATTGTTCTGATCGGGGAAATCGGCGGTACAGACGAGGAAGATGCTGCACGGTACATCCGGGATCATGTTAAAAAACCGGTAGTTGGTTTCATTGCCGGCCAGACAGCACCTCCGGGAAGACGGATGGGACATGCCGGTGCCATTATTTCGGGCGGTAAAGGAACTGCAGCAGAAAAAGTCAAAACCATGAAGGAATGCGGCATTCATGTTGCCGATTCACCGGCTGTAATTGGTGAAACCATGAAACGTGTTCTTGGAAAATAATTTCTATAACTCATAAAACAGAAAACCATCGGAGCTTAAAATGGCCACAGAAAGAACCCTTGCAATCCTGAAACCTGACTGTGTCAGGAAAAATCTGGTTGGGAAAGTCACAACCCAGATTCAGGAAGCAGGTTTTAAAATTATCGCAATGAAAATGACCCGTCTGACCAAAGAAACGGCTGGCGGATTTTATGAAGTCCATAAGGAACGTCCGTTTTTTGGTGAACTGGTTGACTTCATGTCATCCGGCCCCTGTGTTCCCATTGTACTTGAAAAAGACAATGCTGTTGCTGATTTCAGGAAACTGATCGGGGCCACCAACCCGGCCAATGCCGAACCCGGTACGGTTCGTAAATTATATGCAGACTCGGTTGGCGAAAACATTGTTCACGGTTCCGATTCTGCCGAAAATGCCAAGATTGAAATCAATTACCACTTTGCTTCCTCTGACCTGGTTGCCAATTACGGTTTCTGATCTGCTTCGCCATTACCGGAAAACCACCGGTAATGGCCTTCTTTTTTTTCTGGTCCTTTTTCATACCCTTCTGTTTTCTTCCTGTTCCCGTGCTGCTCCTCCAGATTCCATCAAACGGGTTTCCCTGGGATCCGAACAGGCCTGGTCCGGCGGGCGCCTCTCCGGTTCTTCCTATCTTCTGTTGACAAACCGCCCGAGTCAGACCAGTTTTAATCTGGCCGATTCCCTGATATCCGCAAAGAAACTGATCCGGATTTTTTCACCTGAACATGGGTTTGATACCCGGCTGCCTGATGGTGTCCTGTCTGAAACAGAACCGGTTTATAACGGCATTCCGGTGGTGTCGTTATATGGAAAGAAGAAACGGCCGGACCGGACTGATTTTGCCGGCGGGGATACCCTGCTGATCGATCTGCAGGATGCGGGGCTTCGGTTTTATACCTATCTGACGACTGCTGTTTACTGTGCAGAAGAAGCGGCCGCAGCCGGAATTCCCGTCATTCTTCTTGACCGCCCTGATCCGCTTGGCGGCGAGGTCACCGAGGGTCCGATTCTTCAGAATGAGTTCAGAAGCTTTGTCGGGTGTCTGCCGGTGCCGGTGAGGTACGGGATGACACTGGGTGAACTGCTGACCCTGGCAAAAGGGGAAAACTGGCTGAAGAACAGCCGGTTGCTTGACCTGAGAGTCATCCGGGTAGCCGGATGGAGGCGGTCATTTCTGTGGCCGGATACCAACCTGGAGTGGGTACCTCCCAGCCCGAACCTTCCTGATTTTCAAACGCTGCAACTGTACTCAGGTACCTGCCTGTTTGAAGGAACCGCCATCAGTGAAGGACGGGGAACCCATACGCCGTTTCTTTGGATCGGGGCCCCCTGGTTCAGTTCAGAAAAATCAGACACGCTCCTGATGTGGGGAATCCGGGCCGTCAGAGAGGACCGGCTGATACGTGAACTTCCCGGCCGGGCAGTCAATCCAAAATATAAAAATCAGAAGATTTCCGGTTACAGGCTGTCGGTGATTGCCGGGCAGGAGGCATCCCCGTTGCAATGGAGTCTTTCGATCATCCGGGAGGAACTTGAAAAAAATCCGGAGAGGCTGGCCCTCCGTGATCATTTCTGGCTGCTGTGGGGAAACCGGTCCCTGACCGAAACTCCCGAAATGAAACAGGAATCTGACCGGTTCAGAGAGACCAGAAAAAGATACCTTTTATACTAAGGAAGATTAATACCGGTTTTTGACTTTGAGGATTGCACATAACCGGTCAACAAAATCCGCCTGAGCCGGATTCATTTTTTTCTTGGCCATTTCGGGGTGAAAAAACATGGCTTTATCCGTTTCGGGGTAAACGGAAACGATACCGGAATTTGGCGGCCATTCCAGATTGAAGGTATTGCTGGTTATTTCCGTATTTTCATCCACATTTCCTTCAAATGCCCAGCAATACACGGTTTTACCGCCTCTTTGAACAACATATCCCAGGGGGATGAATTCAGCCCCGTCAGGGGATAGGCCGGTTTCTTCGGTAAATTCACGGCAGGCGGCATCGATCAGATTTTCTTCGGGTTCCACACAGCCTTTGGGAATGCTCCAGACACCCCAGTCTTTATTTCTGAAATAAGGGCCACCCGGGTGGGCAAGAAAAACTTCCAGCCGGGAATTGACGATCCGGTACATCAGAAGTCCGGCAGAGGTGATGTGTGGCATGTGTTCCTGAGCAGAAACTCTGTAGATACGAATTCCGGGCTTCTTTTTCAACTTACTGTTTCTTACAGAACGGATAAAAACTGGTCACTCCCGGTTCATAAACGGCCCGTACGATTCCAAAATAAGGTTTCGGTTAGTATCTTTAACTTATGATGAAAAAAGAATTTGAGCTGGTTCTTCAGCCTTCCGGGAAAACACTCCCTGCCGGTAAAATCTTCTGTATCGGCAGAAACTATGCCAGCCACGCCAAAGAACTGGGGAATGAGGTGCCCTCGCAGCCTGTCCTTTTCATGAAGGGCAGTACTGCCTTGTGGCCGGCGGACCGCCCGGTTCCGTTTCCGGCTCATGGCTCTGATCTGCAGCATGAAGCAGAGCTTGTGGTTCTGATCGGCCGGGAAGGAAAAAATATTCCGGAAGCGGAGGCGTTTTCTTATGTTGCGGGGTACGGAATCGGGCTGGACCTGACCCTTCGGGATTTGCAGAGCCAGTTGAAAAAAGCCGGATTGCCCTGGGAAGTTTCGAAATCATTTGATGCCTCTGCACCGCTTGGATTGTTTTCGGACCGGGTAACAGATCCGGCCAACCTTGAAATTACCTGCGAAGTAAACGGTGAACTGCGCCAGCATGGATTTTCCAGAAACCTGATATTTCCCATCCCGTTTCTCATTTCCTGGATCAGCCGGGCCTTTACCCTGGAACCCGGAGATCTCATTTTTACCGGCACTCCTGAAGGTGTCGGGTCATTAAAGCCGGGTGACCACGTCCGGGTTGCAATATCCGGAATCGGTTCTTCCGATTTTTACCTATCCGGCGACTGATTTATGAACCGGTTGTCCCTGATTTTCTTTTTGAGCCTGATGTCCCCATTCAGCTCTTTTCCGCAACCGGCCGAACCGTATAAACCGATCCAGGCTTCCGGTTTAAATATGATCTGGCCGACTGATGCCAGCCATGAACTGACCTCGACTTTTGCCGAATTCCGGTCCACCCATTACCATTACGGCATTGATATAAAAACCTGGAACCAAACCGGGTACAAAGTTTTTTCTGCTGAAACCGGATATGTCTCCAGAATCCGGGTTTCACCAACCGGGTACGGAAAGGCTTTATATATCACACACCCCGGCGGATTTGTTACCGTTTACGGCCATCTGGACGGGTTTGCGGGAAAAATTGGTCAGTTTGTCCGGAAAAAGCACTATGAACTGGAAAACAATGAACTGAACCTGTTTCTGAACCCGAAGGATTTGCCGGTTAAGAAAGGGGACCTGGTTGCCTTTACCGGTGAGACCGGAGTTGGAACCCCGCACCTTCATTTCGAGATCCGGGACCCGGAAGGCAATGAACTGAACCCGCTGTTTATTGAAAGAGGAGAGTTTCAGGATGAAATTCTGCCGGTAATCAAGGCATTTGCAGTAAAACCGGCTCAGCTTTCTGATGAGGTCAACGGAAAGTCTGTGTCCGCAGTTTACAGAAACTTCAGGAAGGCCGGGCCCGGACTTTTAATTCTGGATGAGGTTCCGGAAATTACCGGGCAGGCAGGATTTCTGGTTGATGGCTATGATCTGAGTTCTGCCAGATCGAATCAGTTTGGATATTACGACATTTTGCTTGAGATTGACAGCAAGCCCTTTTTCAGGACCCGGTATGATTCTTTCCCGGTAGAGAGTGCCAGGTTTATCCTGACTGACCGCGATCAGGAACTCGCCTATAAAGGAGAGGGCCGGTTTATCAAATTGTTCAGGACTGATGAAACTCCGGTTAAAATTCACACCGACTACTCCGGAATGCAAGGGTGGGCCGGTGAGTTGCAGCCCGGGGAGCATGCGGGAAAGCTTACTGTCTCCGATCTGTATGGTAATAAAACAAGTCTGGAATTCAGATTCAGGATTTCAGGAACTGAAAAAATTGCCCATGCTGAACTGGATCAGGCACCGGTCAGGTCTGATGCCGGCATACAGGGCATTCGTCTTGGGACTAAAGATAAAGATTTCGTTTCCTATGACTTCAATCCCGGCAACCCCTTTTTCTCAGCGGATGATCTGGATACTGTTCATGTTTTCTGTGATGATCACCTGCTCAGGGTTGTTATTCAGGGGAAACGGGCCGAACAAAAAGCGGTTAAAATTGCCGTTATTCAAGGGTCTGATGTTCTGGTTCCCGTAAAGGCTGAGTCCGGACCGGGTGAACTCAGAGTTGACTTTCCGGTACCGGAAGGAAAATCTGATTATTCAGTATCGGTGGTGGTTTGGTCAGGGGCAGAAAACCTGTTTGACCGGACTGTCAGTCTGCATAAAATAACGACCAGCAGAGACGTTAAGACCCCTGCCGGTTCGGTAGTTTCATTCGGCACCGAAACCTTTTTCTCTCCTCAGTGGATCAGTTTGACTGAGAATGGGAAAGATCAGGCACAAAGCGGTTATTTTTTAAGTATCGGACCGCCGTGGGTTGCTTTTCACAAATCAGCTAAAATCCAATTTTCTGAAGCCGGTCTCACCCCCGGAACGGATCTTTACAGGAAGAGAAGAGGTTATTTGCAGTTTGCGGACCTGGTTGACTTACCGGATCTGGCCGGAAGTATTCAGGCTGGCGGGACTTATTGTTTGAGCCGGGATACGGTTCCTCCGGTTGTGCTGCCCAAACCTGGGAAAAATAACCTGACCGTCTCGCCCGGAACCAAACTGAAATTCAGGCTGACTGATACCGGTTCAGGTTTAGCAACCGGTTCAATTGAGGTAAATATAAACGGAAGCTGGTGTCTGGCAGAATTTGATCCTGAAAAAGAGCTTCTTGCGGTGGATACCCAACATCTGAAGCCAGACTCTCTGTATGTAATTAAGGTCCATGTCAGTGATCAGGCCGGAAATAAAACGGCAGAAAAGTTTGAATGGAAAGGTAAACGGCTATGAATTTTAACCCGGTACTGAAAGGATTTTCTCATATTTGCCTTTCAGCGGTTCTTTTTACAGGTCTCTCGACCTGTTCCCATTCAGAGTCAGTGAAGCAATATATTGCAGAACAAACAAATCCGTTTAATAAGAAGCATGTCACCTTCGCTGTTTATTCCAAAATACAGGCACGGACGTTATCCTTATTTTTTTCACTGCAAACGCCCCGTAATGAGTTAACCTTCCATCAGACCCCAACCGGTTTTTCTGCTGCCTATTCTATAAGGCTGAATGTAAAGGCTGAAACAGGGGAGGTGATACTCGATACTCTGGTAAGAGGGGAAATTAGAGTTTCAGATTTTAGTCAGACCCGGGCCTTTGTTCTTGAGAAAAGACATTTGCCTTTACCCCTCACCCGGGGGGTATATAAAATAGACGGGTTGTTTATTGATGAGAACAGCAAAACTGAACTTGTGTTTTCATCGGGGTATACCATAGATCCGAAAGACTATCCGGTACAGCTTTCCAGCCTGAGGTTTCAGGAAACAGCAGAACAAAATGATATTTCGCTTACCAAACGGCTCTCATTTGGATCGGGCAAAAACCCCGGGCTTAATTTTGAAATTGATTCACAGCCGGGTGACGCAGAAAAACGGGTTCAGGTTTTAATAACCCGCCTCAGAGCAGATACCCTGACAGCACGTCCGATCTGGGGTATTAACCCGATTGAAGGAACCATTGAAACCCGCGGCTATAAGATGCATAATCCGCTTTATACGTTTACTCTTCTGGATACAACTCTTTCCGGATCTGAATCCGGTACCCGTTCCTTCCGGACTCAGCTCCCTGACACGTTACAGGAAGGGGTTTTTGAAGGCCAGATTCTGGTACGCTCGGGTGATCAGGTATTTACTTCCAAAAAAGAATTGTTTTATCTGTTCCCAAGGGGGTTCCCTTATTTCCGTTCAATAAAAGAAGCTGTTGCCCCTCTGAAATATCTGGCAACACAAAGTGAACTGGAGGATCTTTATTCGGGCGGAGATAGTTTGCTGAAGGAAAAATTTGACAGATTCTGGTTGAAACTGTCAAATAACAACCTTGAAAGTGCAAAAAGGAAAATTGCCCTGTATTATCAGCGGGCAGAAGAAGCGAATTTTCTGTTTTCGATGTATAAACCCGGCTGGAAAACCGACCTTGGGATGTTATACATTTTTCTCGGACCACCCGAAATGGTTGAATGGAAACCGACGAAACTTACCTGGTATTATTTTTACAGGAGGGCAGGTGGCCGTATTCCGCTGGAATTTAATCCGATCCGGGTTGATAATGTAATTGTCGGATATTCGTTTGACCGGTATTCTGATAATTATTTTGACCGGCTTTCTTACTACACCTATGAAGATTTTTGGCTCGAATACCGGCGTGAATGGGAAAAAAACAACTGAAATGAACCCTATTTTTATCTCTGGGGCATCGGGCTCGCTTGGGCTTTCAGTTGCCGAGTATTTTTCATTGAACGGATACCGGATAATTGGAACGTATTCTTCAGAAAAGCCAGACCGCAGGTTGCCCGAAACAACCTGGCTGCACTGGAAATCGGGTGATTTGCAACTGACTGCACTTTTAACTGAAGCTCTGATGGAGGAATCCGGAATTCAGGCGTGGTTTCATTTCAGCGGGAGTTTCTGGGGTGGTTTTCTGGCTGAAAATACACCAGCCGGGAAGATCAGAGCCCAGACTGAGACCAATTTCCTGTCTGCAGCCGAGTTGTGTCCGGTCGTGTTACCGCTTCTGAACAAAGAGGCCCATTCGGCAGTTGTTTTTATCGGGGCTCAGGCCGGGTTGGAACCGGCACCTCAGTATGCCGCCTACGGTGCTTCGAAGGCAGCCCTGATTCATTTTTCGCAGAGTCTCGCAAAGGAATATTCCGGAACCGGCATCCGGGTTAATACTCTTGTTCCCACCACAATTGACACACCGGCCAACAGAAAGCAGTTTCCCGAAGCCGGATTCACCAACTGGATTCAAATTCAGGAAATGATATCGGTTCTTGGGTTTTTACTTTCAGATGGGGCTTCTGCCGTTAACGGATCTGTAATCCGTCTGGAGAGATAATTCTGGAACCTGTTATTTGTTTTTGTACCGGAGTCACCCTGGCAGAGATTGAGGCAGCCGTCAGAGCCGGGAAGACTACCCTTGAACGGGTTTCGGAAAGTACCGGAGCCGGATCGCAGTGCTGCAGTTGTCACCCTGATCTGGAGGTGATCATTCCGTCTTTACTGAGCAAAATCAAAAAAGAAGAACAGGCAGATCAGGCCGGTCAGTTGGGCCTGTTCTAATCTGAGTACCACCAGTAATCCCACCAAAGCTGCCAGTCGCCGTAATATCCTTCCTGAATTTTAACAATCTGACCGGTTTCGTTGATCAGAAAGCTGGTCGGAAGCTTTTCGATGGGGTGGATTGTGTTAAGCCTGGCCATAAGCGAAGCCGTTGGCAAAATAACCGGGTAGTCCGGATTGTTTGACTCAAGCCAGGTTTTGAGGTCATCCGGGTCGTCATTTGAAATTCCGATAACCACCACTTTTTTCCCGTCGTGAATCCGGGCCAGTCCAGGCATTTCAAGCCGGCACGGCGGGCACCAGGTTGCCCAAACATTCAGAATAACCAGTTTGCCTTTCAGAGACTCTGAGGAAATCCAGTTTCCCCGGATATCTTTCTCACTAAACGTAATTTGCTGAGGGTTTTCGGGTGCCGGGCTGTGCCCCCACCAGGAAATGAAAAGCAGCATACCGCCAATCGTCAAAATCCAGGAGCCCAGTGATTTTAAGTGTATCCGGTTCATTTTACCATTTTTATCTTAAGACAGGTCTGATGCAAACTACAGTCACGGGTGTCATTTCGGGGTCAATAAAAGATATAAATGTCTCTATGTGTCTTAGAAGTTGATTAGAAATGCCATCAAAATGTAAAAAAAGTGGAAATCTGGGGGGTGGAAGTGGAATATTTGCTCCGGAATCTGCGGGTGCCATGCCAAACCAAAGAGGGGTGCAGCAGATGAAGATGAACAAAAAACATGAGGTGACTATGGAAGAAAGATATGACAGCTGGCCTGTGAAGGCCTACACCTATTCCATGATCATCTGGGGTATTGCATCGCTTCTCTATGGGATTCTGATCTCACTCCAGCTGGTCTATCCGGAATGGAATTTTGGTGAATGGTTTTCTTACGGAAGACTTCGGCCAATTCATACCAATGGCGGGGCTTTTGGCTTTGGACTATCCGGTATTTTTGCACTCTCCTACTACATGGTTCCAAGGCTGACCAAATCACCTTTGTTCCTGCCCGGGATTGCAAAACTGAATTTCTGGATTTATAATTTTACTATTGCAGCCGCCGTGATTACCCTGCATCTTGGGTTCAGCACGACGAAGGAATATGCCGAGCTTGAGTGGCCTATTGACCTTCTGGTTGTAATTGTCTGGGTTCTCTGGGCTTTGAATATGGTTGGTACCATTCTGACCAAAAAGGTTGATAAAATGTATGTATCGCTGTGGTACATTATTGCAACAGTTCTTGGTGTTGCAGTTCTTTACATTTTCAACAACCTTGCAGTACCTGCCAGTCTGTTTAAATCGTATTCTCTGTATGCAGGTGTCAATGATGCCAACGTACAATGGTGGTACGGACACAATGCGGTCGCTTTTGTGTTTACAACCCCAATTCTTGCGATCTTTTTCTACTTTTTCCCGAAAGTTACCAATCTGCCGCTTTATTCACACCGGCTCAGTATTGTGGCTTTCTGGTCTCTGGTTTTTATGTATTTGTGGACAGGTGCTCACCACCTTATCTGGACTCCGGTTCCGGACTGGATTCAAACCGTGGCAATTGCCTTCTCCCTGATGCTGATTGCTCCAAGCTGGGGCAGTGTGATCAACGGATATATGACCATGGGCAATAACTGGGAGCAAATGAAGACCAATTATCTGGCCAAGTTTTTCATCATGGGCATTACCTTCTACGGGCTTCAAACCCTTCAGGGTCCGTCCCAGGCCATCCGGTCCATTTCTTCCCTGATTCACTACACCGATTGGGTACCCGGTCACGTACACATGGGCACAATGGGTTGGTTTGCCATGACCATTATGGCATCCTTCTATTATGTGATTCCGAAAATTTATAAAACTGAATTGTATTCGGTTAAACTGGCCAATACTCACTTCTGGCTGGTCTTTACCGGACAGATTATTTACAGTATCAGTATGTGGATTGCCGGAATCATGCAGGGTGCCATGTGGAAAGCCACAAACCCGGATGGATCCCTGAAGTACACCTTCCAGGATTCAATTACCGCATCCTACCCCTACTGGGATCTGCGTGCTCTGGGCGGCGTGATCTTTCTTGCCGGTGCACTTGTCTTTGCCTATAACATTTTCAAAACCATTCAAAAAGGAAGCAACGCTTCCGCCAAGACTGAAGGTGCTGTATGAGTGATCAACAAGTCAACACACTGGAGCGGAAACCCGTTATCCTGATTATTGTAACCCTGGTTGTCATCCTGATCGGCAGCGTGGTTACCGCCCTTCTCCCTTTCTTCATGGAAGGAATGGAAGTTAAGATTGATACCGTAAGACCTTACACTGCACTTGAGCTGGAAGGCCGTGACCTTTACATGCGTGAAGGCTGCAATAACTGCCATACCCAAACGGTAAGACCGTTACGGGATGAAGTTCTGCGGTACGGAGAGTTTTCAAAATCGGGTGAATTTGCCTATGATCATCCTTTCCTCTGGGGATCGAAACGGACCGGACCTGATCTGGCCCGTATCGGCGGCAAATATCCGGATTCCTGGCACGTGCAGCACATGGTAGACCCCCGGTCCATCGTTCCGCAATCAAATATGCCTTCCTATGCTTTTATGGCTGACCGCCCGCTGGACGGATCAACCATCCAAAGCAAGATGGAAGCACTCAGAACGGTTGGGGTTCCTTACACCGATGAGGAAATTGCTGCCGCACCGGCCACTCTGACCGGGAAAACTGAAATGGATGCCATCATTGCCTATCTCCAGGTTCTTGGAACAATGATCAATAAGGCACCGGTAGAAACTGTTACTGATTCGACAGCCGTTGCAGACAGCACTGCAGCCCCTGCCGATTCTGCCGCTGTAACCCCTGCAGAGGCCAGGTAAAATGGGATATATCCATGCGATATTAACTGTTTTACTGGGACTCAGCATGCTGGGAATCATTATATTCTATTACCGAAAAAGCATTAAACAGTCGGTTGAGCAGCCAAAATTTGATATGCTCAAAGACGACGAGGAGACGACAGATGGAAGAAAATAAAGAAAAACAATCCGGTTCAGATTATGACGGAATTGAATACCGGGAAGAAACCCGGCATAAACTTCCGATCAGCTTTATTCTGATTGCATTGGTTCTTCTGGGATTTGGTATCTACTACACACCAACTTACCTGCCAATTGTATCCGGCTGGACCCAGGAAGGTGAATACAATGAAGAAAAAGCACTTCTGGAGAAAAAAGCAGCTTCGATGGTTGTTGATTCAGTGAAATACGATCAGTATTTCGGTGATGCTGCGGCAATTGAAGCAGGAAAAGCCCTTTACTCGACCCAACCTTGTGCTGCCTGCCACGGCCCTGCCGGAGAAGGCGCAATCGGTCCAAACCTGACTGATGCAGAGTGGGTGTACGGCGGTGATGCCAAAGCCATTTACAAGTCAATTGAAAATGGCCGTCCGAAAGGTATGCCGGCTTACAAAGGGCAGATCCAAACAGATGATGTTCTGAAGCTTACCGCTTTTGTTCACAGTCTTTCTGCAAAATAAGTCCAAACTAACCTGATCAAATGAAAAAGGGCATTTCGGTGCCCTTTTTTTTTCTAACCTGATTTTCATTTTCCATCTGACATTCCCTTTCCAAAAGAAACTCAGAGTGTAAAAAAGGAGAAACCAATGAGAAAAGTGCCCTACCACCACCCGGAACAAGGACTCTATACCAACCGCCGCCGTTGGGTCGGACTCAGTTTTTTTGCAGTTCTGGTGGGAATCCCGTTTCTGGTGATTGACGGAGCCAGTTTCTTTCTGTTTAATTTTACTGAGATGGAGTTTCACCTGTTCTTCAGAGTGTTTCCCTTTACCCAGTTTTATGTGCTTCTGGCACTGACTTTTTCCTTTGTCGCCCTGCTGGTCTATATCACCGTGATCTGGGGACGGGTTTGGTGCGGCTGGATGTGTCCCCAAACCATTATCAGTGATTTTTTAAGGGTGTTTGAAAAATTCTGGCTGCCCAGAAAAAACATTAAAGGTCTCCAGAAGGTTTTCAGGCAGGCTGCTGCCTATCTGACCATGTCCGGATTTGTTCTCGTGGTCAGTCTGGATATAATCTGGTATTTCATCACCCCGTATGATTTTTTCAGTAAGGCAACTGCCGGAACCCTGAGCACCTTTGCACTTGGGTCACTGGCTGTTACCTTTCTTGTCACCTGGATTGATATGGTTTGGGTCCGCCAGAGTTTTTGTGAGTATCTCTGCCCTTACGCCAAAATGCAGGGGTCTTTGTTTTCTGAAACCACTACAGTCGTCGCCTACGATCAGGAAAGAGGCGCCACAGATTGCACCAAATGCATGATGTGCGTCAGAGTCTGCCCGTCCGGAATTGACATCCGGGACGGACTTCAGATGGCCTGTATTGCCTGTGCGGCCTGTATTGATGCCTGTGAACCGATTATGGCCAAAAAAGGCAAACCAACCCTGGTCAGGTACTGGTCAGAATCAAAAATTCCGTCACTCCTGAAAGACAGATCCCTGATTTTAGCCGGTCTTGGAGTCTTGGCCTTTCTGTTCGTTATCTGGCAGATTTTCTTCAAAGTTGACATGGCCGTAAGTCTGAGCCGGAATGCTGCGTTTACCGGAAAACACGTTGGCGACCAGATTGTAAACGGATATATTCTGACAATTGATAACCTTGCCCAGAGTGAAAAACATGTTACTGTTTCGGTTGAACCTGCCGGATTTAAACTGCTTCCGCCGGTAGAAAACTACCTGATCAGGGGAACTGAAACCGCACGGTTACCGATTATTGTTGAAACATCCAATGAAAACGGAAATTCTGGTTTTATCTTAGTGGTCCGGGATGATACCGGATACCAAAAAGAAATAAAACAGGGTTTTTTCCGTGGCAAGTAAAGTACCAACACATTGGGTTATCACTATTCCGCTATTATTTGTAGCCTTGATTGCAGGTCTGGTTCACATTATTTATGTGGGAACCGACCTGTTTACCCCGCCGGTCAAGGATGATTTTAAAAAACAGCAGGAGTTTTTCCAGCCTGAGTCTGACCGGAGAGCCAAACAGGCAGCTTCAGGCATTGATCTGAAGATCCGCCTTTCTTCCTTTTCAGCCGGCGAAAACAAACTGACGTTTTACTTTACCCCCAAACAGGCCTTGTCAGCGGCAGATACAGGCAGGTTTATCCTCTACCGGGTTAATTCTGTTGCAACCGATTCCCTTCATCTGGTTTTACCCGATACAGACTCCTCGTATTCATTTACCCACCAGTTTAATGAATCAGGCGAATGGTACCTGAAAGCAGGCGTTCCGCTGGATTCATTTTACTTCCGGAAAGAATTCCGGTTCAAAATCAGATAACGGCCGCCCATGCAAAAAGGCGTCCACTTTTATTGTGATCATTGCAGTAAGCTGACCCCTGAAAAAAAGCTGACCAAAACGCCTGTAAATGGCGTTGAACGGCATTTCTGCTGTCCGGGCTGTGAGTTGTCATTCAAGGTCCTGAAACAGGTCGGCTTTGATGACTACTACAACCTGCAGCGCAAAGAACTCGGGCTGGATGAAGACCGGGGTGCGGTAACTCTTTCCTCTGAAGAAGAAGCCCGGATGAAAGAATTGTACGGTGAATTTGTTCAGGGTGAAGGCCCGATCAAACTTGCTTACCTGAAAATTGAAAAAATCCATTGCGCAGCCTGTGTGTTTGCCAATGAAGAAATCATCCGGAAAATGACCGGGGTTCTGGAATTCTCCATCAACCCGGGGACTCACCGATCCAAAATACGGTGGGATGACCGGTTGATATCGCTTGCCGAAATTTTAAATACAATTGCAGGCATTGGGTATTATGCCTACCCGTTCCATCCTTCCAAAGCCAAACCAACCCTGGATGCCGAAACCCGTGACCTGACAACACGCCTGGGTGCTTCTGCCCTGATATCAATGAATGTGATGCTGCTGGCAATCGGGCTTTATGCGGGATATTTTCAGGGAATCGATCCCCAGATCCGGGCCTTTATCCAGTGGATTGTGATGATTATGACCATTCCCGGGGTTTTTTATGCCGGAAAGCCGATTCTGCAGGGAGCCTGGTATAACCTGAAAGCTAAAAGTCCGGGAATGGATGTTCTGATCGCCACCGGAACCCTGTCTGCCTTTTTTCTTTCGGTCTGGCATGTCATGACGGGAACGGGTGAAACTTATTTCGATACGGCCAATATGCTGATCTTTTTCATCCTTCTTGGTCGGTATGTCGAAGCAAAAGCCAAGCAGAAAATCATCCGTGAAACCGATAAATATGAAGATTACCGGATTGAAACTGTAACCCGGGTTATGGACGGAATCCGGGTGAATATCAGTCTTGAAGAAGTCAAACCTGGTATGGTGCTCGAGTTTTATCCGGGTGATGTGATCCCGGCTGACGGGTTGCTGGCTGAAGGTGAAACCTCTTTTGATGAATCGGTTCTGACCGGGGAATCCCGTCCCAGAAGAAAAAAAAACGGTGATCAGGTTATTTCGGGCAGCAGAAACCTGACAGAACGGTTCACCATGACGGTTACCCACGCCGGTGAAGGAACCATTTTTTCACGTGTCCTTGAGCTGATAGAAGACAGCCAACTAAGCAAATCCCCGATTTCCCGGTTGGTTGATCAGGTCTCAGTCCGGTTTATCTATGCGATATTGGTGTTAAGTGGCCTTAGTTTTATCTGGTGGAATCTGAACGGCGGTCTGGGAATCGCTTTTCCAGTTGCCGTATCGGTTTTAGTGATTGCCTGCCCCTGTGCACTGGGTATTGCAACCCCTATGGCGCTTCTGGTGGGTACGGGTGAATCTCTTAAAAAGGGGGTTCTGATAAAAAACGGCGAGGTTCTGGAAGAACTTGTAAAGACAGATCAGGTGGTTTTTGATAAAACCGGAACGTTGACTACTGGGGTGATGACCGTTGTACGGGTACAATCCCTGAATCAGAGGCTCGACAGTCAGGAGTTACGGGCCTCTCTGGCTCATGCCGAAACTGAAGTTTTTCACCCGGTTGCACGGGCCATCAGAACCCACTTTTATGCAGAAACGGGTGGGTATCAGCCCTATTCCGGATTTCAGGCTCTGGGTGGGATGGGCATCCGGTTTGAATCGGCTGGAAAAGAGGTTTTTGCAGGGAACCTGAGACTGATGACCGAAATGGGAGTTGATACGGTTGGTCTGGAGTCCCGGATGATGGAACTTTCAGCGGAGGGGAAGGTTCCCGTTCTGGTGGCAGTGGGCCGTCAGCCGGTGCTTCTTATTGAAATTGCAGATGAAATCAGACCGGATGCAAAAGAAACTCTGGCGAAACTGAAAAAGCTGGGCCTGCCGGTCATGATCCTGTCTGGTGACCGGAAAGAAAACGTTTACAGGCTTGCAGAAGAACTGGGTCTTTCGCCTGATCAGGTCAGAGGAGAACTTTCTCCGGAAGATAAAACAGCCGAAATCAAGAAATTGAGCGCTGAGGGGAAAAAAGTGATGATGGTTGGTGACGGTGTCAACGATGCTCCCAGCCTGGCACTGGCTTCGGTTGGGATTTCAATGGGAGAAGGAAGTTCCATCAGTCTTGAAAATTCAGGAGTAATTCTGCTGAATAACACACTTTCATCGGTAGTTAAAACCCTGGTTTTTGCAAAGTCAACCTACCGGAAAATCAGGCAAAATCTGTTCTGGGCCCTTTTTTACAATGTAGTGATGATTCCTCTGGCCTTGTTCGCTGTACTCATCCCGATATATGCTGCCATGGCCATGTCACTCAGTTCCATTTCTGTAGTGGTCAATTCGTTGTACCTTAAAAGAACCGCCGGAAAAAGGCTCCGTCAGATGGGTTATTGACCGGTTGTCTCTGGGTTAGGCATCCGGTATCTTTGGAAAAACGGAGTTTTTATGATTTCCATCTATATTCTGATCCTGCTTTCCCTTCTCGTTGCCGCCGGAGCCTTTGTCCTTTACTTATGGGCAGTCCGGACCGGTCAGTTTGAGGATCTTGAGGAAACCAAATTCCAGATTTTTGACGAAGATGATGAGACCGGAACCGGTTCTCACCCCGAAACCCGCCAACCTAAACCCTGAGGTTTTTTATGATCCAATCTAAATCCGGCCAATCGGTCGGACTGCGTCTGGCGATAATTTTTGGTCTTTCGCTGATTCTGATGATTCCTGCAATTCTGATTTCCAATCTGGTGGAAGAACGGAACTGGACGGGAACTGAAGCTGTAACCGAGGTCGGTTCCAAGTGGGGGGCTTCCCAAACCCTGACAGGTCCGGTTATAGCGGTGCCTTTTAAAGCAACCGTCATTGAAGACGGGAAACCCCGGACTTTTACCCGGAATTTTTATTTCCTGCCTGAGTCCCTGTCTGTTACCGGAAGCCTTGCGCCACAGATCCGTTCGAGAGGAATTTTCCAGGTCACGTTGTATCAGGCAAACCTGAAGTTAAAAGGGAATTTCAGATTGCCCGACGTTGCTGAGTTCGGATTAAAACCCGAACAAATGCTTTGGGATCAGGCCTTTATCAGTCTGGGAATTTCTGACCTTAAAGGTATTCAGGAACAGGTGGCTCTCACGTTTGGAGACACAACCCGGAATATGAATCCGAGTGTTCTGAGTAATGCCTTTCTGAAATCGGGGTTAAGTGACCATCTCAATCTGAATCCTTCAAACCCGGTGATGCCGTTCTCTGCCAGCCTGATGCTGAATGGAAGTTCTGACTTTTTTGTTGTCCCCTCCGGGATGGAAACGGTGGTCCGGCTGGAGTCCGGCTGGCCCTCTCCCAAATTTGACGGCGGATTTCTTCCTGACGAAAAACGGCTCTCCGACTCCGGGTTCACCGCCTACTGGAAAGTTCTTCACCTGAACAGAAATTTTCCTCAGGCCTGGATTGATGGCGACTTTAATCTGGAAGAATCCCGGTTTGGCGTCAGTCTCAAGATCCCGGTCGATCATTATGCAAAAACCAGCCGGACTTTAAAATATGCCATTATGTTCATCGGGCTTACGTTTCTGGCTTTTTTTATGGTTGAGATTTCTTCCAGACGCCGTATTCACCCGGTTCAGTATCTGCTCATCGGGCTTGGCCTGATCATATTTTACACGCTGCTGCTGTCCATTTCTGAACATCTTGGCTTTAATGCAGCCTACTGGATTTCTGCCGGTGCGATTTTGCTGCTGATCGGCGGATATGCCCGTGCGGTTCTCAGGTCTCTTCGGTCAGCAGGGCTGATTTCGGGACTTCTCCTGATTCTGTACCTGTTCCTTTTCGTGGTTCTTCAGCTTGAAGATTATGCACTTCTGATCGGTAGCCTCGGGCTGTTTACCGTTCTGGCAACTGTTATGTATGCGACCCGGAATTATGACTGGTTCAATCCGGATTCTCTGAGGGAAGGATCTGATTCGGCGGAATAACCTGTAGCCTGCACCCCGGATTTTTTTCAATTCCGGGGTACTGGTCCGTTCAGAAGGTAAAAGAAGCCGTAGCCGGCTGATCGTTCCGGATGGTGACCTGCTTCGATTGCATGACTCCCTTGTAAAGAACCAGCAGTGTCATAGATTCTGAAATCCGCCTGGTCCCGATTGTATTTCCGGTTGCATCCGTGAGTTTCGTTTCAAATCCGGAACCCAGAGTTTTAATTGGAAAGGTCATTTTTCCTGATGCATCCGTTTTGGTCAGCGGCGTTGAAGACCCGATGGTAGCTTCAGTATGATCAGAAAGAACCAGATGACCTTCTGTGTGCATTTTTCCCGCAGAAATATGATAGGTATAAACACCGTTTGCAAAGCTGCCGGGTGAAAAGGAAACTGAATTATTGCCCTTTGGTCCGGTGCCGGTGTAAATTGTTTGCAGAACCTGATCAGACAGATAACGGGTTAGAGTAACCGTCACATCCGATTCCTCTGTCAGAGTAAATGAAATGACCGATGACGGGCAGGGTTTAGAAAGATTTTGAACGCCTGAATTGTTTTGTGTGAAAAGATAATAAAGGGAAGCGCCTTCGACCGGGTTTCCGCCGGGGTCAGTAACCGAAACAGTGAGTTGGGGGTCAGGCTCCGGATCATCGCCGTTTTCAGTGCAGGAAGCCAGAAAAAATGCAGTCAAGCCGGAAACCAACAGTATGATGGGTGTTTTCATTGGGATCTCCTTGAAATAGACTGGCAAAAATAAAGGAAACCCGAAGTATTAAAAAGTGCAAATAAACAGATGAAGATTAGAAATGTATTTGAAAGTTATCAATGACCAGCAGACTATCCTGGCTGATTTTAGGAGTTTCCCTTTTAGGGGTCTCCTGCAAACCCACCGGGCCGGTGCCTGGTCCGGTTTCTGAACCGGTGCCGGCCAGTCCTGAAAAACCCCGGTTTGGCAAATATGCCCGTGCCCTCGACAATCAGAACGTGGTTCCCTATCTGACCGATTACGGGGAGAAAAATCCGCAGACGCTGATCAGAATCCGGACTTCTCTTGGGGATATGAAGATCAGACTCTACACCGAAACCCCGCTTCACAGAGCCAATTTCCTGAGACTGATCAATCATGATTTTTTTGACAGCACCTTGTTTTACCGGGTTGTAAAAGGATTTGCCATTCAGGGCGGTGATACAGACCGTGAGGGAAGAAAAGATTATAAAAACAGTTTTGGATCATTTTCACTTCCTGCAGAATTTCATCCGGGTTATTTCCATAAAAAAGGAGCACTTGCCGCAACCCGTGACTATACCGACAACCCGGATAAACGGTCGAGCCCTTTCGAATTTTATATCGTTCAGGGGACAACGTTCAATGAGCCTGATCTGGATAAAATCGAACGGGAACAACACGTCAGGTTCAGCAGGGAACAACGGGACTATTATCTTTCAGGAAAGCCGGGGGCAGCTCATCTTGATAATGAACACACCGTTTTCGGAGAGGTCATTTCAGGGTTGGACGTGATCGATAAGATTACGGAAGTCCGCACAGATCAGGGTGGATGGCCGTATGAGGATGTTGTGATCACGGATATTGAGATCCTGCCGGGAAATTAATCTGCGATGTTTTGTTTAAACCAGCCCGGCAATAAAAATCAGGCGTAAATTTTTGGTTTCCCGGTTACTTAAATTCAAATTTGCAGAAGGTTAACTCTGGGGACTTATGCCGCACACCGGTGAACTCGCAGCACTTCTGACCGCCGTTTTCTGGACAATTACTGCCTTATCCTTTGAACGGGCCAGCAAATCCATCGGGTCCCTTCCGGTTAATCTGCTGCGGTTGCTGATCGCATTTCTGTTAATTTCGGTCTATTCGGGAATAACCCGCGGCTTTTTCCTTCCGGTCGATGCCGGATTGCATGCCTGGGTTTGGCTGATGCTGTCCGGATTTGTAGGATTTGTTTTGGGTGACCTCTTTCTTTTCAGGTCGTATCTGGAAGTCAGTGCCCGGGTTTCCATGCTGATTATGGCGCTTGCCCCCCCGATGACCGCAGTTTTCGGGTGGGTTTTTCTGGGCGAAACTCTTACCTGGTACCATATTGGCGGTATGCTGATGACCCTTTGCGGAATATCGGTTGTCATTCTGGATCAGCCTGGTTCCGAGAGTAAAACCGGTAAAGTGAAACTGAAATATTCTGCAAAGGGAATTCTGCTTGCTTTTGGCGGCGCTGTCGGGCAGGCACTCGGGCTGATTCTCAGTAAAATAGGGATGGGTAGTTATGATGCCTTTGCCTCGACCCAGATCCGGATCATTGCCGGGATCCTGGGGTTTCTTCTGATTTTCATCTTCCTGCGCCGTCTTAACCAGATTCCGGCTGCAGTCAGGAACAAAAATGCCATGTCCTGGCTGACTTTGGGTGCTTTTTTCGGACCTTTTCTTGGCGTTTCCTTTTCACTCCTGGCAGTCCAGCATACTCAGGCTGGTATTGCTGCAACCATCATGTCGATTGTCCCGATTCTGATCATTCCGCCGTCAGTTTTATTTCTCGGTGAAAAAGTGACCCTCAGAGAAGTCGTTGGTGCAGTTCTTTCTGTTGGCGGGGTGGCAATTCTGTTTTTGTAGATCCATTTTGGCTGGATAAATCCCGACGAAAAACGACACGGATTACAATATATGACAACAGAAGTATGGGAGAACTGAATTGGAATTCCATGAAAATTCCGAAACTTTCCTGACTTTTCATTGAAACTGGCCTGTTTTTTTTCTTTCTTTACGGCTTATTCCGGATACTAAACTGAGAACAGGTTTTTCAGGGGAAGTGTTTGTACTTTTCTGATTAACATAATATAATAAGTGTAATCAGGTGTCCGGGTCTGTTGGATTAACAAGTCAGTGAAGGTTTTATGAGAAAATGGATCGGATACGCCGGAACCACAACCTTTCTTTTTTTAATCAGCTTAAGTGGAACCGCTTTTGCTCAATCGGATGTCTTTCTTTCTGTTGCCGGAAAGAATGTAAAATCAGAAAACGGGGATAAAACTCACCGGTTTGACTACTGGATCAGACCGAATTCAGATGCTTCTGATGCCTTTATCCAACTGTTTGATGCCGGAATTGCCGGTGCATCTGATCTTCTGGAAGACGGACCGAATACCCAAACTGAATTTGAATTATTCCCATTCGACGCCCTTTATGAACTGAACGGGACTGACCTTGTTCCCAGAGCCTCAGACAGTAAGCCTTCGGTAATACTTTCTGCCGGTGCTGAAAGCAAATACTCAAACCGGTGGGTGAATTTTGCTCCGGTTAAAGGGCATGGAAACGGATACATCCTCAGGGTTAAAGCCGAAGCAGGCGATGACATCAATAATTTCAAGATCATTGTAACCGAAAAGGAAGGCCAGTTTACCCAAAGTTCCCGGTGGCAGGTTCTTTCAAGTGATTTATCAGTAACTGTATTTAACCTGAACCAGCGGGATGAGATTCAGTTTCAACCTGCTTTTGATTCTGAATTTGAACCGCCGCAACTGGAACTGGTCGGCAGGGATGACTCCAAAATTTATATCAAAGACTACTTTGGCCAGGCTTTTGAAGTTGGGAAAGATCCTGTTAACTGGAATGCAGAGCAATTCGGGATTCAGAATCAATGGGGAATTACCATTACCGGAAGTGATGATCAGGCCAATACGTTGGGCATATATGGTATCGGGAAGCCGGTACTGTGGAACCTGAATTTTATTTCAACGGCCATTCTTTCCAAACCGAAAGTAAATATTGCAAGTCAGACCGTAGAAGACTGCTTTTCAATGTATTTTGCCCTTGAGGTCCCCCCCGACCAGCTATCCACGAAAAACAAGGCAGCCTTTATCTATGGTGAAAACCAGTTTGTAGAAGGCGGATCAGCAACCATCAATTTCGGAAATCCCGGATCTTACCCGGTTAACGTCATTTTCCCCACACAAAAAGTTTACTTCCCGCAATACTGGACCTATTCCACCTCGGTAACCTTCAGAGAAAGACCCAATGCGGTAATCGTATCCGATAAGGATAATGTAGCCCCATCCGAACCCATAAAATTTTCGGCCATTACCCCTCAGGGAAAGGCCAATGACGGTTTGCGGTACATGTGGTTTGTTAATGATCAGCTTAGAAAAACTGATGTCAAGTTTGATTTTTCGAGTATCATCCCAGGAGTTTATCAGGTTAAACTGGTCGTATCCGGCGAAAATACCAATTCCTCCTGTGCTTCTGATACGGCATCCAAACAGATTATCGTGAACTCACAGCCGTACACCGAAATAACAGGAGTTGAAAAATTTGCCCAGCGGGAAGAAGTGAAATTCTCGGCAAAAAACGCAGAGGATCAGGACGGACAGCCTCTGACCTATTTATGGTCAGGGACCGGGATTGTGTCGAGTGATGCACAGCCCGAGGTTACCCTGAAACATGAGAAAAACGGTAACTTTGAAATCAGCCTGACGGTCAGCGATCCGATTAACGCCTCGAATTCACATTTTAAAGCTACGTTTAAATACAAGGTCAATGCACCGCCAACTCCGATTTTCGATCTGATCGAAATGGCAAGCACTGACCAGAAGATCGGGCTGAACTCAGAAAAAACCATTGACCCGGATAATAAATCACTGAAGGTTGACTGGCTGATTTCTGACGGGAGAACCCTTACGGGAAGTGTCAATACGGTGACGTTTCCGAAACCCGGCATTTATACTGTAACGCTTCGGGTTGATGATGGGGAAGGATGTTCCAATTCGGTTCAGACCCTGGAACGGACTCTGGTTGTAAACCATCCGCCGGTTCCTGTCATTCTCGCCAAGGCGAAGGATTTTTCGGCCACCCAGTTTTTCAATGCCGACAGTTCAAAGGATGCCGATCAGGGAATATTCACCTATACATGGGATTTTGGCGACGGGACCAAGGATATCGGTAACCGGGTTACCCACGTTTACCAGAAGCCCGGAACTTATCTGGTTTCCCTGACAGTGGATGACGGACAGAGAATGGCGAATTCCATTCAGACCAGCACCCATACTATTCAGATCAATGACCTTCCGGTTGCGGTTATAACTGCGCCTGATAAACACGATCCGGCCAATAATCTGGAAGTCAGTGCCGAGAAATCGGTCGACTCTGATGGTAAGATCACCTCTTATGAATGGCTGCTGAACGGAGCCGTATTTTCGAATGAAGCAAAAGCTTCCACCCCACTTTCGACCCCCGGTGATCATGTTCTGACCCTGAAAGTAAAAGATGATTCCAATTTCGATCAGGCAGTTACGGTGGTGTCCAAGAAAGTCCATGTCAATGAATCTCCCCTTCCGAAGGTGACCTTCAGCCCGAAAGTGGCCGATCCGGAAACACCGGTTGAATTTGACGCCACCGGTTCGGTTGATCCGGATGGAAAAATCAAAAATTTCCGCTGGACGTTTTCTGACGGGGTGGTGATGACCGGCGAGAAAGTCACCAAGAAATTTTCCAGGCCGGGGTATGAGAAGTTTTCACTTTCTGTTGATGATGGCGAAGGATTCAGCAACTCGGTTATGCTGCTTCCTGATCAGGTTGTGCTCATCAATACTGCGCCCAAAATAGTTACTAAACGGATGATCAAGTCGAATGCACGCCGGGTACAGCTCGATGCCTCTCCTAGTACCGATGCAGACGGACAGGAGTTAAAGTTTCTCTGGACCTTCCCTGATGGAGGAAAAAGTGAGAAACCGGCTGTACAATGGTATGCTCCTGAAGGTGGAACCTATAAATTGGCTATTCAGGTAGACGATCAGCAGAAAAGACCAAATTCAATCCAGTCGGATACGGTTCTGGTGACAGTCAACCGCCCGCCGGTGGCGATCATTGATTCTTTTCTGGTGGTGAAAGCCGGCCGGCAGATTCAGTTCGATGCATCGAAAAGTTATGACCCGGATGGAGATCCCGTCAAAGTAAAATGGAATTTCGGTACCGGAGTTTCAGCCGAAGGTTTACAGGCCCAAACCCTGTTTACCAAACCTGGATTTTATATGGTTACCGCTGAGCTGACAGACGGATTTACCTCTCAGCCGGTCATTTCATCGGTTGCAGTTGAAGTTCAAAATTACCCGGTAGCCAGCATGGGGTTTTCGGATACAACTGCCTTTATCGGAAAAAGCTTTTTTTTTAACGGAACTGCTTCAGAATATCAGTCAGGGAAAATTACGTATTATGAATGGGATTTTGGGAACGGGGATAAAGCTTACGGGCCCAATGTGGCGTATGCCTTTAAAACAACCGGCAAATATGTTGTAACCCTGACGGTAAAAGGCGGTGATGCTGGAATTGAACAGCCTCTGAGCCAGATTTCCGGAACTGTAAAAGTTCTCGACGGTCCGGTTGCGGTTATCAAATGCCCCGACTGGGTCTCGCCGGATGAACCGGTCCGGATTGATGGGGCCCCCTCTTTATCGCCGGTCACCATAACCAGCTTTCAGTGGAAAATTAAGAGCCTGACGGATTCTGTCCTGTATACCGGTCCGGTAGTCAACCATACTTTTACCCGCACCGGAAAGTATCTGGTAAGTCTTATGATCACCAACGGAGACCAGACCAATAATACCGCACATTCCGAAAAAGTAATTACGGTCAATGCCCGGCCGCAGCCAGCCTGGGTGGTTCCTGAGCAAATCGGTGAGGGTGATCCGCTGGTGCTCGATGCCCGGCAGTCTGTCGACCCGGATGGAATCATTACCTTGTTCGAATGGAAGCTGAACGGAAAAGTAATTGGTACAGATCCGTTTATTTTGGTTCCGTCTCCCCGTTTCGGGAAATACGACCTGGAACTTAAAGTGTACGACAATTCCACAACGACCACGAAGACGGCAGTTTTAACCCAAAGCCTGGCCGTCAATGCTGCACCACTGCCTAAAATTGTGCTTCCGTTGCCGGTATATGAAAATGAACCTGTTGTGCTGAAGGCTGCAGATGTAAAAGACCGGGATGGTGATGACCTTAAAACCACCTGGAAACTGGATGGTTTAACCGTCACCGATCCTTCACTGAAACTGGCTCAGGGAACGTACAAACTTCTCCTGCTTCAGGATGACGGCCGGGGTCTTTCGAATTCTGCCGATAGTATTGAGCAACTGATTGTCGTAAAGCCTTCTCCTTACATAACAATCAAGGCACCGGAAATTGTGAGTCAGGGAACCATTCTTACCTCTGAACAATTTTTCCTTCCTGAGTTTGCCGGATTTCATTCAGCCGGAAAAGTTCAGTCTGTCTGGATTGCAGATACTCTTGGTCCCAGAACTATCCGGGTGGTTTGGAAACCCAGAAATGAGATCCTGAAACAGGAGAATTTCCCGGTTGAAGTGTGGGAAGCCCTGGCTTTTAAGTCAGCCGAAAATACCCGTCTCGAAGCAGAATGGAATCCTGCAAATCCCTATCTCATTCTGGATGCACCCGAAATCAACCGCCCGGAAGAAAAGAACGTCATTTATGAATGGTTTAACGGCGGGAAGTCGGTGGGTTACGGTCAGAGTATCAGTGTGAAAATCCAACAGGGCGAAAATCAGTTTACCCTGAGGGTTAAAGACAAGGATATTTATGGCGGGACTCCGGCAGAAACCATTTACACGGTGATTGCCAAATAAAAACAATCCGCAATCTCAGGCTTTTGAAGTGAAAAGGCATCCGGAAAAATTCCGGATGCCTTTTTTTTTAGGTATACAGATACCGTTTTATTTTCTGGGTTGGAGTTTTTTCGAAAGGTTCGGTCTGTTCGATGATTTTTGAAAGTCTGGCGAACCGGCTCACCTTGTTATTTGTGTCGGTTTTAACCGATTCGAGAAAATCCAGGATGATCCGCCGGCTTTCCTGTTCAGATCGGTTCGGGTGCTTTCTAAGTTCTTCATCAATCACCTCATAATTCAGATAAACCCGGGCAGAAAGCTGGCCGGCCTCTTCATAGACCAGAGACTCCAGAATCCACTCAAATTCATTCAGAACAGCTTCAATTTCTTCCGGATAAATATTCTCACCGCTGGGACCGAGAATCATGTTTTTAAGCCGGCCTTTGATATACAGATATCCGTCTTTGTCAAAAACACCCAGATCTCCCGACTTAAACCAGCCGTCGGCGGTCATCACCTCAGCCGTTTTCTGCGGATCCCGGTAATATCCCTTCATCACATTTGGTGCCTTAATCCAGATTTCTCCTTCGCCGGTTACCGGGTGCGGATTCGAAATCCGGATTTGCATCCCATTCAGTGGTTTCCCGGTTGATTTGTACCGGGTTCCGGCAGGATCGGTACCGGCAACAAGCGGGGCAGTTTCAGTGAGCCCATACCCGATGGCATAGGGGAACCGGGCTTCTCTGAGAAAAAGTTCCACGTCTGAAGCCAGTCCGGCGCCGCCGATGCAAAACATTTTCAGGTGTCCGCCAAAAGTTTCCAGAAGCTTTTTTCCGGCGGCTTTGTTCAGCAGTTTCCTGACCGGTGCAAACGGATATAGCCTCCGGATGAGGAAATTCCCGGTCAGTTTCGGCAGAATTCTGAGCTTGTACATTTTTTCTATGACCAGCGGGACCGAAAGCATCACCGTGGGTTTAACTTTTGCCATAGCCGGGACCAGAACGGCAGCCGTCGGCGGTTTGTCCAGATAGTAAATACAGGCGCCATGAGCCACCGGCGACAGAAATCCCAGTGTGCATTCATAAGTATGGGCCAGGGGCAGAATGGAGAGAAACCGGTCTCCGGGCACAATGGAAACCAGTTCCAGCGTCTTAAGAACGTCAAAAACCAGATTTTCATGACTCAGCATCACCCCTTTTGAGTGGCCTGTCGTTCCTGATGTGTAGATGATTACTGCAAGGTCATCCGGGTCGACTTCCGAACGGGTTTTTCCCATCCATTTCATGGCCTTTTCCTTCAGGTGAGACAGTTTGGTTTCGCCCGAATGGATAAATCCTTCCATAAAACTGCCGGCAGGTTTTACTTTAAAGGAATCCATAAAAATCTGAACAACACCGGTCAGATCTTCGATTTTTCCGGCCAGCTTGTTGGATACGAAAACCAATTTGGATTCTGAGTGACGGATAATGTGCCCGATTGCACTGGCATGAAAGTCTGGCAGTATTGGAACGGCAACAGCCCCCATTGTGGTAACCGCCAGATAGGTAACCCCCCAGTTGATCTGGTTTTCACCCAGAATGGCGACCCGGTCCCCTTTGATAATCCCATGGTGCCTGAGCAGGGTTTTTACTTCCTGGATCCGGTACCTGAGATCCTGGTAGGTCAAAAACTTGCCCTCGGTGTCTCCGAACACCGGCCGTGAGGAAAACTGGGAAAGAGATCTTTCGAGCAGTTCAGTTAAAGTCAGCGATTTGAGAGGCGTCATTTCGCATCCGTAAAAAAGTAAAAACACAAGTATAACCATTCCGGTTTGTAAAGGGAATGTAAAACTGAGAAACAGCGGGTTTTTTTACTTGTATTTTAATGTTTGAAAACCAGCGTGCCCCGTCTATCTTTGTACTTCTTTTATCCGAAATGAACAGAAAACCATCCCTGATTGC
The DNA here is from genome assembly GCA_023151185.1 of Bacteroidota bacterium. Classification (GTDB taxonomy): domain Bacteria; phylum Bacteroidota; class JABWAT01; order JABWAT01; family JABWAT01; genus JAFLBE01. The sequence goes on from JAKLJL010000001.1 coordinate 226,508, forward strand.
CATTTTCCTGACCATTTTCATTGATCTGATCGGGTTTGGTATTGTCATCCCCCTGCTTCCGTTTTATGCCCTTGATTACCAGGCTTCTGCCCTGGAAGTGACCCTGCTGTCGACCGTGTTTTCTCTGATGCAATTCATTTTTGCTCCCTTCTGGGGAAGCCTGTCCGACAGGTTCGGCCGGCGGCCCATTCTCCTGTTCTCCATTGTCGGAAATTTGGTTTCCTATACCGTTTTTGCATTTGCAGGCAGTTTATGGGTTCTGTTTCTGTCACGGATTATGGCCGGGACGTTCAGTGCCAATTTTGGTGCTGCCCAGGCATATATTGCCGATATTACCACCCAGGAAAACCGGTCGAAGGGAATGGGCCTGGTCGGGGCTGCATTCGGACTGGGGTTTATCTTCGGTCCGGCTATCGGCGGTATTCTTTCTCCGTACGGGTTTGAAGTCCCCGGTCTGGCAGCCGTTGGGCTTTGTTTGGTTAATTTATTTTTCGCCTGGTTCTTCCTTCCCGAAAGTTATCCGAAAGAAGCCAGAGAAAAAGCTCCACGGCAAAAAACAGCCAAACCGGGTCCGCTGACATTATTCCGGAATGTTCTGATACTGAAAACGGACAGAAAACATACCTTTACCCTGATCATGTTCTTTTTTCTGACAGTTCTGGCACATGCCGTTTATGAGTCAACTTTCGCTTTGCTCATGGCAACCCAGATGAAATTTGATGCCCGGCAGGTTGGGTATCTGTTTACCCTGGTCGGGGTTACAACGGCAGTAATTCAAGGCGGACTGATCGGGAAGCTGACTCAGTATTTCGGCAGCCGGAAGTTAATTGTAACCGGCCTTCTACTGGCCTCGGCAGCTTTGCTTATTCTCCCGCTGAACACGGCTGGCTCTCTCTCTCTTCTAATTGCAGTAACGGTTCTTTATGCACTGGGGCTTGCACTATTTTCACCAAGTGCCAATGCCCTCATTTCAACCTCTGCCGGAGAGCATGAACAGGGAAAGGTCATGGGAATTTCGCAGGGCTTTGCCAGTCTGGGCCGGATCATCGGGCCAATCTGGGGTGGACTTGCATTCGGAACTCTGGGACCTGCTGCACCGTTTCATTCCTCAGCAGCCTTAATGATCCTTTCACTTGCCCTGACCTGGTGGTATTTTTCAAAGGAACCGGCTCAGGTGCATCACCCGAAAAAGGAGTCAGCATGAAACTGTATACAAAAACCGGCGATGCCGGAGAAACCAGTTTATTTGGTGGGGAGCGGGTCAGCAAAGCCTCTCTCCGTGTGGATGCCTACGGGACGGTTGATGAATTGAACTCAGTTCTGGGAGTCGTCAGGCTGGCTACCCGGGAACTCTTACCGGAAGATGAACTTTTAAAACAGATCCAGAATGATCTTTTTATTCTCGGGGCGGATCTGGCAACTCCTGCAGCGCAAAAACCCGGTCCTGATGTACCCAGAATTTCTTCCTCCCATTTTGCCCTTCTCGAAAAGAAAATAGATTTCTACCAGGAAAATTGCCCGCCGTTCAGGTTTTTCGTCCTCCCTGGCGGCTCGGTCCCTTCTGCCCATCTGCATGTGGCCCGTACCGTTTGCCGGCGGGCTGAACGTCTGGTGGTTGCCCTTGCAGGTTCATCTCCCGATTTTGACCAGATTATCATTTATCTGAACCGGCTTTCGGATCTGCTTTTTATCCTGGCACGATATCTGAACCTTCAGGCCGGTATTCCGGAAACTGAATGGAAAGTTCAGGGTTGATTTTTACCCGGTAAACATGCATATTCCTGCACTGGTTTTCTTATCGCAATCACTTCACATCGCCGAAATTCGAGGAAATTATGAGCTCACAGCCAACCCGTCTGTTCGAACTGCTCGAACACTCCCGTGATCTTTACGGAAGAAAGGATGCACTGGTCAATAAGGTAAACGGCCGGTGGATCCGGTATTCTGCCGAAGAAAGTGTACTCCTGGCCGAACAGTTTGCTCTGGGTTTATATGATCTGGGAATCAGGAAAGGGGACATGGTCGGGATTGTTTCTGAGAACCGTCCGGAGTGGAATTTTATCGATATGGGGTGTCTGTCTCTTGGCGTTGTTCTGGTTCCGCTTTATCCGACTTCGGCTCTCGATCAGGCTGAATATATTCTGAATGATGCCGGAGTCAAACTCTTTTTCGTCAGTACAGAAGAACTGAATGACCGGTTTAAATCTATTTACCCGAATGTAAAATCCTGTACAAAGGTATTTACCATCAATAATGTTGAAGGGATGCCGTTCTGGAAAGATGTTCTGCATGCCGGTGAAAAACTGATGACAGAAAAGCCCGGACTGATCGGCGACTTGAAAGCGGCCGTTTCACCGGATGACCTTGCAACTCTCATCTATACCTCGGGTACCACCGGCGAACCGAAAGGGGTTATGCTGACCCATGCCAATATCGTCAGCAATGTTGTGGCCTGTACACAGGTTCTGGATATTACCCCCGGGAAAGATAAAGTTCTTTCCTTTCTTCCGCTGTGTCACTCCTTTGAACGGATGGTGAACTATTTCTACCAATACAGCGGTCTCGGTATTTATTATGCCGAATCAATGGAAACCATTGCCGATAACCTGAAGGAAGTTCAGCCCAACCTGTTTACCACTGTTCCCCGCCTCCTTGAAAAAGTCTACGACAAAATCGTGGGAAAAGGGGCTGCACTGAAGGGAATTAAACGTCAGCTTTTCTTCTGGGCATTAAACCTTGCAAAAGCCTACAATCCCGAAAAAAATCAGGGAATCTGGTACAATTTCCAGCTTGCTCTGGCAAACAAGCTCATTTTTTCGAAATGGCGGGAAGCTCTTGGCGGTAATCTGAGCTACATTGTAGCCGGTGGTGCCGCCCTGTCACCCAAACTCGCCACTGTTTTTACTGCCGGCCGCATTTTAATCCTGCAGGGCTACGGACTTACAGAAACATCGCCGGTAATTTCAGTTAACAAGGTCAACCGGAACCGGATCGGTTCCATCGGGCCGGTAATCCCGAATGTTCAGGTAAAAATCGGCGAGGACGGAGAAATTCTGGCAACCGGACCGAATATTATGCGGGGCTATTACAATAAGCCCGAAGCAACCGCAGAAGTCATCCGGGACGGTTGGTTCCACACCGGTGACATTGGTCATCTGGATGCTGACGGATTCCTCTACATCACTGACCGGAAAAAGGAGATTTTTAAAACTTCAGGCGGTAAGTACATTGCTCCGCAGCCGATCGAGAATGAACTGAAGTCTTCCCGGTTTATCGAACAGGCCATGGTAATCGGTGAAGGTCATAAATTCCCGGCAGCCTTTATTGTGCCGTCCTTCCTCCAGCTAACCGACCATTTCCGCCGGAAGCACACCAAACTGCTGGATAACTACGAAATGATCCATAACCCCGAAGTGATTGACCTCCTTGAAAAGGAAGTTGCCCGTGTTAATGAACGCCTGAGCCAAACAGATAAAATCAAAAAATTCAGACTGCTCCATCACGAATGGACGATCGACAGCGGGGAATTGACTCCAACTCTGAAACCCCGCAGAAAAGTCATCCTCCAAAAATATGCAACGCTGGCTGATGACATTTATGCCAATGAGGATCTGGAAATCTGACCGGTTGCTGTTCCGGCCGGTAGCAGCACCGGCCGGAACAAACCTCTTGCTTTTCATAGTCCCGGCAGGTTACCTTTATAAAAAGTTTTTCAGTCGCAATCAGGTTCTCAGATTCAATTTTACAGAAAGTCCGGAAGGCCTTTTTTTATACCCTATTAATGAACGGTGAGTCATTAATAGAAAATATCAGTGATTTAAGTCAAATAAAAATAATAAGTTTCAATTCTGAATAATGGAGATTTCATGAAGCGATCCTTTAAAAAGGCAGCCGTTTTGGGTTCTGGAGTGATGGGGTCCCGGATTGCAGCACATCTGGCGAATAACGGCCTGGATGTTCTTCTGCTGGATATTGTACCGAAACAGCTTTCGGATGAAGATCAGAAGAAAGGCCTGTCGGAGACTTCGCCGGCATTCAGGAATAAACTGGCAGCATCAGGCCTGGATCAGGCGGTAAAATCAAACCCGGCGGCATTTTACCGGGCAGATTTAGCCACACGGGTAAAGACGGGCAATTTCGAAGATCACTTTGCTGAGATCCGGGAAGCAGACTGGATTATTGAAGCGGTGATTGAAAACCTTGAAATTAAAAAATCAGTTTTTGAACAGGTTGATAAGTTCAGAAAACCCGGCTCGATTGTCTCAACGAATACCTCCGGAATCCCCGTCAATCTGATGACAGCCGGCCGTTCAGAGGACTTTAAAAAACATTTCCTGGGGACTCACTTTTTCAATCCGCCCCGGTATCTGAAATTACTTGAAGTGATTCCGACCCCCGAAACGGACCGGGAAGTCGTGAATTGTATTCTGAAGTATGGCGATTTGTATCTGGGAAAAACCACGGTTGAGTGCAAAGACACTCCGGATTTCATTGCCAATCGCATCGGTGTTTTCGGCATAATGAATACGTTCAGGGTGATGCAGGAACTCGATCTGTCCATTGAGGAGGTAGATAAACTGACGGGTCCGGTGATCGGCAGGCCCAAATCAGCAACGTTCAGAACGGCAGACATCGTCGGGCTGGATACGCTGGTCATGGTTGCCTCGCACCTGTATGAAGCCCTTCCGGATGATGAAAAACGGGATGTATTTAAAGTGCCCGGGTTTCTTCAGAAACTGGTTGAAAACAGGTGGCTGGGTGATAAGACCAAACAGGGGTTCTTCAAAAAAGTTAAAAAAGAAGACGGCACTTCAGAAATTCTGGCACTTGACCTGAAAAGTCTTGACTACCAGCCAAAGAAAAAAGTGTCCTTCCCAACCCTTGACATGACAAAACCGGTCGAAGATCTGTCCACCCGGCTGAAAATGATGTACATGGGAATGGACAAGGCGGCTTCCTTTTTCAGGATCATGTCTGAGGAGTTATTCGCCTATACATCAGCGAGAATCCCAGAAATATCGGATGATTTATACCGGGTGGATAAAGCATTGAAAGGCGGATTCGGGTGGGATCTGGGTCCGTTTGAACTTTGGGATGTACTGGGTTTAAAACGGGTTGCCGAATCGATGGAAAAAAATGGCAGAAAACCGGCTCCCTGGGTTTCAGAACTTCTTGCAGCGGGAAATACAGCTTTCTACATCAGGAAGGAAGGAAAACGGTACTACTATGACATTCCGTCCAGATCCTACCAGTTGGTTCCCGATTCTGAACGGTACATTCTGCTGGATGATCTCAGGGCAACAAAGGTGATTGACAAAAATGCAGCAGCCTCTCTTTTTGATCTGGGTGACGGAGTTCTGGGTCTGGAATTCCATTCCAAAATGAATGCAATCGGCCCTGATACAGTCAGCTTTGTACTGAAGGCATTTGATAAAATGGAATCTGGCTGGGAGGGAATGGTCATTGGAAACCAGGCACCAAACTTTTCTGCCGGTGCCAATCTGGCCCTGTTGCTGATGGCTGCCAATGAAGGTGACTATGATGAAATTGAACTGATGATCCGCCAATTTCAGAGAATGACCATGCGGGTCCGGTACTCAGCCCAGCCGGTTGTTGTGGCTCCGCACGGACTGACCCTTGGGGGCGGCTGTGAGCTGACTCTCCATGCCGATCACGTTCAGGCGGCTGCCGAAACTTACATTGGGTTGGTTGAAGTAGGGGTTGGCCTGATCCCGGCTGGCGGCGGAACGAAGGAAATGACTCTGCGCGCAATGGATAAAGTAGCCGATGGCGATGTGGTGCTTCCCAATCTGCGGGATGCCTTTATGGTCATGGGAACCGGAAAGGTGGCAACATCGGCTCATGAAGCCCTTCCAATGGGGATATTAAGATCAACCGACGGTATTTCAGTCAATAAAGACCGGCAGATTCTGGATGCGAAACGCCAGGTTCTTGCAATGGCAGCAGCCGGTTACCAGCAACCCCGGGAAAGAAAAGACATTCGTGTACTGGGGAAGGCAGGTCTGGCCACGATTAAAGCCAGCATTTATCTGATGTGGATGGCCAGACAAATTACGGATTATGACAAAGTGGTTGCCGAAAAACTGGCTTATATCATGTGTGGCGGTAATTTAAGTGAAGAAACCCGGGTTTCTGAACAGTATCTGCTTGACCTTGAACGGGAAGCATTTGTCCAGTTATGCGGTGAACGCCGGACTCTTGAACGGATTCAGCACATGTTAAAAACCGGTAAACCGTTAAGAAACTGATACCACTTCTCAGGAATTTCAATCAACTCAGCTCCAGACAGGAGGAATTGTGCAGGAAGCTTACATTGTTGCCGGTTACAGAACGGCAGTCGGGAAATCAGGAAAGGGGACACTTCGGTTTACCAGGCCGGATGACCTCGCAGCAGAAGTAATTAAAAAACTGATCGGATCTGTCCCTGAACTGGATCCTTCAAGAATCGAAGATGTGATCATGGGCTGTGCCATGCCTGAGGCTGAACAGGGGTTCAATATGGGCCGCATGATTTCCTTGCTGGCCGGACTCCCGCTTTCGGTCCCGGGCATGACGGTGAACCGGTTTTGTGCCTCCGGGCTCGAAACCATTGCACTCGGAGTGGCTAAAATCCGGTCTGGAATGTCGGATGTGATTATCGCCGGCGGAGCAGAAAGTATGAGCCTAGTTCCCATGGGCGGGTTTAAATTTTCGGCGAATCCCAAACTGGTTGAAACCGTTCCCAATTATTATCTGGGAATGGGACTCACGGCAGAACTTGTCAGAGAAAAGTATGGTATTTCGCGTGAGGATCAGGACGCCTTTGCGCTCAGGAGCCATCAGCGGGCCCTAAAAGCTATTGCCGACGGAAAGTTTGCCGGTGAAATTGTGCCGGTAACCATCGAGAGAACCTTTTTAAATGAAAAAGGCAAAATTTCAAAGGAAACGACGGTATTTCAGGTGGATGAAGGACCCCGTGTGGATACAACTTCCGAACGGCTTGCAGCACTGAAACCTGCCTTCCTTACCAACGGAACTGTGACTGCCGGGAATTCCAGCCAAACCTCGGATGGAGCAGCAGCGGTACTGATTGTATCCGAAAAAATCCTGAAGGAATTGAATCTAAAACCGCTTGCCAGGCTGATCACCTACCAGGTCGCAGGCGTCCATCCCGAAATAATGGGAATCGGACCGGTTGAAGCCATCCCGGCTGCATTGAAAAAATCGGGTCTTACCCTGGCAGATATCGGTTTGACCGAATTGAATGAAGCCTTTGCCGCCCAATCCCTGGCGGTCATCCGGCAGACAGGTCTGGATGAAGAGAAAACAAATGTTAACGGGGGGGCTATTGCACTTGGACACCCGTTGGGATGTTCAGGTGCCAAACTGACCGTTTCGCTTTTGAATGAACTGAACAGAAGACAACTGAACTATGGCATGGTAACAGCCTGTGTAGGTGGCGGACAGGGTGTTGCCGGAATTTTTGAAAATTTAGCATAAAGGGAAAATCCATGGCAGAAACCGTAAAAGGCGGCGAATTCCTCATTTCGGAAACGCCCGGGAATCTGGTGTTCACACCCGAAGACTTTACCGAAGAACACAAAATGATTGCAGAACTGACCCGGAATTTCGTGGATCAGGAAGTGGTTCCGCATCTTGATGACATTGATAAGCTTAAAGAAGGACTCCTTGCCGGTATTATGAAGAAAGCCGGTGAACAGGGACTTTTGTCCGTGGCTGTCCCTGAAGAATATGGCGGAATGGAAGTGGATAAAACCACCTCGATTATTGTGGCCGAAAATTCAGGAAAAGGGGCCTCTTTCGCAGTTTCTCTGGGAGCACATACCGGAATTGGAACTTTGCCGATTCTGTATTTCGGTACCGGAGAGCAAAAGCAAACCTACATCCCCAAACTGGCCTCCGGCGAGTGGCTGGGTGCCTATGCACTGACCGAAGCCGGATCCGGATCGGATGCACTGGGCGCAAGATCCCGGGCTGAAAAATCGGCAGACGGAAAATCCTGGATTCTGAACGGTGAGAAAATGTGGATCACCAATGCGGGATTTGCCGATGTTTTCATTGTTTTCGCCAAAGTGGACGGCGAGCAGTTTACCGGGTTTATTGTTGAAAGAACCGATCCCGGTGTTTCCCTTGGCGCAGAAGAGAAGAAAATGGGCATAAAGGGATCTTCAACCCGGGTAGTCAAGATGGATAATTGCACCATCCCGGCAGACCGTGTATTGGGAGAAATCGGGAAAGGGCATAAAATTGCCTTCAATATTCTGAATGTGGGACGTTTCAAATTGGGGGCTTCAACCATTGGTGCCTCTAAATACGTTCAGTCAGAGGCGGTCAAATATGCAAATGAACGTAAACAGTTCGGGGTTCCGATTGGCACTTTCGGGGCCATGCAGCATAAACTGGCCGAAATGGCAATCCGGAATTATGTGGGTGAATCAATGCTGTACCGGACGGCCGGTCTGCTTGATCTTGCTACCGCCGGAAAAAAGGCCACGACACCTGAAGGGGCCGAAGCGGTTTTGAAGGGAATTGAAGAGTTTGCGGTAGAATGTTCTATCCTCAAAATTGCCGGATCTGAAATTCTGGATTACGTGGTGGATGAAGGAGTGCAGGTTCTCGGCGGATACGGATTCAGTGCTGAATATCCGATGGACCGGCCCTACCGGGACAGCCGGATCAACCGGATTTTTGAAGGAACCAACGAAATTAACCGCCTGCTGATTCCCGGAATGCTCCTGAAACGGGCCATGAAAGGGCAATTGAACCTGATGGGGCCAGCCATGGCGGTTCAGGGCGAACTGATGTCAATCGGCGGACTTGAAGAGGGAACCGGAGACCTTTTCGAAGCTGAAAAGAAAGCATTGGCTAATGCTAAAAAAGTCTTTCTGATGGTAGCCGGTTACGGCGTTCAGAAATATATGGATAAGATTGCCGATGAACAGGAAATCATGATGAATGTAGCCGATATCGTCATTGATATTTTCGGGATGGAGTCCGCCCTGATCCGCACCGAAAAACGGATTAAAAAAGAAGGCCAGGCAGCTTGCTCTCATCTGGTGGATGCCGTCACGGTTTTCGTTAATGACGCCGTTGATCGGATCAGTTCCAACGGGAAGAATGCCATCGCTTCAATGAGTGAAGGAGATGAAATGAAAATGCTGCTTTCCGGTCTGAAACGGTTCACCCGCTGGACACCGGTAAACACCCGCGATGCCCGCCGCCGGATTGCCCTGCGGCAACTGGAATCGGGCGGATATAACATGTAATCCAATAAAAAAGCCGGTTTTAAACCGGCTTTTTTATTTCTGAAAACCAAATAAAATGCAGAAGCTAAAGTGCGGGCAAAACAACGGCACCCGACACCAGCTTGCGTAATGGAACTAACTTTTTTTCCTCAAGCCGCTTATTTGCGAACCGCGTGGTTTTAACAGCTCCCAATATATTGGCATAATAAAATAATCCTGTTGCTGCAGAAAAAGTTGCAGTTAACGGGTAACCCTCATGATTTGTTTTTTCTGCTTTCCAAACAGCCCAGGTTCCAAATCCAAATAATGCCGTCATACCAAATGCGTTCAGTCCATCAATCCAATGGCCCGTGTATGCCTGTCCTGATCCGGGAATAAAGGCGGAAAAAAGACCCGCTGTAACTTCCGATTTGGGTTCAATCTGCAGCAGTTCAGAAACCAAATCAAACAATTGGGCTGATATCCTGAGAATCAGACTGTCGCCGGAAGAGGACCTCAGTTTACTCAATTCCTCTTTTGCTTCTTCATATCTTCCTTCTTCTGCGAGAAAGGAGGCATTTAGCAAAAAACCGGTTTCTGTTATTTCAATTTCCCTGGATTCCTCGATTGCAGTTCTTGCCATAATAAAATTGGACTGATCCTGATAGGATCTTGCCAGCAAAAAATAGGCAGTTAATTTTGTATCTGCTGTAGTTCCTTCCCGGTTTAAAATTTCACTGATGTGGTAGGTTGCCTGAACAGGTTTGCTGCTTTTTAAATATGATTCTGCAATCCAAAGGTCAATCTGACTTTTCCGTTCAGGAGTAGATTCAAAATATTTCATTTCCTTCCAAACCGAAATTGCCCTGAAATAATCCTGCTGTTTATATAAGTCATCCGCAAAACCAGCTTTATCCTGGGCCAGAAGCAGATCTGAAGAAAAAAATGTAAAAAAGAAAAAAATAAATGATACAGATTTCAGCATAACAGAACCGGGCTCGTTTCAGTAGGTGAGATATCCTTCGTCATCCAATTTCAATATACCATCCTGGCGGACACGCAGGGAATAATAAAAATACATGGAATCATGCTCTCTGTACCAGGCTCTGTCTATAAAAAAGGCAAAACCAGTCAGAACTCCATATTTTCGGATTGCATTCAGGGTGAAATTTGAACAGGATGTATAGTAGGGGCAACGGGTTACGGAGTTGGGCCCGATTTGGGCCTGATAAAATTTTACAAGTGCAATTCCAGGATTAAAAACCGAACTGTCAGAAAATGCAGGAAGTGACTCCCCGGGCTCCCAGCCTTCTGTAATCGGTTGTCCCGAAACACTTAACGGCAGGAGTAAAAAAATAAATATGCGGGAAAGCATAAAAAAAAAGGCTGGCAGAGCCAGCCTTAAATCTGATCAGTTCTGGACCATTGGTACAACCATTTGCCGGAGCTCACCTTGGGAGTCTTTGGCGGTAAATACTGCATATAGTGCCTCGGATTTTCCATCCAGACTTGCGGTTGTCAAATTAACGGTAATGTCATTTGGTTCGAGCTTTTTCCAGGAACCGGCAGCGATATCAATTACAACTCCAATAACCCCGCCAATACAAATGTTTCCCCAGAATGCACCTTCAATAGCGCCAGGGCTCACAGAAACTTTCTGGTCTTTGTATCCATCCAGAGAAACAGTCACGACATAATCTTTGTCTTTTTTTAACTTGAATTTCGCAGGCGTTTTTCCTTCAAAAACAGCAACACCTGCCTGGTTTGTGACCGTAATTTTTGCATCGCCGGGTGTCGAGTTAACCTTCATTTCCTGATTGCCACCCTTCATAATAGTTGCACAAGAAGAAAAGAAAGATAGAATCAGCAGTGCCATCCCGAACTTAGTGACCTGTTTCATTTTTACCCCTGAATTTTTGGTTTTTATTTTTGGTGAAGAACAAAGTTAAACAGAAAAAAATAATCATTCAACCAATAATTAAGGAAAAGGAAGAAATTTAAAACGAACAGGCCAGTCTAAGCCGGAAACCTGAATATTTTGTCCCGTCAAGCGGATGGCCGGAATCGGGCATATTGATTTCAGATTCTGAATAAAGCAGTTCTGCAGAGGACAGGATTTGTTCTGCCAACTGGTTTTCTACCAGACCGGATATAAACCTGAACACGCCCTGTGTGGTGACTTCGTACCCGGCCGTGCGGATCTGGCGGTAATAACCCTCCTGGTTTTCATACCCGTTCATGGCTGTAAAGGTATTCAGCAGGGAAACGGCCCATCCCCGCTGAACAATGACATCAGGGTCACGCTGCAGGCCAATGAGGTGTTTAGTCAAGCTGATGTGGGAGGGGGAGGACGTATAATTCCCCCATCTGTCAACCATTAATTCGCCAATGTTGACTGATCCGTTCAGCCCAATTAACGTGTAAGTTTTCCCATCAAAATCAAACAGAACTTCTGCCAGAGAACCGTATCCAATGTTGAAGGTTTTGGGTAACGGATCCTTTTGAATGGGGTCAACGTACACGAGTCTTTCTCCGGTATTGATCAGAGAAGCCCCGATTGAACCAAACCAGTTCAGTTTACCCCAGCCCCAATTACCTTGACCCGGTAGCAGGTTATGAAGCGGAGCCCGGGCAAGAAGACCAAAGGAATAGGCATTTCCATCCGAAATTCCACGTCTGCCATCTGCATTTTTATGAGGATTCAGGTGGGAATTGATCCGGGTGAAAGAGGCCCCGGCAGAAAACTCGGCAAACCAGGTATAGCCAACCGAAAGGGAAAACGTGTTGGCTTCTTCCCAGGAATTGAACCGGTACAGTTCGTTGCCGGTCTGGTCTGTCTGAACATTTTCTCCGAGATCAAAATATTTTTTCACCCAGGTAAACTGGGTTTTGAAGGGAAGGCCTGTTTGACTCTCAAAATTATAGCCGGCTGAAACGAAATTGGTTGAAAGGTCGTTTCTATCAAGATTTGGCATCCAGACAGTGTGCTGCCATCCAGCCGAGAAATTGATGTCTGAAGTTTCGGTTGGGATCCAGGCCGGATTGTCAACTGAGAGAAACGGGTCGTTCATGATCAGGGCTACGCCGGATCTGCCCATGCTGTTAATCGTTGCAGAAGGCGCAATCCTTAAAAAAGGAACGGCAGTCGTTTTTAGTTGGGCGCTAAGGGTAACCGGGATCAAAACGGACGTCATTAGTGCTACGGACAGCTTTTTCATGAGAAATCTCCGGGATGTGAAAAAATTCAGATTCCTGACAGTCTTACGAAAATAATGAGATTTGTTTCATGAATGAAAACCGGAAAGAGAGAAAGGCGGGTTTAAGTTTTAAGCAGGCTCAGATAAAACAAAAATGCCCGGTGAACCGTTCAGGCGGCACACCGGGCTTTACCAACCGGGGTTGAACTTTCAGGGCATCCGGTAGGCAACCGAATTCACATTCATTCCGGCACCGACCGAAGCGAAGACTACATGATCACCGGAAGCAATATCCTGATCCGGGAAGAGTCCTTTCATGATCCGGTCAAGAACGACCGGAATGGTTGCAACTGAATTATTTCCCATCCAGGAAATGGCCATCGGCATAAAGCCATCCGGGATGGTTTCATCGCCGTTCTGACTGAAAACCCGTTTCAGAATAGCTTCATTCATTTTACCGTTAGCCTGGTGCATCAGGGCCTTTTTGAATTCCGACAGTTTAAGTCCGGCTTTGCTGAGACAGTCTGAGATGACGCCGGGAACTGTTGTAACCGCATATTCGTACAATTTCCGCCCATCCATTTTCAGAAAAAGATCACCCGGGCAATAGCCTGGCTTGTAGGAATCTCCCAGCCAGAGGTAAAAGGCCTCAGTTACCGTATCCGACCGCATGGCAGTTGAGAGAATTCCGACCGGAGTTTCACTTTCTCTGGCTTCCAGGATAACCGCACCGGCCCCGTCCGAGTAAATCATGGTATCCCGGTCATGAGGATCAACGATCCGGGAAAGAGTTTCAGTGCCGATCACCAGAACCCGTTTGGCTTCGCCGGATTTGATGTAATAATTACCCTGAATGACTCCCTGAAGCCAGCCTGGGCAGCCGAAGGGCAGATCGTAGGCAACCGTTTTTGGATTCCGGATTCCCAGCTTATGTTTAACCCGGGCCGCCAGAGATGGAAGCATGTCGATCCGGGAAGACCCATAGCGGATGTCACCGAAATTATGCGCCACAATGATATAATCCAGATCTTCCTTATCAGTATCTGAAGAAGTCAGAGCCCGTTCGGCAGCAAAGGTTCCCAGGTCGGAAGCCATGTGATCCCGGTCAGCCCAGCGGCGTTCGGTAATGGTGGTAATTTTCTCAAATTTCCGGATTATTTCGTCGGCCGGACTGGCAATCGGAGTTCCATCGGGGTTGTAAAACGTATAATCCAGAAAATGGGAGTTGGGGATAACCTGATCGGGAATAAAAGATCCGGTTCCGGAAATGACAGACCAGAGAGAAGACATAAATACCTCAATTTTGCAATTGCATCAGCAGAGAAAAGAAGAAAACTGAATTGAATTCTTCACGGCAGTACGGCAAAACAGTTTAGTTATTGCCGGATTGCGTCGGTTTTTGATAAAAAACTTAATCTAATGTACAGAAGTTGCTTGTTATCCTCAAAATGAACTGCACTTTTTCGTTTATAAATTGGTTAGAGTTTTCGAATTGAAACCGAAATTTTTTAACTTGATACCCATCAACCCGTCAGGAAAACCGGCCGGTCTGGCTGCCTGACACAACCGGAAATATATTTTTATGACGCCACTTGTCGGAATTATCATGGGAAGCCGGTCAGACTGGGAAACCATGAAAGCTGCTGCAGATTTGCTCGACTCTTTCGGGATTCCTTTCGAAACTGAAATTGTTTCTGCCCACCGGACGCCTGAAAAACTGGTTTCCTATGCAACTTCTGCAGAAACCCGGGGTCTTGAAGTGATTATCGCCGGAGCCGGGGGTGCAGCCCACCTTCCGGGAATGACTGCCTCCATGACCGTTCTTCCGGTTCTGGGAGTTCCGGTTCAGTCGAAGGCACTCAGCGGACTCGATTCACTGCTTTCCATCGTTCAAATGCCGGGAGGAATTCCGGTCGGAACGCTTGCAATCGGTGAAGCCGGAGCAAAAAATGCCGCAATTCTGGCTGCATCAATTCTGGGGATCAAGTATCCTGAATACCGCCAGGCGGTTTCCCGTTTCAGAAAAAACCAAACCGACGCCGTTCTGAAAGACCAAATAGAATGATCAAACCCGGAAAAATAATCGGTATCATCGGGAACGGCCAGCTTGGGCGGATGAGTGCCATCGAAGCAAAAAAAATGGGATATCAGGTGTATGTTTACGGCCCCGGAACGGAAACGCCGGCCGGTCAGGTTTCTGATATCGAAGTTGACGGGCACTATGATGATATTAATAAACTGACGCTGTTTGCACAGGGATGTGATGTGCTGACGTTTGAATTTGAAAATATTCCGGCCATTTCTCTCGAAGCCATCCGGGCGGTGACCCCCATCCATCCCGATCCGTCTGTGCTTGAAATTTCCCAGAACCGCCTGGGAGAAAAAAACTGGTTCGAGGCCAACGGATTCCCGACCACGCCGTTTGAAGAAGTCCGTTCGGCAGAGGAAGTCGGATCAACAGTAAAAAAATGGAACACGCGCGCCGTTATTAAAACCCTTACCCTGGGGTATGACGGAAAAGGGCAGACCAAGGTTGACCCGGGTTCAGATTTTGCTGCTGCCTGGAAATCGGCTGGTGTCCAAACGGCCATTCTGGAAAAATGGGTGGATTTTGATCATGAGATTTCGGTTATCGTGGCCCGCAATGAATCGGGTGAAGTGGTGACCTATCCTGTCTTTGAAAACATCCACCGGAATCATATTCTGGATACAACGATTTTCCCGGCCAGGCTTGAGAAACCGGTGAAACGTCAGGCACGGGAACTGGCAAAATCGATGGCAGAAAAAATGAACCTGATCGGGCTCCTGACCATTGAGTTGTTTGTCACCTCAGACGGACGCCTTCTGGTAAATGAAATTGCTCCCAGACCCCACAACTCGGGTCATGTGACCTTTGATGTCTGCCCGGTCAGCCAGTTTCAGCAGCACATCCGGGCAATCTGCAACCTGCCTTTGGGAAACACAGAACCTCTTACGCCTGGTGTGATGATCAATATTCTGGGAGATTCCTGGACGGATGGGGAACCCAACTGGAAACATCTGCTGTCCATGGATTTTGTTAACCTGCATCTGTACGGAAAACTGGATCCGAAACCAGGTCGAAAAATGGGACACGTTGTCAAATCGTTCAACGGAACTGATTTCTCGGATGTGGACCGCATCCGGCGGATTCTGAAAATTCCCCACCTTGACCTGTAACCCATGACCGGACCACTGAAACCTACTCTGGCAGAAAAACTGGAAAACATCCCCACCAGCCCGGGTGTATATAAGTATTTTGATGATGCAGGGAAGGTTATTTACATTGGGAAGGCTAAAAACCTGAAAAACCGGGTGAAAAGCTATTTTCAGCAAAACCGGCCAAGAGATGCCAAAACCATTTCACTGATCAGCAACATCGAAAACGTTGAGTTCATCCGGACGGACTCAGAGATGGAAGCCCTGATTCTGGAAAATAACCTGGTCAAGGAATTCAAGCCCCGGTACAACATCAACCTGAAGGACGACAAGACTTTTCCCTACATCGTCGTCACCAGAGAAGAATTTCCAAGGGTCTATACCACCCGCCGGATGATCAGGAACGGGAGTCTGTATTTCGGGCCCTACACGAATGTCGGGAATATGAAGCAGGCGCTGAAAATGATCAAGGATCTGTTTATGGTCCGGTCGTGCCAGCTTCCGTTAACTGAAGGGTCTGTACGGCAGGGAAAGTGGAAAGTCTGCCTCGATTATCACATTAAAAAATGTCTCGGGCCCTGCGAAGGGCATCAGTCCCGTCCTGATTATAACACCATGATCCGGCAGGTCGTTGAACTGATCAACGGAAAAACAACTACTTTAAAGAAGATTGTCCGTGAAGAAATGGAAATGCGGTCAGAAAACCTGGATTTTGAAAACGCTGCCATTCTGAGGGACCGCCTGGCAGCTCTTGAGGTCTATGAAGGCCGCCAGAAAATTGTCAATGATGACTTTGGTGACCGGGATGTTTTTGGGTTTGCATTTGGCCAGGAAGAAGCCTCCTGTGCGGTTCTGCAGGTCAGGGAGGGGAAAATGGTCGGAAGTCAGCATTTTTACCTCGAAAAATTCAGCCAGGATCTCATGGCCGATGAAATTGAGTCATTTCTGTATAAATACTATCAAAATAATGCCTTCATTCCGTCAGAAATTGTCCTGAAGGACCTTCCGGAAGCAAGTTTTGAAGGTCTGGAAACGGTTCTGAAACCGGTTGCCGGGAAAAAGGTTCAGGTTGTGCATCCTAAAATCGGCGATAAGCTGCGCCTGCTGGAGATGGCCGAAAAAAATGCCGGGCACCTCCTGTCTGATCTGCTGCTGCAAAAACAGAAAAAAGTGGAAGACTTTGTTCCCGGTTCTGTGAAAGCTCTTCAGCGGGATCTGAGGCTGCCCTCACTGCCCCGGCGGATCGAATGCTTCGACAACTCGAATATTCAGGGAACCGATCCGGTTTCGTCGATGGTCTGTTTTTTTGACGGGAAACCCCGGAAATCGGACTACCGGAAATTCAAAGTAAAAACCGTTGAAGGTCCCGATGATTTTGCCACCATGATGGAAATAATGGAACGCCGGTATAACGGCAGCTTATCCGAAGAATTGCCCCTGCCTGATCTGATCGTGATTGACGGTGGAAAAGGGCAGTTATCTCATGCCGCCGACGTACTTAAACAAACGAAGGCTGCCGGAATTCCCGTGATCGGACTTGCAAAAAAGCTTGAGGAAGTTTTTTTTCCGGGGGATAAGGATCCGTACAATCTGCCCAAAACTTCGTCGGGGCTGAAACTGCTTCAGCAGGCCCGGGATGAAGCTCACCGGTTTGCCATTACCTTTCACCGTGAACTCAGAGACAAGCGGACTTTACAGACCGAATTGACTCAGATTCCGACCATTGGGCCCGGGAAGGCAAAAAAATTGCTGGTGGAACTCGGTTCGGTTGAAGGAGTCCGCCAGGCCAATCAGTCAACATTGTCCGGCCTGGTCGGCGAGAAATCGGCTTCAGAACTCATTCAGTGGTTTTCAAAACAAACGGTTACGGAATAAGTATGCCAAATGCACTTCAGGAATCTGCAAAAAGAAAGGCGACCTGGTTTGCCTTTGCAGGCAACAGTTTTCTTTTCGTTCTGAAACTTTCCCTTGGGCTGATATCAGGGTCAATTGCCGTTATTTCGGATGCAATTCATTCTTTACTGGATATTGTGGCTACGATCATCATTGCCATCGGGATCAAAGTCGGGCGGGAAAAGGCAGACGCCGAGCATCCGTTTGGTCATCACCGGGCTGAGCCGATTGCCGGACTGATTATTGCAGTCATCGCCGGAATTCTGGCGGTTGAGGTCGTACAGGAAGCAGTGACTTCTCTGTTTAAGGGTGAACGGGAAATCCTGGGAACAATTGCCATGCTGGCCTTAGCCCTGACGATTCTGACCAAAGTTATCATGGCCTGGTACCTCAGGCGTCTGTCAAAAAAGGTCCATTCTTCCTCTGTACGTGCACTGGCAATTGATTCAAGAAATGATGTTCTGGCCACATCGGTTGCACTCGCCGGGGTATTTGGGGCAGAACTCGGGTTTTCATCGGCAGATGCTCTTGCAGGGATCGTTGTTGCTGTTTTCATTTTTAAAGGCGGCTGGGAAATAGGACTTGAAAATATTGACTACCTGATGGGAAAAACCGCAGATGAGGAAGTTCTCAGAAAAATCAGGTTTGCAGCACTTTCTGTAAAAGGGGTTCTGGCCCTGAATACTCTGCGGTCTCATTATGTGGGCAATAAAATTCATGTTGAAATTCATATTGAGGTAGATCATCTCATGACAACCCGGGATTCCCATCAGATTTCGGATGATGTTGAATCTGCCATTGAGTCTCTCGAAGATGTTTCCAAAGCCTTTGTTCACGTCGACCCGGTAAAAGTCCTTTCAGATGGTACCCGGGTCCCTTCCGGTTTCCACGAAAAACATCCTGAACTTGAATAAGCCGGTAATCCGTTGGCTGGTTCCTTTCCGGTGGTCAGGATATCCTGCTCTGGGGGGAAAGTTTGTCTCCTGACCAGAAATAATAATAAAGTGTTAATACCGGTTTGTGTTTTGCGGTTATTATTGCTAAAATGTCAGAAATGTTAAACTTTTCTGAGATAAAAATGTATAAGTTGACTTGTTTCCTGGTGTGGATCCTGGTTTTTTTAAATGCCATTGGTCAGGACCGGATGAGCGGTCCCGCTAATTCCGCCTATTTGTTTTCCCTTCATGGATTTTCGGGGGCTTATCTGGATCACACCGGGTACAAT
This sequence comes from Bacteroidota bacterium, assembly GCA_023151185.1. Lineage (GTDB taxonomy): Bacteria > Bacteroidota > JABWAT01 > JABWAT01 > JABWAT01 > JAFLBE01. The sequence goes on from JAKLJL010000001.1 coordinate 245,245, forward strand.
CCTGTATTTTCGGAAGGGATGACCAATCCGGCATATTCAAATCCTGCAGCAGCAGCATCCACCGGCAAGTTTCAAATCTGGACAAAATGGACCGGCAACTCAGAAATAAAGGATGCCTGGTTCGGGTTTGATTACCGTCAGAGAATTCCAGAAATACCTTCTGGAATCGGAATCGCCTTTCCAGTTTGTGGATTGGTTGTTTCAGGCGGATTTTCCAGAGTTTTGAATACCAGCATTTTTGATGAAGGGATTCCGAGATCAATCCAGGGGAACCCGTCAGAAACCGGAGACAAGTTTGGTGTTTATATCAACGGAAGGCAGGATATTTATTCAGCATCCCTTTCCAAAAAATTTAATTTCAGTAATTCGGACGGGACTTTTCTCGCAGTTGGTGTTTCAGTTAAATACAGCAAAGTCTCTGTTGAAACAACGGTTCTGGAAAATGTTGAATCGGGCAGGGATAATTCTGTTGCTGCGGGATTCGGAGCAATTTATTCTGGAATGGACCCAGACGGCAGAAGTTTTCGGGTTGGGCTTTCATTTGAACCCAGAGAAGTTCACAAGGGATCATTAACTGGCCATCCGGAATATTATTATGATCTTACCGGATCCGGTTTTTACCCGGCTGGCTTTAAAACCTATCTTCCTCACCGTTTTCATGGCGGCATTGAACTGAACTCCCAAAACGGAATCCGGAATTCTGTACAGGGGTCTCTGTTTTTAGGGGAAGGATCAGGTTTCATGAATACAAATCAATATAGCCTGGCAGCCAGTACACAGGTTCCGGTTTTGGATTTTCTATCGGTTTCAGGGGGTGTTCTCTGGGATTCCTGGCGTTCAAATTCTGATATGGATGGAAACCCTGCAAAAAACTCGGACTTCAAATCAGTTTTCCTCACTGCCGGATTAAGTGCCAGGTTTTACGGGTTCTCGCTTTCTTTGGCCCTGGCAGATAACCGGTTTTATTCAGGGGAACCGAGAAAACAAACTCTGATTACAGCCGGGATAAATTACGGATTTAACCTGGAGGATAAATAGAATGAAAAGGCACATTTCTTTTTTTTCTAATCCTTTTATTATTTGGCAGAATAATAGCCCAGAACAGTGTTTGAACAGCTTACAATTTTTACCAGGAACCGGTTGGTTTTCAGATTCCTGCTCGGTACAGCCGGGGGTATAACCCCCTTTTTCCGGAAGGACCGGCCACTCTGGCAGATCAGAATCCGGCAGCACTTTCAGAATTTGACTCGGTACAGGCCGGGATTTCGTGGCGGGTGCTGACCGGCCTTCTTACCTGGGACCAAATTGGAAATTAAACCCAGGCCTGGCCTTTTATTCCAGTACCTGCAGGATTGGTTTTTCCCGGCAACTCATTTATCGTTGCTGCCGGGTATTCCCAGAAGTTTAATTTCAGGTTCTACACAGAACTGGAACAAAAACCAATGGAATACCCCGAGGGAACCGGTAACATTCTCAGGTGGGAGGAAGATTTTATCCACCATCAGGGTACACTTTCAGGTGCCTGGTTCAGCCGGAATATGTTTCTGCACGGTGATCAGGTTTCAGCGGGGCTTCATCTTTCGTTTAATCAGCTTGCCTATTATTCGGAGATTGGCAAATTGGAGTTAGAGTCTTTCCCTGCCGGGTATTCGTGGGCTGCAGGAATTCAATACAGGGTCAGTTTTAATAACCAGTTCCGGGCAAGGACCGGACTTTTTTTATGAAAAAGGCTTCCGGCTGGACGGCACCGTGAACGTTAAGGGAAACAATGATCCAAATCCGGAAGCCTCTTCCGGTGCCTCTTCAAAGGTGGCTCCCGTTGTAGTCACTAATTGGCCTGGGATGGCCAGGTTCCCTGACAGACTTCATGGAGGATTTGAGCTGACTACCCGGAATCAGTATACGTTCTCTCTTCAGGCAACCTATATCCGGATGGATCAAACCTGGAAGGAGTAAAAAAACCAGCTCAATTTGGACGGGAATGCAGGAGTTCCGGTTACTGAAACCAGTTTCCTGACAGCCGGATTTTAGTCAGATTCCCAACTGGATGACTTTTTGCCATTTTTTTAATTTTTATAATCTGAAACAGTCCGGTTATTGCTCAATTTTCCTGACGGCAGGCCTTAACTTTGCATATCAGGCTTTTCTGGTCGATCTGGCTTTTGCTGACAACCACTTTTCATCAGGAAAAATCCGAACCCAGACCCAGTTCAAAGCCGGAATCAGCTACTAATTTAAATTTTTCCGGTACACTCATGTCATCCCTACTTCCTCAGATCCCGATTGATCTTCGTTCTGATACTGTAACCCGTCCGTCCAAAGAAATGCTGGAAGCAATGAAACAGGCACCGGTTGGTGATGATGTTTACGGCGAGGATCCGTCGGTGAACAGTCTTCAGAAATTCAGTGCCGAACTTTTCGGTAAGGAAGCCGGTTTATTTGTTCCTTCAGGTACCATGGGGAATCAGCTTTGCCTCAGAGCCCATACTGAACCCGGCGATGAAGTTATCTGTGACTATAAGGCCCATATTTTCAATTATGAGTCGGGTGCTGCCGGGAATTTAAGCCAGGTTCAGTTGCATCCGCTTCATGGAAAGCATGGGATTCTTGAGGTTGACCAGATCCGGGAAGCCATCCGGGAAAAAGCCTACTGGAATCCCTGGACGAAATTAATTGCCCTTGAAAATACCGGCAATAAGGCAGGCGGAACCGTATATCCGCTCGAAAGAATCCGGGCCATCCATGAATTTGCCCGGGAAAAGGGGCTTCTGCTGCATCTGGATGGTGCCAGACTTTGGAATGCCCACATTGAATCAGGGATTCCACTGAAGGAATATGCCCGGTATTTTGATAGCCTTTCAGTCTGTTTTTCAAAAGGACTTGGGGCGCCGGTCGGTTCAATGGTTCTGGGGACTGAGTCCTTTATCAGGAAAGTTCACCGGTTCCGGAAGATGTGGGGTGGTGGGATGCGTCAGGCAGGAAGTCTTGCTGCTGCGTGCCGGTTTGCAGTTACCCATCATCTCGAAGGAATCAGACAGGATCATATCCACCTGGGGATTCTTGCCGAGGCTTTTTCAAAAATTCCGGGTGTTTCAATAGACTGGGAAACTGTCAGAACCAATATTCTGATCGCTGATGTCTCAGGAACAGGAAAAACCGCTGCTGAGTGGTCGGCTCTTCTCAAAGAGGAAAATATTCTGGTTTCCCCATTTTCTGCCACTACCATCCGGATGGTGACACACCGGGATGTCACCCCAGGAATGATCGATACTGCTGTCACGGTATTTGAAAGCTTTTCCCAACCAAAATAAGAAAAAGGACTGAAAATGACGCCTGAATCCAAACTTACTTCTTTGGGGATCACTCTTCCTCAACCTACGGCTCCCCTGGCCAATTACGTTCCGGTGAAACGTTCCGGAACAACACTTTACGTTTCAGGACAGTTACCGCTGGCCGATGGGAAATTGCTGGCGGAAGGAAAAACCGGTGCTGAGGTTTCTCCGGAACTTGCTGCAACCTGTGCCCGGCAGTGTATCATTAATGCACTTGCGGCCATCCGTGGTGAGATCGGAACTCTTGACCGGATCTTTCAGATTGTAAAACTAACCGGTTTTGTGGCTTCTGCCCCCGGGTTTACCGGTCAGCCTGCGGTGGTTAATGGTGCCAGTGATTTCCTGGTCGAAGTCTTTGGAGATGCCGGGCGGCATGCCAGATCTGCAGTTGGCGTTTCGGAGTTGCCCAGAAACGCACCGGTCGAAATTGAACTGATTGCCGAACTGAAGTAACTGGTCGGATTCACCCTTCCAAACTTTGATTTTTACTCAGATTTATTCTAATTTTATAGTCTCTTTAAAAATCGCTTTCTCATTTTGCCACCATAGCTCAGTCGGTAGAGCAGCTGTTTCGTAAACAGCAGGTCAGCGGTTCGAGCCCGCTTGGTGGCTCATAACACAATAAAAACCTCAGAAAAGGAAGTTTCTTTTATGGCCAAGGGCGTTGTTGCTCAGATTATCGGACCGGTTCTGGATGTTGATTTCCCGGAAGGGCAGCTTCCGGCTATCTATAATGCCTTAACCGTTAAACAACCCAGCGGAGATACTCTGATCCTTGAAGTTCAATCTCATGTGGGAGAAAACCGGGTCAGAACCATTGCAATGGACTCAACCGACGGACTGGTCAGAGGAACTGAAGTCGAAGATACCGGACATCCGATCATGGTCCCGGTCGGTGAAAGTGTTCTGGGAAGAACGCTGAACGTTATCGGGGAACCAATTGATAAACTGGGTGAAGTGCCGGCTGCTAAAAAGTATCCCATTCACCGGGCTGCTCCCGAATTCAAGGATCTGACCACCGCAACAGAAATGTTCGAAACCGGGATCAAGGTTATTGACCTGCTTGAACCGTATGCAAAAGGCGGAAAAATTGGTCTGTTCGGCGGTGCCGGAGTTGGAAAAACTGTTCTGATTCAGGAAATGATCAACAATATCGCAAAAGCCCACGGCGGATATTCAGTTTTTGCCGGGGTTGGCGAAAGAACCCGTGAAGGCAATGATCTTCTGCGTGAAATGATTGAATCCGGAATTATTGATTACGGCGAAGACTTTCTGAATAAGCTGGAAGTTGGTCATTTTGAACCTTCATCTGTTGATAAGGCCTCACTCAAAAACTCAAAAGCTGCGTTTGTCTTCGGTCAGATGAATGAACCTCCCGGAGCCCGTGCACGGGTTGCCCTGACCGGGCTGGCTATGGCCGAGTTTTTCCGGGATGAAGAAAACCGGGACGTGCTTTTATTTATTGATAATATTTTCCGGTTTACCCAGGCCGGTTCTGAAGTTTCGGCTCTTCTTGGACGGATGCCGTCTGCAGTAGGGTATCAGCCGACACTTGCTACTGAAATGGGTATTCTTCAGGAACGGATTACGTCAACCAAGCATGGGTCTATTACCTCGGTTCAGGCAGTCTACGTACCGGCCGATGACCTGACTGACCCGGCTCCTGCAACAACCTTCTCTCACCTGGATGCCACTACTGTACTATCCCGGGCCATTTCTGAAAAGGGAATTTATCCTGCCGTGGACCCGCTGGATTCAACTAGCCGGATTCTGACACCCCGTATTGTCGGGAAAGAGCATTATGAAACGGCTCAGGCAGTTAAAAACCTTCTGCAGAAATACAAAGACCTTCAGGATATCATTGCCATTCTGGGGATGGATGAACTGAGTGAAGAGGATAAACAGGTGGTTTCCCGTGCCCGTAAGGTCGAAAAATTCCTGTCTCAGCCCTTCCACGTGGCTGAAGCCTTTACCGGATCGCCCGGTAAATACGTCAAAATTGCCGATACCATCAAAGGGTTTAAGGGAATCGTCAATGGTGACTATGATGATCTCCCTGAAAATGCATTTTACATGGTTGGAAATATTGATGAAGCCATTGAAAAAGCCAAGAAAATCCGTGAAAGTGTCGGGGCATGACAGAAACCATTGAAAAACTTATCCATCTGGATCTGGTAACCCCAGAGAAGTCGGTTTTTTCAGGGGAAATTGCCCAGATTACCGCACCGGGAACAGAGGGCAGTTTTACACTTTTGTTTAACCATGCCGATCTGGTTTCAAGTCTTGAAATCGGTGAAATCAAGCTGACAACACCCGATGGAGCCATTCTGCATTTTTTTTGCGGCGGCGGGTTTCTTGAGGTCAAAAAAAACAAAGTAATTGTGCTGGCGGTAACCGCCGAGCGGTCAGAGGAAATTGACCTTGCCCGGGCTGAAGCTGCACGGAAACGTGCACTGGACCGGCTTAAGGAAAAGAAAGAGGAAATTGATTCTGCCCGGGCCCGGGCGGCTCTGCAGAGAGCCATCAGCCGGATCAGGGTTCAGGCCAGGACTTCCTGATGAAAACCCCGCCGGTTCCGGCGGGGTTTTTTATTTTATACCTATGCTTGTAAATCCTAAACCCGAACAGCTTGCAGATTGGTTCAGTAAATCTTCACGAGTTGCCGTCCTTACCGGTGCCGGGGTTTCTGCTGAAAGCGGAGTTCCGACTTTCAGAGATAAAACTACCGGACTTTGGGCTAAATTTAACCCGAAGGATCTGGCAACCTTTACTTCCTTCCTGTCGAAACCTGATCTGGTCTGGGAATGGTATGAATTCAGAAAAAAGGCCATCCACCAGACTGAACCGAATCCAGGACACCTTGCCCTTGTCCGGATGGAGGACTGGTTTGCTGACTTTACCCTGATAACCCAGAACATTGACAATCTTCATCAGAGGGCAGGTTCTGCAAGGCTGATAGAGCTGCATGGAAATATTGAAAGAAATTACTGCATTACCTGTGGCCGGGAGAAGCGTGAAGTAACCGATCTGCCTCCAAAGTGTGATTCCTGTGGTGGGTTGGTCCGGCCGGATGTTGTCTGGTTCGGCGAGAACCTTCCCGAACGTGCACTGCAAAATGCATGGAAAAAGTCATCCGAAAGTACGATTTTTATGGTCATCGGCACGTCAGCAGAAGTTTATCCGGCAAACCGGCTGCCCTACGAAGCAAAATGTGCCGGTGCTCAGGTCATTGTAATCAATCCGGATGAAAATCCGGTCACCCATTATGCAGATGCCCAGGTTTTCGGAAAGTCAGGCGATTACCTGCCTCACCTGTGTAATGAAATCCAAAAGAAACTGAATGCGTAAATTCTGTCTTTTATTTCTTTTTACCGGCGTGGTTTCCTTCGGCTTGTTTGCCCAGCCGGCTCCTGAGTCAAAGGAAGAGGAAAAACCGGGCCGTATTGCCGTCTGGTGGGCTAATTTTGTCAGTTATTTTAACGGGTATTATAATGCAACCCGTTTGTACGACCGGACCATTCAGCTTTTTTACGAAGATAACCTGAAAAACGGCAATGAGATCGGGACTGTTTTTCCGGTATTTAAAAAGGGAAGTACCGGCCGTGCAGATCTTCAGAAGGTTGCCAATAAAGCGACCTCTATTTATCAGAACCATCCTGAATCGGTACTTGCAGATGATGCTCTCCTGCTCATGGGAAAATGTTATTATTTCATGGGAGATCTCTCACCTGCCGAACGAAAATTCAGGGAAGTGATTGCCAATTATACCGATCCGGAAGTTGTATTTGAAGCGACCCTGTTTCTTTCAAGGGCTTTTTTGGAACAGAACAAAAATGAGGAGGCCCTGTCGCTGATCCAGGACCTGATCAAACGTCCGGATGTTCCCGATCAGGTAAAGGGAGAAGCCAACCTGCTGCTGGGTGAACGGTACTATTTATCCGGGCAGATTGAAGATGCCATCCCCCTGTTTGCAGAAGGAATCCGGCTTTATGATGATTCTGAAGCAGATGCCCGTGCAAGTTACCTCATTGCTAAATCCATGTTCAGGCTGGGGCGGCCGACGGAAGCAAGGCGTTACTATCTGGACGCAGCTTCTGCTTCTGATATTCCCGCAGTAGATTACTGGAGCGGTGTCAGGTCAATTGAATGCTTCCTGTCTGAAAATAAGCCTGATGAGGCTCAGGAATTTCTTAATGATCTGCTGGATGATGAAGATCTGGGAGGATATTACTCAGCCTTAACTCTGGAACAGGCGAGAGTCTATTCGGCAAAAAATGAAACTGAATCTGCCCGGCAGGCCTATCAGGATTTTATAAATGACGGAAAATCGACTCAATTGCTAGCTGCAGGGTGGTTTGAACTTGGAAATATGGTTTTAAATCAGGATAAAAATCTGGAACTGGCCCGTTACTTTTACGAAAAAGCCGGGCAGGCAGGTCAGCCGGATACCGTTGCAGAAAAAGCAAAGAAAATCGAAGCAGATCTGAAAGGATATCTGGAACTTGTTTATGAACTGAAAGATATCAGTAAAGTGCTTTCCCTTGGAATTAAAATTAAACGGGTGTCGCCGGATTCAAGCCGGTCCAGGCCGGACTCCCTCAGGGTTCAGCCTGATTCTCTGTCGTCAAAGGATTCTTTGACAGTTGAATTAGCTGAAACTGAAACCGCTGAGCAAACACTTCCGGGGCAATACCCTCAGCAAGCCGGACAGGTGTCGGATCTTCCATTACCAAATTCCCGGCCAGAAGCGGACCGTCAGGCTACTTTTCCGGGCAATCCGGATTTCAATCAATTTCCGCCCCAGGGGGGGGATGAAACTTTTAACCTCCCGGGCGAGGATCCATTCAGCGAACCCCTGCCGGTTTCAGGAGCAGGGACAAAACAACTGTCGGATAAACCAGATCCATTTTCTGAGAGAGAATATTCAAAGTCATTTATTATTGCCAGGTATAAACCTAAATATGAGCAGGCTGCAGACAGTCTGTCTTACCTGGGTTTACTGGGAAATAAAGAAAAATTATCCGAAAAATTGGTCGAGCATTTTTATTTCATTTCGGGTAAGATGGATTCTGTGATTTCAGCAACCAACGCCTTTATCCGGGATTACCCGGCTTCTCCAAAAATTCCCAGGTTGATCTATGCTCGGGCAGCAGCCTTTGCAAGAAATCAAAAAACAGATCTCTATCAGGCAGATCTGAAACTTTTGTCTGAAAATTATTCCCGGACTCCTTATGGGGCCGAAGCCAGAAAACGGCTTGGGTTACCCGATTCCGCCGGACTTGCCCAGGCAGATGCAGAAATGAAGTTGAACCGGGTTGTTTACTGGATTGAAAACGGTAATCGGGACTCACTTACTTTGGTTTTGGATGAGCTTGTAAAAACTGATTCCACCTCCGCACTTTATCCCAGAATTTTGTTTGCCCGGGGCTATTCAGCCGAAAAACTTGACAAAAACTGGCAGGAAGCCTCCTTTTGGTATGAAAAGATCATGAAAAAATATCCGGCCACACCATTGGGGAAATCTCTAAGAGAACAATTGACCGTCTCTTCTGCAGAAGCACCCCAGAAAGACGCCAAAGAAAATAAAAGCCAGGAAACGGGTGAAGTAGAAACTGCCAGGGATCAAGGTCAAAAGCAGGAAACGGCTTCTGCCGTATCCGGTAAAAAAGAAATTAAGTTTGCCATAACGCCCAATCTGCCGGCCAGATTCAAACGACAGCCCAAAATTGCCCTTTCATGGTAACTGATCCCATTGCCTTTCTGTCAGAAAGAATCCGGTTTGGCATAAAACCCGGCCTTGCTTCAATGGAAGCGCTCATGACAGAAACCGGAAATCCCGAAAAATGCTGCCCGGTCATACACCTTGCCGGAACAAACGGTAAGGGAAGTACGGCCTCTTTTATTGCTTCGGTTCTTACCGAACATGGTTTCAAAACCGCTCTTTATACCTCACCGCACCTGGTTTATCTGAATGAACGGATCCGTCTGAACGGGAATACAATTCCGGATGCAGCTTTCTGCCGGATTCTTGAATCCATCAGGAAACCTTCAGAAGAAATGGGCATGACTTTTTTTGAAATTGTCACGGCAGCAGCTTTTTTATGGTTCAGAGAACAGTCTCCCGATTTTGCGGTTGTCGAGACCGGGCTGGGAGGCCGCCTGGATGCAACCAATATTGTTGATCCTGTTGTCTCGGTCATAACGTCGGTTGGGTTTGACCATACCGAACACCTCGGAACCACACTCCAGGCAATTGCATCCGAAAAAGCAGGAATTATTAAAACCGGGAAACCGGTAATTTGTGCGGATCTTCCCCCCGAGGCACTCGGCGTTGTGCGGTCCGCCGCAAATGAAAAACAGGCACAACTGACGGTTGTCCGGTCCCGAAAGCCAGGATATCTTGCCCGAAATGCCGATCTGGCCGAGGCGGTTATTTCCCAACTGGGAAAATCGGGCTTGATCCGGCTGGATTCTGGTAAAATCAGGGCAGGGATTTTAAACATGCCGGAAAATACCGGATTGCAGGGACGTTTTCAGCGCCTGAAGGATGGAGTCAGGGAAATCATTCTGGATGCAGCCCACAATCCGGATGGCATTAAAGTGCTTAAAGAACTATTCCGGTTTTATTTTGGAAGCCGGCAGCCGGTTCTCGTTTTCGGATGCGTTGGCGGAAAAGATTCTATAACCATGCTTCGTGAATTACGGGATCTGGCAGATGAAATTCACCTAACGGTTCCCTTACTGAACCGGGGCAATACGCCCGGAATGCTGAAGGTTCAGGCTGACTCTCTGGGCTTTTCTGCCAGTTCCTATCCGGATTTTAAGCAAGCCTATGAGGCTGTCCGGTTTATCCATAGAGACCGGCCAATTGTGATCTGCGGCAGTTTATACCTGCTTGGTGAGGCAATTTCGCTGTTTTCTAACCTGAAAATGGTAAAAATTGCACCGGGTGGCTTGACAATGAATCAGTGAAGTGTGATTTTGCACTTACTGTTAAAACCACTGTGGTCCTGACTTTTTATATTATCTTCAACTTATAGCTTAACAGACCACCAACAGCCTTGATTTCAATTCACCGGAAACGAAATTTACACCAGTTTAACTTACCAAATTCCTTTCTGAAACAACCTGAATGAACCGGACAGACCGGATGTTTTTATTTCCAGCCAGAATACCCGTTTAAGGAGAGACCTGCATGTCAACGATGGACATTAATGTCCTGAAATTAAAAAAGATCGCCGAACTTCATGATCTTGCGAGAAGCATGGGCCTGCAAGCCTATAATGATCTGAGAAAACAGGAACTGATCTTTAAAATTGTCGAAGCCCAGTCCCGGAAGGACACTGAAAACCAGGAAACCGGTGTTATTCTGAACTCCGGCGTTCTTGAAACCCTTCCCGACGGTTATGGCTTTCTCAGAAGTCCCGACTATAATTACCTTCCCAGCCCGGATGATATTTATGTATCGCCCAGCCAGATTAAACGGTTCAATCTCAGAACCGGTGATACGGTTCTGGGTCAGGTTCGTCCGCCGAAAGAAGGAGAACGGTTTTTTGCACTTCTCCGGGTTGATAAAGTTAATGATCTGGATCCTGACCGTACCCGGGACCGGGTTCTTTTTGATAACCTGACACCACTCTATGCCAATAAACGCCTGAGTCTGGAATCTGCACCCGGCGATTATTCACTTAGAATTATGGATTTGTTTACCCCGATCGGAAAGGGCCAGCGGGGTCTGATTACAGCCCAGCCGAAAACAGGTAAAACCGTTCTGATGCAGAAAATTGCCAATGCCATTATCCGGAACAATCCTGAAGCAGTTCTGATTGTACTTCTGATTGATGAACGTCCGGAAGAAGTGACGGATATGGAACGGACTGTTAATGCCGAAGTAATTGCTTCTACATTTGATGAACCACCCGAAAGACACGTTCAGGTTTCGGATATGGTGCTTGAAAAAGCACGGCGTCTGGTCGAAGCCAAAAAAGATGTGGTGATTCTGCTCGATTCCATAACCCGTCTTGCCCGGGCTTACAACATTGTTGTGCCTCACTCCGGAAAAATTCTTTCGGGAGGTCTTGATTCGAACGCTCTTCACAGACCGAAACGGTTTTTTGGTGCTGCCCGGAATGTTGAAGAAGGTGGGTCACTTACCATTATTGCAACAGCTCTGATTGATACCGGTTCCCGTATGGATGATGTGATCTTTGAAGAATTCAAAGGTACCGGTAACATGGAAATCATTCTGGACCGCCGGTTGTCTGACCGCCGGATTTTCCCGGCTATTGACCTGCTGAGATCAGGTACACGGAAGGAAGAACTTCTCATTCCGCCTGAAGACCTGAACCGGATCTGGATTCTGAGAAAAATCCTGTCGGATATGAATCCGGTAGAAGCAATGGAATTCCTGCTCGAGAAAATGAGAGGAACCAAGAGCAACAAAGAATTCCTCCGTGCCATGAACGGATGAGTCCTGAAAACCCGGCCCTGAGCCGGGTTTTTTATTTCACTTCTGCAAGTTCCTTTCTGCAGTCCCCGATCAGTTGCCTGATTACTACAGAGGCAACAAAGCCGCCAAACAAAGCCGGCATATAGGAAATTGTGCCGATGGTGGATTTTTTATTCTGGTCTGTCAGGTTGGGAATTACTCTGGATTTGTCGATATCTTCCGGAGAAAAGATAACTTTAACGCCTTTTCTGATCCCCAGATGGTGAAGGCGTTTCCTGACCATTTTAGCCAGTTTGCAGTTGTAGGATTTTGAAATATCTGCAATCCTGATTTTTTCCGGATCCGTTTTCCCGCCGGCTCCCATGGAGCTGACCACCCTGAGCCCCCGCTGCCGGGCATGATATATGAAAAAGGATTTGGGCGCAAGGGTATCAATACAATCAACCACCAGATCATAATTGGCCTGGTGCAGAACCTGAACCATCCTGTCATCTTTAAGGTAATCGGTCAGTACAGTCAGTTCTATCTCGGGGTTGATGTCTCTCAGGCGGTCTTCCATGACTTTGGCTTTTAATTTCCCGGTGGTGCTGACCAGTGCCGGAAGCTGACGGTTCCGGTTCGACGGCACAACTGAATCACCATCCACAATCGTCATTTTCCCGACTCCGGCCCTGCAGATAAACTCTGCAGCAAAGGCACCGACTCCGCCAAGACCGGCAATTAATACATGCTTTCCCGCCAGGCCTGAAATAATTTCGGAACCAAGCAATAATTCTGTCCGGCCCTGCCATTCCGGTATCATAATGTCTCCTTAAAAACGGTTCGGTAATTGGCCAAAGTTATTTCTTTCAGTACCCCGACCGGCTGCCCGGTGATTTTTGATGCCTGCTGGTAGACAGTCCGGATTCCGGCATCCGAATCATCCGTTTCAAAAAACAATCTTTCAGACGGAATAGCCGGTAAAGCTGACGTCACTTTACTTGCTTCCCTGAGAATCTGGGGTCCGACTGAAAGGTAACATCCGGCAAGGACCAGATCCCGGACAATCCGGGAATTTTCGTTGAAACCGTGAATAATCCAGGGCTGAAGAAACCTTCCGTTTTTTCTGATTTGAAGTAAATCTGAATAAGCCCGGACACAATGAATAATTACCGGTTTTTTCACCTGTTCTGCCAGATTCAAATGGGCTAAAAACCAGTTTTTCTGAATCTCAAATGAGGTTCCGATAGCCCTGTCGAGACCGGTTTCACCAACAGCAATCAATTTTGGGTTTACGGCAAATTTTTCGACCCTGGCAAAATCAGAATCCAGAGGCCTGGAATTCAGGCTCCACGGGTGAACACCCATGGTAAACGGCTGGTCTGTACAGGGGTCTTCGTGGGCAAAGTAACTTCTCAGGACCCGAAGCTCAGTATCGCTGACGAACCGGTGCGAATGAATATCAAGGAACATGACGGTACCGGATCTTTTTCTTTTTCGTGAAAAAGTCAGTCTTTATACTCATCCGGATTCAGTGCCCCGGGGCTCCAGCTTCTCAGAAAGTCGAGGATATTTTTCTTGCTGTACCCTTTTCCTTCTTCCAGGTAAGCAGAATTCTGGGTGTGCAGGTAGTTTCCTTTCCCGTCAAGAATCACGAAAACCGGAAATCCGAACCGCTGCGGGTACCGAAGATCCTTCAGGATTTCCAGGTTCTTATTCTCCTCTGAGTAGTTCACCCTGATGCGGATATACCCGGCAGTAAATGCAGAATCGATCTGGGTATCTCCGGTTGTAAACTTGTGAAACCTGAGGCACCAGGTGCACCAGTTTCCGCCAATCTGAATAAAGACGTGTTTCCCTTCCTTTCCTGCCTTTTCGACTGCTTCAGCAATTTCCTTTTTTGCATCTGCGGCAGGATTATAAATTTGGGGTTTTGCTTCCTGGGCAAATAAAAGTGCCGGAATCAATAAAAAGGTGAGAATGAGTTTCATGTGGGCTCCTTTCATTTGGCTGCAAACTTCCGGTTTCGGCAATCAAAAGGCAAAAACGATGCGGATTCACCGGGAGGGTAGGTCCAGGAACCCTGCCCAAGGAAGGCTTGAAATTGATTTAAACCAAGATTTCGGATATCTTCGCACCCTTTATATTCACATTTAAAAGCTAACCAACTCCATGCTCGATCTTCAGAAAGAAAAATTAAAGACTTATTCCGATCAGGTTTCCAGTTTACGGAGGTTTCTTTGACCTGGATAACAAGATTTCCCTGTTAGCCAAACTCGAAGCCAAAACAGAAGAACCCGGCTTTTGGGAGGACAACCGAAAAGCCAAAGCCCACATGAAATCCATCGACGACCTGAAGTCCTGGGTTACCGGATTTAAAACCGTCCAGCGTCTGCTCGATGATTCCCAAACACTGTATGAGTTGGCCATAGAGTCTGAAGACGATTCGTTCGGTTCTGAGATTGATGCCGAACTGTCAAAACTTGAAAAAGCGTTGAATGATCTGGAACTGCGCCAGATGCTTTCCGGACCGGATGACGGCAGAAACTGCCAGATGGTCATCAATGCCGGTGCCGGCGGAACAGAAGCACAGGACTGGTCAGAAATGCTGATGCGGATGTACATCCGGTGGGGCGAACAAAGCGGGTATTCTGTAACCGTCGCAGATGTTCTGGAAGGTGACGGAGCCGGAATAAAATCCTGTACGCTCGAATTTGAGGGGAATTTTGCTTACGGATACCTGAAAGCAGAAATCGGCGTTCACCGCCTGGTCCGGATTTCGCCCTTTGATTCGAATGCCCGCCGTCATACATCCTTTTCTTCGGTTTTCGTTTATCCGGAGGTGGATGATGATGTTGAAATTACCATCAACCCGGCAGATATTGAGATGGACACCTTCCGGTCTGGCGGAAAAGGCGGACAGAATGTTAATAAAGTGGAAACTGCTGTACGGATCAGGCACCTGCCGTCCGGAATTGTTGTTGCCTGCCAGCAGGAACGCAGCCAGCTTCAGAACCGGGAACGGGCAATGAAAATGCTGAAAGCCCGCCTGTACCAGCAACGCCGTGATGAGGAACAGGCCCGTCTGGATGCCATCGAAGGAACCAAGAAAAAAATTGAATGGGGATCCCAGATCAGGTCTTATGTGTTTCATCCGTACAATCTGGTGAAAGATTTAAGAACTGACTATGAAACCAGTGACGTCCAGGGAGTTATGGATGGAGACCTGGACGAGTTTATCAAGTCATACCTGCTGAAAACCGGAAAAGCTGGGTAACGTGGATATCCGGACCTGTGCCGAAATCAGTCTGACTGCCGTCCGCCATAATTTTAAAAGTGTGCGGAACTGGGTTCCTTCCCGAACGAAAATCATGTCGGTGGTAAAGGCCAATGCTTACGGCCATGGCATCGAAGTGATCAGCAAAACTCTGGTTGAATCCGGAACCGACTATCTGGCCGTCGCCAATACGGATGAAGCCAGGAAAATCCGAAAAGAGGGAATCAGTGTACCGGTTCTGGTTTTCGGAAACCCGGACCCCATGTGTGTGGATGACTACTTCGAACTGGAACTGGATGCCAGTGTTTCGGATGTAGAAACCGCTGCTTTTCTGGATCGTGCTGCCCGGCTGAGAGGCAGAAAAATAGAGGTTCACCTGAAGGTCGATACCGGAATGGGCCGGTACGGACTTCATTTTCACCTGTTCCGTGAGGCACTGCCGGAAATTGCCTCGTGTAAAAACATCAACCTGAAATCAATCTGGAGCCATTTTCCCAATGCAGACGACCGGGACCGGACTTTTACCCGGAATCAGCTTAATGAGTTCAACCGCTGTGTAGAGTTTGCCGAGAAATCAGGATTTTCATTTGAACTGAAGCACATTGCCAATTCTGCAGCTACCCTGTACTATCCCGATGCCCACTTCGACATGGTCAGGCCGGGACTTTTGCTTTACGGCTATTCACCCGACGGGCCAGATTCATCACCGGTCAGTCTGACTCCGGCCATGTCACTGGTTTCTCATGTTTCTCTCATAAAACCCGTTTCGAAGGGAACAACAGTATCTTATGGCAGCCGGTGGGTGGCAGATGAAGATACTGAACTGGCCGTTATTCCGATCGGGTATGCAGATGGGGTGACCCGGGCGAATTCAAACCGGATGAAAGTTTCAATCGGGGGAAATCTGTATCCTCAGGTTGGAACAGTTACCATGGATAACCTGATCATTAATCTGGGCCGTGCCCATTCAGTCAGGAAACTGGACGAAGTTATCATTTTTGGAAATGATCTCGTTACCGCGGCAGATGTTGCCTCCTGGACCGGAACAATTCCCTGGGAAGTTTTATGCGGTATTACCGGCCGGGTTCCGAGAGTGTATCTTGGCAGTGACCGGATTTAGGTACTCAAACCAGGTTCACTCACGAACTTACCGGTTCCTGACTGCCTGAAAAAGCAAATTTAACAACCTGTATCACCTTATTTTTTATCAAGTCGAGGTTCCCGTGTCTGAGCAGTTAAACGACCAGATGATCCAACGCCGGAAGTATCTTGAGGATCTCCGGTCAGCCGGAGTAAATCCTTTTGCCTATTCCTGGGAAATTACAATAAAATCGGGTACAATTCTGGCGGATCCGGCTCCTTTTTTTACAAAAGGAACCAATGATGCCGGTGAAACCATCGATATTCCGGCAAAGCAGCCGGTTTCTCTCGCCGGCCGGATTATGGCCATCCGGCACATGGGAAAAGCCGCCTTTTTTCATTTGATGGATTCTGATGGCAGAATTCAGGTTTACCTGAGAAAGGATGATGTCGGTGAAGAGAAATATGCCCAGTTTAAAATGTACGACCTTGGGGATATTGTTGGAGTGAAAGGGTATGTTTTCCGGACAAAAACCGGAGAAATTTCTGTCCATGCCGAACAGATTGAAATTCTGACCAAAACCCTTCGGCCGCTTCCGATTGCCAAAGAAAAGGAAGTTGACGGGCAGAAGGTGATTTATGATGAGTTTTCTGACAAGGATACCCGGTACCGGCAGCGGTATGTTGATCTGGTTGTGAATCCGGAAGTCAGAAAAGTGTTCAAACTCCGGTCCCGGATCGTTCAGTCTCTGCGCGATTATTTTAACTCCTTTGGATATCTGGAAGTTGAAACTCCGATTTTACAACCGATTTATGGCGGTGCTGCAGCCAGACCTTTCACAACAACCCACAATGCACTCGGTATGACTCTTTACCTCAGAATTTCGAATGAGTTATATCTGAAACGTCTGATTGTTGGCGGCTTTGATGGTGTTTATGAATTTTCCCGGGATTTCCGGAATGAAGGAATGGACCGGTTTCACAATCCTGAATTCACCCAGGTCGAAATTTATGTGGCCTATAAGGACTACAACTGGATGATGGAATTTGTTGAAAAGGCCGTTGAAAAAGTCTGTCTGGATATTCATGGGACAACCAAAATTTCTTACCAGGGAAAGGAAGTTGATTTTAAAACGCCCTGGCGCCGGGTTACCATGTTTGACTCGATTGCCGAAAAAATCGGCGTCAATCTGGAAGGAAAGACAGAACAGGAACTACGGAAAATTGCCAAAGACCACCATCTGGATCTGGATCCGAAACTGGGTGTCGGTAAAATTATTGATGAGTTTTTCGGAACTTTCGTTGAAAAGACCCTGATCAATCCGACTTTTATCACCGACTACCCGGTCGAGATGTCTCCGCTTGCGAAGAAGCACCGGTCAAAATCCGGTTTGGTTGAACGGTTCGAAGCAATTGTAGGCGGGAAAGAAATGTGTAATGCCTTTTCTGAACTTAATGATCCCATCGACCAGAAGGAACGGTTCGAAGAACAGGGCCGGCTCGGTGAACGGGGTGATGATGAAGCTATGGTCATGGATGATGATTTCATCCGGGCACTTGAATTTGGTATGCCCCCGACTGCAGGTCTCGGAATCGGAATTGACCGTCTGACCATGATCCTGCTCGATCAGGAATCCATCCGCGATGTGTTGTTTTTCCCGACAATGCGGCCGGAGTAAAAGTCAGGACTGTTTTTGGAGGATCAGGCCGGGGAAGTTTTGCAGCTTTTCAGGTAAAAGTCCTGGACTTATACCCCGGGGACTTTCATAGCATCCGCATGTTCTGTTTCCTCTTCCCAATCAGTAAGGTGAAAAACATCAGGTTCAGTTTTCTTTTATTAACCGGTCCATATTTTTTAATTTCATGCTGAATTTCGAACGGATTGTTGCCCGCCGGTTTTTTAAATCCAGAAAGAACAAGTCGTTCGTTGGGTTTATAACTGCCTTTGCTATCGGCGGTGTTGCTATTGGTTCGGCAGCCATGATAATCACACTGGCGATTGTAAACGGATTCTCAGACGAAATCCAGAAAAAACTGATCGCCTTCGGGAGTCATATCTCGGTTACAGCCTTCTCCGGGAAATCCTTCGCCTGGCCTGATAGTGGCCTGGTTGCCCTCGACACCCTTCATTTTATCCGCAAAAAAAGCCCTGTTTATTCCCGGGAAGCGATAGCCCGGTCCAGAAAATCAATTGAAGGCGTTCTCGTTAACGGAATCATTCCGGGAAATGAAACAATCCAGATCCGGAATTATATCACTGAAGGACGGTACCTGCAGACCGATGATTCGGTCAGGCATCCGATGGTGATCGGGAAAAAAATGGCTCAGTTGCTCAGTCTGAAACCCGGCGAAAAACTGACTTTATTCGGGATTTCGGGAACTCCTTCCCCGGGAAATATGCCGAATGTCATTCAGGGGAAAGTTGTCGGGATTTACGATACCGGGATGCAGGGCTTCGATGATTTGTTCATTTATGTTCCGTTGGCCTCGGCACAGGAACTTTTTTTGAAACCTGGCGAGATAACTGAAATTTCCCTTGAAACCGACAACCTGAATCTGGCAGATGGGTATTCTGACTCACTTCAGAATCTGCTGGTCTGGCCATACTATTCCCGGTCTATTTTTCAGACTCAGGCAAACCTGTTTAACTGGATTGCCCTTCAGGAGCAGATGATCCCGATTATTATAGTGATCCTGATTCTCATTGCCATCGTCAACATTGTGGGTACGATTCTGATGATGATTGTGGATAAAACTGCCGAAATCGGAATTCTGAGGTCGATGGGGACTGACCGGAAGCAGATCACCCGTGTATTTGTGATGCAGGGACTTTTCATCACTCTGACCGGTCTTGTCATCGGAAATGCAGTCGGACTGGGATTCTGCATTCTTCAAAGTGAATTTCACCTGATTCCTTTACCCGCCGAAGCCTATTTCATGTCATCCGTGCCGATCCTCTGGACGGTTTCCGACCTGATCATTGTCAATTTTCTGACGATTATTCTGGCTCTTTTTGCTTCCTGGATTCCTTCGGTGGTTGCCGCCCGTCTGAATATTGCAGATTCCGTGAGGTTCAGATGAATTCCTTTGAATGGATGATGGCCCTCAGGTATGTATTTTCTAAAAAACGGATCACCCTGATCGGTATTATTTCAAAAATTTCGATAACCGGTGTTACTGTCGGTGTTGCAGCCCTGATTGTGGTTTTATCGGTTTTCAATGGTTTTTCTGCCCTTGTGGAAGGGCTGCTAAAAGGTGTCGATCCTGATATCCGGATTGAAGCTTCGGATAAACGGTATCTCGCAGAAGAGGATTCGGTCTTGTTTTCTGTGCTGAAGGAAATTCCTGAAATAAGTCTGGTCTCAAGATTTGCTGAAGGGAAGGCCCTGCTGACTCATGACAATGAAAATCAGGTTGCCTGGGTACATGGGGTCGAAGATTCCTTGTTTAACCGGATGACCAGGCTCGATGATCATTTGGTAATGGGGAAGTCCCGGTTCAGGTCAGAAACCGGAGAAAAAGGAATTTTAGTGGGAATCGGGCTCAGCGACAAACTGAGTGCAATTGAAGGGGCAACCATTGCGGCCATTTCGCCGGTTGGACTGGATAAGGTTTTTACCCAGATGCAGACTCCGAGAACCCGGCGGTTTGAGGTAACCGGTGTTTTTTCGGTCCAGAGGGTTTATGATGTCGGATTTGCCTATGCCTCTTTCGAAGATGTTCAGGACTTATTTCAATTGCCTGGAAAAATGTCGGGTGTTGAACTAAGGCTGATTCCCGGGGCAGATGCCGGTAAAATCAAGGAAATTCTGTCAGAAAAACTGGGTAAAGGCTATTGGGTGCAAACCTGGTACGACCTCAGAAGAGAAATGTATTCTATAATGAAACTTGAAAAATGGGGAGCCTACCTGATTCTTGCCCTGATCATTATCATTGCAGCTTTTAACATTGTCGGTACTCTAACGATGACTGTTCTTGAAAAAAGACGGGACATCGGGGTTCTGATGGCTATGGGAACCTCCAGGCAGCAGATTTACCGGATTTTTCTGAAACAGGGGCTTATTGTCGGATTCTCGGGTGTTTTAATTGGCTCACTGCTGGGATATGGGGTGGTTTTTCTCCAGATGACTACCGGGTTTTACCAAATTCCCAACTCACAAAGTTTTCTGGTTGATGCTTTTCCGGTATCAGTTGAATGGGTGGATTTTCTGGCCACAACTGCAATGGCCCTCTTATTGACCTCGGTTTCGGCCATTTATCCGGCCCGTTTGGCCTCTTCACTCGATCCGGTTGAAGCCATCCGGTATGAGTAACCGGTTAATTCTTTACCTTTCGGAAATTTTAAACCGGTTTTTCCTGTTTATTCGGGGAGACCTATCAGGACGTTTGCGGCCATGAAAAAATTCGATATTCCGTCAATATACCGGTCCTCCATCACGACCCGTGTTAAGGACTTCCAAAACCGGATGGATCCCCGCCGCAGAAATTTCAGTCCGACAATTTTGGACTTTGGTCCCGTTGAATTTATTGTTCCCCGTCATTTCGGTTTCTGCTACGGTGTTCAGAATGCCATCGAAATCGCATACCGGACAATCGAAGAAAATGCCGGGAAACGGGTGTTTTTTCTCTCCGAAATGATTCACAACCCCACGGTAAATTCAGATCTGATCAGCCGTGGTGTCCGGTTTATTTTTGAACCAACCGGCAAACAGATCATTCACTGGGATGACCTTTCCCCGCAGGATGTGGTAGTCGTTCCGGCATTTGGCACCACGATCGAAATTCAGCAGGAACTGCTTCACCGGGGAATTGATCCTTACACCTTCGATACGACCTGCCCGTTTGTTGAAAAAGTCTGGAAAAAGGGAATTGAACTGGGTGAAGACGGATTCACCAATGTGATTCATGGAAAATTCAACCACGAAGAAACCCGGGCAACCTTTTCACATGTTTCCCAGAAAAGTCCGGCCGTCGTAATTCTGGATGTAGACGAAGCCCGTTTTCTTGCTGATGTGATAACCGGAGTTAAAAGCCGGCCGGAATTTATTGACCGCTTCGGACATAAAAGCACCGCTGGATTTGATCCTGACCGGGATTTGCAAAAATTCGGAGTGATCAATCAAACAACCATGCTCGCATCCGAAACAAAGGAAATAATGGAAATCCTGAAAGCAGCCGTTACCAGCCGATGGGGAACTGCAGATGCCAGAATCCATTATGCAGATACCTCTGATACCCTCTGTTATGCAACAAATGAGAATCAGTCGGCAACAATCGAAGCTCTGAAAACCCGTGCCGACGGAGCCTTTGTTGTTGGCGGATACAACTCTTCAAACACGTCTCACCTGGTCGAATTATGTGAAGCCGTTCTGCCAACCTGGTTTATTAAGGATGAAACTGAAATTTGTTCAGGAACAAGCCTTTTTCATTTTGACTGGCGGAATAAGAAGAAGCTGAAATCAGAAAACTGGAAACCGGAAGGCCGTGATAAAGTCCGGTTCATTATGAATTCCGGTGCAAGTTGCCCGGATTCCACATTGGATGGCGTCATGCTCAGAATCCTGGGTTTTTTCCCCGGAAGTGCTGATCCGGAAAAAGTGATTGCCCGCCTGATGGAGGGAAATTCCTGATGCGGCTGATGGTGGTTTTTCTTCTGCTTCCTCTTGCTGGCTGCCAGGCCGGAGTTCCGGATGAAGTTCCACAGAAAACAAACGAGGTCACCCGGAATGTAACCCTTCCGCCGGGATTTAAAATGGAAGTTTTTGCGTCCGGAATTGAGGGTGCCCGGTCCATTACCCAAAGTCCTTCGGGAACAATTTATGTTGGTACCCGGCAAAAAAACGGATCGGTTTACGAAGTCAAAGACACAAATAATGATTTTTATGCAGATAAAATATCGGTTGTTGCTTCCGGGCTATTCATGCCTAACGGGGTTGCATTCCTAAACGGAAGCCTTTTTGTTGCCGAAGTTAACCGGATTCTCCGGTTCGACGCTGTTGAAAAGCAGACCGGGTCGTGGCAAAAACCGGTTACCATCCGGGATGATTTTTCTGACAATACCTGGCATGGCTGGAAAGTTATCCGGTTCGGTCCGGATGGAAAGCTCTACATTCCGGTTGGCATGCCCTGCAATGTCTGTGAGCAGGAAGATAAACGGTTCGGGACCATCATGAGAATGAATCCGGATGGGTCAGAGCTTGAAATTTTTGCGCATGGAGTCAGGAACTCAGTGGGCTTTGACTGGGATCCCGGAACGGGGGAACTCTGGTTTACTGACAACGGACGGGATAACATGGGGGACGACCTGCCGCCCTGTGAGCTGAACCATGCACCAGCAGCCGGACTTCATTTCGGATTCCCGTATATCCATGGTAAAAATATACCCGATCCGGAATTCGGAAAAGGAAAACGCCCGGAGGGTTTTACACCGGCTGCTGCTGAACTGGGCGCACATGTAGCTCCGCTTGGAATGCGGTTCTATACCGGAACGCAGTTTCCCGAATCCTACCGGAATCAGATTTTTATTGCCGAACACGGATCCTGGAACCGGAGCACCAAAAACGGATACCGGGTTGTTCTGGTTACACTTGAAAACGGGAAGGCCGTTTCTGTTGAACCCTTTGCCGATAACTGGCAGGTCAATGAAGAAGTATTTGGCCGGCCGGTTGATGTTGAAGTTCTGAAGGACGGAAGTCTTCTTGTTTCGGATGATTTTTCGGACTGTCTGTACCGGATTTACCGGGTTACTCCCTGATATTTCCCTCCAATCCCAGCTAAAAGTTGATACTGTGTTAGCCCTGAAGTATATTAACTGCAAATAAAAGCAGTAGTTATCAGGACGTCCTGTGTCTTCACTGACCTATACCACTGAAATTCAGTTTATCCCCGGCATCGGTCCGGAACGGGCCAAGGCCCTGAAAGCATCCGGAATTGATGTGGTGAAGCATTTATTGCATTACTATCCCAGAAAATATCTGGATAGAACCCGGATTCTGAAAATCGGAAACCTGAGGTGGGCCGAAGGCAGTGTTACCGTTATCGGTACGGTGAAAAAGGCTGACCTGATCAAGAACCGGGGAAAGGGCGGGCAACGGCTGCAGGTATTTCTTGAAGACGGAACCGGAACCCTGGAACTGATTTTTTTTCAGGGAGTGCAATACCTTAAAACAACGTTCAGGCCGGGCGAAGCTTTTGCCGTATCCGGAAATCTGGAACAGTTCGGCCCCAGGTTTTCAATGATTCATCCTGAGTATGATCATATTCAGCAGGATGAGGACGAACTCAAGCTGATTAACACGGGCGGAATCATTCCTCTGTATCCCACCACTGACCTGCTCAGAAAAACAGGATTTGATTCACGTGGATTCAGGCGGATCCTGAAACGGGTTTTCGAACGCCTCGACCTGAACTCAATCCCAGATCCGCTACCTCTGGCACTCCGCAACCGGTTTTCAGTGTCGGATCTTTCTCTTTCACTCAAAGCCGTTCACCAGCCTGCATCCAATGACGAATTAATTTCCGGGCTTAACCGGTTGAAACTCGAAGAAATTCTTTATTTCAGTCTTCAGGTTGCACTCAGAAAACTTCAGATCCGTGAAAATGAAAAGGGGTTTACCTTTTCAGCCGAAGATAATCTGGTGAAAAAATTTTATCAGGCACTGCCGTTTCAACTTACATCGGGGCAGATTTCTGTTCTGAGAGACATCCGGCAAGACTTAAAACGACCGCACCCGATGAACCGTCTGATTCAGGGGGATGTCGGTTCGGGTAAAACAGTGGTTGCGATGATGGCTATGCTGATGGCGGTGGATAACGGATTTCAGGCTGCATTCATGGCCCCGACTGAAATCTTGGCCGAACAGCATTATAAAACGATGGAGACCTACTTTAAACCGCTGGGTCTTGACGTGGTTTTACTCACCGGAAGTCTGAAGCAGGGAAGCAAAAACACCGGTTTGGGACTCATCCAGACCGGAATGAGCCGGCTGGTTGTCGGAACCCATGCTCTGATTGAGGACCAGGTTATTTTTCAGAACCTCGGGCTGATTGTGGTGGATGAACAGCACCGGTTTGGGGTGATGCAGCGGGCCAGACTGAAGCAGAAGGGTATTCTTCCGCACGTACTGGTCATGTCGGCCACACCTATTCCCAGAACCCTTGCCATGACAGTGTATGGTGATCTCGAAGTTTCCAAAATCAAAGAACTTCCTACCGGAAGGCTCCCGGTAAAAACAACGGTAATCTATGACAAAGACCGGCTGCAGCTTATCCGGACGATTCGTGAACAGATAAAAAAAGGCCGTCAGGCATATTTTGTCTATCCGCTGATTGAGGAATCCGAAAAACTGGATCTGAAGGCAGCAACTGAAGCATTCGAGGAAATCCGGTCAGATTTTGAAGGATTTACAACCGGATTGCTTCACGGCCGGATGAATTCTGAAGAAAAAGAAGCTGTTATGTCCGGGTTCAAGTCGGGAAGCATTCAGGTGCTGGTATCAACAACGGTCATAGAGGTTGGGGTCGATGTTCCCAATGCAACCGTGATGGTAATTGAACATGCCGAGAGGTTTGGCCTGGCACAGCTTCATCAGCTCAGGGGCCGTGTCGGACGGGGTCATGACCAAAGCTATTGTTTTCTGATTACGTCCTTTAAGCTGTCGAAAGATGGAAAGGAACGTCTTGCAACCATGGAGCAAACCACCGACGGCTTTGTCATTGCTGAAAAAGACCTCGAGATCAGAGGAGCCGGCGATCTTTACGGCACCCGCCAGTCGGGATTACCCGATCTGCAACTGCTCGATCTGGTAAAAGATGAAAAACTGGTGGTTCAATCAAGAGAAATGGCTTCTGCCATTCTTGAATCGGATCCTCACCTCAGAAAACCCGAACACAGTCTGCTAAGGGAACGTCTCCGGAATGAACCTTCAGATGCTATTTTATTGAATGAAATTGCCTGAAAGTCAGCATCCCGGCGTTTCGGTTTGGTCGGTAACTTTTGTAAATTACCGGCTATGCTGACGAAACTCTATATCAGGAATTTTGCAATAATCTCAGAGCTGGATATTTCCTTTTCCGGAAATCTGAACATTCTGACTGGCGAAACCGGTGCGGGAAAGTCGATTCTGCTGGGTGCTGTTTCCCTGATTCTGGGCGAACGGGCCTCTGCTGATATGATCCGGTATGGCGAGGAAAGAGCCTTGGTTGAAGCCGTTTTTAAGCTCAGTCCTGCTTCCGTAATTGACACAGTCCTTACCGGGCATGATCTGGATAAATCCGGCGAATTCCTGACCATACGCCGTGAAATTACCGCCAAAGGGCAAAACCGGATTTTTATCAATGACCAGTCGGCCACATTGGCTGCTTTAAAATCACTCGGTGAACTGCTGGTAGATCTTCACGGACAGCATGATCACCAATCTCTGCTGAATCCGGAAAAACAGCTTGATTTTCTGGATGAATTCTGTAATCACACCGGTTTACTAAAAGAAACGGCCCGGCTTTGGGCTGATGCTGAACACAAACGGAAAAGCCTGAATCAGCTTGAAAAGCAACGGGATCTGATTTTGGAGAAGCGGGAACTTTTTGAGTTTCAGCTTAAAGAAATCAGGCAGGCGGATCCGAAAGAGGGAGAAGACATTGAACTTGAACAGGAACTTACTGTTCTGGAAAATGCTGAATTTCTTTTTCAGACTTCAGGAGCTG
Organism: Bacteroidota bacterium; assembly: GCA_023151185.1. Lineage (GTDB taxonomy): Bacteria > Bacteroidota > JABWAT01 > JABWAT01 > JABWAT01 > JAFLBE01. Next base: position 271,064 of record JAKLJL010000001.1, read on the forward strand.
TTGGTTACAGTCTGACGGGAGCCGAAGAGGGAAATCTCGTAAGGCTGCTCACAGAAGTCAGAAAAAAAATTGAAGACCTGCATCAGATCGATAAAAGCCTCGCCGATTATGTTAAGGAGTTTGATTCGGCTTTGATTTCCATCCGGGAAACAGGCCGGTTTTTCGAAAACTATGCCGGAAAAGTGGTCATCGATCCGGAACGGTTGGTTCTGGTAAAAAGTCGTCTGGATGAACTGAACCGGCTGAAAAAGAAATACGGTCCGTCACTGACTGAGGTTAGGGCCCGGGCAGAACAGCTTGAAAATGAACTTGCCGGCGGGTTGAATGTTGATGAGAACCTGAGCCGGATGAAATCGGAATTTTCCGAACTTCAGGCTGCCTACCGGAACCAGGCAGAACAGCTTTCTTCTTCACGAAAACAGAAGGCTGCCAGACTGGCTGTAATGGTCAAAGACCACCTGAAAGAACTGGGTCTTGAAAAAGCTTCCTTTTCAGTTCAGTTCGGAACGGTTCCCATGCCGGGTTCCTGGGTGCTTTCTGCAGGGGCTCCGGTTGAAGCCGGGGAATCCGGATTCGATTCGGTCAGTTTTATGATTTCTGCCAATACCGGTGAGCCGGAAAAGCCATTGGCAAGGGTAGCCTCCGGTGGCGAGATTTCAAGAATTATGCTGGCGATAAAGGCCTCGACTGCCACTGTCGGCGGTATTGGTGTCCTGATTTTTGACGAGATTGATACCGGCGTCAGCGGAAAAACAGCTTTTTCGGTCGGGAAACTGCTGACACGGCTTGCAAAAGACCGGCAGGTTTTTGTGATTACCCATCTTCCTCAGGTAGCTTCTGTGCCGGGTGATCATTTCATGGTTTCAAAAAGAGTTTCAGCCGGCAGCACAGAATCCACTGTCCGGCTTCTGACTGAAAGCTCCCGGGTCGAAGAAATTGCAAAACTTCTCTCGGGTGATACAATTACAGAGCTTTCCCGGACACAGGCAAAAGAATTACTGACAACCCCAAGATAAATGTGAACTGATAACCGGACAGCACGGAAAATAATGCGATGAGATTATGTCTGAATTGACTGTTTTTAATACCCTGACCCGAAAACTGGAAAAATTTGAACCGGTAAAACCGGATCGGGTCAGAATGTACGTCTGCGGTCCCACCGTATATGGGGATTCCCACCTGGGTCATGCCAAATCGTATATTTCGTTTGACCTGGTTAACAGGTGGCTTAAAGTTTCGGGGTTTAATCCGCTTTACGTTCAGAATATTACGGATGTCGGTCACCTTGTGGGTGATGCCGAAGAAGGGGAAGATAAAATCCAGAAGCTTTCGAAAGAGACGGCTTCTGAACCAATGGCAATCGCAGAAGGATTTACCCGGTCTTACTTCGAAGATATGGACCGCCTGAATATTCTTAGACCACATATTTCACCCAGAGCAACCGGCCATATCCCCGAGCAGATCGAAATGATTCAGAATCTGATTGCAAAGGGGATTGCCTACGAGTCAAACGGTTCAGTTTACTTTGATGTAAAAAAATTTCCGGGATACGGTAAACTCTCCGGACGGAAAACAGATGAACTTCTGGAAGGAGTCCGGGTCGAAATCCACGAAGACAAGAAAAATCCGCTTGATTTTGCATTATGGAAAAAGGCTGAACCGAACCACCTCATGCGGTGGAATTCTCCCTGGGGAGTCGGGTTTCCCGGCTGGCACATCGAATGCTCGGCCATGTCGATGAAATATCTGGGTGAATCCTTCGACATTCACGGAGGCGGACTTGAAAATCAGTTTCCGCATCATGAGTGTGAAATTGCCCAGTCAGAAGCTGCAACCGGAAAACCATTTGTTAAATACTGGCTTCATAATAATATGGTGACGGTTAACGGCGAGAAAATGGGCAAATCGAAGGGGAACTTCATCCTGGTGAAGGATCTGGTCAAAACTTATGACCCCATGGTCATCCGGTTTCTTGTCCTTAGTTCTCATTACCGGTCACCCATCGACTTTTCAGCAGAGGGGCTTACATCCGCACAAAATGGATATGAACGCCTGATGAATGTGGTTGGCCCGATTTTGAAATTTGAAACTGCCGGCAGAAATGAACTGACATTGCCTGCCATCCGGAACTGGTTTATGGAATTCTCTGAGGCCATGAACGATGATTTTAACTCTCCCCGGGCTCTTGCCGTTTTGTTTAACGTGGTAAAGGCCCTCAATACAAACCCTGAGTATCTGGTCGACCCGGCCGTCCGGGAAGAACTGCCGGTATTCTTTAAACTGACTGCCGGTGAAGTTTTGGGACTTTTGCCGGAAACACGTTCCGGAAAATCCTTCGAAAAAGAGCTGGAAACTGCCATGAATCTGATCCTGGAACTCCGGACGGGCTTTCGCCAGGAAAAGAACTGGGCAAAATCTGACCTGATCCGGGACCGGCTTACTGCCGGCGGACTTCTGATTGAAGATGGAAAAGAAGGGTCAAGATGGAAAATTAAGACCAATTCCTGAGCCTGTCTTGTTGGACTAATCTACTGAAAGCACCCGTTCTACTATGAAAACCGTTTCCTTTTTTGCCTCTTTCCTGTTATTGCTGTCCTGCGGAAAAAGTGACCTGACTGTCCGGTTGGTCGTCCCGCCCGGAACTCCCGACTCTTCTGTCATTTGTATTGCCGGCAACCATCCGGCTCTGGGTTCCTGGGATCCGGGAAAAATAACCCTGAATCCTGAATCAGATTCCGTATGGGTTTTTACCGGAAGTTTTGAAAAAACGGATACGGTTGAATTTAAAATCACCCGTGGAAACTGGAACCGGCAGATTATGATGGTTCCCGGAATCCTTCCCGGAAATACGACAGTTTTGATGAACGAGGACCGTGAAATTACCCTTCGGCCGGTTGCCTGGTCGGATGTGTGGTTTTCTGAGCATCAGGGAATTACCGGTCTTTCTGAAAAAATCAGCGGACTGGCTGCTGCCGGGCTTAACTTTCCGAAAGACATTGTTGTCTGGCTTCCTCCGTCCTATAAAACCGATATAAAAAAACGGTACCCGGTTCTTTACCTCCATGATGGTCAGAATGTGTTTGATCCGTCCACTTCTTTTAACGGAACGGAATGGCGGGCTGATGAAACTGCTGATTCTCTGATCCGTGCAGGAAAAATTGAAGAGCTGATTCTGGTTGCCATCTCGAATTCAGCGGACCGGACTCCTGAATATTCGGATACTGATCTGGGTAATGCCTATCTGGACTTTGTTGCCGGCCACCTGAAACCAATGATTGACAAGCGTTACCGGACCAGGCCTGATCCCGCAAACACTGCAGTAATGGGATCGTCCATGGGCGGACTTGCCTCATTTCTGTTTGTCTGGAAACGGCCCGATGTTTTTGGAAAGGCCGCCTGCCTGTCTTCAGCATTTTTAATTGATGACTATAAAATTGTGAAGGAAGTTGAGTCCTGGGAAGGTGAAAAGAAGCAGATCCGGGTTTATCTGGATGATGGCACCGCAGGGCTTGAAGAAAAACTCAGACCCGGTTATGACCGGATGCTGACGGCTCTGATCAGTAAGGGGTTTCAGGATTCAACCGATGTTCTGGGCTTCATTGATGAGGGTGCAGAGCATAACGAAGCTGCCTGGGCAAAACGCCTTCCGGTTTCACTCGGGTTTCTTTTCGGACGAAAACCATGACAGACCATAAAGAATACATCCCAACAGGAATCAAGGAATTTAAGGGAACTGCCCTGGTTACCAAAACCATGACAGACCTTCAGGGTTACATTACTGCCGGTGACCTTTTTAAACTGCTGGATCTGACCGCGCATGCCTGTGCCCGCCGGTATTGCGGTCAGACCGTTCAGACCGTTCAGGTCGATCCGCTTGAATTCAAAGTCCGGGTGAAGGCTGGTGACCGCCTGACCTTGCTTGCAACGGTAAATATAACCGGTGAAACCAGCATGGAGATCGGGCTGAAGGTGATCAACAAACCTGAAGGAACCGATATTGAACAAACCGTGGTAACCGGCTTTTTTCACCTGGTTGCCCTCGACAGTACCGGCAGACCGGTAAAAGTTCTTCCCCTGAAACCGGCAACTGAATCTGAAGAGCAACGTCTGGAACTGGCCCGTCTCAGAAAGCAGCTCCGAAAAGAATATGCGATGAAAATGACAGAACTCAACCGGCTGATGTCGTACTGACCGGGCAGATTGATTTTCCTGCTGCTTTTACCGTTCTTCCCCTAAACGCACAACTTAACTCAGGTTTCTCCGGATTCTCATGAAATTTACCGACCAGTTCATCGCTTCGGTTCAGGATGCCAGTGATATTCTGGATGTCGTTTCTGAACGCGTTCAGATGAAGAAAAAGGGCTCAAATTATTGGGGAAACTGCCCGTTTCATAACGAAAAAACGCCTTCGTTTTCAGTAAATCCTGCCAAACGGATTTTTAAATGCTTCGGCTGCGGAAAAGGTGGATCTGTATTCAATTTCATTATGGAATACGACCATGTCTCTTTTCACGATGCCGTTAAAATTCTGGCAGAAAAAGCCAGAATCGAACTTCCCCGGTCAGAAAAAGAGCAGTCCGAGGCGTTTTCTGCAGAGGACTCACTCTTCGAAGTAAACCGGTGGGCAGCAAAACAGTTTTTTGATAACCTGAAATCGGAATCCGGCCAGCCGGCAAGAGCCTACCTCGAAAAACGGGGAATTTCATCCGATTCCATTGTCAGGTTCGGCATTGGCTATGCCAATTCCGGGTGGGATGACCTTAAATCCTCAGCCTACCGGGATCAGGTTAAAACTGAATACCTTGAACAGCTTGGATTGGTTATCAGAAGCGACAACGGGAGTCTTTACGACCGGTTCAGAGACCGGGTCATGTTCCCGATAATGGATCCGGTTGGAAGAGTGATCGGTTTTGGCGGGCGGATTCTTCAGCAGGCTGTCGATTTTGCCAAGTACATGAACTCACCCGAGTCTTCAGTTTATAATAAATCCCGGGTTCTGTACGGACTTTTTCAGGCTCGGGAGGAAATCCGGAAGAAAGACGAAGTCATTCTGGTTGAAGGCTATCTGGATGTCATTTCCCTTCATCAGAATGGAGTAAAAAATGCAGTTGCCACTTCAGGAACTGCCCTTACTCCCGATCAGATCAGGCTGATCAAACGGTATACACAGAAAAATTTTATCTTTCTGTATGATGGCGACAATGCAGGGCTAAAAGCGATGGAACGGTCGATAGAACTGCTTTTTGATGAAGGGCTTTTCCCGCAGATTGTCATGCTTCCGGATGGGCACGACCCCGATTCCTTTATTCAGGCCAACGGAGAGAAGGGTTTTCTGGATTTTCTCAGAGAAAACCGGAAAAGCTTTATCGAGTTTACCATTGACTATGCAGGAGTCAGAGGGGAAGGGGATAATATCCTGAACCGCCAGGTAATTATCAGCAGGTTAACTGATCTGATAGCCCGGTTTCCGGATCCTGTTGGCAGGGAAATTATGATTCAGGAAGTTTCAAGAACGACACGTGTGGCCCAGTCAACCCTGGATGCTGATCTTGCCGGAAAACTGAAATCTTCCAGACAGATTCCCCAGCAGAATTTCAGGCCGGAAGTGAAACCTGAAAACCCTGTTCCTGACGCCGCAAAGCCACAGGTTCAACGGGTAAAACTTTCTTCTGCAGAACTGGATTTACTCAAAATTATATCGGATTACACCCGGGAAATCGTTCATTTTCTGACTTTTTTCATTGAACCGCACCATTTTCTGAATGAAACGGCGCGGGGAGTTTATGAAAAGGCGGTTCAACTTTCCGGACAGGCAGAGTTTTGGGAATTCAGTCAGTTGCGTGAACTTTGCAATGACGGTGAAAAAGAACTTCTCGACCGGGTTTCCTTCGAAAAATATTCCATCAGCCCAAAATGGAAAGATCTGGGGTTTGACCGGGAATCTGTTGATATGAAAAAATGGGTTCAGGATGCCATCATCCGCCTGAGACTGCAGTTTATTGAAGCTGAAGTTCTGGCCATCAGGGAACTGCTTAAGATGGAAACCGATTCTGACAAGGTCCTGGCCCTGATGGTCAGAAACAAAGAACTTCTGACTGAAACACAGCGCCTGCAATCAGGTTCACTCTTTTCGGAGAATTGACCGGATGGAGTTTGTCTTCAGTGACGATTTTCTCATAGCCGCAGTTTTCGTATTAACCTATCTGTTCATTTCCATTCAGCGGATTCCGTTTTTGCATCTCGACCGGCCGGGGGTGGCATTGGCAGGCGCCGTGCTGATGGTTTTGGTTACACCCCTGACGCTTGATGATGCCTACCAGATGATCGAGTGGAATACGATTACGTTGCTTTTGGGGATGATGATTATGGTTGGGGCACTCCGGGACGGTGGTTTTTTCAGAAGAATCAGCTACCGGGTGCTGATTCACTCCGGAACAACCAGGCAGTTACTGTGGCTGGTGATTTTCCTTTCCGGTTTACTGAGTGCTTTGTTTGTAAACGATACCATTTGCCTGCTGATGACTCCGGTGATCCTGACCCTTGCCGATGATGCTGACCTGAACCCGGTACCGCTGCTGATTGCCCTGGCGACTTCTGCCAATATCGGGTCAGTCATGACTTTGGTTGGCAACCCGCAGAATATGCTGGTGGGCTCTTTTTCCGGAATTTCCTTTCTCAGTTTTTTTTGTATACTCGCTCCGGTTGCAGTGATTGCTCTTCTGGTAAATGGCTGGCTGATCCGACTTATTTACCGCCGTGAGTTCCCCGATCGCCGTCTTACCGGATTTCAGCATTTCCAGAAACCCAGAGTAGACTGGTTTCAGGTTAGGTGGACGGTGGTGGTTTTTTTATTGGTTCTGGTTCTGTTTTTAACTGGAGTGCCCCTTGCACTGGGTGCTTTGATTGGTGCTGTGGCCGTATTAATCATTGCCAGAAAAAGTCCGCAGCATTTTTTTGTTCATGTCGACTGGTCTCTTCTTCTGATGTTTGCTTCATTGTTTGTTGTGGTTGGCGCCTTGCGGTCAACACACTGGATGGATTTTCTTAAGGATTTTGTTCATTCTGCAACAGACGGGAACCTGATGTCCTGGATTTCGTTTTCTCTCCTTACACTTGCCGGATCGAACCTGGTAAGCAACGTTCCCTTTGTAATCCTGATGAAACCGGTGGTTGAATCTTTACCGGATGCTCACACTTTTTGGCTGCTGCTTGCCATGGTTTCTACCTTTGCGGGAAATCTGACCTTGCTGGGGTCAGTTGCCAATCTGATCGTGGCAGAGTCTTCAAAAAAACGGGTCAACCTGTCGTTCATTGAGTTTCTTAAGGTCGGGGTTCCGGTTACTTTTCTATCTGTTTTGATTGGTTTACTCTGGATTTGGATAGTGTCATGACGGAATTGATCCGAACTGCAATCCCTGGGTTGCTTGCCTGGTACAGGGTGAACAAACGGGAAATGCCCTGGCGGGATACACCCGATTTCTGGAAAGTCTGGGTATCAGAAATCATGCTCCAGCAAACTCAGGTCGAAACTGTGAGACCCTATTTTACAGAATTTATTTCAAAGTTTCCTGATGTTCACTCCCTTGCGCGCGCAGAGGAACAGGAGGTTTTGAAAGCCTGGGAAGGGCTGGGGTATTATACCCGTGCCCGGAATCTGCAAAAGGCAGCCCGGAAGGTTTCCGCCGAAATGAACGGTCAGCTTCCGAAAAGCTTTTCAAGGTTGCTGGATCTTCCCGGATTAGGTCCTTATTCAGCGGCGGCTATTGCCAGCATTGTTTTTAAGGAACCTGTGCCGGCAGTTGACGGCAATGTTCTCCGGGTTTTTACCCGGCTGACGGAACTCGGTGATGATATTTCACGTCCACAAACCAGAACACTGGTGTTTGGCATATTGTCGGATGTCATTTCAGGCTTTCCGCCCGGTGACTTCAACCAGGCCATGATGGAACTTGGGGCCATTGTCTGCAAACCCCGCCAGCCTGACTGCCCGGTCTGCCCGCTCAACCGGATTTGTGCTTCGCATAAAAACGGAACCCAGCTCAGATTTCCGGTGAAGAAAAAAGCAGCTGTGAAACCCCATCACCTGATTGGTGTCGGAATTTGCATGCGGGAAGGGAAAGTCCTGATTGCCAAACGGCATGAAAAACAGATGCTAGCCGGACTTTGGGAATTTCCCGGCGGAAAAATTGAAAATGGTGAAACGGAAGAAGAGTGTATTTTGCGTGAAATGAGGGAAGAAACGGGACTTACCGTCGAACTTGTTCGGAAAATCGCAAAAACTGATCACGCTTTTACTCATTTTTCCATAACTTTAAATGCCTGGCTCTGCAACTGGGTATCGGGTGAAGCACAACCTCTCAGTGGAAGTGAAATCAGGTGGATTTTGCCGGAAGAACTGGACGACTATCCGTTCCCGAAAGCAAACAAGGTGATCATTAAAGAGTTCCGGAGTGCAGTCAAATGAAAAAATGCGGGCTTTTTTTTATCGTTCTTTCAGGATTTGTGACTGCCTTTTCTCAGGAAATACCGGTTTGGGAACGGGAACGGGGTGAACCGGCATCTGAATATAACCGGAGAGTGAACAAATTTCTGGATGCCCACCCAGGCACATGTATCATCCGGACAAAAGAAAATCCCGCGGCCTCACAACCGGGTTTCCGGGAAAATGATGAGTGGCTGAAACCGGTTAATATCGGTGCAGAAACCAGACTGATCTCTTTCCAGCCCGTTGGAAAACGGAGTAAATTTCACTTTCTGGGAGACAGTCTATACCACGTCAGAGACTATGAAGGAGCCAGGCAGGCTTACCTGAAATCCATTGATCTGAATCCGAAAAACTGGTTTTCTTACCTGTATCTTGGCGATACCTTTTTCATTTTTGACCGTCTGGATACAGCAAAATACTGGTTTGAAGCTGCTGTCGAGGTAAATCCAAGATCCTGGAAAGCCTGGAAATATCTCGGAGACCTCCGTTTCGAAGCTGGCGATACAACCGGGGCCGTCGATGCGGCTATCCGGTCAATTCTGCTGAATCCGTACGGATTTGAATCCTGGGGTCTGCTGTCTATTGCCGGAGAGGCCTATGGGTTTTCTGCCTGGAGTCCGGCAGATTCGGTTCCGGTTGTTCAGGATTTAGGTAACGGGTGTCTGCTGGCTGAAGAGAGACAACTTTCCAGGCCCGATGGTCAGGCCATGGCCAGGTATCTGTCTCTTTTTCCTGTTAAAGCCCTCACCCCTCAGAAACTCGAAACTGCTTATACCCTTTTTGCAGAAACCTGGGAATCAGTTCGCCCTGATTCTTCAGAGTTTGTCTTCGAAAAGGAGCCGTACAGGGAATATCTGCTGACAGTTTCCAAAACGGGAAAAATGAACTGGCACGTGTTCTTTTCGCATACCCTTATGGCGTATCCTGAAGCCGGACTCTTGCTGAATGATGAAGAGTTTGAGGAAATGGTTCAGTTTTTCAAGAACCATTTTATTATTTATCGCACCAGGGGAAAATAAAAAAGGTTGATAAACAGACCGTATTGGTTTATTTTTATAATTTATATCACTTGCAAATGACAGGAGTTCTTTCATGCGCCTTTTAAAAAGTTATCTGGTTCCCCTTTTTCTGTTTGCCTCCTTCAGTTTGGGGTTCGCCCAGGCAGGTCAGGTTTCTGATGAAGAAAATGAAGCGAACAAGTATTTTAATGAAGGAAATGCCTTTCTGAAGAAAAATCAGAACACAGAAGCAATTGCTCAATATGAGAAGGCAATCAGTACCTACGGAAAGGCTGCCCGGTATTATTATAACCTTGCAGTAGCCCACCGCCGTCTCAGTAACTTTGAAGCTGCGATTTCTGCACTTAAAAAGGCAGTTGAAGTTGACCCGGCTTTTGCTCAGTCATATAACCTCCTGGGAAAATCATACGAGCAGGTAGGCAAAACTGCCGATGCCATTGCCATTTACCAAAAGGGAATTGAAACTGTTCCGAATGAAGAAGAAAATTACATCAGCATTGGCCGGGCTTACATTACTGCAAAAAAATATTCTGATGCAGTTAAAAGCCTGAAGAAGGCCATTGAACTTCAGCCCAAAGACGGCTTTGCCTTCTATTATTTGGGTATTGCCTATTTTGAAAATTCAAATATGGAAGAAGCCGTAAACACCTTTAAAAAGGGAACTGAAGTTGATCCGAAAAACGATGAACTTTTCTTCCGTCTCGGTATGGCCTATAATGAACTGGGCAAATATGAATCTGCCCTGGAACAGATTCAGAAATCCATTGAACTGAAAAAGGGATCTGCCAACAGAAAAGGCGGTAACTTTTTTGAGCTTGGCCGTTCCTACAAAGGGCTGGGAAAATATGATGAAGCTAAAAAGGCTTTTCAGAATGCCAAGGCAGATGCCTCCTGGGCAAGAAATGCCGACTATCAGCTTGATCTCCTGAAGAAAAAATAAAATTGTCCTGCCGGAACCTCTTGATTCCGGCAGAGTTTTGATTTACCTTTACTTTACGATGAAAAAGATCAGTTTATCTCTTCTTTTGCTGGGTTTCGGATTACTGATTGCCGGATTTTCGCCGGATAATCTTCTGATCGATTACTTCAAAGTCAGAAGTCTGGGTGACCGGATTCTTCTGGAATGGAAAAGTTCAGGAGAAACCGGTTTGGTTCAATATGAACTTGAACGGAAAAAGGAATCAGAAACAGAGTATACAACGATCAAAACGTTAAGCCCTCAGGGTGACGGATCCGTTTATCAGTTTATGGACCTGGGGCTCTATAAAACTCAGGGGACTACAGTAAACTACCGGCTTAAAATGGTTACCAGAACCGGGGCCACTTACCTTGAAGGAAGCGGGAATTATACCACGACCTCTGTCCGAAAAACCTGGGGCTCAATAAAAGCCATGTTTAAATGAAAAACCGAAACTTAGTTTCGGTTTTTTTTTGCCGTTTCAGTAAACCGACTCCTACCCTTAATTCTTGACAGATTCCGTTATGTTTCCTTCCCGACATTTTACCGGTATCGAAACCCTGACCACCGAAGAATTGCTTTCTGTTCTGAAACTTGCAGCAGAATACAGGGCTGTTCTGGAGCAGGAAGATAAAAACCTGGATGACCTTCGGACGTCTACCGTTGCCAACCTTTTTTTTGAAAATTCGACCCGGACCCGTTTTTCATTTGAACTTGCCGAGCGGCGCCTCGGAGCCACGGTCATCAATTTTAACAACGAGTCGAGCAGTACTGCAAAAGGTGAAACTGTTCTGGATACCATAAAAAATCTGGAAGTCATGAAAATTGACATTGTGGTGATCCGTCATACCCTTTCAGGAATTTGTAACCTGTTAAGCCGGTCAGTTTCTGCCTCAATTATCAATGCCGGTGAAGGAACCCATGAACATCCAACCCAGGCGCTTCTGGATGTGCTGTCCCTCCAGCAGCATTTTCACGACCTTAATGGTCTTTCGGTAGGTATTATCGGAGATATTCTTCATTCCCGTGTCGCCAGGTCCCTGATATTTGCTTTGAACCTGCTGGGAGCCCATGTTCACCTGATCGGACCTAAAACACTGCTACCCGATTCCTTTACCAGATTTGGGGCCAAAATTCACTACCAGCTTGATCCGATTCTGCCGGAACTCGATGCTACCGTCAGTTTAAGGATCCAGATGGAACGGATGGAATCCGGTTACCTTCCTTCACTGATCGAATTTCACAAAGCCTATGGTATTGATGAACGGCGGATTTCGAGAATGAAAAGCCATGCCGTGATCATGCATCCCGGTCCGGTAAACCGGGGGGTTGAACTCTCACATTATGCAGTCGATTGCGGAAAAAGTATCATACTCGATCAGGTCACCAACGGTGTAGCCGTCAGGATGGCAGTTTTAAAAATGATCCATGAATTCCGGAAAAGTGCAAGATGATTCTATTCAGAAATTTCGATATCAGAGATCCATGGCCTGGCGGATTTCAGGGGCTGGGTGATGTTTTGGTCCACCCGACCGGTGTAATTGCTGAAACAGGCAGAGAAATTCAGGCTCAGGGCGCCCGGGTGATTGAAGGAAATAAACGGCTTCTGGTTCCCGGATTCTGCGATACAAATGCTAATTTCGGTGAACCGGGACTGGAATACAGGGAAACCGTCATAACCGGATCAGAGGCTGCACTTGCCGGCGGTTTTACAACAGTTTTTATTTATCCGAATACCCGGCCGGTCATTGATTCCCTTCAGGTTTTTGAATACCTCAAAGACAAAATCGGGAACTCACCGATCCGGATTGAAATCGTGGCGGCCCTGTCAAAAAACTGCGAGGGCCAGCTTATTTCACCAGTTAAATCGTTTACGGATGTTGGTGTTAAAGTCTTTTCGGATGGATATCAGCCGGTTCAGGATGCCCAGTTTATGAAACGGGCCAGCCAGTATCTTTCCATGTATGATGCACTTGCTGTCTGCCTTCCGCAGGATAAATCCCTGGCTGCAAACGGGGTCCTGAACGAAGGGTTTCAATCGATCCGTCTTGGCCTTCCAGGAATTCCTGCTATTTCAGAATCGGTGATGATTCACCGTGATGCAGAAATTGCCAGAGAAACCGGCATCCGCATTCATTTTAACAATATCACAACCCGTGCCGGAATTGATGCCTTTATTTTCCACCGTGACAGAGGCGCAAATGTAACAGCCGGGATCGCACCGTTTTACTTTATTCTTTCAGATGAAAACCTGGACTGGTATAATCCGAATTTCAAACTAAACCCCCCTTTGAGATCACCCGAAGATGTTCTGGCAGTTGCAGACTTTCTTAAATCGGGTGGGTTCGATGCAATCTGTTCCTCACACACCCCTCAATCAGAAATTGAAAAAACGACAGATTTTCTTTCAGCACCTGTTGGTGCCATATCACTCGAAACAACATTTCCTCTGGCCTACACCTACCTGGTTAAACCGGGACTCATTTCACTGACCCGGCTTCTTGAACTTCTGGTTGTAAGCCCGAGGTTGAGGTTTGGAGCTGAACCCAATCCTCTGAAAAAGGGCTCCAGAGCTGATTTTGTTGTCATTGATCCATTCGAGACCCATTCCGTCCTGAAGGAGACCATCCGGTCGAAATCCAGAAATACTCCGTTTCTCAATTTTAAGCTGGCATCCTCGGTTGATATGGTTTTTACCCGGAACCAGCTTCATTTGCTGTATGAAAAAACAAGTTCTGATTACGCAGCACATACCTGAGGCTGGCGTTTCTCTTTTAACCGGCCAGTTCGAGGTTGTTTACCTGAATGACCGGACGCCGAGACCTGCCTCAGTTTTAGCCGCCTCCTGCCCGGATGCTTCTGCAATTCTCTGTCTTCTTTCAGACAGAATTGACGGGGCATTGATGGACCGGTTTCCACGGTTGGAACTTATTTCCAATTACGCAGCAGGGGTCAATAACATTGACCTTAAAGCTGCTGCTGCCAGAGGAATTCTGGTCTGTAACACTCCAGACGTGCTGACTGAGGCAACAGCAGATCTGGCTTTGGCTCTTTTACTTGCCGCTGCCAGAAAGATTATCCCGGCAGACCGGTTTTGCCGGGAGGGAAATTTCAACGGATGGGCTTCTGATTTATTCTGCGGTTTCGGGTTTACCGGAAAACAGATTGGCATTATCGGAATGGGTAAAATTGGTCTTGCCTTTGCCCGGCGGGCCGAGTCTCTTGGAATGTCGGTTGTTTATTCCAACAGAACGCCTAATCCGCTTGCACCCCCAAACTATAGGCTGACTGATCTGGAGTCTCTGATAAAGGAAAGTGATGTGGTGTCGCTTCACACACCGCTAACACCTGAAACCAGAGGGATGATGAATGCCGCCAGGTTTGCATCCATGAAAGAAGGATCCATTTTCCTGAACACAGGCAGAGGTGAACTTCACGATGAAGAGGCGTTGGTGACTGCTTTAGCTTCAGGTAAGCTTTTTGCCGCCGGCCTGGATGTTTTCGAAAAGGAACCCGGGATTCATCCGGGACTGCTGGCTTCCGGAAAGGTCGTTCTCACACCTCATATCGGGTCTGCGACGATCGAAACAAGAAATGCCATGGCACAGCTTGCAGCACAGGCCGTTTCCGATTGTCTGAATGGCAAAATCCCCCAGAACCGGGTGATAGTATGAATTCAGGAAACCGCAGGGACTATCTTCTTCTTGCTTTCGGAATTTTGGTTCTCACTGTCCTGATGACGCTTGCCTGGTCAACTTCATCTGATCAGGAAAATTATTCATCCGAAAAATTCAAACAATTTCTGATCATTCTTCAGAACGAATTTTCCTCCCAAACTGAAGAAGTGGAGCAAACCAGCCGCCGGATTTTTGGTGATTCGGTTCTGACCTCCCTCATCCGGGACCGGAAATGGGAAATGGTCAGCACCGTATTGCACCAATATCCCAGGGAATTCAGTCTTTTTGTTGTTTCAACCAAAGGAAAGCCCTTAGCCTGGACCGGTCTTACCAATGATCTGCTCGAACAGGTTAAACTGTTGCCCTACAGCCGGGTTCCCGTTCCGTTTCAAACCCAGGAAGCTGTCTATCTGATTGCTCAGAAATCGGTTTTCAGTCCGTCAAAAGAGGAATTCCGGTTGGTCGTGTTCAAAGTTTTGGGATATTCTAACCTGTACTATCCGTCCTCGGCAGTTCCCCCGAGCCTTGCCGCTTCGCTTGCCGGTGAACTTTCCCTCAAATCGGTCCCGCTTGTTTCTCTATCGGGAGACAGGCAGAATGTAAAACATCCGGTCAGGCTGGCTGCAGGTGTAGCCGGGCAGGATTCTGTCTTTTTTAATTTTGACCTGGATCAGTTAAATCTGGCTCTCGACAATAGCCTCAGAACTTACCGGCAAATGATTCATGCCGGAGTTTACCTGGCAGAATTCTCTGTTCTGCTGATTGTCATTCTGCTGCTTTTTCGCCTAAAAAGTCCAAGGAATTTATTTTTTGCACAGATTTCGGCTGTTTATCTGGTATTCTGTTTTCTGAATTCCTGGCTGTCACTGAGTTCGGTATTCTTTCCGGCAGAATATTCGGCCCCGGCCACGTACATTTCAAGGCAGACGTTCGGTATTTTCCCGGATTTCATTTCCTGGCTCGATTTCGGGTTAATGGGCTTTGGTGCTGCCCTGATCATTTTATCATTTGAATTCCCAAAAAGAAAAACCCGGCCAGGTCCCGGCTTGTTTCTGACCTGGATCGGACTGGCCTCCTTCCTGATCTCGGTTTCTTACCTGTTTATCACCGAAATTATTGGCTCTCTGTTTCTTGACGGATTTGTTTCCGGCCTTCCGCTTGATGTTTCACTCTGGCAGCCTGCCTTTTGGCTTTTGGTTAGTTTCTCCGGGTTTTTTACGTTGGTTCATGCCGGTACGTGGGTGATCTACAAGGGATTTCATATCAGTTTTCTGAAAAAAGGCGGGGCTCTGATCTGGTCGGCCGGAGTGTTGGTCTCCTTTCTAATCTATTTCGGAATTCAGGTGATCTGGAATCCAAATCTGGCCGATCAGATCTGGTTCCATAGTATCATTTTCGGACTGATGCTGCTTGCTTTTGGCTATTCAGTCCTGAAACGCCTCAGGTGGCGCCATAATGTCAGATCCTTTTTTCAGTACGGATTGCTTCTGGCGCAGGGATTCATCCCAGTCTTTTTCCTGTTCCTTCACCTTCTTGATACCCGGTTGGATGTCCTTCAGAAGAATTATGCAGTTAAACTGACCAACCCGAATGACGGATGGTTTTTTTACCTGACGGATGAAACAACTGAATTATTAAAAGACCGGATCCTGCAGGAATCCGTTTTAACCAACCCGGATGGGAGCCAACAGGGTTTTGCTTACTCCGTATGGCTCCAGTCGACGTTAAGCCGGGAACGTCTGGATGTCAGAATCCGTGTTTATGAATCTGAATTGAACCTGATCTCGGAATGGCGGTTTGGAAGCCTGCCTCCTGCATCGTTTTTACAGGACAGTCTTGCTACCGATTCACTTAAGAAGTCTGCACCCGATGTAACCGACCTCAGGTTTCAGGTCAGGGAAAATGGCGAGAACCAGATTGGATTGATCCGGACGGTAGCCAAAATAAAATCCGGAACTGATTCTCTGCTTGGATTTTTTATCCTTGATGTTGTCAAACCCAAATCCAGAACCGAAATATCGCAGCTTGGACTACTTTCTGCAGAAAATGAAGAATTCAGCACGCTGCATTTTTCCGGAGTCCGGTATGAAAAGGGGACGGGGAGTGAGTTAATGGTCCTGCCGCTTTTTCCTTCCCGGCTGGACAGCACGATCCTCAGGCAGATTGATTGGTACGGTCAGGCTGAATTACTGAGGACGGAGGAGAATAAACTCTACCGGCTCTTTTTTTACCAAAACCCCAAATCGCCCGATGAAGTCTGGGCTGTTGCCCGGATGGTGAATACCCCAGTCTGGTACTGGAATCAATTTTCCTATTATCTGTTGCTGCTGATATTTGTCCTTCTCGGGACCTACTTTTTACTTCAGGCCGTGAATTGGTATAAAAACGGAAAGTTGGTATTCAGTTTCAGGGAACGGGTTTTTGCTGGAATAATTACGGCTTCCCTGGTGCCGTTTTGGCTGCTGATTCTGTTTTTTCAGCAGTCATTCCAAACTCATGCCGTCAATACATCCAAACTCCTGCTTGAAAATTACTATAAGGGAATTTTGCCGCAGGTTCGGGACCAACTGGCGGAAAAACCCGGTAAAATTCAAACTGGTGATCAGGATTATCTGCTGTACAAAAATGGCCAGGTACTTTTTTCCACCCGCCCCGAATGGATTAAACTGAATCTGATGCCCGATTGGTCAAGCGATGAGTTTCTGCCGGAAAGGTCGGGCTCGGGTGCAGTTTCCATCCGGTATCAGGAATATTTTCTGAATGATATCCGGTTCATAGTCGGGTACTACCCGGTTCCTGCAGAAGGAAATGACCAGATTGTGCTGGCAATTCCGAATCTGCTGACCAAGCAGCAGGCCGAAGGTGAAATAGATTCTGCAAGAAGCTATCTGGTTGGCGGATATGTTCTGTTTATTCTGTTTCTGGTTATTTTCCTTTCTGCCTGGATTAACTGGCTTTTAAAACCTCTCAAGATTATTGAAAATGCCTTTACCAGTATCGGAAGGCAAAAGGATCCGGTTTTTGTTGAAGTCAGGGGAGTGCCCGAAATGGAGGAATTTGCCCGGTCATTCAATAAAATGGTTGGTGATCTGAACCGGTATAAAACCAGTCTTGCTTCGGCAGAACGGCAGCTCGCCTGGCAGGAGATGGCCAAGCAGGTTGCTCATGAAATCAAAAATCCGTTAAACCCGCTGAAACTGAACACCCAGCTTCTGATCAGTCTGTTTCAAACCAAAAACCCCAAATTTGAGCAGGTTTTTGAGAAAATGTCGAAAACCATTTTAAACGAAATTGAAACGATTGACAGGATCGCCAAAACATTTGCAACCTACTCACGAATGCCTGAACGAAACCCGGCACCATTGGATTTGTTCTATATTGCCGGGGAAACCGCCCGTTTATACCGGTCAGATGTGGTTGAAATCGAGTTGACTTCGGCTGGTGAACCGGGTATGGTTCTGGCAGATAAGGATGAGATGTCGCGGGTGTTTAATAATCTGATTAAAAATGCTGTTCAGGCTGGTAAAAAGGAATCTGCCAGGATCGAGATCAGTTTTACTTACCAACCAGGCTGGCTGAAAATCGCCGTTCTGGATTTTGGCAAAGGGATTCCGTCAAATCTAATAAAACAGGTCCTCGAACCCAATTTCAGCACGAAAACGGATGGAATGGGGCTGGGACTTTCGATTTGCCGAAAGGTGATCCAGGACATGCGGGGTGATTTGCAACTGTCGAGTCAGGAAGGGGAGTGGACCCGGGCAGAAATTCTGCTGCCGGTTATTTCCTGACCTTCTTTTTGGGTGTTGGTTTTGCTGCCGGCTTTTTTACCTGCCTGGCCGGATCTGAATAATCTGCTTCCCTGAAATCCCTGAAATATCTGAACCGGTATCCTTTTTTAGTCAAAGCAGCAAGCCGGTCCTGAAGCTCCTGATCACCGGGAAATTCGGATGATACCAGATAAATCTGGTATTTCGATTTACCCTTTTGCTGAGAAAGAACCAAATCGAGGTCTTTGGTTGATTTCAGAACGGACTCAGATGTCAATACCGATCTTGTTCTGAATTTGGGCTGCTTTTCAGGATCCGTCCTGACGGACCGGTCATTCATCAGGTAAACTGATGCGGCAGGGAAAATGACAGAAAGTTTGTTTTTTCTCTGAAGAATGTCTTTTTGGGCAAGGGCTGAACTGATCGTCAGTTTACCGTCACCTGCCGGTATCAGCATCCCGAAATCAATGGCATTTCCCGAGAGGTCTGCAGCCAGTTTCTGAGCAGAGGAAACCGGATCAGCCGGAAGCAGAACCGTTGCCTGAAGCACCTTTGACCGGATGATTCCCGGAATGTCAGTTTCCTCTTTTTCAGGTAGAACCAGAAGATAAATATCCGAGTTTTGCCGGGTGACTTTGTCTGTCAGTTCAAAAAGATAACTGGCAACAACCGACTTGCCGTCAAAAGCATGCAGCGAGACAATCTGGTCCTTCCGGTTATCATATCCTTCAAGCCGAAGCGGACTTTCAGCCGTCAGCACCTGGCTCATCTCAGTATGCAGGTCGGTAACCGGAAGGTCTTTTGGTGTTTTGATAACCCAGACCGGTCTTTTTATTCTTCTTCCGGCGGGTTCAGATTTTGAAATCCAGCCGTCCTCAATTCCATAATCAGAAAGTACTTTAACCAGAGACTGGTGATAGGAGGGGACCCAACGTGTGCTGTCAAAATGGTATTCAGGGTGCTCCTGGTCCGGTTCAGAAAGAAAAAAAATGCTTCCTGAAATCGTTGTAACCACCGTCAGGATCAGGATAAAAACAAATCGAACAGCCATATTTTTTGATGTTTCCGCTTAAAATGATTAACTTTTAAGCCTGATCAGGCATAAAAAATGAGTATTTTCAGCAATTATCAGGAAGTCCGGGAAAAGATACAACGGCTTTGCGGTGAAATTGGCCGTGATCCGGCTGAAATATCTCTGGTCGCAGTTTCAAAAACCAGATCTGCAGATGAAATCAGAGAATTATATGATGCCGGTGTCAGAGATTTTGGCGAGAACCGGGTGCAGGAGCTAACTGAAAAAGCGGTGGTTTTACCCACTGATATACGGTGGCACCTGATTGGCCAGCTTCAGACCAACAAAGTCAGGCAGGTGATTCCGATAGCCTGGCTGATTCACTCTGTTGACCGGTTTTCACTGCTGGATGAGATTGAGAAACAATCTGCCCGGCAGGGAAAAAAGTCCCGGATTTTGCTCCAAATCCGGGTTGCCGAGGAAGAAACCAAAGCCGGATGCCCGCCGGATGAAATTGAGCAGTTGTACGAATACGCCTCGAGTCACCGCCATCTGGAACTGGCCGGATGCATGACAATGGCAAGTTTTACCGAGGACCGGCTGCAGATTGAAAGAGAATTTCACCATTTTATTCACTCTGTCCCTGCCCGGATGAAAAAACAAAAAAACCTGATTCTTTCTGCAGGAATGTCAGGAGATTGGGAAACTGCAATCCGGGCAGGTGCAAACTTAGTCAGAATCGGAACGGCAATTTTTGGTGACAGAACCTAATTTTAACACGGAAGTTATATGAAATTATCAGCACTGGATATAAAAAAGCAGGATTTCAAGAAAGCAATGCGGGGGTATGAACCTGCCGAAGTCAGGGCTTTTCTGGATATTGTTTCCTCCCAGTGGGAATCTGTCATGACCGAAAACCGTGAACAGGCCCTCCGGCTTGCAGAATTGGAAACCCAGTTAAAAGATTACCGGCAGGTCGAGAAAGTTCTGCACCAAACCATGCTGAATGCCGAGGAAACCAGCCGCCAGACAATTGAAAATGCAAGGCAGCAATCCCAGAATATGATAAAAGAAGCCGAAATAAAAGGCCTTTCCATTATTGAAGCTGCCAAACGGGATGTGGCTGACCTGCGGCAGCAGATTCAGATCCTGAAATCCCACAGAATGGACCTGATCAACCGGTTGAAGGGAATGGTTGAACTGCTTGATAAAAACGTGAAGGAATTTGAACTGCAGCATTCTGCCCCCCAGTCGCTTGAAGTTACCGAAACCCCGGATCCTGTACCGGCAATCCGGCAGCAACCGGCAGAACCGGCACAGGTTACCATTTTTCCGAAAGAAAAGGACAATCCGGTTCAGTTTGAACAGGTTGGCCTGGCTGAACCCGGTCCGGTTTTTCAGGAACCGGCCAAGACCACCTTTGTCCCGGTTGCCCAGGAATTGACACCTGCACCGGCCAGACAGGAAGAGAAGTCTGTCCCTGTCAGTCCGACAAAAGAGAAAATCAACCTGGATCATATTTTAAATCAGTTAGACTGACCATGGACGGCTTATTTTCAAAAATCCGGACTGCTGCTGAGTTTATCAGAACCCGGACGGAACTCAGACCTTCAACCGGAATTATTCTGGGTACCGGCCTCAGCGGATTGGCACGGGAAATGGACATCGTCTGTGAAATTGAATATGGAGAGATTCCCTTTTTCGTAAGGTCAACTGTTGAATCGCATCAGGGAAAGCTGATTTTCGGACAAATAGGTGGTAAACCGGTCGTAGCCATGAAGGGCCGTTTCCATTACTATGAAGGCTATACCCTCCAGCAGATAACCTTTCCGGTCAGGGTAATGAAAGCCCTGGGAGTTGAAACCCTGCTGATTTCGAATGCAGCCGGATGCCTGAATCCGCTTTGGAAAAAAGGGGATTTGATGGTGATTTCGGATCACATCAATCTTCTTGGTGACAATCCGCTTATTGGTCGGAATGATGACCGCCTGGGACCCCGGTTCCCCGATATGAGTGACGCCTACTCAAAAGACCTCATTCAGTTGGCTGAATCTGTGGCGCTTGATCAAAAAATCCAGATCAGAAAAGGGGTTTATGCTGCAATGACAGGCCCTTGTCTCGAAACAGCATCTGAATACCGGTTGCTCAGGGCAATTGGTGCAGATGCAATCGGGATGTCGACGGTGCCTGAAGCCATTGTTGCCAGCCATCAGGGAACCCGTGTGTTCGGGATCTCTATCCTGACGGATGATTGTTTCCCGGATGTTTTAAAACCGGTTGCCCTTTCAGAAATCCTGGAAGTTGCCGGGCATGCAGAGCCTCTGATGACAAAACTCATGGCCGGAATTATTTCGAAATTAACCTGACTTTCCGAGAAGGTGTAAATTTCTGAACCTGCAGGATCTGCCGGTTTTGGGGTAGTGGCTTGACCGGAGTCACCCGTTTCAGTGGTATATTGGCTTTTAATTTCTTTTTCTCCTAATTTTACCGGTCTATGAACCGATACCTCGTTTCTCAATCACTCCGGATCCGATTTCTGGTCGATATTTTTTTCCTGGTGATTGCCTTCAGTGTTGCTCATTACCTTCGGTATTCCCACTTCCCAACATTGATTGAACGGGATCCCTACAGCCTTTTTTATCTTTTTCTGGTTTTCCTCTGGATTACAATTTCATTGATGTTTCCTGTCTATCATGAGCAAAGGGGACATTCTATTACCAATTCAGTGACAGAATTCCTGAAGTATGTTGCCATTTATGTCAGCTTTATTGCCCTTTCGATTGTCATTGCCCGCTGGACTTTCGTCAGCCGCCGTACTCTTATCTACTTCATCTCAATATTTCTTTTTTCCGGAATCAGTTTCAGGGTTATCTACAAATTATATGTCTATTACATCCGGGCAAAGGGAGATAACATCAAGAATCTGCTGGTAGTGGGGGCCGGTCCGGTTGCGGCAGTCATTGAAAGTAAAGTTCTGACCCGACCGGAAATGGGGTATAAAATTTCCGGATATTTAAAGGATGAGGCTGAAGACAGTGTTGTCAGGAAACCCCATAAAATTTGCGGTAAGGTCTCTGATCTTGAGACAATTCTGAAAACAACCGAAGTCAGAGAGGTTGCAATAGCACTTTCAGGAGCAAACCGGCAGCAGATACTTGAAGCTGTTTCGGTATGTGACCGGTTCGGTATCAGGTGCTGGATTGTTCCCGATTTTTTTGCACTCACCTCCAAAGGGGCCGTTCTGGATTCCTTTGATGGAATTCCGATTCTTAAAGTCCGGGCGGAACCGCTTCAATCTGTCATGAACCGGTTTTACAAACGCCTTTTCGATCTGTTTGTTGCCTTATTTACTTTGATAACCCTCATGCCGGTTCTGATGCTGGTTATCTGGGTTGCAAACCGGTTTTATTCGCCGGGCCCGTTATTTTTCAGACAACCCCGGAACGGGATGAACGGGAATGTATTTCTCTGCTACAAATTCAGAAGTATGAATGTTCAGCAGTGCGATGAAAACCCCACTGAATTTAAACAGGCCACTAAAAATGATCCCCGGATTTCCAAAGTTGGCGCCATACTCAGAAAAACGAACCTGGATGAATTCCCTCAGGTGATCAATGTACTTCTTGGTGAAATGAGCATTGTCGGGCCAAGACCTCACCCTGTTGAATTGAATAACCAGTGGGTGGAAGAAATATCCAAATATTCGATCCGTCATTTTGTAAAACCCGGCCTGACTGGCTGGGCTCAGGTAAACGGTTACCGGGGTGAGACCGAGACCAAGCGGAAAATGGTGAAGCGGATTCAATATGACGTCTGGTACATCGAAAACTGGACCTTTGGTCTGGATTTAAAAATTATTCTGTACACGGCCCTTAAGATGGTTCGTGGAGATAAAACTGCCTATTAACATCAAAGAGAAAAAATGAAAAAAGCACTTATTACCGGAATTACCGGGCAGGATGGATCCTACCTTGCAGAACTTCTGCTTGAAAAAGGGTACGAAGTTCACGGTGTGATCCGCAGAGCCTCGACTTTCAACACCGGGCGGATTGACCACCTCTATAAGGACCCTCACGTGAATAACGTCAGGATGTTTCTGCATTATGGTGACATTGCCGATTCAGCCAACATGATCAAGCTGATTCATGACATTCAGCCGGATGAGATTTATCATCTCGCTGCCCAGTCGCATGTCAGAGTTTCTTTTGATATCCCTGAATATACCGGTGATGTAACCGGAATCGGAACTGCCCGGATTCTGGAAGCCATCCGGATGACCGGGTGCAAATCCAGATTTTACCAGGCTTCCAGTTCTGAAATGTACGGTCTTGTTCAGGAAGTTCCGCAAAAGGAAACCACTCCGTTTTATCCCAGAAGTCCGTATGGTGCTGCCAAGGTTTACGCCTACTGGCTTACGGTTAATTACCGTGAATCCTACAACATGTTTGCAACCAACGGTATTCTGTTTAATCACGAATCACCACGCCGCGGTGAGACCTTTGTTACCCGGAAAGTAACCCGTGCAGTGGCCCAGATTCTTGCCGGCATGCAGGATAAACTGTACATGGGAAATCTGGATGCCAAGCGGGATTGGGGATTTGCAAAGGAATATGTCGAAGCCATGTATCTCATGCTTCAGCAGGAAAAAGCAGATGATTATGTAATTGCAACCGGCGAAACCCACACCGTCAGAGAATTTCTGGAAGAAGCTTTTGGATATGTCGGACGTGATTACCGGGACTATGTTGAAATTGATCCGGTTTATTACCGTCCGGCAGAAGTTGACCTGCTGATCGGGGATGCCACCAAAGCAGAAAAAGAACTCAAGTGGAAGCCGAAAACGACTTTCAGGGATCTGGTCAGAATCATGGTTGATGCTGATATTGAAGCACTCGAAAAGCAACACAAAATCAAAATTGCCCGGGCATGATGAAACCTGACTCGAAAATATTTGTTGCCGGTCACCGGGGATTAGTCGGTTCTGCCATAGTCAGAAAACTGCAATCGTCAGGATTTACCACTATTCTTACAAAAACCAGAGCAGAACTGGATTTAACCAGTTACTCTGATGTCATGGCCTTTTTCAGCACCGAAAAACCTGAGTTTGTGTTTTTGGCAGCGGCAAAAGTAGGCGGTATCCAGGCAAATAATATCTACCGGGCCGACTTTTTGCTCGAAAACCTGAAAATTCAGAATAATGTCATTGAAGCCGCATGGAAACATCAGGTTAAAAAACTGATGTTCCTTGGTAGTTCCTGCATCTATCCAAAACTGGCACCCCAGCCTTTGAAGGAAGAGTATCTGCTGACAGGCTTGCTTGAGCCGACCAATGAACCCTATGCAATTGCAAAAATTGCCGGGATCAAACTCTGTGAAAGCTTTAACCGGCAGTATGGGACCGATTTTATTTCTGTTATGCCGACCAATCTGTACGGTCCCAATGACAATTTTGATCTGAATTCTTCACATGTTATGCCGGCTTTGATCCGGAAATTTGTTTCGGCCAGAGAAAACAACGAGTCAACGGTTACGGTTTGGGGATCGGGTACCCCAATGCGGGAATTTCTGTATTCTGATGATATGGCTGATGCCTGTGTGTTTCTGATGCAGAGATATTCAGGGAATGAATTTTTTAATATCGGAACCGGCCAAGATGTAACGATCAGAGAATTGGCGGAAACCATTCAAAAAATCACTGGTTTTCAGGGAGAGTTGGTTTTTGACAAAACCAAACCGGATGGAACACCCCGGAAACTGATGGACGTTTCCCGTTTGAAAGCCCTGGGTTGGTCTCCTTCAGTCCCTCTGGAAGAAGGGATCCGGCTGGCAGTTAACTGGTATCTTCAGAATCAAGCCCGGTTTAAATAAAAAAATGGGATCCTGTCGGGGTTCCCATTTTTTGCCCCGTCACCAAATGGGTGCCGGTGCTGAATTCCCCTGCGCCGCCCAAGAAATTTTTTAGTCCCCGTCAGTGTTGATTGTCCCTGCAGGTAATTCGCTTAAATTTGCAGATTCAAAATCTTTTGATGGGGATTGAATGGTTTCGAAAGTTCTGGCTACGGTCATCCTTCTTGCCGTGATGCCTTTTTCTGGCATTTCACAGTCAAAAATGTCACTCTCTGTTCATGGACTTTATCAGGTTCCTGAAAATTCACTGGATGGTTTCCCCGATATCCGGTTTTCTACCCACCTGAACAGCAACCTCCCGGTGCTTCTCCTCGCCGGGAACTATTACCTTCCATCCTTTCCTGACAGGTCGGGTGATCCCGAATATTTATCTGAACAGTTGAATCTTTACTCCAGAACTCTTCCGGTCCTGATAAAAAAGGGCTCCGGGACCTTTAGAACCTACACAATTGACACAACTCACTATACCGGTATTCCGGTTACCGCACCCGATACCCTGACCGTTACATCCCGGATTGAGCGGGACCTTGATTTTTACCAGGGGGATGCTTCCTACACCAACTGGACGGAGGCAACTCCCGGAGAGGGCTGGATCTGGGCTTATCTGAACAAAGGCGGCACTTTAAATATTACCCTTCCCCAGTGGGTAAACGGTTTTACCGGCCCCATGCAGGCCAAAGTCAGGCTCAGGGGAGTGAGCCGGGATACAGCGGCTGATCCTGATCACGTAATACAGGTTTCCTGGAAAGGAACTGTGATTGAAAAGTCATTTACCGGTTACAATTACCTTGCCCCTGATTTTTCATTCCCCGGCGGATCTTCAACGTCACGGGTTTTAGCCATTAAATCAGTCGGGGTAACGAAAACGACCGTAGACCGGATTTATGTTGACTGGGTTGAAATCTCGGGAAAAAGATCGGCTGCGGTCGACACCACCATGATGGGGATTTCGATTCCTGCAACCAGGCAGAATTCCGAATTTTTAGTTTTAAAGGTTCCGGTTGCCAGAAATTACATGCTGATTGATTCTCTCGGAAGCAAAGTCCGGTTTCCACAGGAACTGTCTGTTTCCGGTGCCGAGAAATTGATTGCGTTCTCTCTGACAGGCCTTTCATCCGGATCGCTGTTCCTCACAGATTTGGCTTCGGTACTTTCACTGCCGCAAATCACACCTGTAACGGCTTCCGGCAGTCTGCCCGGTTCTGAAAATTTCCTGATTATTTCTCATCCTGATTTTCTTTCCTTCGCCGAAGACTATGCCTCATACAGATCCGAAACACCCGGAATTGTACCCCGGGTTGCTACAACTGAAGAAATTTATTCCGGCTTTTCGGCAATGAACCCGACACCCTGGGCTATCCGGGCCTTTCTTCAGGCCGAAACCAAACGGAATCCGGCTTTGAAATCGGTCCTGCTGGTTGGCAATGCCAATTGGGATCATCGGGAAATTACCAACAAATCGGGAAAAAAAGCCTTTATACCGGGTTTTGGTATGCCGGTGAGTGATCAGTGGCTGGTTGCTTTTGCGGATACCAATAAAGTTTTCTCATTTCTGGATATCGGCCGGCTTCCTATTAACACTGTGCAGGAGGGAACCCAGTTTCTTGAAAAAGTCAAACGGTGGGAGAATCAGAAATCCACGGATCCGAATGTTAAAAGATTTACTTTTATCAATGGCGGGTTTGATGCCAGTGAGCAGAAAACCTTTTATAACCAGACGATGCGGATCATAAATGATTACGTCTACGACCCGTCGGTTATGGGAAAAATCGACACCATAATCAAACGGACCGAAGGATACCAGGATGCGGGGAAGGAAACACCGAAAATCCAGAAATCCTTTAAGGAAGGAATGGTTTGGTTAAGTTTTATTGGGCACGCCGGCAGCCGGACGTGGGATCTGATGCTAAGCGATGTCAGAGAACTGCCGGTTGGCGATGGATTGTATCCGTTTATCACCTCCATGACCTGTTTCACCGGAGATTACGGAAATCCGTCACAGGAAAGTTTCAGTGAAGATTTTGTTCTGAAATCTGACCGGGGCGCCATCGGGTTTATCGGGACATCGGGGCTGGGATACGTGGATCTTGACGAACTGCTGAGCCGGGGGTTTTATAACGCAGCCCTCAAAGGCCGGAACAAGTCTATGGGCAGACTGATTACGGCTGCTAAAAATGAACTTGCCAAAAAGTACAAGCAAAATGACCGGGTCAGATCCATTTTAAGGCAGTATAACCTGATCGGGGATCCAACCCTTGAACTTCCTCTTAAAAATTTTCCTGACCTATCGGTTACCAGTCAGACCCGGTTACTGAAAAATACCGATACAACCTATACACTGAATTTATCCGTTTTGAACAACGGAAAAGTCCTTGCTGATACCGTTGTTATCAGAGTCAGGGATCTGACCTCCTCAGGAAATCAGGAGGTCCTGGTGCAGGGTTATCCGGTTTCAGGCTCGTTCCTGACGACCTCCGTTCCGCTTAAATTCACCACACCTGGAACCCATTCCGTTGAAACAGAAGTTCAGTTTAAATCGGTTACAGACAGTTTTCAGGTGAACAACGAAAAAGCTTTTGAAATTCTGATTCCGAGGAACACGCTTACCCTTTTCAATCTGGCGGATAACCAGATTTTACCATCTGGAAACTTTCTCCTTAGGCTATACTATCCGGGAGAAACCAACCTTTCCTGGGCGGTAAAAAATCCGGATGGTCAGATTCTTCTTTCCGGGGTAAAATCCGTAAAAAACCTGGACTCGCTTCAGATAAACCTGATCTCCCTGTCGGCAGGATTTGAGTATACTCTGGAACTCAAACCAGAACAGGAAGATCAGCCGTCTTCAGTTTCATTTTTTACTGCTGCCGGTCAGAAGGAAAGAACTGTCAAGATTCCTTATGGTTTGGCCCTGTCTCCACTCACCCGGTTAAGTCATGGACAGATCGGGATTTTAACCGGTGCAGAATTGATCGGTGCCGGGAGTGCAGGGTTTGAATCCGGGAATTTTGGCTTCATCACCTCTGGAAGCAAAACTGTTTTTTGCGGTTTCAGAGGAATTATTGCAGCCCGGATTGACAGTCTGACTTTGGAAATTAAGGAATCAGGAGAGTTTGATACTTACCTGAATACAGCCAACGCAGATTCCCTGAATTCCTGGATAAAGCGCCGTCTGAATTCAAATGATTATCTGATTTTTGCAATAAAGGATGAGGGCAGCCGTAACCTGACAGCCGATTTGAAATCAACCTTCAGGAGCCTTGGCAGTATTTATGCTGATTCAGTTAAAATCAGGGAAGCCTGGGTTTTTGGAGTTAAAGCAGGTAAAACTCCAGTTAAAATTTTTGAATCCTATTCAAGGAGCCGCCTCGTAAAAGCTTATGCAGAATTCGAGGCACCCTATCAACCCGGGCTTATAACGGTTTCAATTCCGGGAAACCCGGGCAAAAAACTCGAAAAACTTTCCTTTACTATCCTTTCGGCTGACAGCAGTTGGATCCGGTCAACGTCAGCCGGGTTGCCGGAACCTGCATCGGCCGGCCATTATGAGTTGACTGTACCCGAAACCGATACGTTAAGTCTGGTATTTAAAAATTCTGTTTTTACCCAGCAGCCTGTACTTGAGTTTGATTCTTCAGAATACGATGAAGACTATCCGTCCGGGGTCTTTGGTCTTGAAAAATCGGTACCCAAACTTTCTGTTGGTGAGCCTTTTTCAATTTCAACATCCCTGTTTCAGCCGTATTTTTCTGATTCTGAGGTAACCCGGCTTCAGTTTACCATTACCCGGAATTCGACTGTTTTCATGACAAAGGACAGCACCTTCACAAAGAACAGATTCCAGATCCCGGTTCAGTTTCAGGTTCCGCAGAATACCATTACAGACACGGGATTGTATAATTTCACAATCAAGATCACCGAAGGAGACCACTTTCCCGATTTTGTGTCTGTTTCTGATACGTTTTCTGTGGTGCTTTCAACAGGGGTCAATGCTTTTGACCCTGCTGCAACAGTCTTTTTCAAGGAAAGAGAACTCAATCCGGCAGAAAAGGAACTGGTCACCCAAAAAGGTCCAGTCAGAATCCGGATAGACTATGATGATTTTATCCCGCTGGATGATACCACCAAGGTTGTGGTGACCCTGAACGGTGATGTTGTGCCGGCAGGGAAATCCTTAACCGTCAAGTCTGAAAATAACCGGCAGTATACAGAACTGAATTTTGATGCGGAACTGGTTCCGGGTATCAACCAGTTGGATCTTTCAGTGAAAATGCAATTTGGCGAGTATTCCGGTGAAGGCAAGCAGTTCAGTTATGTTCTATCCGTAAATGCAGAAGACGGAATTTCTTCAATGGCGAATTACCCCAATCCGTTTGAAGAGGAAACCCGGGTCTTTTTCATTCTGGGCGGACTGGACAATCCGGTTGAAACGACTCTGATGATTTACACTGTGAACGGACTGAAGATCAGAACCATTAAGTCGGCGACTTCAGAAATCGGATATAACACCCTGCTTTGGGACGGTCTTGATGAGGACCGGGATGTGGTCGCCAACGGAATTTACCTGTACAAACTGCTGGTTAATTTTGGAGATAAAACGGTTTCACAAACCGGAAAAATGCTGAAGGTCAGATGAGAGGCTGGTTTAAAACTGCAGTTTCAGTTTTTCTTTTTTTACTTTGGGGTTGCTCTTCCCGGTTCACGGGGACGGAAGCTAAACAGAATCCGGAAGAAGTAAAGGTACTCAGAACAGACCTTCAGGCACTTGCAGATTCCTTTCAGGCCGGCAGGTTTGAGTTTGTCTCCTGGTTTTCAGGAAAATTACGTCCCAGTGTGACTGAGTTTCTTTCAGCCGAAGGAGCCTGGCTGGCCAATACCCGGGGACTTGCGTTTTTTTATCAGCAAAAAAATGACAGTGCCTTAACTGAATTTGAATTCGCAGTCTGCATGGATTCAGGTTATGCAGAAGCCTGGAATAATAAAGGACACCTGCTGCTGCTTTCCGGCAGACTGGATTCAGCAGAAATCAGTTTCAGAAAAAGCCTCCTTTTGAATCCCGATTATGATCCCGCCCGGCTGAATCTTGAAATTACCGGATTGTTTAAATCCGGGGAACTGAACTGGCAGGATCTGGGGCTTATGTCCATTGCAGATTCAACCCGAAATCCTGAAGAAAAAGTCAGAATTTACACCCAGCTTTTAAACCTCGCACCCTTTTATGTTCAGGTATATAACAATCTGGCTGTAGCAGAATATCAGACGGGCAGTATTAACCAGGCTTTTCAGCATTTAAGTGCAGCTGTTATTTTAGATCCGACTTATGCCATGGCTCATAACAATCTGGGCTATATTTACCATGAGTATGGTTTGTATGAAGATGCCATCCGTCATTATCTGATTGCCATCCGCCTCAGATTTAATTTTTTTACAGCACTCGAAAACCTTGCCTTTACTTACCTGACAACCGGAGATGTTAAGAATGCGAGGCTTGTCATCAACCGGGTACTTGAAATTGAACCCGGCAGAAAGCAGGCACTTGAACTGGATCAGCAGGTGAAAGAGGCCGAAAATCAACTTACTCAACAGGAATCACAATGAATTATGCCGTCATTATGGCCGGCGGAAGCGGTACCCGGTTCTGGCCGGTGTCACGAACTGCTACACCCAAACAATTTTTAGCCATCACCGAACAGAGAACCATGATCCAGGCGACGGTTGACCGTCTTCTGCCGGTCTTCCCGAAAGAAAATATCCTGATCGTTGGCAACCAGGCTCACGAAACGCTGCTGACTGAACAACTGCCTGAGTTTACTGCCGATCAGTTTATTCTTGAACCTTTCGGAAGAAATACGGCACCCGCAATCGGGTTGGCTGCCGCAGTTCTCCGGAAAAAAGACCCCGAAGCTGTTATGCTGGTCGTTCCCTCTGATCAGATTATCCGGAAACAGGACCATTTTCTTGAAATTGTCAAAGAAGGCCTGCTTCTGGCCAAGGCCGAACCTCATGCCCTGATTACCCTGGGTTTGAAACCTTCCCGTCCAGAAACGGGGTATGGGTACATCCAGATTGATGAAGATTTTCACCTCGACAGCTACCCGAATGCTTTCCCGGTAAAAACCTTTGCTGAAAAACCTAACCTTGAAACTGCCCGCCGGTTCCTTGCTGCAGGCGATTTCCTGTGGAATTCAGGGATGTTTATCTGGCAGGCTGAAACCATTCTTCAGGAAATTAAAACCCATATTCCGGATCTGGATATTGAACTTGATGCATTGAGTCCGTTTTTCGGCACTTCCGGTTTTTATCCGGTTCTGTCGGAAAGTTATGGGCGGATGCCCAATATCTCGATTGATTACGGAATCATGGAAAAAGCCGGACTTGTTTTTGTTCTGAAAGCTGATCTGGGTTGGTCGGATGTGGGATCCTGGGATGAAGTGGCAAACCTTTCACATACCGACGAAAATGCAAATGCCCTTACAGGAACCGTTCTGGTTTCGGGAACATCGAACTGTCTGGTGAAAGGGAAGGAAAAACTAATTGCACTTGTCGGGGTTGAAGACCTGATTGTGGTCGAAACAGCCGATGCACTTTTAATTTGCCGGAAAGGCCAGAGTCAGCAGGTAAAAAATATTGTTGATCAGTTGAAAATTGGTGATTTTGGCGGGTATCTTTAGATTTTAAAGATTTCGGGACCTTTCATGTTTCAGGTTCACCTCCGTTTTTCGGCTCTGGTACTTTTGGCGGTCCTGCTTCTGGCCGGGTGTTCGGGAACGGCACGGTTTACTTCAGATAAAGAGTCCGGGCGGGTTGTTTTTAGAGGAAAATCCCAGGAAGCAACCGGCACATCCACAGAATTTGCCGGAGTTGCCAGTTATTACGGACCCAAATTTCACGGCCGGAAAACTGCCAGCGGCGAAACCTTCGATATGTACCAGTACACTGCAGCCCACCGGGCCCTGCCGTTCGGAACCCGGATCCGGGTGACCAACCAGAATAACGGTAAAACTGTGGTTGTCAGAGTCAATGACCGCGGTCCCTTTGTCAAAAACCGGATTCTGGACTTGAGTTATGCAGCCGCCAAGGAAATTGACCTGGTCACTGCCGGCACTGCTCAAATCTCCATTCTGATCCTGAAATAACAGGAGTTATGCTGAAACGTCACATCACCCTGATTTCAGATTTTGGATCCCGGGATTATTACGTTCCGTCCTTAACTGCCAGAATTGCAGATATCAACCCGGATGCATCCGTCCATCATTTGTCCCATGAAGTTGGCCGGCAGAATATTGTCGAGGCTGCATTTACTCTCCGCAATGCCTACCCCTTTTTCCCGTCAGGAACCATTCATGTCATCATCGTGGATCCAGAGGTTGGTTCTGACCGGGATGCGGTTGCTGTTGAGCATGACGGACATTTTTTCGTTGCGCCGGATAACGGTATCCTGACACTTGCCTTGCAGACAACCCATCCTGAAAGAGTGGTCTCGATTAAAAATTCCCCTTATGCAGATGCCATTGTTTCTCCTGTTTTTCACGGGCGGGATATTTTTGTCCCTGTCGCCGCCTGGATGTCACGGGGTGTGCCACTGCAGATTACGGGTGTTCATAAACCGGAACTGATCGATTTAAGATGGGGACTGCCATCCTGGGACCGCCAGAAAATAGCAGGTCAGGTCATTCATATCGATCATTTCGGAAACCTGATTACCAATATCAGTGAGAAGTTTCTGGATCATTGGGCCGGCGGGGCCGGTTTCAAAGTTGGAATGGCCGGTTGGGATCCGTTGCCGCTGTCTAGAATTTACAGTGATGTTGAGCCGGGTGATCCGGTGGCGCTGATCGGTTCTGGCGGGCTGCTCGAAATCGCAGTGTATCAGGCAGATGCTGCAGCACTTTTTGATGTCAGAATCGGAACACAGATCATTGTCAGCCGGGAGGTTTCCTGATTCTCAGACTGGTTAGAATGAAATTTTCACCGGCAGAAACCAGCAGGTTTCTGGATGTTTTTTATCAGTCACGCCCGGTGATCCTTTCCGGATTCGGGTGCTCCCGTCTGGAGCTTTTCAGGTTGCCCGATGACCCTGATACCGTTATCACCCTGTCTGAATGGGAAAGCACCGGCCATCTGAACCGGTATAGGGAATCTGAATTTTTTACTGAAACCTGGAAAACCATCCGGCCCTGGATGGTGGAGGCGCCAATCGCAGAATCCTGGAATCCGGCAGACCAGCCATGAAAACAGTATTGGTGTCCGGATTTCAGAAAGTACCCGGTTCTGCTATCCCCTGGTTTAAATCCGGGAAGAAAAAAGACCCCAACAGGTTGACTCTGGCTCAGAAGTCGGGTTTCTGGAAGCTGACCGCCTGGGGATATGAAAAATTCTGGCGGCTGAAATCACTGGGTCTGCTTACCGGAAACCGGATTACCGTTTCGGAAGAGCTCAGGATTTTGTCCGGATATTTATCTGCCCTTCCCGAAAACCCGGCGGTTTGTGATTTGACCTGCTCAACCGGACTTTACGGCAGAACAGTTCTGGAAACCGTTCCGGGCTCACGAATTTATTTTCTGGATGCTAGCCCGGCCATGCTGGCTGGCACCGCCAAATCAATACGGGAAGGGGATTATGGCCGGGTGATTCTTGCTGAAGCTTTTTGCGAAGATCCTGTTTTCCTGCCTGAGTCTCTGGATGCGGTGATTTGCGGCGGCTCCTGGAATGAGATCACGGCCGTAATGGAAACCGTGAACCAGACTTTTCTGTCGTTGAAACCGGGGGGATTGACTTTCTGGATGGGAATTCTGCCTGCTGTATCCCGGTTTGGCAAACTATTCCAGAGACTGGCGGTTCTTTTCGGCGGACTTCGGTTTGATCCGGAATCCAGAATTTCCGAACAGTTCAAACTTGCAGGATTTGAGGAAATCAGGATTTTTTCTGTTGCCCCGGTGTTTATTCTGACAGCAAAAAAGCCGGGGAAAAATGGGTAAGCTTATTCTGTTTGATATAGACGGAACCTTGCTTTCAGTCCCGGGAACGGCTCAGAAAATGGTTCAGGAAGCACTTCATCTTTCGCTCGGCCCCCGGTTTTCGCTTCCGTACCAGTCGTTTTCGGGCAGAACCGACTGGGAAATCTTCAGGGATACACTATCAGAACACCATCAGAACCCCGATCAGCCCGAATTGTGGGAAAAGTTTTGCCGGATTTACACCTCCCTTTTTCACACTCAGGTCACCCGGAGTCAGGTAATCGTTCATCCGGGTGGAAGGGAACTCCTCAAACGGGTTTCAGAAACCACCGGTTTTTTTCCTTTTCTGCTTACCGGTAACATCCGGGAAACGGCTTTTCAGAAACTGAGGCTTGCAGACCTGGATTCCTTTTTTCACTCGGGTGGATTTGGTGATGACCACTGGATCCGTGAAGAACTCGGGCCCGTTGCCGTTAGCCGGGCAGTCAGGAAATTTTCGACCCGGTTCACACCGGGTGACCTTGTTGTGATCGGGGATTCACCCCGTGATGCAGCCGTTGCACGTCATCTGGGGGCAGTTTGCATCGGGGTAACCAATGGTCTTCATTCTGCAGATGAACTTTCTGCAGCCGGCTGCCGGTTTGTGGTTTCCTGCCTTCAGGATGCCGAACCAATTCTGTTCGCCTCCTCGACTAATTGACAGGCTCTGCTTATTTTGCAGTTTTTCCGGATTTTTCTTTGATGGCAAGATTTCTCTTTTCTTTTCTGGTGATTTTCTGTTTGTGGTCTGCGCAGGCACAGAAAAAGACCCTTGTCCTTTCCGGATGGGCAACTTCACCGCAGGAACGGGATGACCTCAAGAAAAAGACAGAAATTTATAATTCCCTTCAGAAAAAAGTCAGTGTTAGTTATGAACCGGTGATGATGACCGATTATTACAACCAGAATCTGGTTGGGAAGATCAAGTCGGGCAATTCACCGGATGTTTTCTATCTGAGGGATGCCGATATCCGGTTTTATCTCGGGCTGGAAGCAGTTAAACCAATTCAGACCTTTCTGCAAAAGGCAGGCCTTGGCCAGGAAACCTTATATAAACCCTGTGCCGATGCTTTTGTTGTAAACGGTCAGGTTTATGCCATACCGAAAGACTTCAACATTATCGGGCTGACGGTCAATGAAAAACTGAGACGCCAGGCTGGTCTCCCGGATAAAGGCCCCGAATCAATAGCTGATCTTGAAACCTGGCTCGAAAAAATGAATGGGGTTGGCGGCGACCCGAAAAGAAAAGGGTTAGTGGCATCCGGTCACGATTTCGAAATTCTTCCCTTCATATCACAGGCAGCAGGTGCCGGCTGGAATATTGCAGCGCCCGGTGAGCGGGAACTGCTGCCGGGATTGCGGCTTTATTCCTCACTGACATCGAAAAACCTGCTTCTTCTCGACTTTAATGTCCAGACTTCGATTCAGACTTTTGCCAGCGGAAAAACCGGATCGGTTATTCAGGGAATCTGGTTTTTTCCGCTGTTCAGAGATCAGTTTCCCGGTCTTGAATTTAAAATTTACCCGTTGCCGTCTGCCGTTTCAGGGAAAAAACCGGTCACGGTTCTGACAACAGTTGGCTGGGCGGTTGCCTCATCCTGCAAAAATCCGCAGGAAGCAGTCGACTTTATCGCCTGGCTGGTCAGTTCGTTTAACTATCAGGACTGGTTAAAAAACGGGGTTGCCTTCCCGCCAGGGAATGAGGCAATCAGGCAGATAAAAAAAGGCCGTGAGTCAAGATTTGGTGCCCGGGAATTATTAGCTTCGGTGGATCAGACTTCCGGCCTGATCCGGATACCGCCCGAAGCAGTGGATGTTGTGTGCCGGGAATACAAATCGATGCTTGTTTCCTCGAAAAAGCCCGAGGATATTGTAAAAACAGTTCTTGCCCGGCTTGCTGAAAAGAAAGGACAGAAATGATCCGGTTTACACTGGCTACAAAACTGCTTGCCGCCTTTCTGGTTATCTTATCGCTGCTGATGGCCATTTCTGCCTACATGGCCATTTCGCGTGAGGCAGACCGTCTCGAGTCTGACCTCATCAATCACTCAAAAACCCTTTCAGAACTGGGTTCAGGGCTGCTTTATGATGAACTTATCCAGAATTCCCCCATCCCGCTGCAGGCCAGAATGTCCAGTCTCATTAAACAGATGGATTATGCAGTAAACGTGACGTTTTTCGGTGTCAGGGGAAACCAGTATTATAATCATTCAGACAGTATTGAAAGTACAGCCGATCTTACTGATTCTGCCCATAAAATTATTTTTGATCCGGAATCCTGGTTCGACACCAAATCGATTGCCATCAACCCAAAAACCGGAAATTATTTTTATGTGATTGTTCCGATTGTAACAAGAGGTATACCGTTAACTGAAGACAGCCGGTACGCTTTTAACGGCATTATTCAGGTTACCTTCTCTAAAGATTACATCCGGACAATGGTGAAACGGGTTTCAAACGGAATCATTGTGCTTTCTCTGATTCTTGCCGCCGGAGGCGGATTTCTGGCCTGGCTGTCTTCCCGGTATTTCAACAAACGGATTGAACGGCTCTCTTTGGCGTCTGCCGAATTTAAAAAGGGAAATTATAAGTATCGAATCGGTGAATTTTCTGCCGATGAACTGGGTGATTTGTCCCACGCTTTCAACGACATGGCGAAAGCAGCATCAGAATCATTTGAACAGCTTGAAGAAAAAAATGCAAGTCTTGAAAAACTGACCTCCCGGTTGGTAAAAAGTGAGGCAAGAATCCGGTCCTTGTGGGAAAATGCCAGCGACAGTATTCTTCACCTCGAAACAGACGGAACAATCCGGTTTGCCAATTCCCGGTTTTTAACCCTGACGGGAAGCAATCTGGCCGTTATGCCTGAGAATCTGTTTCCTTTGGTTCAGGAATCTGACAGGCCCATTGTTTCCGGTTTTATTTCGTCTCTTCTGGACCATCAGGACCGGGCCGGATCGGCCATTACGTTTCAGTTGATCAACGGTGCAGTTGTTGAAATGACTGCGACCGAACTTTCTGATGAAACCGGTACCCTGGTGCAGGCCTTCATCCGGGATGTTACCGAACGGAAAGCCCTGCAGGAACAGTTGGTCCAATCGAGAAAAATGGAAACGGTTGGCCGTCTCGCAGGCGGTGTTGCCCATGACTTCAATAACCTGCTGGCCATTATTATCCCCAATACTGAACTGGTCAGAATGAGGACAACAGACCCGAAAATTCAGCAGTATACCGATCAGGTCCTCAGTGCTTCGAAACGTGCGGCTGATGTTGTCAGGCACCTTCTCGATTTTTCACGCCAGAAGGCGATCGATTTTCATGACCGGTCTGTTCATTCTGTTCTCGAAACAACGGTCGCCATGATGAAGGAACTGATCACAGACTCGATCAGGATCGAAACCGGCTTTTTTGCCCGGGAAGACCGGATTTCTCTGGATGAGCACCAGTTTATCCAGATGATGATCAACCTGGCCATATTTGCAAGAGATTCAATGCCTGCCGGCGGGACAGTCAGGATTGAAACCCGGAACGCAGGTATCCACAGAAATAATGCCCTTACCGAAATGGTCATGGTCAAGGTGTCAGATAACGGATCCGGGATCCCCAAGGAACTGCTTCCGAAAATATTTGAACCATTTTTTAATACAAAAAAAGTAGGAGAAGGAACGGGCCTCGGTCTTGCCGGTGTCTATTCAATCGTGCTCCAGCATAACGGAATTATTGAAGTTGAATCTGAGGAAGGGAAGGGAACTTCATTTACACTGATGTTCCCGGCGGTCACTGTTTCACCCAACCAGGAAATACAATGAAACCCATTATAGTAGGAATTGCCGGCGGAACGGCTTCCGGAAAATCGACCATTACCAAACGGATTGCCGAACTGCTTGGGCCAGAAAAGCAGATTGTCATCGATCACGATTCTTATTACAAGGATATCTCGGTTTATGGGGATACACCCATTACTGAAATCAACTTCGACCATCCGGATGCACTCGAAACCGGGCTTCTCATTGAACACATCCGCCACCTGAAAAAAAATCAGGAAATTCAGATGCCGGTTTATGACTTTTCGACTCACCGCAGACTGAAAGAAACCCGCCACGTTGAGCCCCGGGATGTGATCATTGTAGACGGAATTCTCATCTTCACTGAAAGAAAACTCAGGGAATTGTGCAATATCAAGATATTTGTTGATACTGATGATGATGAACGGTTGCTCCGCCGCCTGAAACGGGATATTTCTGAACGGGGCAGATCCATCGACAGTGTCTTTACCCAGTATATCAATTTTGTAAAACCCATGCACCTGGAATTTGTTGAACCTTCGAAACGGTGGGCTGATATTATCGTTCCCCGTGGCGGCGAAAACGTGGTGGCACTTGAAATGATCGTTTCACGGATTCAGAAAATGATTGACCTCTGATGGTGCTTTCGCCTGACAGCCGGATTTTTATTTCACCAACTGCTTTTAAGGAATCCATAACTGCCCGCGGACTGACAGAATTGATTCAGTCCTGGCTTTTTAATCAGGGCTTCCGGAACCTGACTTCCTTCCCCGGATCGGACGGCGGAAACGGATTTCTGGATTCATTTTCTGCCGGACTTGATGGCCGGTTTATCCAGATAAATATTCCGCTTATCGGAGCAAAAACCCACATTCAGGAACAGGTTTTTCTTTTTGATGAGGGGAAAAAAGCCGCCATTGAAACGGCCTCGGTTATTGGACTGGAACGGATTCCTCCCGGCAAAAGGAATCCGCTGACCTACCATTCAGGACCTTTGGGCTATGCTGTTAAAACCCTGACTGCTTCTTTCCCTGATCTGAGTGAAATCTGGATCGGGGTCGGCGGGACAGCTACCGTCGATTTGGGTGCAGGGTTACTTCATGGGCTGGGATTTTTGTTCCTGGACGGAGACGGAAATCGGGTTAATCCGGTTCCTTCTGACTTTAACCGGATTTCAAAACTGGTTCCGCCTGCTGAACAATTTCCCCGTCTGGTATTTCATTTTGATGTTCACGTGCAGTCAAAACCTGGTCCGGGATCCTTTGCCCGGGTCTATGGCCCGCAGAAAGGACTCTTCCCTGAAGGGATCAGCCAGATTGAACGGGAGACTGTCCGGATGGCAGATCAATTTAATCTTGATCTCTCCCTGACGGGTGCCGGGGGCGGACTGGGACTTTTCCCTTCCCGTTTTCTATCCGCAGAATTTGTTCACGGAACCGCCAGAATCTCCGGGCTAAAGGCTTTTTCTGACCGGTTCGCCCAGGCTGATCTTTATATCACCGGCGAAGGCCGCCTCGATTCTCAGTCTCTGCAGGGCAAATGGGTGTCTGCCTTTTTGAAAACGGAAAAACCTGTACTTTGTATCTGCAGCAGTTCAGAAACAGGCCTGGATCTTCCCCAAAACTGGACGGTTTTTTCCCTTGACCGGCTTGAGCCCGACCGGGAGAAAGCCATCCGTCAGGTAAAACCTCTCATCCGGCGGATTCTCGGAAGCCTGGTTTCCGGTACCTGATTTCTGAAGCCGGCTTAGGTAATAAACTCACTATGAAAAAAGTCATTTCAATTGATTTCTGGAACACCCTGGTTGATACCTCGGGCACTGAAGAACGGAAATGCCTCAGGTCGGAAAAAAGCCTGGCACTGCTCAGGCAGCACGACCCGGACCTAACAGAAACCCGCCTGAATGCTCAGGTTAAAGCCGGCATTGACTGGTTTAATTCGGTGTGGGTTCAGGAGCACAAAACACCCCAGACTGGTGAACTGGTTGAACGCCTTACTGCCGGACTTAACATCGATCTTTCTGAAACGGAATCCGGAGAGCTTATCCGGATTTTTGAATCTGGTGTTTTGGTTGCGCCGCCGCTGCCTGCACCGGGTGTCAGGGAAATTCTCCCAGAACTTGCATCACGGTACACTTTGGGAATTATTTCGGATACCCACTTTTCGCCGGGACGGGTTTTGAAACAACTGCTCGAAATGCATGGACTGGTGAACTATTTTTCTGTTTTCGCCTTTTCTGATGAAAGAGGGGTGTCTAAACCACACCCTGAAATGTACCGTCATATTCTGAGGGAATCGGGAGCAAAAGAAAGTGAAATGGTTCACATCGGCGATATGAACCGCACGGATATTGCTGGTGCCCGGGCCTTGGGAATTCATTCTGTCCTTTACACCGGGATAAACCGGGAGGATGAATCAGCAACACAGGCAGACAAAATTGCCTCCCATTGGCATGAAGTACCTGGCCTGATCACCGGTTTCTGATGATGACCGCAGGCTTTCAGGATGTGCAGGGATACTGGGAAGACTTCCGGGAGTTTTCATATGAGGAGTGGCTGGATTTGCTTCCCCAACCTGCCGGGTCCCCTCCCGATTATTCCTTTCTTGATGACTTCCATAGATTATACTTTGATGAGAATTTTTCTGGCCTGGCGCCGGTTATTGGCGGATCACCGGCAGGAATCCTGATCTATTCAGACCGGTGTCCCTGGGAAATTCAGTTTCTCGAGTGTTTCCTGCCGGCCGATCAGACCGCTGTTCTGGGTATGATCCTGACCAATCATCTGACTCTTCATTCACTTTCTGTCAAAAAGTTGTCTTTCCGTGTATGGTCTCATCAGGAGACGGT
Organism: Bacteroidota bacterium; assembly: GCA_023151185.1. Lineage (GTDB taxonomy): Bacteria > Bacteroidota > JABWAT01 > JABWAT01 > JABWAT01 > JAFLBE01. The sequence goes on from JAKLJL010000001.1 coordinate 311,515, forward strand.
CATCACATTTCTGAAGTCCTCCCGTTAGTAGAAGCGCTTGCATTGCGTTTTTTTTCTCCTTACTTTGCTTTCAACTCCTGTAAATTTCCCGGTTTTCTGATATCTTGCTTTGGTTACACCGGGATTCAGGACACGCAATCAACGGAGGATCAGCCATGTTCAAACAATTTGCCTTACTGGCATTAACCGTGCTTATATCTGCACCGGCAGTTTTTGCCCAGGATTCTGTTACAGTTTACTTCAGGTATAGTCCGGCCACATCCATATTCAGAGCCTATCTGCCTGGCGAGTTTAATAATTGGGGCCCCAATTCGGCAGGAACCATTGCCGTGAATGCGCCTTCACTGATGACTCTTGAAAACGGGGTTTATACCAAATCCGTCCGTCTGAAAATCGGTGGCGGGTCCGGAACATCAGGCGGTAAAAATGGCTATCAGTACAAAATTCATGAACACAAAAGTTCAGACGGAAAAACCTGGAACTGGCTGGCAGACCCTCTGAATCCCATTAAATACGGCGGTGACGGGAATTCTCTTGTGATCGTTCAGTCCCCGATGGTTTTTCAGATTCAACCACAAAATGCTTCCGCAACTGACAATCCGCAACCGGCGGTATTGGCAACAGTTGCTTCAAAGAATTCAGATCCGGTAGATGAAACAAAGTCCGAAATATATCTGAATGATCAGCTTCTTGGAACTTTCGGCTCTTTCTATGACAAAAACAGGCAGTTTCTGAACGTTCCGTCACTGTCCAGTTTTGGAGCTTCTCTGAGCTCTGGCGCAAATGAAATTAAAATCAAAGCAATTACTGCTTCTGGAGCAACTTTTACTGATTCAACTTCCTTTTCTTTCCTGGGTTCAACCATTGTAATCAAACAACGGACACCCGCCGGAATCATCGAGGGAATCAATTACTACCCGGCCGATCCCACCAAAGTTACTCTGTGTCTGTTTGCACCCCGTAAAAAAACGGTTCACGTTATCGGTGATTTCAATAACTGGCTGATTGATAATGCGTATCTGATGAAAATGGACTCCGTAAATGCAGATTCAGTCCGCTGGTGGCTCACTCTGACCGGGCTGGAGTCTGGAAAGGAATACGGATTCCAGTATCTGGTAGACGGAAACTTGCGGATTGCTGATCCTTATGCCGAAAAAATCCTTTTCTCTGACGATCAGTGGATCCCGTCAGTGACCTATCCGAACCTGAAGCCGTATCCTGCAGATAAAACAACATTTGCCGTTTCGGTTTTACAAACCAACCAAACTCCTTACACCTGGCAGGTAACCAATTTTGAACGGCCTAAGAAGGAAGATCTGGTGGTTTATGAACTTCTGATCCGTGATTTTGTTGCACGGCATGATTATCAGACCCTGATCGACACACTGGGTTACCTGAAACGCCTTGGAATCAATGCCATCGAACTGATGCCCGTCCAGGAATTTGACGGGAATGAAAGCTGGGGGTACAATCCTGCCTTTTATTTTGCTCCCGATAAATACTACGGGACAAAAAATGATCTGAAAAAATTCATTGATGTCTGCCACCAGAACGGGATTGCAGTGATCATGGATGTAGTTTACAACCACATGTTCGGACAGTCGTCGTTTCTGAGGTTATATGCTTCGGGAGATTACGGCCCCGCAACGGCTCAGAATTATTGGTTTAACGTCACAGCCAAACACCCCTACAATGTTGGCTATGACATGAACCATGAAAGCATCCATAGCCAGTATTTGCTCGACCGGGCCAATAAACACTGGCTTACCGAGTATAAGGTGGATGGTTACCGGTATGACCTTTCAAAAGGATTTACCCAGGTGAATTATGGTGAAGATGTAGGGGCCTGGTCCGGCTATGACCAAAGCCGTATTAATATTCTGAAACGGATGTACAATAAAGTCCGGGAAACCGATGCAACGTCCTATATGATCCTTGAACACCTGGGTGCCAATACAGAAGAAAAGGAACTGGCCACCCATGGATTTATGCTTTGGGGCAATATGAACAGTAATTTCAATGAAGCCACTATGGGATGGAATGAGTCAGGAAAGTCAGATTTATCCTGGGGAGCCTATACTGCCCGTGGATGGACTTCTCCGAATGTTGTTACTTATGCTGAAAGTCATGATGAAGAACGGCTGATGTATAAGAATTTGCAATATGGCAATGTTTCCGGAACCTATTCAATCAAATCACTTCCCACGGCCTTAAACAGAATTAAGTTGGCTTCTGCCTTTCTTCTGGGTATTCCCGGGCCCAAAATGATCTGGCAGTTCGGTGAGTTGGGTTATGATATTTCTATCGATTTTAATGGCCGCGTTGGAAATAAACCAATTAAATGGGAGTATCTGGCCAATAAAGACCGCCTGAATCTGTACAAAACAATGGCAGAACTTATCAAACTGAAAATAACAGAACCGGCATTTGAAACTACAACTTTCAGTCAGTCGGTAACAAGCACTTACAAACGGATTAACTTAACCCATTCCGATATGGATGTTGCAATCATTGGAAATTTTGGTGTGGTTACCGGTTCAGTTTCTGCTAATTTCTCAAAAGCGGGAAAATGGTATCGGTTTTTTGAAGGAGACAGTCTTGAAGTGACCAATACAAATGAAGCCATTCCGTTAGCTGCCGGTGAGTTCAAAGTTTTTACAACCAAACGCCTTCATTCACCTGAAAAAGGAATTGTAACTGCTGTGGGTGATGATGTGGTAAAAGCAGGTGGATTTATTCTGGAACAAAACTATCCCAATCCGTTTAATCCCGAAACCAGCATCCGGTTTTCTGTCGCAACTCTGCAGATGGTCAAAGTTGTCGTTTATGATCTGATGGGCCGCGAAATTGCAACGGTGTTTAATGGTAATGCCGTAGGTGAAAACCTGGTAACCTGGGATGGTAAAACTGCCGGGGGTGTTCAGGCAGCTTCCGGTATGTATTTCTACAAACTGATTGCCGGTGACAGAACCCTGACCAAAAAAATGCTCCTGATCCGGTAACTTCCGGTTTTTGGAATTTTTCGTGCAGCCCGGGCCGGGAAACTGGTCCGGGCTTTTTTGTTTCTGCCTCTGTTTTTTCCAGAGAAAAATCAGGCGGGTTTATTCAAATAATTGATTTTAGAATTAACAGTTCGGAAAGATTGACAACTGCACTTTAAAATATGACTTTAACAGGTTCCGGCTTGGGGAGAAAACCTGTTACATTTAAGAGTATACCTCATAAGTTTTCAGGTATTTTATTTAACTGAAATATGTAAGGAATTTGGATACGTTGGACCAAGTCGCACTAAAGTATCGAACTTCATTTATCCGGTTGGTTATGAAACAAAGGGTGCCTTCGGATCGATTGTGAAAATATAAATTCAGGTCAATCTATCCGGCCCAAATTATCACGATTAACAAATCTGATAAACCTGGCAAATAAAAAAGATCAGAGACGATTCTATTTATGTAATGACGATATTCTGGCAGCAATTAATAAATCTTCTTCCTGGTAGGGGTTCGAAAAATGGTTTTACTTCTTTTGCAGCTTTTTTTATTATCCTCTGAAATTAATATTAAGGAAATGGATTCGAAAATAGTTGTGTACTATTCCCAATCTACAGACTTTTCATACCCGTCAATATGGAAAATTCAGGTCGAAAACAATTCCTCTGGCGTTGTATTTCATAATATCGATGATTGTTATTTCATTTTTACGTCAAAAGATAAAACATTCAATTCTGGAGAAAAGAAGGAAACATCAATACCGTATTTGTATAAAATTATGCCAGGTGAGAAGATTAGTTATTTTCTGGAGAAACCCGAAAAATGGTTCGTACAATTCATTGTTGGTGATCCATTTATTTCTGCACGCGATTTATTCGTTATTCCACCAGGTAAGTATAATGTCACTATCGGGTTTTCATTAGGTAAATTTTTGCCGGATGGAAAATGGACCAGCAAACCTTTTGAAATAAAATGTTATTACGAAGTAGATGAACCAAAAATCAAGTCGGAATTAGCTGACTACACCGAATTATTAAAAAATATAAGAACAGAATATGGTAAACTAAGAAATAACACTATTGCCCTTGATTCTTATAAAAAGTTATCAAATACAAATGAAAGCATTTTAGATTTAATTGACAAGTATTCCCAAATGCATCCTGAACACCAATCTATAAAACGATTAGCACTTTTTGTTTCAACTTTATATTTTGAAGATCCAAATAACTCAAAGATCAAGATAATGAATTTGTTGAATAAATCAGGAATCAAAGCGGATTCGTTCTACAATGGATTTATTAATTCAATTGAATCCTCAAAGGAGGGTTTTTTGCATTTCGATAATTACTTCATTTTGGAAAATGGAATTCTAAAATACAAGTAATCAGGAGAAAAACCATGAAATTAATACTATCATTCCAAAGGTGACTAGGACAAAATCTTTTCAAAACAAAACTATCCCAATCCGTTTAATCCCGAAACCAGCATCCGGTTGTCTGTCGCAACCCTGCAGACGGTCAAAGTTGTCGTTTATGACCTGATGGGCCGTGAAATTGCAACAGTGTTTAATGGCAATGCGGTGGGTGAAAATCAGGTAACCTGGAATGGTAAAACTGCCGGGGGTGTTCAGGCGGCATCCGGTATGTATTTCTACAAACTGATTGCCGGTGACAGAACCCTGACCAAAAAAATGCTTCTGATCCGGTAACTTCCGGTTTTTGGAATTTTTCGTGCAGCCCGGGCCGGGAAACTGGTCCGGGCTTTTTTGTTTCTGCCTCTGTTTTTGTTTCCGGCAGGGTTTTTCAGATATTCGAAGTGTAAAACAAGTTCCGGAAACCATGAATAACCTAATCGAACGCCTCCACGCCCTGTCTCATGCTGCCCTGGCTTTGAATTCCTCACTTGACCTTGATCTGATCCTGGAAAAAAACCTGAAAATTCTCCTGGAGGTTCTGGAGGCTGACCGGGGAACGATTTACCTGATTGACCGGGAAAAACAGCAAATCTGGTCGAAGGTCCTCACCGGCGAAGGAATACGGGAAATCCGCCTTCCGGTTGGAGTGGGTCTGGCAGGTCATGTGGCCCTGACCGGAGAAACCCTTCTGATTCCGGATGTTTACGAAGATCCCAGGTTTAACAGGGACTATGATGTCCTGAACAACTATCGGACCCGTTCCATGCTGGTCATGCCAATCCGGAACCAGGACCGGCAGGTAATTGGGGTTTTCCAGGTGATCAACAAACGGGAAGGCGTCTTTACAGCTCTCGATGCAGAATTTGCATCCTCCCTGTCCGAAATCGCCGGAGTCGCTTTTGAAAATGCGCTTCTGCACCAGAGAAGTCTGAAAGCCGTTCAGCTTGAACGGGAACTGGATATTGCCAGAGATATTCAGGGCCGGATTATTCCGTCCGTCATGCCGGTGGTCCCGGGTTATGAGTTTTCATTGAAATACCAGGCCTGTAATGAAGTTGGCGGAGATTATGCCGATGTGATTCCGGTTTCTGACCAATTGGTAGCCTTTCTGATGGCGGATGTTTCGGGCCATGGTATTCCGGCCAGCCTGCTGGTCTCCATGCTGCAGGCCTCCATCCGGGCTTATCTCGAGACCGGGGTTGATTTTAATAATCTGGCCGACAGAATCAACCGGACTGTATTTGCAAACAGTACGGAAGACACCTATGCTACCTTATTTTTTGCAGTTCTGGATGTTAAAACCCACCTGATCCGGTTTTTCAATGCAGGTCACCCGAAACCGGTATTTGTCTCTGACCGTATTTCCGGAAGTGATCTGGGTTCATCCGGCCCGCCGGTTGGTATGTTTTCTGCTTTTCCTTATGAAAACCGGGAACTGAGCCTGATGCCTGGTGAATCTTTGGTGTTATATACAGACGGAATTACCGAGACCTTCGATAGGGAGGATGAAATGTACGGAGAGGAGGGCTTGGAAAAAACAGTTCTTTCCGGTAAAAACCTCTCAGGTGCAGAACTCATCAGCTCAATCTGGGCTGCAGTAAAAAAGTGGGATAACCGGGATGACTCCGATGATGACCGGGCTGTTCTGGTCGTCAAAAGAAAATCCTGATTTCATATTGACTTGAAATTTTTCCCGGAAATTAATATACTGCACATAAAGACAGTAATTTCCCGGGGAGCAAATGTTTAACCATGACCGAACGGCACGAAACACGCTGCCGGATCAGCCATTTTCATCCGTACAGGACGATATGGATTTATTTTCCAGCCAGGTACAAACTGTCAGCCAACTGACGCGGCAGCTAAAAAAAATAGTTGAACAGGGTTTCCCGGATATCAGCATTCAGGGCGAAATCTCCAATTGCAGAACCCAGTCCTCTGGTCACGTTTACCTGACCCTGAAAGATGAAGGCGCCCAGCTACCGGCAGTTATCTGGAGGGGAACTGCTCAGTCACTCGGAATCCGTCCGCAGGATGGAATGAAAGTCATTGCTGATGGTGAATTATCCCTGTATGAACCGCACGGTAAATACCAGATGATCATCAGAAGCCTTCGCACGGTCGGTATCGGTGAACTTCAGCGGGCATTTGAGAACTTAAAGGAAAAACTGTACAGGGAAGGGCTTTTTGACCCGGTTTATAAAAAGGAACTTCCAGAGTATCCCGAAACAATCGGAATTATCACCTCTCCGACCGGTGCGGCCGTACAGGATCTGATTTCGGTAATTTCCAGGAGAAATCCGATGGTGGCCCTGCAAATCTACCCGGCAAAAGTCCAGGGTGAGGGCAGTGCATCGGAAGTTGTTCAGGGCATCCGGTATTTTAACCGCCATCCGGTGGATCTTCTGATTGTCGGAAGAGGAGGCGGGTCTTTTGAGGATTTATGGACTTTTAATGAAGAAGAAGTGGCAAGGGCTATCTTCAAGTCCAAAATTCCGGTCATTTCTGCAGTCGGGCACGAAATTGATTTTACCATTGCTGATTTTGTAGCCGATGTCCGTGCTGCAACACCAAGCCAGGCCGGTGAAATTGCCGTAAAAGAAAGCCGTGAAATTGAAGAGTATATTACCGGGCTGGCTCATTTTTGCGGCGAAAGAGTTAGTTTGGGAATCCGTCAGAGTCAGATCCGGGTCAGATCACTTTTAAAAAGCCATGCCCTGAATAAACCGGCAGATCTCGTCAGAATGAAAATGATGCGGGTAGATGACCTTTCCGGACGGCTTACCCGGGCAGTTGGTTCTGAGCTGAAGGCAGGGAAACGGTCAGTTGAACAACTCACACAGACACTTGGCGCTTTTAACCCAAAAGGGGTATTAAAAAGGGGATATACCCTGGTTTACCGGAACGGAAAACTGGTCACGGCGTCCTCAGGGCTTAAAAAAACGGATTCGGTTGAAATCGAATTCTCAGACGGAACCCGGTCTGCTGAAATTACCTGACCGGGCTCACACCAGTCCATCAAAAATCAAAACAGACGTTAAAATTTACTACCTTTGCATCCGATATGGCAAAAACAAAAACCGACCCTGCCCACTCTTCATTCGAGGATAAACTGAGAAGATTGGAAACCATTGTAGAAACCCTTGAATCCGGCCAGATCGGGCTCGAGGAATCCCTCAAACTGTACGAAGAGGGAATTATTTTATCCAAAAATTGTTTAGTTGCTTTAAATCAGGCTGAGGCTAAAGTCATTACGCTTCAGAAGCAATTGAATGAAGATGCAGATTAGAGGAAGTTACCAACCATGAGCATTCAATCCGGACCCTTGCTGAAAACCATAAATTCACCTGCTGACCTCCGTCATCTATCCGCTTCGCAACTCGAACAGCTTGCGGTCGAACTCAGAGATTATATTTTGGATGTGGTAAGCCAGAACGGCGGTCACCTTGGGGCAAGTCTGGGCGTTATTGAACTGACAATTGCCCTGCATTATGTTTATAATACACCCTCCGACCGGATTGTCTGGGACGTGGGCCATCAGGCTTATCCTCACAAAATCCTGACCGGCCGGCGGGAACAGTTCCCTACCAACCGGAAAAAAGACGGACTTTCCGGATTTCCGAAACGGTCAGAATCAGAATATGATACGTTTGGCGTTGGTCATTCGTCAACCTCAATTTCTGCCGGAATCGGTATGGCTCAGGCCAGCTACCTGCAGCGCTCAGGGAAGAAGGTTATTGCCGTAATCGGTGATGGTGCACTTACCGGCGGAATGGCGTTTGAAGGGCTTAATAACGGCGGATTTCTTCAGAATGACCTTCTCGTTGTTCTGAATGATAACCGGATGGGTATTGATCCGAATACGGGTGCCCTGAATGAGTATCTGACCAAAGTGACAACCTCACAAACTTTCAATAAACTCAGGGATGAAATCTGGCAGAAACTCGGGAAACTTAACCATCTGGGAGAACACCTCAGAACCTTTGCCGCAAAACTGGAAGACGGGGTCAAAGCAGTGCTTACACCCGGGATGCTTTTTGAATCGTTCGGATTCAAATATTACGGCCCGATTGATGGCCACGACCTTCCGAAACTGATTGAGACCCTTCAGGATATGAAACAGATCAAAGGGCCAAAATTCCTCCATATCCTGACTGTGAAAGGGAAAGGATATGCGCCCGCTGAAGATGATCAGCTCAAGTTTCACGGGCCGACTCCGTTCGAAAAGTCGAGCGGTACCTTTCCCAAAAAGGCCCCGGCTCCCATTTCTTACACCGATGCGTTTGGGAAAGCAGTTGTTGAACTCGCCAAACAGGATCCTTCGATCGTGGGAATCACCGCTGCAATGCCAAGCGGTACCGGACTGAAATACCTTGCTGCAGAAATGCCGGATCGTTTTTTTGATGTGGGAATCGCAGAGCAGCATGCCGTGACATTTGCTGCAGGGCTTGCCTGCGAAAATATGACACCGGTAACTGCAATTTATTCTACCTTCCTTCAAAGAGGTTACGACCAGGTCGTTCATGACGTCTGCCTGCAGAAACTGCCGGTTGTTCTGTGTATGGACCGCGGCGGACTTGTAGGATCAGACGGCCCGACACACCACGGAGTTTTTGATATTGCTTACCTTCGGACCCTTCCGAATATTGTCATCATGGCCCCCGGAAATGAACAGGAACTCAGAGATATGCTCTATACCGCTACCCGGTATAAAAAAGGTCCGGTGGCAATGCGCTATCCCCGTGGCAATGGAAGCGGAATTGAACTCCGCCCGGGTTTTACTGAACTCGAAATCGGAAAGGGTGAAATCCTTAAGCCGGGCAGGGATGTCGCCTTTCTCGCACTTGGGAATATGGTTGAAAACGCCACCGGGGCTGCAGCAAGGCTTGAACAGTTGGGATACTCTGCAGAAATCGTGAATATGAGGTTTGTTAAACCTTTGGACGAAGCCCTTTTGCGTGATATCTTTAAAAGGTTCTCCAAACTTGTAACCCTGGAAGATCACCAGGCGCAGGGTGGTTTCGGTTCTGCAGTTGGGGAATTTGCTCTTCGTGAACAGTATAAAGGGGATATCCATATTATCGGTATTCCCGATCAGTTTATTGAACATGGAACCCCGGCAGAATGCCACCAGATGGCTGAGATTGATCCGGAGTCCATCGTGAAAAGAACCCTTCAACTTTTAGAACAACCGGTTACCCTCTGATGGATAATAAAGTTATTAAGATTGGAATCATCGGGCTCGGCCAGGTGGCCCAGACAATCCACCTGCCGATCTGGCAGAAAATGCCCAATGTCAGTATTCATGGGCTGTTTGACACCAATAAGTCCCATGCAAAAGCTTTGGCCGAAAAAATTGGAACCGAGGCTTATTCGTCTTCTGCTGCTATGCTCAGTGATCCTGAAATCGATGCAGTTCATATCTGCACTCCAACTCATACCCACATGAAATATGTGATCGAGGCTATTGAAGCAGGAAAGCATGTTCTGGTCGAGAGGCCGATTGCCCGTAACCTCGAGGAAACTCTGGCCATTTATGAAGCCTGGAAAAATTCCAAACTTGTTGTCATGGTCGGAATGAATCAAAGGTTCAGACCCGATGCAATGATTCTGAAAAGCTTCATCGAAAACAAGGAACTCGGCGATATTTACTACATCAGAGCCGGGTGGAACAAACCCATCCGGGATGCTCATTCCTGGCGCCTTAAAAAAGGTCAGTCCGGCGGGGGAGTTCTGATGGATCTGGGGATTATCATGGTGGATCTTGCCCTCTGGATGACCAATTTTCCGAAAATTGAATCGGTTTCGGCGATGACCTTTCACCACAATGTCGAAACGGTGGAAGATACGGCCATTTTCCAGTCCAGATTTGAAGGCGGAATGCTGAATATTGAATGCTCCTGGTCTCCAATGGCAGAATCGGATGATCAGTGGCTCCGGATTTTTGGTACCAAAGGATCTGCAAAACTCTATCCGTTTAACATCCACAAGATGATGCATGGAAATCTGGTCGATATCACACCGGTTACTGCTGAAACGGATAAAGCCAATTACCGGAAATCCTATGAGAATGAACTCCGGCATTTTATCGGTGCTGTCAGGAAACTCCATCCGGCAACCTGTTCCCCGGCAGATGCCGTAGAACGGATGCGACTGATTGACAGTTGTTATCAGTCTGCAAAAGCTGAAAAGGAACTCAAAGTTTAAGATTAAACGGGTCCGTGGCTTTTTTATAGCTGAAGAGGACGGGTTTCATTGACTTATACCCTTTATACTTTCAAATGAATTGGTTATCTTTAAAAGAATTCCAATAAAACAGGATTTTCCCGGATGAAAAAAAACCTCAGCATCTTTATCCTTCAGGCAGGTCTGGTTCTGTCCGCCTTTGTTCCCGGTATTTCGGTTGGTCAGGGCACTGCCGGCAGTTCTGCTGAAATTGAGCCGCGGTACCTGATTGATTTTCCAACGGCAGGTGCCATGAGAAAGGGAAATTATTCAGTTGACTCCCGGCTTGAACCCGGCGGCGGGTTGGTTTTTGGGATGAATGTTGGGATGAGTGACCGGTTCAGTTTTGGTGTCTCCTACGGGGGATCCAATGTGGTTGGTAACGGGGATCCGGGTTGGTATTCCCAGCCGGGAATCAACATCCGGTACCGGCTGTATGAAGAAACAGACCAATACCCTGCAATGGTCCTTGGTCTTGATTTCCAGGGATATGGTGGTTGGGTTGATTCAACCAGCCGGTATATCAGCAAAAGTCCCGGCCTCTTTTTTGCTGCTACCAAAAATTATGATTTTTTAGGCTACCTGATTCTCACAGGGGGGGCAAATTATTCCATTGAAAGAAAAGACGGAGATCGCGATCTTAACCTTTATGCCGGTGCAGAAAAAACAATCAATTCAGAAATATCTGCAATTGCCGAGTATAATTTTGCACTAAATGATAATGGCCCAAAATCAGTTGGGAAAGGTCATGGCTATCTGAATGCCGGAATCCGTTGGTCTGTGGGTTCTGGTCTGACGCTGGAATTGAATTTCAAAAACCTAACCGACAATCTGAACTATGTCGATCCGGGTGGAAGGTCAATCCGGCTGGAATATACAAACTTTTTCTGAGTCTGAAACATCTAACCTGACAGGATGGTAATCCCCTGGGAGGTCTTATGAAAACGTTCCTATCAATTTTAATTCCCGCAGTTCTGCTAACTGGTTGCTACACTCAATTTTCCGGCGTAAACTCTGCATCAAAACGGATGCCGGACCTGACAAAGGTAGAAACCCGGGTCGATGACAAAACCACAGTGACTGATTATTATGACAACCGGTCATATTCCAGATATATCCGGGATTTCGGATATGGCTTTGGGTACCGGTATTATGACCGGTATGGATATGACCCCTATCTTGATTTCGTTTCTACCTACAACACCAACGGATGGGGTTATTCTGGGTATATCGGATTCGACTATGGCTATGGCTGTAACTATAATTATGGCTATTACAACCCCTATCAGCCCTATTTTCCTGCATACTCTGATTATTTAACCTACCGGATGGATTTGTGGTATTTATCACGGTTTGGACATTATCCTGGGTATAGTTATTACCCTGACTACCGGGATGGATACAATCCGGGCATAGCAAATGAACCCAAAGAATCAGGGACCTGGCGGAGAAGGGAATCCAGACGAAATATTCTGACCGAGGTTGGATCAACCTCACTTGCACCAATGCCGATTGAAGTGGCTGCAAATCCACTAGCTGGTGGTGCAGTACAGACTTCCTTACCGGCCGTCCAGCCGGTTCAAAATGGCAGGGTGACCCGACGGCTTTTGACACCTGAGGGAACCCCGGTTGTTGTTCTTCCATCTTCAACTCCGGCTACAACATCAATTTTATCAGGAAATAGTGAAAACTCCGGTCGTGTAACACGAAATGTGGTCACACCCGAATCAGGTTCTTCTCAGGCTTCCCCTCCTTCAACTGTGCAGGCTAATTCAAATCCTTCAGAGGTTTCTTCCTCCGGCAGGGTTACCAGAAGCGAAAACTCACAACCGGCTGCCAGCCCGGCTCCGGTACATCAGGAGGCTAAACCTGCAGCACCCGCAGCTCAGCCCGCCCAACCGGCACCTGCTCATCGCAGATCCAGCAGAGGCAGAGGTTAATTTAACCTCTGTTCTTAGTTTCATTCATTTTTATCGTGAGTTTATCATGAAACGGATTCTTTTTCTGTCCACATCCCTATTATCTGTATTTTCTGTCCAGGCTCAAACTGAACCGGATATGATCCGGTATCTGACACCTGTCAGAGGAATTGGTGCACAATCAATGGCAATGGGCTATTCCAATTCACTTATTGCAACTGATAATTCTGCTTTATTCCTGAACCCGGCCTCCCTTGCAATGGTCAAAAAAACAACACTTTCAGTCAGCTTAAACACAAACCAGGGCTCTGTAGCTTCTGACTGGCTGGGAAATAAAAACGAACAGGATTTTTCCAATACCAAGATCAACCAGTTTTCAGTTTCTTACCCCTATCCGGTTTCAAAGGGGAGTTTTGTACTGGCATTTGGGTATGGACAAACGGAAAACTGGGATCAGACCGTGAAAGGAGGCGGTTACAACACCTCCTCAAGTTTTGTTGAAGGAATATATGGATTCAATCCCTCAGACCGGGTTTCCCGTAGCGGACTGGAAAATTTTGTTGCCTCGAAAAGGGCCGCTGACCTTATGTTCGACTGGGCGATAAAAAGTAATTTGTTTCAATACCGCCAGGTGGATGGGCATCCGGACCTTCTCAGGGAAAGATCTATAGTCTTTGGGAACGTCCAGCAGGATTATACAAGTGTTTCTGAAGGGGGCATGAATACCTGGTCGTTTGCTGCTTCTTCAGAAGTTGCAGAAGGGTTATTTGCAGGAATCTCGGTCCACTTTTTTAACGGTGATTACTACAATAAATATTCTTACAGTGAAAAAGATGTGAACAGGTACTATTTGTCGGTCCAAGATTCAGGCTTTAATTATATTAATTCAAAAAACGAAAATACCCATGCCAATTTCTCTGCTTTGAATTTCGTCGATAAACTCGAAGAAAAAATAACCGGCTACAGTGTTAAATTTGGATTGTCCGGCAAATTGACAGATGAATTGTCAGGTGGATTTTCTTACTCGCTGCCAACCTCTTTAACGGTTGATACAAAAAACTTTGTGGATATGTACATGCAGGCGGTTGATTCATCTGGCGTTCCGCTGATTGATGTCTTTGCAACTGATGAACCCATTGATTACGCCAGTTCTTACAATCTGGAAGGGGCTTCTGTGATAGAGGCGAATATTGCCTATGCCGGGTTCCCGTTTTCATGTGAAGCTGGGTTAGTGACTGAAGACTGGACTAATTCCCGGATCACCAGCCCGGATGACAGTGAAAATTATGATGACCTGAATGATTTTTTCAGATTTAACACCAAACGGACATGGGATTTTAAACTGGGGGTTCAGTATGCTGTTCCAGTCATCCAGTCTTTCGTGAGGGCTGGGATTTATTCTCAGGATTCACCCTATAAAGAAGGTGGAACCCGGGTCAACCGCCTGAGTGCCGGTTATCAGTTTGTTTCTGAAAGCGGATATACCTTTGATCTGGGGTATAGTTATAATTCATCGTCAGAAACCTATCTGGGATATGCACCAGCCAATAAACCCAAAGTAACCTATAAAGAAGACCAGAGTTATTCCTCATTTGCAGTTGGGCTTGCCATCAAATTTTAAAATCCGGTTCTTTTTTTCATGATCCGAAAAACTTTTTTGCTGGCCAGCGGATTTCTGCTGGCCGGTTTTGTATTTATACTCTGGTTTTTTTCCCGTCTGACATCCGGTGCAGTAACTGATTGGTCAGGTGAAAAACTCGTTTTCGGATTGACCGGTCAAACTGAAGTATTGAGGGATTCTTCAGGATTTGCAACCATTTCTGCACAAACCTCGCCGGATTTTGCCTTTTCACTCGGATATATCCATGCACAGGACCGGTTATGGCAACTGTTTTGGCTGCGTGAAGAAATGCAGGGAAAAACGGCGGCCTATATTGGGAAATCCGGACTTGGGTGGGATTTGCTTGCCAGAATCCTTGGGTTCGGGCAAAGGGCAGAAAAACTGGTAGATCAGCTTCCTGAATCAGAAAAAATTTACCTTCAGGCCTACTGTAAAGGGGTAAATGAGTTTATCCGGCTAAATCCGGATCACCTGCCTCCCGAATTTTCCATACTGAACTGTGATCCCGGTGTTTGGAAACCTGAGCACTCGGTTGGTATTCTTCTGTTACTGAAATGGCGGTTTTTGGTTCCGCAGGTGAAAACTGAATTGCTGAATATTGTTCTCAGCCAGCCGGGATATTCTGCATTCAAAGAAATTCTTCTACCCGGTCTTCCAAACACAGAACGGGTATCGGATGGAATCAACCTGGTTCCGGCCGGCGGAAATTACTCACTCCCAGATTGGTTGAAGACTGAAAACGGATGGTCTGTGTCACTTTCTGCCTTCGGGAATGGTCTGACCGGAAACAATTCCCCCGTTTTACGGTTAAGCTTTAAAGACAAAAATCACCTGCCGGCCGGATTTTATCCGGTTTTTCGCAGCGGAACCACTTCCGGCTTGTTTCTTGGATTTCCCGGGACTCCCTGGTTTTTCGCCGGGATATCAGACAAAGAAGTCTGGTTTCTGGACGGATTCCGGGACACCCTTTCTGCCGGCATCGTGCAGGTTCACAGAAAAGCACTCAGAAACCCGGTCACGGTCGAGGTGAAAGATGGATCTCCGGCTGATTTCCTGATCCCGGATATATCATCCGTCATTCTCCTTCCTTCAGAACTTTCCGGGTTTTCAAACGATTCCGTTCAGTTTTATATCCGGGGAATTGATTTCAATCTTTCCGGCCAGGTTGGCCGTCTTTTAGCTGAATTCCCTGAAACCAAAACCAGTCAGGATTCTGCCACAGTTAAGATTACCCGTTTCTCCTGCGAAAGTGAGTTTCTGAAGACATGGAGCAATAAAGTAATCTTTGAAAAGGATACTCTGTCAATTCCTGACCTTGAACAAAGAGCCGGTTCGGTTCAGTCAAATCTAACTCTTTTCAGTTTAATCTATAACTTCCGGAATAACGGAAAATTGTCGGCTGCAGATTTCCATCCGCTTGAAGAATTGATTTCCGGGTCTGTTTGGCTAAAGGGGAAAAAAGCAGTGATGTCAATTCTTGACGCGGATACAACCCAAACCATCAGAAATAACAGGGTCTACCTGAAGGCCTGGGAGGGTGAAATATCCGGACAAAGTATCGGGAATTCCGTTTTTTCGGTATTCCGGTATAAGCTGGCTGAAAACTGGCTGGTACCGGATCTCGGTACCGGATTGTTTGAATTGTGGTATTCCAACAGGGAAACTTCAGATTCAGTTCTTTCCCGGATTTTGCTTGCAGCCGTTAAAAATCCTGATTATAACTTACCGGTCACCAGAGTTCCGGTAAAATTACTGATCAGCCATGCATTTGAGGATGCAATCGGGTACCTTCAGGATAATCTGGGAGCCAGCAGTTTTAACTGGCGGTGGGAAAATGTCAACCAGGTTAGGTTTTTACATCCTTTGGAAACTTCCGGGGTTCAGAACGGGATTGCCGGATTTTATTTTTCTGCCAAAAGGGACGCTTTTAACTCTTTTAATCATCCAATCCTGTCAGATGTCCGCCAAAAAACAGGCAATACCGAGATTACCGTTTTTACCTGGCTTCCAAATGAAGAAAATAGACTCAGCTTCGAAACGCCCTCGGGAATTTATGGTATTCCGGGAACAGGATTGGAATCTTATTTCCTTGAAAACTGGAAAAAGTCCAACCCGGTTCATCTCCTTCCGGCGGTCACCAGTACCGCAGCTTTTAAACTGATACTCCACCCATGAGTTTGGTTGCAGTTCTTGATATTGGAAAAAGTAAGACATCAGCCGGTATTTTTACCTCATCAGGGGAATTGATTTTTCAGTCCGGATTTACGGGCAGGGATCTTCTGCTTGAAAAAAGGACTGAACTGAGTGAGTTTTTTTCCCGGTTTCCGGTTTCTTCCCTGATTGCAGGTGTTGCGGGCATTTCCAGATTAACAGACTCCTGGCGAAACGAGTTCAGGTTGTTTTGTGAAAAAGAAACGATCCGGGATGTGGTTCTGGTTTCTGATGCTGATTTTTTTTCTTCTTCGCTGCCCCCGGGTTCTGCAGGAATCAGCATTGGAACTGGTTCAGTAACGGTGTTAACAGGATTGGATGGTTCAAAAAACCTGCTTGGCGGCTGGGGATATTTATTTGGGGATGAACTGTCGGGATTTTGGTGGTTTGCCCAGTTTTTCAGAAAATCGTTGAAATTAGTAGAACAAGATAAACCAGACGATCCGGTTGTTTTGTTTTTTTCCAGGGAATTCAATTGTAAGCCTGACCGCCGGAGTTTTTTGAAGGCCGGGTATTCCTTGCCGGTTGAAGAGTTGGCGGCTATCGGATCGGCGGCACTTTCCGAATTTGGGTTTTCCTGTTTTCCTGACCCGGATATTAAGAAAGCAATTTTATCTCTGCTACCGCCTGATTTAACTTTGTATCACGCTTTATACCTGCAGGGCGGGCTGATTTTATCAAATGACAGGCTTAAAGCCGAACTGATTTCAGTCGCAAAAAATATAAATCCTGAACTTGCAGTTCGGGAAATTCAATCGCTTTTACCCGGAGGGTTCTCTTGCTGGAAAGAAAAACAGTCCTGATTCTTGCAGTTTTCCTGCTTGCCTCATGTTCAGCTTCAATTCAGCCGGCACCGCAGATTTCCGGAACACCCAATGAATCTGCAGACCAACCGGTTTCCGTTGAGATTCCGGTTACTCCGGACTCTGATCTGCATTGGGCAGATAGCATGCTCAGCCGGTTGACATTGCGCCAGAAAGTGGCCCAATTGATTTTCCCGAGAACGGGGGCCTACTATTTTGCGGAAGATTCCAAAAGTTACATGCGGATCAAAAAGCTGATTACGGATGACGAAATCGGTGGCCTGGTGGTTTTTCAGGGAGACGTCATGGAACAGGCCACCCTGCTGAATGAATGGCAGAAAGAAAGCCGCCTTCCGTTGTGGATCATGCAGGACACTGAAAACGGACTTGCCATGCGGACACGGAATGCCACGATTTTCCCGCATGTTATGGCACTTGGTGCTATAGACGACACGGCCCTGACCCGAAGGTATGCCCGGGTTGTCGCCCTTGAAAACCGCGCAGTTGGTATTCATCAGGCCCTTGCTCCGGTTGTCGATGTCAATAACAATCCGGAAAACCCGGTTATAAACGTAAGATCGTTCGGCCAGAATCCCCGTCTGGTTGCCAGACATGGCCTTGCATATACGATCGGAACTGAACAGGGAGGGCTGCTTCCGACATTGAAACATTTTCCCGGACACGGAGATACTGAAACTGATTCCCATGCCGAATTACCTGTTCTGAAAGTGACCTCCTCAAGGCTGGACTCACTTGAATTGGTGCCTTACCGGTATATTCTGGCTCAAAGAACACCGGCTGTCATGATTGGTCATCTGGCATTGCCTCAGATTACAGGGAACTATACGCCGGCAACTCTTTCCGGTTCTGTTGTAGAAGACCTGCTAAAAGTGCAAATGGGTTTTAAAGGGCTGGTTGTTACTGATGCAATGGATATGGGTGCCGTTGTAAAAAATTATGGAAATGTAAGGGCAGCAATTGCCGCTCTGAAAGCCGGAAATCACTGCCTGATTCTCCCGGTTGGTGAAGAACAGGTCATTGATGGAATAGTGCAGGCTGTGTCAGCCGGTGAACTTGCACCCTCACTGATTGATTCTGCCTGCATGAAAATTTTGAAGTTAAAAGAAAAAACAGGGCTGAACCGAAACCGGTTGACTGAAATAGCTGCTGTCCGTAAAACTGTTTCACGGGGTGAACACCTTTCGCTTGCCGAAGAAGTCGCCAACAGGTCGGTAACCCTGATAAAAAACACCCATAACTGGATTCCATTCAACAAAAATACTCCCAGCCGGATCCTGACAGTTGTTCTTTCTGAAGGAAAAGACCCGGAAACAGGCGGGGTTTTTGTAAGAGAACTCCGGCGGGAAACCGGTAAAAAAATTGAGTTTTTGCTTTTGGATAAACGGTCCAACAGTCTTGATTTCGAAATCGCTGCAAAACGCCTCGATGCCTATCAAAACATACTGATCGTTAGCTTTCTGAATACGTTGAGTTCGGGAGGAAAAACGACTCTACCTCAGGATTTTACCGGCTGGCTTCAGAAAAATGCGAAAAAACTCGAAGGGAAACGGGTTGCAGGTATTGCTTTTGGTACACCGTATTCGCTTAATTCGTTCCCTCCTTTTGATGCCCTGATTGCAACTTATTCCGTTTCGGATAATTCCCAAAAGGCAGTTGCCGATGCTCTTGCCGGGCAGATTCCGTTTTTAGGTAAATTGCCGGTTTCGCTTCTGGAGTTTCCCGCCGGAACCGGGATTGTACCTGTCCGGTTAACCAGGACACCCGATTCGGCAGCCTGCGAAATTAAAAATCCAGGGTTTTTCAAACTGGAGAATTTCGCCGAGGAATCCATTCTGGAAGGTGTTGCACCCGGAATGGCAGTGAGTGTTGTTACGGATAAAGGTGTGATTTATCAAAATACCTTCGGGTTTTTGACCTACGAACCTGGTGCCCCTGCGGTTCAATGTTCAACCCTTTTCGATCTGGCATCCGTTACAAAGGTTCTTGCAACTACGCTGAGCTGCATGAAACTATATGATCAGGGTAAATTCGATATCCGGGCACCTTTGACCGATTATTACCCTGAAATCACAGATCCGGAGAAGAAGAAAATTACGCTTTGGCACCTCCTCACCCATACCAGCGGGTTTGAATCCTGGCGGCCGTTTCATTTGCTGGGCGAGCCTGGAAAAAACGAAATATATTCGACTATTCTAAATGCAAAACTGGCTTACGCACCAGGAGATTCATCGATTTACAGTGACTGGAATTTTATTCTGCTGGCCGGGATTATTGAAAAAATCACAGGGAAACCGCTCGATCAATTTTCGGCAGAGGAAATTTACCAGCCCCTTGGTTTAAAGAACACCCTGTTTAATCCGGTTGGATATGATCCTTCCCGGATTGCCCCAACAGAACTGGATACGATTTGGCGGAAGCGGCTTGTCAGGGGAACTGTCCATGATGAAACTGCTCAATTGCTGGGTGGAGTTTCCGGTCATGCCGGTTTGTTTTCAACAATCAGTGACCTTTCTGTACTAACCGGTATGCTGATCAGGAAAGGGGAATGGCAGGGAATCAGGATTATTTCAGAAGAAACAGTTCATAAATTTACAGTTTTGGAAAGCCGGAAAGGGCTCAGAGCCCTTGGTTGGGATATCAAATCACCCAAAGGATACACCAGTGCCGGGACCAAATTGGGTCCAGCTACCTATGGACATCTGGGCTTTACCGGAACCAGTATCTGGATCGACCCTGATCTGAAACTTGGAATTGTGGTTTTGACAAACAGGGTGTACCCGACGCGTGCGAATAAAAAAATATCAGCCTTTCGTCCCAAAATTTATGATTTGGCAGCCGAGGCAGCTCTTAAATAGGGACACTGCCAATGGATTCTCTTTTTGAAGATAAAAAATAATTGATTTTCATTTTTCGTGCATTTATATTCGGGTAAATTCAAGTCAAAGGAGGATTATCGGGATCTGTTGATATCGAGCTATTAAACCGAAAGGAAACGAACCATGAACAACCCGGTTGCCGATATCCTGCCAGATGACCTGTTTCTCAAGCTGAGAACTCTTGGTCTGATCAATGAAAAAGGCATCAGAGATCTCGAAATCAAAAAACGGTTCCGTGAACTGAGAACCCAAATGGCTGCATCAGAAGTCATTGAAAGTTTGCGGAATGAGTACCCCTACCTCCAGTACGATACGATCCGTAAAATCGTGTATCAAACAAGACCCCGCTCATCTAAATTTTAATTTGCGCTTGGCGGATTTCTTATCTATTTTTGCAGTTCTCTGAAAAAACTGCGAAACCATGTTTGAAGATTTATCCGCCAAGTTTGATTCTGTCTTCAGGAAAATCCGGGGTGAAAACCGGATCACAGAATTAAACATTGCGGATTCCATGCGGGATATCCGGCGGGCTTTGCTCGAAGCGGATGTCAATATTCAGGTCGCCAGGGAGTTTACTGAAAAGGTCAGGGAAAAAGCCCTGGGTGCTGATGTACTCAAATCCGTCAGCCCCGGCCAGCAAATTGTCAAGCATGTATACGATGAATTGGTCACCCTGCTTGGCGGGAGCCACACAGGAATCCGGTTCAGTCAGAAGCTTCCTTCGGTTATTCTTGTCTGCGGGCTTCAGGGCTCCGGAAAAACCACCTTTTGCGGTAAACTAGCTAATCAGCTTAAAAAACAGGGAAAAGTGCCGGCAATTGTTGCGGCTGATATCTATCGCCCTGCTGCAATTGATCAGCTCAAAAAGCTGGGAAGTCAGATTTCAGTACCTGTTTTGTCGTACGGCATCCAGGATGCGGTAGAAGTAGCCCGCCGCGGGGTTGAAGAAAGCAGACTAGCCGGCCGAGGCGTTGTTATCATTGATACCGCCGGCCGTTTGCATGTAGATTCAGAGATGATGGATGAAGTCCGCCGGATAAAAGAAGCGGTCTCACCCGAAGAAATTTTGTTTGTTGTAGATGCCATGACCGGCCAGGATGCTGTCAATACAGCAAAAGCATTCTGGGATACCGTCTCCTACACCGGGGTGGTCATGACGAAAATGGATGGCGATACCCGTGGGGGGGCCGCACTTTCTATTCGTCAGGTTGTGGGTCAGCCCATTAAATTCCTGTCTTACGGGGAAAAACTTGAAAGCCTTGATCCGTTTTATCCGGACCGGCTTGCACAAAGAATCCTCGGGATGGGGGATGTTGTTTCACTGGTCGAAAAGGCTCAGGAAGCAATCTCGGCTGAAGATGCCAGAAAATTGAATGAAAAAATCCGGAAAAATGACTTCAATCTGGAAGATTTCCTCGGTCAAATGAGGCAAATCAAAAAAATGGGGTCGATGTCCAGCATCCTCGGGATGCTGCCGGGCGTTGGAAAAGCTTTGAAAGATATGCCTGTCGATGATGGGGCAACAAAAAAAATCGAAGCGATTATCCTGTCGATGACAGTTAAAGAACGCCGGAATCCTGACATTCTGAACGGAAGCCGGCGACTCAGAATTGCCCGTGGAAGCGGAACAACCGTGGCTGAAGTGAACCGGCTGATGAAACAGTTCGGGGATATGAAAAAAATGATGAAAACCATGTCCAAAATGGGCAAGGGTGCAATGGCCAATCCGGCCATGATGAAAAGACTTTTACGATAATCAAGAACATTTACCAGGAGATACCACATTGGCTGTTAAACTGAGACTGAAAAGAATGGGACGTAAAAAATTTCCCGTCTACAAGCTGGTTGCCGCTGATTCCCGTTCCAAACGTGATGGCCGTTTTATTGAATCGGTCGGAATGTACAGTCCGCTTGCCGGGGATCAGAATTTTACTTTCAACGAAGAACGGGTGATGTACTGGATGGGTGTTGGGGCCGAGCCAACCGATACCGTCAGAAACCTGCTCAGCAAATCCGGACTTCTGATGAAACACCTGTTGATTAAACGGGTTGGAGAAGAAGCTGCTGCTGAAAAAATGGCCAAATGGCATGAAGCAAAAAGTGCTCCTGCTCCGGCAAAGAAGACAGCAAAAAAAGCAGCAAAAACCGGAGATGAGGCTTAATTTAAAGCCGGTTCAATGGATCCGCTGATCAGGATCGGGAAGATCTCAAAAACACATGGACTGGACGGATTTGTCCGGGTTGCGTTGAGTGAGGCTCTTTCTGAAAATCTGGTACCGGATGCAAAAGTGTTCATTGGCAAATCTGAAAACACATCCGATCTGTATCAGATCTCTGAAGCCAGACGGGTCCATGATGGAATTCTGGTCAGTTTTTCCGGCATCCGTGAAATAAACCAGGTTCGCCTTCTTACAGGACTTTCTGTTTACGTTACGGAACGGGATTTAAAGGAAACAGAGCCAGATAACTCTTTGGCTGCCTTAACCGGTTTTACGGTTTCGGAGTCACGCCAAAAAAGGAAACTGGGTGAGATTGAATCGATTTGGGACTCTCCGGCTCACCCGATTCTGGTGGTCAGAACTCCAAAGGGAAGCGAACTTCTGATTCCTTTGGTTGAATCCTGGATTGTTTCTGTGTCAAGAAAAAAACGGGTTCTTGAATTGAATTTACCCGAAGGTTTGGCAGATGATCCGGTTTGATGTTCTCTCGGTTGTTCCTGCTTTGATGGAAAGCCCGCTTGGTTTTTCAATAATGAAAAGAGCAGCGTCGAAAGGACTGGTACAGGTCAACCTGCATAATCTTCACGATTATACGCATGACCGGTATAAAACTGTTGATGATTATGCGTTCGGCGGTCAGGCAGGAATGGTGCTCAAATGTGAACCCATTTTCGAATGCCTTGAAACGCTGACTTCAGAAGAACCATTCGATGAAATCCTGTTTATGACTCCGGATGGTGAACCGTTTCAGCAGAAAACGGCCAATGAACTCTCTCTGAAAAAACGAATCTGCATTATTGCAGGTCATTATAAAGGGATTGATCAGAGAATACGGGATTTTTGGGTGACACGTGAAATCTCAATCGGGGATTTTGTTGTCACCGGCGGGGAGCTTCCTGCTTTGCTGGTCATTGATGCCGTAACCCGGTTAATACCTGGTGCGCTGGGTGATGCAGAATCAGCATTAACAGACAGTTTTCAGACCCCTTTTCTTGATGCACCGGTTTACACCCGGCCCGCTGTCTATAAAGGAATGGAAGTTCCGGATGTGTTAAGAAGCGGTGATCATAAAAAAATTCAGGAATGGCAGGAAAATGAGGCCATTCAAAAAACCAAACAGCGCCGTCCGGATCTGTTGGTGCCTTAAATAAATTTACTAAGGAGCTGGAACATGCAAAAGATTCAATTGGTTGAGTCTACACAATTAAAATCCGACCTGCCTGAGCTGCGCATCGGAGATACCATTAACGTAAACGTCCGTGTAATTGAAGGTGACAAGGAACGGATTCAGGTTTTTACCGGTCTGGTCATCAAAATGAAGGGAAGCGGACTCAGCGCTACTTTTACCGTCCGGAAAATGTCAAACGGTGTTGGTGTTGAAAGAATTTTCCCGGTTCATTCTCCAAGAATTGCCGGAATTGAAGTGGTCCGTCATGGTCAGGTCCGCCGTGCAAAACTGTACTATCTGCGCAGCCTGACAGGAAAAGCAAGCCGGATCAAAGAAAAAGTTAAATCCTGATCGGAATAGCCTATGTTTAAATTGCCGGAAGCCCTGATTGAACACCATATTGAACGATCAGGACTGTCAGATATCTACGAAAAGGTTCTGAACGGAACCCGACTTTCCAAATCTGATGGAATCCGGCTTTTTGAAACTCCTGATTTTAATGCTGTTGGTTTTCTGGCTAATCTGGCGAGAGAACGGCGGCATGGAAATCTGGCTTATTTCGTTAAAAATCAGAATATCAATTACTCCAATCTTTGTGTTCTGAATTGTTCCTTTTGCGGGTACAAAAGAAAACCCGGTCAGGAAGGGGCTTATACCTGGCAGATAGACGAGATAGTCAAAAAGGTTACTGACGAAGCCCGTTATGGTGTGAACGAAGTTCATATCGTTGGAGGACTTCATCCTGATCTGCCGTATTCCTACTATACAGAGCTCCTCCGCCAGATTAAACTTGCAGCTCCGCAAGTTTACATCAAAGCCTTCACAATGATCGAAATCGATCACCTTACCCGGATTTCAGGGAAGACCCACCAGGGAGTACTTGAGGATCTGAAAGCTTCAGGACTGGATTGCATGCCGGGTGGCGGCGCCGAAATTTTTGCTCCAAGGGTCAGAACAAAACTCTGTCCTGAAAAGGAAACCGGTGAAGAGTGGCTCCGGATAGCAAAGACTGCCCATCAACTCGGAATTAAGACCAATGCAACCATGCTCTACGGTCATATTGAGAATTATGAAGATCGGGTAGATCATATGGTTTCTCTGAGAGACCTCCAGGATGAAACCAATGGTTTTTTTGCCTTTATTCCGTTAGCCTACCAACCCAATACCCCCGGTTTTTCCGGTGACTGGACTTCAGGAATTGATAACCTGAAGACACTTGCCGTTGGCCGGCTCATGCTTGACAACTTTCCGAATATCAAATGTTTCTGGATTATGCACTCCTCCCAGGTCGCCCAGATCTCTTTGTACTATGGTGTTGATGATCTTGATGGCACTGTAACCAATTACACCATAACCAAAACTGCCAGTCTGGATGATGATGTAAGAATGACCCAGAACCAAATGGTCAAACTTATCGCTGATGCAGGTCGGGAACCGGTTGAACGGAATACCCTGTACCAGGTCATTCAGAAATTCTGAGGGTGTACCGTGAATTCTACACGCCGGATTGGTGCTGCCTGGTTTTTGAATACTAAACCCCTGATTTATGGGTTTGAAACAGATCCTGAGCTAAAAAAGCAGGTCACTCTGCTGTATGGAATCCCTGCACAAAATGAGGTTCAGCTTTTTAATGGTGAAGCTGATATTGCACTCGTCCCTTCTATCGAATATGCACGCCACGCCTCCAGGTATGAACTAATACCAGGCGGATGCATTTCTTCTGACTCAGCAGTGAACAGCGTTATCTTGTTTTTTAACAAAAACCTGGATGGAATTAAACGGATTGCAATTGATCAGAGCTCAAGAACTTCTGTGGTTCTGTTAAAAATTCTGATGAGTGAGAAGTATGGGATCACACCGGAATATGTGGTGATGGAGCCAGACTTTGATAAAATGCTTCAGGAATGTGATGCTGCTTTACTGATTGGCAATAATGCGCTGCAAGGAATTCTCAGATCTTCAAGTTACCTGGATCTTGCTGAGGAATGGATTGATATGACCCAGCTCCCGTTTGTTTTTGCAGTTTGGGCTGGGAACCGGGGTAAAGTCCTGCCAGGGGATATCAGCCTACTTGATAAATCCCGGAAAATCGGAATGGAAAATATTCAGGTTATTGCGGCGCAATTTGCCAAAGAGCATGGCTGGAATGCTCCCGATAGCTTTTTTGAAGACTATCTGACCGAACATGTTAAATTCGAACTTACTCCTGAAAGGATGGAAGGACTTTTCGAGTTTTTCAGGTTGGCCTATATGCTGGGTTATCTGGATTCGTTTCCGGATATCAGAAAAACCGGCGAGGAGGTCAGTTTATATACCCCTTCACAAAACTAAAAAGCCCGTTTCCACGGGCTTTGTTCATTTAGCAAACAAGGTTTCTTCCACAATCTGAACAATGATATGCCCGATTGCAATATGGGATTCCTGAACGTGGTTTGACCCATTCCACGGGACAATAATAGATTCATCGCATAATTCAGGCATCTTACCGCCAGTTCCGCCCAGTAACCCGAGTACTTTCATCCCATGCTGTCTTGCATATTCCATTGCCCGGATGATATTCTCAGAATTTCCAGAGGTGGAAAGACCCAGAAAAACATCTCCCTCTCTGCCATAAGCTTCTGTCATCCGCATGATTGTATTTTCAAACCCAATATCATTTGGACCCGCAGTCATGGCTGAAGTATCCGTTGTGAGAGCAATTGCCGGAAGTGCAGGCCGGTCAAATGATCCCCGGTATCTGATGGTGAATTCAGTTGCGATATGCTGACTATCCGAGGCAGATCCGCCGTTTCCGGCAATGAGCAGTTTTCCTTTATTTCTGAAAGCAGAGATGACAATGTCTGCCATCCGGACAATAGTTTCCGAGTCTTTTTCGGCGACTTGTTTTTTAACTTCACAGGATTGGAGGAGTGAGTTCTTCGCCAGGTTTATTTTTTCCTGCTGTGTTGCCATTGAGATGCCTTATCCTTTAATTGCTTTGGCAAAGAGTTCAACCTGGCCAAAATTGTTTTCTTTTTCAAAATGCGACCCGATTACTATAACCGAGGCTCCAGATGCTGCTTTTTCATGGGCGGTTTCAGGAGTTTTAATTCCACCGCCAACCCAGACTGGCCGATCCGTTATACCTGAAACTGCCCGGATAACAGAGTTGGGAACCGGGTTTTCTGCACCGGAACCAGCTTCCAGATATAGTTGACTTAGCCCAAGGTAATCAGCCGCCAGTGCATGGGCTGCTGCAATATCAGGTTTATTGCTGGGTATCGGAAAACTATTACTCATAAAAGAAGCAGAGGTTGGTTTACCCGAATCGATCAGCATGTATCCAGTTGAAATCGGTTCAAGGTTTAGTTCTTTGAGGATTGGGCTCACAATAACCTGATTTCCGATCAGATAGTCTGCATTTCGTCCGCTGATAAGGGACAGGAACAGAATTGCATCGGCATGGGCCGAGACCTGCATGATGGATCCCGGAAAAATAACAACAGGGACATTTGTTTCATTCTTTACAGCCAGAATAATTTCATTCAGTTTATCGCTGGTAAGAAGACTACCTCCGATAAGAATAATATCAGTTCCAAGGTCACCGGCATGCTTGCTGAATGCTGCTGCCTGGTGGTTGGTTATTTTATCCGGATCAAGTAAAACTGCCAGTTGTTTTTTGCCGGCCTGGTGTTTACTGAGTATAGAACTGAAAACGGTCATCAGTTTAGGCCTGACCTGATGATTTCGGGTACTGACCGGAGGGCCGACTCCAGTTTCGAAGGATCCTTCCCGCCTGCAGTTGCAAGGTGAGGCTTTCCGCCGCCGTTTCCATCTACTAGCCGTGCAACTTCCCCTGCCAGTTTTCCGGCATTTAGTTTTTTGGAACTGATCAGATCATCTGTCACTACAGCTACAATCAGGACTTTGCCGTCAGCAACAGAGGCCAGGACGCCGGCTCCTTCCGTTTTGAGTTTCGTTCTGAGGGTATCCCCGGCTGCTTTCAGTTCGTCAATCGAGGATGTTTCCAGAATTCCGGTAACGAGCCGGACGGAGCCTATTTGGGTTGATTTCGAGATTAATTCCCCGATCTGGGTTCCGGCAAGAGACAGTCTGAGTTCGGATAACTGTTTCTCCAGTTGTTTTTTATCAGAGAGAAGGGATTCAACCAAATTCAGCAGTTCTGCAGGTTTATGGCTGGTCAGTGTTGCGAGATTTTTCAGCAAATCACGTTCTGTCTGAATAAGCTGATCAGCAGAATCACCGGTAACGGCTTCAATCCGGCGAATACCCGCTGCTACGGACGATTCTGAAACGATTCTGAAAGTCCCGATTTCTGCTGTGTTGGAAAGATGGGTTCCGCCACAGAATTCTTTCGAGAAACTGCCGATGGTGATAACCCGGACCTTATCTCCATATTTTTCGCCAAATAAGGCCATTGCCCCGGTTTTCTGGGCCTCATCAAATTTCATTACATCAGCCCGAAGTGCTGTTGATTTTCTGACTTCTGCCAAAACCAGAGACTCAATTTCTGAAAGCTGCCCATCGGTCAGTTTTTCGAAATGCGAAAAATCAAAACGCAGTTTATCAGGGCCGACAAGAGAACCGGCCTGCCGGACATGATCTCCTAAAACCTGACGCAATGCAGCATGCAACAGGTGGGTTGCCGTATGGTTTCTGGCCGTATTCTGCCGGTCTGTAACGTTCACAACGGCTTTAATACTGCCGGATCCTGTATCAGCAGGGAAGCTTTCCAGGATGTGAATGATTTTTTGATCTTCTTTACGGGTATCAATAACCGGGAACCGTTCTCCATCAACCTCGAAGTAGCCGTTATCACCAACCTGACCGCCGGACTCACCATAAAATGGAGTCTGGTCGAGTACAACTTCGGTAATATTTGGACCTTTTCTGATTTCCCTGACTTTGCAATTGTCAAGAATCAGGGCTTCATATCCTTTGAAAGTGGAATCCGGTCCGGATGAAACTGTTTCCCAGGGTGCTCCGGTTTCTTCATAGGCTAAAGTGAATTTTCCTGCACGCCGGGCCCGTTCCCGTTGCTCATCCATGAGTCTGCCAAATGTATCTTCATCGAGTGTTAACCCTTCATCAGAAGCCATCAGCCGGGTCAAATCAACCGGGAATCCGTACGTATCATAAAGTTTGAAGGCATTTTCGCCAGGGAAAATCGTTTTCCCGGATGCCTTGATTTCCTGAACCGCCTGTTCGAAAAGCAGAATTCCCCGATCAAGTGCAGCATTAAAGGATTCTTCTTCCGCACGGATCACCTTTTCAACATGAGTCCGCCGTTTCCTGATTTCCGGAAAAGTATCTCCCATTGTATCAGATAAAACCCCGACAACCTGGTACAGGAACGGATCCCGGAATCCAAGTTTTCTGCCGAACCGGGCAGCCCTTCTTAAAATCCGGCGGATTACATATCCCCGCCCGTCATTGCTGGGAATGACCCCATCAGCAACCGAAAAGGATATAGCCCGGATGTGGTCAGCGATCACTCTCATCGGGACCTGAAAATCACCCTGGTAGGGTTTTCCGGAGAGTTCGGATACTTTCTGAATGATGGGGGTAAAGATATCCGTATCATAGTTACTTTTTTTCCCCTGCAGAACATTGGTAATCCGTTCAAACCCCATACCGGTGTCCACATGCTTTGCCGGAAGTTCTTCCAAAGATCCATCCGGTTTCCGGTTATACTGAATAAAAACAAGGTTCCAGAGTTCAATATATCTGCCGCAGACACCATTTACTGAGCATTCGTGGTCGAGATGCTTTTTATCACAGGCTTCGGGTCCCAAATCAATATGGATTTCGGAGCAGGGGCCACAAGGTCCGGTCTCACCCATTTCCCAGAAATTTTCCTTCTCTCCGAATTTAGAGATATGGTCGTGCGGTATATCGGTTAATTCCTTCCAGAAGGCTAAGGCTTCCTCATCTGTTTTGTAAACTGTTGCATATAATTTATCCTTGGGCAGACCCCAGACAACTGTAAACAATTCCCATGCCCAGGAAATTGCTTCTTTTTTGTAATAATCCCCAAAAGACCAGTTTCCCAGCATTTCAAAAAAGGTATGGTGGTAAGTATCCAGGCCTACTTCTTCAAGATCATTGTGTTTCCCTGATACCCGGATGCATTTTTGGGTATCAGCAGCCCGTGTAAAATTCCGGGTTCCTTTGCCCAGGAAAACGTCTTTGAACTGGTTCATTCCGGCATTGGTAAACAGCAGGGTCGGGTCTTCAAACGGCACAACAGGTGCACTTGAGACAATGGTATGCTGTTTGGATTCAAAGAACCTGAGAAAATCCTGACGGATTAATTGGGAGGATCGCATTTGGGTACCTGTCACACTTTTTGATTATGTTTTCTACAAATTCTGGCTCAAAAAAGGTAGAAAGAAAAATCTTTTTGTACCTTAGTCAACACTAAAAAACCAGAAAATAAATAAAATAAATGAATCTGAAAGATACGAATTCAAGGTTTTTTTTTCAATCGGATTTCTCTATCATTGTTACACCCATCACGACTAAACGGAGGACCCATGTCAGTATTTGATCGTTTTCTTCTGCTTTTCACTTCACCTTCACAGGCATTTGAAGGCCTCGATGAAACACCCCTTCCAACGTCACACATCATTATTTCACTGACAATCGGCATTTTGGTGACCGCCATAATGGCCTTCTGGATTACAAATCAGCCCGAAATACAACGGGAAATGGAAGCCATGCAGGCAGACCGGATTCAGAAGATGGTCAGCGACGGAAAGCTGACTCAGGAACAGGCTGATCAGCAACTGGCAGCGATTGAAGGTTTTTCGGATTCTGCTTTCGGGAAGGTCATTCCGGTTGCCGGAGGGGTGGTTGCGGTAGTATTCTTTTTCTTCCTCTTTTCATTATACCTGTTTCTTATGGGACGGTTTTTGGGAAATTCGGAATCGTTTGATTTTTTCCGGGCGATGCAGATCAATGCAGTTCTTACCTTATACTCCTCGCTGACCGGAATATTAACCAGTGCCTTGATTGTTACCCTCGGAACCACTGCTGCAAATCTGGGTCCGGTTTTATTGCTCGATCAGTTTGATTTCAATAATCCGCTTCATAAGCTGACTGCTTCCGCTGATTTACTGAATTGGTTTTATATATTCCTGATGATCACAGGCTTAAAAGTTGCTTCAGGTATGGATTGGCTGAAATCTTCGCTGGTCATTATTCTGCCGTATCTGATTTGGAAAGCGGTTCAGATCACCCTTTTTTAATTCCGGATTTCAAAAAAAAACCCGCAGGAAGCGGGTTTTTTTTGATCATTCAGATGTCACATGGCTTCAACGACTTTTTTACCGAATTCCGAGCATTTTACCTCACTTGCACCTTCCATCAGGCGGGCAAAATCATACGTAACTGTTTTATTCGAGATTGCGGCGTTTAAGCCTTTTACAATCAGATCTGCAGCTTCATTCCAGCCCAGATGCCTGAACATCATCTCTCCGGAAAGAATTACTGACGATGGATTTACCTTGTCAAGTCCGGCATATTTGGGTGCTGTTCCGTGTGTTGCTTCGAAAACAGCATGGCCGGTTGCATAGTTGATATTGGCACCGGGTGCAATTCCGATTCCGCCAACCTGTGCAGCGAGAGCATCAGAAATATAATCCCCGTTCAGGTTCAATGTGGCAATTACATCATATTCTGCCGGTCGGGTCAGAATCTGCTGAAGGAAATTATCTGCAATCGCATCCTTGATCAGAATTTTTCCTGCCGGTACATTTCCGTTGCATTCCTCCCAGGAGATAACCCGGTCAGAAAAAGCCTCTTTCGCCAGTTCATATCCCCAGTCTCTGAAGGCGCCTTCGGTGAATTTCATGATATTCCCTTTGTGGACGAGAGTTACCGAACTGCGGTTATTGTCAATGGCATACTGAATGGCAGCCCTGATTAACCTGCGTGATCCGTCCAGAGAAACCGGTTTAATGCCGATTGATGAAGTTTCGGGAAATCTGATTTTGTTGACTCCCATTTCTTTGGTTAGGAATTCAATAACCTTTTTAACTTCAGGTGTACCGGCCTTCCATTCAATTCCGGCGTAAATATCTTCAGTGTTTTCCCGGAAAATGATCATATCAATTTGTTCCGGGTGTTTTACCGGAGAGGGAACACCATCAAAATACATGACAGGACGGACGCATGCATAGAGATCAAGCATTTGTCTCAGCGCCACGTTAATTGACCTTATACCGCCGCCGACCGGTGTTGTAAGCGGACCTTTAATCCCGATCAGATATTCCCGGATTGCAGTAAGGGTATCTTCTGGCAGCCAGGTATTGGGGCCATAAACATCATTGGCTTTTTCACCTGCATAGACTTCGAACCATTCAATTGATTTCTTGCCGCCATAAGCTTTTTCAACTGCTTTGTCCATGACATACTGGGATGCTTTCCAGATATCAGGCCCGGTACCGTCACCTTCGATAAATGGGATAACCGGTCGGTCAGGAACCTGAACTTTTCCGTCAGCAAAGTAAATTTTTTCTCCCCTGGCCGGGGGAACAAGTTTGGTATAAGTACTCATGAGTCAGACTCCTGGGTTTTGGTCGGTTTTATTGGTTTTTTTGAAAGGATATAGTCTTTGTAGGCCGATAGTTCTTCAATCATGTATGATGCCACCATTGAAAGGACACCCAGATCATCCAGAAATCCCAGAACAGGGATCGTATCCGGAATAAAATCGAGAGGTGTGACCAGATAGAGAAGTCCGGCACCTATGATAAATTTTTTTGCTTTGGATGTGTTCGGGTCCTTAAAGTACAGGAACATCAGAAGTACCTTGTCCGCCAGAGCAGAATGCCGGATTTTATCAAAAACTGATGAAAACCGGTTCGAAATCTCCTTTTCACCTTCCGGACTGGCAGCTTTTTTAAAGTACTCTGACTTTTTTAGTTCTTCAACATCCTTGATCGGGCTGCTGCCCGGTTCTTTTAATTCACTCACTTGCCTGATTCCGGCTGGGGGCTTGTTTTTTTATAATCGGTGATGTAAAAGCCGGATCCTTTGAAAACAAAGCCTCCGCCCGAAATTTTCAGTTCGGCATCCGATCCGCATTTTTGACAGGGTTGAACAGAGGCATCCGACATTTTTTGGAATTTTTCAAAAACATGACCGCAGGATCTGCATTGAAAATCATAAGTTGGCATACTTAATCTCCGGATTTCAATTTTTGGCAAAAAGTTCGCAAAAATTGTGCCGTATGTTATTCAAGAGACTCCAAGGCGGATTTGAACTGGGTCATTGCATCTTCTAGAACTTCCATACTGGTCGCATAACTGATCCTGAGGGACAGCGGAGCTCCAAAGGCATCACCCGGTACGGCAGCGATTCTGAAATCACTGATCAGAATCTCACAGAATTGGTTGATGGTGGTAACAGGTGCACCCTTGTAAGATTTACCGATTATCCGGCTGAGATCGGGAAAAACGTAAAATGCACCGCCGGGAGCTTTCAGATTAACGTAGGGCATAGCAGACATGGATTCAAAAACGAATTTCCGTCTTTTTTCGAATTCTTTGAACATGTAGTTTAAAGGGCCGACCCCTTTTGAAATCGCTTCAACCGCTGCCTTTTGGCTAACAGAACAGGCATTGCTTGTCATCTGAGACTGGATCTTGGCTGCACCGTCAATAATTGTTTTGTTACCGGCAAGGTAACCGATTCTCCAGCCGGTCATGGCAAAAGACTTCGAAACCCCGTTTACAACAAACACCCACGGTTTAAACTCAGGGACCGAGGCAGGGCAGAAATGCGGGGTTCCGTCAAAAATCAGGTGCTCATAAATTTCATCAGAAAGAACCAGGATTTCATGATCGACTGCGACCTGGCACAGGGCACGTATTTCATCGGGAGTGTAAACGGATCCGGTTGGGTTACTGGGTGAATTCAGCACCAGAACTCTGGTTTTTGAAGTTATAGCCTTTTTTAACTGATCCGGGCTGATTTTAAAATTGGTTTCCCAGCCAGCAGGCAGGATAACCGGAACGCCTTCGGCGAGTTTGACCATTTCAGGATAGGAAACCCAGTAGGGAGCCGGAATTATAACCTCATCCCCGGGGTTTAAAACGGCAAAAAAGAAGTTGGCAATTGAGTGTTTGCCACCATTCGAGACCAGTATTTCCTCGGGTTTAAAGTCAATCCCGTTTTCTTCCCGGAATTTTTTAACAATGGCGTCTTTCAGTTCGGGTAGGCCGTTGTTCGGGGTGTAGTGGGTATAGCCGGCCCTGATGGCGTCAAATGCTGCTTCCTGAATGTAGGCCGGCGTATCAAAATCGGGTTCACCGGCAGACAGGCTGAGCACCTTTATACCCTGCCGCTTCAATGCGGCGGCTTTTGCAGTAATAGCAAGTGTCTGGGATTCATGAATTTTATCGAGCCGTTGGGCACCTTGCATGGGGTTATCTCCTGGGGAATTTTTCATTTAATCTGCTTAAAACGGATGGGGGGACAAATTCGGATACGTTTGCACCAAGCCGTGCGAGTTCCCGGATGATGGTGCTGTTGAGGAAAGTGTATTTATCGCTGGGCATCAGGAAAACGGTAGAAATCTCGGGCTGGATTTTCCGGTTCATCAGGGCCATCTGAAATTCGTACTCAAAATCACTGACCTGTCTGAGGCCTCTAACTATTGAAAGTGCACCTGCGTTGACACAATAATCGATTAAAAGTCCGTCGATGGTATCAACAGTTACGTTCGGAAGATGACTGGTTGCTTCCCGGATCATGTCCTTCCGTTCCGCTGAAGTAAACAGCGGGGTTTTCGAACTGTTAACGGCCAAAGTTACAATGACATGATCAAAAATTTTACATGCCCGCTCAAGAACATCAAGGTGCCCGTTGGTTATGGGGTCAAAAGTGCCCGGGTAGATAGCTGTTTTATCCATTAACGTCCCTGCCGGAAAGATAAAAAAGGCACAGTCTTGTTTTTCCGTATTTCCGGTCATCGACCGGGTTGCAGCCTGCCGGTGGTTTGAAATCAGAAGAAGCTTCGAATGCAAACAAGGCCCGGTTCAGACGAAAATTCTGGCTGAGTGTGTCAAAAAGGGAAGCAAATCCGTCCCAGTTATAAGGCGGATCTGCAAAGATGACTCCGATATCCCTTCCGGAATAACTGCCGGCCCAGCGGATTGCGTCCGATCTGACCAGATCATACCGGTTTTTCTCAATTTTCAGCCTGATCAGGTTCTGCTCAGCAGTTTTTACTGAAGCCGGATGGTTATCGACGAAAACGGAATAGACGGCACCCCGGCTCAGCGATTCAGCGCCCAATGCTCCTGAACCGCAAAACAGGTCTGCAACGGCTAAATCCTGAAAATGGAGGTGATTGGAAAGGAGGTTGAACAGGTTTTCTCTCACCCGGTCAGAGGTGGGTCTTACATGATCACCTGCCGGGCATTCAAGCAGACGTCCTCTGAATTCCCCCGAAATTATTCTCATAATGCAGCTTTCAGTTGGTGGAAGCTGTCAGTTTTTCGGGTCCTTGTTTCCCATGGTTTTATCAAACTGTTCATCCAGCAGGCTGGAAAAATTATCATCAAAAATTTCGGAAATATCTACTTCCATTGATTCTGAGGAAATAATCTGGCGGAGCGATTCTTTTGCTTTTTTTGCGTAGATTCTGACAGTTCCCGGCGGAATGGTCGTCTTGAAAATAATCTCTAGGATATACCGGTCATCAATGCTCATCAGGTAAATTGACCGTTCCTCGCCTTCATGGAACAGAACTTCAAAACTTGCCTTTTCGCCGATCAGTCTCGCCATTTCACTCGTTGCGGTAAAATTGGAAGCGGCCAGAACAGAAAAAACTTCAAGATCACGGTCCAGTAGTCCGCCGATTTTGGACAGAAGCTGTCCGGTCATGTCTCCGAGGATAATCGCCGTGGCTGCTGTTTTGGTGTACAGATCCTTCAGCACATTGGTGGCAAGTTCCATCTGGTTTTCACTGAGATAGACTTGTCTGAAATCCTCATTCCCTGTCTTTGCCATGGGGTTCCTTCAGAATTATTTGCAGGAATTTAAAAGTTCACCGGTTAAAAATCTACTGACCGCGCAGTTTAGGCCAAATTTTTTGCAATTTGTTCGCCGAATTTATTAAGCTGATATCTGACATTCCCAACGAGGGCCTTGTCTGAGGCAACAATGGCGAGCAGGGTTCCCGACTCGGTCACCACCTTGGATAGAAGGATTCCGTTTTCGTACTCGATCATGGACTGGTGCAGGGTGCCAACCCCGAGGTCTTTGCCCATTTCTTCTGTATTCCGGATCCCGCCCGAAATAATTCCCCCTACGGCATCCGTATCCAGGTCGGTGTTGGTTAAGGATTCAATGACGAAGCCATCCTTGCCAATAACAACTGCGGCCAGAATACCTTCAACTGAAATCAGGTTTTTAAGAAGCGGTTTAAGGGAATCCATGATGAAACTCCGGGTAATCTGTTGAACTTCAGTCAGCCGAGGCGGTCTGCGCATCCAGACTGCTGCCATAAAAGTCTAAAATAACCAGAGGCGTGTTCAAATTCAATTAAATCTGCCGGAAGGAGAAGACATTTCCGGTCCGGGAAATTAAAACGCGGTTGCAGGGGTTAAGAAATTCAGGGGAACGGGGATAAAACCATTGAAAATTCGCCTAAACCCTTATAAAAATAAATATTTTCTTGACAATATTGAACTAGTTTTAGTAACTTAAAATCTGAATTAGCCTGTTTCAACAACACCTTTTTCTGATCACTTTTTTTTATTTGACTCAATTTTCGAGATAGGAGCTTAAAATGGCGGGTACTTTCTTTGAAAGCGGAATGTTTGCCCAGAACACCATCCGTGGTAAACTGCTGAACAACTTTGCAAAGGTAGTGGCAATTCCCGTAGGTATTATTGCTGCCGTTCTTCTGTTCACCATCAGCATGATTACCTCTAACCAGGCCGATGATTCTGCAACCCAGCAGCTGGCAAGTGCCAAGGCGGCAATGGAAGAGCAGGGCAAGATTCTGACCAAGACTATCTCGACATTGAATAATGATATTTATTCCCGGGTTTCGAATACAATCGGATCTTCTGAGTTCGTGGCCCTGATGTCAAAATTTAACCGGGCACCGAATATTCCGGAGAAGGATGCTGCCCGTGAAGATCTGAACAGTGTGGCTTTCGATAACATTGTTTCCTATGAACTGAGCTTTTTTACCATTCTGGATAACCGTGGACGTGTCATTACCCGTGCGACCGACCCGGCTTCTTTCGGCGATGATGTTTTTATCCGGGATTACTCAAAAATTGACGGCGTCAGCCCGGTCAACCAGTTTGTTGATGCAGCATCCAAAACCCTGACCAATAAAACAGGTCTGATGATGATCCCCGAGGATGTCCTCAAAAAAGAACTTCTGATTCAGGCCAATATTCCGATGAATGTTACCGGATTCCGCCCTTCCGAGCAGCATCTGAATGAACTTGCTACGTTTGAAGTCACCAACGAGGCCGGGGAAAAAGAAACGAAATATGTCGGGTTGGGAACCGTTGTCATTCTTCCGATCGTAGACCGCCTTCAAAATGTTCTGGGTGTTGTTGTTGGCGGGAAGCTTTTGGCCAGGAACAATAACTTTCTTGTTCAGAATTTTCATACCATCGTAGAGCAAAACCGTGCATCGGCCAGCATTGTTGCAAACGGCATCCGGATCGTGTCCACTGAATCCATGGCGTTTGGTGAAAACATCAATCAGTTTGCTGTCGGGGTTCCGCTAAAGGCTGATGTTCTTCAGCAGGCAGATACAGTTGGTTCAGTTGTACTGACCGATGTGAATACCGGTGCAACCGAACGGGCCTACATGCAGGTTTCGGCTATGACCAACTCAATTACCTACAAACCGAACGAAAGTGTTCTGGCTTATGGTGTGGTAACCACCCCTTATGCGACCTATGGTACTGTAATTGATGAACTTCAGTCTTCGGCAACAACCCTGTTCTGGATTTCGGTTTTGATTCTGATTGTTTCCATTGCACTCGGGTTCGTTGGCGCCTTTTACTTTGCAAGAACTCTTTCCGGGTCACTTACTACGACAGTTGATAACCTGCTGGTGACTATGGACCGGGTTGCCCACGGAGATTTTAATGCCAGAACCAACATTCATACCGGTGACGAATTTGAGGAACTTGGCTCCCGGTTCGATGAAATGATCCGGCGTCTTTCGGCACTGATCGAAACGGAAGCCGAACGGGATTCGATGCAGAAACAGTTAACCAACCTTCTTGTGGTTGTGTCCAATTCAGCAGAGGGTGACTTCACCCAGCGGGCAACTGTAACTGAAGGTGCTCTCGGTGCACTTGCAGACTCCTTTAACCTCATGGTGGATGACCTTGGACGCCTTATCCGTGAAGTCCAGTCTGTGACCCGTCAGGTATCTGAATCTGCCAAGGAAATTCTTGCCTCAACGGAAGAGATGGCACATGGTGCTGAAGAACAGTCCATTCAGGTGACGAACGCTTCGGCGGCCGTAGAAGAAATGGCTGCTTCCATCCGCCAGGTGGCAAATAATGCTGACTCTGCTGCAGAAGCTGCCTCAAAGGCTGCAGAAGTAGCCCAGTCGGGTGGTAACATCGTACTTGAAACGATCGAGGGGATGAGAAGGATCCGGTCTACTGTGCAGGATTCTGCCCAAAAAATCAAGTCACTTGGTGAATCATCCAATGAAATCGGTAAAATCGTCCAGGTGATCGACGAACTTGCGAGCCAGACGAACCTTCTTGCTCTTAATGCTACCATTGAGGCTGCCCGTGCCGGTGATGCCGGACGTGGTTTTGCCGTGGTTGCTGACCAGGTGCGTGAACTTGCTGAACGTTCTGCAAAAGCAACAAACGATATTTCACAGCTGGTACAAACCATTCAGGCAGAAACACAGGAAGCGGTACACGCCATGGAAAAGGGTACTGCGGAAGTGGAAAAAGGTACCCGGCTTGCCGACGAAGCTGCACGGGCACTTGAGCAGATCCGGTCGGTGGTACAGCAGTCAACAGAACTTATTCAGGAAATCTCGCTTGCAGCCAAGCAGCAGGATATCGCTTCGGCAGGCGTCGTAATGGCGATGAATGAAGTGTCCCAGATCGCGAAACAATCTCTGATCGGATCCCGTCAGTCAGCTGCCTCTGCAACTGATCTGGTGGAAATTACGAAACGTCTGTCCCAGTCTGTGGCAAGGTTTAAACTGCCGGGCGGAAGTGAACTGCTGGATTCGGCCAGTGCACCCTTTTTCAGCGATTACGGCAGCGGAGAAATGAAAATTACCTCTAACTGATACCGGTGACTCAGGAGAGTGTTCAGTTACTGAACCATTTTTATTTGATTTTAAATCAGAAAACCGGGCTGGTGTTAACCAGAAACCAGCACGGAAATCTGAAAAGCAGGCTGTTGAAACTGTTTCATGAGTTTTCAATAAACGAAGAGTCTCTTGAGTCAGTTCTCAGTGAAAACCCAGCCGCCTATGAAAAAATTCTGGAAGAAGTCCTGATCAATGAATCTTATTTTTTCAGGAATGAAGATCATTTCAGGGTTTTAAGAGAAATCATTTTTCCTGTATTTGCTGATAAAAGCAGTTTCAGTAAAGAAAAATCATTACGGGCACTTAGTGTCGGCTGCAGTACAGGCCAGGAGCCCTTATCCATTCTGATGGCGTTTTATGAATCACCTGCATACAAATCTGCCGGTGATTTCCATGTTGATGCAATCGATTTGTCGAAACAGGCCATAGTCACTGCCTTAAAGGCAGACTACAACCGAATGCAATGCAGGGGGTTGACCTCGGTATTGAAAGAGAAATATTTTAAACCATCCGGAACGGGTACCCTGAAGCCGGATGCGGGCTTACTTGAAAAAATAAGTTACGTTCACAGCAACATTCTGAATCATGAACTTTTTGAAGGTGTTTACGACCTGATTTTTGCCAGAAATACCCTTATTTATTTTGATGATGTTAACTCTGAGCGGGTAAAACAAAAACTGATCAGAGCACTTAAGCCGGGTGGATATTTATTCCTCGGAGAGTCCGAAATAGGATGGGGCCTGGGAGAACGTGTTCAGCCAATGAAATTCAATCAGTCAATTATATACAGAAAACGGTAAGTTGGGACTCTCAAAGATCGAAATAATGGAACTGTTCCTGATTGAAGGATCCGAACATGCCCGTGATCTGGAACTCAGTCTGGCCAGGCTGGAAACTGAAGATGCGGCTGATGTTCTTTCTGATATGCAACTTCATGCCCATACAATTAAAGGTGCAGCTTCGATGGTTGGCTTTATGAACACCAGTCATGTTGCCCGGTTTCTGGAACGGGTATTAATAGAACTTTCAGAAAAGAAACTTGCTCTGGATGATGAAACCAGAGAATTTTTAAATGAAGCGACCAGAATCGTCCATAAATTTATCAGGAATATTACAGTCGGGGAGCTCAACGAAGCAATAATCCTGAAAGACATTGCCGGGAAGTACGACCGGATCATTTCTAAAATGGAAACTCAAAATGCGTAACTGGAAAAAAATCAATCTGCTCGGAAACCTGAGTTCCAGGCAGGAAACTCCCGGCGATGCAGTTGCAAAATTTATTCAGGGATTGATTGCTCAGCTTGAATCCGGCCAGGTTCAGTCCGACCGGGTTGATTTGCTTACCCGGATTTTACTGCAATGTGAAAAATATGCCGGCGGAACCTATCCTCCTGTTGCCAATTCTTCTTTTAATGACTTTTTCCAGTTTTTATCCTCTTTACCGGCTGAATTAAACCCTGAAAATCCGTTCGACGAGAAATACGAACAACTTGCCTCCCAAACAGCAGAAACTGTCCAATATCTTGTTTCGGCAGTTGATGCCGTGTCTATCCCTTCCGATCTCTCCGAGCTTTATTCCTGGGCCGGACTTTCAGCACCCGGCGAACCTTCAGTGCAGAATACAAATCTTGCCGGTCCTGAACCTGAGGAAACCCAGATTACGGATGCTGTTTCGGCTGTTAGAGATCTGAAACCTGATTTTTCCCAATTTAACCATCCGTTAGCCCTTGGGTTTAGTCTTGCTGAATTGTTTGAAGGGGTTAAATCTGCACCCCAAAACGTATTTACTGCTGAAACTCCGGCCCAGACCTTTGAAGAGGAGTTTGCTGCCCCTGTTCAGTCTGGCTTCAGCGAAACCCTGCTAAGCGAGCCTGTTTCAGATGGAGCTGAAATTACAGCCGAGGCAGCAATTGAGGAAGAAATTGTTCTGGAAGACCACGGCATTTCTGATCTGACGGACGGGCTTCTGGAAGGACCGGTTTCTGAAGAATTGATTCAGGAAGAGCCCGGGTCTGTAATTTTGTCTGAAGAACCTGCTGGTATTGCAGAGGAGATTTTTGATTTTGAATCAGATTCCGCCGGTGCACCAGAGGAACAACAGCCGGTTAGTGAAGAGAGTTTGGAAAGTACTGAGGAGTCTGATGTGGTGACGGAACCACAAGAATCCGTGGAAGCTCCGGTCAATCACATGCAGTGGCTCATCTCCCAGATCATTTCAGTTTGGGATTCAGCGTTAACGGGTCATGCTGATTATGCTCTGATCCGGCAGGGAATGAGTGAATTGTCTTCGTCCCCTTCCCCTGTTTCTGCATTCCGTGAAGTAAGTCCTTTACCTGAGTATCAGGAATTTATCGATTTTCTCGAACTTTCAGATCAAAATGAAGCCTTCGACCGTGACCTCGTAAAACCACAGATTGATCAGATCTCGAACAGGGTCTTTGAATTATTTACCGAAATTCTGAAACAGCAAACTCAGGATGAACTTGGGGATTCCTTCTCAGAAGAGACTGAATCCATCCCCGTTTCTTCGGATGAAATC
Source organism: Bacteroidota bacterium (assembly GCA_023151185.1). Classification (GTDB taxonomy): domain Bacteria; phylum Bacteroidota; class JABWAT01; order JABWAT01; family JABWAT01; genus JAFLBE01. The sequence continues at coordinate 352,858 of JAKLJL010000001.1, forward strand.
TCTGAAAACAGTTCCGGATCTGCCGAAGACCTGGTTTTAGAGGATGTTGAGGCAACCATTGAAGACGGGGTCGCCGAAACCGGCACTTTAGATGAAGCCGAAGAAGAGGTTGTTTCTGACAGTAAAGATGAGGAAATCATCCTTTTGGAAGATGATCTTTCAGTTGATTCCATTACTGAAGATGAACCCGGTGAGTCTGTTTTGGCTGAGGATCTAAGTTCGGAAGACATTCTGGCTGATGCTGATGTCCCGGAAGAACAGAGTCAACCGGAAGAGCCGGCATTAATCGAACTGGAAACCGGAATTTCTGATGAATCCGCTTTTACGGCTTTAACCGAAGAGCCAGGTCATGATGCGCCTTCAGGTGAAGACATATCCGGAATTTCTGTCTTTCAGGAAGAGTCAGCCGGAGCTGATATCCTGCTTGATCAGTTTGTTACCGGACCGGATACCCTGGCCGAACATGAAGATTTAAAGCCCGGATCAGAATCAGTCGACTATTTCGGCGTTATTCAGCAGATTTATCTGGATATCAAAAAGCTGAATTCGATTCAGGGCAACAATACGGGGATTAATCAGTTTGTTGATTTCAGTCTCTCGCTTAAAGATCCGGTTGAAGTGCTCAGGGAACATCTGAATATTCAGATTGCAAAAGAGTTCATCGAATATGTCGATCTCCTTCATGGCAGATATGATAACGGTGAAAAAAATGCCTATCAGGAAATGCTCTCCCACCGGATGGATATTGCCGATCAATTATTTCAGGTGCTGTTGAACAACCCTGAAATTACTGGTGAAGAACAGCCTGAAGAAACTGCTGAAGAAATCCAAACCCCGGATCACCTGACTCCGTCGACCCTTCATCTTGTCACAGACGAGGATCTTGCCGAAGAAACTGAATCCGTTGCAGATGAACTTACTGAAACAATTGATGAAGACCTGATTCTTACCGGAGAACCCGGTGAACTGACAGACATTGAAACTCTTCCCTCCGAACTATCTGAGGAAGAAATATCCGGCATAATGGTTGAGGAGCAGGAAACTGTAAGTCTGGATGAGCCTGAAATTCCGGATTCTGAACCCGGTTTGCCGGATCCGGATCAAACAGAAATGGTCATAGAAGAACCAGAATCCTACGAGTCTGAATCCAACGGGGCAGAAGCCTTGATTTCAGATGAGGAACCGGTGCTTGAGGATGAAAGTCTTATTTTTGAAGAGCCATCTGAGCTTGCAGATGACACTGCCGGACTATCTGTATTGATTGAGACAGAGCCGGCAGAGAATCCGGACCTTCTTTCACTTGCAGAGGAAGACGGAACTTCTCTGATCGAAGAATCCCTGACCGGGGACGCCGGAGACCTTAGTGAACTGGATGCTTCTGTTCTTCAGGAGCCAGATCTGGTTGGCCTGGAAACACTCGAAGAACCGGAACTTGCCATCATTGAGGATACGCTTGAGTTACCGGATGATCAGGATACGCTGCTTGAACTCCCGGATGAACCGGCTGAACCTGCTGCCACTATCCCTTCAGAAAAACCAAAACGGCCGCGGCAGGAACTGAATGAAATTCAGCAGGTCTTTTTGCTTGAAGCAGATGAAAATATCCAGAAAATAAGTACCGATCTTCTGGAACTCGAAAAAGACCTCGGCAATATTTCAATTATCGACGGAATTCTGAGAAGTGCCCATACCCTGAAGGGGTCTGCGGCCATGATGAAGTTCTCGAACATGAGCAAACTGGGACACAAAATGGAAGATGTGTTCCAGATCCTCCGGGATGAGAAAATTCCTGCAGACCGGGACCTGATTGATATCATGCTTAAAGGCACCGATATCCAGGTAAATATGCTGACTTCTCTCAGGGAAGAGGGGCATGACGAAGTACCCGGGCTTGAAGAAGCTACCTTTAACCTGGTCCAGTACCTGAATAAGCTTCAGGCAAAACTGGAAGGTAAAGAATTTACACCCGAAAAATTTGTCCAGACAGAACCAGTTGCCAAAGCAGAGGTTCCGGTTTCGTCCGGCCAGGAAATTCAGGCAGCACCAGCAGCCCAGATGCAGCAGGATAACCGTCCGAAAGGGGTTGTTGCCGAGCAAACACTCCGGATCAACATTACCACCCTGAACAACCTGATCAATCTGGCTGCCGAACTTCTCATTTCCCGTAACCGGATGAATAACCAGCTGGGTTTCATGGAAGGCACACTTCTGAAGCTTCAGAAAGAAAAACTGCTTCTGAACTCCATCATGAAAAAGGTTTCTCAATTTGCAGGGAAAACGACGGATAATGCATCCGGATTTTTCTCAAGTGAGGAACAGGGCATTCTGCAGGATTTTGCAGAATCCGAATTTGACCGGTTCAGCGACCTGGATATTATTCTCAGGGATATGCGGTCTAACCTGTCGAACTTTGAAGATTTAAGTTCTGAAATCCGGGGTTTCTCGGATGCTTTCCGCCAATCCATCCTTTCTGTATCCTCCATCGCAAACGAACTCAACGTTGAAATTATGTCGATGCGGATGGTTCCGGTAAAACACATGTTTATCCGGTTCCAGCGGTCCATCCGGGACATTGGCCGTGAGGAAAGCAAGGATGTGGATCTGAAGATTGAAGGTGAAGACACCCGTCTTGATAAAACGGTAATGGAAGAGGTGATTGAACCGATTATGCACTGTGTCCGGAATGCTGTTTCGCACGGAATTGAGCTTCCGGATACCCGTAAGGGAAAGGGGAAATCCGAAACGGGACTGATCACCCTCAGAGCCTACCAGGACGGGAACCAGGTTGTACTCGAAGTTGAAGATGATGGGAACGGAATTGATGCCCAGCGGCTGAAACAGGCTGCTATTTCCAAACGGATTGTCTCGGCAGAACGTGCAGAAGCCATGACCGATACCGAGGCCATGGAACTCATGTTTATTCCCGGATTTTCCACTGCCGAAAAAGTAACCTCCCTTTCCGGACGTGGGGTTGGGATGGACGTCGTGAAAAACGTCGTGACCAAGTTCAAAGGAAATATTTCGGTTAAATCAACGCTTGGAAAAGGGTCCTGCTTTACTATCCGCCTGCCGCTTACCCTTGCAATCAACCAATCCCTGCTGATTCAGGCCGGTGGAAAAACCTATGCCTTTCCGCTGAGTTCGGTTGAAGAAACTGTCGAACTTATCATGGAAAACATCCAGAAAATCGGCGAGCAGGAATTGATAACCGTCCGTGACCAGACCATTCCGCTTATTCACCTGAATCAGGTGATCGGGATGGAAGAGGACCCAGCCTCGATGAAACCAAAATACCCGGTTGTGATCCTGTCAGATGCTGACCAGAAAATTGCGGTACGGGTAGACCGCCTGATCGGGAAGGAAGAAATTGTAGTAAAAACCCTCGGATCGCACCTTAAAAACGTAATGGGTGTTATGGGGGCAACTGTTTTGGGAGACGGTTCCGTTATTCTCATCCTGGATGTTTCCTATCTGTTCAGGTATTGGCAGGGCGGTAAAAACGCAGGAACCTCCGTCCGGTCTTCTTACGGGGCGCTTCCAGTGCTCGAGACAGAAGGATTCATGCCCGATGAAGAGGAAGCTGAAGAGACACCAAAACGGCCTGAACCGGCAAAAACAAGAGTTCGGGGAAAAATCAGAGTTCTTTGCGCCGATGATTCAGTATCCATCAGAAAGTATGTTGAATCTTTGCTGAAGCGGGAAGAGTATGAAGTAACTACTGCCCAGGACGGTGCTGAAGCTTACGATATTGCAGAGAAAAATAAGTTTGATCTGATCATGACTGACCTTGAAATGCCCAAGATGCACGGGTATGAACTGATCAGTGCGCTGCGGTCCAAACCACAGTTCAGCCAGATACCGATTGTTATTCTGACTGCCCGCTCAGGCGAAAAACACCGCCGCCGCGGACTTGAACTTGGCGCCAATGCCTTTTTGAACAAACCGTTTGATGTGGATGAATTGCTGAATACAATTCATGGTCTTCTGGGCAGATGATCAAAGTCGGAGTGATCGCTGCCTCCGGCCGGTTCGATTCCTGGATAAGACAAACACTGAATGATTCGCAGGATCTGATCATATCCGGGTTCTGGAATCAGCCGGATGGTGTTCCCGGAGACAGTTCGGTGGCAGACCTTCAGGTTCTGCTCGTGTTCTTTGAAAATTCTGATGCTGATAAAAACCTGTTTCAGGTTTTAAAGAATTGCTTTTTGCTCTACCGGAAACCGGTTATTCTGGTTACCGAGGAATTTCTCTGGACAGAGACCGAGGCATGGTCTCAAAGTTTTCCTGTCGTCAGTTCCCTTACGGTTTCTGAATTGTACCTGCCGGATGGCCGGGAACACCTGAGGGAAGCTGTTCGGATGACCAGCTATGTCAGCCGTGAAATACTGGATTCTTTTCTGGATCAGCCGGCGGTTAGCCTGCAGGTACCCACAGAAGAACCAGCTGTTCCAGAGCAGGAGCCAGAGACGCCAGGGAAATCTGCAGGTATTCCGGTTTTGCTGATCGGTGCCTCAACCGGCGGACCCAAAGTAATACTTGATCTGGTCAAAAAGTTAGGAAAATGGTGTGAAACATATGCAATTGTAATTGCCCAGCACCTGTCTCACTCCTTTCTGGAGCAGTTTATTCAGCAGGTTCAGGCCGTCGTTCCGGTACAGGTTGAGCTGATCCAGACCGGGGTTCAACTGAGGCAGGGTGTTTTATTTCTTGCGCCCGTCCGCAGACAGTTTATTCTGGGTTCAGAAGGCTTTTTTGTTCCTGACCCGGGGCGCCATTTGTATCCGTTCATGCCCAATATTGATGTATTGTTTAAGAGCATCGCCCTTTTTTCAGGAAAAGAGGTCATCTGTCTGATTCTTTCGGGTCTTGGCCGTGACGGGACCGAAGGGGCAAGACTCGTCCGCAGAACCGGCGGACTGGTCATTACCCAGCAGCCCGGAACAGCAGAGATCAGTTCAATGCCTGATTCGGTTACGGCAGCAGGACTTCAGCACTTTATTTTAACGCCTGATGAAATGGCGAAATTTTTAAAAAATTATGCGGTTAAAACCGAATTATGAGCTCAATAACACCTACTAACCCTCAGATCAGAGGGCAGTTCAGGCTGCTGGTTTTTGAAGTCGGGAGCAAACGGCTTGCCACTCCGGTCGAAGCAGTCAGGACAATTGCCGATCTCGAAGAGGGCATGATTGCTGCTGCCCAGGCAGAAGCTGAAGGTAATGAAAGCTGGCAGGGACATATCAATTTTATCGATCTGGCCAGTCTGTATTTTACTGAAGAATTGCATAAACCGTCAGATGAACGCAAGTTGATTGTTTTAAAATCTGACCCGGGTAATCTGAATGGTGTCATTGTTGACCGTGTTTTTGGTGTGGGAACTTATGAAACTCTGTTCCCGGTTCCTTCCGGAATTTTTAAGCTGCCGGAAGGGGTGATCACCCACATTATCACAACTGAAGATCCCTGGTTCGAGGTTGTCAATATTCAGAAAATTATAGAACTTAACGGGATTAACAGGGGGTAGACCGGAATGAATGAATTACAGCTTCTGGTTTTCCGCATCGAAGATCACTACTTTACCGTTCCCATCAATAAAGTTGCCCGTGTGGTTGATACCCTGCAGTCAAAGTCAATGCCCCTGCTCAATACCGCTTTTGAAGGCCTTTTCATTTTTGATAACCGCCTGGTCCCGATTATCCGTCTTGCCGAACAGCTTGGGTTTTACGGGAACAACATTTACAATACGAATCTGGATGAATCGGTTATTATCTTAAATTCTGAAGGATATTTTTTCGGATTCCGAGTGGATGCCATTGAAGGAATTGAAAAGGTTTTATCCTCCGAATTTCATCCGGTTACAGCAGACGTTGCAGACTCGGCGGGAATAAAAGCAGAAATTATCAGTTCCTGGGCTGAAATTACCGGGGCAACCGTTTATCTTGTGGATACAGACCGGCTTCTGTCGGCAACCCTGTTCAATTAAGGATTACTCTTGTGGATACAAAAAAGAAAGTTTTAATTGTTGATGACGAAGAAACCATTGCCTGGGGAATCAGTAAAACCCTTGCGCAAAGTTCTGACCTTGGCGTTGAAACTGCCTATACGGTTAAAGCCAGCCAGGCGCTTGAAATGCTGGGCTCAGACAGATACGATCTGGTTATCACAGATATTAAAATGCCCGAAATGACCGGCATTGATCTGCTTAAAGAGGTTAAAGAAAAGTATCCCGATACCGGTGTCATTATTATGACAGCTTATGGCTCGACAGAAGTCCAGATGGAAGCCAGTAAACGGGGAAGTATTTTTTACATTGAAAAACCCTTCGATATTAAAGTTCTGAAAAAGGCCATTTCTGATTTCTTTACCAAACGCCAGAACATTAATCCGGGTGGCACCCGGGAAGAAATGACCGGGAACGAAGACAGTTTCAAAGGAAACATCGGATCGCTGCAGCTCATGGATGTGGTCCAGATGAACTGCCTTGGCCGTATTACCTGTACCCTTAAAGTAACTGACGGCCAAAAAGACGGAATAATTATTTTCAAAAAGGGAGATATCGTTCACGCCGAAACCAGCGGAATGGTCGGGAAGGAAGCCTTTTTTAATATTGCCGGCTGGAAAGGCGGCAGTTTTGATATGGTAAATGAAATTTCTGCCCAGGTGACCATTCTCGACCATTGGGAACAGCTTCTGATCGAGGCCCTTCAGGTACTGGATGATGGCAGTCAGGATAATGTAGCCGGTGATGATTTTGATTTTGATTTTGGTCAGCCGCCTTCCGGGACCACCATCAAAGCCAGTGTGGCTGAGCAGGCTCCTTCAGCTCCGGTAAGTCCGGTAGAAACCAATCTCGATATGACCCCGGTTGGAGATACGGCAAACGATGCCTCGACTCTGATGGAACGTATGCTGAAAAAAACCGGATCAGATGCTGTGTTTATCATGACCCCTGATGGCTTTGTCATCGACCGGAAAATCACCAATGAAGCCCTGAAAATTGACCAGTCCGGCGAAAACATTTCAAGAACTTTATCGGCCGTGATTGCGTTAGGTGAAAATATGTTTTCAGGACCGCTGAACCGGGTTGTCATGTCCTTTCAGAATAAATACATCATTGTTAAGGCAATACCGAACAGTGATCTGTTGTTTGTCATGTCGGCTCCGGCAGCTCTGCGCCTGGATGATATTCTACCGACAATTGAAAAAGAAGCCCAATACCTGACCAATCTAATCTAATCAGCCGGGAAACCATCATGACTGCGCAACTGAGTGATATCATCCGCCCCCTATCCGACCTGCCTGGGGTTGTTGGCATTTTAATAATTGATCAGGATGGACTTGTGATGGAAACCACATTTCCGTCGGAAAGGGATCCTGATCTTCTTGGATCGGTCTTTGCAATTCTTGACCTGAATGTCACCGGGCAGTTATCAAAGCTGGGTGAAAATGCCCATCAGGTCTTTTTTTCAACCGCCGATAAACTGATTCTGATCCAAAAAATTGAAGATGTTACTTTGGTGCTGTATACTCGAAAAGAGAATCTTTCTGAACTTCAGGACCGGTTATTTGATGCAGCCGGCAAGATTTCCGAGTTTTTACACATTGCCGGTCAGAATACTTGAAAAAATCAGTAAGACTTTGAATATTAGCAGAAGAAATGACTAAGGGGATGAGATGGCTTCGATCAATTATGCGAACCGTGAAATTGTAATTAAAATTGTTTATTACGGTCCCGGGCTCAGCGGTAAAACAACCAACCTGCAGGTGATCCACCAGAATGTTCCCGATAATACCCGCGGAAACATGATTTCACTGGCAACCGAAGCAGACCGGACTCTCTTTTTTGACCTTCTTCCTCTGAATCTTGGAAGTGTTAAAGGGTTTAATACCAAATTCCAGCTTTACACGGTTCCGGGACAGGTTTATTACAATGCAACCCGTAAGCTGGTTCTTAAAGGCGTTGACGGTGTTGTTTTTGTTGCCGATTCAGGTGTCGGTAAGATGAACGAAAATATCGAATCCCTCCAGAATCTGAAAGATAACCTTGCTGAGTATGGAATCGATCTGAACAATTTCCCGATCGTTCTGCAGTACAACAAACGGGATCTTGCCAATGTTTACAGTGTTGAAGAGCTGAATAAAAATCTGAACCCGAATAACGTTCCGGCAGTTGAAGCTTCCGTTATCAAAAATATCGGGGTATTTGAAGTTCTTAAAGCAATCAGCCGTGAAACACTTGCCCGGATTAATAAACAATCTGGTCCTGCACCACAGCCTGCAGCGGGTGCCCAACAGGCTGCTCCGGCGGCGGCTGCACCTGCACCTGCGCCTGCACCGGCTCCCGCACCAGCACCAGCTCCGGCGCCCGCACCGGCTCCACCACCTGCACCGGCTCCACCACCTGCCCCTGCACCGGCTCCCTCCGGACAGCAGCCTGGTGCGCCACAACAGGGCGGCACGTTTTTTAAAAACCTGATTAATAAAATGGATAATAAATAATCCGTTTTCCAGTCTGACAGGGGGATCCGGTTTCCGGCTCCCCCTTTTTTTTATCCGGAACCAAAGGTAACTCTCACTCATACGTACGGGAATTGCCTGACTTCAGTTTTCTTTTATTCCGCATACTTTCTATTTTTAAGGTTTTACAGGAAAACTATGCTCAGAACTATCTGGGCCGGTGCCATTATTTTTCCGGCAACGGTCATTTGTGCCTTTTTTTCAATGGTTTGGTCCTTGTTTGTTCCAAGGGGAAGAGGGTATCACCTGTGGGCAAGAATCTGGTCTTTTATCATCATCAAAACCATTGGGATCAGAATCAAAATTACGGGCCTGGAAAACCTGGATCCCGAAATGAATTATGTTTTTGTGTCAAATCATGCAAGCGCCATTGATATTCCGGTTGTCATTCATGCAATTCCCTATCAGATCCGCCTGGTTGCGAAAAAGGAACTTGAAAAGGTACCTATGATGGGATGGTCCCTGAAGGTCGGAGATTATATTCTCATTGACCGGACGAACCGGAGTAAATCGAAAGAGTCACTGGATGAAGCTTCCTATAAACTCAGAAATGGCAGAAGTGTTCTGATGTTTGCTGAAGGAACCCGGAGTACCGACGGGAACCTGCTCCCGTTTAAATCAGGGCCATTCCTGCTGGCGATTGATGCTCAGGTTCCGGTTGTTCCGGTGACTCTCAACTTTACCCATAAAATAATGGAAAAGGACCGTCTTCGGGTTCACCCCGGTCAGGTTGAAGTTGTGATATCTGAACCGGTTTACACTGAAGGAAAAACAGAAGCCGACAGAAAAGAGCTTCTCGAAAGGACTCAGGCTGCAGTAAGATCAAAATTGAAATTGAATTGAGGGAAAAATGGCTGTAACACCAAAGGATGTCGATTATATTGCTGCTCTGGCCCACCTGAAGTTTGGTGAGGCTGAGAAAGCCGCCATGGTAACGGATATGAATAATATTCTGTCTTACATGGAAAAGCTGAATGAACTGAATACTGATCAGGTTGATCCGCTTACTGCGATAACGGATGCAGAAAACGTTTTACGGCCCGATGAACCAAAGACCATGCTCCAGAACGAGGATGCCTTATCCAATGCACCGTCCAAAATCGGACCATTCTTCCGGGTTCCCAAGGTGATTGACCAGTTATGAAACTGGCCGTTATCATTCCAGCCAGATTCGCTTCTTCCCGTCTTCCCGGGAAACCCCTGGCCCTGATTGGGAATCAGCCGATGATTCTGCATGCAGTCAGACAAGCCCACCAGGCAAAAGGAATTGACGAGGTTTGGGTGGCGACCGACCATCAGGGTGTTTTTGAAACAGTTGTTTCTGCCGGGTACAAGGCGGTCATGACCCGTGAAGACCACCCGAGCGGTACCGACCGCCTTGCCGAGGCCAATGAGAAAATCGGTGCGGATCTGGTTGTCAATGTGCAGGGAGATGAACCTTTTATCGATCCGGCGTCGATTGAAACTGCGTACCTGCCCCTGATCTCTGATCCAACTCTTGATATGGGAACACTGGCAACACCATTCCGCACCAATGAAGAGGTTAAAAATCCGAATTTTCCAAAAGTAATTCTGAATCAGCAGTCAAGAGCACTCTATTTTTCAAGATCTGCTATCCCGTTTAACCGGGAATTTCCTGAGCAGTTTACCGGGCACTATCCCTATCTCAGACACATCGGTCTGTACGTTTACCGAAAGGAAATCCTGAGAAGGCTTGCTTCCCTGCCACCGGTTCCCCTGGAACAAACCGAAAAACTGGAGCAGCTCAGAGCTTTGTATTATGGCATCTCGATCGGCGTTTCAGTTGTCGGCAGTCTGGCTTTATCTGTTGATACACCCGAAGATCTTGACCTGGCCAGACAGTATTATCAAACAAAAGGACACCTACACCAATGAATAAGCGGCAGCCAGTTAAACTCATTTTTGTTACCGGCGGGGTTGTTTCGAGTCTGGGAAAGGGAATTCTGGTCTCTTCACTGGGGTTGCTGCTAAAATGCCGGGGGTTACGGGTTACCATTCAGAAATTTGATCCCTACATTAATGTTGATGCCGGAACTATGTCTCCCTACCAGCATGGCGAAGTCTATGTCACCGATGATGGCGCCGAGACAGATCTGGATCTGGGGCACTACGAACGGTATCTGGATGTTTCTACCTCTCAGGCGAACAATGTGACAACCGGCCGGATTTACAACTCGGTGATTCAGAAGGAACGCCGGGGTGATTATCTGGGTGCAACCGTTCAGGTTGTGCCGCATATTACCGATGAAATTAAAACCCGGATGCTTGAACTGAGCGGTACCGGTGAGTATGATGTGGTCCTGATCGAAATCGGGGGAACAGTCGGGGATATTGAATCTTTGCCTTTTCTGGAAGCCATGCGGCAGATTATTATTGAAAAAGGTAAGAAAAATGCTGTCAATATTCACCTGACCCTGCTCCCCTACATCAAATCTGCCGGTGAGGTTAAAACAAAACCAACCCAGTATTCTGTTAAAACCATGCTGAGTATCGGGATCCAGCCGGATATTCTGGCCTGCCGGACTGAACGCCGGATGACCCGGGACCTTAAAAAGAAAATCGGCCTTTTCTGCAACGTTGAAGTGGATTCAGTGATTGAAAGCCGGGATGCAGAAACCATCTATGAAGTGCCACTGCTGCTTTCAAAAGAGAAATTGGATGAAATTGTGCTCGAAAAGCTGTTTATTCATGCAAAAGCACCTTATTTGAATCATTGGATAGAAATTGTTGACCGGATCAAAGTCCCTGCTGACGGAAAAGTCAAAATCGGTATCTGCGGGAAATATACGGAATACCAGGATGCTTACAAGTCAATAATTGAAGCCTTTGTTCATGCAGGTGCTGCGCACCGGGTTCGGGTGGAACTGGAATGGATTAATGCAGAGCATGTCGAACGGGACGGACCTGAGAAATATATGAAGGCGATAAATGGCCTTTTGGTTGCACCCGGTTTTGGAGACCGCGGAGTGGAAGGAAAAATCCTGGCTGCTGAATATGCCCGGACGCAGAATATCCCGTTTTTCGGAATTTGTCTTGGAATGCAGGTTGCGGTCATTGAATTTGCAAGAAACGCCTGCGGTATTAAAACCGCCGACTCAACAGAATTTAAACCGAAAACAAAATCGCCGGTTGTTCATTTTCTGCCCGGGCAGCGTGAAAAAACTGAAAAAGGTGGTACCATGCGGCTCGGTGCTTACCCCTGCCGGCTGAAACCCGGCAGTCTTGCTCACCGGATATACGGCTCCGAATTTATTCATGAACGGCACCGCCACAGATATGAAATCAATAACAGTTTCATTGAAGAACTCGAAGAAAAGGGAATGGTGTTTTCAGGAAAAAGTCCGGATAACCACCTGATGGAAATAATGGAACTTCCCGGACACCCATTTTACATTGGCTGCCAGTTCCATCCTGAATACCGCAGCCGGGTAACTACCCCCCATCCGTTATTTCATGCTTTTGTTAAAGCCTCCAAGGATTACCGGAATGAACATCAGAGTCAAGTAAAGGAAGCGGCAGAAAAAGCATGAAAACACTAACTGTTGCCGGACTCACCATCGGCCGTGGCGCACACCCGGTGCTGTTTGCCGGCCCCTGTGTGGTTGAATCACGTGATCTGGCTATGCAGACTGCCGAGTTTATCAAAAAGACGGCAGAGAAACACGGTTTCCCGGTTGTTTACAAATCCTCTTACAAAAAGGCCAACAGAAGCAGTGCCGGATCCTTTTCTTCTCTGGGGGATGAAAAAGCCTTGCAAATTCTGCAGGAAGTTAAAAAGGAATTTCAATTACCGGTAATCACCGATATTCATTCTGACAGGGAGGCTGCCTTTGCTGCACAGGTTGCCGATATTCTCCAGATTCCGGCCTTTTTATGCCGTCAGACGGAACTTTTAATTGCCGCTGCAGAAACAGGAAAAGCCGTTAACATCAAAAAAGGCCAGTTTCTTGCTCCGCATGAAATGAAATATGCAGCCCAAAAAGTTGAGTCGGCCGGCAATCAGAATGTGATGCTCTGTGAACGCGGGACGACATTTGGTTACGGGAATCTGGTGGTTGATATGCGCGGACTGGATATCATGCGGAACCTGGGTTACCCGGTTGTCATGGATTGTACCCACTCCGTTCAGCTTCCGGGAACTGCAGACGGAAAGTCCGGCGGCCAGCCCGAGTACATTTTCGCCATTGCCCGGGCAGCAGCAGCAGTTGGGGTCGATGCATTTTTCATGGAAACTCACCCGGAACCCGAAAAAGCACTTTCAGATTCAACAACTCAGCTTCAGCTTTCAAAACTCGATTTGCTTCTCTCCCAGATAAAGGCCATTTCCACGGTTGTAAGGGAAATCGGAGCAGTAGATTAACCATTTTAAAAGTTCAGGAATATGACTGACCCGATTATTGCAAGCGGATTAAAAACTGTCCGGATTGAAGAACAAGCCATTCGTGCACTATCCGAACGGATTGATGATCAGTTTAAGCAGGCTGTTGAAAAAATTCTCTCGATCAAAGGCCGGGTAGTTGTTACGGGCGTAGGAAAATCGGGGATCATTGCCCAGAAAATGGTGGCAACTTTAAACTCGACCGGGACGCCAAGCATGTACCTGCATCCGACAGATGCAATTCATGGTGATATGGGAATGGTCAGAAAAGAAGATGCTGTTATTGCCATTTCAAAAAGCGGCAGTTCCGAAGAAATGGTTTACCTGCTTCCTCTTCTGAAACGGATTCCGGTACCGATTATCTGCATGGTAGGGAATTTAAAATCAAAAATGGCAGAATTGGCCGATATCGTTCTGAATATCCATGTTCAGGAAGAAGCTTGCCCGCATGATCTGGCCCCGACATCCTCGACAACGGCTACTCTGGTTATGGGGGATGCACTGGCAGTTGCCCTGCTGGAGGCCCGGAATTTTACCAAAGAAGATTTTGCCTTTTTCCATCCCGGTGGGGCTCTGGGCCGCCGGTTGCTCCTGACCGTCAGGGAATTTATGGTAACCGGGAATGAACTTCCGGTTGCCCGACCTGAAACCCGGATGAAAGAAGTCCTGTTCATCATCACCAGCAAACGGCTTGGATCCTGCCTGATCACAGATCCGGAAGGTAAACTGGCCGGAATTATTACCGACGGTGATATTCGGCGGTCCATTGAGAAGTACCCTGATTTTCTGAGTCTTCAGGCTTCAGAAATTATGGGCCGGTCGCCAAAAACGATTCTGCCCGAAACGCTGGCTTCCACTGCACTGAGTAAAATGGAAGCCTTCAACATTACGCAGCTTGCTGTAACCGATGAGGCAGGAAAACCTGTGGGGATTGTTCACATCCATGATCTGATTAAAGCCGGACTGGACGGATGAAAAAGTTTCTCCTTCACACCCTGCCGGTTTTTTTCCTCCTGATTACTTCCTGCGGGGATTCCGATCAGAAAATGGTAACTGAACTTCTGCCTTCCGGCGCACCAACCAATCAGCTCTGGACCATGTCGACCACTGTAACGGATTCCGGATTTGTAAAGTCGGTGATTCAGGCCGGTTATACAGCCAAATTCGGCCGGGCAGAGGAAAGCAAAACCCACCTCGACAGCGGTGTTTTTGTTCAGATGTTTAATGAAGCCGGGGAATTAACCTCCACCCTGACCTGTCAACGGGGCATTATCGATGATATTTCCAAGGATATGGAAGCCTTTAACCAGGTTAAACTGGTAACAAAAGACAGTACAATTCTGGAGAGTGAATATCTGAAATTCCTTCAGACAACCGGCAAAATATCCTCCGATAAATTTGTAACCATCACCAAGCCTGGCCAGGTTCTGCGCGGAACCGGGTTTGAGTCCGACAAAGACGTTGTCAATTTCAAGATATTCAAGGCCAGCGGTGAAGCAGAGGTTGAATCCAAATGAAACCGGTTGTCCTTTTGGTTCTCACCCATTTCCTCTTTTTATCAGCATTTTCACAACCCCGGGATCTGGTTAAACTGATTTATGCGGATTCTTTCACCGGATTTCAGATCAATGGAGAGCCGGTCAGGGAATTTACCGGAAATGTTCATGTTGAACGGGACGGTGTAAACCTGTACTGCGATAAAATGATTGAATTCGTAAACCGCAGGCTTCTTGAGGCAAAAGGGAATGTTAAAATTGTCCAGAATGCAGATATTCTGACCGCTGATTTTGGCCGGTACTATCCCGATACCCGGTTTATCACCGTTGAGAAAAATGTGAAACTGAATTCTGAAGGCAATCTCCTGACCTCTGATTTCGGAAATTTCAACTTCCAGTCCAATCTGGCTGGATTCTGGAGCAGGGTTAAACTGGTTGACCCCGGAAATAATGAAATTCTTGCCGATTCTCTGGATTATAACCGGAATACCGGTCACAGCAAACTTTTCAGGAACGTCCGGATTTATTCACCGGCCGATCAGTCGGTTATTACCGGACAGTATGCCGAGAACTACAACACCTCACGGACTGCGTTCATTGAAAAAGAGGCCTTTTTATTCCAACTGCCCCGAAAACCGGGCGAAGATACACTGATGATCCGGAGTCTTAAAATGGAATCCAACCGGTCTGATTCTGTTAACCGGTATGTGGCCATCGGAAAGGTCAGAATGGTGCAAGGGGATCTTTCTGCCAGGTCTGATACGATGACCTTTCTGAAAAATGAAGGGAAAATCAGTTTAAGAAGTGAGCCCGCAGTCTGGCATGGAGCCAACCAGGTGACAGGAGATTCAATTGATGTCTTACTGGAAGAAAATAAATTAAAAAAACTGGATTGCCTGGGAAGTGCATTTTCTGTTTCCAGAAAAGATTCGGTGATGAGAAAATATGATCAGTTGCGTGGCCGCCGGATCCAGTATCTGTTTTCGGATAAAAAGCTTGAAACTGTTGTAGTAGATACAACAGCAGAAAGCCTGTACTACCTGGATCAGGACGGGAAACCCTCAGGAGCCAATTTTATCACCGGGGACCAGATTGTCATCCGGTTTACCGATAATGAAATCGAAGACATCCGGGTTCGCAGCGGGGTTGAAGGAAAATTTTTTCCGGAACGGCTGGTTGCCGCAGAACCGATTTTACTGAAAAATTTTAAGTGGCTCGGAAGGGAACGGCCGACGCCGCAGGAGTTGAGGAATTATGTCAGGTCAGGAATCCGGTAACGAAAAACAACCCATGATTTTACGTGGTGAAGACCTGGTTAAGCAATATAAAAAACGCCGGGTCGTAAAAGGTGTTTCAGTGAACGTCCGCCAGGGAGAAATTGTCGGGCTTTTAGGTCCGAATGGGGCAGGAAAAACAACCACGTTTTATATGATCACCGGTATGGTTAAACCCACTTCTGGCCGGATTTTTATAAATGATCTTGAAGTAACCGATGACCCGATGTTTGTCAGGGCTCAAAAGGGGATCGGGTATCTGCCCCAGGAGGCAAGTGTTTTCAGGAAACTTTCAGTTGAAGACAATATTCTGGCGATTCTGGAATTCATGCCGTTGAACAAAGCACAGCGGAAGGAACGGGTCGAGGAACTTCTGGAAGATTTCAATATTACCCACATCCGGAAGTCATTGGGTTATATGCTTTCGGGAGGTGAACGGCGCCGGTGTGAAATTGCCCGGGCCCTGGCAAGCAATCCCAGTTTCATTTTACTGGATGAGCCCTTTGCCGGGGTAGATCCGATTGCGGTTGAGGATATTCAGTCCATTGTAGCCAAACTGAAAGACCGGGGCATCGGCGTTCTGATCACCGATCACAACGTACATGAAACACTCAGTATTACCGACCGGGCTTACCTTCTTTTTGACGGGTCCATCCTGCTGCAGGGGACTGCCGAACATCTTGCCCAGGATGAAAATGCCAGAAAGCTGTATCTCGGTGAAAAGTTCACCCTTGAAAGATATAAATAAAGTTTGCATTCCGGAGTGGAATTTGTTTATTTTTACTCCGCAATAAAACTAAAGCTATGACCCATCAGCCAACATATCAAACCGGCTTCTTCTCCTTTTCCTACTGGTATTTCTATTGGGCTTAAGCCCATATTTTCTTTTTCTCCAAAAATCCTTGTTTTGATTTATATTCCGGCCGGAAACGTCCGGATTTGCCCGGATTAAAACTTTTATCCGGAAAACCCTGTTTAAAAAGGAAAAATTTTACAAAAGGTACAGATTATGGTTGTCGTAATAGAAAAAAATGCAAGCGAAGAACAGATTCAGCAGGTTATCGGGTTTTTGAACGGATTCGGATTCGATGTTCACCGGTCATCAGGGGTTAGCCAGACGGTTCTGGGCGCCATTGGCGTGAAGCCTGATTTTGACCAGCGGGAGGTTCAGCTTTTACCCGGGGTTCAAAAGGTTTTCAGAGTGACAGAACCTTATAAACTCAGCAGCCGGTCATTTAATCCCGAAGGAACAATTCTTGATGTTAAAGGGGTAAAAATTGGTGGGCCTGATGTCGTCATGATGGCCGGTCCCTGCAGTGTGGAATCAGAAGAGCAAATTCACCTGGTTGCCAAACATGTCGCTGAACAGGGTGCTGTAGCCCTCCGGGGCGGTGCTTTCAAACCCCGGTCCTCTCCTTATGCCTTCCAGGGGCTTGGAGAACCGGCACTGAAATGGATGCGGGAGGCTGCCGATGCCAACGGCCTGATTGTGATCACGGAGGTAATGGACAGCAGCCAGATTGATTTGGTCGGGAAATATGCGGATATTTTTCAGCTTGGTGCCCGGAATATGCAGAACTATGCCCTGTTAAAGGATATTGGCAGGACCCGGGTGCCGGTAATGCTGAAACGGGGACTTTCGGCAACCATTGAAGAATGGCTGATGTCGGCAGAGTATATTCTTGCTTCGGGAAATCACAATGTCATGTTGTGTGAACGGGGCATCCGGACTTTTGAAACTGCAACTCGGAATACCATGGATATTTCGGCCATACCGGTAATTCACAAGAAATCTCATCTGCCTGTGATTGCCGATCCCTCTCATGGGGTTGGAATCCGGGACAAAGTGATTCCGATGGGGCTTGCCGCCGTTGCTGCCGGTGCAGATGGCTTGATTGTTGAAGTTCACAACTGTCCGGAAAAAGCAAAATCGGATGGGGCCCAGTCTCTGTATTTTGAACAATTTACTGAACTTTCCCGCCAGGTTGGGGCCATTGCCCGAGCCATTGACCGGGGAATCCATGTGAATCCCAATAGTTTTATTGAAGATACCCAACATTGAAAGGTTTTTCGTATGTGCGGAATTATCGGTTATATCGGTAAGAAAAATGCAATTGACATCGTACTGACCGGATTGAAGCGGATGGAGTACCGGGGATATGACTCCACCGGTGTTGCCCTGCTTCAGGACGGTCGGTTTACGGTAAAAAAACGCCGTGGAAAAGTGGTTGAACTCGAAGAGATCATTGATCTTGGTGAAATGGCTTCAACCTGCGGACTGGGACATACCCGGTGGGCTACCCACGGACAGCCGAATGATGTCAATGCACACCCGCACATTGATTCCGACGGTCAGGTCGTGGTTATTCATAACGGAATCATCGAAAATTACGACACTCTTAAAAAAGATCTTCTGGGAAAAGGACACCGGTTCCGGTCAGAAACGGATACTGAAGTCGTAGCCCATCTCATTGAATCTCTCCATAAAGACCATCCTGAACTTCCCCTGGATGAGGTTGTTGCTGTTATGCTTCACGAAATTACCGGAACCTATGGTCTGGTTATGATGGCTGCCTGGGACCCAGATAAAATCGTGGTTGCCAGAAAAGGAAGTCCGATGATTTTGGGGATTGGGGATGGTGAGTTTTTTGCTGTTTCTGATGCTTCTGCAATAATTGAACACACCCGGGATGTTGTCTATCTGAATGACGGCGAAATGGCGGTTCTGACAAGAACCGGATATTCGGTCAGAGATATGAAAAACAAAGCGCTTGAAGCTGAAATTGACCGGATCACCTATGATCTGGATCAGATAGAAAAAGGTGGATTCCCGCATTTCATGCTGAAAGAGATTTTTGAACAGCCCGAGTCCATTTTCAATTCGATGCGGGGACGGATTGATTATGATGCGCTTTCCATTCGTCTTGGCGGAATTTCAACCCATTTGGGCCGGCTGCTCAGGGCCAGGAGAATTATAATCGCTGCCTGCGGTACTTCCTGGCATGCCGGACTTGTTGGTGAGTATTTGCTTGAAGAATATGCCAAAATTCCGGTCGAGGTTGAATATGCTTCAGAATTCAGGTACCGGCAGCCCATTATCTACCCGGATGATGTTGTTATTGTGATTTCACAATCGGGTGAAACTGCCGATACGCTTGCTGCGGCACGGGAGGCTAAATCTAAAGGTGCTCTTGTAGTCGGTATCGTGAATGTGGTTGGGTCAACCATTGCCCGGGAAACTGACTGCGGTATTTACATCCATGCCGGGCCTGAAATCGGAGTGGCCTCGACAAAGGCCTTTACTGCACAGGTTACCGTTCTGGCCCAGCTTTCTCTGATGCTGGGTGTTTATACCGGGCTGGATATTACCAAGCGCCGGGCATTTGTTGAAGCCCTCAGAACCATTCCTGATTTAGCCAGACGAACACTTGAACTCAATCCTGATATTGAAACGATCGCTGAAACTTTCCGGAATTCAACCAATTTTCTGTATCTGGGCCGTGGGTACAACTTCCCGGTTGCACTTGAAGGGGCTCTGAAACTAAAGGAAATCAGCTACATCCATGCAGAAGGATATCCGGCAGCCGAAATGAAGCATGGCCCGATTGCCCTGATTGATGAAAATATGCCGGTTGTCTTTGTAGCAATCCAGGACAGCACCTATCACAAGGTTATTTCAAACATCGAAGAAGTAAGAGCCAGAAAAGGCCGGGTAATTGCCATTGCAAATGAAGGAGATGAGAATATTGACCGTCTTGCTGAATTTGTAATTAAAATTCCGGTGACAATTGAACCGCTTACTCCCTTGTTGACCTCCATCCCGCTTCAGTTGCTTTCTTACCATATTGCTGTCATGAGAGAGTGCAATGTGGACCAGCCACGAAACCTGGCTAAATCAGTTACAGTTGAATAATAAAAAAGGGGCTGAGGCCCCTTTTTTATTCCGGTAAATCATCCTGGGATTTCGACAGATTCTGCCTGGCCCGTTCATCCTCAATATACTCTCTGACAGCCGGTTTCATATAAACCTGGTCAAGATCCATACCGGCAAAAATCCGGGCGAGGGTGGCCATCCGGATTTCAGGAGTCAGGCGTTTATTGATCATGATCAGTTTCTCCTGGTTTAACAGGCAGGATCCGCCGGAAAAATCCCCGATTTCATACCGGATTCTGAAGCCAAGGTCCCTGGCAAGCTGTTCAAGTTCGGTTAGTATCTCCTGCTTTTTCATTACCAGCACACTCCTGCAGTCAGTTCATGGTGAAGGAGGGAAATCCGGCCATCTTCCCGGTCCAGATTCCATCGCTGAACACCAGAGCAGGCGGTAACCGACAGTCCGGCCCAGCCAAAAACCTCCGGGATTCTGAACCGGATTAATCCGGAAGCTCTGAACTGGCTTCCGAGTCCGTCGTTAAAGGAAGAAAGCCCAAATCCGGCACCGGCAAGAAGGCTGAAATCAACCAGAATCAGTTTTCTCTGGAAAGAACAGGAATAACCGGTTTGCAACCCAGCAGAAGTTCCGTAGAAGGAGTTTTGTCCGGAACTGTCCGGTTTTTTCCAGCTTAGAATATCACTAAAAATCATCAACGGAATTTTATGGGCCGGGTGGGTTGTTGAAAGGGTGAATTCTGCAATTTTCTGGCTTAACTGGCCAAACTGCCAGGATCCGGTAGCATCAGGATTTTTAAGTTTTCCGTACGAGTACCGAATGCCGAGATTTTCAGACTGGTAGACCACAACCGGACTCTGGATCCGGCCGGTGAGAGTTTTAACACCTGGAGTTTCTGAAAAGCCGCTGATCGATCCGGCAGTTACCCCTGCTTCGAAGGACGCGGTAACTTCCTGAGAGGAACGGGTCCCCGAAAAAATCTGGGCCGGAGAAGAAAATGGGGGAATCAGGGCGAAAAACACAGGCAGGAACAGAAAAAATGCCTTAACGATAAAGGTATTTGGGTTCATTTAAATTAAATTGTAAATGGTTAATAAAATTTGTATCTTAAAATACCTATTTTCTTTTCTAATTTCTAATTGAAGGTCAAGGACAGGTAAACTGTATGCCGTTAAAAATCTCTCAGGACTACCTGGAAAAACTTCGGGATCAAAGCTTCAGAAGAACGAAGGCTCTTTCCATTAAGACGGATCAGGATGCTGTGGATTTCATTTCCAGTGTCGGATTCTGTTTCGCCTTCAAAGCCGAACTGTCTGAACTGCCTTCCATCTGGAATGCTGTTAAAGGAGAACGCCGTCCTGAAATCCCCACCAGTATCAATCAGGACCCTGATGTCACCTTTACCTGGGCACTGAAAGATAAATTACCCCAGAACCGGAAAGCCTTTTACGGTAAATTCCTGAAGAAACAGCCAACTTTTATTTCGGTTGACTACATTCCTTATTTTTTTGTTCTGAATGCCAATGTTGGCTCTGCCGACAGTTCCTGGGAAAATTTCGTTCACAAACATATTTCCGAAGCAGAAAAACGGGTTCTTGATACCATTCTTGAAGACCATCCGATTACGACAATTGAACTGAGACGGAAAATGGAAATGACCGGGAAATACATCCGTCCGGTTTTTGACAAATCGCTTCAGGAGCTGGAACGGAAGATGTACATCATGGAAGTTGGCCGGCAGGACCATCCTTTTACCCCCATCTGGGATATGGTTGTTTCCCACTTCCCCGGGTTAAATGACAAAATCAATTCGCTGACTGAAGATGATGCCCGGGAACGGATTCTGGAGAAATATTTCCAGGTTCAGGTGATTTCCAATGAAAAAAGGATTCAGGCTCTGTTCAACTGGCAGCCAAAAGACATTGACAATGCCCTTGAAAACCTCAGAAAGCAGGGACAACTGGTTCCGATTTCTCTGGTTGCCTCACGTGGCCGGTGGCTGGCTCATCACACCGTACAGGATTTATTGAAGTGAGTTCACAACCGTCAGCCCTGCTGCCGGAGATTGCTGACTACACCCACTCCCTGTCCCGGTCCTTCCCGATGACCGGGATTCCGGCGCAAACCTCTCCGGAAAATGACGGCCTTTTCAGACTGCTTCTGATCCTGAAACTGACCGGCCGGGTACATACAGTTGCGGTAATATCTGCCTCTGATTCGGCACTGCGGGAGTTTCTTCAGGCCCACTTTATTCAAACCGCCCTTTCTGACGGTCCTGATCTGGTATTGGATATTTCTGAAGACCGGTCCGAACCCAGCCCTGAAAGTTTTTTTTCAAGGCTCAACCGGGGAACACTTGTTGTTCAGGGGCCCCTTACCGGGCAATCAGGAACCGGGCAAAACCAACGGTCTGCTTCCCCAGACGGATTCACTGGGTCTTTCCTTCCTGCCGGCCGTGGATTTTGGTTTGCAATCAAAAATTAAACATCAACAGGACCAACCATGAAAAAAACTTCTGCAGTATTTCTGTTCCTTCTTTTACCCGCCCTGCTTTTTGCTCAGGGCAGACCATTGACTATTGACGATATGATGAAAATGAAACGTCTTGGTGGTTTTTCGGTCTCACCAGATGGAAAATCAGTTGTCTTTGCTGCCGGAGAGGTTCACTTTCAGGAAAACAAGGTGGTAAATGATTTATATCTGCTGACTATCGGAACCAAGGCTGTTCAACGCCTGACTGAAAATCAAAAAAGCAACTTCAGTCCCGTGTTCAGCCGGGACGGCAAATCCGTCTGGTTTGTTTCAACCCGGACAGGTGCTCCTCAGATTTTTAAACTGGAGACCGAAACCAGGCAGACTGAACAGGTTACTTCCTTTTTAATGGGGATTGGCGGATTTGTTCTTTCCGCTGATGAAAGCCGGATTGCTTTCGATTCTGAAGTCTATCCGGAAGAAACCACACCTGAAGGGAATCTGGCACGGTCAGAGGCTGCTGATGCTTCGAAAGTCAAGGCACAGGTCATTTCAAAACTTCCCTACCGGTTCTGGACATCCTGGAAAAATGGAATGCGGAATCATGTCTGGATTTATGACCGGGAAAAGAAAACCTACACAGATGCGACGCCGGGTGATTTTGATACCCCGCCTTTTGACCTTGGCGGATCTCAGGATTACCAGTTTTCGCAGGACGGAAAAAGCCTTTGGTTTGTGAGAAACCCAGACCGTCAGGTTGCCTGGTCTACAAATAATGATGTTTTTCTGGCTGATCTTGCTACCGGTGCTCTCCAGAATCTGACAGAAGCAAACAAGGCAAATGACATGAACCCGATGCCGTCACCTGATGGAAAATTCATCGCCTGGCTTTCGATGAAGAGACCGGGCTTTGAAGCGGATAAAATTGATATTCTGGTTAAAAACAGAGAAACCGGGGAAGTAAAAAACCTAACCGCCGGCCTGGACCGTTCAGTGGGTGAGGCAAAATGGTCGCCTGAAGAAGACGCCTTCTTTTTTACAGCAGGAAATCTGGGCTATAACTCACTTTATCAGGTCGGTGTTTCTTCCGGTTCTCCCAGATTGATTCTGGATAAGGTTTCAACCGGTTCCTTTTCCTTTGCAGGACCCGGAAAAATAGTCTACTCTGCCAGCAGGAGCAATCTACCCTATGAACTCTTTCTGCTGGACTCTGCAACAGGAAAGTCAGAGCAGCTTACCTTTCTGAATCGGGAGATTCTGGCCGGGCTGGACCTTCCGGCGCCAAAGGAAATCTGGTATGAAGGTGCAAACGGGATAAAAAACCACGCCTTTGTTTTTCTTCCGCCGGCTTTTGATCCGAATAAAAAATACCCGCTTGTTTATTATGTTCATGGTGGGCCTCAGGGTGCCTGGGGGGATAGCTGGAGTTACCGCTGGAATCCGCAGGTGTGGGCTGCCCAAGGATTTATTCTGGTGGCTCCAAATCCGACCGGCTCAACAGGTTACGGGCAAAAATTTACTGATGACATTTCAGGAGACTGGGGTGGGGCTGTTTATACTGATCTGATCAAGGGATTGGATTATTCAATCCAAAACTTTCCGGTTGATACTACCCGTATGGCAGCAGCCGGGGCCAGTTATGGCGGCTACATGATGAACTGGTTTCAGGGCCATACCACCCGGTTTAAAACACTCATCAGTCATGCCGGTGTGTACAATCTTTCAACCATGTTCGGCACAACTGAGGAAGTATGGTTTCCGCTTTGGGAGTTCAGAGGAACACCCTGGACCAACCCGGAGATGTACAAAAAATGGTCACCCTCCGAATATGTGAAGAATTTCAGGACCCCGACCCTCGTTATTCACGGTGCTCTCGATTTCAGGGTTCCCGAGTCGCAGGCTTTTGAATATTTCACTGCTCTTCAGTATCAGGGAGTGGAATCCAGGTTCCTGTACTTTCCGGATGAAGGGCACTGGATTTTAAAACCACAGAATTCGAAATTCTGGCATGACACCATTTTTTCCTGGCTGAAGGAGAAACTTTGATCAAGCGGTTTGAATGGGGCATTTTCAGGTATTTAACTTTTGGACGGATCCTGAATGCTGCCCTTGTTTTAACCTCGTACCAGATTTCCAGACTGATCAGAAGGCCGGTCGTGTGGGGCGGGCCCTGGTCAGTCTCACTTGAACCAACCAATCACTGCAACCTGAAGTGCCCCGAGTGTCCTTCAGGGCTTGGTGAACTGACCCGGCCTTTGGGTCTTGTCCGGCCGGATGCATTCAAACTTTATGCCGGCTCCCTAAAAAAACATGCATTTTACGTTCAGTTGTTTTTCCAGGGGGAGCCGTTTGTTAATACCTACCTGCCTGAACTGATCCGGATTGCTCATCAAAGCCGTCTGTATGTGGCCATTTCAACCAATGGAATTTTACTGACGCCCGACCGGATTGAAGCTCTTTTAAAGGATCCACCCGATAAACTCATCTTCTCAATCGACGGTCTGGACGAGGAAACTTACCGGAATTATCGGATCGGGGGGACTTTTTCGGCCGCTTTTTCGGGACTATCCGAAATTATGAAACACAAAAAGGCGGGGAGGCTGCCCCATACTTTCGTGGAATTTCAGTTCATCGTTATGAAGCAGAATGAGCACCAGATTCCGGAGGTTCTTAAACTCGGGAAAAGGCTCGGGGTCAATAAAGTGACGTTGAAAACCATGCAGGTTTATTCAACTGCTTCTGCAGAGTATTTCCTTCCGCAAAATGAAAAATACCGCCGGTATAGCCTGGATGCTTCAGGTCTCAGAATCAAAGGTACGTTTAAAAATGACTGCTTTGCGCTTTGGCGGTCGGCGGTGATCACCTGGGATGGAAATGCCGTTCCGTGCTGTTTTGATAAAGATGCCCGCTTTGTCTTTGGAAATGTATCTCAAACCCCATTTCTGACTCTCTGGAAAAATTCCGCCTGGCAAACCTTCCGTCAGGACCTCATGATGGACAGAAGCCGGCTGGAAATGTGCCGAAACTGTACCGAAGGTGTCCGGATCAATATTGTCTGATCTGTGAAGTTAAAAAGTCATCCTGACTTTTCCTGCCTGAAATTCTTATCTGCCTGATAAATCATTATCGAAAAAATAAAACTGCCGGATCTTGGCCGCAACCAGAACCGGTCTGGGAATGCAGTAAAATACACTTTTAGAAAAAGCCCTGTGTGTCCTGAATTGGCACGGTTCCTGCAAGGAGCAAACCGTCGCAGTCACTTTACAGAAAGGCATCACCATGACATACCGGGCTTGTTTTCGGGTCATTCCTGCGGTTTTTCTTTTATTTTCCCCGGGCTTGTTTGCTCAAACTTCTCAGATTTCTCCAAAACTTAAAAATTTCATTACGGTTCAGGTTGACCGGTTGATGGACGGTGAAAAACCGTTCCGTTTTTTCGGTCTTGCTGCACCCAATATCCAGCAAAATGAATCCCAGATCAGAGCAGACCGGACGAACCGTTTTCCTGACGAGTTTGAAATCCGGGATATTTACAGCGGAATTCAGCGCACGGGCGGACTTGCTACCCGGACATTTTCTCTCTCTGTCTATTCTCCTGATGATAACGGAATGCCGGTTTATATCCCGGCACGGCGAACCTACAATGAAGTGGCTTTTCAGTGTCTCGACCGGGTCATTGCTTTCGCCCATGAATATAACATCCGGGTGATTATTCCCCTCATAGCCTCTCAATCCTTTGGCGGCATCCGGGGGGTTGATGAATTCTCAACTTTATCCGGCAAACCCAAAGGATCCTTCTGGACGGATGAAGAAGTCAAAGCGGATTTCCGGCATTTTCTCGATTATCTGCTCAACCGGAAAAATACAGTAAACGGACTTCTCTACAAAGACGATCCGGCCATTTTGTGCTGGCAGCTTGGAAATGAATTTGGCAGTTATAGTGGTGACCGTGGACTGAACTGGGACGAATGGAGTCCGAAGATTCTGGCCTGGAGTCTTGAAATGGCAGCTTACATCAAAAAAGTGGATCCGAACCACCTGATTATGGAGGCAAATGGCGGTGACCGGAAAGCTTTGCTTGCAGATCCGAATATTGATCTGATCAGTGACCATCTGTATGAATACTGGAACCGGATGGGTGGAAGGCCATGGGAACTGGCCCCGATTGCCAAAGCATCCTGGGAAGAATGCAAAGGAAAGAAACCGCTTTTGATAGATGAGTTCGGACTTGCTTCCGTTGAAAATCAGCGTGAACTCATGAAAGTGATCAGAGAAACCGGAATTTCCGGCGGACTCATGTGGAGCATCAGAAGTCACCGCCGGGATGGCGGGTGGTATTACCACAACGAAGGCGGCACCCCCGTCAATTCGTTTCACGTTCCCGGATTTGCTGACGGAACTTCCTTCGAAGCAACCCGGATTCTGGATATGCTCAGAAAAGAATCGTTCCTGATCAGAGGAATTGGACCTGAACCCATTTCAAAACCTGCACCGGCACCGGTTCTGTTTAAAAAGGACACTGGTTTTACGTGGAGAGGATCTGCCGGAGCCTCCTCCTACACCATTGAACGTGCAGAAAATCCCAAAGGACCCTGGAAAGTGCTTCGTTCCGGTTTGCATGATTCTGTGATCTGGGATGTGGCAAAATTTGAACCGTCACCCGAAGCTTCTGAACCTTTGATTCTGTACACTGATGAATCTGCAGAAAAAGGAAAACCGTACTGGTACCGCATTAAAGCAGTGAATGAAGCCGGTGAAACCGATTATTCTCCCGTTCTGGAGGTTAAGTAAGTGATGGCTTATTTACCCGACGAAAACCGTTACGATAAAATCAGGTATAACCGGACCGGGAAATCCGGACTGAAACTTCCGGCACTTTCACTGGGACTCTGGCATAATTTCGGTGGCGTTGATGTCTATGAAAATGCCAGAAAAATGGTTCACCGGTCGTTTGATCTGGGCATTACGCATTTTGATCTCGCCAATAATTACGGTCCGCCTCCCGGTTCTGCAGAGGAAACTTTCGGCCGGATTCTGAAGCAGGATTTGTTGCCTTACCGGGATGAACTCATCATTTCAACCAAGGCCGGTTACGACATGTGGCCGGGTCCGTATGGTAACTTCGGATCCCGGAAGTATCTGCTGGCCAGCCTGGATCAGAGTTTGGTGAGAATGGGATTGGATTATGTAGATATTTTTTATTCCCACCGGCCTGATCCTGAAACTCCGCTCGAAGAAACCATGGGTGCACTGGATACGGCGGTCCGGTCGGGGAAAGCACTTTATGCGGGAATTTCGAATTATCCGGCAGAGCAATCAAAAAAGGCAATTGCCATTCTGAAAGATCTGGGAACGCCCTGTCTGATCCATCAGGCCAAATATTCAATGTTTGAAAGATGGGTCGAAGGCGGACTTCTCGATGTTCTTGAAGAAACCGGCACCGGATGTATTGCCTTTTCCCCTCTTGCCCAGGGTCTTCTTACCACTAAATACCTGTCCGGCATTCCGGAAGATTCCCGTGCGGCCAAAAGTCACGGCGCACTTCAGGCAAGTCAGGTTTCTGCGGATAAAATCAGTAAAATCCACCGGCTCAATGAACTGGCCCTTCAGCGGAATCAAACTCTTGCGCAAATGGCCATTGCCTGGCTCCTGAAAGATCACCGGATTACTTCCGTTTTAATCGGGGCCAGTAAGGTTTCCCAGATTGAGGATTGTTTTGAAGCCTTGAAAAATCTGCAGTTTTCTCCGGTAGAACTGAACGTGATTGAACAGATTCTGTTGTGAAAGGAAATTCAATGAAACCACTTTTTCTGCTCAGTTTGATGACGACCGTTACTTCGGGTTTTGCCCAGCTTCCGCCGGATTACAAAGGGAAACCGTTTCAGGATTCTGTTTATACCCGTGGTGCCCAGGTGATCCCGGGCCGGGTTGAACTGGCTTACTTCGATCTGGGCGGAGAAGGAATTGCCTATCACGACACCACTCCTGAAAATGAAGGTGCCAAACTGAATCACGAAGTTCATGACTACGGCAGTCACCATCGGCCTGGAATTCCCGCCTATCTGGCTTTTTTCCGTGAAAATGAAGGGGTTGACATTTCTTACACGAAGGACTGGGCCGACTTCAACCATCCGAATAAGGTCGATCCGGCTGTCAACCAGCTTTATATCGGCTGGGAATCTGACGGGGAATGGACGAATTATACGGTGGATGTAAAAGTTCCGGGAAAATATAAACTCATCACCGTTTACGGAAACAGGGACAATCACTCCACGCTCTGGCTGAATAACCAAAAAGCGGTGGATCTGGTTTTACCCGAAGATACGGGAAACTGGCATTACTGGACTCAGGCAACTGTCGGGGAAATCACCTTTCCGAATACCGGACTCAATCTGCTGACATTAAAATACAATGCCGGATCCAACCTGGCCTACTTCGATTTTGTCCTGATTGAAGAACTGAAAAAGTAACATCAAAGAACGAGAAAACAATGAAAGTCCAGGTCTTGTCTGGTATGCTCTTCCTGATTTCGTTTGCTGCACCGGCACAGCCCCCCGTCAACCCGAATGCAACCCCGGCTGCCATCAAACTGAAATCAATGCTGGATTCCCTTTACGGTAAAAAGCTGATTTCGGGTCAGATGGATGAGGCTTACCTTCAGTATATTATTTCGGCTTCCGGTGGAAAATCTCCGGCCATTATGGGATATGATTTCAACGGCATTTGTCCGTCTCAGGGCGGAAATAATGATGCTCAGAAAGCCATCAAATGGGTGAAGGAAAAAGGCGGTATTGCCCAGTTTCAATGGCACTGGATCTCTCCGGATGCCAACGGTGATTTCTACACCAAAAACTTCAAACTGAATCTGGCTTTAGCCGACACGAACGGTGCTTCCTACAAACATATTATCCGGGATATTGATCTTGTTGCCGGTGAAATGAAAAAAATGCAGGATGCGGGAATTGCAGTGCTTTGGCGTCCGCTGCATGAGGCAGAAGGTGCCTGGTTCTGGTGGGGAATGGCAGGTGGCGAAGCCTGCAAAGAACTCTGGAACCTCATGTATAACCGGATTGTCAATCATCACAATATCAACAACCTGATCTGGATCTGGAACAGTTACGGGACAACGAAGCAAAACTGGTATCCGGGAGACAGCACGGTCGACATTATCGCCTGGGATTATCCCGATTATTCAGCAACCGGATCCTGGTATCAGTATAACAAACTCTTTGGCGGAAAAGGAAAATTGTTCGGCATTGCTGAAGACGGGAAGTTAACCGATCCGGCCATTTTTGCCAGTCAGCCCTGGTTATTTTTCATGACCTGGGCCTACATGATACAGGATCCGAAAGATCACAAAGACGGAAAAAATCCGAAAGACTGGATTTATAAAGTTTACAATGACCCAAAAGTTCTGACCCTTGATGACCTGACACTGGGACCGAAAGCCTACGCCGGAACCAGTCAGCTTCTTTTTGATCTGGATGGAAACGGAACCGAATCGGTTCAGCTTGACGGCAGCAACAGTTACACCGATACCGGTACCATCACCTCCTATGTCTGGACGGAAGGCGGAACCCGGATTGCAGAAGGACCCAAACCCGTCGTTTCCTTTGGCATCGGAATCCACACCGTCACCTTAACCATAACCACCAGTACCGGTGCCACCAAAACTGCGGGTGTAATCTTCACCCTAAAATCACCAAGTCTTTCGTTTAAAAAACCGGTCAGAGTCTCTTCAACTGAAGCCGGACTGGGGAACCTTGCCCCAAATGCCGTTGACGGAAACAGTGCCACCCGGTGGTCAAGTTTGTACGCCGATCCGCAATGGTTTTCAATCAATCTGAGAAAACGGTGTGATATCGAAAAAGTGGTCATCGCCTGGGAAGTGGCTTCCGCAAAATCGTACCGGATTGAGGAATCCAACGACAGTCTCACCTGGACGACTGTTAAATCCTTCACGAACCAGCCGGCAGGTGCCAGAACGGATGTTATTGATCAGCTTAAAGGTGGCGCACAGTGGATCAGAATGTATGGACTTCAGCGAAATACCAGCTACGGATATTCCATCTGGGAATTTGAAGTCTGGGGGAAGGAAAATGCTCTGGCAGAGCCGGTTCCTGAAGGGCAGCAAACCGGACTGGGAAGTCTGGAAAAACCCAATGAATTCTCCCTTGGAAAAGCCTATCCGAATCCGTTCAATCCCGAAACGAGAATTCCGTTTTTTACACCTGAATCCGGGAAGGTGGATCTGAGAGTTTTCAATGTACTGGGTCAGGTGGTGTACACAGGGAGTCAATTCCAAAATACCCCCGGCACCGGGCTGTTTACCTTTTCCGGCGAAAATCTTGCAAGCGGATTGTACACCTTTTCGCTTCAGTTCGGGAATCAGATGAAATCGGGGACGGTGGTGTTGATCAGGTAGGCAGAAGGCAGAATACAGGAGACAGAAGACAGAAGGCAGAAGAAAATTCCCCTTTTTTTGTAAAGTTAGTAATCCGGCTGTGGGGTTAGGGGTGGGGTAAACACCCAATCCCAACCGGACGTCCACTTTATTTAAATCCCGGCCGTTTTAAGTCAGGATTTTGCCGGGTAAAAAGTATAAGTCCCCAGGAAAGACCCGGACCAGATGCTCCAGCCTCCTGGACAGGAACAGAAGGCGGTTTTTAGGTTTTACTTCTCTTTCAGCAACGGGAAATACCGGTCTTCGATGACCTTAAAATGCCACCGCTGATGCCCGGCAAGAATGAAACCGATGGCATGAACCGAGTAGTCCCCCTTAAACCCCTTTCCGGTTTTTGCCAGCATATCGTCGGTAAAGCTCCGGAAAAGTGCCAGTGATGCCCTCCTGACCAGAACTGCCTCTTCCAGGATATCCGCAAGTGACCGCCTGTCCGCCCGGGCGGAACCAGCGTACAGGTCTTCATCAAAAGGCTTCACCTCCCGCTCACCCCGGGCAAAAGACAAGGCCCGGTAGCAGAAAACCCGTTCAGTATCGACAATATGCTGAAGGAGATCTTTTACGGTCCACTTTCCGGGCGCATAAACACGGTCCCCCAAAGCCGTCCAGTTGTCAACGGGAGCGGTTTCCAGTTCCTTCAGGCTGATTTTCAGGGAAGTTAAAACCGGGACATCATCTGCCAGGTTGATATACCGGTCGAAATAGTCGGGTAACGGATAAAGCTGGGATCGGGTCATTTGAAGGTCCTGTTTGGTGATTCGGGTTTTTAAGAAAACAGTTCGAGGAGCAAATTCCGGTTTGTGACAGGTTCAGGTTTTAAAAAAGAATCCGGAGGCCGTTTGTTTCGATTCCGAAGTAAGCGGAAGACTTTTTCCGGTTTGGCTGTTAACCTGAACGATGACCGTTTCAGCAGAGGCAACACAGATTCCGTTCTGAAACAGTTGCTGATAAAGCCGGAGTGAACTGTTCCCAACGGACCGGATTCCAGTTCCGGTTTGAACCGTTCCCGGCCACCTGAGTTCTGCCAGAAAGGAAACATGCAGAGAGGCAATGACGAAACTTCCGTTTTCGGAAAGCAGCGGATATTCAGGGTTGTAGAGGAATTCAACCCGCCCGGTTTCGAAAAAGGTTGAGAAAACCGCATTGTTCACATGTCCCTGCCGCTCTGTATCGGCATACCGGATTTTGTCCTCGGTTTTCAGAGGAAAATCGGCAAGTGAAAGTAAAGACATGGTTCCGCCCTGCGTTAATTCTGAAAAAAGATAAGCAAAATTCAGGAGTTTAGACAGGGGAAGACGGGTGGGGGAAATTCCCGTTGACCTGTTAACTCAGGGTACCGGTTAAAAAAGCTACAATCAGTTGCCGGAAACCTTTAGTTTTGATGCTACTTTGATCTGCTGTTCAACATGGGAAGGCATTTCGGCAGCTATTTTTTTAACTACTAACTGCACCCATAAAAAACTGAGTAAGCCTTTCAGGGTGATGGTATTGGTGATTTTGATTCCGTCAGCGGTTTCCTCGATCCGGTGGTCATAATACATTTTTGCCAACGGAAAATTTCCCGTCTCCAGACAATGCTCAAACTCGGTCACTTCCTGCAAAGTAACCGTTACAGTTCGTCCGTTTTTGGGTTTTATTTGATAGGAATTTCCCGCTTCAAATTTGCCTTCCAGCTTTGCGAATTCAATTTGATTATTCCAGACATGCCACTTGTTTACATCAGTAAAAAGGGCCCAGATTTGTTCTTTGGTAACTTCTTTTGTCGTTACCGAGTAGGATTTAGTCCACATGAGGTGTGTTTAATTTGTGATAATAGTGGTAGGACAGGGCTAAAATTGCAAATACAGCCAATGGAAAAAACGTCTGCCCGGTCAGGCCATCCACAGCGGCGTGACTGATTGCAGCAAACAGGAAACTAAAGGTAAAACCGGCATAAGCCCATTCCTTCACCCGTCCGGGAATTTTCGGAATAACCAGTGCCAGGACTCCTGAAACCTTGAAAACGACCAGAACCGTGCCAAAATAGTCAGGATAGCCCAGGTGCCTGATTCCTTCTTTGGCCAATTCAGTATGAGAGGTTAATGCCGGCATGACACCTTCAAACAAGGCGATGAAGGATGTCGTAAGCCAATAAATCAGTTTGTCTTTTTTCATGAATTTTAGTCCGTTTTTCTGTTTCTGTTGATAGTCCTGTTGTTTGAAAGCGTGACAGCTAATGGGTTACGTATTGGCGATGGTGGGGCATTTGAAAAACGTCTGACCCCCTCACTACAAAAGTCCAATAGAATTACAAATGTTGAGTTTACAACTGTCAGCCCCACTATTGCCAATACGATGTTAGCGGCTCGTTGTTCTTCTCTTCATTTATTTTAGAGACCTATGCAGTATAGTTGTTTGTCTTATTATTTCAATTTGTCCTTGCCCATAGTACATTAATTATTTTCCATTCATTTTCAATCTTTGATAAATGTAAATAGTCGATAAAATTCATTTTATTCTGTGTAACTTTTACAGTTGCGATATCATTTGAAATATCAAATATAGTTATTGTGGCTTTGAATGGTTCATTTGATTGATCAGGTTTCCTTTTAAACATTTTTGTGTTATACAGCAATTCGCTAGCCCCCATATTTTTTATCATAGAAAAGCCTAACGAGTCTTTTACAACGATTCTTTTTGCCAGCTCTGGATGTACAGCTTTTACTACTCTCTGGAAATTATTTGTATAAAAGCCCTCAATGTAATTAAGTGAAGTCTCTTTAATCAAAAGAGAATCTTTAGCTGTTTGTCCAGCAGCAATATTACTTAAGAACAAAACACAAAGTGCATAAAGTATTTTTTTCATATTTATTATTTTAAATAAAACGGGGTATAGTTTTCCCATTGCCATGGGGTGAATTTATCGCCAATGGCAATCTCTAAAAGCTCTTTAAATATACTATCTCCATTATCGCTATTTGTCATTATAATAATTGCTATTTTTTTATCAGTAAAACAAATTGAGTAATGTTGCCATCCTTCATCGTTACCTTCTTTGAAAAAAGCTTTACCATATGGCGAACTCAATACTCCTATTCCGAAACCGTAACCAAGCTGAATTGGATCATTATCTGTACCATCAACCATTGAAAGCGGACCAAATTGTCGTATAGATTTAATTCTTACCTGCAAATTGGTCATTTCTTTAAACAAACTTTTCTTTAAACCTTTTCCTTTTATTAAAGCGGCATAAAATTTTGTAAAATCTGTTAGTGTGGTACTCATTGAACCCGCAGCATTTGGCTTGGTTCTTTTGTTTGGTTTGTATGGATCCCCTTTTGAATTATGACCAAAAGACAATAGTGAATCAAACTGTTCTTTCCAAATCTGACTGCTCTGATTCATTTGAAGTGGCTTAAATACTCTTTCCTGTGAAATTGTTTCATAATCCTTGCCCAATAGTTGCTCTATTACAAATTGCAACAGAAACAAGCCTTCGCCTGAATATCTGTATCGTGTTCCAGGCTCAAACAAAAATTTTAATTTATCATCTTCTTCAAACCAGCGCCAATTAGGAAATCCAGTAGTATGAGTTAGACACATTCTTGCAGTAATTATTTCGTATCGATTATCATTTTCTAAATCCTGATAGCCTCTGTTCTTTTCTGTAAATTGATATTCAGTTAATGGCTTTTTGAGATAACTAACTAATGGCTTGTCCAAATCTATTACTTTTTCAGCTACCAATTGTAGAACAATATACGTGAACACCATTTTGGAAAAAGAAGCTGCAACGAGGACTGAATTATCATTAAGTGGTTTTTTAGTTAAGGTATTTGAATAACCAAATGATTTGCTGTAAACAGGGTTATTATTATTAAAAATGGAAATTGCTATACCTGAAACATTAGCCTGCTTCATCAAGTAGTTTATTTTGTTATCTAAACTGTCAACAGAAATTTTTGAACCATCTATTCTGTCAACTGATTGTCCAAAAGCTGTGAAAGAATAAATAACAATAAAAATAATGCAAATATTTTTCATTTGTCTGTGGCGATTTACAATGACCGCTAACGGTTTACGTATTGGCGATGGTGGGGCATTTGAAAAACGTCAACTCAACATTTGCACAAATGCACAATAGAATTACAAATGTTGAGTTTACCACTGTCAGCCCCACTATTGCCAATACGATGTTAGCGGCTGGCACTCTTCGCTTTCTTTTGTGGTTTGTCAACAAGCCATTCTAAATGTCTGTGCATTGCATTGAAAACTCTTTCAGGAACTGCAATTTGTTCATAATACTTCTTAATTTCTTCTGCATTCTCGTCTGGTTGTGTCATTAATTCTGCAAGTTCATCAAAGAATTTCAAAGTCTTTTTGTTTGTCATAGAGTTGTTTGGTCTTGGCATTCCACTCCAAGCATCCCACTGTAAAAGTTCCTGCTTTTGCATAGAAGCAACGTCTTTTACAAGATTACCTGCGATAAACCAAAGCCCACGCATTTCAGGCTGAAATATTCCAAATTTTTGTGCGTCAAGTTTACCTTGCCTGCATAAAAGCCAACTTTCAGCAGGTCTAAAAAACTTGTCGTTTGGAACGTCAAATACATTATGTTTAATTCCTAAATTTTTAATCCAAACGTTGTCAAACTGTGGGTCAACTATAATCCAACGCTTTTCTTTTTCGTTCCAATATTCACAAACGGAATGGTCTTCATAAAACCCTGCATTAAAATAGTTGCCAAATCCATAGCGCATTCTTGCAGGTATTTCCTTAGCCCGTAAAAAACCTGTCAAGAGTTTAGAAAAGTGATGGCAAACTCCAACTATTTTTTTGTCGGAAGGTCTTGGTTTTTCAAACACAGAATTGTCAAATTCTAAAATTTTGTCAAGTAACTTATCAAAGTGTCTTATGTGAGCTTCATTTTCAATTCGCACTTCGTCAAGTTCGATGTTATAAAACTCTGTTGCAATAAACATATGAATTGAAAGTCCTTGAACAATTTCTGCTAATTTTATAATATCGTTTGGAAGTTGTTGGACTGCCTTTTTGTGCTGCCCACTTTCAGTAAATTGTCCTGCCGTAGCAAAAAATGTATGTAAAGGTTTTTCTGTCATATTTAATAACTCTCAGTTGTTGTATGCTGTCTCTTATGCTTGCCGCTAACGGGCCGGCGATAAAACAAGTTGCCGAAGGCAATTTGCCCGAAGGGCGTAGTGACCGAAGGGAACGAAGTTTTATTGCCTGTTGGGCGCTGTTAAATGGCGCGTAACCACAGCGTTTCTTTTCCCGGCCGATTCTCTTCTCTATTTGCATTGAGCGGCACTCATTAAGGGGAGTTGGTTGATTCTCTTTATTTTCAATTACCCCAATCTATTCCATCAAAACCAAGAGACCTTATTTTTCGCCTTTAAGAACTTAGTATTCCCAAGTTATAGATCAGCATAATAAAACCGTAATCCATCTTGAAATGGTTGTCAATTACAAATTAGCAATTTAACATCCCAAGCACTTTTAATGCGTCACTTAAAGCTCTTACATCATGCGTACGGATGTAATCCACACCCATATAGCTTATATAAATTTCAGCAGCCAGGGTCGCTGGCGTTCGCTCGTTGACTCCTCGCCCAACAATAGTTCCTAAAAAAGATTTCCGAGAAACCGAAACAAGAATTGGTAATTTAAAGTATTCTTTTACTCGAAAAATATTTTTCAAAACATATATTGACGTTTCTGGGTTAGAGCCTAAGAAGAAACCCATCCCTGGGTCTAAAATAATTCTTTCGGATGAAACGCCTGAATTTTGAAGTGAATTTATTCGTTGCGAAAAGAAATCAATTATTCCATTAAATATATTTTCGGGAACAGTTTCGATTACTTGGGCTTTCCCAAGCCGCTGTATGGAATGCATAACAATGAGTTTGCAATTAGATTCTGCCAATTCAGGATATAATTCTGCGTATGGAAACCCTTGAATGTCATTTAAATAGTGGACATTCTTTTTTAAAAAATATTTTTGAACTTCGGGTTTGAATGAATCAACAGAAACTGAAATATTTTGAGAATGCAATTTGTCGATGACATCATTTAAACGGATTATTTCCTCATGAGGCTTTACTTCTTTTGATTCAGGATTACTGGAAGCGGCTCCTACATCAATTATGTCAGCGCCATCCTTAACAAGTAGAAGTGATTTCTCTATAGCTTTATCATAATTTAAATAAAGGCCGCCATCTGAAAAGCTGTCTTCAGTAATGTTTACTACACCTAGTATTGTAGGCTTTTTTAATTTCATATGTTTTTTCACTTTAATTGCCTTTTCTATTCTGCTCTGTCTGTGGTTTTATTTCATATCTTTTTAATTTAATTCGCGGATTATTGTTTCCCTAAACTGTGCCGCTCGTCTTTTGTTTTTATATTTCTCGGCCGGGCTATTTATTTAACGCGCCATTTAATTGCGCCCAACTCGTTTATATAAGCCCCTTTTATATCCATATCCTGCTATATTAGGAGGATATGAGAGATTTTGTGCTCCTTATTTTGTACTAATATCTGGCCTTTTACCATTAAGCGCAATACAGGAAACCCCTTAATTTTCGGGGAAAAAGGACCTTAGTTTTAGGTTGTTTTATACCTTAGAAGACCTAAGGTGCCAGCCCGGCAGGCACACTCGGCGTCGGTTCACTGAACAATCCCTATTCAACAGTCATCGTCGTATCAAATTGATAAGCTGGCCTCTGTTTATCAGTCATCGTCGTATCAAATTGATAAGCTGGCCTGAGTTCAACAGTCATCATCGTATCAAAATGATAAGCTAGCCTCTGCTTATCAGTCATTGTCCTATCAAAATGATAAGCTGGCCTCTGTTTGTCAGTCATCATCGAATCAAATTGATAAACTGGCCTCTGTTGAACAGTCATTGTCGTATCAAATTGATAAACTGGCCTGAGTTAAACAGCGATCACCGTATCAAATTGATAAGCCAGCCTTTGGTGGTTTACTGTCACCGGTCAGGTGGGGCTGCAGCCCCAACCGGAATCTGACGGGTTAGACCGGTACCTGGTGTGAGGCGGGTTTAAAAACCGGCGATGATAATTTGTTTCATAACCATCAGTTTCTTGTATGCACCGGGTTTTTGGTTGAGTTCCTCCCAGTTTTCAGGGCAGACTTGCTAGCTTAATCCGTACTTGTCTATTAACCAGCCACTGACACTTTCCTGAACGCCGTTTGCAGTGATAGTATTTAAATTTTAATATGATACGAAGTGATTCGTTTTTATTCGATAAATATCCGAAAGATTTGATACGATATGAGCTTATATGATACGATAGCAGTTCGGTAAAATGCCCTGTAACTCTCTTACTTAAGCCACTATTACACCCCTATCCTGGAAGATAGGGGCTTAAAAATCGGCGATCCTGATTTTCTTCATTCCCATCAGTTTCCGGAAGGCACCGGGTCTTTGGTTGAGTTCTTCCCAGTTTTCAGGGCAGATCTGCCAGCTTAATCCGAATTGATCTTTTAACCAGCCGCAGACACTTTCCTGACCGCCATTGGCGGTGAGGGCCGTCCAGTAACAATCAATTTCTGCCTGGTCTTTACAGGGTATCATGAACGAAACGGCTTCTGTAAATTTGAACTGGGGTCCGGCATTGATGCCGATAAACCGCATCCCCAGAATCTCAAATTCAACGGTGAGTACTTTTCCTGCAAAGTCTTTCTGAAAAGGGGCAAGTCCGTCTGCTTCAGTTGCCGGGTAGTAGGTGATGCCGGTTACTTTTCCGTCTTTGAAAACCGAGAGATAAAAGTCGGCGGCTTCTTTGGCGTTGCCGTCGAACCACAGGTTGGGAATGATCTTGTGCATGGTGTTCCTTATTGGTTTCCGGGAGAGAGGCCATCCGGGTTATCCGCTGAAGGTAAGGGGTTTACCTTCCTGAAGCAATCCGGTCTGTTTTCTGGAGACCGGTCATCCGGCAGGTGAACCGGCTTTTCAGGTACAGGGTCCGGTCTGGCGAAGTGCTGCTTTTCCGGTGATTCCGGTGGTTTGGGGTCACAGGCGGCAGATGGGCCGGGAGCGGGATTCCGGACCGGATCCGGGATCCGGGGATTTCGGTTTTACCGGCAGTACAGACTGACGATGGTTTGCAGCCGGTCGAGGACTTCGGTGTTGGCCGATTCGCTTAACGTCCGCATGGCGCGGGCAAATTCGGGCGATTCAAATTCCTGGTTCCACCCGACCAGCGTTCCGGTTTCCTTTTCAGTTAAGGTAACGGTAAGCAGAAACCAGGGCTTGACGGTGTGTTCAATGACAATGAGGGAATCGGGCTGGATTTCACGGAACAGGCTCGAATTGGGATAGGTCACCCCGTTCGGGGCATGCATATCAAATTCCCACTTTCCGCCGGGAACAAACTCAAAGGTATGAAAGGTGTTCGAGTACCCGTTCGGTCCCCACCAGTACGACAGAATTTTGGCATCCCGGAAGGCTTTGAACACTTTATCGGGTGAGGCAGGAATCAGCCGTTCAGAATAAAGGGAAGCCTCAGATTTTGCAGATGACATCACGATCAGGTCACTTTCAGTTAACGGCCGGTGAACACCGGCAAATATAGGCAATTACGGGCAAAATGGAAATGAAAGGCCCCGTCCTGTCTGCCGGTTCTGAAAAGTCAGGTGAGGCCGGAAGCACCCGAAAAGGGGCCATTCTGACCAGTGACGGAAACCAGTTGCTGCGGGGGGTGGGTATCCGTCAGATTTTCTGAAACTCTTTGCGCCCGAAACGGTGTTCAGGTCCTGCAGCCGGCCAGACTTTGGTTAAACTTATCCTTGAATATTTAGGTAATTATCTCGATACTGTTAAAAAAGTAAAAAAAATTCTCGTTACTTGTTGTATTATGAACTTAACAGGATTAAATTCACCTTCTTTTTGTGACAAAAGTTGCGCAAAACAACGGAACAGGAGACTATGAAACTACTCATCGTTGACGACTCAAGCATCATGCGGCGGGCCATTCAGAAGTATCTGGATGAAAACCGGATTGAAGTCGTCGGGACAGCAGGGAACGGGCTTGAAGCGATAGAAGTCTTTAAAAAAACTGACCCGGATCTGGTAACCATGGATATTACCATGCCCGAAATGGATGGGCTGACCTGCCTGCAGGAACTGTTGAAAATTAAACCCGGCACCAAAATCATGGTGATAACCGCCCTGACCGATAATGCAACCGGGCTTAGAGCACTGAAACTGGGAGCCAGGAATTTTCTTGGAAAACCCTTTACTCCCGAAAAACTGAACGAAGCATTCCTAAAACTGATCGAGGGGCCAAAGAGATGACGGATAAAGAACTGCAGGTATTTCTGGAAGGTACAGTCAATTATTTCCATGAAGTTTCGGGGACACCGGCTGCGATGGGAGTTCCCTATATTAAAGAGACTCAGGATGAAGTTTCTCTGGATCTGACCGGCGCCATCGGGATTTCAGGAAATAAAAAGGGCGTGATCTACATCACCTGTCCCTCTCTGATGGTAAAAGAACTGGTGGGTATCATTCTGGGTGATGGGAATCCGGATTCCGGTTCACTCTGCGATATGACCGGTGAAATCGCCAACACCATTGCCGGAAATGCCCGGCAGGTCTTCGGTGCCAATTTTATGATTTCTGTTCCCATTATTATTGAAGGCAAGCCCATTCACCTGAAAGTTGCTGCCCCTACCTTTGTCATCCCGATTACCTGGAGATCTCATAAATCATTCCTTGTTGTCGGAATCGAATCCTGATTTTCCCCCGGAGAAACTGAAATGGAAAAATCGCTGATTGATGTTATGTGGGTCCTTGTTACCGCGGGACTCGTTTTTGTAATGCAACCCGGATTTGCCTGTCTGGAATCGGGGCTGACCCGGTCGAAGAACAGTATTAATGTGGCGGTGAAGAATGTAACGGATGCCATGATTGCCCTGATCCTGTTCTGGTTTGTTGGGTTTGGGGTTATGTTCGGTGTGACCGAGGCGGGTTGGATCGGTACTACTGAGTTTATGATTCCGTTCACTGAAAGCTCCTGGCATGTTGCCTTTTTCCTGTTCCAGGCCATGTTTGTTGCTACTGCAGCCACCATTGTTTCGGGTGCAGTTGCCGAACGGATGAAATTTGAAGCCTATCTGATTATGACCGCCCTGATTTCGGCGGTGATTTATCCGCTTTTCGGGCATTGGGCCTGGAACGGATCCATGTCGGATACCTACTCCGGCTGGCTGGGGGCCATGGGGTTCAGAGACTTTGCCGGGTCAACCGTCGTTCACAGTATCGGCGGCTGGGCTTCACTTGCTGCACTGGTTCTGATCGGACCCCGTACGGGCCGGTTTAATGAGCAGGGAGTTCCCCGCCAAATACCCGGCAGTAACATTCCGCTGGCTGCATTGGGTGTTCTGCTGCTGTGGTTCGGATGGTTCGGGTTTAACGGCGGGTCGACACTCGGCCTGACTGAACGGGTACCCATGATTATCGTGAATACATTTCTGGCAGGTGCTGCCGGCGGGCTATCCGGTATTGCAATGGGTTACATTGCCAACCGGAAAGTGATTTCGGTGGATCTGATTTTTAACGGATCGCTGGCCGGGCTTGTTTCGGTAACCGCAAGTGCAAACGTCATTTCTCCGCTTTCAGCACTGCTTATCGGTATCATTGCCGGGCCTGTTTTCTATTCTGTCCACCGGCTTCTGCTGAAATTTAAAATTGATGATGCCGTAGATGCCGTCCCCGTTCACCTGGGTGGTGGAATCTGGGGAACACTGGCCGTTGCCATTTTTGCCGATCCGGCTGTGCTCGGGACCGGACTGGGTTTTGCAGACCAGCTTGGGGTTCAGGTGCTGGGTATTGCTGTGGCTGGTGTCTGGACTTTTGCACTTGTTTTCATCATTCTCTGGATTGTTAATAAACTGATCAAACTCAGAGTTTCAGAGGAAGATGAACACATTGGACTGAATGTTTCTGAACACGGAGCAACCACCGAAATTCTCGATTTATTCATCGCTATGGATCAGCAGGCGAAAACCGGAGATATGAGTTTACGGGTCCCGGTCGAGCCGTTTACTGAAGTTGGTCAGATTGCCAACCGGTATAACCGGGTGATGGAGGCTCTGGAACGGGCCATCCGGAAAACGGAAGCCATTGTTACAACCGCACTTGATGGTATTATCACCTTCACGCCGGACCAGTATCAAATCCTGACGGTAAATCCCGGCGGACAGGCCATGTTTAAACTTGCCGAAAAAGATCTGACAGGAACTTCTCTTATCCGGTTGTTTGATCACGAAAATGCCGGATATAAGGAATTCAATGAATTCCGTGCCGCCGAACTGTTCAGACAGGTCGAGCAAACCGGCACTCCGGTTGAACTTGTCGGCAAACGGGCTGACGGAACTGTGTTCCCGATGGAAGTGATTGTAACGAAGGCCGATCTGGGATTTGAGTCGTTTTACACCGGTATGTTCCGGGATATAACCGAACGGAAAGAGGCCGAAGCAGCCATTCTTGCCGCCAAAAAAGAAACCGACGATATTCTCTACAATATCAATGAAGGAATTTTTCTTCTGAATGAGAAGTTTGAAATCGGTTCGCAGCATTCACTTGCACTCAGAAAAATTTTCCGCCGTCAGGAAATGTCGCAACTGAACCTGCTGAGGCTGTTTTCCAAACTGGTTCCTTCCAAAACCTACCAGTCCATTCAGGATTACCTTGAACTGATGTTCCAGCTTGATATTGATGAAGATATCGTGAATAATCTGAATCCGCTGAAGCAGATCGAGGTGAATTTTGAAGAAGAAAACGGACAGTTCAGCACCCAGTATCTCCAGTTCAAATTCAGCCGGATTTACCATGGGGCCAGAGTCAGCCACCTGATGACAACCGTTTCGGACGTTTCTGAACAGGTTCTGCTGGCCCGTGAACTGAAGGCCAGTGAAGAACGGACCAAAAACCAGATGTCCCTGCTGTTCAATATTCTTCATATCGATCCGCTGCAGCTAAAACCGTTTGTGGAAGAGTCGGATGAGGCCGTCCATAAAATCAAATCAACCCTGAAGGCAGCCGCAGACAAGGCCATTGCCGATGATTATTATCTTCTGCTGACCGATATTTACCGGATTGTCCATAATATCAAGGGAAATGCCAGTATTCTGGACCTGAAGTTCTTTGCAGAATCTGCACATGAACTGGAAGATATGATCCGTGATGTTCAGTCAAAGCCATCCATCAAGGGAGAGGATTTTATCACCCTGCTCTTTAAAATTTCGGATCTTGAAGCAAATATAGAGGATATTAAATCACTCGTTTCCCGGCTGATGACCTTCCAGAACGCTGCACGGAGCCAGCAAGCCGAAAGTGAAGCACCGGCTGCATCACCCAAAACACCCGACCGCCCGGCAGATCTGGTGATCAGCCAGCTTACAGATGCCATCCGGAAGCTAAGCAGCGGTCTGAATAAACAGGTCGACTTCAATACTGCCCGGTTTGATGCCTCGGCAGTACATGAAAGTCAGGTGTCCCTGGTCCGGGATGTTCTCATCCAACTGATGCGGAACTCACTGGTACACGGAATTGAATCACCCGAAGACCGGTCCAGATCTGGGAAACCGGCAACCGGTTATATTGAGGTTACAACTTCGGTTACCGAGGAACCGGGTTTTCTTTCCATTAAACTCAGAGATGACGGCCGTGGGCTTCAGATTGAAAAAATCAGGCAAAAAGCCATCTCGATGGGAAAATGGAATGAAGAACAACTTAAAGCCATGCCGGCAGGTCAGGTTGTAAAACTGATTTTTGAACCTGGGTTTTCTACCGCAGATGAAGTTACGATGGATGCAGGAAGAGGCGTTGGGATGGATCTCATCCGGAAGAATGTGACCCAGGCCGGAGGTAAAATATCTCTGGCTTCCGGCGCCGGGAAATTCTGCGAATTCACAGTAAAACTTCCATTGAAATCCTGAAGGAAAAATGACACGGATAAAAATTCTTGCCTTTGACGGAAACAAATACAACCTTTTGGCACTTCAGGGCATTTTTGCCAGAGAGGAGTTTGAGTTCCGTTCAACCAGTTCAAGTTTTGAAATCCCCAAAATTCTGGAAACCTGGGTGCCTGATTATTTGATCATGGATGATGGCCTTCACGATGGGAAAGTCCTGGATCTGATTGAAGAAGTCAGTTCCCTTCAGGCAATGAAATCTGCTTCCATTATCCTCCAGGTTGATAAACTGAACGATAAACTGTTCTATGATTATCTGCGGGCAGGGGTAACGGAATTCATCAGAA
The DNA here is from genome assembly GCA_023151185.1 of Bacteroidota bacterium. Lineage (GTDB taxonomy): Bacteria > Bacteroidota > JABWAT01 > JABWAT01 > JABWAT01 > JAFLBE01. The sequence continues at coordinate 396,653 of JAKLJL010000001.1, forward strand.
AACCGGTTGTTGGCACTTACCTTGTCCACAAGATCAACCTGCATTATTCCGGGCAGCACAGCCAGTCGAAGGCCAGAGACCTTACAGGCAAAGTGGAACGGATGTCTGAGTTTGTGAAGAAGTACTTTTCTGATGAACTGGTCGATCAGCTAACCAGCCAGTCGGGAACAGTTGAACTGAAAGGAAGCCAGCAGGTCGCCACGATTATGAATCTGCATATTATCGGGCTGGACGTGGTTGCAGAAAATCAGGACCCGAGAACCCTGGCTGACTTCCTGAATGAGGTTTTTACCGACCTGATGGATCTGATCTACGGAAACGGCGGTTCGGTGAACAAACTTCTTGCTGATGGACTGATTGCCACATTCGGAGTCCCGGTTGCCGCTGAAAAGGATGCCTTTAAAGCTGCCAAATGTGCCCTTGAAATTGTTGATTACCTTCAGACCATCAATGATGTCCGGCCAAAATTCATCAAACAGCCGTTATCTCTTGCCATCGGGCTTTCGACCGGAAAAGTTTTTGCCGGACTGATCGGCTCGGTAAGGAGGCTTGAGTTTTCTGTGCTGGGAGAGGCGGTTACTCTGGCTGATCAGATGAAAAGTTACGGTGAACTGAGAGGAATCCCGGTTCTGATTGATGATAAAACCATGAATGCGATCGGCGTTCCGCAAAAAACACTCGAAGTTTCCATGCCGGCCGGTGCCCGTCCGTTTAACGTGGGTGTCTTTCAGCTCACACAGTTGCTGTAACCCGGATGGGGTACAATTAAAAAGCCGGATTTTCCGGCTTTTTTTTCTCTAAGCAGGGAATGGGTGGTCAGGATCCGGCCAGCGGCGATCCGAAAAGTCCGACAGCAAGTTCTGCCCAGATTATCAAAAGCAGAAGAAGCACGGAAACGGTAAGCAGAATACGGTAGGCCGGCCGTGTCACTTTGGTCAGAACAATGGAAATGGCCTGTCCGGTGCCTATCAATAAAACTGCAGCGACTGCAAAATCAAGCCAGGACCAGTTTACTTCTGCAGTGAACTGCATGGCGGTGTAGGGAATCAGAAGTATCAGTGCTGATCCGCCCAGAATAAGTCCCCAATGCCGGGTGTTCATAATCCCTCCCTGAATTTGTTTACTTCACTAAGATCAATTTCCGCGTCTGTGAAAGCGTTCCGGCTTCGAACCGGCAGAAATAAACGCCGGACGGGAATTCGGCGGCATCCCACTGTATCAGATGAATTCCCGCAGGAAGAGTTCCGCTGACGAGTGTTTTCACTTCCTCTCCCAGCACATTATAGAGAGTCAGGCGAATAAAGGCTGCGGTGGGAAGCGAGACGGGGATCCGGGTTACCGGATTGAACGGATTGGGATAATTCTGCTCCATCGTGAAGCCGGCAGGTGGTGCTGACCCGTCCTGGATACCGACGGAAGTGCTTTTTTTAACGGTAATTGAGTTGATAGTAAACTCGGGGGATTCAATCGCCAGCCTGAGAATCTGCTTTCCTTTTGACAGGGGCACTTTTGCTGATGTAACGTCTTTCCAGAACTGCCAGCCACCGGTTGCCGGAACCAGTTTTTTTCCTGTGACATTCTGGCCGTTGAATTCAAGGTGATACGCCCCGATTCCGGGAACTGAAGCCGTCCGGACAGTAAGATCATAATCGCCGGCATCGGCAACTTCTACAGTATATTCCAGCCACTCGCCTGCTGCAGTCCAGCCAACGTCATATCCGCCGCCGGTATCACTGCAGTTTTCAATATCCACCCCTTCAGAAGAACGGAAGGGCACACCCTGGTTTTTCGGATCGGCATCATGGTAGGCTGTCCCTTCGCCGCCGAGATCATAATTTTCTGCCTGAATGGTTCCCGGCAGCAGAACGGGCGTTCCTTTGTAAGGTGTGCCGTTTCCGATAACGGTGATCCGGAGTTCACCTTTACCTGATTTATTCAGGCTGTTGGTGACGGTCAGTTCAGCGGTGTAAATTCCCGGGGCCGGATAGTCATGGACGGTATCAGCCTGGGAAGATGAGGTTCCGTCGCCAAACTCCCAGTGGTAACTGAGAGGCAAACCGGACCGGTCAAAACTGGAACTGCCGGAAAAGGAAATCTTCAGCGGGGCCTTGCCGCTTGATACCGACGCCAGCGGAACCGAGACCGGTGCATCTTTTCCGGCCGGATCGGTATTGTACGAAACCTGCTTCCGGGCAGGAACCATCAGTGAAAATCCGTCCGAAAAATGAACCCGGACCGAATCGGAGCCCGGGTTCCAGGCCACGTAAGTTTTGATTCCTTTTTCAGTTTCAAAAACGGCAAAGGTTGGGATGTCTGCGAAAATGGTTGTGCTGACTTTTCCGGTTTTAATCAGATTTCCGAGCCAGTGGTAAGTGTGAGCCCGGGATTCACCATCAAACGGTTCATAGCCGGGATCAGCATAATACTGGTTCAGAGCTGTTTGCGGATCGGCGAAGGCGAGATATTGCCAGAATATATCTTTCCATTTCCTGGGAAGGCTTCCTATTTCCTTCGTCATTTCATTGTAATTCTTCATCACATACTCCGGATGGCGTCCCAGATAAAGAGAACCTCCGGTAAGCGGAAGCAGATTAATTCCATGAATGAATTCCGGGTCAGCACCAAACCAGGTTGAATGCACGCCCTTTCCGCCCCAGACCATACCCAGAGCTTCATATCCGTAGGCAGCAGGGAACACTGCGTTATCCACATCAAACCAATAGTGTTCAATGGCCGTTCGTTCAGTTGTATACAGAAAGATACCCAGATCCCGGATTTCTTTGTTTCCGGTTGCAGATCCCCATAAAATCAGCGAGGTAGCAAAATTCATGGATTCAGAGCTGGATTCTTCATTGTTTCCGTCGCCGAAATCACCATGCCCGGCTTCCCAGGAATGTCCGGCATACGGGTCGAAGGCTCTCAGGAAAGGAAAGCGGCCGTCACTGCGGTCCCAGTTGGCGCAATCCCGGATCAGCAGATCCACCATTCCTCCCCAGTTTCCAGGAGCAGCCCAGGCCGAATCATATTGGGCAACAGTTGAGGCTGCCATAATCAGATAGCCATAGTGGAAATTGTGGTCGTTCAGTTGATTGTCAGCGCCGTATCCTGAAGGGTAGGCGATCAGGGTATTCCATTTTGAAACGTAGGAAAGTTCTTCTGCACCGCCGGCAGTCAGCCAGGCTTCGAGCCGTTTCTTTAATTGGGAAAGAAAATAATCACGGGCACCACTGTTTCCCGCCTGGTCGGCAACCGGCACCAGATTGGCAAACCGGGCCATCAGCTTTCCGTTTTCATAAACCGGGCCGGCCGGAAGGGTTTCTTTTTTCACCTGGTCAAGGTACGAGTTGAGCTGAGCCGGATTGTAAATCCCTTCATTTGGAAGAGCTGGCAGCACTCCGTTAAATTCAACGGTTGTGGAAAACTCATTGCCGTCGAACACCTTCATCGTGCCATGCACCGAGGTATAGGTAAAGGCCGTCAGCGGGTGGGAAGTATTTAGCCACTGGTGGCGGTAAAGCGCTGTTAGTGTAGCCGGGAGGTTTCCGTTTCCGGTTTCCATAAGGGTTGTGGTCAGGCTGAAGGTTGAATTCAGTTTTGCAGATGCTTCATCATATTGCCAGGACACCTGGCTACCGGTTACAAAGGCATAAGCTCTTTTCCGGTAAAACTCCAGAGTAGCCGGCGTGTTATCCGGCAGAATTGCAACAGAGAAAAAATTCTTGCCATTCAGGCTGGATTTCAACACGGAGGTTCCGGTCCAGGCCGAGCCTGCAGGTCCGAAAATACCATAATGCCGCCCGCCGGCAGTCAGCCCGACCACGCCGTTCTGGTTCGACCAGATGACCGGCGTTTCTTTGACGGTAATTGAGGCGTTTCCGCCGGCAATGGTGAAAAAGACAAAGGGGATTCCATGACCGAAGGTGGCTTTCATTGCCCGGGTTCCTTCCGACCAGGAGGCCGTAACCGTCCAGTCCCCATAACTGTCCACAAGCGTCTGGGTAGCTTTCAGTCCGTCAACACCGGCGAGAAGCTGCTGCTGATACGGGAACAGATAATCGGCTGCAGCATACACAGGATCTTTGGTGTAGCCGATTCCCAATCCGGCAGATTCGGCCTTGACTACCAGCGGATGAACATAGAGAGTATTAGAAAACTGGCTTCCGTAAAACGGAAAGATGAGACTGCTCCAAAAATCATTGGTCTGAACAGGCTGCGAAAAGTCTGGAGATACCTTGGGGGATACCGATGCCCCCTGAAAGGTTGACGGGCCGACTGCTTTTGGCGGAAGTACAGTCGAATAACTTCCGCTGCCAACCTGGATTTGGGCCTGGATGGTCTTTACAGGGAATGAAATCAGACAGGAAAAAAGAATGGCAGAAACGAAGGGATGGGAAGAACTTTTCATGGGGGATGGCTCCGGATTTACAGGTAGAAAAGGACACAGGAAAAAGGTAAAGAGAAAGGTAGAGGATAGGCGGGGAATACCCAAATAAAATTCCGGTGAAAGTGCGGGTTGATGGCAGGTTGGGGCTGAAACGGGAAACCCCGGCCGGAAAGACTTTCAGACCGGGGAATCTGCTGCTTACTTTTTCAGGGCTTCGGCATACCGCCGGCTGACTTCCTTCCAGTTAATCACATTCCAGATGGCTGCAAGGTAGTCACCCCGTTTGTTCTGATACCTGAGGTAGTAGGCATGCTCCCAGACATCAATTCCCAGAACCGGAATCCCTTTAACTTCAGCTACTGACATCAGCGGATTGTCCTGATTCGGTGTGGAAGAAACAACAAGTTTCCCGTTAGGATCAACCGATAGCCAGGCCCAGCCCGATCCAAACCGTTTTGCACCTGCTTCGTTCATCCGTTTCTTCAGGGAATCCAGGTTCCCGAAGGCCGATGAAACTGCCGAGAGCAATTCAGGAGAGGGATCACTTTTTTCCGGGCTCAGCACGGACCAGAATAAGTCGTGGTTGTAATGGCCGCCGGCGTTATTCCGGATGACATCCGGAAACTCACCCATCCGGGAAAAGAGTGCAGTCAGTGAAAGTCCCTCGGCCGGAGTTCCTTTTACCGCTTTATTTAGATTGGAAATATACCCGGCATGGTGTTTTGTGTAATGGATTTCCATGGTCTGGGAATCAATATAGGGTTCGAGGGCAGAATAGGAATAAGGCAGGGGAGCCTGAGTAAACTGAGCAGTGGCCGTCATAGCCGTTACCAGAGCAGAAAATAAAATCCAAAAGCGCATATATACTCCTTTTTGTTTTCCGGGATAACAGAAACCGGTCGCAGGAAATTCCTGCCGGTATTCCGGATATTTTCTGCAGGCTGGCAGTCATTTTTTTAATCGGGAGTTATTTTTGTTCCTTCTTTAAAACGTCATATCAGGGATGGCAAAATGAGCAGGTGGTACCAGAGCAGCACCGGAATCCGGATCAAACAGGCGGCAGAGCTTTTGTTCTGGAAGTATAAAAAGGCACTGGCCGGAAAACTGGAAAACTCACACTATTCCTGGTTTTACACCACCTATTTTTCTCTGAGTACAAATGATTACCAGAATAAGTCAGTGCTGGATATTGGCTGCGGACCCCGTGGAAGTCTGGAATGGGCTGAAATGACGGCGCTTCGGGTTGGCCTGGATCCTCTTGCCGGTCACTACCTGAAAATGGGAGCTTCTGAACACAAAATGACCTATGTCTGTGCCGGGTCAGAACAGATTCCTTTCCCCGATGGCACGTTTGATTTTGTCTGTTCCTTCAATTCCATTGATCATGTAGCCAGTCTGGATGAAACTTCCCGGGAGATCAGGCGGGTGTTAAAACCAGGCGGACTCTTCCTGCTCATTGTGGATGTTCATGACTATCCGACCCTGACGGAACCTCAGGCGATCGGGTGGGAATTTATCCAGACTTACTTTCCTGATTTTAAAATTCTGGAAAAAAGCCATCTTGAGGCCTTGCATCGGGGTCATATTTACCGGAATCTGAAGGCAGGGAAAAAGCTGCCGGAAGACAGCAGGAAAACCGGTATTTTAACTGCCAAACTCCGGAAACCGGCCTGAGAGCCTGCTATTAAGAAAAAACTTCAACCGGAAATCCGGACACTGAGGTGGTTGCTGAGCCTGTCGAAGCACTCTCGAAGGGTCCGGTCATTTCGAGCGGTTCCTGAGCTTGCCGAAGGGCAATGACCGGGAATCAGGCCCCTGAGACACTGGTGTCTGAGGTTCTCGAAGACACCTGCTGAAGTGTCGAACGATGACTTCGAGCAGTCATTGAGCGAAGTCGAAATGCAGTCACCACTTCCATATCAACCACCGGTTTTATCACGATACGCCATTGCCAGTTCCGGTAACCGATTCCCCTCAGACAGAATCAGAGCTTCCTTCTTCTTCCGGGACCATCCCTGAACCTGCTTTTCCCTGTAAAAAGCTTCATCAATCCGGGAAAATTCCTCAAGATAAACCAACTCAACTGGTAGTCGCTTTTTAGTATAATTGGCACCTTCTCCGTTCTGATGCTGCCACAACCGTAGAGTCAGATTGGTGGTACTGCCAGTGTAATATGTTCCGTCGGAACACAGCAGGATGTACATGAATCCATTCATTGTTTGCTAATTTTTATTTCGGGATCAGAATCTCATGCAAAAATAAGGAAATTTTTCTAACGGTGCCTTTTTTTGTACCGGTCATTTCGAGAGCCTGCACTTCGACTCCGGTGCCATCGAGAACCTCAGGCACCGGGAGGTCGAAGACAATATCCGGACCCTGAGGTTCTGGTCACTGAGCCTGTCGAAGTGTCGAAGGGGCCTGGTGGCTTCAAGCGGTCATTTCGAGAGCCTCAATGACCGGTCGAAATGTAATCACCTGCCTTTCTGGTGCCTGAGGCTCTCGAAGGCACCATTCGAATCCGCGGCGGAACCGGTGGCTTCAAGCGGTCATTGAGCAAAGTCGAAATGCAGCCACCGGTTACAATGAAATGACAGGGAAATCCGGACCCTTCGAGAACCTCAGGGTCCGGATTTCCCTTGCACTCATTCAAGAAAAACTGTATATTTGTGCAGTTATGTTTCCACTATTAAATTTACATTCCAATTTTTCCTTCGGATGGGGCGCTTCTGATATTGAAGGACTCTGCCGACGGGCCCGGGATCTGGGTTTTGACACCGTTGCCCTCACGGATATCAATAATCTGTATATCCTGTTTCTCTATTATGAGACGGCCAGAACGTTCGGACTCAGGGCCATTACCGGCGCCCATCTGAAAGATTCCGTTCAGGAAATTTCGGCTTACGTGAAAAATGCAGAGGGATTTGCAAATCTCACCCAGCTTGTTTCCCGGCTTCAGGAAGATAAAAAAGCCAATCTCCGGCTGCTCCTTCCTCTTCATGCGGGAGGACTTATTTTCATGACGCCGTCGGTGGAACTGGCCGAATTTCTGAAAGTGGAAGGCGGAATCCATGACGTCTACCTGCAGATTGATTCGTTCCACATTCCCCTGATCAAACTCCGCCGTGCAAAAAAAAGCGGGATCAGACCTATTGCGGCCCATCCGGTTTACATGGTTAAAAAGGAGGATTACCTCAGACATCAGGTGCTGAAAGCCATCAGGGAAAACAAAACCCTGTCGCAGTTGAGTCCCCCCGACCTCATCAGCGAAGAAACGTATTTGCTTCCCCCTGACGAACTGATCCGGCGGTTCGGGATTCTCCCCGAAGCGGTTGAAAACCTTACCGCAGTTTCCCGTGACTTAACCTGGTCGTATCCCCCGAACCAGTTGTTCAAGCCCCGGTATCTCGGACCTGCCGGCAGTTCACCCTTCAGCTATTTGCGGAAACTGACCTATGACGGGGCTTTTAGGCGATACGGCACCCTGACAGAAGCCGTCACAGCCCGGATCGAAAAGGAACTGATGATCATTGAAGCCAAGGGATTTTCGGAGTATTTTCTTACGGTCAGTTTTATCATCCGGCAATCGGCGTCTCATTGCGGCAGAGGATCGGCAGCCGCCAGCATCATTGCCTATTGTCTCGGGATTACCGATGTAGAACCCATCCGCCATAACCTGTTTTTTGAACGGTTTCTGAACCTTCGCCGTGACGATCCGCCCGATATTGACGTGGATTTCTGCTGGGATGAACGGGATGATATCCTTGATACGCTGTTCCAGACTTATGGGCGGGAGTACTGCGCCATGGTCTGTAATCATGTCCTTTACAAAGACCGGATGGCCATCCGGGAAGTGGCAAAAGTCTTCGGTATTCCTGAAATGGAGATCCAGACCTTCTTTCATAAAATTCCCATGTTTTCGCAGTATTACGGATCTCACGGCGTCGAGACGTTTCTGGCTTCACCTCAGGCCAGAACCCTGAATGCCCAGTGGCAGAAAGTCATTGCGCTTTCAGCGGAAATTCTGGGATTTCCCCGGTACATTTCAGTTCATGCGGGCGGATTTGTGATTACAGAAGCTCCGATCCGGGTCCATGCGCCTCTTGAACCGGCCCCGAAAGGCATTCCCGTTGTTCAGTGGGAAAAAGATCAGACTGAGGATTCCGGACTTATTAAGATTGATATTCTCGGAAACCGGTCTCTGGCCGTCATCCGGGACTGCAAGCGAACCGTGTATCAGCACTACGGGCATCTGGTTGATTTTGATCAGTTCGATGTGTTTACCGATCAGAAAACCCTTGATTTACTGGCTAACGGAAAGTCGATGGGAGTCTTTTACGTCGAATCGCCGGCCATGCGGCAACTTCAGGAAAAGACACGGCTGGGTGATTTTGATCATCTCACGATTCACAGTTCCATCATCCGGCCTGCTGCCAACAAATTCATCACGGAATATGTGCGGCGGGTGAAAGGCGGAGCCTGGGAACCGATTCATCCGCTTCTGGCCGGGCAGCTCAGCGAAACCTATGGCATCATGTGTTATCAGGAAGATGTGATCAAGGCAGGAATGACGCTGGCGGATATGGACGAGTACGATGCCACTAAACTGCTGAAATCGCTTAGCCGGAAGAACGACAATGAAATGAAAATCCGGTATAAACAGCTTTTTATGGATGGATGCCGGAGCAAAGGACTATCACAGGCAAAAACCGACGAAATCTGGGACATGATCCACAGTTTTGCCGGATATTCGTTCAATAAACCGCACAGTGCCTCATACGTGGTTGTGTCTTTTCATTCGGCCTACATGAAAGCCCACTTCCCGGCAGAGTTTATTGCTGCTGTCATATCGAATCAGGGCGGATTTTATTCGGCCTTTGGCTATGTCTCTGAAGCACGGCGCATGGGGATTACCCTGCTGCTTCCGGATATCAATGACAGTTTGTTCGAGTACTCCGGCTACACCTGGCCGCCGGGAACCTTCCGTCCGGATACTGGCAGTACCGGTCTGGATGTGCTGCTTCAGGAAAACCGGATCAGTTATGACCCCGGGCAAATGGAACGGCCGAAGCAGCCATCCCCCCAGAAAGTGACCCGGGCTTTCCCTTACCTCCGGGTTGGGTTTATGCAGATTAAAAATCTGACTAAAGAGTATATCGTCAGGGTGTTGGGCGACCGCCAGAAACGGGGGTATTTTAAAAACCTTCAGGATCTGATTCTCCGAACGGAACCGCAGCTCAGCGATCTGCAGATTCTGATCAAAGCCGGTTGTCTGGATTCTGTGAGTCAGGGAAAAACCAGACCGGAACTCATGTGGGAGGCTGAACTCCATTATTCCAGAACGTCGGTTCAGATTGGGGACTGTTTCGATCTTTTCGAAGCCCCGCCGTTACCGCCGCCGCCGGTCCCCGACTATCCGTACGAAAAAGTGATCGAGGATGAAATGATGACGCTTGATTTTGTTCTGTCGGTTCATCCGCTGTTTCTCTACAGGCAGATTACTGACCGCCTGAATCATGTTCCCGGCTCAAAACTCCATCTGTTTGCAGGGAAAAAAGTTAAAACCATCGGGTGGATGATTACCCGGAAGGTGGTCTATACGAAAAACGATGAACCCATGCAGTTCGTCAGTTTTGAAGATACAACCGCAATTTATGAAACCGTTTTTTTCCCGGAAGCTTATGCCCGATTCTGTACCATGCTCAGTACCATCAAACCCTATAAACTATCCGGACTCGTAATGGAAGATAATTCGGCGATAACCCTCCAGGTTGATAAAGTCGAATTTCTGGATGGGTAAGCCGGCCTTTGGCCGGAAGAATGAAGGTTGAATTTAGAATGATAAATTGTAATCCCGGTGGCAGAGAGATCCAATCTGGGTGTCTCTACTGGACATTTAACATGGGAAAATTCCAAAATAAATATAGAATACCCTCTGCACGGGCGAATTGGTGGGATTATTCCGCCGGCGGTGTTTATTTTATAACCATTTGTACCGCTCAACGATTGCATTATTTTGGTGAGGTTCATGATGGTAAAATGATTTTATCTGAAATCGGTGAAATTGCGGAATCCTGCTGGAAACAAATTCCCGATCATTTCCCGTTCGTGAAATTGGATGCGTTCGTGGTTATGCCAAACCATTTTCATGGCATTTTGATAATTGATCCCGTGGCAGAGACGTTGCGTGCAACGTCTCTGCAAAATCGGGAAAATGAAACAATGGCCCGAATTTCACCAAAACGGGGTTCTTTGGGTTCGGTAATCCGGTCTTATAAATCCGCCGTCACCCTTTCCGCCCGGATAATCCGTGCAGATTTTTCATGGCAATCACGGTTTCACGATAAAATAATCTTGCATGAAAATGAATTTTACCAAATCCGGTTTTACATTGAAACCAATCCGGAAAATTGGAAACCGGATGGATTTCTGACCTGATATTTCCACACATTAATCTTTTAAACAAATTTCAAACTGAACAGCTTCGCCAAAAGTTGGATGCCACCTGAATCTGAAGGAAAAACAAAAATTAAATCCCAACCCAAACAAATCAGTCAGGAGTAGTTATATATCCCGTTGTCCATTTTGAACTGCCGTATACAAACGGAAAAAGAATAGCCGCATTTTATCGAAATGTGTTCGGATGGAAAACACAGGACCTTGGCGAAGAAGGCGGACATTACATTCTCGTCACCACAACAGAAACCGATGCCAAACCCGGGCTTCCGGCAGGTGCCATTAATGGCGGACTTTATCCAGTAAAACCGGACTGGCCGGCCCAGTTTCCATCAGTTGTAATCGGGGTCGATGATATCAAAAAGGTTATGGAAAAGGTGAATTCCAACGGCGGAAATGTTCTGGGGGAACCCATGGATATTCCCGGTTTCGGACTCTATGTCTCTTTCCTGGATACAGAAGGAAACCGGAACAGCATTATCCAGCCTGCCGGAATGTAATATCCAACTTTTGTTGAGATTGTTAACAGGTAGCAGTTGGTTCCCGAAGAACAGGATGAGATAAAAATCCGGGTAAACAGTTAGGTCAAAATTGTACTTTAATCCGAATTCAATTTTAAAAATCAGACTGAAAGCTCTTTGTAAGGGTAAATAATTAACCATTTCCGGGTGATGCTGCCCCGGTATTCCGTGCAATCTGAATTTGATTTTTTCTGAATTAGTATGCAGTATTTCATTTCCCAACCGTAATCACAAAAAGGAGACCCCCATGCCTGCAATTTTCTCAGCCCGGCTTTTCCTGTTTGGCTTCTATCTCTGGATCATTCCGTTTGTTGCGGCAATCCCGCTATTTCAGTTGCTTTCAGATCACCGGATTGTTTTTAAAGGAATCATGGGTGTAGTCATGACCCTGACAACTGCTGTTCTCTGGACCCGGTTTTTAAAAAAGATACCGGCGGTTTCTGTAAAGGAAGCTGTTCAGGTCAGTCTGTTATGGATGACAATGAGCATTGTTCCAGATTTGTTTGCCTTTATTCTGGGATTCAATATGGAAGTCAGTGTTTACTTTTCTGAAATCGCAGTCAGCTATCTGGTTATCCCGATTCTGCTGATCACAAGCGCCCTGCAGGTCAAGAATACCTGACCCAAAAGTAAGAAGTGAACCCGATTTCTGGTGGGTTGTGTCTATATACAGACTATAGTATCCGAAACTCCTGCTATCCGTTCTCCGTAAAAGGGCTTTTCTGTTTAAATCTGAAAGGAAGCTCAATGCGTGTTACTCAGTACAACCGGCCGGTTCTATTTTATACCCTGTCGTTAATCATACCCTGGGCAATCTGGAGTTATGTGGCCTGGCTGAGTCATTTGCCGGAACAATCCCAAATGAGCCGGTTTATTCAATCCACTTTGGGTCTCACCGGCTTGATAGCCCCGTTTGGTGTTGCTCTTGCACTTGGATTCAGGAACAGGGAGTTAATAACTGACTATAAATCCCGAATGCTGAGTTTATCCGGTTTTCCGGTTAAATATCTGATCATCACGTTAACGCTGATTTTCACTTCGATTGTGCTGGGTCAGCTCATTTCAGTTTTGTTCGGGCATAGTCTGAATCAGTTTGTTATGACGGGGCAACCTTCCTTTACTTCCATGCAGTTTTCTCCCTGGTTCATTTTGCTGTTTGCCCCGGTCGTTGAAGAACTGGCCTGGCATTCGTATGGGACAGATACCCTGCGGCGGTCATTTTCTTTGTTTTCAACCTCCCTGATTTTTGCAGGCTATTGGGTGTTCTGGCACCTGCCCCTGTCGATGATTAATGGATATTACCACAGTAATATGGTTGCAGAAGGCTGGATTTATGCAGTAAACTTTATTTTCAGTCTGTTTGTATTCGTGATTCTGATGAACTGGCTGTATTATAAAACCAACCGGAATATTCTGATTACGATTCTTTTTCATCTCACAGCAAATGTGTCGAATGAGATATTTGCAACCCATCCGGATAGCAAAGTAATCCAGACTGGACTGTTGCTTCTGGTTGCCGGATACGTGCTGATTACAGAAAGAAAACTGTTTTTTACCCGGGAACTACCGCCTGACCTGAAGTAAAACTTCGGCAGACCCTGGTTTCCGGTTTAGTTTATCTGGAAGGAGGTGATTCCCCCGATGTCAGAGTCTTTTGATCTGGTTCTGATGACTTTTAAAAAGGACGCAATGCTCCGGTTCCTGAGAGAACATCCCGAAGAACTCAATTATGCAGCGGACCTTGCTCTTGACAACCGCCAGCCTCTTTCCTGGCGGTCGGCCTGGGTGTTGTGGAGTTTATTTCAGGAAGGTGTGCCGTTCCCTCAGGGATTCTCAGAAAAAATACTGCCGGTTATTCAGGAGAAAAGGGATGGTCATCAGCGGGAACTTCTCAAACTTCTCTGGATATCAGGGATTGATGAAGAGGAAGAAGGCCGTATTTTTGATCTGTGTGCAACGTTGTGGGAAGATATCAGAAAAGATCCGTCCATCCGGATAATGGCGATGAAATGGATGTTCCGGATTTCCGGGGAACACCCTGAGCTGCTGATTGAATTACCGTACTATCTGCAGGAGAAATTTACTGAGCCCCTGTCACCAGGGGTAAAACGGTCTCTTGAAAAACTAAGGGCAGTTTATTTACCTGCCGGAAAGAATAAACCAAACGGGATGAAACCCCGAACCTGAAAGCAGGCTGAAAGATGGTCTTTACAGAAACCGCCGAAAAAGCTGTTACAGCCTATGGCGGTGCGGATGTTTGGATGAAAGCCCGGAAAATTGAAGCTGTTGTTTCCGCCAGCGGGCTTGCTTTTTTCCTGAAACGGCGCCCGCCATTCAAAACGGCCAGCCTGATGCTTGAAGTCAACCGCCCGGCTGTTTCTCTGACTCCCATCGGAAACCAGAAGCACCCGGTTACCGGTATCCTGAACGGTCAGGATGTTACACTTACTGATGGGCAGGGCCGGATTTTAGATTCCCGTACCAATGCCCGGTCAGCTTTCCCGTTCGGAAGACGGCTGTTTTTCTGGGATGACCTCGACATGACCTATTTTGCCTGTTATGCTTTCTGGAATTATCTCACCCTTCCCCGCCTCCTTCTCAGGGAGGATATTTTATGGGAGGAGAAAGCGCCCGGCCACCTGACAGCCGGATTTCCAGATCACCTCCCGACCCACTCCAAAAAACAGGAATTCCGGTTTGACCCGGTCACCGGGTTATTGCTGCAGCACACTTATACTGCAGAAGTGATCAGCAACCTGGCTGCTGCGGCAAATTGTGTTGTTTCACATTCAGAGGAAAAAGGAATCCGGTTTCCCTCCCGGCGGATCGTAAGTCCGATGAAGCCGAACCGGGAGGCACTGGGGTATCCTGTCCTGATTGATATGACCATCCGCCAGTTCCGGTTGATTTTATGAGTTAATCCGGATTTCTATAGAAATCATGTTTCAACATGAAACAAAAATGAATATCTTCGGTAAAAATTTCGTCATCCCAAACCTAAAGAAAGAATTCAATGAAAAAACTGATCAATTTCGGTGAAACCGTAGATGGGTATTCAATCCCGGTATTAAATGAAAGAGAAATCAGGGCTGCAGCCGGTTTATTGTTTCTGATGATGTTTATCACCATCATGATTGTCATTTTCAAGGGGAACTTTACGCCTCTGAAATATGCGACAATTTTGTTTTTGACGGATATTCTGATCCGGGTTCTGGTGAATCCGAAATATGCACCTACTTTAATTCTCGGCCGGTGGATTGTCAGAAATCAAACTCCTGAGTACGTCGGAGCCAAACAAAAAAAAGTGGCCTGGTGGATCGGGGTTCTTCTTGCCCTGACGATGTTTATCCTTCTGGTAGTTGTTAATTCATACAGCGTTATAACGGGACTGATCTGTCTGATCTGTCTGATATTTCTGTTTTTTGAATCTGCTTTCGGGATTTGTCTGGGGTGCAAGGCCTATGCTCTGATTTATAAAGATCAGGCACAATATTGCCCGGGCGAGGTTTGCGATATCAAGTCACGCCATGAAATCCAAAAGTCATCCTGGCCCCAGTTTTTTATTGTTCTTGCCTGGTTTGCCTTTCTGGTTCTCCTGGTTTACCTGGCAAATGATGCCCTCAGCCAGCCGCCCTTTGACCTGTTCGGACTTGAGCCAGCAGCAAACTGAAGCATGAACGGATTTTCGGACCTGCCGGATTTGAGTCCAACGATAAAAAGCTGGAATGCACTTTCTGAGGTGTACGCCGACCGGTTTGATGACCTGCCAGCCTATTTTGACTCGTATCAGTATTTTCTTGACAGGATTCCAGAAGGATCAGACCTGTTCGAAATCGGCTGTGGGCCGGGTACAATTACGCGGTTTATCTCCCGTTCCCGGCCTGACCTTACCCTGATTGCAACAGACGCTGCTCCTGCAATGGTTGATCTTGCCCGGAACCGGCTTCCCGGTGCAGAATTCAGGGTTTTGGATGCCCGAAACCTTGATACGGTTACCGGTTCATTTTCTGGAATTGTCTGCGGATTCTGTCTTCCGTACCTTAGCCGGGAGGAATCTGCGGCCGCTCTTAAAGAGGCTGCCCGGCTGCTGAACCCCAACGGGCATCTGTATGTAAGCGTAATGGAAGAAGAGTATTCGAATTCTGCCGTGATTCCGGGAAAGGAGCCCGGTCAGGAAATGGCCGTCTTTTATTACACAAAAGCTGAACTTACAGCAATGCTTACTGAGGCAGGTTTCACCATTCTAAAAGATTTTCGCCTGAATATGGAGGTCAGCCTGCCGCAACCGCCTTCTCAACTCATCCTCATTGCACAAAAAACAGATAACTTAACCCCTGGCTGAAAAGGAGAACCTGATGTCTTCACTTAAAAAATCCGTCCTTCCTGTGCTTCTTGCCACAGTCTGGATCAGTGTTTCAGAGTTTTTCAGGAATGAATTCCTGCTGAAATCCTATTGGGTAGAGCATTATCAGGCGATGGGACTTACCTTCCCGGGAGATCCGGTCAATGGTGCCGTTTGGGGACTCTGGTCATTCGTTTTCGCCTGTCTGATTTTTGTTCTGGCAAAAAAATTCACAGTCTTTGAAACAGTTTCTCTGGGCTGGGTTCTTGGTTTTGTGATGATGTGGCTGGTTATCGGGAATTTGCAGGTGCTGCCCTATGGAATTCTGCCGGTTGCGGTTCCGCTGAGCCTTCTTGAGGTTCTTCTGGCTGTCTGGATTGTTAAGAAACTCTCCTGAAAATGCCGCATCCGCTTATTGAAGAATTTTTGGCCATTGAACCGCTCAGCGCAGAAGAAATCGGTGCTATTGAGAGGAGCATGGTGATCCATCGGTACCCGGCAGGCCATTTACTTCTCAGGCAGGGAGAAATTGCAGACCTGTGCTTTTTTGTTGTTTCAGGATGCATCCGCCAATTTACTGCACAGAACGGGGAGGAAAGAACGACAGCCTTTTTCACAGAGGGAAACTGGGTTGTTTCTCTCGACAGCTTTACCCGGAAGGTCCCGGCTACCCATTCCTGGCATTGTATTGAAACTACCGAAGTTGTGGTGGGGAATGAGCAACGGGAATCCGATCTGCTGAATCAGCATCCAGGATTAGGAGAAATTGCCCGGAAAGTGGTAGAAAGACTGCTTGCCGCCAACCAGCAGGAGACTGAGCGGTATCTCGTTTCGACACCGGAACAGCGATACACTTTTCTTTTAACTGAACGCCCTGACCTGATCAGCCGGGTTCCCCAGTATTTTCTGGCCAGCTACATCGGGGTTCAACCTGAATCACTCAGCAGGATTCGCCGCCGGATTTCTTCTGTCAAAACGGAGAAAAGTTAGGAGACTGGGTGCTCTGATGCCCGGGCTGAGTTAAGGCCCCGGAACATCAGGAAAATTCCAAAAGACAGCTCAAATAACCCGCCTGGAATAGCAGGCCATAACCCGGTCTGAATTCCTGCCAGCTCAACCAAGCAACTGGTGCCGAGAACACCATATCCGGCAAGCCCCCAAAAGCCCAGCCATTTCGGGATTTCCTTCAGTCGGGTAAGGAACACCAGCAGGGGGAGGCTGCTGCCAGATAATGCCAGCATTGCAGAGAAATAAAAAAACCGGCTTGTGTCCGGTAAGGACCCGGAGGGTTCAGGATTCCCGGTAAAAAGCAGCCCTGCTGCAAGCAGGAGTCCCTCTGCAACTCGTCCGGAAAGGTAACTCCAACAAATACGTTTATTTTTATTTTGGTAAAGTTTAAAAAATAGCCAACCGATTCCTATCACGGTCAGACTGTTCAGACTCACCAAAACCTGACCCAGGAACCTGAATTCAGGCGTAGTTTTAAGGAAATAATCGCCGGCACCATATAAAAAAAACGGCAGAATGAAAAATAATCCAATCCAAAATGAAACTTTTCTTATATTGAGCATTCCAAACCTCTGTGATTGATGAATTGCAAAGTTGGCTAACGGAAAGAGACTGATCATTGATCCGGGTTAAGAAATAATGAAAGGCGAAAAAATGATTCTGAACTATGCGATTGGAATTTTACTGGTCACCGGTTCCTGCCAGCAAATGAGCCAGGTAAAGGTGGATCCGAATGCAGGCTGGAATGGCGGATTTGAAACGGTAAAAGATGGACTGCCGGTTAACTGGCTGGTCTATACTGCTAAAACTGCCGGATCCGGAGAGTTCGATATAATACCCGAAACCGGCGGTTCCCCTGAAGGAACCCATCACCTGCGGTTCTCTGTAAAATCCTGCTCAGCAGCAGGCGGCAGACTAAGTCCGGGAATTGCACAGGAACGGCCGGCCAGGCCGGGTGCCATGTACCGGGTAACCTGTAAAGTGAAAAATTCAGGAACTGCCTTCAGAATTCTTGCCGGAGGAGTTGGTGCGAAAACCGGAGAAGTTAAAATCGTTGATGAAAGCAGATTGAGTGACTCTGAGTGGCGTGCAGTCAGTTTCAACGTTCCGGTTGGAGCCGAATTTGAACGCCTCAGGCTTGAGGTTTCTGTTCTTTCACCCGGGACTTTTCTCATAGACGACATTCTGGTTCAGGAATTGAACTGATTTTTTCAGGAAAGGTGCCGGAGGTTCAGATTCCGGCCCCTTTTCACTTACCCTGTCTGTGTTCCTGCCTTTAAATTCCCCTAAAAAAAACCGTCCGCTTGAATCCGGTTTCCCTTTCTCCTACCTTGATTTCAGATCAACCCTTGACTATCAGGATTTTATGGACGAATTCATGCGTGAGGCCATTAACCAGGCCCGGAAAAGCTTGTCGGAAGGGGGAATCCCCATCGGTTCTGTTTTGGTTCGCAATGGAAAACAGATTGCAGCCGGGCATAACAAGCGGGTACAGGAAAACAATCCCATTCTGCACGGTGAAATGGATTGTCTGAATACTGCCGGCCGACAGGGATCCTTTAAAAACACAGTTATCTATTCGACTCTGATGCCCTGTTATATGTGTGCCGGAACCATTGTCCAGTTTAAAATACCAAGGGTCATTGTTGGGGAATCCAAAACATTCAGCGGTGCCCGTGAGTTTATGGAACAGCACGGAGTAGAGGTCATTGACCTTGACCTTCAGGAATGTACCTCGATGATGACTGAATTTATTCAGGAAAATCCGGATCTTTGGAATGAAGATATCGGGGAAACCGAAGAACCGTAACCTACACCTGCCGGATTCACCTGCAGATGAGCCGGAAGCATCCTTCAAAAATCCAAATGAAAAAATACCAGTTTTTTTTCCTGACCTGTTTTTCACTGATAGTAAGTTTATCCGGAATTCTGAATCCTGCCACCGGGTTTGCCCAGAACCTTACTGAGGTCCGTCTTCAACTGAAATGGAAGCATCAGTTCCAGTTTGCCGGCTATTATGCCGCAATTGAGCAGGGATATTACCGTGATGCGGGTCTTCATGTTTTATTACAAGAAGCCAAAGAAGGTGAAAACCCGTCTGATGCTGTTTTTTCGGGACTGGCTGATTTTGGCGTGTGCACTTCGGAAATTCTGCTCAAAAAGGCAGAAGGAAAATCACCGGTTCTTCTTGCTACCATTTTTCAGCATTCCCCTCTGGTTCTTGTCGCATCAGCTAAGGCAGAAATCAATCATGTTCAGGATCTCGCCGGTAAAAAACTGGCTCTTGAGCCCAATTCGGCTGACATTATAGCCTATTTGAATGATGAGGGAGTATCCTTAACCCAATGTAAGTTATTTGAACATGAGTTTAATGTAAACAATCTACTTTCCGGTGAAGTTGACGCAATTTCGGCCTATCTGACTGATGAACCTTTTTTGCTGAAAGAAGCGGGTTTTGACTTTTACCTGATTAAGCCGGTTATGGGCGGAATTGATTTTTATGGGGACGGATTGTTTACCACCCGGGAGTTTCTGGAAAAAAATCAGGACCTGGTTCGCAGATTCAGAGAAGCATCCCTGAAGGGCTGGGCTTATGCGATGGCGAATCCCGAAGAAATTGCCAAATTGATTTACACCACCTACAGCCAGCGGCACAGTCTGGATCATTTGGTTTATGAAGCAGACCGGATGAAGAAACTGATCATGAACGATGTGGTCGAGATCGGGTATACCAATCCGGGCCGGATGGAATCCATAGTGGGTACCTATCAGAAAGTCGGGATGCTGAATCCGGATTTTTCGCTGGAAGGAGTCCTGTATTCAGATTATCTCGAAACAGACACTCCGGTTAACTGGCGGGTACTCGGTCCGCTGATTCTGATTTTAATTGCGGTCGTATTGACTGCAGCATTTTTTTACCGGCTGTCGAGAAATTTAAAAAAGGAAATCTCCAGCCGAATTGCAGCCGAGTCGGAACTCAGAAAAAGTGAATCCAGGCTCAGAACCCTTTCACTTGCAATAAATCAAAGTCCGGTGACGATTCTGATTACCGACATGGCGGGCAATATTGAATTTGTAAATCCCTGGTTTACTGAAACCACCGGTTACCGGTATGAGGAAGTTGCCGGAAAAAACCCCAGGTTTCTGAAACCGGGAACCGAATACGGACTGAATTTCAAGGAGATGTGGGATACCATTCTTTCCGGCAAAAGCTGGACGGGAGTTTACCAGAACAGAAAGAAAAACGGGGACTTATTCTGGGAATCTGCCATCATTTCACCGGTAAAGGACAAGTCAGGTGAAATCACCCATTTTCTTGCGGTCAAAGAGGACATCACCCAGAAAAAGGAAAGGGAAGAGGAAATCAGGAGAAAGAACGAAGAGCTTTCAAGGCTGAATGCTGAAAAAGATAAGTTTTTTTCGATTATTTCTCATGACCTCAGAAACCCGTTCAACGGATTTCTGGGGTTGACCAACCTGCTTCTGGATGAATTTTCTGCACTGAGTGAATCAGAAATCAAACAGTATATTACCGATTTGAATCAGTCGGCAGGGACGTTATATCTGTTGCTTGAAGATTTATTGGCGTGGGCCCGGATACAGCAGGGCCTGATGCCGTTTTCGCCTGTTCCACTTGAGCTTAAACCGGTTGCGGGGAAAAGCCTTGCGATCCTCAGCGAAACGGCCCGTCTGAAAAAGGTCACGGTTGAAAACTCTATTCCTGACGGATTAATTGCTTCTGCCGATCAGAATATGCTTCAGGCCGTCTTTTCGAACCTGATCACGAATGCTGTTAAATTCACTCCCCAGGGCGGGAAAGTCACCCTGAGTGCTGAGACCTGGGAGAATGAAGTTACCGTTTCGGTGAAAGATACCGGAATCGGAATGTCTGAAAAAGTTTCTTCCGGACTGTTTTCTCTCTCAGGCACGGCTGGACGTACTGGTACAGACGGCGAACCCGGAACGGGCCTCGGGCTGATCCTTTGCCGGGAATTTATTGAAAAACACAACGGGAAAATCTGGGTTGAATCACGTGAGGGGCACGGATCCAATTTCAAATTCACTTTGCCGGTCCGGCCTGTCTCTTCATGACCCTGAAAGATCATTTGCTTTACAAAAACCTGGAACGGGTTCTCGGTGATTCCCTCAGCGAGCCGGAATTCAGCCGGTTTCTCTCGGTTTTTGTCCCGAAAAGTTTTGACAGGAAATGCCTTTTAACCGAGGAGGGAAGTACCTGCAGGTACGTTTATTTTATCCTGAGTGGTTCTGCCTGCAGTTATTATGTGAATGAGGAAGGTGAGAAGCATGCTATACAGTTTGCTCTTGAAGGATACTGGATAACCGATCATTACTCATTTTTTTCGGGCCGTCCCGGTCTTTATACCATCGAAACCCTTGAACCTGTTGACCTGCTGATGATTAACCGGGACAATTTCGAGTCGTTATGCCAAAGCAGTCATCAGTTTGAGCATTTTTTCAGGATTCTGATACAAAATGCCTTCACGGCGCTTCAGTACCGGTTGGCCAAAACCAATGCTGAAGAGGCAGAAAGCCGCTATGTTGAGTTTGCAAAATCGTATCCGGCCTTTGTTCAGAGAATTCCGCAGTATTTAATTGCCTCTTATCTTGGAATCAAGCCCCAGTCGCTCAGCCGCATCAGGAAAGACCTTTCCGGTAAAAACCATCCCTGATTCCGATCTTCACCTATGTGAATGAACCCGTTTTTCCTTTGCCGGATCTTTGTTCTATCAAAACAAATCAAAAAGGAAACAAACATGTCAGCATTACAAACCTGGAACCTGGATCCGGCACACAGCGAAATCATTTTTAAAGTCAAGCACCTGATGATTACGAATGTCAAAGGAGAATTCAGAACCTTTTCCTCTCAGATCATTTCAGAAGGGTCCGATTTCAGCAAGGCAAAAATTTCTTTAAAAATTGACACTTCTTCGATTTTCACCAATCAGGAAGACCGGGATAATCACCTTCGCAGTGCCGATTTCTTCGAAACTGAAAAATATCCGGAACTGGTTTTTGAGGGGACTTCCTTTTCCAGACTGGATGATGAAAATTACAAACTGAAGGGAAATCTGACCATGAAAGGGGTGACCCGTGAGGTAACTCTGGACGTGGAATTCGGCGGGTTGATGAAGGATCCCTGGGGAAATGAAAAAGCAGGATTTTCTGTCACAGGAAAACTGAACCGGAAGGACTGGGGCTTAAACTGGAATGCAGCTCTTGAAGCCGGAGGCGTTATGGTGAGTGAGGAAGTGAAAATCCAGGCAGAAGTGCAGTACATTAAAGCCTGAATAATTTCCGGGAAGGGCAAGTTGCCTTTCCCGGAGAGTTGAGGAGAAGAAATGAAAACAGTTTTTCATTCGGCAGAATCCCGTGGTTTTGCAGATCATGGTTGGTTGAAAAGTCACCATACCTTCAGCTTTGCAGGGTATTACCATCCCGGGCGGATGAATTTTGGGGCACTCAGGGTACTGAATGATGACATTGTGGCTGCCGGAATGGGGTTTGGAACCCATCCGCATGATAATATGGAAATCATTTCCATTCCGCTGGAAGGGGATCTGGAGCACCGTGACAGCATGGGGAACCTGGCGGTAATCCGGAACGGTGACATTCAGGTTATGAGTGCTGGAACCGGGATCCGTCACAGCGAATACAATAAAAACACAGATCAGCCGGTAAAATTTCTTCAGATCTGGGTCATTCCTGATCAAAGAAATGTCAATCCGCGGTATGACCAGGTGAGCCTTGACCCAAAAGACCGGCATAACCGGCTTCAGCAGATTGCTTCACCTGATCCAACCGGTGACGGCGTTTGGTTTCATCAGCAGGCCTGGTTTTTTCTCGGGCAGCTTGACCGGGGTTTTCAGGAAACCTACACCCTGAAAAAACCGGGTAACGGTATTTACTTTTTCGTTCTTTCAGGAAAAATAACCCTTGCAGGTCAGGAACTTTCTTCCCGGGATGGACTTGGCGTTTGGGAAACGTCTGAAGTTCACCTGACTGCAGAATCTGAGTCATCACTTCTGATCATGGAAGTCCCGATGCTGTGAGCGGGCCGGGACTTTTTTCCTCCGGCACTGACCGGCAACGTATTTTCATCCTTTCTGACTCCAATAAAACGAATTTGCCCGGAAATTTGTTATAACTTAAACCGGCATTTAGTCGTAAAAGTATGATTTTACAGGAGATATCAGGTGGAATCCCGAAAACTGACTTTGTTTATCGCCATGAGCCTGGATGGGTTTATTGCTACCAAAGAAGATGATCTTTCGTTTTTATCAGCAGTTGAACAAGCTGGAATTGATTACGGATATTCAGCATTCACATCCGGAACTGACACGGTAATCATGGGCCGGCGGACTTATGATAAAGTCATGACATTGGTTGATCAGTTTCCGCATTCTGATAAGGAAACCTACATTATTACACGGTCAGCCCGGCCGCCGGAGGGAAACATCACCTTTTACACAGGAAATCTGAAAGACCTGATCACGACCCTAAAATCCAGACCGGGGAAAACCATTTATTGTGATGGTGGTGCAGGCCTTGCTGCTGAACTTCTCCGGCAGGATCTTCTGGATGACCTGATCATTTCCCTCATTCCGGTTCTGCTGGGTGATGGGATCCGGTTATTTCCCGGCGGGCTTCCTGAACAGTCGCTTGAATTTATCTCCAGCCAGACCTGGCCCAAGGGTCTTGTTCAACTGCATTATACCAGAAACCGGAGCAGGAAATGAAGAAAAAAGTCGTGGTTCTCGGCGGCGGATTTGCCGGACTGCAGTTCTGCCGGAGCCTGAACAAAAAGATATTCGACATCACCCTGATTGACCGGCAGAATCATCATCAGTTTCAACCTCTGTTTTACCAGGTGGCAGCTTCCCAAATCGAGCCGGCGAATATTTCTTTCCCGCTAAGATCCGTTTTCAGAAATCAGCCCCAGGTTCAGATCCGGATGGCAGAAGTTAAAACAGTGGATACCACTTCCAGAACGGTAAAGACTACCGCCGGTGATTTTTCCTTTGATATTCTGGTTCTGGCCACCGGATGCCGAACGAATTTTTTTGGCAATGAAGCACTGGCCCGCCATGCCCTGACACTTAAAACAACGGCTGATGCAATCCGGATCCGGAATCACATTCTGTCTTTGTTTGAACGGATGGTGGTTGCCCCGCCAGACGAGCAGGAACATCTGTGTAATATTGTTATCGCCGGGGCAGGGCCAACCGGGGTGGAACTGGCAGGTGCATTTGCCGAGATCAGGAGAGATGTACTTCCAAGGGATTTTCCCGGAGTTGATTTCAGCAAACTGACCGTCTACCTGGTTGAAGGAAGCCCAGATACACTTGCCGCCATGAGTGAGGCATCCCGGACAGAATCCCGCAGGTATCTTGAAGGGCTTGGGGTTACGGTTAAAACCGGAACAATGGTGAAGACTTTTGATGGCCGGACTGTATTTTTTCAGGACGGATCGTCTATCCGTACAGAGACACTGATCTGGGCAGCCGGAGTCATTGCAAACCGGCCAGAAGGATTACCGGAGGCAAACAAGGCTCCCGGAAACCGGGTCCGGGTTAACCGCCTGAATCAGGTTGAAGGAACAAATCAGATCTTTGCTCTGGGTGATCTGGCCTACATGGAAACCCCGAAATATCCCAAAGGGCACCCCCAGGTTGCCAATGTTGCCCTCAGTCAGGCCCGGTTTCTGGCGAAAAACCTTGAGAAACTGGAAAAAGGTCACCGTGCAGGCGAGTTTGAATACCGGGATCTTGGATCCATGGCAACAATTGGAAAGCATAAAGCGGTGGTTGATTTTCCGTTTCTTCATGTCAAGGGGTATCCGGCCTGGCTCATCTGGATGTTTCTTCATCTGATGCTGATCCTGTCAGTTAAAAATAAACTGCTGATTTTTATTAACTGGGCATGGAATTACGTCAGTTATGATTCTTCACTCAGGTTGATTTTTACCGCACCTGAAACCAAAAAGGCGAATGATTCTCCCTGATTTCACCGGTAAGTTTTTCAGGAATGTAGTATATTGGGCAGAAAGAAAGACTTAAAAAAGGATTTTCCTATGTTCGGCAACCGTCTGTGGGTACTTTACCTGATTTCCGGTTTTTTGCTTGGCTGTCAGCCCGAAAAATTTAGGGAAGCAGGTTCAGAAAATACCGGATCCACTTTTCAGCCTTCAGATTATGGTCTGCAGGATAATCCGGTAAAACTTGTCAGAGGTCAGGTCTTGTACCTGCCGGTTTATTCCAACATTCCCTATTCACTTGATTCAGTCAAGTTTGATATGAGTGCTTTTCTGGCAGTTCACAACACTGACTTCAGGCAACCGGTCCGGATAAAAAGAATTCAGTTTTTCAATTCGAAAGGGCGGATGGTAAAAGAGTATACTGAAACTCCCGCCAGACAACTGGGACCACTCGAAACCGCCGATTTTTATGTACCATACAGTGACAAAAGCGGAACGGGGGCCAATTTCCTGATTGAATGGGAATCTGATTCTCTTGTCACTGAACCTCTGATTGAATCCGTAACAATCAACCTGAATTCCCCAAACAGTCTGGCGGTTCTCAGTACCGGGAAAGTTCTTCGTGAAAGGCGGTAACCCTCACTTCTGATGTGGCTCTCTTTCAGCACTATAATACCCAGATGCAAACAGGATCAGTCCAATACTGCCGAAGATAGCCTGAAATGGATGGAAAACCTGAATCAGGAGAATCTGAACCAAAATCCAACCTGAAAGAAGGATTCCCTGAAGCATGATCAGCCAGGGTGCTTTCGGGTGGCCGAGTACCACAAACAAAAAAGCAGTCAGCCCCAGAAATCCGTTTACCGCAAGAAGAATTATCCCGGGAATCAGATAGTCTGAAAAGGGAGTTCCTGCCAGATAAGAAATTGGAAGACCAAGCGAAGATCCGTCCGGATTGGTAACCAGATGGTAGCCGCCGAAAAAGGCTCCGGTCCAGTTCAGAAAAAGAAGGGCAGCGGTCAGAAAGGTGAGCAGTTTTTTCATCGTTTTCCCGGGATTTTAATTTTCAAGTGTAATCAGAGTCCAGATGCCAAGTTGAGGGAGCGTGAAGTGAGATTCCTTGCTTTCAACGGTTATTTCCGGGAAAACAGGCGCCCCAGACCGGTAATCCGGCGACGCAATCCAGATTTTAGAATAAGTCCCGGGTACAGCAACCTGTACTGACTGGAAGGTGGTTGGCCAGGCTTTGGTTCCGTTTGTATCCCGCCAGTCAAGGGATGAAACCCCAGAGAGATTAATCAGGCTGATCACCGTTTTGTTGCCGGTTTGCTTTGATAAAGCCACCACCCTGTTGCTTTGATACGGCCAGTTCTGAACCGGAATTGCGCCCTGGTTTAAACTGATCGGAACGGCGCTGAAACCAGATGACGTTACGAGCAATTCCTGATAGGCTACCTGAAAATCGTACCAGGCGATCAGTTTTTTCTCCAGATCCTGAGGCATTGCCAGATTAGAGTTCGGAAAGTATTCCTTTCCGAGCATGTGTTCACCCAATTCAAGATGAAAACCCCCGGCTGCGAAAATAAACGAATCGGTCAGCAGTACCGACGGTACATTGAAAGTCCCGGGTGAATCGGCCTTTTTATAGTTCATATAGGCTGCCAGAACAGTTTTCCTGCCATAAGTTGTTTGGTTACCGGCCAGAATCGAAAGCAGACTGGAATACGTATCGTTGGGTGACCAGACTTCAGTATATAAAAAAGGAGTTGGTGCAGAACCAGCCGTCTTCAGGCCATATTGATTCACCAGATTAAAACTGTTTTTCTTTTCAGGAAACCGGCTGGCAAACCGGTTGATCAGCGTCCCGAAAAAATCTTCCGGGTTAACCCGGTTTCCGTCAGAATCATAGACCACACCCCGGTCGCCAAGCTGATCCATGTGGAACCCGTCAAAATCGAGAACCTCGTAAACTTCGGCCGTTTTTTCAAGCAGATAATCCTGCCAGCCAGTTAACCCGGGATTGACTACCCAGATATCCGAGGTGAAGGGCGGTTCGGGCAGATCATGACAATCAGGGGTCAATGCTGTCTGATCGCGGTATAAAAACCACTCCGGTGAGACCCCGTCAGCTTCTGCCGTTGAAGTTGCTCCATACATCAGGTTATAGAAATAGGCCTTCATTCCCCGTTCATGTGCCCGGGTGATGTAATTCTGAACGGTAGAAAGTGAATTCGTCCGTCCACTGATATCCTGCCACTCCCGGGCAGGTGCTCCGGTAGTACCGGCAAGCGGATCGTGGTGTTTAAAGTGCCAGTCATAAAACTGAATTCCCTTAATGTGGTACCGGGTTAATTTTTCAATGACTGCCGGTGAATAGTCCTGAGCGGAAAATTTGGAAAGAAAACCAAACCGGGGATAGTCCATTGATTCTCCGGTTGCATCAATTCCGACTGTTCCGAGAGTTTTGTCGATACCGTTTTCGGTCACAGACAGTTCACACAGAAAGCTGCTGTATCCCTCTGGAATTTGCCAGTCCCATGAAGACCCGGATGCTGCGTGTGAGTCGACAAGAGTACCCCCAGACCAGTATTTTATTTGGGTCCCGGCTGGCAGGGAGGCCTCAATTGAAAAGTGAACAGTTTCAAACGGTGAATATGCTGCCTTATCTGTAGAGGGTAATTCCGGGAAATAGGAGTTGGGCGGAGTTGATATGGAACCGGGACCGGTGCTGTCTGAACAGGAGAGCAAAACCGGAATCCAAAGAATATAAAGAAGAGAAAAAAACCTGGACATACCTTCCGTCCTCAGTCATTGAAGTTCTGTAAAAGATGAAAATAGAACAAGGCTAATAGAATGGGAACCCGGCCGGAGATAAAATGACCTCTGAGTTTTATTTTTTACACCTGAGCTGGAGGTGGGGCAGTGTTTTTAGGGAGGGCGGAGTGAACTTTCTGGTCAGGAAATCATAATTCCATGGTGAGAGACAAGTCCAGGAAGGCCGGAAAGGCTGAATCTGGCCTTTTTTATCCGGTTCCTGGACGGATCTATGGCAAATCCGGTTGCTGTTCTGAAATCGGCTTGCTCCAGAATAGAATGATTGAACTGAGCACCGGTCAGCCGGCAGTTGTCAAAGTCTGCTTCGGTGAGGTCTGTTTCGGTAAAATCTGCTTCTTTCATTGAGCAGGAGTGAAACCGGGTTTTCCGCATGTCCTTCCTGTAAAAACAGGTAAGATCCATCAGGCAATCTGAAAAAGAGACTGAAAAGAGAAAATCCGCACAGGATTCGAAATGTACACCCAGCAGCTTGCACCGGTTAAACCTGACATCCTTTAATGCCGTTTTTTCCAGTTTGACCAGGCTTAAATCGCAATCATAAAAGCTGCAGTCAGTGAATGTGTATCCCGAAAGGGTAGCCCCTGAAAATTTGCAAACCCGGAATTCACACCCCGAATAGTCACCAAATGGCAACGGGTTGAGGTGAAATTCTTTCCCCTCAAAAATCTGGTCTTCGAACCGGTTTTCTTTCATTAACTTAAAACCCTGACTGATTTCCTGTAGATCACCTGTCTTTCCTTCAGATAGTGAAGAATATAGGCAAAAGCCGTTTCCTGCTTTCCGATGAGTTCGGGCGGGAACACGCCTTTTTCAGTAAACAGTCCGTCCAGAAAAAGATTGGCCGCTGCAGTGGCGGTGTATCCGGTGGTTCTGGCCATTGAAGAGGTTTGGGTTGCCGGGTCGTACTCATCATACAGATCGTAAACAATTTCTTCGGTTTGGCCCAGAGAATTTTGCCCGGTCAGGGTAACCCGCATGACCGTAAGTTCGGGTTCTGTTTCACCCAATTTCCATTCTTTGAACAGGATCCGGCTGGTGACATCCAGCGGTGAGAAGGGCCCTGAGGCGCCGGTCAGCGGTGTTTCACTAAAGAAACCGGACTCCTTAAGTCCTCTGACAACCTCGACGTGGCCCGGGTAGCGCAACGTTTTTTCTTTCATATTGGGGATGTTAGGCAAAGTAAACAGGATGGTTCTGAGTCCGTCAGTATTAAACGCCTCCAGGGTTCCGACCTCATCAAATTGCCGGTATTCGCAATCGGACAGGGCTTCCCGGGTCACGATGACCCCATTTTCAACAAATCTGGCCGGGCGGGTATATTCTTCAATCACGTCGCCCGGAGAGAAGGGGGCTTTATAAAAAAACGGCCATTTCTTCACTTTGGGGAGTCCGCCGACCAGTGTTTCAAAATGAGTCAGTTTCAGAACTTCGTTATACCTGCCCAATATCAGGTTATGCATCCCGGGAGCCACACCGCAGTCCACAATTGCGGTAACCCCCTTTTCTTTGGCAAGTGCATCCAGATCCAGTGAATTTTCTGGAAAGAAGGAAATATCAACCAGGTTTTTCCCTGCAGAGAGGACTGTTTTTACCGTTTCATACCCCAGAAATCCGGGTACGGCGCAAACCACCAGATCAAACGGGGCAACAGCCGATTTCACTGCCGCTGTATCCTGTACATTCAGTTGAAGGGTCTGGAGGGCTGGACACTTTTTCCGGATATGTGCCAAACGATCGGGATTTACATCTGCCAGTGTTACTGAATGTTTTCCGGTCAGGTCAATGGCCATTGCACTGCCAACCATTCCCGCACCAATTACAAGGAGTTTTTTCATGTCCTGATTCCTTTAGGTATCCTGCAAAGGTACTAAAATAATTGGGGACTTTGAGTTGTTCTGCAGGCTGGGATTCAGGTAAACTGCGGTTAAAATGAGCAAACTAAAAGAAGGAACCTATCTCCGGCTGGCTTCATCGTATTTTGAACCGGCCTGTTGACCACCGGAAGTTCATCTTGAAGGTCAGGTCCGGATCAGGGCTTTCCGCCAGAGCCAATTGATGTGACGGTTGAAGAAACGGTAAACGTGGTATAAAGGGTTCCGCCCGAGTAGGTTCCGCCTGTTAAAAATCCGCCATAATCAGAACCGGTAGAGATTCCTCCGGTGAAAACCCTGTAGGTTGAGCCTTTCTGGAGCTGGGGTGACGAATACACAATTGAGTAATAGCTTCTTAAGGGTTTAAACGTAACCACTGAATTGCCATCCGTGTCTTCAATATGAAACAGGGTCCCTGCCGTTTTCGCCGAAGTCAGAATCAATTTCAGGGAATATTGGGTTGAAGCAGAGCCTGGCGCCTGTGTCATGTTGGAATTGGTTCCCGATATGATGACGGTACCGCCGGTAATGACACAGGTTCCGTTATAATCCAGGCCAACTTCCGGGTTACTCTGGGGACCATGGACAATGACCAGTCCGCCCGAAATATGGACATCTCCATTACTGTCGAGGCCGTCTCCGGTTGTCGAACTGATCAATAACGAACCGCCAGTCATTGAAAACAGACTTCCATCGGCAGATTCGCCTCCTGTACCATAGGTAGCATTTATTCCATCATCCGAAGAATATACAGTTATAGTTCCATCGTCAATGGTAATCTTACCAGCTTCAATTCCTTCAACTGACTTTGAAACAGTCAGAGTTCCGCCAGAAATCAGGATATTTTTTTCTGCATGAATTCCATCATCACCGGAAGAAACAGAAACAGTTCCGTTTTTAAGTGTTAAATCCTGGTTGGAATGAAGACCATCATCTGCCGAATTAACCTGAACCGATCCGCCTTCCAGAATCAGGTGATAGCCTGCTTTTATCCCTTTTGCAGATAGGGAGGAAGCAACGGTTTTCGAACTTCCTCCACCTGTTGTAATTGAAAGTGTCCCTGAGAGGATCCTGATGTCGCTTTGTGAAACCACTCCATCTCCACCTGCTGTCACCGTCACCGATGCCGATTCTGATTTAATAAAGCCAGAGCTTAAGTCGTCTTCGTTTTGTCCTTTAATTCCGTCGCCGCCTGCAGATACAGAAATGGTTCCACCCGAAAGTGATACATAGTCTTTTCCCTGAATTCCGTCGTTTTTAGCCTGTACGGTAATTGAGCCTGAGTGGATATTAAGTCCGTCTTTACTGACAATTCCATCGTTGAACCGGCCGGTAACCGACAGCAGTCCTTTTCCGAAAAGAATCAGGTCTGATTTTGAGAAAAGAGTGGCATTGGGTTCCTGGGAAGCCACATTGTCATAAATGTAAGTTGAGGCATCTACCAGAGAATTGGTTGTTCTTTCCGGGAGGAAGATCACCAGCTTTTCTGCCTTCCTGCAATAAACCGGTGAATTGGCTGAACTGGCGAGGGAGACCTGATCAAAAATCAGAACGACCTTTCCGGAGTCGTCACAGTTAATCTGAATCTGTCCATCAGTTAAGGTACCGGTAAACCGATAGGCACCTGCCTTTGTCAGGAGAATGGTACCGCCCTGAATCTGCACAAGTCCGGAAGCAGAAATGGCTCCTGATCCGTTCAATGTGACGGTTATTTCACTTGCAGGATCCCAGATAAAATCATCCGGCTCTGTTCGGGTTGTCGTATCCACTTCACTGATTGCTGTGTCTTCATCCCCGGATGAGGATGCCGGATTTTCACTGCATGAAACCAGTGTCATCAAAAGTGCCAGAGAGCAGCACATAAAAAGTGAAATAAAGCGGATCATTAGTCATCCCCAATGTAGTACCGGGTACGACAATCTGGTGAATCAAAACTTGCAGGGGGGGCAGAAAGAGTTTAATTCACTTACCGGAAGAATTCAGGGTTTCAACCGGAATCACCCAGTTACCGGTTCCCGGGTCCTTGCTGCCGTTCATCAGGGTAAGCACCGTTCTTTCCGTTATATCTGCTCCGGTTTTTGCCATGGCGCTGAATGAATCAATTCCACCGTTGCTGAAGTTAATCCGGGTCCGGTGAATATTGTAGGTTCCGGAAAAAGTCCGGCCGAAGATCTTTTCAATACCGGTTCTGCCATTCATAAAGCCCAGAAGTCCGCCCCAGGTTGCGGTTGGATTATCTGAATCCCATCCTGTCAGAACTCCGATTTTAATGGTTTCCCGGATATCCCCCTCGCCATAAAAGTAACTGATCAGGCTGGCGGCAAAGTTAATTCCGGCAGCAAAGCATCCGTTACAGTACAAATTCCGGGAAGTGACGGTGTATCCGTCTTCCTGACGGACCTGATACCGGTCGTAAACTTCATCACGGGTTTGCTCCCAGGGAATTCCGCTTTGGTAACGCGACTTGACAAAGTCGAACATTTTTGCCGGGTAGGTTGAATCTGGAAGGTGTTTTCTGGCTTGATTGGCCATGGACATCAGTTTGGTTTTAACTGGGAAGGTATCAGGTTGGGCAGATGCCAGGGAATACAGGATCACATAAAATTCTGAAATCTGAACAGCCTCCCTGCTTGCGGTTGTGCGGATGGGGAGCCGTGCCATTTCAAGGGCAACATCAGGTCTTGCCGGGGCAAAAAGTCCAAAAATCTCGGTTGTTAGCTGAGCATCGATCATGTCGGATTCCGGATTATTGTCAGGGTCTGAGGTTGCAGGAGGTAACATTCCTTTCTGCATAAGATCAAAAGCCTTTTGGTTTGAAACCCACAGATAATTTTCTTCCTCCTTCCGGATATGACGAAGCCATCCATCCCGGATCATGTCAGGTGTGAGCAAGCTGGTTTTATGCTCATCCAGAAGGCTTTGGTAGAGATACTCAATATCCGTATCATCATCCGAGCCCCAGGGTTCAGAATCATCTGCATACACAAAGGTAATTACCGGCGACAGATCAGACGGTTTTCCCGGATTCCAGATGTTGGGCTGATCCGGTTTCCCCCAATCGTCCCGGGTATAAAATTTCCCGGTTTTGATTTCACCGATGTTTCCGATTTTATCCATTTCTGTGACCAGTCCGGTCCAGTTGGCGATGGATTCACCCAGCCAGAAACCGTAAAGGCGGTTCTGATACTCCTCAGGTGAGATCACGACTTGATGGCTGAAGTTTGGTTCTGTACCAGCAGAGGAATGTGAGGTGGCGGCCGGGATCCGGCTCTGAAGAAGAAGGAGGAAAAGCAATAAGGGTGTCATGGTTTCGGAGTCCCAAAACTGGAATGGTCGGGAAAAAAGCGGCAGAAGTCAATTTCAATTATCGGGAATCAAACAGGTCCGGGACCCGGTTGTTGAAACCTGATCCCGGGTTCAGTTTAGCCTGGAGCAGAAAAATCAGTCAGCCAATTCCGGTTATCTGACCTCTTACCCCAGAATTTTCTTCAGATTCTCAAGTCCTTTTTCGAGATCTTTCCCGAGCATTTTAGTAAAAACCGGCTTCATCAGTGTCATGGGAGGTTTCATCCGGCCATAAAATCCCCATTGGATCCGGGTCATACCCTGACCGGCATCGGTGACTTCAAACCGGGCTTTGGCGACATCCTGCATGGGTCTGGAAAACCTCAGCTCACAGGTAATGCTTTTCCCGGGGATAATTTCCTTAATTTCCTGTTCACCGGCTCCCACGTTTTTATTTGTGGCGCTGTCCCAGCGGTAAATAAACCCGACTTCACCATCGGTTCCTTCTGTTTCCTTTTTCATGCCGGGGTCGGCCATATTCCAGACACTGAAGTGATCCTGATTCCGGACCAGTTTCAGATACCCGAAAACTTCGTCTGCCGGCCGTGACACGGTCAGTTGTTTTTCAATCCGCATTTCCTTCGGAATGATCAAAGAAACAAGGAACAGAACCAGAATCAGTGCGGCAATAACGTAAAAGACGAACATGAGATTTTCCTTTCTTCAGGTTAACGATTCAGTATATTTTTTGAACTGGTTCAGAATAGCCTGCCAGCCTTGCTTCTGAAGGTCAGCAGAATTGATGTTTTCAGCTTCGAACTGTTCAGTCACCACTGTGCCGTCTGGTCCATCAGAAAACCGGATGACCACTTTTCTTCCGTCATCCAGTACGTAGCTCAGTTCCCGGCAGGGACTCACTGTTTCATAAACTCCGCCAAAATCAAACCCGAAACTTCCGTCTCTGGCTTCCATCCGGGCACTGAAAGCCCCGCCTGGCCTTAAGTCAACCGAGGCTGACGGGCAACACCAGTCCCCTGAAGCAAAATTCCAGTTGATGATATGTGCGGGATCCGTCCAGGACTGCCAGACGGTTTCCGGCGATGCGGAAACGACAGTTTCGACGGTGATGGTTACTGATTTTTCTTCACTCATTCTGCCTCCTTTTAAGTCAGTTGCGGTTTTTCTATTCATCTTCCGTATTGTCCCGGGCGGCAGTTGGCCGGGTGCCCGATCCAAAATCGACGAAAAGGCCCAGAACAAGAAAGTCCTTTCCGGTTTCGTCTTTGACTTTATAATCAAACTGGTGGATGTAGCCTGTCTGAATTCCGGTACCGGGTGTCACCTGCCAGTTGATTGCCGCCAGAAACCGGTTCCGCTGAAAATACGGCTCTTTATCTGTGAAAAAAATTTCGGTGGATACAGTGAACCGGGCATCCGGAAGCGCCGGGAACAGATCGTTCAAACCGACCGAAAGCCCGGGCCTGTATCTGAACCGGTAAGCTGTACCGGAGTCCGAAAACCTGAATTCAGCCCGGTAGCGGTTTTCAATGGTAACCACTCCGGCGGACTGCTGCAGGGAAATCTGAGGCCACAGTCTGATTTCGTCACTGGCTGCTGAACCGGCGAAATTACCGCCTGGCGGGTACGTCGTGTACTTTCCTGCCCCAAGTGCCGCCTTTATCCCCGGGGTCAGGCTGACTGTTCCGCCTGCTTTAATTTCATAATAATGGAAGTCCCGGTACGTGCCGAGGGACCTTAACTGGGCTTCCCCGAAGAAACTCCACCCTTCCGAAACCTGCCATTTCCCATATAAAATGGTCCAGGATCCGGTGGTCTGGGTCACTCCGGAAAGGGGCAGGCAGCAGGTTAGCAGCAAAAAGAAAAAGACGGTAAAATATAACTTCATAGGTTTTTGCTCTACAACGCATGCCAGAGCACCAAAGTTCAGTCTATTCAGGCAACACCGGCGAACCGGACCAGTTGACGGCCGTATTTGCCCTCCAGCCGGTCGATTGCTTTAAAAATCTGATCCTCCCGGGTTTCTTCTGCCGGATCCCAGAGCAGCATCTGCTCAGCCGTCCGGAACAGGCGGTCCGCTGTGAGAGTCATCAGACCAATCTGAATCCGCCGGATGAGCATACCGGTCAGGAGCCGTTCCATCTGCTGGAAGACGATCCGTTCTGCCTGACTGCCGCCGGGAAAGTTTAGTTGCCGGTGATCTGTTTTATGGTCGGCAAACTGAAGGGAGAGAGTAAATTTTCCGGCCAGCAGGTTCCGTTTCCGGAGTGTCTGGCATAACCGGTGGAGTCCGTCAAACAAATACCACCGCACCTGTTCACCGTCATTGGTGGGTTCCTGAAAGACTATTTTTTCGGTCAGGATCCGGGCATCTGATTCGGGGGTGACGAGCCGGTCATCGATGCCTGATGCATACCGGTGGACGGTCTGGCCGGTTACGCCAAAAATCTGTTTCAGATACAGCACATCGACTTTCTGAATATCGCCGATGATCAGCAGATTCAGATCCCGCAACCGGATCAGCATATCCTGCTGAATGCCGGGCAGAATATCCGTTGGATTCGGAGCCAGAAATGATCTTTCGCTGCCTTCGGGAACGGCAATCAGTTTTTCATTGGCCGACAGGGCCTGGTCGGCTGCTGTTTTGCTGACCAGTTTGTTAACTGCCAGCCCTGAAAAGGCCGGGGTTCCCAGATCGGACTCCAGTTCCTTTTCAATGCGGTACAGGACATTCTGTTCTTCACCCCACAACCGCCGGGTACCCGTCAGATCAATGTAGCTGGTGGCATACGAGGGCTGCTCGACCAGCGGTGAGTAGTAAGACAGCCGCTTCCGGATCTGCTGAAGGGCCTGACTGTACAGGTCACGGTCAGCCAGTGCCACCCGGACATCCGGCATCCGGCTCAGGACCTTCTGAAGCGGTAAACCCCGTACCAGACCAGCCCGCCGGGCCTCGTCGGATAACGCCAGAACCGGTGCCCGCTGCTGGTAAGAACCTACAATGATAATCGGGCGGCCACGCCACTCCGGATGGCGCTGTTCAATAAGCCGGGTGTACAGAGATTTGATTTTGAGATGACCGATCTGTTTCATACGGTAAAAATACTGTACGAAAAGACAGTAGTCAAGCAAAATCCGGCAGACAGAATCAGTCGGGAAAGCCGGATTTTACTGAAGAGGAACGTGATCTGCCAGGTTTACTTTTTGCTCCTGACAGCAGTGACGGTGCCCGAGTAGTTCAGGTCATACTCCCAGTAAGGCCGGCTGCCGCCGTCAGACAGCGGATAAAAACTAAACCTGAGTTCAGTATTCTGAATTGAAGATCGAATATCCGGCGGAGTCAACATTCCGATACTGGTTACATAATTGGGTGTGCAGTAAGAAACGCCCGGCTGTTTTTTGAATTCCCGGATAAGGGCATGCAGATTAGCCCTGGGGGTTCCGGTTCGGAGGGCAGCCAATTTATACCGGTAAGATTTCAGGCTGATCTGATACCCGGTAATCAGGGAATCAATGGCCGGATTCCCGGTCGGGAACTCTCCATGGATGAGATGGAGAACCCAGGCTACCGTTGTATCACCGGCGAAAAGCAGTTCATCGGGAAGGTATTCCTGAAAGGTATGCACCTGTTCCAGTACAAAAACAGAATCCCGCTGCGGAAACCGGGATGCCTGGTAACAGTGAACCAGGCTGTGATAAAACAGGTTGTACAGTTTCTCAGGAATCCTGAAATTCCCCGGTTCGGTGCTGTCCGTTTCGAGTTCTCTCAGTGCAAGACAGGTCGCATCAGTGGCAAAGCTGATTCTGAGCGGTTCCGGTACACCGGAATCGTTGGCAGGTGCCATGCTTACTTCCCGCCAACCGGCAGGCTTTGTCTGAATAGGGTCAGTCTCCGGATCGGCTTCACATCCGGCAAAAATAAGAAAACCGGCAATCAGTACAGTCAGCAGACGGTTCATTTGGCCTCCGGGAGAAATTTATTGAAGATCTGTAAGTCTGATTTTAGGGAAAAATGACAGTAAAAGCAACAGGAGGTTAGTTGAAATTAATAATCCCGGAAAGTGAAGGGTAACCCTGGCAGATGGGAATGGGGCTATGTGGCTGGTCCGGCGGGAAAGCAACAGGGACCTGATCGGGTTTTCTTGTGGAAGAGGGAATCCGGGGTCCGTTAACCCCGGATTCCCGTGCAGTCAGTTGTCTTTTCCGTCCAGCCCCAGGGTTTCAATTTTATCCTGAACCCGCTGCATGTACAGGGTGGTGTCCTTATAGGAAGAGTCTTCGATGGAATTGAAAAATTCGTAAGCTTTCAGAAAGTCCTTCTTTTCATAGGCATCCAGACCTTTTTTATAGGCTGTTTCTTTGTCTTCCGGTTTCGAGGCTGCCTTCTCAGCTTTTTTAACGGCTTTCAGGCCTTCTGCCGCTTCCGGGTTAGCCGGGTCGTACGACAGGACCCGGTTGTAACACCGCCTGGCAGTTGCAAAATCTTTACCTTTAAGGGCTGCCTGTCCGTCGGAAAGATTCTTCAGCAGCCGTTTCTGAATTTCGGCTTCATTCTGAGTCATGAATGCCTTTGCTTCGGCATGATCCGGAATCAGAGCAAGGAGAGCTTTAAAATGGGTGGCAGCGGTAAAGAGATTTTTCTTTTCGGCAGCAGCCCGGGCCAGTTTTTCTTTTTGTCCGGCAAATTCCTTCAGGTAGAGTTCCAGTTCAGCGAGCTTGTCTTTGGCTGGCTGATACTGGAAGGTTTCAGCCAGAAAGGTTAGTTCCCGGCGGGCCTGACTGAGCAGTTCAGGATCCGGGATTTTTTTTCCGTCCTGAATCCATTTATCTGCCCGGGTCATGGAAACCTGCATTTTCTGGTCCTTGGTAAACCGCCCGGCCCAGAGTTCATCGGCTGTCGGGGCACATCCGGTCAGAAGCCAGATCAAAAGAAGTCCGGCAGATGCCGGGATAAGTTTAGTCATAAATCACCCTGAAAATCTGCAACTGAACCTGTTTGTTTTTCATGGGAACGGTAAACGGATCACTGAGTTTGAATTCCCCCTGGGGGAGTGAAGAAGAGACGGCTTCGGTGATCAGGACTTCTTCGCCTGCCGCAGCAGAACATAATCTGGCCGAAGTATTGACCACATCACCAATCGAGGTATAATCCATCCGGTCATGACTCCCGATATTTCCTGAGACAACTTCACCGGAGTGCAGACCGATTCCCAGTCTGAGCCGGTTAAACTCCGCATCTGTTCTGGCGAGTGTTTTAAAATGCTCCTGGATTTCGACGGCTGCCCTAACCGCCCTAACTTCCTTGCCGTCTCCCTGGAAAACCGCCATGATCTCGTC
This sequence comes from Bacteroidota bacterium, assembly GCA_023151185.1. Lineage (GTDB taxonomy): Bacteria > Bacteroidota > JABWAT01 > JABWAT01 > JABWAT01 > JAFLBE01. Next base: position 434,703 of record JAKLJL010000001.1, read on the forward strand.
GCCGACGAATTTGTCAACATCCCCGCCGTTTTTCCGGATAAAACCGACCTGCATGTCGAGAAGCTGGTTCAGAAACTCAACTACCCGGGCCGGACTGTTTCCCTCAGAAAAGGCAGTAAAGCCCCGGATATCCGAAAAGAAAAAGCAAAGTTCATTCCGTGATCCGCCAAGCTGATGTTCTTCGGGATTTCCGGTTTTGATTGCTTCAATGGTCGAATCCGATACATATTTCCCCATCAGAATCCGTTCTTTTACAGACTGGGTCATCTGATTAAAGGCCTCGGTCAGGTCGCCGAGTTCATCATTTCCCGAGACAGGGACAACCGGAAAGCGGCCTTCGGTAACTTCCTTTGCAGCAAGGTGCAGCCGTTTGATCCGGCGGATAATGATGGCAGTAACCGTAACGATAATGAGAAGGGCAAGAAAAAAGCCGGTCAGACCGGTCAGAAAGACCTTTTCCTGTTTGGCCGAAATCAGTTCTCTGATCGGGGCAAGAGAATAGGTCAGACGGGTATATCCAAGAAAAATCTTCTTTCCGGCAGCTTCGTAAGTGATCTTTTTAACCAGGGTAACCCGTTCAGATTCAATCCGGCGTAAGCCTGACTGGGCTTCAAGCTGAACGAAAGCCGGTTCTGCCAGCACCGAGTCCGCCGGGTGGATCCGGCCGGGAATTGCATGGACGAAAAGAATCCGGTTCCGGTCAACAACAGACACCGACTCAAGCCCGGTAATTTTCTGAGAGACCAGGTCTGCAACAACCGACCTCAGCGCAACTTTATCAGTTTCACCGACCGAAAGAGCTTCGGTTGCAGAGGTTGATAGGGTTTGGAAAAGGGCATTGAACTGCTGATGTGACAGTTCTTCAAGATCTTCCTTTTCAGATTCGAACATGCTGGTTACAATAAACAGAAGGACTGAGAGAAAGACCAGTCCGAATACCAGGGTATATTTAATCTGGAGAGTTAACCGGAACCGGAATTCCGGGGTTGGACGGGTTACTTCTGCCGGCTGCTCTGTTGACATAAAATCCTTTAGTTTGGATCCGGTAAAAATAGAAGAAAAGAACACCCGGAACAAGACAGATGAATGCGCCAGTCAGGATTACTCAAATCCGGAACCACCTTTCGGGAGGCGAAGGAATCAACAAAAAGAATTTCCCCGGTTCTTTTTAGTGAAAACTCCGGTTTCTTACCTCCGGATGTGTTAATTTTGAATTTCCAAGCCGGAACATTTTCCCGAACCGGGCTGTTTCCCGGCAAAGAAACGGACTGTAAATGCCAAACCCACTCTTTCATGAAAACCACTAGTTACCTTTCCGGCCTGCTTTTCCTTCCTCTTCTGTTTACCTGTTCCGAAAAGAAAGCGGGAGGCGGCCCTTCCGGCGGGCCAAGAGCCACCCCGGTTGAAGTGATGGTTCTGACTCCGGCAGAACTGACCGATACGTACACCACTCCGGGTGTTCTGATGGCCAATGAGGAAGTTGACCTTCACCCCGAAACATCAGGCAGAATTTTAACCATCCTGTTTACTGAAGGGAAATCAGTCTCAGCAGGTGACCTGCTGATAAAAATCAACGATGCCGATCTTCAGGCCCAACTCAAAAAAAACCAATCCCAGATCGCGCTTGCGGCTTCGGTTGAATCGAGAAAAAGGGAGTTGCTTGCCGCTAATCTGATCTCACGTGAAGACTATGACAATTCACTGACTGCACTTGAATCTCTGAAAGCTGACCAGGATCTGTTAAAAGCCCAGATTGCCAGGACGGAAGTCAGGGCACCGTTCAGCGGGATTGCCGGAATCCGGTCAGTCAGTCCCGGATCTTATGTCACACCGGCAACCGTGCTGGTAACTGTCGTTGACCTGACGCCGGTTAAAGCCGGATTTTCTGTTCCTGAACGTCTTGCGGCGTCTGTAAGTCCGGGAAAGACGGTATCTCTGGAACTGGGATCAACCGGAGAAACGGCCCGAGCAGTTATTTATGCTTCAGATTCCAAAATTTCCCGTGAAACCGGCAGTCTGGCGGTAAGGGCCCGGCTGAATGAAAACCGTCCGGGATGGCTGCCGGGTACACAGGTCTCGGTAAAACTGGGGCTAACCCGCCTTGAAAATGCACTTTTACTGCCCGCAGAAGCAGTTGTCTCGGATATCACCGGGCAGATCGTGTACCGGGTGATCAACGGCAAGGCAGATCCGGTCATAGTGAAAACTGGCGTCCGGACGGAAACCCGGATTCAGATTTCGGAAGGTCTTTCTGAAGGGGATTCGGTGATTACCTCGGGGCTGATGCAGATCCGGAAGGGAACTCCGGTGCAGGTCCGTTTGGCTGCCAAATCCCAAAAATAATCCGGAGCCGGTATGAAATCCTCTCTTTTTATTACCCGCCCGGTCCTTTCATCTGTTCTCTCCATATTGATTGTCCTGTTCGGAATTATCGGGTTTTTATTTCTCGGAGTCCGGGAATATCCCAGTGTGGATCCGCCGGTCATTACCGTTTCAACTTCCTATCCGGGCGCCAATGCCGATGTAATTGAATCCCAGATCACCGAAATTCTGGAAGAATCCATCAATGGAATTCAGGGGATCCGGACACTGACGTCAACCAGCCGTGACGGCGTCAGCACCATAACGGTTGAATTCAATGTGGGAGAAAATATGGAAGCGGCGGCCAATGATGTCCGGGACCGGGTTTCCCGTTCCATCCGGTCACTTCCTGCCGATGTCAATCCGCCATCGGTAACCAAATCGGATGCCGATGCCAATCCGATTTATACCCTGACTGTTCAAAGTCCGTCCAGATCTCTTCTGGAACTTTCGGATATCGGGAATACGGTTTTTAAAGAACGGCTGCAGACCATTCCGGGTGTCAGTGAAGTCAGAGTGTGGGGCGAGAAAAAATATTCCATCAAACTGAATCTTGATCCGGGGAAACTCGCCGGGTACGGCCTGACGCCACTTGATGTCCGGGCAGCCCTGAACAATGAGAACCTTGAGTTGCCTTCCGGCCGGATTGAAGGCTACCGGGCAGAACTTTCCATCCGGACCTTCGGGCGGTTGTGGACCGAAGACCAGTTCAATGATCTCATTATCACACAGAAAAACGGGAATCTCGTCCGTCTGAAGGACGTTGGCCGTGCCTTGCTGCTGCCGGAAAATGAACGGGGAATTCTGCGGGGCAGGGGGATGCTGCCTATGATCGGCATTGCCATCACCCCGCAGCCGGGAGCCAATCATATTTCCATTGTGGATGAAGTGTACAAACGGGTTGAACGGATAAAAAAAGATCTTCCGGATGACGTGATTCTGGGGGTTGTTCTCGATTCAACCCTGCCAATCCGGAAAGGGATCAGTGAAGTCGGGGAGACAATTCTCATCGCCTTCGGCTTGGTCATCCTGATTATTTTTATTTTTCTGAGGCATTGGCGGACGACCCTGATCCCGGTTTTTGCTATTCCGATTTCACTTATCGGCTCCTTTTTCATTATGTACCTTGCCGGATTTTCGATCAATATTCTGACCCTTCTGGCTATTGTTCTCGGAACCGGTCTTGTGGTGGATGATGCCATTGTGGTTCTCGAAAATATCTACAGCAAAATTGAAAAAGGAATGCCACCAGAGGAAGCCGGGCATAAAGGGACTTCAGAAATCTTTTTTGCCATCCTTTCCACTACGATAACACTTGCAGCCGTTTTTCTTCCGATCATCTTTCTTCAGGGATTAACCGGTCAGCTTTTCAGGGAATTCGGAATTGTAATGGCCGGTTCCGTTATCATTTCTGCCTTTGTTTCCTTGACCCTTACCCCGATGATGAGCACTCGCTGGCTCAGGCACCATGATCATGAAAACAAGGCATTTGTCTGGTCTGAAGAAAAATTCGGTCAGATATCGGCAGGTTATTCCCGTCAACTGACTCGGTTTCTGAACCGGAAGTGGGCAGCACCGGCCCTGATGCTGGCATCCCTTTTGCTTGCTGCAGGCTTATGGTCTCAGATTCCTTCCGAACTTGCCCCGCTTGAAGATAAAGGACGGGTTCAGGTCACCAGCACCGCACCCGAAGGCACATCATATGAAATGATGGATCAGTTCATGAAAAAGCTGATTCTGATGGTGGATACACTTCGTGAACAGCGGGCCTATATGGCAATTACTGCACCGGGCTTCGGTTCCAGCGGATCCGTGAATTCAGGGTTCATCCGTCTGACCCTTTCTGACCCGGATGAAAGATCCCGAACCCAGCAACAAATAGCCGATGACCTGACCCAGGTTTTCCGGAAGGATCCGTTTGCCCGGACTATTGTAACTCAGGAGCAGACGATCGGGACCGGAGGCGGCCGTGCAGGGCTGCCGGTTCAGTTTGTCATCCAGGCACAGGAAATGGATGAACTACGGACAGTAATTCCGGAGTTTATGGCACGGGTTCAGAATGAAAAAGCATTTCAGGTTTCAGATCTGAATCTGAAATTTACCAAACCCGAAATGGTGATTGAAATCGACCGGGACAAAGCCCGGACACTTGGGGTTGACGTCAGGGATATAGCAGAATCCATCCAGCTCTTGTACAGCGGTCAGCGGTTTGGTTATTTTATTCTGAACGGCAAGCAGTATCAGGTCATCGGGCAGGCAGACCGGGAATTCCGGGACGATCCATCAGATCTGAAGTCTGTCTTTGTTCGAAACAGTTCCGGTGATCTGATCCCCATGGATAACCTGATCCGGATTTCCTACCGGTCCAATCCGCCGCAGCTTTTCCGGTTTAACCGATACGTTGCCGCTACGGTTTCGGCAGCGCCGGCAGAAGGTGTCTCGCTGGGTGAGGCGATCCAGAAAATGGAAGAAATCGCCGATTCGGTCCTTGATGACCGGTTTTCTACAAGTCTGACCGGTATCTCACGGGATTTTACAGAATCCAACAATACCCTGTTGTTTGCTTTTATTCTGGCACTGATCCTGATTTATCTGATTCTTGCAGCCCAGTTTGAAAGTTTTAAGGATCCGCTGATGATTATGCTGACGGTTCCGCTGGCAGTTGCAGGAGCCGTCCTGTCCTTGTGGATCACCGGACAAACCCTGAATATTTTCAGTCAGATCGGGATGATTATGCTGATCGGCATTGTAACCAAAAACGGGATTTTAATTGTTGAATTTGCCAACCAGAAACTGGCGGCGGGACAGAGCCGGAAGGAAGCAGCTATTGATGCTGCCGTTCAGAGGTTTCGTCCAATTCTGATGACCAGTCTGGCCACGATTCTGGGGGCAGTCCCCATCGCCTTTGCTTTGGGAGCCGGGGCCGAGAGCCGGGTTGGAATGGGAATTGTGATAATCGGCGGACTTCTTTATGCCCTGGTTCTGACCCTGTTTATTATTCCGTCCCTGTTTGCCTTGCGGAAGTAACTTTTTCCCCGGATAAAGGGAATTATTTCTTCATCAGGTCCGAAATTGCCTGTTTTTTCTCAGCAGGCGATTTTCCGGCCAGTGATAAGGTGGTCTGCAAAGGGTCAGAGTTTGTTAACCGGATGTACTCCCCGGTAAAATATCCCAAAGCAGCACCTGCCGCCGCACCTGTAAGTCCGGCTACGACTTTCGTATTGTCAGATTTGCCGTCTGTAAGTGCCAATGCAGCAGAGGAGCCCACTATCCCGCCGAGGAGCAAACCGCCTTCTTTTTTCATCGAAACTTCTGTAACCCTGGTTTTCTCAAAATTAAAATCCAGAATCCGGGTTACCGAAGTAACGGAAGAAAGAGGCCTTGATGCCGTTCCCAGATTGCCTGTGATCTTGATGGAGTCGTCCATAACTTCCAAAATCTTATTTCCGCTGACCTCTGGGTACCCCTGGGCAGTTATCTTCCACGAGTCGGTCATAGAAAGGGGATCAGAAAGGGTTACCGAATTATCGTACAGTTTTAAGGTACCGCAGGAGGAAAAAAGGAAACCCGTTGCAAGAAGGATGGGAAGGGAAGTTTTCATGGAAATACAATCCGGTTTTAGTAAAACCCAAAAATAAGTCAAACCGGATGCATTTTCACCTTCCTGCTGCCGGGTTCCCCAAAACTGCCCTGATTCAGACTCAGTTCGAGTAGGAAAAAAGGAAATATAGAAGCAGGATGTAAATGCCTGTCATGCCGGCGGCATCCAGATTATTAACAGTTTTATCCTGTTCCAGATATTGGATCAGGCTTTGGAAAAGCGGATAAAGAAAAAGCATCAGCAGGATGGTTCCGACATTGATCGGGATTGAATAAACCGGATTTCCCGTTGCAAATCCTGCAAGGCCGATGACAATCATTCCGAACGGGAGCAGTAGGAACATGACCTGAGTCAGACCACCGAAGACATTGCTCAGGGCAATTCCCAATTCACCCCGTTTGTGGGATTTGAACACAATAATGTATTCACTGATGCCGGCAAAGAAAGCCAATGCTGCAGCCGTTGGAATCGTTGGAAGTCCCATTTTTTTGATTGCCGTTTCAGCAAAAGCCCCAATTGATTCCCCGCCGATATAAGCCCCGCCGATACCGACAAGGAACATGACACCGATCCCTGTCCAGGATGTATTGTGCCCCAACCGGTCAGGATCCGGTGGCAGGGTTCCTTCCTCATCTTTTCCTTCACTGTAATACCTTACGAGCATGAGAAGGTAAAAGCCGTAAATCATGATAAGAATCAGCCCGATCAGGATCAGATTGGGCCCGGTTAGGACTTCAGAAATATGTTCAGCCCGCAGAACCAGCATCAGGAGGCCGGCGATCAGGGCAATGGCACTTCCCGCAATCAGGATTTCGTTCCCTGCTTTGGTCATTGACCGGGGCATTGTGAAAGCACCTTCCTTGTTCTTCGGCAGGAAAAAGGAATAAATTGAAAAGGCCAGTGCATTGTTGAAAATAGTCACCATAGCCGTAACATAAGCTGCAACCGGGTCAATCAGAACCAGGAAGGCAATAACGACAAACTCCGGAATGGTACTGAGCAGGGAACCCACTGTTCCCGAAATAAAACCATCCCATTTGTACCGTGCGCCCAACCGTTCGACACCAATCAGAAAGCCTTCACAGGACCCCTGCAGCGTCAGCAGACCGGCAAGCAGCATCCAGACTGCATAAGCCAGTTCGTGGTCGGCGGGGTTTACAACAGGGTACCAATGGTTTACCAGACTTCCGGCCCAAAGCAGGATGCCGATTCCGGTTAAAAGCTGCCAGACTTTGATTCCTTTTGCCTGGGCTTCGACTGCACGAAGGGCCGTTGAAATCCAGATCTGGCTTTCAGGTAAAACCGGGCGGATTCCCTTTTTCCGGTCTTCAGAGAGGGCGTCCAGACTTTTTTTCAGTCCGGGTGATTGTTCAAGAATGGATTCGAAACCTGCTTTTGCCAGTTTCCAGCCGGAAACCGCAGTTTCAGAAGTAATCGTGGCAGTCCGGGGTGCGCCGTTCAGAAGAGACATTTCGCCGAGAACACTGCCCTCTTTTACCGGAATGGGGTCTGATCCGTTTTCCAGATTAACCGAAACGGTGCCCCTTTCAGAAGAAGGAGGCTGTCGCCGGGATCCCCTTTTTGCATCATCCGGGTTCCCGCCGGAAAGTGGAATGGTTCCAGAAAGGGGATGAGAGATTGAACTTCTTCCGGCGGAAGTGCCCGCAGAAATGTGATTGAACTCAGTTGCCTGAGTAATTCAGGTCGTTTGGCTGATCTGGACATGCAACCTCCTGGCGAAGTTGCAATATACAGAATTTACCCAATTGTATTCAGAAATTTTTATTTCTTTGCAGGGTGGTTTTTTAACTCGTCAAACAGACGGGCAATAACCGGTTCCAACTCTGCAACCGGTTTGGAAAGGCTGGCGATTTCTGTTTCTTTGGCTTTTGTTTCACCGGTGGTTTTCCCGGATGCGAAGGCTTTCAGCCGGCTTTTAAACAGGACCCCAAGCCGGGATACCGATCCGGCCAAAGGAACCAGTTCCCTGACTGCCGGTGAGGATTCTGCCAGTTTTTTTATTTTGGGTCCGGTTGAAATCCAGGCATCTGCAAGCCCGGTTAATTCAGCCAAAGCAGCGGCAGAACCGGTTTTTTTATAGTTCCGGATCAGGAGGCGGGCTTTGATGACATCCGGGGCATCAGAAAGGGCACAATCGACTCCGCGTGAAAACGGAGAGAAGGTGGTATATCCTGGTTTGGTACTGTGGCGCTTGTATCCTTCGATCGGTTCAACTGCATTCAGAAGGGTCTTCAGCGCCTGAATCTGATCGGTTCCGGCAAGCCGGCGGAGCATTTTATCCCGGTTCGTAACCGGATTCAGTCCGGTTTCTTCGAGACGCCGGGTAATTTCGGGAAGCCTGCGGTACATCTCATCCGGGTCGGTAACGGAACCCGGTGACCACAGTCTTTCTGCAATTGCCGCAGTCCTTGGCCAGATTCTCATATCGAGGGTTTCTTCATCCACCAATTCAGCCCACATTGTGGCTTCACCACCCAGAATTCTGGCTTTTTCGGTATCGGTTAAGGTACTGGCGGCGGGTACCGGGTCGTTCAGATAATGTTTTTCTGCCGGATAAAAAAGGTCAATGTAATACCCGTTCGACAACACACTCCGGTATCCGTCCCGGGCCGAGTTTTCCATGTAATCCCGGCCCCGCCAGGAATGGATGACAATATTCCTGGGAAGTGACGGCTGATAAATTTCATCCCACCCCATCATCTTTTTCCCGTTCCGGGTCAGAATATCCAGAATTTTTCCGTTGAAATAGGCCTGAAGGTCATGGTTGGTTGCCAGGTTGTTTTCTGTTTTGAATTTCTGAATATCCGGATTGGCGTCCCATTGTTCTCCATTATTTTCATCACCGCCGATGTGAAAATACTCATCCGGGAACAGTCCGGACATTTCAGTCAGAAAGGTGTCCAGAAAAGTATAGGTTTCGGGTTTAGCCGGGTTCATGGTTGATCCAAAAATGCCGTACCTTTTTTCGGGCTTAACCGGCCCGGGAACCGATCCCAGTTCCGGATAACCGGCCATCCAGGCAGTGGTATGCCCGGGCATATCAAATTCAGGCATCACCCGGATTCCCCTCAGGTCTGCATACCGGATCAGGTCCCGCATTTCATCCTGGGTAAAATACTGGCCATTTGAACCGAGTTCATGCAGTTTGGGGTAGGTTTTGCTTTCAATCCTGAATCCCTGGTCTTCACTGAGATGAAGATGGAGAACATTCAGTTTGACGAGTGACATGGCGTCTATCTGGCGTTTAACAGTTTCAGCAGTGAAAAAATGGCGGCAGACATCCAGCATCAATCCGCGCCACGGGAAACGGGGAGAATCCGAAATACTTACTGACCGGAAGAAGAATCCGGCACTGCTCCGTTCGGTAAGCTGATACAGGGTTTCCAGTCCGTGAAGGATTCCCAGATCGGTTTCTGCAGAAAGAGAAATGGAATTCCGGGTAATGTTTAGCTGGTAGGATTCTGATTCACCGGGAGTTAATTTTCCCGCCCGCTGAAAGGAAATCTGCAGGGACGGGGTTTGAACCGGGGTTAAAACAGTGTCGGGATCAAACGTCAGGGTAGTCATTTTGCTGAGCCGTTTCAACAGACGGCTGACGGCAGGTAGCACCCGTGATTGATCAGTACCGGATATGCTGCATGAAAAATCAGAAGTCAAAAGAAACCGGTCCTGTCCCGGTTTTATTTCTGAGGGAACCGGCATCAGGTTTTCGGGTTGGGCAAATAAAGCAGTAGCCGTCAGGGCAGAGAGAAGGAAAGTCAGAAGAAAAGAGTTCATGGCGGTCCGGGGATGTGAAAATGAGAGTCAAAGATACACCCACCGGCAGGAAAAGAAAACAGGGACCTGAGAGAATCAAATAAAAAAGCCCCTTAGAAGTTCATCCAAGGGGCTTTTTGAAGTGCACCATTAAGGACTCGAACCTTAGACCCACTGATTAAGAGTCAGTTGCTCTACCAACTGAGCTAATGGTGCAGGGTAAAGGATTACTTTCCGGGTTGGGCAGGAGCTGAAGCCGGAGCCTTGTTTCCTGCTTTATCAATAAAGGATCCTTCTGAGGTTCCGCTGCGCGGAATCAGAAAATTGGACAGAATGCAGAGTACAGCAATCAGAACAGCAAGAACGGTGGTAGTCCTGCTCAGAAGATCAGCAGTTCTGCGAACACCCATTACGGCAGAGGCTCCGCTTCCGAAAGCAGACCCGGCCAAACCGGTTCCTTTTGAGCTTTGAAGCAGAATGGAAATGACCAGAAAAAAGGCCAGAATCAGGGTAATGGTAATAATGGCTGAAAACATAAACTCTCCGGTATTTTGTACACCCGTAGGGAGTCGAACCCCAAACCTTCTGATCCGTAGTCAGATGCTCTATCCAATTGAGCTACGGGTGCATGATGAATCAAAACTGGTATTTTTTGATTTAAGGACTACAAAGGTAGACGATGGAATTTCTGAAATCAAGTCAGACTGGGTTATTTTCCGTAAAAACCGCCGGTACCGGAAGGTCCCGGCGGGTATCCCATCACCGGATTAAGGACATTTTGCCGTTCAGGGTTTTTCCGGAAAAAGTGACCCTGTAAAGGTAAACTCCGGAAGCCAGTCCGTCGCCTTTAAATGAAACCGACTGTACTCCTGCATCCAGTTTATTCAATTCAGTTTTATGAACAAGCTGGCCGGTTACCGAATAAACAGCCAGAGTCACATCCCCGGGAACAGGAAGGGAAAACCGGATTGCTGTTTCAGGATTAAAGGGATTCGGATAATTTCCGGATAATTCAAACCGGACAGGAACAGCCTCTGCAACTGCGATTCTGCTGAAAGATTCCCGGCCATCCAGATCCTGCTGGCGGAGGCGGAATGAAACCGTCCCGGCAGAAGGTCCGGCAGTAAATAAATACCGGGAAGGTGCCGAAACTGTTCCTTTTCCGGCCACAAACCCGATGGTTTCCCACTGACTCGTTTCTGTGGCATACCCGGCGGCTTTCTGAATATCCCAGCCATAATTCCCGGTCTCGGTCTGGGTTTCCCAGGTCAGGAGCAGCCCCGATCCGGTACGGCTGACTGAAAAAGAGGATAATTCAACCGGAACCGTTCCCGAAATTTCCTGAGCGCCGATAGTTGGTGCTTCACTGCTGCGGGAAGTCCCATCAAAGTCAGTTTCAATGCCCAGCGGAGTTCCTGCAAAATCAGGGTCCCCTCCATGTACTTCATCCGGTACCAGAAAGTAATCATTAAAGCCTGTATGTTTGAAATGGGAAGCTCCGTTTGTCCCCGTTCCGGTCTGGAAGTCACCAAAATTCAGATAGTTTGTCCCTGCAACTGAGGCCAGGGTATCAAATACCGACCAGAACAGGTTATAATCCGAATTTTCGATTGCCCCTTCAGAGTACAGAGAAATTCCGTTTCCGCCATCAATAATATTGTTCTTTACCGAAAGAACTGCATTTGTTCCGGTCAGAGCAAGGGCTGGCATTACAGAAACTGAATGCTGATGAACCAGAGAATTGTGATAAATATCCAGTTCACTCATATTCCGGATGAAAAGTGAGGAAGAGAACTGCGGGCTTTCAGTTACCGAGGTGTACAGAATGTTATTGATGACCTGGTTTTTGGAGTAAGCCGGAAGAGCCGGGAACCGGTGGAGCTGCCTTTTTTCCCACATGGATTTAAACTCCTGGCGGGTTAACTGGTTTTCCGCAGATCCGGGATGTTTCTTCCGGGCCCGGTCTGCCTTGAGGGGTTCCCGGCTGAGTGTGCTCCCCCATGACCGGGTTGGTGCAGCAGATTCTGAAATTCCGTGAACTGAAAGTCCGACAGCAGCCTGAGGCAAATAGTCCAGCGACTGGTGGATCAGATTTTCCTTAATGGATACGGAATCTGCGTTTTCAGTATGAATAGCCACAAGGCGGCTGTTGAACAGGTAATTTTGATGAATTGACAGTCCTTCGACCTCAAACTGTGCTGGAACTATCTGATTTGAGGCCACATAGATTCCGGCATTTCCGTTGTTAAACAGGTTTCCTTCAATCCGGATCCCGGAAACCGGAGCCAGTGAGGTGGTTTTCTGACGGTTACCTGAAAATAGGCTTGAAGGTGCTGACCGGGCGGATCTGGAATCGGATGCAGATACTGAAGGTCCGCTGACGGAAGAGAAAAATCCAGGACTTGCCCCGATCCGGATTCCACTTGAATATTCCCACCGGTTGGTGTAGAACTCCGAAGGCCCTTCGAAAACGGAATTTCGAATGGTAATGTCCCGGCTGTTTACGATCTGGATTCCGCCAGGTGCCCCGGTCTGGTAATAGACTGAAATGCCGTCAAGGATCAGATGGTCAGTTTCCTCAATGTAAATAACCGGAACCAGGTCACCGGGTTCACCCTGATAGAAGTAATGGGAGGTCATTGCAAATTCTGCATTGCTGACACCTTCTGCCTTTTGAACAGTTACCGTGTAAGTACCTTCTGAAGGCTGGAACGATCCATAAATCCGTACCGGGTCATTATATTGGTAATTCAGCAGGTTCAGCGTTACATCGCCGCTGACTTTCAGGGTGTACAGGGCACTCCAGGCCTCATCCAGGGAGGAAAAATCTCCACCAGTCCCCACGGTATAGCTGCCGTTCATCGGGTTCAGAGGAAGAGATTCAACCCGGATATCATCGATCATGATCGGCTGCGGATCCAGTTCCTCGGTGTCTCCGTAATAGCAGCAGTCATCATTGTTCCAGCGGAAGTTCAGAAAAACGGCTGTATCTGAAATCTGGGTATTGTAATAAAAAGTCCAGCGGCGTGCGGTTTCATTGCCTGAAATCCACTTGTAATTGATAAACTCAGGTGAGGTTCTCGACAGTACGGACTCTCCGCCTCCGCCACTGCCGCCGGTTCCAGTATCAATCAGAAGCTTCAGATCATCCCAACTGGGTTCTCCCCGGCCTTTCCAGGTCAGCGAAACCTTGAGGACCGGTTCACCGGAAGGAATGTAAATCGGGGCACGAAGACTGGCTTCTGAGTTGGTGTTGGGATTATATCCCCAGGACTCACCGGTATTGGTAATCATGGCGCTGAAACTTCCGTTTATGGCCGATGTTCCCAGAACAGTCCAGTAATTCGCCGGGCTGCCGTCGGTCAGCCAACCGGAGGGAAGGCTTCCGGATTCAAAATCTTCGGTCAGCAGTGTTGTTTGAGCATTCAGGGAAAAGGGAAGCAAAACCAGCAGGAGCAGTTTATTCATTTGGATATCCAGTTGTTAGTTAAAAAGAGTGGGTTTCTGGGAATTCAGAAAACTTAATACTCTGAACCGGAAGTCAGTTTAGCAAACTGGAATAAGGCGGCAGGCAATTTTCGTGAGAGAACGCACATTCAGGAACCCGGAGCCAGAGAGGGAGAAAAAGGGCCGGGTAACCGGATGGTTACCCGAAAATCTCTTCACTTCCTTCGTTTTTCAGGGCATAGACAATGTGGGGATGGGAATCTTTCTGAATCATGTTTCCGAAATGGTCAATGGCCACAATTCCGGCAAATCCGTCGAAGGGTTTCAGTTCAGCAAATGTTTTTTCAACGGCTTCCTTCAGCGGCATTCCGTCGGTGACCCGGGTTACAATTTTGGCTGCAACGGCACCATTCACAATATCCTCACCAACTCCCGTACAGGAAACTCCGCAGAACTGATTGGCATAATTCCCGGCTACGGTTGCAGAATCACTGACCCGTCCCACAATTTCAAATCCTTTCCCGCCGGTAGAAGTAGCTGCAGCAAGCCGGCCCTCAGAATCCAGTGCCACACAGCCAATCGTTCCCGTTTTGGAAGCTGCCTTTTTTCTGGCTTCATAATCCTGAATCCGGATGGGAATCCGGGGATCATAGTAACCGAAACCGTGCGACCGGGCAAACCGCAGGGCCCCTTCGCCGGCCAGAATCCGGTCTTCACAGTCAAGCAGTTTTTCTGCAACGAGAACCGGGTTTTTTACATCCTCCAGATTAATCACTCCCGAAAATTTCTGGGTTTCGCCGTCACAGATCGAAGCACTCATCCGGATGACGCCGTCACTCTGAATCTGCGATCCGGTTCCGGCATTGAATAGGGGGTCATCCTCGAGCAGGGTACAGGCATAAATAGCTGTCTGCAGGGCAGAATGGGTTTGCAGAAAGTCCCAGGATTTCCGGATAATGAACCGGAGGGCCTCCTGTTTTGCCAGTTTGGTTTCCGGGCTGGTAGTCAGTTCAGAAAAAAATCCGCCGTGAATGGTTATGGCCGGCTTTGTCATGATCAATCCATGAAAAAATATTCTCAGTTCAATATCAGAAGAATCCGCTTTCTGGTCAAGATCACGGGGATATTTTTTTGGAAAGATTAAAGGGAAAAGACTCTGAAGTATTTTCTATGTTCATAACAATCAATCGCTTAGGTGGCACCAGGCTGGTTTCACGGCAGGGAAGGTCTGTCTGAAACAGGTGGCTGTGAGAATGAGAAAAAGTTTTCACTACCTCTTGAAATTGGATCGGTTTTTACTCATCATTGCAGGGTTTGCACCCTATTCCAAACCCTCTGCAGGAGTAAGTATGACCCGGAAAATACCGGATACAATTGTGATCCTTCTGTCTATCTTAGTTGTCTTTATACTGTTAACCTGGCTGCTGCCGGCCGGTGAATTCCAGCGCACGGAACGGAACGGGATCAATGTCGTGGTTCCCGGATCATACACACCGGCCGAACCGAATCCGCAGGGTCTGGGCTCGTTTCTGTCTGCCCCGATCAAGGGATTTATCAGTGCAGCCCAGATCATCGGATTTTGTTTTCTCATCGGCGGAGCTTTTACAATTGTGACCCGAACCGGTGCCATAACGGCAGGTTTGGAAGCCATTCTGGATTTTTCACGCCGGCATCCCAGATATAAGGAGTGGATTTTACCGGTTGTGATGGTTGTCTTTTCCATCGGTGGAGCCACCTTCGGGATGAGCGAGGAAAATCTGGTTTTTATTCTGATTACCATTCCGCTGGCCATTTCACTGGGATATGATTCGATCGTCGGGGTTGCAATTCCGTTTGTTGGCGCCGGGGCGGGATTTGCAGGTGCCGTCCTGAATCCGTTTACCATCGGGGTTGCTCAGGGAATCGCCGAACTTCCGCTGTTTTCGGGATGGGAATACCGTCTGATTGTCTGGCTGATCATCACGGCGATTGCCATCATTTTTGTCATGCTGTATGCCCGCAAAATTCTGAAAAATCCCGATCTGTCGCCCGTCAGGGAACTCGATAAAACCCGGATTTTTGACAATCAATCCGGAGAAAGAACCGAACTTACCTTCAGCAGGAAACTGATTCTCTGGCTCCTGCTCGGAACGCTGGTTGCCCTGATTTTCGGGGTAACCCTTTATGAATGGTATATCAATGAAATTGCAGGACTTTTTGTCGGACTCGGGATTTTAGCTGCACTGGTTTACCGGCTTCCGCTTCAAACCTCGATTGATGCGTTTAAGGATGGCGCCCGGGATATGATGACAGCAGGACTTGTCATTGCCCTGTCCAAAGCCATTCTGATTGTGGCCCGTGACGGAAAAATCATTGATACCATGCTGAATTCAGTCACCGGAATTGCCGGCGATTTTCATCCGTTTGTTTCGGCAAACCTGATGTTTGCAGTTCAGTATCTGATCCACTTTCTGGTTCCCTCAGGGTCCGGGCAGGCGGCTCTGACCATTCCGATCATGGCACCGCTGGCAGATCTGCTGGGAATTACCCGGCAGACAACCGTACTGATTTTCCAGTTCGGCGACGGACTGAACAGCATGATTTTACCGACATCCGGTGTAACGATGGGAATTCTTTCCATTGCCCGGATTCCCTTTAACGTCTGGCTGAAATGGATTGCCCCGCTGATGATCTGGTTTTATCTGGCAGCCATTCTGCTTCTGATTCCCCCGATCTTTTTCTTCTTCTACGGACCTAACTGACCGCATGCAAGGCAAAGGCGGTTCTTTCCGGACTCTGATAGCCGGCCACTACAGCCGGCTTTCTGCCAATCAGAAAAAAGTAGCTGACTTTCTCCTGCAGAATATGCGGGAGGCTGCTTTTTTGTCTGTTACCGAAATCGGCGCCCGGTGCGGTGCCAGCAAGGCAACGGTTGTCCGGTTTGCCCAGGAACTGGGATTTAACGGGTTTATGGATCTGAGAGACCGGATGGCGGAAGCAGTTAACTCGGAATATGCCGTTTTTTCCCAGGTACCTCCCGGCGGTCTTGGTTCCGGGTTTGATTCTCTTTTTCAGGTGGCCCGTCTGGATGTTGAAAATATCAATGAGACCTTCAGTCAGCTTGACCGGACTGTATTTCTGGCGGTTGTCGAATCGGTTCAGTCTGCCGGACTGGTTTATTCGGCCGGGTTGGGTATTTCCTATCTGCTAGCCGAGATTCTGGCTTACACTCTGGTTCAGGTGGGGCTGAAAGCTGTATCACTGCGGCAGGGATATCAGACGTTTCCGGATCAGATTCCGCTGATGTCTGAACGTGATGTGCTGCTGGTTTTTTCCTTTCCGCCCTATTCCGAAGAAACCCTGACTCTTGCAGCCCGGGCAAAATCAGCCGGGATTCCGGTTATCGCCGTTACAAATTCCCTCACGGCGCCGGTTGCCGCTTCGGCCAGCCTCGTGTTGCCGGTCAGAAGTGAGAATCTGATTTACTGCAATTCGATTGCTTCATCTCTGGTTGTCATCAATGCACTGGCAACCGAAATCGCCATCCGGAAATCAGGAAACCCGGTCTGATCAGGCAGTAAAATACTGCCGGGTTACCGTAACCCGGTCCAGGTTCTTCATATTGACTTCAACCCCGATGCCTGGTCCCGTGGGTACGGTCATGGTCCCGTCGGGATTTACGGTAAACTCCGGATCGACAATGTCAAAAGCATAGTATTTTTTTGAAGCTGAAATATCACCCGGCAGGGTAAACCCCGGCAGGGAAGCCAGTGCCACATTTCCGGCCCGCCCGATTCCCGATTCCAGCATACCACCGCACCAGACCGGAACGTTCCGGCTCAGGCAGAGATCATGGATTTTCTTCGATTCCGAAAAGCCGCCGACCCGTCCCGGTTTAATATTGATTATCCGGCAACTGTCGAGTTCAAGGGCTGCCAGTGTATCGGCTTCTGAATGAATGCTTTCGTCCAGACAGACCGGTGTCCTGAGTTCCTTCTGAAGTTTGGAATGGAAGTAAATGTCATCGTATCCCAGCGGTTGTTCAATCAGGATAAGGCGGTCGTCATCCATGGCTTTGAACAGGGGAATATCCGCCAGGGAATAGGCTGAATTGGCATCCACCTGCAGGCGGATGTCCGGAAATTCTTTCCGTATTCCTTTTACCAGGTCCAGATCCTGCCCGGGAGCAATTTTTATTTTGATCCGCTGATACCCTTCTTTCAGGTAACCATCCACTTTTGACAGCAGATGCGGAACGGAGTCCTGAATCCCGATTGATACCCCGACGTCTACCCGGTCCTTTTTACCTCCCAGCAGAGAAGCCAGAGACCGTCCTTCTGCTTTGGCAAACAGATCCCACAGGGCTGCTTCCAGTCCGGCTTTGGCCATCCGGTGTCCTCTGACTTTTTCCCAGGACTGAATGGCGTCACCCACCGAGGAAAAGGTCTTTCCCAAAGTCCAGGGAATCAAAAAACCGGACAGAACCGGCCAGGCCGTCGAGACAGTTTCGTAGGAATAAAACGGAGTTCCTTCGGCAACCGATTCACCCCAACCTGTCACTCCCTCTCCATCTACCCGGATGATAATGTGCTCCTCATCCAGTTCAACTCCCATCGAGGTCACAAAGGGAGAAACCAGCACCAGTTTTACATGAATCAATTCAATCCGGTCAATCCGCATAACAGGTCCTTTCAGTTTTGAGCCGGTGAACTGGATGCAGGACGAATGACCCGCAGAACCGGATACAGGGTTCCCTTTTCAAGCAGGTGAGCAAACTGCCGGTAGGTATGAAGTCCGAGGGTGGATTTCGGTTCAAGGGCAAGCACGATCAGATTATTTTTCAACTGCCGTGTCGGGAGAAAAACATAGTCATCCGGGTTGATTTTCCCGGTCAGGGTTCTGGTTTCAACTGAAGGATTGACGGTCGGATCGCCTTCAAAATCGAGACTGTCGGTTCCGGTTATCCAATATCCCTCGGTTTGGTAGGTCTGTGTTCCGGGAAACGGTGCTTTTTCAAGATGATGCCGGTCTGCCCATTCGATGAGTTCCGGCTTTGATTTGGGGATCAGGTACCCTTCGGGACGAGTTACCGTACAGGAACTCTGAACCACAGGCCGGAAATTCCGAACTGTAATCACCGTATCTCTGCCGGATTTCAGGGACAGCAGCGGCATGGAAAGAGACTTACCGTTGGGTACATGGTCCATCTGAATGGCCACGGTTGGCGAAACTTCCCCGGAAACCAGCTTCCGCCGTTCCTCTGCAACCAGAGATTTGATTTTGGTATGATGGGAGTAAATAAACTTCAGCAGGGACATCATGGCTGTTTTCTGCCCCTCTGCCCGGCGGGCAATCCGGTCTTTGAAATTGTCTTCACCGTTCAGCCCTTCCAGAATAAATGAAAAAGAATTCTGAATGCCGGGGCACTGCCGGCCGTCATTGATATCGTAGGTGCTGTACCGGATGTAGTCTTTTTCAGGTGGTCCGCCGGGACTGTAAATAAAGAAGGAAAATCCCTTCTGGGTGACTTCCTTTTCTATAGGGGGAACGGCTTCCTCTGCCTGGAAGTTTCGGATGGATTCTGCAACATTGGGATTGCTGAGGTATCCCAGTTGCTCATCGAAGTTCCGCCGGATTCCCAGAGTTTCCCATTCACCGCCATACGGTGCATATTCATGAACATCGAGGGTTGCCTCAAATTTCCACCGGTCAAACAGACCTTCAACAATCCGGGATTCCGGCTCGGTCAGGATCAGGTGATTCCGGTTCAGATCCATGTTGTTACCGTTTCGCCTCTGGTTCTGTTCTGATCCGTCCGGATTGACCTGAGGAATGACCATCAGATCCACCCGGCTGAACAGATACCGGTTTTCCGGGCTTAGAAGATCCCTGATCAGCAGAAGTGCACCCTGTTTTCCCGACTGTTCATTTCCGTGCTGCTGGGCAAAAAACAGAACTTTCACTTTTTCCGGATCCGATCCGAACCCATCTTCAGAAAAGGTGGCGGTGAACAGGTTTCTTCCCTGAACTGACTTCCCTGCCGGGCTTACGGTCAGCAGGTCAGAGGCCTGATCTGCCGTCCCGAGCCAGGCGGTCAGTTCAGAATAGGTCACAGGCCGGTCCTCAGCCGGAAGAACAGGGAGAACGGCAGGAGGGGCAGATGCACAGGAGGCCAGAAAGACAGGAAGCAGGATTCGGGTTACGGGCAGAAAAGCAAAGGTCAGTTTCATGGTTACCTGATCAGAGTCATTTTGATGGTTTCAGTGAATTGGCCGGTGGACACCCGGCAGAAATAAAGTCCGGAAGCAGCATCGGGAAGTGAGACGGGAAGGTGATGAGTTCCGGCAGGGAAGTCCTTCCGGAAACGGATCAGTTCACGACCCAGCAGATCGGTGATAAAAAGAGTCACCCGGCCGGCTGCCGGCAGTGAAAACCGGATCACCGTTCCGGAATTGAACGGATTCGGATAAGCCGAAAGTAGAAACGGGGCAACCGGTTCTGCAGCCTGTACCCCCACCGGATCGGTTTCCAGAAACAGGCCGGTGGTAAGATTGACTGTCCGGTTTAAGGTGGATACAGTCAGCCTGAGGTTTTCAAAGGCGGCGATCTGGCGGGGACCCCGGCCACCGGAAGCTTTGTACGTTGAGGAATCTGACCAGGCAGAGGCAGACCCATCCAGCCAGAACAGGGGAGAAGCTCCCTTTACTGTCAGGGTTCCCTTTTCCGGGTCAGCAACGGCAAAGGACTGGGAGTTCAGATAAAGTCCGCCTGCCAGCCTGGCCCTGTGCATCAGCCAGGGTACAGCCGTGGCCCGGTTTTCATAAAAGTCATCGGTTTCAAAAACCATAGGCTGAAGCCCTGCCAGGGGAAGAAGAGCCAGCCCGGGTGAAACCGTCATTTTTCCATACCAGGATGCCAGATCATCGGTGTCTGTACCGTTGACGAATCCGGATCCTGCAATCCGGGAAACGGTTCCCAGGGCATAAACGGGAGTGCGTGAGGTGATTTTTTCAAGGAAAACCCGGCCGGCTCCGGTCAGGGAATCCCTGAGCAGGGACAGGTTACCCAGATTCTTGCCGGTCAGAAGAAAAACATCTGCGGCCAGAATGGCGGCAGCCGAAAGCTCCAGGTTTAAGGTGGCCGCCGAAACCTGAAGAATTCCGGGTTCACAGCCGGAAGCCAGCAAAACGGCAGAAAGAGAATCGGTTGCAGCACCAGGCGGATCACCTGTCAGAATCAGTCCGGTTGCCGGGTGATGGCGGGAAAGAAACGCCTCAAGGCTTTGGGTCTGGTTGAAGCGGATGCTGCCGGAACCGGTCATCCAGAGTTCAGTTTGGGGAAGTCCTGGTAGTGCGGCGGATCTCGGTTTGGCAGAAGCGGGAATGACGGAAATTTTCCTTGCGGTCAGATCATATTCCCAGCCGGCAGTTAACTGATCGCATTTTAACCGGCTGACAGACCACCCCGGCTGACTGATCTGAATCCGGGTTTCAGAATCCGGCTGCAGAATAGTGACGGCGCCGGAACCCATGACTGCTGCCTTCCCGTCCGGAGAAATACAGAAGGCCGTACGGTCATCTATCCCGACGATCACCGGCTGGGGTTTGAGTTCAGACAGGCGGATCAGAAACGGAACCATCCGGCCGATCCGGGCCCGTTCAGCTACGTGAGTGTCGAAGAGCACGCCGGGAATGAGAGATAGAAAATCAGTTTCAAACTGCATCGAAGAAAGCCAGGGATTTTTTAAAGCTTCGGCCGGATAAACCGATCCGTTCTTTGCCGAAAAAACCAGTTCCCCTAATATCATGGCCCCGGCACTGGTCCCCGAAACCACCCCTCCGGTTTCCCAGACTTTCCGGATGGCCTCTTCGGTTTTTGTTCCTTTCCACAGACTGACGTAATCCCACTGATCACCGCCTTTGATGAAAACAGCCGATGCTGAGGTAATGGCATCGTAGGTGGATTGCAGATCGGCGGTTGTCCGGGAGGCAATTTTCAGGTTTACAGCCGAGGCGGCACCAAAAGACTTAAAGTAATCGGGGATCCACTCGGTTTCCGTATTGGCAGAGAGAATGATCACGGGGCCTTTTCCGGACTTCTCCACAATCCACTGATAGGGCTTATCACTCCAGGAACTGTAATCCTCGCCGCCACCGCCAACCGCACACAGATATCCCTGTGCAAAAACGGCCGCCGGAAGCATCAGAAATATAAAAATCAGTTTCAGCATAAGGGGGAAAATCAGTAGTCAGTAGACAGAAGTCAGTAGTCAGTAAACAGTAGACAAAAGACAGAAATCAAAAGGCAAAAGACAATAATTGCAAAACAGAAGTCAGAAGTCAGAAAACAGAAGACAGAAGACAAAAGTCAGTAGACAGTAGACAAAAGACAAAAGACAGAAATCAAAAGGCAAAAGACAATAATTACAAAGCAGAAGTCAGAAGATAGAAGACAGAAGACAGAAGACAACTTCAGGCTGTTGAGTGACCCGGTGAACCGGCCAATCCGGTGGCGGGTTTATTTCCCGGTTTCCGGATCGGCGAAGTTGGTCTTCCGGATTAAAACCGGATCCCGACGGTGAACCGGTTTATGGCCGGCAGAATGTCATAGGCTGAATAGGCATAGTCAATTTCCACCCGGATGGCCTCCAGTTCAAAATTGGTTCCGGCACCAAAAGACAGGTTTTCGTCATCCGCATTAAACTTATACCCGCCCCGCAGGAAGAACCGGTCGAATACGGCCACTTCTGCGCCGGTCAGAATCTGTTCGACGTTGTCGTTCGGGTGAAGGGCATCCAGTCCGCCCCTGATTTTCACAAACTCCGAGGTCCAGAGATCCAGTCCAATTCCGACCTGGAAGTTCAGCGGCAGGGCATACTCATCAGTTACGAGATGTGCCGGAGTTAGCCGGTTCAGCGGAAGTCCTGAACTTTTATCATAAATAACGTTCAGATCTTCGCCTTCAAACCGCAAATCCTGCCCGAAGTTACTCATCCGCATGGCAATGGTCAGGTTCTGGAAATCCAGCCGGTACATTGTTCCCACATCGAGGGCAAACCCCGAAGCAGTTTCATTCCAGATTTTCTGCTGGATGTACTTTCCGGTCACACCAAAAGAAAACCGGTCGGTTAAAAACCGGGAGTAGGTAAGTCCGACTGCCAGGTCCTGTGCTGTGAAAAACCGCCCGGTTCCATTGGGTTCTTCCTCGGTTGTGATTTCCTGTTTATCCATTCCGAAGACAATCAGGCTGGCGGCAAAGGTTCCGATGTTTTCATAGTAAACCGCTGTCTGAACCGCATCAAAGTCAAACTGATCCATCCACCGCATGTGAGAAAACTGAAGGGAAGTCCGCTCGACTGCGGCCAGACCGGCCGGGTTCCAGAAAACTGCCGAAATATTCCGGGTCAGTCCTACGACGGCGCCGCCCATCCCGGCCTCCCGGGCACTGACCGGAATTTTCAGGAACTGGGCACCCGATGTTCCCAGATTCGGATTTTGACCACCCATTGCGGCTCCGGCAAGTGCCAGGCAGACAGAAAAAAGAAGAGTCTGTTTCATTTTCGTTTTCCGTCCTTCTTATTTAATAATGGCGAAACGGCTTTTGAATTCTACACCGTCAGCTTTTACCACGTACAGGTAAACCCCGGGGGCAACTTCACGCCCGCCTTCGGCTTTCAGATCCCAGATCTCCGTTCCGGTCAGCGACTGGTGATGAAGTGTTTTGACCAGATCTGCTGCAACCGAGAAGATGTATATAGTACAGGAATTGGGCAGGTTGATAAACTGAATCTGCCGGAGAGGTTCCTTCCGTAATTCACCGAATTCTGGTTCATACAGAGAAGATACAACGTACGGATTCGGGACCACCTTTATATCCGCCATTTCGGCTTTCAGTCTGTCACGCAGAACCGCAGAACCTGCAATTGAGAAATTCCATTTGTCCCTGAGTGTTGGATCCTGAATTTTCTCAATCTCCGCAGAAAAGATTGTTCCGGGAGGAGGGGGAGTTGTTTTTGGAAATTCAAGTGACCCTTCCAGCCCCAGGAAGGCAAAAGTATCACCAGAAAAGAGAGAATCAATCCGGACCACAACGGTGCCGCCAGCGTCCCGGATCAGAAGATGAGTGAACCCTTCACCGTCTTTGAACCCCGTGCCGTCAGTTGAGAGCAGGTAAGTTCCGTTTTTGATGGCGGCAGTATCACTGGTTGCTGTCAGGTTCAGGGTGACAGGATCCGTTCCGCCCACCCGGGTGAGTTTACGAACAACCGGCTGCGGGGCTGCCGTAATGATGACGCCGTCCTGAGTTGCAACCGGCTTTCCGTACAGGAAAGGTCGGGGTGATGCAACCGTATCGGTCTGGTTCCGCACAACCAGGCTGCTGAAATTGACCGAAAGATAATCGCCGGGCTGCGGTTTCCTGAGGACATTGGTGGTTGTATCGGTCAGTTTTACTGAAAGTCCGGAGTTGAAATTATACTGGGCACCTGACCGGTACAGTTTCGGAGTCGGCGGAATTTCATCACCGGTTGCCAGATTGATCAGCCTGATCTGGTCAACATCAAGCCATTCCACGGCATAATTTCCGGAACCTGCCTTAGTTGAATCCTTGATCACCACCTCAACTTTTGTATCCAGATCACCCAAATCCTTTCGGGTCGTGTAGGTAAACCGGACCTGATAGGAATTGCCGGTCAGGGTTTCCTGATCAGCAGGTGAAACCAAAAGCGAATAATTGGATTTACCGGTTCCGGCATGCACAATTCCGGTTCCTGAAACCGGACGGTACCCGGCTGCAGCAGAAGAAGGTGTTACCGCCTTCAGGTTTTTGGCATCGGTGGTTGTTCCTTTCGGACTTTCCAGCGAAGCGGTCACAGAATCTCCCCGGTCGTAAGCGGTTACTGAATACCAGTACTCGAAACCGTTGGTGACTTTGGTATCAGTATAACTGTATTGAAGTCCGGTGTTCAGACCGATTTTATTGACAGCGTCAAAATCAGCCAGATTTTCCCAGGACACACCTTTATTTTGTGACCGGTAGACCCGGTATCCTTCAAAGTCATATTGCCCGGAAAAAGAATCCCGTGATTTCTCGGCAGCATTGTCCCAGTACACCGTTGCAGATCCGTCGTTTCCGGTTACTGAGACCGTTGGGGTAACAGGTGGTTTGCTGATTTCGAAATCAAAACCAATCATTTTCAGTGAGTTTTCCTGGTATTTAATCAACTCAGGAAGGTTATCTCCGGCCAGCATGGCCGTGTAAAAGGTCAGCACCTGACCGGGTTCAAGGGTATAAGGCCCGGCTGAAATAAAGGCCCCGACATCATGCCCTGCAGCCGGCTGCTTTGCCGGATCGTCATAATGCAGATCTGATGGGTTGGTCACATGGAAAAATTTGGATCCAAGAGCCGAGTTGTACAGAATAGGTGAGCTGGAAATCCGCTGATAATGCAGGGTATCGGTATCCACAATGTCGTCATCATTGTACAGGAAGTAGTGCATATCGGTCACACCGGTTTTCCCCTCATCGGTTGCCGGAGTCTGAACAAAGGAGAACCCGAAATAGCCGGTTTTGCTGTCGGGCCACTCCTTCGAGTATCCCTTTGAATCATAGAAATAAACGAGGTTTTTTCCTTTGTCAAACCCGATCAGATCATCGTTGTACTCCGGATCACCACCCGAAATGTTTCCGACATCCACATCACAATACAGGGCAAAGTAAACACTGTCCTGTTTTTTGGTGGATTTATTTTTCAGTTCAAATTTGTAAAAAAGGATGTTTTTGGCGAATGCAGAGCCGTAGGCATACCCGGTCTGGGCAATCTCAAATCCCAATACTCCCCGGGTGTTTTTACTGTCATCATACACGCAATAACTGTCCTGATCTGATTTGATGACTGGATTTCCCTGTGCATCTGTCACCGGCCATTTCCCGGAAGGCCAGGTTCTGGGATTATCGCTGAAGGCAATCTGAGTATACTCCGGATTGTGAAATCCGCCGACAGCTTCCCATTCTTCATTGGTGGAATACCGGCCCTGAATCACATTTCCCGGAATCCCGACATACGGATTCACCCGGTAAATATAGTGCTTTCCGCTGTTGGTGGGGAATTCCCCCGACGGCCCCTGAGTCAGGCGGCGGGGATACAGTTTCCCCCTGTTTTCAAAGAATAACCCAATGTTGCCGGTGTTATGGGTTCCGGCAGCCCGGTCACCGATTCCTGATTCTTTCTGCAGCGCCGGTCCGTCTTTATCTTTTTCGGATACCGCTTTATCCTGGGCAAAAACCCCCAGGCTGCTCATCAGAACAAGGGAAGTGAGAAAAGTCTTTTTCATTTTAAATCCGGTTTGATTTTTAAAAATGGATACTTTTTAGAGTTAGGCCTTTGTTTTTTAATTCAGTCCCCATCTTTACCCAGGGAGGGACTTTATTCACGATCCACTCTTTAGGATTAACCTTAAATCGAATGTCTCATACTCCAAACCGGTCCCGATTAAAACGAGACCGTAAACCCCAGTCTGACTGATCTGGGCGGACCAAAGTTGGACGGATCTTCCATGTATTCTTTCGATGGGGCCCCTTCATAGGAAACATCAGGTTCACCGGTGTCGCCATAGACATAGACCACATTTCTGCGGTCGGTTAAATTCAGAATCTCAGCAAACACCCGGAGTTTTGACCCGCCTTTAATCGTGAATTCTTTCCCGAAATCCAGGTCAACGGTATAACTGTAAGGCATCCGCTGGGAGTTTTTATTGACAAAGCCGACATCACGGCCGCTGGGGGTGTAAGGGAACCCGCTGCTGGCACGCAGAACCAGATTGGCATCCGTATTTTCGAATATCCGGACGCCTCTCCACTCCGGACCTTCCCCTTCAGGTAACCGGAAGCTGGCATTGGCATTAAACACATGGGTCTGATCAAAGTTCAGGTAGAAAAGTAAGGTGGCTTCATCGGTTCCCGGGTAGGTTTCGGTTTCGCTTGAGGCACTGCCTTTTGCCACTGAGTAGGTGTAATCAAATCCGTAGCTGAAATACTGACTTAGCCGGGAATCGAAAGTCAGTTCAAGCCCTTTGATGTTTGAATAAGCTTCATTCACGTAAAGGGTGTATCCGGTATACCGTCCGTCAACATAGGGGAAAAAGTATTGTGTGCCGATGTTGCCGGTTACGTCCTTGTAGTAAAGTGTTGCATGAAGCGCCGTGGTTTCATTGAACTGGTGCGAAATCCCGAATTCGTAGGTAATCGTCCGTTCTGCATCCAGATTGGGCTGACCGAAGATGGGTTCCCGGACTTTCAGGTCATACTGGCTGTTCTCGTAGAAATACTCATAATCGGGGAACTGGAAGAAATGTCCGTAGGCAAAGTGAATTTTGGTGTTTTCAGAAATCGGATGGGAAATCCCGATTCTCGGACTGATCTGTGACCGGGATTTTACTGTAACCGGTTTGCTGAGTGAATCAAGCGGATTCGACCGGTATTTCACATTCGCATTCATGTAATCATACCGGAGTCCCAGATTCAGAATCAGGTAGGGAAATTCAATTTTATCCTGAATATAGCCGGATGCTTCGAACGGTTGGGTGTCATAATTGTCCTTATAGGGGAAGTCCCGTTTCGGATCATAGATGTAATCGTACTTCAGCCAGTGGTGCTTGTACTGAAGCCCTGTCTTGACTTCATGAACATCATCAGCCTGCCAGGTTATGTCAATTTTTCCGTCGGCGGTTGCCGTCCGGCTGTCAATTTCTTCAGGCGGATCGGCTTTGGAATAGAACTCAAATCCGGTCCCGCGGTCTTCAAAATACTCCCGGTCGGTGGTAGCCAGATACTCATGGGGTTTTTTATGAATTCCGGAATAATACCCCTGGTTGAAATAGGACACCCGGATGTCATAAAACAGATTGTTCAGAACCGTGTGGGTAAAGGTAAACGCCGACTGCCAGCTATCTTTATCGATCTGGAGAAACTGATCGGGGATGTATTTATAGGCATGACTGTACGGTTTCCGGTTTTCACTGCTTCCCCTGTTCGAAAACGTCAGTTTCATACCTTCCAGACCCAGATAGCTCAGTTTGAAAAAACCGGTTGAGTTCCTGGAAGACCCGAAGGGAAGATATGAGCCTTTGGCCTGATGTTCTGCCGTTGCAAAAAACCGGAGGTTGGGCGTAAGGAGGGGTCCGTTCAGGTTTCCGGTAAAAAACCGTTCTTCCAGATCGCTGTACCGTTTAATTCCGAATTCACTCGTCCGGGTTTCAAATTTTCCGCCCAGTTTCTCTCCGCCATCCCGGGTAACGATATTGACCACACCTGAAAGCGCATTCCCGTATTCGGCGTTGAACGTTCCGCTGAGCAGGGTCATTTCCTCGATGGCGTCATTGCTGATGTTGGCTGCCATCCCGCCGAGCAGCGGATCCTGAACCAGCATCCCGTCGACCATATAGGCGACTTCATTCGTTCTGCCGCCTCTGACGTGAATATTATCACCCGACCCCACCACACCTGCCTGCAGGGTCAGCAGTTCACTGAAATTGGCGACCGGCAGGGCCTCAATATTTTCCCTGGAAACAACCGACATGGTACTGGTCAGATCCTTCTGAATCATCGGCCGTTCTGCCTCGACAACCAATTCTTTCATTTCCAGTTCGGTCGGATCCAGTTCCCGGCTGATCTGGGTGTTCCGGTCAACAACCACTTTCACATCATGCAGGATGACCGCATCATAGCCCACATAGCTGATTTTGATACTGTAGGTTCCCGGGGGGATGTTCAGAATAACATAATTCCCGTTCGGATCTGTGGAGGCTCCCATGCTGGTATTCAGAATAAAAACGTTAACACCCAGCAACGGTTCACGGCTTGAGGCGTCGGTTATCCGGCCGGTTATTTTGCCGGTTGTCCCGGCGAACAGAAGGCCGGGAATCAGGCAGAAAAGAGCGATGAGTGATTTCAAGAGCTTCTCCTACAGGTTTTTCAGATAATCATCAGGTAAAATCAGGTCATTTAAATTGGTCAGAGCATTCAGTTCGCTGACCATCTTTTCTGATTTTTCCAGGTTCGACATGGCGCATTGGGTGGCAATTGCATTGATCATCACCGAGATGGCAGAGAAAGAATTGGTAAATAGAAGATTGTTGCTCTTTACCACCAGGTGCAGATCTGAGAAGGAAACCACAGGTGCAGTATCCTTATTGGTAATCGAGAGGATTTTTACTTTTCGGGATGCCGCAATCCGGGCTGTTTCGACGGTTTCTCTCGAGTAAGGCGGAAAGGAAAACGTAATCAGGAGGTCTGTTGGGCGAAGGAAAAGAACCTGTTCCTGAAAAGAAGACGGTTCATGATCGAAATGACGGGCATCAAGCCCGATCTGGGTCAGCAGATAGGCCATGGCCCGGGCCATAATGGAAGAAATACCGAGACCGGCAATGTAAATCCGGTCTGATTTACTGATCATGTCCACCGATTTTCTGAATTTGACCCGGTCAAAGTCCCGCAGGGTATCATTAATGTTGCTGATGTCCTGGTTGGCCACCGAAGTCAGCAGATCTTCCTGGGTCGAGGCTTCCAGAAGCGGAAAGACTTCCCTGCTGTGCATCTGCTGCTGCAGATCGGCGGATATCTTTTCCCTGAGTTCCAGATAGCCTTTAAACCCGACCCGCTGGGCAAACCGGACCACCGATGCCACACTGGTATCGGTCGCCACCGAAATATCCTGAACGTTCAGAAACGGAATCCGTGAGAAATTATCCAGCAAGTATTCCGCCAGAATTTTCTGGTTTCTCGGGAGTTTATGAAACTCCGACCGGATGAGCTGCTTGGTATCTTCCAAGAAAGTGTCCTTGTTTAGTGGCAGAAATCAGAAGACAGAAGACAGAAGACAGAAGACAGAAGTCAGGAGACAGCAGACAGTGCTTTGACAGGCTCAGGGACCGCAGTCAGGTGACGGGTATTTCCTGTTTCCAACCGGTATCAGAGAATTTAAGGATCGGTAACTGAGAGTCCCGAATTCCACGGTCCTTATCCGTAACACCAATGTTCTGTCCATAATCAGGCTGTTTTCCCCTTATGAAGGCTTACCCGTTGTATTCCCCTCCGTTGCCAAAGGAGGGGATGTCAGGTACCCGGGGCGGGGCAGATTGGCTGTTTTCTCTGTTCTCCGGAAAACCTCATGCCCCTTCACCAAACCCCGGAAAAACCGGTCACTTCAGGCTTGCCCCTTCAGACTCAGCAACTCCCTCAGTGTCCGGTTTTATTCCGGACCTGTTATTTCAGCAGAACCATCTTTCCGGAAACCCGTGAAGAACCCGAGGTAACCGTATACAGATAGGTTCCTGCAGCCAGATTTCCGGCAGCAAATTCAACCCGGTGGTCACCGGCTGTCAGTGTTGAATTGACCAGTTCTGCAACCTGCTGGCCCAGTGTATTGTACACTTTTACCGTGGTGAATCCGGCGGAAGGCAGGTTAAACCGGATGACCGTCGACGGATTGAACGGATTCGGGTAGTTCGGATATAAGGTAAATCCGGATGGGGTTTGGGCAACCGGAGTAACCGACGTGAAGGTTCCTGTGTATTTCGTTTCAGCATCCTTGATACCGTTCAGGAGGGCAGCTTCATCAGCTCCGATTGCAACGGCGTAATAATAAGATTCTGTTGCTCCGGCATCCAGATTATACCGGTTGGCACTCATGAAGGTTACCGTTCCGTCAGAAGACGGTGTGGTGTATTCTGCTTCAAGGGATCCGGTGGTCATCCAGCCGAACAGGTCGGCATCAGATCCATTGTATCCATCAACCCAGTCAATGGTTTTCAGTGTCGTCATGTCATGCGACAGGAACTTGAATCCGAGTTTGTAGGAGGCATCACCGGAAAAGATGGAGGCAACTTTGGCATCAGCCAGTAATTTGGTGGTTTCGAAGCCGTAATTCCCGTCAATCTGCGGCAGGACTTCCAGACCGAAGCGGGTTGGGGCCGTTGCTTCCTCTGTATTGGTTACATCCACCCGGACGAGCACCCAGTTCTGATTCTCCCAGCCCAGAACATGAATTTCTGCCACAACATTCGGAGGATAAACCGCTGTGGGTGGATCCTGATGGGCATTGTAGTTATTGTCGATGGCCACGATGGCTTCGTAATCACTGTAGGCAGGTTCAGAAACGGCAAAAGCACCGCCGGCACCGGCTAAAGAATCGGCATCATTCCAGTAATCGAAAACTTCATTCGGATTTCCGGCAACCAGAACTGAAATGCGGTCAGCCATGCGGGTTTCATCATCTTCCTTGAAAATCCGGAGACGGCCGGCATTGCTCAGACCCACCCCGATTTTACCGGTATTGAAAAAGGGCGGTTGTTTTTCAGCAAACAGGGAATTGTACGCATCCTGTGCCCGGGTCATGCCGGAAAGCAGATCGCCGTCAGTAGCCCCGATGGCAACAGCAAAATAGTAATCGGCTGCAGCAGCGGGTTCTACGGCAGTTGCATCGGTTCCCAGGAAGGTGACAGTTCCGTCTGCGGAGGGAGAGGTAAATTCGCTTTCGAGGGTTCCGGTGGTCATCCAGCCATACAGGTCGGCATCAGATCCATTGTACCCATCAAACCAGTCAATGGTTTTCAGGGTGGTAAGACTTTGCGACAGCAGTTTAAATCCGATTTTGTAGGAAGCATCCCCGGAAAAAATGCTGGCAACCTTTTGCTCAGCAAAATATTTGGTCGTTTCAAAGCCATAATTTCCGTCAATCTGGGGGATGATTTCAAGACCGAACCGGGCATCCAGGGTGTCGGTTTCCATGTTTTTTACTGCAACTTTCACGATTACAAACGGGTATCCGGTCCAGCCGTACACCCGGATGTCAGCCTGAAGATTCGGAGGAAAGACGTCTGATGGGGGATCCTGATGGGCATTGTAGTTATTGTCGATCAGGGCACCGACTTCAAAATCACTTTTCAGCGGATTCTCGACGGAATAGGACCCGCCGGATCCGGTAACGGAATCAGCATCATTCCAGTAATCGAAAACTTCATTTTGCTTTCCGGCAACCAGGATGGAAATCCGGTCAGTCATCCGCGTTTCATCATCTTCCTTGAAAATCCGGATCCGCCCGGCATTGCTCAGTCCGACACCGATCTTGCCGGTATTGAAAAATTGTGCGGACACCATATCGCTGTAAACCAGCGTGAAAACGAACAGAGTAAGACCAAGCCGTAACCAAGTTTTCATAGAAGCCTCCAGGTGATAAGTTAGAACTGATTGAATTGAAATTGTTTTTTGCCTTTAACGACCCTGCCGATCCCGAACGTTTTAAAACCCGGCTTTTGACGGGCTTTCGGGATGTATCGAAGTGCCCCATCCCGGTCACCCCGGTAAAAAACCGCCGGTTTCACTGAACGCCCGGGTTTGGCCCTTTACCCTTTACCCTTACGCCTAATGCCTTAACCCCGTCCCCCTACCTAATCACCCTGCCGGATTTCAGGTCGTATTTATCCCCGGCTTTCAGGACGTCCAGAGTCATCCCCTGGCCGGCATAGAGTCCGGAATCTGTTGTGGCGATATTTTTAACCCCGGTGGCATTGACAATAACGACATTCCGTCCGCCAAATACTTCAGCGGTATCATCCGGATAGACGATGAGCACAGTCGATTCATCAATCCCGATCCCGATTTTACCGGGATGGTCTAGTAACGTGGAAATCAGCCGGTTCAGGCGTTTTCTCACGACAAAGTGCTGATCAATAATGATATTTTCACGGATGAGCCCGAATCCCTCAATGGCTTCGACGTTGTCTTTTTCAATCGTCCAGAAGGTGCGGGTGGAATCCTTATTGATTTTTTCTTCACCGGTGATCATTACCCGGCTCATAATGGCAGCTCCGGCACTCGTCCCGCCGATGCAGGCACCTTTCAGATACAGGGTTCTGATCCTGTCATACGCTTTCGTTCCCAGAAATATTTTGGTGAGGCGCACCTGGTCTCCGCCGGTAAAAAACACCCCTTTGGCGCCGTCAAGTTTGGCCAGGGTAGAATCGGCATCCGCACCGGCCCGGTCGGTAATCAGGGGGACGATATTGGTACAGCCCATTGCGGCAAACCGTTTTTTCTCGAACAGCCAGTCTTCGACGAAATCTTCTCCGGCCATGGGGATGACGACTATCCTGGCATCCTTTCCGCCTGATAGATCCACGAATTTTGTCATTTCATTGACCCGGTCACCGCCCCCGATAATGAATAAAGTCCCTTTTTCCTCCGGTTCAGAAGAGAAAAGAGAAAGTAAAGCAAATAAGCCGACGGTTAACCCAGATGTCATAGCCAATACCCCGGAGGTGAAGTGAAAATGTAAATAATGTTACAGAAAGTCTCGATGCTGTAAAACTAATTACTATTTATGGATAAATTTTGGGATTGTCAACAGGATCCCGTTTCCGGAGTCCTGATTTTTTGATTTTGTGGATAAAAAGCCGAAGAAACCAATACAGAAAAGCGGTTTCACTTAAGTAAATAAAGATAAACCGGTGTGAAATGCTGGTTCAGTAAAGCGGGGGCAGGGGACAGAAGTTGGTAGGTAGTAGGTGGTAGGTAGTAGACAGTAGGTAGTAGAAATAGGTTCCCCTCTTTGTGCGGTGGCTTCGAGAACCTCAGCCACCGGAAAAACCCGGACCCTGCTCTTCGACAGGCTCAGGGACCAAGGCTCTCTAATGGACCGGACCCAGAGGCTCTCGAAGGGACCGTGTCCATAGCACTCGAATAAACCGGACACTGAGGCTCTCGAAGTGTCCGGAAGGAGATGCCTACTGCTCCGGTGGCTTCGAGAACCTCAGCCACCGGAAAAACCCGGACTCTGCCCTTCGACTAAGCTCCGGGTCTGTTACCGCCCTCCGTTCTGTGACTTGAAACAGGCACTTCGGCCCTGATCGAATCTGAACTCAATCGGTTCCGTTTCACGGGTCCTCCTTCAAACACAGAGTCGATTTAACCGGGACCGGAGAAGGTTGCTGAGACTGCCGAAGCATGGGTGCTGTCCCGAACGTTTTAAAACCCGCCTTTTGACGGGCTTTAGGGACCCCTGGACTTCGTCGCGGGCAAACAGCTGACGGCGGGTTTATAATCGCATCTTTACTTGCACTGATTTTGGTTCAAATATTGGGGCTACTTCTTTCAGTCTTTTCCTTAAACCTTTAACCTTGTACCTTTCGCCTGTCTGTTTCACCGTGCGCCGGGCATCCGGAATCAGTGGCGGATCGCGTGTCGGGTAACATCCGCCAGCGTTCAGCCGCTGAAAGCGGGTGCGGCTTGTGCGGATGGCGGCGGATAGTGTGTTCTGATTCCGGTAAGGGTTTTACCCCCTTTTGCCCCGGAGAAAGTCTTAGATCCCGAACCCTTTCGGGAGGGGCCGTCGGAGACAAAGAAATGGGGTTTTAAAATGATTTCAAGGCTTTCGGGATACCTCCCTCCGAAGGAAAGGAAGTTGAACAGTATTATACTCTTTTTGCGTTTTTCTAAAAGGAATTCTGCAGTTCCTAAATGAATTTTGCTTTTTTCCGATCTTTGTAAATTATACCTTAACGGGTATAAAAACTTTGAATAATGGTCAAAACATACCCGATAAGGTATAATATTAATAATTAATTGCAATACTATACCCGATGAGGTATATTTATCAAAATAATTCCGTATTTACACCCGAAAAGGTATAGGGCATGACACTTAGTGAGTTTGTGAAAGAAAAACGAAATGCGGTTCGGCTTACCCAGCCTGAACTTGCAGAAAAAGCCGGGGTCGGACTCCGGTTTCTCAGGGAATTGGAGCAGGGAAAAGAAACCCTCCGGCTCGATAAGGTCAACCAGGTGTTAAACCTGTTCGGCCATGAAGTTGGCCCGGTTGAGTCAAAAAGAATTGAGGATATTATTGAACCCGTTTCTGAAATAAAAACAAGACGGGTTCGCTCGAAAAAAATTGAATTGGTGAAAAAAATCTATCTTTCTCTTGCAGGAAAAAACTAAAAGCAGGATATTTACACCCGTGCGGTTGCACCCGCACGGGCCTTGTTTTGAAAATAGAAAAAGCTCTGGCAGGTTCTGTCAGGGCTTTTTTGTTGTTTTGGAGCCATTGTTTCTGACTACTTTTACCGGTGATTTGGTGAAAGAAACTACCTTTTCCGTCATGCTCACCATATTCAGGTTAACGGTAACGGTTTCACGGGTTCCCAATACTGATTTTTCAAAGTACAGGGAATAACTTCCGCCATCCCGGTCATCAATATACATCCCCTCAGAAACCAGGACTGAGTTGTCAGTCACATCCAGAATCTGAGCTTCCAGTTCCATTAAAGCGACCGGGTGGTTGACTACAACCACCAGTCTGAAGTCTTCTGGAACCGAACCGGTTCTGATTTCAACTGCTTCCACCTTAGGTTCATGATGAAAATCCTGAATCGCAAGCTGATAAGCCGCAACTTTCCGGAAGCTGGCTTCTTCTTTGTAAAAATCAGTATCCTTGTGAATTTTCGCGTATGAAATGGCGTCTGAAAAGACTTCCCTGATCCTGACCTGTTCGGCAGAAAGGGGAAGATTCGGATTCCGTCTCCAGCGTTTTCTGAGAACAGTTTGTCCGTTTTTGCGGGTTTGAAGGGCATAATCCTGATCAATGTTGGTATTCATTCCCTTGATGAGAACATTTGAATACAGCAATTTTGAGTTTGAACTACTCATTTGAGTGAATCCTTTCTTAATGGTGAGCTTTATTTGTATCGGGAAAAATCCCGGGATCGTCCGGCTTTCACCGGCGAGGAAGCCGGTCAGGGCCGCCGGATACAAAGTTCCGGCAACCTCATTTTATTTTCAAGGGTTAAGTTATCGTAATATGTTATAAATAAATTAGAAAGACTTAGATAGTAAGGATAAAACTGGCATTAACTTTATAAATTATAATGAATACTTAATCAGGGTTGAATGATTAAACCCTGAAAAGAAGGACAAAAACGCCCTTTTCAGCGAAATTCTCTAAGTAACCGTTTGTCAAGCCCCTCTGTTTCTCTACTAAAAACCGCGATTTCCCGATATTTCTCTATGGAGTTTTCTACTAAAACGCAGTTCTTGTCTATTGGTTTCGACTGTTTCCCCACTAATTCTCTACTAAATTGCTCATCCATCCCCCAGGTTGGTTAGAAACTGGCTGGGAAATTCATGGAAACTGGATGGAAGGAAGGGTGCACCAGAGTGGGAAACCGGGCCGTGGGTTTTCCTGCAAAGTTGGCTTTTTCCTGATCGGTTATCCTCTACCCCTTAGACGGATCTAAGGTCCTCCTGAGCCTGAAACTAAGGTGCGAAACCGGCAAAAAATACAGGGTTTCCTGTATTGCCCGGAACCGGACTTTCTCCCGACCTTTAGAGTTGCGGATTCTGAGGGACTCCAACCGGTGGAATACGTGCAGGAAATATCACAGAATTGGGTTCTGTTATCCTTTAAGTGGATTAGAGGAGTCTTAAGTGGTTGATTTTGAACAGGATCAAGACGAACTTAAAGTAATAGTTGACAAATTTCTCAACAAGTTACCATTTTCTATTCATTCAAATCCTATGCCCACAATTGTAAAACGTATTTACGGAATACCCTATTCACAAAATAAAACCCGTGGAAATGTGTCAGCACCAATAGAATGGACAGAAACACTGATCAGGGAAACTTCGTCTTTAGGAAAGGTAAAAGAAGCATGTCACATGCGTGCTACCTTTTTTCTACCGGCAGATAAATTTCCAACGGACTTACCATTTGGATCAGATCTGGACAATCTGACAAAAAGATTGTTTGATGCCTTGAATAAAACTGTTTTTTCTGAAGCAAAAGGGATGGATTCCTGTGTTCTTTCAATGTACATTACTAAAACAAAAGAAAGTGAAAATGAACCGCCCGGGGTTTTAATTGAAATCCAGGAAGGAATCTAATTTTAAATATAAAGGGCAAGGTTTTATGCAGGCAAAAGAAACAAAACTTCAGGATATTATTGAGGGAACAAAACAATATGTTGTACCCTTGTTCCAAAGGCCATATTCATGGACAACACGTGAATGGGAAATGCTTTGGGACGATTTAGTCGATTTGTGTGGATCTGAAAACCCAAAACCGCACTTTATTGGTTCAATTGTTAATATGCCAACAACTTCGGTTCCTGAAGGTGTAGCCAAGTATTTACTGATTGATGGGCAACAACGTTTGACAACCATTTTCATTATTCTGACCTTACTAAGAAACAAAGCCAGAGAAACCCAGAATATCCGTTTTGCTGATGAAATTAATAATACTTTACTGGTCAACCAATATAAGGACGGGATTGACTATTTTAAATTATTGCCAACCCAAACAGATAGAACTGCTTTCAAAAACTTAATTAATGGCGATAAAACTGAAGGTAAAAGTCAAATAATTGAAGCTTATCTTTTTTTTGAAAGAAAATATTTACAAAACAAAATTGAGCCTGAACTATTTAAAAAAACAATCACAGGATATTTTTCAGTAGTTAGCATAGTTCTAGGTAGTGATGACAACCCTTATCTTGTTTTCGAAAGCTTGAATGCCAAAGGACGCCCGTTAAACCAGGCTGATCTAATCAGAAATTTCTTTTTCATGCGAATTCACGTAGATCAACAGGAGGAAGTATATAAAAATGATTGGCTCCCCATGCAGGATGCACTAAATGATGATTTAACAGAATTCATTCGGCATTATTTAATGAAAGAGGGAAATATTGTAAGGCAAAATGATGTCTATCAGGCTTTAAAAGATTATGTTTCTAACAAAGAACCAATTTTATGCCTTAAAGATTTAAAGATATATTCTTCCTATTACAGAAAACTAAAGTATCCTGAATACGAAATGGATTTGGATTTAAAAAAGGGTCTTGTCAGATTAAACAGAATTGAAGTAACAACTGCATATCCTTTACTTTTAAATATTTACCATCAGTATCAGGAAAATCTACTTTCTAAAGAACAATTTGTTAGTATTCTTGAAATTTTGGAAAATTTTCTGATCCGACGGTTTATTTGTAACTATCCCAATAACCAGTATAATAAAATTTTCCCAACTGTTTTTTCATCTGTAATGGTTAAATTCCCAAATGATCTGGTATTAGGAATTAAAAATCATCTTCAGGCAAAGGGTTATCCAAAGGATGTTGAGTTTATTAAACGTTTTAAAGAGGTAAAACTTTACGGAAGTGGTGAAAGAAATGATAAAACAAAACTGATATTTGAGTCATTTGAAGAATTCTATGGTCACAAGGAAGTGGTTTTATCTGGCAATTTGACGATCGAACATGTTATGCCTCAAACACTCACAGATTGGTGGAAAGAGCATCTTGGTGAAAGTTGGGCTGAAATTCATGAATTGTCTCTGCATACCATTGGAAATTTAACATTAACAGGTTACAATCCAGAACTATCAAATGAGAATTACCCTGTCAAAAAGGGGACACTTACAAAAAGTAATTTGGTTTTGAATAAGTACTTTTCCAATATTGAGCAGTGGCGGGCAGAAGAAATTGAAGCCCGCGCAGTAAATTTATCGGAAATTGCACTTAATATATGGTCGTATTTTGGTGATTCAGATGCAAGATTTGAAGGAACTGCAGATGTTACAGGGACAATCCCCGTAAGTCTTAAAATACTGGGTCAATCCTTTGAAGTAAATTCGTGGCGTGACATTTTTGATAACACGTTAAATGTTATTGCTGATCTTGAACCAGAAAAATTTGAAAAAATTGCGAGTTATTTTCCAAGTATTTTAGGAAAAGATGAAAATAAATTCCGGGCGAAAAGGAAACTTAAAAACGGGTATTATATAGAAGTTAATTTAGCTGCAAACAGTATTGCAAAATATTGCCAGCAAATAATTGAACAAATTGAATTGAGCAATGAGGATTGGGTTATTGAATACAAAATGAAAGAAAATTGAGAAGTAGATGCAAGTAAAATCCAAAAAGCGGGTTACTGACCACGGTGAAGTGTTTACTAACCAACGTGAAGTATGTGCTATGCTCGATTTGGTGAGACACGAAACGGAACGTATTGACTCTCGTTTCTTGGAACCTGCTTGCGGTAACGGAAACTTTTTAGCGGAAGTATTGAGACGAAAGTTAACAGTTCTGGACATCCGATATAGCAAAAGTCAAGTGGAATGGGAACGCTATTCTGTTATTGCAGTTTCGAGCATTTATGGAGTTGATATTTTGGAAGACAACGCCCAGGAATGCAGAGACCGTTTGCTTGGAATTTATACCGATTGGTATTCTAAAGTATTCAAGCAAGTTAAAAATGAGTGTATTCGTTCTGTTCGATTTTTATTGAGCAGAAATATACTTTGGGGTGACGCTTTAGACTTTACCAATCCCGAAACCAAACAACCGATTGTGTTTTCTGAATGGAGTGCCGTAAACGGCTCCATGCTGAAACGTAGAGATTATATGTTCAAATTTTTAGTGGAGAAAACGCACCAGTTTTCAATGTTCAATGACGAAGGCAATGCAGCAGCCATTGATGAACCGGTAAAAGATTTTCCGCTTATTCATTTCTTAAAATTGGGCGAAGATGATACAAACGAACTATAACCCTGATGTACTCTCCTGCCTTGCCAATTTGAGCAATGACGAAGTGTTCACGCCACCGGGTTTGGTGAATGATATTTTGGACTTGCTCCCTGTCGAATTGTGGAGTAACCCAAACACAAAGTTTTTGGACCCCGTTTCTAAAAGTGGGGTGTTTTTGCGTGAAATGGCAAAGCGACTGATGAAAGGTTTGGAAACACAAATTCCCGACAAGCAGGAACGTATTAATCACATTTTTAGCCAACAATTGTATGGCATTGCCATTACCGATTTAACAGCATTGCTTTCTCGCAGAAGCGTGTATTGCTCCAAAACTGCCAATGGTAAATACTCCATTTGTGACGCCTTTTATGATGAACAAGGAAACATTCGTTACAAACGAATGAAGCACACTTGGTCCCGCGATGACGGGAGAAAATGTACCTATTGCGGTGCAAGTCAAGAAGTTTACGACCGAGAAGAAGTCTTGGAAACATATGCTTACAATTTTATTCACACAGAAAAACCTGAAAAAATATTCAATATGAAGTTTGACGTTATTGTTGGAAATCCACCTTATCAATTAAGCGATGCCGGTCATGGAAGAAGTGCAAGTCCGATTTACCATAAATTTATTGAACAAGCAAAAAAGTTAAATCCAAGATATTTAACAATGATTATTCCTGCTCGTTGGTATGCAGGTGGTAAAGGTTTAGATGATTTTAGAGCTGAAATGTTAGCAGACAAAAGAATCAGAAAGCTTGTTGATTTTGAAAATTCAAATGATGTGTTTCCGGGCGTTGATGTAGCAGGTGGTATTTGTTACTTCCTTTGGGATAGAGATAAAAAAGGTCAATGTGAAGTAATAAATCTCATTGATGGAAAGCAAGTCAAATCTGAAAGAGCTTTAGATGAATTTCCAATATTAATCCGTCACAGCCAAGCAATACCAATAATACGTAAAGTAGTGGCAAAGAATGAAAATGGCGGTAAAAGATTGAGCGAAGTGGTTTCTTCAAGAAAACCATTTGGACTACCAACTAATTACAAACCCAAAAACAGTGGTGTTCCTTGTTGGTTTATTCAG
This sequence comes from Bacteroidota bacterium, assembly GCA_023151185.1. Lineage (GTDB taxonomy): Bacteria > Bacteroidota > JABWAT01 > JABWAT01 > JABWAT01 > JAFLBE01. The sequence continues at coordinate 474,522 of JAKLJL010000001.1, forward strand.
AAAATTGGTTTGAAGTATGCTAGTAAAAGCGACATTTCTGATGACAACAAATTATTAGACAAATGGAAATTGTTAGTGCCACCAGCACCAATTGCAGGACAAACAGATTTTTCCAAACCTGTAGGCTTTTATTATGACGGTAATACAAGAATTGCAAAGCCGGGTGAATGTTGTACTGAATCATTTATAGTTGCGGGTGCGTTTTCTACCGAGAAAGAAGTCCTTTCATTCAAAACTTATTTATTTACAAAAACCGTAAGATTCCTTCTGCTCCAAACTGTAGTGTCTCAACACGTAACAAAAGATAAATTTCATTTTATCCCTGACCTTGGAAAATATCAAGGCGAATACACAGATAGAATGCTCAATGAGAGATGGGGAATTACTGATGATGAATGGAATTTTATTGATTCCAAAATCAAGAATATTGGTGCAAACGAAACAGTCGAAGAAGATGAGTAAAAAAGAATTTTTTCCGCCCCGACCGTCCACTAATCCAATCATTTATGCCTATGAATTAGTAAATGTGGCAACTCACATGGGTTTGCTCAAAATCGGCTATACCGACCGTGATGCACAAATACGTATCAAAGAGCAGTTAGGCACTGCCGCCATTCCCTACAAAATTGTGTTTGAAGAATCGGCAATGAAGCGAGACGGCAGTTCGTTTACCGACCACGAAGTACACCGATTGCTGCGAGAGTGGAAAGTTGTAAACGCCGGTGGTGAATGGTACAAATGCACCTTAAACGACTTGCGTAGAGCCATTCATCAAATCAAAACAGGCGAAAAAACAGAAGAAAACCGTGTGCTTACTTTCGGTATGCGACCCGAACAGGAAGCAGCCATTGACAAGACCATTTCCTATTTCAAAAGTTTCAAGAAAGAAAACAAAGACAGAACGCCCCATTTTTTGTGGAACGCTAAAATGCGATTCGGGAAAACCTTTGCCAGTTATCAATTGGCTAAAAAAATGGGGTGGAAAAAAGTGTTGGTGCTAACCTTCAAACCAGCTGTTGAAGATGCCTGGAAAGAAGATTTACTTTCTCACGTTGACTTTAAAGGTTGGCAATTTATTTCCAAACACGCTGATGAATTATCAAGCCAGGATATTGACACCCAAAAACCGTTGGTTTGCTTTGGTTCGTTTCAGGATTTTTTAGGCAAGAACACCAACACAGGTGGTATTAAAACCAAAAACGAATGGGTACACGCCACCGTGTGGGATTGTATCATTTTTGACGAATACCATTTTGGTGCTTGGCGAGAAAACGCCAAAGATTTATTCGGTAAAGACTTAGAAGCCGAAAAAGAAATTGAAGAATACAAAAAGATTGAAAAAGAAGGTATTGCCGAAGAAGACAAAGCGGAACACTTAGAGAAGATTATCCCAATCAGCACCAATCACTATTTGTATTTGTCAGGCACTCCATTTCGGGCAATCAGTTCAGGCGAATTTATAGAAGAGCAAATTTTCAATTGGACGTATTCCGACGAGCAAAGAGCAAAAGAAAATTGGGACGATTCCTTAGGTCCAAATCCTTATGCAGCCTTACCAAGAATGGTAATGCTTACCTATCAATTGCCCGATTCCATTCGCCAAATTGCTATGCAAGGCGAATTTGACGGTTTTGATTTAAACATATTCTTTTCAGCAGAAGGGGAAGGACGAAAAGCCCGTTTCAAATACGAAGATGAAGTACAAAAATGGTTGGATTTGATTCGGGGTTCGTTTAGCGAAACCACCGTTGACCATTTGAAGATGGGTGCAAAAAAGCCGCCTTTGCCTTTTTCACACGCTCCTTTGCTCAAAGTACTGAATCACACTTTTTGGTTTTTGCCAACAGTTGCAGCGTGTAACGCAATGGCATTGTTACTTGAAAGACGACAAAATATATTTTACCACGATTACAAAGTGGTTGTGGCAGCAGGAACACAAGCAGGAATTGGAATTGAAGCATTACCGCCAGTATTAAATGCAATGACCGATAATCCATTGAAATCAAAAACCATAACGCTTTCCTGCGGTAAACTCACCACAGGTGTATCGGTAAAACCGTGGACAGGAATTTTTATGTTGCGTAATTCTTCCAGTCCTGAAACCTATTTTCAAGCAGCATTCCGTGTGCAAACACCTTGGGTAATTAAAAACCCCGACAGCAAATCTCCCAACAAAGAAGAAATTTTAAAGGAAGAATGTTACGTTTTTGACTTTGCTCCCGACCGGGCATTAAGACAAATTGCTGATTACAGTTGCCGACTAAATGTAAACGAATCAAACCCCGAAGCAAAAGTTGCAGAGTTTATCAACTTCCTGCCAGTCTTAGCTTATGACGGCAGTTCAATGAAACAAGTTGATGCAGCAGGTATTTTGGATATGGCAATGAGTGGCACAACCGCAACGCTTTTGGCAAGACGTTGGGAAAGTGCTTTGCTCGTAAATGTGGACAACAACACGCTTGCCCGTTTGATGGCAAACGAAGAAGCCATGAATGCCTTGATGAGTATTGAAGGTTTCAGGAATTTGAATCAGGACATTGAAACGATTATCAATAAATCGGAAGCCGTTAAAAAAGCAAAGAAAGAAGCCAACGACCGAGAACTGACCAAGAAAGAGAAAAAGGAACTTTCAGACGAAGAAAAGGAATACAAAAGCCTTAGAAAGCAAATTCAAGAGAAGCTAATCAAGTTCGCAACTCGTGTACCAGTTTTTATGTACTTGACAGACTACCGAGAACGAAGTTTGAAAGACGTAATCACGCAGTTAGAGCCAGGATTATTCAAAAAGGTAACAGGACTTTCTGTGAATGACTTTGAATTATTAGTAAGTCTTGGAGTGTTCAACTCTGCTTTAATGAATGATGCCGTTTACAAATTCAAACGCTATGAAGATGCAAGTTTGGAATATATCGGAATCAACAAGCACGAAGGTGAAGATGTTGGATTATTTGATACAGTTCTTAGTCGACAAGATTATGAAGAGAGTTTTGAAAATGAGCCGTGAAAGTTAATTTGATGAAAATGTTCAACGAAAAATTCAAGGGATTAAAATGAAAACTTGTGAAGAAATTCTTTTAACAATAGGTGCAAATAAAGTTGAGTTACTTAGTGAAAATGAACATTGGAATTTTTGGAAAGGAATCTACACTACACCTGCAGGTTCTGTTTCAGGTTTTTACTTGTATTTATATTCAAAATGCCCTGGAAAGGAGGCAAATAGTGTTAATATTTCTTTATGGAAAAAAATTTCTGGCGAAAGCGGTTATGAAATTATTGTTTCCCCTGGGTGTGAGTTGATTAAAAATGGCGAAATATCAAAAAAAACACTCAAAGATTTTGCAGGAAAGGAAATCTACTCAACAAGAAGTTTCCTATATAAAAACTTAATATCCTCTCTTGAAATTTTAAACGGTTTAACGGAAACATACTATATCGAACCAACTCTTATACTTGAGGATGGCAAGTTCATTCAAGAGCCAAGTTTCTTTTTAGCTAACTGGTTAAAAGGTGAAAAATCAAATATTCAAAAAAGTGTTAATCTTCTCGCTATTATCGCTCACGGGGGTGTTGGTAAAACAACATTGGTAAAGGAAGTAAATGATAGATTGAAAAATGATGATGGGCAATTTATAATTCCCCTATTAGTTGAATCAGAACAATGGCGTGGTTTATTAAGTAATTCATTTTCACTTTCAAGTGTTTGGGAAAGTTCAATAGCTCGTCTATTCCAGAATCCCGCAAGATTAAAAATAAATGAGATGGCTTTTCGTGTTCTTGTCCGAGAAGGAAATTTTGCAATTATATTTGATGGCTTTGATGAACTTTGTATTTCTACTGTTTCACAAAGTCCTACAGAGATTATAAAAGAATTATTATTATTAACCAATTCAGACGATGAAGAGGAATCAAATGCGAAAATTATAATAACCTCAAGAAAGAATTTTTGGGAATCAATTGAGGATAAAGAAAGTATTTCAAAAAATATTGAAGTGTTTCAATTACGGGGTTTTGATACTGATCAAAAACAGCGTTATTTCCAAAAAAGATTACAAGATCCAGTTGAAAGGACAAATGCATTCATTTTATCGAGACGTGTTGGAGGACAAATATATGAGGGGATTCAAAATGAAGAGACTAACTTTGACCGGATCTCTGGTTCACCATTTATTCTAGATTTGATTGCACGATATGTTCATGAAAACGATGATCCGAATTTAAACCCATATGAAACAGACCCACTTACTGCATTTTTAAATGATGTTTGCAAAAGAGAAAATGTTAGGCAAACATTATCAATAAGTCCTGAAAAACAATTTGAAATATTTGAGGAATTATTTAGGGAGTATCCAACGACATTTGATTTAGACAATTTGGAGATAATGCTTGATATATTCTGTGGAATTAAAGATAAAAAAACTATTCAAAGGTTTTCTGAACACCATTTTATAACAAAATCATCCGGCTATAATTATGAACCTAGATACGAAGTATTAAAGGTATATTTTATCGCAAGGTTCCTTTTTAGAAGTTTAAAAGATTTGATAACACCAGGATATAGAAAGGAAGTAGCTAAAGTATTGGCGATGAATTCTACAGGTACAACTCAAGTAATTGAATGGTTGGTTTTGCAATTACAAAAGCTAGATAACATTGTATTGATTTCCGCTATTAAGCATGCATTTGAAGTTTTAAATGATGATGAAAATATAAATTACAAGAAGGATGCACTTCAAGCCATTGGGTTGATATTAAATAATATTGTAAGCAAAAAACTTGATAAACAAGATCGAACGAGGAAATTAGGTCAACTTTCTCAATCTTATGAAAATGGGATTGTGATTTTCAGGGAGAAGGTATTTACTGATAACTACCAAAAATATGATTTTAGCAATGTAAGTTTTTTAAATTGCAGGTTTAATAATATTCAATTTAAAAATTGTATTTTCAATTCAAATACTATCTTTTCGTCATGTACGTTTGAAGGATATATTGAGTTTCATAATAATACAGGACAAAATGAAGTAATTCATGTAAATAATGTTTATTCAAAAGAGTCTGAGGTTGTTTTTAGTAAAATATTTAATAAAACAATTACCGAAGAAACAAAAATATTTTTCGCAGAAGATGCTCTTACCAAATCATTAAAAAAGTTCAAAAAGGGAAACCAATTATCATCAATACAATTTACATATAGGCAAACTGGTATGAGACCAGGTAATCCCTATAATGAAATAATATGGGAGGTGCTTTTAAAGCACCATATTATAGAAAAACATTCAATTTCAAATGTAACTGACGGCGGTCTCAATGTTATTGGGAATAAAGAAATTAAAATAGAAATCTTAAATTATTTGCAAAATGGAGTTCCAGGTATATACCTTAAGAAAGTTATAAAAGATTTGATTAATAATTGAATATTCTTCTATAAATAAACCAAAAATAAATTTAATTGGAATGAATATGGCAAATAATAATTGGATTGTTGATGCTGATTCTTTTGATATTAAAAAAAATAATGATTTAATACTTTACACTGACAATATAATTGAGTTTTTAAATAATGAGAACACCGACGACTCATTTATTGTTGCAACAAAAGGAATTGGTAAAACTTTACTCCTTAAAATGAAACGAGACTCTCTCAATTCTTATATTGTTATTCCTCAATCAGGTATTGATAATTTTGTTACTCAAAGTACTCTGAGTAAAGAGGCCATAGATCTATTCAAAGATAAAAATAATATGGAAACTTTATGGACGATTTCCATAATTATAGCTATAATGAAAAAAAGCGAATATAATTTAGGGAATGAAGATATTTCTCCTTTTATTTTAAAAATCTATAACAATAAATTAATAACACATGTTTCAGAAATATTTATTTCAATAATACACGCAAACCGAAGTGAATATTTTCGTTCAAAGGAGGACTTGGAAAAAATTCTTATACCAATTTATCGTAAAAATATAAGCGGATCGTTTGCCATATTTATTGATAATATTGATGAGTATTTTAAAAAACATCTAGATAAAAATAGTAAGGAAAGTCGATTCGGTGAAATTGATCCTGAAATTTGGTATTCGTCTCAAATTGGACTAATGTTGAGCTATTTTAATTTAAGAAAACTCAATCATCATATAAAATTATATGCATCAATTCGCCAAGAAGCTTTTAATAGTTTCCAAGGAAACGAAGAACTTTTTCAGCAAATTAATGGTAAAGTATTTAAATTAAACTATAGTAAAAGTGATTTAGCTAATATTTTTATTAACAATTTAAAAAAAGAAAAAAAGAGTAATTACTGTGATCCAATAAATTATAAAAATAATATTGTTAGATCATTTTTTGGTTTTGAAAAAATATACCATAAACACTTAAAAAAGCACGAGCCTATTGTTGATTATATACTTAGACATACTTTGGGTAGACCTCGTGACTTAATGCAAATTGGTAAAGCCCTCGTCCAATTGACAACACGAGAAAGAGAACCAAATATAATTAGGCAACTTGTTCATAATGAGTCAAAGTCGATTCTTGATCATTATTTATCGATGGTAAATTCCCATATACCGCGATTAGATTTAAAAATAATATTTCAATTTATTGAAACAAATGCTTTAAAATATGATGATCTTAAAGCAATATGTGGGATTTATAACGATCAAACAAACTTTGAGTGCAACAGAATTACATGTTCAATGTGCAAAAAAACGCATATATTTTGTATTTTACATAAAATTGGTTTGCTTGGAACAATATATAATGATGGTATGCCAACAAAAAGAATCCAAAAATTTATTACCCCTGGTGAAAAAACATTTTCTGAGGATCATTTTCTTCCCAATTCGGAAATATATATAATACACCCTGTTTTAAATGCCTCAATAAAAGTGGAAAACTCAAAATATATGACCGGTAGAAACCAATATAATATTGTAGGTAATGATCTTGAATGGGTTTTTGGGAAAAATATTAATAAAACAAAAAAAACAAAAAAGGTAGGTGTACTTGTTGGGGATATAAAAGATTATGGTAAAACCATGACTAAATTGTCTGGTAAAAAGTTTATGAAATATCAATCAATTGTCCGGAAAATTATAAATATCGAAAATCTGAAATGTGATAATATTGGCATTAAAGATGGTGATAAGGTAGTTATTTATGAAAAAAACTCAGTTAAATTAATTACAGCTGCGTTTAGAATTATTGACGAATTGAAAATCAATAATATCTTTATAAGAATTGGTATAGATTTTGGTAATGTTGAATTTTATGATGATGACATTAAAAATGGTATTCCGATTCTGCAGGCGGCAAGATTAGAACCAATTGTAACTCCCTCACAAGTATGGTGTACAGAGAAATTTAAAACTGAATTGGAAAAAATCACAAACGCTTACAATTACGAAGATGTTTCCAATGAGCCATCTGACTCTTTTAAACAAAAAATACAAGATGGAAAAGTAATTGTAAATAAAGAAAGTCAGGATACAATAAAACTAAAAGTATTTAGAATAAAAAGAGAGTAAAAATAGGGTTTATTGTTGTTAGAGTAAAAATGAAAATAAACTAAAAATATTTTATTTTACCTCAAATTGGGAATATTCCAATAACTGTGTCAGAGACAATATGACTTTTCCCGGGGAGAAATCCCCGCTCTGCCCCTTGTAAGGGGTCTAAATCAAAGAAAAAAATTCTGATTTTCTACAAAAAATCAAAGAACAATATTATAAAATCAAATTACTCTTAAATTAATTTACAAATTTGGTTTTTAGAGGTGGCCATAAATATTTAAATGAAGTTACAATTTCCTACAAAATAAAAAACAGACATCAAATGATAAAAAATAAAGTGTTTGAACGTTGAAATATTAATCGAAAAAAAATGCCCGAATTATTAACTACTCTAGGTATATCACACAGTATCGAAAAATTAATCAGAGAGGCAGAAGATGAAATCATTCTGGTTACTCCATATATAAAGTTATCTAGGAATTTATATGAAAGGTTGAAACAGGCAAGTTCCCGTGGTATTGAAGTCTCAATTGTTTATGGTAAAAGTGATTTGGATAAAAAACAATCGGACCTATTGGCTGAACTCGAAAATTTGAATCTGTTTTATCTGGATAAACTCCATGCAAAGTGCTATCTGAATGAAAACAGATTAATCATTGGTTCAATGAACATGCATGAATATTCCGAACGGGAGAACAGTGAACTTGGTGTTGAGTTTAATAAAAGTGATGATGAACTGATCATTAACGAGGCACTGCTTGAAATCAAATCATTCGTTCAAAATGCAGTATTGAAGAAGAAAAGCAGCCGTACTGACAAAGTTGGTTTTGTTTCAAATGTTTTAAATATAGGGAGCACCTTTCACCGTGAATTGCAAAAATACCTGAATTCTGTTTTTAACCGTGAATTATTTAAAATTAAAACCCAAACAGGCTGGAATCGAGATCACGAATATTTGGAGGGAGAAAATATTTTATCCGGACTCAATGTTGAGATTGATGACAGGCTTGTTTTTGAATTTAAATTTGAGCCGGAAATTGTTCAAAAATTATCAGCATGTACAAGAATTACAGATCACAAGTTCGTAAAAAATAACCTACGAATATTCTATAGCGAAACAAGTATGCGAATCACTGTTTATAAAAGTATTAAAATACGGGATAATTGGCTTAATTTGCCAAATGATGAAAAATTCAAGTATTACAAAGAGACAATTGAAATTCTTGTTTCCAGTTTCAGAGATGAAATTGCTGAAAAAGGATATAAGAAAATGGATAGAATTATCAAGATATAAAACCCCAGTTCAATGTGTTATGTGGTAATATCAAAATATTATTTAACACAAAATAAAACTCCACTACCTGGGTGATACCCCCGATTTCCTGAAATATTACCTCCTCAGGCAAGTTTCTACATCTCCGGCCGGATTGGCGTCATCTGGTTGCTGACGCCTGATGATCAGTCCAATGATGGGAAGGGTCAATCGGAATTTACAGAAACCTGAAAAGTATCAGACATCTCAAAATCCCTTTTGCTTTCTCTATCATGGATGAGTTTCGCAGAAATTCGGTAGTCTGATCCCCGATCCCGGTCCCCTCAAGAGCTTTGGTCCCGGTCCCTTCGAGGACCTTGGTCCCTGAGCCTGTCGAAGGGCAGGGTCCGGTCCGGTTTCACTACCCGGTGGCTGAGGTTCTCGAAGCCACCGGGTGACTTTCAGGTACCGGTTGCAACTCACGCGCGGGAGTGCAGCCCGATGGTGTTGCCTTCGGTATCCAGGACAATGGAACAGAAACCATGTTCACCCAGCGACATTTTGGGCTGAAGAACCTCGCCGCCGGCGGCTTTGACCCGGCTTTCTTCTACGGCGCAGTCCTCGCAGGTGAAATAAACCAGGGTTCCGCCGGAACCGGGTTTCATCGAGTCCATTTTCACCAGAGCGCCACTGATGTTTTCTTTTCCTTCAGCCCACGGAAAACTGACCATCTGGCCGAATTCTTCCGGCATTTCCATATCGGTCAGGGTAACCTTCAGCACCGATTCGTAAAATGCTTTTGCGCGTTTCATATCCTCCACGTAGATTTCCACCCAGGTGAACGGATTTTTTGTTTGTGCAGCCATGACGGATCCTTTCTGTTTTTTGGTAATGTCCTGTTAACTTTCTGACCGGATTTCCAGTTCCGGTACGGTTCAGTTTCAACCTGGCTGATGACCGTGATCCCCGGACCCCGGGTGATTTTTCTTGCGGGATTTCTTAAAGTCCGGCCACCGGAATGAAAACCACCCTGGCCCCCCGGTCCCTTCGAGGACCTTGGTCCCTGAGCCTGTCGAAGGGCAGGGTCCGGGACCCTTCAAGTGCTTTAGTCCCGGTCCCTTCGAGAGCCTCAGGGTCCTGGACCCTTCAAGTGCTTTAGTCCCGGTCCCTTCGGGAGCCTCAGGGTCCGGGACCATCGAGAGCTTGGGTCCCTGAGCTTGTCGAAGGGCAGGGTCCGGGACCACTCGAAGCCACCGTAAAAGGAGGGGAACTTATTTCTACCACCTACTATCTACTGTCTACTACCTACTACCTACTACCTTCTGGCTTCCGTCTCCCGTCTCCTGTCTTCTGACTCCTGCCTTCTGACTCCTGACTCCTGACTTCTGTCTTCTGTCTCCTGTCCCCTGCCTCCCGTCCGTCACTTCACCAGAGTAATCCACCGGGAATCCTGCCGGGTGCCGGAGGATAGGCGAACGAGATACGATCCGGAACTGAACTTTCCTGCGGAAAAAGTCCAGGAATAGGTACCGGCGCGGGGCACGGGAATCTGATCAGACTGAACCAGCCGGCCGGTCAGATCAAAAACGGATACCGACAGAGAACTTCCCTGAAGATCAGAATCAACTGAAAAACCGACGGTAGTTTCCGGGTTAAACGGATTCGGGTAAATCTGGTTAATCCGGAAGGGCCTCCCGGGTTGATCTGCCGGGACTGACAGCGGTGAGGCGGATTCGGTTACAGAGAGAAGCTGATCGGCCTGCACCTGAATCAATGACTGTCTGATTCCCGATGGCCAGAAAATCACCAGGGAATCAAGAACCGTTGCATCCCCGAGTCCGGCATGGATGCGCAGGGTTTGCCCTGAGTATCCTGACTGTCCGGCCATCCGCCGGGTTTGGTGCAGAGTGGTGCCGTTGGTTTGTGAATACAGGTGAACAAGGGCTCCAATCCCCGACCGGTTGCTGAGTGTTCCGGTCAGATCCAGTTGAATCCAGTGATTGCCGTTACCGTCATTCCGGTACAACCGGTTATTTTCCGTTTTGCCGAAGCAGCCGGCAAGGGCTGCATCCAGGTCACCATCCAGATCATAATCGGCAAAAGCAGCGCCATATACCCAGCCTGAATCTGCCGGGAGTCCGGTTTCTGACCGGGTGAAGTTTCCATGACCATCATTCAGGTACAGATAATTGACGAGCCGTGATCCATCCGGAGCAAAAGCATTGGTGATCAGAAGATCCAGATCGCCGTCATTATCCACATCGCCGGGAGCCGTTCCGAAAGAATTGGCCGGATCTTCCGTCCAGGGTGCGGAGTCCTTTTTCACCCAGCCCAGGTTTCCGTCATGAATCAGCAGATGGTTCCGTTCGCCGTTGTAATTAGCCAGAATCAAATCAAAATCTCCGTCATTATCGACATCTTCAATTGAACCGCCTGCTGTATTCCCGCCTAATCCGGAAAGGGACGGGGGAGCCGAGGAGGTAAATCCGGACGGACCGTTTAAAAAGAGGTTTTCTGCCTGTCCGTATTCGTTGGTAACCACCAGATCCTGCCAGCCGTCGGCATTCAGATCCGCAAAATCGGCATACCGGGAAGAGAGCCGGGGAGAAAGGGTTCCGGTAATGGATTGTTTGACCAGTCCGCCGGTTCCGTCATTCAGGTAGAGAATATTCCTCAGATTTCCGGCACTGATGGTCACATACAGATCCAGCCAGCCATCCCGGTTGGCGTCCCCGAATGTTCCGGTTTCGGCGTAAGTCAGGTCTTTCATGGCAGGTGAACTATCCTGCTGGATGAACAGTTTTCCCTGATCGTTCAGATAGAGAAAGTTTTTATACCCGTACCAGGTTGAAACGAACAGATCCGTGTAGCCGTCATTGTTGATGTCACCGGCTGTGGCGCCGTCTGAAGGCGATCCATCCTTGCAGATGATCAGGGAATCCACAAAAACAAAATTCCCGTTTCCGGTATTCAGGTAGAAGAAGTTATTTTCGCCACCGTCCTTCCCGTTTGAAATGAACAGATCAAGATCCTGATCCCGGTCGAAATCAAACCAGTTTACCGACCGGGAATCTCCGCCCATTGTCGTAACCGGCGACTCAGTGATTTTGCTGAACAGCGGAACCTGAATCAGAAGAAGCAGAAAATACAGCATGGCAGACCTCCTTTTTTTTCAAAGATGCACCAAAAGGAGTGACCTCTGACCGGTGCCGGGATGAACTGTTCAGAGTTGGGGATGACCGGTTACACTTCGGGGATGCCGGGTAGTCCGGAGAGGACGGGGCGGTAGGTTCTGCCGGTGGGGATTTTTTTTCCGGTTGAAAGTGTGAGGATGAATTCGCCGTTGGGAAGCGGTTCAATTTCCTTCACTGCCTCTTTCCTGATCAGAAAACTTTTGTGTACCCGAAGGTAGTCACCGGCGGGAAGGGATTCTTCCATTGCTGTCAGGGTGGACCGCTGGATCAGGATGCCGCCGGTTGTACCGACTTTAACTTCATTGTGGTCGGACTGAACCCAGAGCAGGTCTTTCAGCGGAATCAGACGGATTTTTCCGCCGGACTTCACCGGGTAGACATCCCGGTCTGCCGGTGCTGCATTCGGCCGGATTTTTTTGAGGGCTTTCAGGACAACAGCAATCAGGCGGTGGCGGTCGAACGGTTTCAGGAGGTATCCGACTGTGTTCACATCAAAGGCTTCAACGGCGAAAGAATCGAAAGCGGTAGTGAAAATTAGTGCCGGCGAGGGTTCGGGAAGTGCACGGGCGAGCTCCATGCCCGAAAGCCCGGGCAGTTGAATGTCGAGGAAAAGGAGATCCGGAGTGTGGGTTTGAAGCCAGGATAAGGCTGTTCCGGCATCCGAAAACACACCGTCGATCCGGATACCGGGAAAATCCTTCAGCAGGAAAACGAGTTTTTCAGCGGCAAGAGGTTCATCCTCAACAATAATGGCCGAGATCATGCGCCGGGGCCTTTCAATACCGGCAGCCTGATTTCAACCAGAAACAGGGAGTCAGTCTGATGGTGCGAAAGGCTTGCAGTCCCCGGGTATAAAAGGGCCAGCCGTTCCCGGATAAGGCCTAACCCGGTGCCTTCACGGGCATCCGGCGGGATGGACGGCAGAGTATTGGCCATCTGTAAAATCAACTGGCCTTTCTCCCGGTAAATCCGCAGGGAAATCCTGGTTTGATCCGGATTCCGTTCGACGGCATGTTTGATGGCATTTTCAAAGAGAGGCTGAAGCATAAAGGGCGGACAGAGCAGCGTCAGACAGCCGGGTTCTGTTTCTGAGGTGACAGACAATCTGGTGCCAAACCGGATCTGCTGAATGCTCAGGTATTTTTCTGCCAGTTCCAGCTCCTCACCGAGGGGAATGCGGGGCGTTTCAGCCATCCGGGCACTGGCTCTCAGCAGGTCGCTAAGGGTGGTGATCATCGTATCCGCGGAGGCCGGATCTTTGTATATCAGCATGGAAAGCCCCTGAAGGGCATTGAAAATGAAATGGGGCTGAAACTGGATGGAAAGAGTCTGAAGGCGTGAATCGGCCAGATTCCGTTCAAGCTGAAGGGCCTGTTCCCGGACGGCGGATGTCAGTTTCCAGGCGGTTTCAGTCAGGCGTGCGCCGGTGATAAGAAGAAACACCAGATAACTGTCGAGGACATAGGCCAGAATCTGAAAAGCCGTTGCCGAAGTGATATCCAGGAAAAACTGGCTTGTGGTTCCGGTGACCAGGGCTGACAGAAATGAAGCCGCCGGGCGGTGGATCAGAGCCAGAACCAATCCGGCTCCTGCAAGCTGTAAAACAGCGGTGACCGATAATCCGTGACGGGAGATCCGGTTCCGGATCAGGGTAAAAATAACCGGGATCAGGACCAGCCAGAGTCCGTAGGACGGGAACCGGGTCAGGAGGTGTTTTTCCCATTGGAAGTCATGATCAGTTCCGAGGTAATAGACCCAGGAACTGGTAACCGACATCAGGAAAAGGAGCACCACTCCGGCAGCGTAAACCAGCCATTGGATGACCTGCGGTGGAAGGGAATAAATCCGGTTTTTCATGCTGTAATGATACCACATTCCTGCGAAAAATTCCTGTTTCTGTGCTGAACCGGTTGAATTCCGGGGTGAACCAGTTAGTTGGGAACCGGTGCAGACATTTCGGTTCGGCTCACTTTGTTCGTCACGGGATGACCGGCCTTTTCCGGACCCCGGGCGGCGAATCCGGTGGCTGCCCTCCGGCAGGTTTGGTCCCTGACCCTTCGAGGACCTTGGTCCCTGAGCCTGTCGAAGGGCAGGGTCCGGGTTTTTCAGGTGGCTGCCCCTCGGCTTTGCTCGGGGACCGCTCGAAGCCACCGGAACAGAAGGCATCTCCTTCCGGACACTTCGAGAGCCTCAGTGTCCGGTTTATGCAAGAGCCTCAGGGTCAGGGACCACTTAAAGCCACCGTTCAGGGAGGGGAACTTTTTCTACCGCCTCCTGTCTCCTGACTTCTGTCTTCTGACTTCTGTCTTCTGTCTTCTGCCTCCTGACTTCTGTTTTGTAATTATTGTCTTTTGCCTTTTGTCTACTACCTACTATCTACTGTCTACCACCTACTGTTTTCTGACTCCTGTCTTCTGACTTCTGTCTTCTGTCTCCTGACTTCTGACTCCTGACTTCTGTCTCCTGTCCTCTGACTTCTGACTCCTGTCTCCTGACTTCTGTCTCCTGCCCCCTTCCTACTCCCTCTTCATCTCCAGATCCTGAAAATCAAAACTGAAATCCGTGCCCGAAGAGACCGGTTCCAGGTTCACACCGGTGACTTTACCATCCGGACCAAAAGAAAAGGTGATGAACGCATCAGCACGAAGGTACCGGTGATCCCATCTGATCACAAAGGTGTCGTACTGCCAGTGTTCCAGTTTTCCGGTCAGGACCGGACTTTTTTCAAAGGAAATCCTCAGTCCCGAGCTGGTTTCTGTCAGGTTCATTTTCCCCATCCATGCATCCGAATAGGACCCCGAAAGTTCAGAAATAGAATGGGAAGGTTTTGAAGTCCGGTTCCTTCCGGTTTCCTTTTGTGCAAGTTCCCGGGTCAGCCGGGCTTCAGCACTGTCTTTGAGAGTTTTGAATTTCCCTGTCCAGTCCTCCGGCTTAAACCCGAGATACTGATTCAGCAAGGTAAACGTGACAGCGTTAAACGCCTCACCTGATTCCTGGTTGGTCAGCACCGCAATTCCCAGTTTTTTTTCAGGTATCAGGGTAATCCGGGAAACCATTCCTGTCAGCCCGCCCGTATGGGAGACCATCTGGTAGCCTCTGAACTGGCGGACCTGCCAGCCGAGGGCATAGCCTGAAAATTGGGTTTTCAGAGATTCAAATCCCGGAGGGGGAGGTCCGAATGGCAGTGGAGTTTGGGTGGACCAAAGCTGACGGTACTGCTTTTTACTGATAATCCGTTTGATTTTTCCATCCGGTAACACAACCCGGCCGGAATCCAGACAGAACATCATCCACCGGGTCAGATCCTGAGCAGAGGAATTGATACCCCCTGCAGGCGCACAATTATCCATACTTTCAGCCGGAGTAACTTCCAGTTTGCCATCAACCAGAACGTGGTAGGAGGCCTGATCCGGCATCCCGGAAACGGCGGATTGAACCGTCCGGGTACGTGACATTCCCAGCGGGTTCAGAAACCGTGCAGTGATAAAATCACCCCAGGAAGAATCCGTCACTTCCTCAACCACGGTGCCGGCTACCAGAAAGGCCAGATTATTATAGGCATAGGTGCTCCTGAAACTGCTCGCCGGTTTGATGGCCTTCATATTTTCGATTATTTCCTTCGGTTTGAAGGACGCCGACGGAAACACCATCAGATCACCGGCGCCAAGACCCAGTCCTGACCGGTGACACAGCAAATCCCGGATGGTGATTTCCCGTGTGACCCAGGGATCATACAACTGAAACCAGGGGATATGTTTAATTACCGGGTCATCCCAGGAAATCCGGCCTTCATCGACCAGAATGGCCAGTGCAGATGCGGTAAATGCCTTGCTGTTCGATGCAATTCCGAAGACGGTATTTTCTGTGACCTTATCGGATTTATCGGCTGTCCGGATGCCGAATCCGCCGGCAAAAACTACTTTACCATCCTGAACCACCGAGACGGCCAGTCCGGGAACCTGGAAGGTGTCAAGAATACGGGTGATCAGGGAATCGGATACGGGAGATTGTGCCCAAAGGCTGGTGAGGCAGGAAACCAGCCAGATGCCGGTCATAAGGAAAGATTTCATAGAAAGGGTCCTGTGATGAAGGGTTAACACCTGCAAATTTAAAGGATAGTTTATCTTTTTGTGATCAAATCTGCAAAATCCGGCTTTTCTGAAGAAAAACCATTGACAAATAGGCAGATTACCTGTATGCTTGTGCAGTCTATTTCGAAACTTTGGCATCCGTGAATCCGTAAACCGCCGTTTTTGTTACGGAACCAACCATCAGCTGAGAAAAAGTATGTCATCTTCCCAACAGGATTTATCCTTTCTGAAAATCAATCGTGACGAAAAGCCGGCAGACCGGAACCGGTCTCTCTGGATCGGATCAGGTACCGGGGTTTTGGTTCTTGCAGCCGCTGTCTGGTTTTTTACGGCGTCCGGCACTGTTCATGAAGTTGAAACCGGACTCGCTGTTGTTTCGACCCCGGCCCAGGAATCGTCGATTCTGGTTTCTTCGGGGTATATTGTGGCCCAGCGCAAAGCTGCGGTGGCTTCCAAGGGAACCGGGCGTCTTGAAGCTCTTTATGTTATTGAGGGAGACCGGGTTCAGCAGGGGCAGGTGCTGGGACGTATCGAAAGTCAGGATGTCGAAGCTGCGCTTCAGCAGGCACGGGCCAATCTGAAAATGGCTGAAGCATCTGTATTGACAGCCGAAACGGAACGGGATGAATCGGGACTTGCACTGGAACGGGCAGAATCTCTGTTTCAGCGGAATCTGATCTCCAAATCTGAAATCGAAACCGCACGGTTCAGAAACCGGCGGGCTGTTTCGGCCTGGGAATCCGCCAAAGCATCCGTAGATATGGGGCAGGCCGGGGTTCGTTCTGCAGAAGTTGCCGTCGAAAGTACCAACATCCGGGCACCATTTACCGGGGTGGTTCTGACGAAAAATGCCAATGTCGGAGAGGTGATTTCCCCGTTTGGCGCTGCGTCGGGTTCCCGGGGCAATGTGGTCACCATGGCCGATATGACGTCTCTGGAAGTTGAGGCAGAGGTTTCGGAATCCAATATTCAGAAAATTACAGAAGGGCAGCCCTGCGAAATTATGCTGGATGCTTACCCCACACTCCGGTATCCGGGATTTGTCAATAAAATTGTCCCGACTGCAGACCGGGCAAAAGCAACTGTTCTCACCAAGGTTCGGTTCAGAACTATCGATGAAAAAGTCCTGCCGGAAATGCGGGCAAAAGTTTCTTTCATGAATGAAAAAGCATCTGCCGATACGGTTAAAGAAACTCCCCGGCTAACGGTTCCGGTTTCGGCCATTCTTTCGGATGAAGGCGGGAAGTTTGTCTTTGCCGTGAAAGGGGACAAAGCTGTTAAAACCGGGGTCACCCTCGGAAGCACCTTCGGCACCCGGACTGAAATACGTTCCGGACTGGTTTCCGGTGACCGGGTTGTGCTGAAACCAGGTGAAGAGATCAAAGACGGTGATGTGGTCACTGCCAAAAAAGACTGATTGAAAATTTACCAGAACAAATAAAGGAAAACCGATGAGTGCACTGGTTCAGGTCAACAACATCTCCAAGGTCTATTACCGGGGGTCCATTGAGATCCCGGTTTTGCAGAATTTATCCCTTGAAGTTCCGGAGGGTGAATTCCTGGCCCTCATGGGCCCTTCCGGTTCAGGAAAAACAACCCTGCTGAATCTGATTTCAGGAATTGACCGGCCGACAAGCGGCTCTCTGGTGATCGCCGGAACCGATATTGCCAAACTTTCAGAAAGCCAGCTTGCCAAATGGCGGTCCCAGAACATCGGGTTCATTTTTCAGTTTTATAACCTGATTCCGGTATTGACGGCCTATGAAAATGTCGAACTTCCGCTGGAACTGACTAATCTGACCAAAAAGGAAAAAAAACAGCGGGTTGAGGCCATGCTGAATATTGTAGGTCTTGGTGACCGGATGGATCACTATCCGAAACAGCTTTCCGGTGGCCAGCAGCAGCGGGTTGCAATTGCCCGGGCAGTCGTCACTGATCCGACCCTGATTATCGGGGATGAACCAACCGGTGACCTTGACCGTAAATCTGCTGAAGAAATTCTGGTCCTGATGGACCGGCTGAATAAAGAATTCAAAAAAACCATTGTCATGGTCACCCACGACCCGCATGCAGCAGAACGGGCCCAGACCGTTCTGCACCTCGAAAAGGGTGAACTCATTTCCGGCGGGAAATAACCATGAGATTAATCAAACTAATTACCCGAAATGTGTTCCGCCATAAGCTGAGGTCCGTTCTGACGATCTTTGGTCTGGCGGTTGCGGTAATGGCATTCGGACTTCTCCGGACGGTCGTTACAGCCTGGAATTACGGTGTGGATGCCTCTTCGTCGAGCCGGATGATCAGCCGCCATGCGGTCAGTTTCATTTTTCCGCTGCCCTATGCCTACCGGGATCAGATTGCCCAGATTCCGGGTGTCAATACAGTCAGTTTTGCAACCTGGTTCGGTGGGCAGTACAAGGATAACAGCCCCGAGACCTTCTTTCCCAGATTTGCAGTTGATGCAGAGTCCTATCTGAAACTGTACAGTGAGTTTGTGCTTCCGCCCGATCAGTTCGAGGCGTTTAAAGCCCAGCGGAACTCCTGTATCCTCGGTAAAAAAATTGCAGCCCAGAATCAGTTAAAGATCGGGGACATCCTGACCATTAAAGGGGATATTTACCCGGGGGATTATGATTTCGTAGTTGCCGGTATTTATTCCGGAAAAGACAAAACTGCCGATGAAACCCAGATGATGTTTCACTGGGACTATCTGGATGAACGGGTGAAAACTATCCCGGGATACCCATCCGGGATGGTGGGCTGGTATGTGATCGGGATTGATAAAGCCGATCAGGCTCCGGGAATTGCCCAGACCATTGACCAGATGTTTGCCAATTCGAATGCAAAAACCAAGACAGAAACAGAAAAGGCATTTCAGCAAAGTTTCGTCTCTCTGTCAAGTGCGATCCTGGTTTCTCTCGAAGTGATCAGCTACGTAATTATCGGAATTATTCTGCTGGTTCTGGCAAACACCATGATCATGTCAGCCCGTGAACGGATCCGGGAATATGCGGTTCTTAAAACCCTCGGATTTACCGGGACGGCCATCGCCATTCTGATCATCGGGGAATCCATGGCCATTGCAGTTGGTGGCGGAGCCCTGGGAATGCTGATGACCTTTCCGCTGGCGAACGGATTCGGGGAAGCCTTCCCGACTATATTCCCGGTTTTTGAAGTGCAGACCTCGACACTTCTGCTGATGACAGGATTCTCACTGGTGGTTGGGCTTGCCGCCTCGGTGATTCCCTCCATCCGGTCAACCCGGATTTCCATTGTTGACGGTCTCAGGCAGATCGGGTAAGGAAAGGAATGATCATGAAAATACCATTAAGTTATAATTGGCGGAATCTTCTGGCCAGACGGCTTACGACCGGATTAACGGTAACCGGGATCTCACTGGTTGTTTTTGTTTTTGCTGCTGTTCTGATGCTGGCCCAGGGCATCGAAGATACTCTGGTTGCAACCGGTTCAGAGGATAACGTTATTCTGATCAGGGAAGGATCCCAGTCCGAACTGATGAGTTCATTGACCCGGGAGCAGATCGATCTGGTTTCGACTTTCCCTGAACTCGCCCGGGACAATGACAATCAGCCTCTTCTGACGGCAGATGTGGTCACCATGATTAACCTGCACAAAAAGCAGTCAGGTGATATGGGGAATATTGCAGTCAGGGGAATTTCACCCGGGGCCTTTGACCTCAGACCCCAGGTTCGTCTCGAATCCGGACGGTGGTTTAAACCCGGCCAGCTTGAAGTAGTCATCGGGAATAAAATTGCTGAGCAGTTCGAAAACACCGCGGTTGGGGATCAGATCGAAATCGGGTCCAAAAAGTGGGAAGTGGTCGGAATTCTGGAGGCCGGGAAAACCGGCTTTGCTTCCGAAATCTGGGGAGATGCCGATCTGGTCCTAAGTGAATTCAACCGGCAGAATGTCTTTTCGTCGGCAACTTTCCGCCTTTCTGATCCGGCTGAATTTGAAATCATTAAAACCAAACTGGAGACAGAACGCCGGCTTCAGGAACTCGATGTCAAACGGGAGCAGACCTACTACAAGGAGCAATCTCAGTTTATGGCCACCTTTATCAGTGCTCTGGGTCTGGTAATTACGGTTATCTTCAGCTTCGGTGCGATGATCGGGGCCATGATTACCATGTACGCTGCTGTCGCCAACCGGACTGTTGAAATCGGGACCCTCAGGGCGCTTGGTTTCAGGAGAAGAAGTATCCTGACTGCCTTTCTGATTGAATCATTGGTTCTCTCCTTAATCGGGGCAGGGATCGGACTGGGACTTGCCAGTTTCCTTCAGATGGTGTCATTTTCCACAACCAATTTCGGCTCCTTCTCTGAACTTGCTTTTGGTTTCTCACTGAATCCGGTTATTGTTCTGAGTACAGTTGTTTTTTCTTTGGTAATGGGCATTTTTGGTGGGTTTCTGCCTGCTGTCCGGGCTGCCAGAATGGATATTGTGAATTCCCTCAGGGCAGGGGGGTAATTTTTTGAAGAAACGGGGTGAAAGCCCCGTTTTTTATTCCGGATCTTCCTATCTTTATCCCGGTAGTCAACGAAACACTTTATTTCCTGACCCGTAAACGACGGTTTTTTTTAGTTACTGACAATTTCCCGGGAGGTTAAAATGAACCGATTTTTTTTCATGACCCTTTGTTTTCTTTCTCTGGTGCCGCTGGGCTGTTCTGAGGATGACAAGGCAGATGCGAAAGAAGATCCGGTTTTGACCTATGACCAGCAGAAACAGGCCGCAATGGACCTGATGGAAACCACCTTTGCCTCAATGGCCGGTTCTAATCTGACCGATCCTTCACAAATCGGGAATTTTGATTTTGAAACTGTTGCCGGGAAATTTGAAGACCTTGCTCATCAACGTCCCGATGACCGGGATGTCAGGGTGAGTCTGGGAATGTCCAGAATGCTTTCCCTTTACCGGGACCCGGTATTCCGCCACTATATGAAAGACCTTGAATCGGCTGCCGGTTTTGAAATCCCGGGTTCTTCCGGACCACTGACTCTGGGGTTTCTTCCGTTTAATATGGCATCGGTCCTGTCCCAGGAAATGCTGATCAAAACACTGATTCTGGTCGTAAAGCAGGGGCAGGAAAATCCGGATGAGGCAGCCTCCGTTCAGTCTCATTTGCTGACCGTTACACTTCCGAAAATTAAAAAAGCAATCACCGATTTTGAATTTGCAGAAACCCCTGTAGAAACCGGTGAATATTCTTATGCCCTGACCGGTAAAATGATGGGATTCCCATCCTTAGGTGCCAGATATCTGGATAAAACAGAGTTCCTCATGATGGATTCTTATTTGGAATACCTCAGTTCGAATCTGTATCTGTTCTGCACAGTCGATTTTAAAACATCCGATTTTTCTTCAGTCGATCTGACCTCCCTTCCGGTCCCGGATCCGGAAAATCCGGATGTAACGCCTTACCTTTTTCTGCTTACCAAGCTGAAATTCCGGGCTGATGCCCCTGAAAACGGGAGTCAATTCCTGAATCACCTTGAAGCTTCAGGTGCCGATATGGTTGCTTCTCTGCGGTACCTGCAAAGTGAAACGGATAACCAGGCGGATGATGTCATCCGGAAAAGTCCGGAATTGACGGATGCCGTTTTGAATAAGTTGATTCTGAAGGGGGAAAGCTTGCTGGGAGAACTGAAACTCCTGATTGAAAAATACCTCATTATACTGAATGAATCCCTTCCGAAATAAGTCCAATATAGGAAAAGCCCGGCCACAGAACCTGTTGCAGGTGTTCCGTGACCGGTTACTTTTTCCTGCACTGTTCAGTTTTTCAGCCTTGCTTCTCCTGTTCCTTTCCGTGCCTGCCATCGCCCAATCAAGCCTCCGTCTTTCTTCAAAGGTCAATCTCCTGTACCACGAATCCGGTGAAAAGCAAAGCTGGGATATTTATTCCCTGGAGACTGCATCCGAAGCTAATATTCCCGTGTTTGGCTCCGTTCTGAAAGTTTCAGCCGGTGGTGAGCGTGGAGTGATTTCTTTCGAAAATCACCGGGTGTCGCAGTCTGTACTCCTGGAGCAAAACACACTGTTTGCCGGGGTAGGTGCAGAACTCTTTTTTTCTGCGGTAAAATTAACACCCCAGATCCGGGTGTTTTCTGGAACTGGTTCATCCCGGCTTGGCTGGTCGGCCGATGCTTCCATTGAAACCGTTCCGGGGCTAACCTTTTCTGCCGGTTCCGGTCAGAGATATCAGCAGTATCTCCATCGCTGGAAAGTTGAAGATATCCGGCCGGAATTCAGTCAATGGAGTAAAATAACCGACTGGCGGGCAGGGGCAGAGTGGACTGGTTCGAACTGGGGAACCCTGAAAGCGGAGTATACGGGCAGCACGGCAGATGTGCAGCCGGTAACCAGTCTCTTCAGAGAGACCGGCTCTTTTCCTGCTGAAAATCTGTTGCTTTCGGGATCAGTCTGGTTTCTGGAAAACTGGCGGATTACGGCTGATGGCACCTGGTATCAGGGGCAGGGGACTCCTGAGTGGGCCTTCAAGCGATTCCCGTTCGCCTCATTTACCGAAAGTGATTTCAAAAAATCAGACTTTTCGGGTGAACTGGCCTGGGCGGTGACACCCAACTGGGTGGTTTCAGCAAAAGGATTCCGGCAAAAACTTTCCCTGACTTCAGGTGCAGTTCTTCAAAGCTTTCCCTTTACACCGGCGGTTATTTCACTTCTGGGTGATTATTATTTTGTGAGTTTGGATGCAGCAGAAACTACCGCGGGAATTTCGGCAGCGGTTGAACGGAGTTCCGCCAGTCAATATCCATTTAAACTGAGTTTTGGGTGGCAGAGAACCTGGCCGGAACTCGATCTGCAAACCTGGGAGCCGGTCTTTCTTCTCATCGGCCGAAGGAACGAACGGCTTACGGCATTTACCTACCGGTTTATTGATTTTGCTGCCATCCGGGTTTCGGGTTCCTGGTCGTGGGCATCGGTCAGACTTGAGGCAGAAGCCGGGCAGTTAATACCCGTTTATTCCGAAAGAGCAAAAAAAACCTCCTCCGGTTCGGGAGGAGGTTCCGGCGGATCTTCAGGCGGATCCGCGGGGACGGATAAAACGATCTGGGGTGGTACGGATGGAACCATCCGGATTACGTTTCAATTCTGACTCTGACCCCGGACGCCAAAACCGATTTTCTTCTGCTTATCCTCGCCGAGTGAAATTTCTTCCCGGCAGAATTCCCTCACCTGGATGGCATCAGGCCGGGATCCTTCAATCAGTTCATGCAGCACAATTTTCTTGACTACATTATCAATTTGTCCGCCGGAAAAAGAAAACTCAGAAGAAACTGAGGCAACCAGATCATCCGGCCAGTCTTTCAGCCGGGATGCCCAGATTTGTTTTCTGACGACCGGATTCGGCTTTTCGAATTTGATTTTAAACAAAAACCGCCGTTCAAAAGCCTTATCCAGATTCTCATTCATATTCGATGTGGCAAATAGAATCCCGTTAAAGGTTTCCAGTTCCTGAAGCAGAATATTCTGCATGGTATTGTTCATCTGATCAACTGACTGCGACACAGAGACCCGCTTGCTGATCAGGGCATCCGACTCATTGAAGAACAGGACCGGAGTCAATTCCTGACTCTCGGCCGCCTTCCGGTAAGACACAAATAATTCCCGGATGGCTTTTTCAGATTCACCGACATATTTATCCCGGATCTGGCTGATATCCACCATGTACAGTCTCCTGCCTGAGGTTCTGGCAAGCTGAAAGACCGATTCCGTTTTTCCGGTCCCCGGATGCCCGTACAGCAGAACGGTAATCCCCGGTGACAGATGGTGGTCTTTCAGGCGGCTTACAACGGTATCCAGGTGGTCCGGGTGAAGCAGTGACTGCAGACGTTTGACATGCCGTTCTTCTTCCGGATTGAAATACAACGGCTTTTCCCGGATGGCATCCGGTTCGGTAACCAGCAGATTCTGTGGAATGTACAGTTTTCTTTTAACTTCAGACGGATTTTCACTCGTATTGAACAGCAGTTCGACACTGTAGTCAGTCAGTTCAGCCTGGTTATCTTCATCTATGAAAAACCCGTCAGCATACCGGATCAGGTCTTCTCTGAACAGGGGAGATTTACCGTCAAGCGATACTCGCCGGAAACTGATGCGGTCCTGCATTTTATCAAACATTCCCTGCGAAATTTCCTTGACCGAAACCGAATCACTGCCTTCGGCAAACTGAAAGCAGATTTCGAGGAAAAATAAAAGTTCGGCAAGATTCAGTTGTTTCTTCCTGATTTCAGCGAAAAACGTGAGGGTTTCATTTTCCTTCAGGACGGATTCTGCCTCCCGCAGATAGTCGGCAGTCTGAATTTTCCCTTCCTGGCGCTGTTCATACCAGCCGTGCACAGTTTCAATCAGTTTAAAGAGATCTCCGCTGATGTCTTCCTGTTTGGGAATGGGCTTGTCATAGGCAATGCTGTTAAAAACGGTGTGCCGGATGATGTAATCCTCTTCAAGGAATCCGGTTTCCCTGAACTGATCCCTGATGATCAGTTTTTTCCGCTCCAGTTGGTCAAAAATCTGTTTATAGGTCACCAGACTGAACGTATCCTCACCCGTATGCTCAATAAAGGACAGGGGAGACACACCGCCGGGTTTCTGCAGATTCAGCGCAAAAAGGACAGAAAACACCACGGATTCTTCCCGGGTGCAATTGAGATAGCCAGAGACTTTTTCAATCGATCCGGTGGCTTTGCCGAGCCGCATGGCCCGTCGGGGAGATTTCTGTGCCGCCTGATACACAGACTGAATATGTTTTAAAATCGTTTTTTCCATGGGGATAAAGGTCTTGCTTTTCATTGCTAAATTCCAATCGGATGCCGGTGAAATGAAACCGGTCAGACGAAATGAAGACGTCAGGGTTTCGGTGAACCGTCTGGTTTGAGTCCGGTTAAACCGGGAAATCCATTTTTTCATCACAGGTGAAGCAACCTAAAAGAAAGGATAACCTGATGACTCCCCGAACCCTCCTCCTGACAGGCGTTTTACTGACCGCAGTCTCTGCTTACGCCCAGGATCCGCCACCACCACCGCCTGAGCCCAAAGAAAGAACAGAAAGACTGACGAAAGCCCTGGACCTGACCGCCGATCAGCAGGTGAAAGTCAGGGCGATACTTGAAAAGGCAGAACAGGACCGTGCTAAACTGAAAGAGGACCGTCTGGCTAAACTGAAAGAAGTTTCGGACCAGATTGAGCAGGTCCTGACGCCTGAGCAAAAGCAGAAGTACCAGGTCCTGAAAGAGAAAAAGAAAAAGGAACTGAAGGATCGCCGCCAGGATAGAAAAGATAAAAAAGGACGGCATCCCGGGCCGGGTCCTGAACCGGAACCAACCGACCAGAAAAAGTAACCTGAACCGGCCGGAGTTCCCCGATTCCGGCCGGATTTTAACCCGGTAAGGTACGCCGGGTGTTTTTCCTAAAAAATTTAGAAAACCGTTAGAATTTCCTTCGTTCCATCGGGTAAACCGGTAATATATCCGTAAAATGAGTATATTTACCGGGTAACCTGCCAGAATCATACCACCCATTTGATTTTTGGTTCCTTGCAAAGCAGCCACCCTGACTTGCCCGTTACATCCGATACAGACTTACCCTGCTCTGTTTTACAGAATCCGTAACCGGCGCATCCGGCACCTATTTCCGGTTTGCATTGCCTTACAGCGGATTAACAACTCTTTTTATCTTATCAGACAGAAAAATTATGCAGATCGGATTTCCAGAAGCTCAGGGGATGTACAATCCCGAAAATGAACATGATGCCTGCGGTATTGGGTTTGTAGCCAGCATCAAAGGTCTAAAATCGCATGATACCATCCGCCGGGGGCTGAATGTTCTGGTGAATATGACTCACCGGGGTGCTGAAAGTGCTGATAACGTGTCGGGTGACGGTGCAGGAATTCTCATGCAGATGCCTCACGAGTTTTTTATTTCAAAAGGGATCCGGCTTCCTGCAGCAGGCAGCTACGGAGCCGGCATCGTCTTTCTGCCCAAAAACCAGAAGGAGGCAGAAACCTGTCTGGAAACCCTCGAAGCAATGGCAGCCGCAGAAGGTCTTTCGGTCATTGGCTACCGCGACATCCCCGTAAATCCGGCCTGCCTGGGTGAAATTTCCCGGAAATCGGAACCGGCCATGAAGCAGGTTTTCCTGGGCGGTAAGTTTGAACAGGATGAACTTGAACGGAAACTTTATATTACCCGGAAACTGAGTGAAAATGCGATCCGGAATTCGAAACTGAAAGAGAAACGGGCCTTTTACTTTCCGAGCCTTTCTTCCCGGGTTTTCATTTACAAGGGAATGCTCACCCCGCAGCAGGTCATTGATTATTTCCCGGACCTCTCCGATCCGGCAATGATCAGCGCCATAGCCCTGGTCCACAGCCGGTTCAGCACCAATACCTTCCCAACCTGGGATCTTGCCCAGCCGTTCAGGTACCTGGCCCATAACGGCGAAATCAATACGGTTAAAGGCAACCGGAACTGGATGAAAGCCAGAGAAGGTCTGCTCCAGACCGAAGTGTTCGGAAAAGACATCCAAAAACTGTTTCCGGTGATCGAGCCGGGCAAAAGTGATTCTGCCAGCCTGGATAATACCCTTGAATTTCTGCACCTCGCCGGGCGGTCTCTGCCCATGGTTTTAAGTATGCTGATTCCCGAATCCTGGAATGACAAAAACCCGATTCCGGATAGCCTGAAAGCCTATTATGAATTTTACTCCACGATTATGGAACCGTGGGACGGACCTGCATCCATTGTATTTTCGGACGGACGGTTTGTTGGCGGGACGCTGGACCGGAACGGGTTGCGGCCTTCGAGATATCTCATCACCAAGGATGACCTGATTGTTATGGGATCTGAAGTCGGGTGTCAGGTTTTTCCTGCTGATCAGATCCGGGAAAAAGGCCGGCTCAGACCGGGAAAAATTTTGCTGGTGGATACGAAACTGGGAATCATTGTTCCCGATAACGAACTGAAATCCCAACTAGCCAGAATGCATCCGTACCAGCAATGGCTCAAAGACAGCCGGCTGGAACTGAACAAGATTGAACCCAGAGGTCATATTCCTTCCGGACTGAACGGTGACCTTCCCAAATTCCTGAAGGTTTTCGGATATAACAGGGAAGATATCGACGCCGTCATCACCCCAATGGCTGCTGATGGCTATGAGCCAACCGGTTCGATGGGGAATGACACTCCGCTTGCAGTGCTGTCTGAAAGACCGTACCGCCTGTTTACCTACTTCCGGCAGCTATTCGCCCAGGTGACGAACCCGCCGATCGATCCCATCCGGGAAGGGCTGGTCATGTCGCTGAGCAATTACATCGGCTCTGTGTCTCAGAATGTTCTGGCCGATACCCCCTCCCATTGTAAATCCATCCGGTTCCGGACTCCGGTGGTGACCAATACGGATCTTGCCAAACTGCTCGATCTGAACGAGGAAGGGTTCCGCCACATCACCCTTGATATGCTGTTTCCGGTCAATGAAGGCCGTGATGCACTCGAAAAGGCAGTTGCCAGGTTATGTTCTGAAGCAGAAAAGGCCGTAGATGACAAGTACAACTACATCGTTTTAAGTGACCGCGGGATTTCGGAAGACCGGGCCCCGATCCCATCCTTACTGGCAACCGCAGCCGTCCATCATCACCTGATTCATGCAAAGAAACGGATGCAGGTAGGCCTGGTGATTGAAACTGCTGAACCCCGGGAAGTCCACCACTTTGCACTGCTGATCGGGTACGGGGCCAGTTTGGTCAATCCTTACGGAGCATTTGCTGTTATTGACGATCTGTGCCGGCAGGGGAAACTGAAAAAGGAATTCGACAGGGCTGCAGAGTATTATATCAAAGCAGTAGATGCCGGTTTGCTGAAAATTCTGTCCAAAATGGGAATTTCAACCCTGAGAAGTTATCATGGTTCCCAGATTTTTGAAGCTGTCGGAATCAGTGAAGATGTCATTCAGAGGTATTTTACCGGTACGTCTACCCGTATTGGCGGACTTGGATTTCAGGAATTGCAGCAGGAAGCTCTTCTGACCCACGGCGGATTTTTCGGATCCGGTAAAAACGGACAGCCTAAAACTTTTGGGTTTTATCAGTACAGGAAAGATGGAGAAGCCCATGCCTGGGATCCGGAAGCCATTGCTCTGCTGCAATGGGCAACCCGGACCAATGACTACTCCAGATTTAAACAGTTTACCACGCACGTCAATGCCCATAACCGCCGTCCGATTTTCCTGAGGGGATTTCTCGATATCCGGAAGAATCCGGTCCCGGTCGAAGAGGTTGAACCGGCAGAAGCAATCATGAAGCGGTTTATTACCGGGGCAATGAGTTTCGGTTCCATCAGTAAAGAAGCTCATGAAGCGATGGCTCTGGCAATGAATACCATTGGCGGTAAGTCGAATACCGGTGAAGGCGGCGAGGATGCCGAACGGTTTAAAAAACAACCGGATGGCACCAGTCTGAGAAGTGCCGTTAAGCAGGTTGCTTCAGGACGATTTGGTGTTACTGCCAATTACCTGATCAATGCCGATGAAATTCAGATAAAAATTGCACAGGGTGCAAAACCGGGAGAAGGCGGGCAGCTTCCGGGGCTGAAAGTGAATAAAATTATCGCCCGGCTTCGCCATTCCACTCCCGGCATTACCCTGATTTCTCCGCCGCCTCATCACGACATTTACTCGATTGAAGATTTGAAACAGCTCATTTTCGATCTCAAATGTACCAATCCGGATGCGAATATCAGTGTGAAACTGGTTGCCGAAGATGGTGTCGGAACGGTGGCTGCCGGGGTTGCAAAAGCCAAGGCCGATGTCATTATCATCAGTGGTGCAGAGGGTGGGACCGGGGCATCGCCGGTTAGTTCAATCAAGTACGCCGGGCTCCCGATGGAAATGGGAATTTCTGAAACTCACCAGACTCTGGTCATGAACAACCTCAGAGGCCGTGTCCGGCTTCAGACAGATGGCCAGTTCAAAACCGGGCTGGATGTGGTGATCGGGGCTTTGCTTGGTGCTGAAGAATTTGCATTTGCTACCGGGGCCCTGGTGGTTCTGGGATGTGTGATGATGCGGAAGTGCCATCTGAATACCTGTCCGGTCGGTGTGGCGACCCAGGATGAAGAAATGAGGAAAAGATTCATCGGGAAGGCCGATTTTCTGGTGACTTATTTCCGGTTTCTGGCAACAGAAATCCGGGAAATCATGGCCGAAATGGGAATCAGGAAATTTGAAGATCTGGTTGGCCGGGCTGACCTGCTGACAACCCGGTCCTTCGAACAGAACTGGAAAGCCAGAACAGTCGATGTGTCCCGCCTGATTTACGTTCCGGAAGAGGCAAAAAAATATGCGATCCGCAATACCGGCCGGCAGCATCATGAGATTGACCGCCAGTTAGACCATGACCTGATCCGTCAGGCCAATGCGGCAATTAAAAACAGGGAACGGGTCTGGATTGCAAAACCGGTCACCAATGTGGACCGGACAGTCGGTGCCATGCTCAGTGGAAAAATTTCACGGGTATACGGGGATGAGGGACTCCCGGAAGATACAATCAATGCCCGGTTTATCGGGTCAGCCGGACAGTCATTCGGCGCCTTCCTGACCAGAGGCATTACCTTCCGGCTGGAAGGAGATGCCAACGATTATCTGGGGAAAGGTCTTTGCGGCGGGAAAGTAATTGTGGTTCCGCCGGCAGGCGCCACCTACCGGCCGGAAGACAATATTATTGTGGGAAATACCCTGCTTTACGGCGCAACAAGCGGTGAAGTGTACATCCGGGGAATCGCCGGAGAACGGTTCTGTGTCAGGAATTCAGGTGCGGTCGCCGTTGTCGAGGGGGTTGGGGATCACTGCTGCGAATATATGACCGGCGGGCGGACGGTGGTGCTCGGAAAAACCGGCCGGAATTTTGCTGCGGGAATGAGTGGCGGAATTGCCTACGTCCTCGATCTGGATGGTGACTTTGACTATTACTGCAACAAAGGTCTGGTCGAACTTTCAAAGCTGGATACCCTTGCAGATGTCACTGAAGTTCAGAACTACATCAGTCTGCATCTGCAGCATACCAACAGCCTTGTTGCTGAACGGATTCTGACCAACTGGGACGAATACCTTCCTCAGTTTACCAAAGTCATCCCGTTTGAATATAAAAAGGTGCTTGAAGAACAAAAGCTGCAGGCACTCAAGGTAAAACTGGCAGAAACTGAAGATGAACCGCATCTAAGATATTAATCAGCCGGTAACAAGAGGCAAGTGACGGGAAACGGGGAAGGAAAACCGGTCTTTGAGGTGGTTGCTGAGCAAGCCGGAGCACCCTCGAAATGACCGGGAAATGCACAAAAAGATAAGCCACCAGCCTGTCATTGTCCCGGTTTGGAACTACCGGCTTTTAGGTTATAAATCCCTTTTTTGAAAAAGGGAACCAAAAACTTTTTGAGAAATTTTCACCAATCACCAAATAAATAAGTAGCGATATGGGAAATCCAACCGGATTTATAGAAACCGCCCGGCGGGATGCCGGAAACAGACCGGTGCACGAACGGCTGAATGATTACGGAGAAGTTGAACAAACCCTGGCTGATGATGAACGGCAGCTTCAGGCCTCAAGGTGCATGGACTGCGGAATTCCGTTTTGCCA
Organism: Bacteroidota bacterium; assembly: GCA_023151185.1. GTDB lineage: Bacteria > Bacteroidota > JABWAT01 > JABWAT01 > JABWAT01 > JAFLBE01. The sequence continues at coordinate 505,246 of JAKLJL010000001.1, forward strand.
GTACTCCTGCCCGGTGGGAAACACCATGCCGGAATGGCAGGATGCGGTGTACAGGGGAAACTGGCAGGAAGCCTCAGACAGTCTTCATTCGACCAATAATTTCCCTGAATTTACCGGACGGGTCTGCCCGGCCCTCTGCGAAAAAGGCTGTGTTCTGAATATTCATGAAGAAGCCGTGACGATCCGGGAAAATGAATGTGCGGTTATTGAAAAGGCCTTTTCGCTCGGTCTTGTAACCCCACAGATCCCCGGGAAACGGACAGGAAAAACAGTCGCAGTTATCGGATCCGGACCTGCCGGAATGGCCTGTGCAGATCTTCTGAACAAATGGGGTCACACCGTTACCCTGTTCGAAAAAAATGAAGCCGTCGGCGGGTTGCTTCGTTTCGGGATCCCGGATTTTAAATTAACCAAATCCGTTATCGACCGCCGGGCCGCTCTTCTTCAACAGGAAGGGTTGATCATCCGGACAGGTGTTCATGCCGGTATCGATATTTCTGCCGCAGATCTTTTAAACGGGTTTGATGCCGTTGCCATTGCCATCGGTGCGATGAAACCCCGTGATCTTACTGTTGAAGGCCGCAATCTGAACGGTATTTATTTTGCCATGGACTATCTAACCCAGCAAAACAGGGTCAATGCCGGACAGTTTATTCCAGACGAAGACCGGATTTTGGCGAAGGACAAACATGTGCTGGTGATTGGCGGCGGTGATACCGGTTCTGACTGTGTGGGAACGGCAAACCGCCAGAAAGCAAAATCGGTCACCCAGATTGAAATTCTTCCCAAACCATCAGAAAAACGGACAGATGATCACCCCTGGCCGTACTGGCCGTTTACTCTGAAAACCTCAACTTCCCATGAAGAAGGGTGTGACCGCCACTGGAATTTAACCACCAAACGGTTCTCAGGTGAAAACGGATCTGTTCAACAGGTCGAAGTTGCTCAGGTTTCCTGGGATAAAGAGGCATCCGGGCGCCTGGTCATGACGGAACTTGCCGGTTCTGAACGGACTCTCCGGGCGGATCTGGTTTTCCTTGCCCTCGGTTTTGTTCACCCTGTTCAGGAAGGATTGCTTCAGGGATTGAATGTTGCTCTTGACGGACGGGGAAATGTTCAGGCCGGTGCGGATAAAATGACCTCAGTTTCAAAGGTCTTTGCAGCCGGTGATGCGGTCAGAGGTCCTTCTCTGGTGGTTCATGCGATTGCGGAAGGACGAAAAATGGCCGAATCCATCCACCGTTTTCTTGAGGGTTAAGTTCTGAACTGGCTGATTGAACCGGATCTTTGAACCTGAATCTGGCCATGTGCTTTATTCTGACAGCATAATTTTTTATTTTCAAAGATTTTTACCGGATCCGGAATATGAATCATCCCAAATATGAAGCGGTCATCGGCCTCGAAGTCCATGCACAGCTTTCCACCAAAACCAAGATTTTCTGCGGTTGTTCGACCAAATTCGGGGCTGCTCCCAACAGCCAGGTCTGCCCGGTTTGTTTGGGGATGCCGGGGGTTCTTCCGGTACTCAATGAAAAAGTTGTTGAATATGTGATCCGCATGGGACTTGCCCATGACTGTGAGATTGCAGAGAAATCAACCTTTGCCCGTAAGAACTATTTCTATCCGGATCTGCCCAAAGGATACCAGATTTCCCAGTATGAAGATCCTATCTGTGCCAACGGAACCGTCCGGTTTAAACTGGAAGACGGAACCGAAAAATCTGTCAGACTGATGCGGATTCACATGGAAGAGGATGCCGGTAAGTCACTTCACGACCAGCATCAGGATACGTTTGTGGATCTGAACCGGGCCGGAACGCCGCTGATTGAAATTGTCTCGATGCCTGATATTAAAACTGCCGAGGAAGCCGGTGCCTATCTGACCAAGCTCCGGCAAACCGTCCGGTATCTGGAAATCTGCGACGGAAATATGGAAGAAGGCTCACTTCGCTGCGATGCAAATGTCTCGGTCATGCTGAAAGGTTCAACGGTTTTTGGTACCCGTACAGAACTTAAAAATCTGAACTCGATCAAGTTTGTTGAAAAGGCAATCGAAGCCGAAATAGCCCGTCAGATTGATATTATTGAAGAGGGCGGCAAAATTATTCAGGCGACCATGCTGTATGATCCGCACCGGAACGAGACCCGGGTTATGCGGACGAAGGAAAATGCGCACGATTACCGGTACTTCCCCGATCCTGATCTGGTTATGGTTCACGTCACGCCTGACCGGATTGATTCGGTACGGAATAATATGCCTGAACTTCCCGACCAGAAACAGGCCCGCTTAATCAGCCAATATTCAATTCCTGCCTATGATGCAGAAGTCCTTTCTGCTGATAAAGAACTGGCGGCTTATTACGAGGCCGTCTGCAGAGAAACTTCCGATTATAAAGCAGCTTCAAACTGGGTAATGGGTGAAGTCATGCGGGTGATGAAGGAAAAACTGCTTTCAATTGGTGAATTCAGCCTGTCATCCTCCCAGATTGCCGGAATCGTCAATCTGATTAAAGACGGTAAAATCAGTACCACAATCGGGAAACAACTGTTCGAAGAACTTCTGGCAAACGGCGGTAATCCTGCCGAAGTCGTTGAAGCCAAAGGCTGGATTCAGGTTTCGGATACAGGTGCAATTGAAGCTGTGATCGACGAAATCATTGCAGCAAACCCTGGCCAGGTGGCAGAATTTCTGTCGGGAAAGGATAAACTGTTCGGGTTTTTTGTCGGACAGACTATGAAGGCGATGAAAGGCAAAGGAAATCCGAAAGTGATCAACGATTTGCTGGTGCAGAAACTTGAAGCGTTGAAAAAATAACAATACGAAATTTCCCCCCACCGTTCTGCAATCCGGATCCGGTCAGTCCCGGATCCGGTTTGATCCCTTTCCTTCCGGCTGAGTTGTCTTTTCCTTTCTGGTGTTCAACCGGTTTTCTTTACCTGAATGGCCGATTCCCCCTGATTGCTTCCCGGGTCAGGTGTTACCAGGCAAATTTGAGCCCGTTTCAGTGGCTGAATGGAAAGATGTCTGGCTGATGGGTATATTATTGAATAATATCCGAATAAAATATTGTTTAATTCAGTTTGACAGGATAATGTGCGTTGAGTATTTTTCCAGCCGAATAAATTTTAATCCGAAAGCTGTCTCATGAAATTCAAAACTCTTGCCGTTCATGCCGGTGTTGCAAAAGATACGGCCTATAACAGTGTGATCACCCCAATTTACCAAACCTCAACCTTCCGGTTCGAGGGTATTGGTCAGACAAAGGGGTTTGATTACACCCGGTCCGGAAATCCAACCCGGACTGCCCTTGAAGAAAATCTGGCTGCACTTGAAGGCGGAATATTGGCTCGGGCTGTCGCAACCGGGATGGTAGCCATTCAGACGGTACTGCATCTGCTGAAAGCCGGTGATCACCTGATCTGCACACAGGATTGTTATGGCGGAACTGAACGGCTTTTGAGGTTGTACACCTCACTTTATGGGATTGAGGTCAGTTTTATCGACCTGAACCGGGAAAGCGAACTCGAAGCATCACTCAGAAAAACCACAAAAATGGTTTGGATAGAAACCCCCAGCAATCCGCTGATGAATGTAACCGACATCCGGAAGGTAACCGGGTTTGCCCGTAATCACGGAATTTTAACGGTTGCGGATAACACCTTTCTGTCACCGGTTTTCCAGAAACCGCTTGAACTTGGCGCTGATCTGGTCATCCATTCAACTACGAAATACCTGAACGGCCACAGTGATGTTGTCGGTGGTGCCGTTATCACAGCAGATCCTGTTCTTGCAGACCGGATATCCTACCTGGTTAATGCACTGGGTGTGGCTCAGGCCCCGTTTGATTCCTGGCTGGTCCTCCGCGGGATTAAAACCCTTGCCCTCCGGATGAAACAGCATGAAGAAAATGCACTTGCAGTTGCCCGGTTCCTCGACCAGCACCCTTCCGTAAAAAAGGTTAACTATCCGGGACTGCCCGGCCATTCCGGATATGAAACGGCGAAAAGCCAGCAATCCGGTTTCGGCGGAATGCTCTCCTTTGAGGTTGATGGAGATTTGGAAAAAGTTAACCGGATTCTCAGTTCAACCCGTCTCTTCAGCTTGGCGGAATCGCTGGGCGGGATAGAATCCCTGATTTGCCACCCGGCTACGATGACTCACGCCTCGATGGATCCTGAACTGCGGGAAAAAGCAGGTATTACCCAGCCGGTCATCCGGCTTTCTGTCGGGATAGAGGATGCTGAGGATTTGATTGCGGATCTGAAACAGGCGCTTTCAGCCTGAACGCTGAAACCTTAGTTTCCCATTAATTTTAATCCGGATAGGCTCCTCTGGTTTGTCAGTGTTTCCGGAATGGCCTACTTTTGCACCGGTTTTAAATACTCACTTAGTTTAAAGGAATAAATTCACATGCCGAAAACGATTATCGCCGGTAACTGGAAAATGAACAAAACCCTGTCTGAGTCCGTTCAACTGGCTTCGGATGTTGTAAAATCTGCCGGTAAAGCAAGTCCGGGTGTTGAACTCGTGGTATGTCCGGTTTTTACTCATATCGAAGCTGTAAAGGAAGTGATCAAGGGAAGCCCTGTTAAGCTTGGGGCCCAGAATTGCTATCCGGCAGACTCGGGTGCCTACACCGGCGAAGTATCGGGTTCAATGCTCAAGGCAATTGGTGTGGATTATGTGATTCTTGGGCACTCAGAACGGCGTCAGTATTTCCATGAAACGAATGAATTTATCAACAAGAAAATTCATCATGTTCTGGCTCACGGCATGAAGCCAATCTATTGTGTCGGTGAACTGCTTGAAGAACGGGAAAAGGGTATTACTCCTGCAGTTGTAACCGAACAGATTGAAAAAGGTTTGGCCGGAATCACCCCCGACCAAATGAAAAATGTGGTTATCGCCTATGAGCCGGTTTGGGCTATCGGAACCGGTAAAGTGGCAACCCCTGAACAAGCCAATGAAGTTCATCTTCTCATCAGAAACCTGCTGGTAAAACTTGCCGGTGAAGCCGGTAAAGAGGTTACCATTCAGTATGGCGGATCCATGAAACCGGATAATGCCGGGGAACTTCTGGCCCAATCCGAAATCAATGGCGGACTGATTGGCGGGGCCGCACTGAAAGCCGATGATTTTCTGGCCATTGTGTCAGCAAAATAATCCGGGTTTTTCTGTCTTTTACGGGGCCTTCGGGCCCCTTTTTTTTGGGATCCGGTCGTCTGGCTTGATTCCGTTTTATTATCCTGCTACCTTTTCTGCACAGGATCGGGGAATTTTTCCTGCCGGAATTCCTGTTGAGTCTCACGGACAGGTTTTATGCAGGTTCTGATCTTGAATCAAAATTATGAAGCCGTTTCAGTTACCGACGAAACCAAGGCGTTTCTGCTGGTCTGGCTGAATAAAGCTGAAATGCTCGAATCCTACGATCATCTTGTTCTGAAAACGGTCAGCCGATCGTACCCGGTTCCCAGCATCATCAAGCTGAAACGGTATGTTGCAATTCCGTACCGGACCATTCTTCTCTCCAGGAAAAACGTCCTCAGGCGGGATAATCACCGGTGCCAGTACTGCCAGACCGTCGCACCTGATCTGACGGTTGATCATGTGATCCCACGGGCTGCCGGCGGGCAGGATTCCTGGGAAAATCTGGTTGCAGCCTGCCGGAAATGCAATCATAAGAAGGGAAACCGCACGCCTGAGCAGGCAGGAATGAAACTTCTGAATAAGCCGTTCAAACCAAATTATGTCCTGTTTCTGAGGCAAAACATGGTTAAAATTCATGAAAAGTGGAAGCCCTATTTATTTCTGTCCTGAAAATGTGTAATATTGCAGGTCAATTTCTTTTTCCGGCATTCCAGGGGCTCCAAATTCCACCAACCTGTTCCCGTTACGCTCAGTATCATCCTTCGGGACAGCTTATACAGCCGGTTTGACCAAAAAATTTCCAGAATTTAGTCCGGATTCAGGTTCCGGTGATAGATAAATTTGTTTTCCGAAACACAAAACCTTTTTAATTCATGAAAAAAACGATTCTTTCCGGTATGAGACCTACCGGCAGGCTGCATATTGGCCATTATGTCGGTGCACTTGAAAATTGGGTTTCACTCCAGGGGGATTATCAGAATTACCATCTTGTTGCCGACCTTCACGTTCTGACGACCACCACCACCACGACTTCAATTGATGCTCATACTCTGGAAATGGTGATGGACTGGATTGCTGCGGGAATTGATCCCGAAAAAAGCCCCATGTTCAGACAGAGCCAGATTAAAGAGCATTCTGAATTATTTCTTATTTTCTCGATGCTGATCACCAAGGCCCGTCTGGAGCGGAACCCGACTCTGAAGGAACAGGTTCGTGATCTTGAAATTGACAATATGATCTACGGACATCTGGGCTACCCGGTTCTTCAGGCCGCAGATATTCTGCTTTATAAAGGTAACCTGGTTCCTGTGGGAGAAGATCAGTTATCCCATATTGAAATTACCCGGGAAATAGCCCGGAAATTCAATCAGGAATTTGGTCCGGTTTTTCCGGAACCAGAACCGAAACTGACTAAATTCAGCCGGCTGCCCGGCCTGGATGGCAAGGCAAAGATGTCGAAATCACTGGGCAATACGATTTATCTGTCGGATAAGCCCGAAGATATCGCTGCCAGTCTCAAGAAAGCGGTTACCGATACCTCCAAGATCCGGAAAAACGACCCCGGTCATCCGGAAGTCTGCACTGTCTTTACCTACCACCAGAAATTCAATCCGGCTGAAACGGAATCCATTGCCGCAGATTGCCGGACTGGAATTTTAGGGTGTGTGGACTGCAAGAAACGGTGTTCGGCGGCAATTTCTGATTTCTTTGCCCCGGTGAGGGAACGCCGGGCGCCGTATGAAGCCAACCCGGGTCTGGTCAGAGAGATTCTTGCAGAGGGTGAGACCAAAGCACGGAAAGTCGCAGCAGAAACCATGCATCAGGTTCATGATGCCATGAAAATAGGCTGATGTACAAAGTTTCACTGGATCATTTCGAGGGACCTCTCGATTTGCTGCTGTTTTTTATCCGCCGTGATGAGATAAATATTTACGATATTCCCATCGCCCGGATAACCAATGAATTCCTGGAGTATGTGCACTATATCAGGCAGCTTGATCTGGAACTGGCCAGCGATTTCATCTATATGGCGGCTTACCTTCTCAGCATTAAGGCGAAGATGATGCTGCCGGCTGAACCCGGTGAAGACGGTGAAATTGAAGATCCCAGAACTGAACTGACCGCCTTACTGCTCGAGCACAGTCAGTTTAAGGAAGCTGCCGGGTCCTTCCAGACCCTGGAGGATGACCGGAACCTGTATGCGTCAAGGCTGAACTTTTCTGAAGAGAAAAAAATGGCCGAAACCAATGCAGACCCCGGACTTGATATCCTGCTCGAAAATGTAACCCTGTTTGATCTGATGGTGGTTTACCGGAAAGTAATCCAGAACACCCCCAGAATTACCGTCCACGAAATTAAAAAGATCAGTGTGACCATTGAAGATCAGATCTCGGTCGTTCAGGACTGGCTGACCCGGAAGGACCGTTTTTCATTCAGCGACCTGATTACCGGGATTCAGGAAAAAATTGTGGTCATTATTACGTTTCTGGCGATTCTTGAATTGACAAAACTGCAAAAAATAACCCTTTACATTCCGGATTCCCTGTCAGATTTTTACGTGGTAAAACGGACGGAATCCGAAGAAGATATCACCGGAGAAATATCGACCTATGGCGGATGATATCCTGATTCCCCAAACCGATACTACCGACGATTTATTCGTTCCCGACGATCAACTGCTTCCGGTAGTCGAAGCGTTGATTTTTGCTTCAGAATTTCCGGTATCGCTCGAAAACCTGAAATCCCTTCTGGATGAAGAATATGCCGTTCTGGGTGGTTCAGGAGTGCCTGCCGGCCGGATTGTCGAAGTCATTGACCGCCTGAACCGGAGTTATGAGGACCACCGGCGGGCGTTCAGAATCCGTCAGATTGCCGATGGATATCAGCATACAACCGATGAGGCTCTTGCCGGATGGGTTGCAAAGCTGTACCGGAACCGTCAGAATAAAAAAATCAATCAGTCGGCACTCGAAACCCTGGCCATCATTGCCTACAAGCAACCCATTTCAAAACCTGAAATTGAAAATATCCGCCGGGCCTCGGCCGATTATTCAGTCAAGATTCTGCTCGAACGGAATCTGATAACCGTCGTCGGGCGGGCTGAAACCGTCGGGAAACCCCTTCTTTACGGAACTACCCGTGAATTCCTGCTGCATTTCGGATTAAAATCGATTACTGAGCTTCCTAAACTCAGAGAGATCTCAGAAATCATTCAGGATGACGAATTTGAATTTGAACAACAGATGAGAATCAAAATGGACGATCAGGAGACTGAACCCCGGTCCGATGATTCTCCGGAGCCAAATAATGAACAGACCCAATCGTAAACCCAACGGCAACAAATACCGGAAACCCCGTCCGCATGGCAACTCCAGCCATTCAACAGGCCATCATTCAGACCGGGATGAACCCAATTTTAACCTGAAAAGTGAAATTGACGAATACGGCATCCGGACAACCAAATCCCGCCAGTACATTGAAAAAGAACACCGCAGATATGGTTATTCGGTCGATACACTCAGCGGTAATGCAACTCAGCGCCATTCAAATGATCTCCTGCCGAATGTGAACAAGGTCTGGCGGCCTGAAAACGAGATTTATCTTGGAACAGCCGGTATGGGCAAACCTGCCGGACCAAACCGCGGACGGCCGAATCAAAAGCGAAATGCTGCTGCCGGTCAGAATCCCAACCGGAAACGGATCGATAACTCAACACCGGGGCTGTCTTCGGGACAGGGAAAATCGCAGGACGCGCATTCAGCAGGGAAGCCGGCAGGAACACGTAAATTTGCCCGGAAAAGTAAATCCTTCCGCCCAAAACAAAAGGTGTCGGGTGTTCCGAAACCAGCCGAAGAGGGTGAGCTTAGGCTGAATAAATATCTTTCCCAGCAGGGTGTTTCTTCACGCCGTCATGCCGATGAACTGATTGAAAAAGGAAAAATCAAGATCAATGGGATGATGGTCAAGGAATTGGGAATCCGGGTCAATCCGCTGAAAGACAAAATAGAAGTGGATGGACTTGAAGTTTCTTCCCGGCCTGAACCGAATTACTATCTGATCATGAACAAGCCAAAGGATACGATTACAACCCGGTCGGATGAAAAAGACCGGAAAATTGTCATGGATCTGATTGATGAGGAACTCAGGAAAAAAGTAGTTCCTGTCGGACGGCTTGACCGTGATACGACCGGTGTCCTGCTTCTGACCAATGATGGCGAACTGACCCACCGGTTGACCCACCCATCATACCAGATTCCCAGAGTTTACCAGGTAACTCTCGACAAGAAAATTCTGAAGAAAACCCTGGATACCATTTTGTCCGGGGTTACTATCGACGGTGAAACAGCCGTTGTAAGCTCAATTGAGTATCAGAAAGATACTAAAAATGAAGTTTTTCTGACTTTGAACGAAGGGAAAAACCGGGAAGTCAGGAAAATTTTTGAAGCGGTTGGTTACACAGTTGAAAAGCTGGACCGGATCACCTTTGCCGGCATGAATGCGGAAGGATTGAAACGGGGTGAGTTCCGTCAGTTAACCAAATCTGAGATTACCTATCTGAAATCAATTGTGGATTTAAGATGAGCACTGCCCGGGTTCTTGCCGTTGATGACTACCAGGCAACCCTCGAAAGCCTGACCGTTCTGCTTGAAGCCAACGACTATCTGGTTTCAACAGCGGATAACGGTCCGGCCGGACTGAAGAAACTGAATGAAGAAGAATTTGACATTGTTCTTCTGGACGTTAAAATGCCGGGTATGGATGGATTTGAAGTCATTGAACGGCTGAAACGGGATAAACCTGAACTGCCGGTGATTATTATGTCGGCCCATGACTCTGCCAATACCGCAATCCGGGCGGCAGCAATGGGGGCATTTGATTTTCTGGAAAAACCGGTGGATACCGACCGGCTGCTTATTACCCTGCGCAACGGTCTGGAAAAAGGACGGCTTGTCAGAGAAAATAAAAAGCTGAAAGGTCAGGTCGAAGGTACCTACGATATCATCGGTGTATCCAAACCGATTCAACAGATCAGGGAACTGATTTACAGGGTTGCAAAAACAGAAGCCAGGGTTCTGATCACCGGTGAAAACGGGACGGGAAAGGAACTGGTAGCACGGGCCATTCACCGGCATTCCTCCCGGAATTCAGCCCCATTGGTCGAAATCAATTGTGCAGCCATTCCTCAGGAACTGATTGAAAGCGAACTTTTCGGCCACGAAAAGGGGTCGTTTACCGGGGCTACCGGCCAGCGGCTGGGTAAATTTGAACAGGCCCAGTCGGGAACTCTGTTTATGGATGAAATCGGGGACATGTCGCCCTCGGCACAGGCAAAGGTTCTCAGAGCACTTCAGAATAACACCATCCAAAGGGTTGGCGGTGCCGAAAGTATCTCGGTTGATGTGCGGGTTATTGCAGCGACCAATAAAAATCTCAGGGAAGAAATTGATGCAGGGCAGTTCAGGGAAGACCTTTATCACCGTCTGAACGTCATCCCGATCCATGTTCCGCCACTCAGGGAACGCCGGGAAGACATCCCGATTTTGCTCCGCCATTTCATGAAGGATCTTTCGGCGAGGTACCAAAGTCCGGTAAAGGAATTTGATCCGGCAGCCCTGGATCTGCTTCAGAATCAGGACTGGAAGGGAAATGTACGGGAGTTGCAGAACATGGCTGAACGGCTGATGATTATGAGCCGTGGTGAGATTATTTCTGAAGGCGATGTGATGATGTTTGTTTCGCCGGCATCAAAAAAGGAACTACCCGGATCTGATTTGTTCGACAGATATGATAATTTTCAGGCATTTAAAGATCAGATTGAGAAGCAGTTTATTGAGCGGAAACTTGAAAAATTCGGATGGAATATTTCAAAAACTGCCGAAGCCCTCGATATTCAGAGAAGTCATTTATACAATAAAATTGAAAAATACGGTATCCGCCGGGTTGACGGAGATGCCACATGACTGAACCGGTTTTCAGACTGGAAAATCTTCACAAATCCTACAAGCGGGAAGGACGTGAGGATCTCGAAGTATTGAAAGGTATTCATCTTGAAGTCGGCGAAAAATCCTTTTTAACCATTGTGGGAAAATCAGGATCCGGCAAAAGTACCATCCTGCAGTTAATGGCGGCTTTTGACAAACCCACATCGGGTGAAATCTGGTTCAGAAGTCAAAACCTGTCGGTATTGTCAGATGTGGAACTGAGCACCTACCGGAACCGTTCCATCGGGTTTATTTTTCAGTTTCACCATTTACTCCCTGAATTTACTTCGCTTGAAAATATTCTGCTGCCGGGCCTGATCAGGCAGGAAGAAAAACGGCAGGTACTTGAAAACCGGGCTGCTTCCCTCCTGAATCTGGTCGGACTTTCAGACCGGGCAGATCATAAACCCTCCCAATTAAGCGGGGGTGAACAGCAACGGGTTGCCATTGCCCGGGCATTGATGAATCAGCCGGAAGTTCTTTTTGCCGATGAGCCGACAGGTAACCTGGATTCGGGAAATTCAGAACTCATTTTCAGTCTTTTGGCAAAAATTCATTCAGAATATGAAACCACCCTGGTCGTGGTGACCCATAACCTTGAACTGGCCCGGATGGGAAAGACAATGCTTGAAATCAGAGACGGTATGTTTGCGGAAGGAAGTAATTAAGTGCACCCCGAAACAGTGGCAGAGGAAATAAAAAAGCTAAAAAAAGACCTCAATGCGGTTATTCTGGCTCATTACTATCAGGAGGGTGAAATTCAGGATATTGCAGATCATGTCGGTGATTCTCTGCAGTTGGCACAGGCTGCTGCAAAGACCACCGCAGATGTGATCCTTTTTGCAGGGGTTCATTTTATGGCCGAAACTGCTAAAATTCTGAACCCGGATAAACTGGTTCTCCTTCCCGACCTGAATGCAGGCTGCTCTTTGGCCGATGATTGCCCGTATGATGAGTTCAAGGCTTTCAGGGATCGGTATCCCGATCATCTTGTTCTGTCTTACATCAATTGCTCTGCGGCAATTAAAACCCTGTCGGATGTAATTGTAACCAGTTCCAATGCTGAAAAGATTGTTTCCTCCTTCCCGGCTGATCAGCCCTTACTATTTGCCCCTGATAAAAACCTGGGTGCCTATCTCAATAAAAAAACCGGCAGAAATATGGTTCTTTGGGATGGATCCTGCCAGGTGCACGAAGTGTTTTCTGAACGGAAAATGATTGATCTGAAACTCCGGCATCCCGATGCCCTGATTCTGGCGCATCCTGAGTGTACCGAACAGGTGCTGGATCATGCCGACTTCATCGGGTCAACAACCGGAATCCTGAATTATGCGGTCAAATCTGAGGCAACCGAATTTATTGTTGTAACTGAACCCGGAATCATCCATCAGATGGAAAAATCCTGCCCGGAAAAGAAATTTATTCCGGCCCCACCCGAGGCAAACTGCGCCTGTAATGAATGTCCGCACATGAAATTGAATACACTCGAAAAAGTGTTTCTTGCCTTAAAGAACCGGCAGCCCGAAATTACCCTTGATTCCGAAACCCTTCGGTTGGCCCGCCGGCCGATCGACAAAATGCTGGCCCTGAGCTGAGATGATCTTCGTTTCTGATTTTCTGGTTATCGGCAGCGGAATCGCCGGCCTAAGCTTTGCCCTGAAAGCTGCAAAACACGGCACGGTTCATATCATTACGAAAAAAGATTCTGCCGAATCCAATACCAACTATGCACAGGGCGGGATCGCAGCGGTTTTTTCTCCGGGAGATTCCCTCGATTCCCACATTCAGGATACCCTGACAGCCGGTGACGGACTCTGCCATCCGGATGCAGTTGAACAACTGGTTACCGATGGGCCCGCAAGAATTCAGGAACTTATTGATCTCGGTGTGGCTTTCTCAAGAAAAAACGGGGAAATTGAACTGGTCAGGGAGGGTGGGCATTCTGTTCACCGGATTCTTCATGCCAAAGATCTGACCGGAAGGGAAATTGAACGGGCACTTCTGGCAGCTCTTCATGAAAATGAAAATATCCAGATTTTTGAGCACCGGCAGGCGATTGATCTGATTACCGAACACCATACGGGCGGGATCATGAAGGAAGGACATCCGACCTGTTTCGGAGCCTACGTCCTGAATCCGGAAACCCAGGAAATTGACCGGTTTCTTTCCAAAATTACCTATCTGTGCACCGGTGGTGCGGGCCAGGTTTACCTGCATACCACCAACCCGCTTATTGCAACCGGAGACGGAATTGCGATGGCCTGCCGGGCGGGGGCAACCGTGGGGAATCTGGAATTTATGCAGTTTCATCCAACCAGCCTGTATTCCAAATCTGGCCGTAGATTTCTGATCTCTGAAGCTGTAAGAGGGCATGGAGCACTATTGCTGAACCGGGCAGGTGAACGGTTTATGGAGCGGTATGACAGCAGGATGGAACTGGCAACCCGGGACATTGTGGCCCGGGCCATTGACCGGGAGATGAAAAATAACGGCGACGATTTTGTTCTGCTCGATGTTTCCCATGTTCCCGAAGATGAACTTAGGGATCAGTTTCCCACAATTTTTGAGACCTGCCTGAAAGAGGGAATTGACATCAGCAGGGAACCGATTCCGGTTGTTCCTGCTGCCCATTATATGTGCGGCGGGGTCGACTGTGACCTCACCGGAAAAACTTCAATCCGAAATCTATACGTTGGCGGAGAAACGGCATTTACCGGTGTGCACGGTGCAAACCGGCTGGCATCGAACTCGCTGCTTGAGGCAATTGTTTGGGCACATAAATCGGTTGAGGATGCTGCCGTAAAACTCAATTCAATCCGCTTCCAGACCCGGTCCATTCCTGAATGGGATGATAAAGGAACAGTGAATACGGAAGAGTGGATTTTGGTTTCCCACAGTTTTCATGAAATCAAGTCATTGATGTGGGATTATGTTGGCATTGTGCGCAGTGATCTCAGGCTTGAGCGGGCCCGCCGCCGGATGGATTTCCTGAGAGATGAGATTGAGGAGTTTTACAAACGGACCCGGCTCACGCCAGAAATCGTGGAACTTAGAAACCTGGCCCTTGTCGCTTCCCTGATTATCCGGTGCGCCAGGATCCGAAAAGAAAGCCGCGGTCTGCATTTTACTACCGACTTCCCCGCAAAATTGCCGGATGGAGAAGTCCAGGACACCCTCTGGTGTGATGAAAACGGCAAAATTTAAAAGATTAGTTTTAAAAATGAGTTCCGGTTCCTATATTTAGCTTTTGTTTTTTACGGAGAATACCATGTGGTCTTTAAAAAGTATTCTGGTGCCGACTGATTTCAGCAGCCATTCTGAACTGGCCATGAAACAGGCCGAATCAGTTGCAAGAGCTTTTTCCTCGCAGCTCGAAATTCTGCATGTGACAGATTTTGAAAAGGTTGCGGCAGATTACTCGGGCCACAGAGGGTCAAAGGAAAGCCTGATCAAGGTTATTGAAAATGAAGCAGAACTCAAAGTCAACCGGCTCATCAAAGAGAGAAACTGGAACGGACTGAAGGTAATCGGAATCAACATTACCGGCAGCGCCATTGACCGGATTGTTCATGTGGCCAAATCCCGTAAAACAGATGTGGTCCTTATGGCAACCCGCGGCCGGGGAAATGCGACCGATTTTGTCCTCGGATCTACAACTTATAAAGTGATCCGGACAGCACCCTGCCCGGTTTTATCCATTCCGAATCCCAAAGCAGACCTGCAGTTGGATTCCGTTTTATTTACTACTGATTTCTCGAATAATTCTTACATGGCCTATGAACATGCTGTTTCGTTTGCCAAACAGTATAATTCCAGACTTACCATTCTTCATGTTGCTGATGCCAATACCCCCGATCTCGATGTTGTCGAACAACGGTTTACTGCACTGAAATCTGCTGCCCATGCAGAGGGTGTTCTGAACGTGACTTCGACCATTATTAAAGACCGGGATGCCAGTGATGGTATTAAAAACTTCGTGGATAAAAATGGTGTCAGCCTGATTGTCATTGCCACCCACGGACATGGTGGGGTTAAGCAATATTTCCTGGGCTCAACAACGGTGGATGTTATTACCCGTTCCCAGGTTCCGGTTCTTCTGATCCGGCAGGTTGAATACTAAAAAATACCGGGTTGGTGAGAGCAAATAACGGATCCCCGACCCGGATCTTTGAAACGCCGCCTGCTGTGCCATAGACTTCCAAACGCAGATATTCAGCGCCTTCCGGAATGTGGAGCCCGGCAAAATTTCCCTTTGATACCTCTTCTTTAACCGGTCCAGTTTTCAGGGAGTATCTGATTTCCCTGCCTTTTACCCCGTAGAATACCCAAAATTCCGAAAGTTGTCCTGCCGACTCAGTTGTTTTAATCTGGAAAGACCAGGAGTGAACAGTTTTAGCATTTTGGCAGGATCCAAACCGGATCTCCTTCCCCGACTCATCCAGGATCCGGATTGCAACGCCGTTGGTCACGTAACTGCTTCCGTTTTGAAGGGAAGTGAGAATTTCCGGCTCTGTCAAACAGTCAGCCTGAACAACCGTTCTGTATTTTCCAAACCAATGTGTTGTTTTTTCTGACAGGTAAAGGAACGGAATTTTTATCTGGCGGACCCGGTTGAAATTGCCGTGAGAATCATTTCCGCCACCGATGAAAACCCGGTCACCTTCCAGCAGCCGCCTGATCCAGAGGGATCTTGATTTCAGGAATTCATCACCATACCACCCGTTTAAAATCTGCAGGTTCAGACCGGGAATCCGGGTATCCTCCAGAGTGTAGGCACCTCGGTTCAGAAGCAGTTTTTCAGCCAGACCAGGCTGTTCAAACGGGTGCGCAGCAAAAACAGCCGATCCCGGGTTTCTTAAGGAAAAAGCCTGCCGGATCACCGTATCCGGCCGGTTTTTAAATCCCCTTTCACCTCCGTCACCAGTTCCGTAGATAAAGGACCTTTGCCCGAGCAGAAGTAAATGAACGTTTTGCATCCTGGAATTCCCGGTGCTAAGCTCAAAACCAGGAATCAGAAGCGGCCCACCAGGCTGAAGATTCAGATGCCCGGTTTCCTCCAGAAGGCCTTTCCATTTCTGTAAACCGGGATCCTGTTTCAGAAAATCAGAGGGATCATCATCCAGATCATAGGAATGATCCGTTAAGCAGAGAAAATCAAACTCAACCGCTTTTGCCATCCGCTGCGAGGCAGCAGGCGTTGCTCCAAATTCAACCTGATCAGAGGTATAGCTGGTGTGATGGTGAAGATCACCGTGAAACTGGTTTTCAAATTTCGGGAATGGATCCTGATCGACCAGAACCTGCAGCGGATTTTTACCGGTACGGGGAAGGTTATCAACGACGATCTCCCGGGTCCCGCCGGAACCGTTCAGACAGGCAGAGGGAAGCAAATCCCATTTACCGGCTGGAAGCTGGATTTCAAAGTGAAATTCCTGATGGCGCGTGGAGACCGGTTTCTGAACCTGGAAAGTGAAGGACAACCGGCTTTCTGGAACAGTTCTGCTGGCTAATACGGTTACAGAATCAAGAACAACAGGAAAATTGTGGGTGTCATGAAAAATCAGAATGACCGGAACCGGCTCCCCGGCAGGGTTCCTGACTGGTGCATCAAACAGGATTTCAGGTTCCGGTCTGAAAATCCGGCTGAAAAACCAGGGTACACGAAAATGGATTTCGGCGTAGCCTGCCAGCCAATAGGCAGGAAGAAGTACTGGAAGGAGGTAGAAAAAGTCCAAAAACTGTCCGGTTTAAATATCAGATCAAAATTGGTATCTTGCGGAAAAATAGGATTTCCGCCATGGCTAAACAAGTTATTGTCATTGATCATCCCCTTATAAAAAGAAATCTGTCGATCCTGAGGGATAAAACCACCCCGGTCAGCCGGTTCAGGGAAACGGTTAATGAACTCTCGACCCTGATGGCCTATGAGGTAACAAAGGATATCAATGTGCAGACTTATGATATTCACACGCCTCTTGAAAAAACCGACGGGTATTTTGTCTCCGATCAGATTGTGATCATCCCAATTCTGCGGGCCGGACTGGGTATTCTGGATGGTTTTCTTAAATTTCTGCATGAAGCACGGGTTGGGATGCTGGGACTTTACCGGGATCACCGGACCCACGAACCGGTTGAATATTACTCCAACATTCCTTCCGGTATCGACAATTCAGTAGTAATTCTGATTGATCCGATGCTGGCAACCGGCGGAAGTGCCATTATGGCGGTGGATTATCTGAAAAAACTAGGGGCAAAAAAAATCAAATTTGTCTGCCTGATTGCAGCCCCCGAGGGAATTGCGGCTTTCCACGAAAAACATCCGTCAGTCCCGGTATTTACGGCAGCAGTAGACCGGTGCCTGAACCATAACAAGTACATTCTTCCCGGACTTGGAGATGCCGGTGACAGAATTTTCGGGACCTTATAACCCGGGAACCGGAAGCCTTCAAACTGATTCTGCAAGAACGTGATGAAATCCGAAATCGGGAACAAAATCCTTTACAATCTTGCAGCAAACGGCAAATAAATCGATATCATCGATTTGCCCCACGACGGGATGAACATCCGGGCTAAGATCAAGCGGGTGGTCAATAAACAGCAGGGTAAATACGATTGCTTCGATGACAGGAAACGGGACATCCGGCCGGAGCCCTTTGTCAAATTCCTTCACGATAGTCAGAACATTTCCCAATTCAGGAATCCAATCCTGAAACCTACGGTGGTGTTTCATCCTGTACAGAATTTCCTCACTATGGGCAGAGATCTTCTTTACATCACCCGGTTTAATTCTTTTGGCATTCAATCTGATAAAATCCGGGCTGACCCTTGTAAAATAAGGATGAAGGTCTTTCATTTTCTGGAATCCTGCTTGGTCTGACTGCGATACAGATTCAAATAAATCAGTTTAACTGCCCGAAATTAACCATTTTACCGGTTAGTTTACAGGAATGGAACCGGGGTAGTGGAACATTTAATGAATTATTAAGGAAGTCAGGGTTTTTTGGAAATTTGAAAAAAAAGCGGTATATTAAGAAATTAACATAAAACCTGCTCTAAGTATTTATTTTATAACAGGTTGAATCAGGGATCATTTTTTTTGAAACTGCCGTCCGGAGTTTGAATGCTGAAGCTGTTTTTTTCTTTTCTTTTGCTGGGATTTCTTTTTGCATCCGGTGTTCAGGCGAATGCAAAATCCGGTAAAAAGGGAAGTCCGGCTCCGGTAAAATTAAGTTCCTACCGGATCGACGATTATTACCCCGACAGTGTCCGGTACCAGATGCTGTCTGATCTGCTTTCAAAGACCCTGAAACAAAAAATTTACCGCCGTACCCGATTCGGAATTCACATTTCGGATGAATTCGGAAACCCGGTATTTGAACATCATGCCTCAGACAGACTTAAGCCTGCCTCGACCCTTAAAATCATTTCTACGGCAGTAGCCCTGGAGAAACTCGGGCCGGAATTCCGGTACAAAACCCTGATTTCTACCGACGGAGAGATTGAAAACGGTATTCTGGACGGGAACCTGATTGTTCATGGGACCGGCGATCCCATCCTTTCCGGATTTTTTGACGGCGAGGTGATTACTCTCACCCAATCCTGGGCTGATCAGATTGAAGCCCTGGGAATCCGGGAAATTACCGGCGATGTCTTTCTGGATAATTCCTGGTTTGCCGACGGGACCGGTCATGAAAATACCCGGGTGACAACTGTTGCTATGTTCGATAAGGCAGCCAAAAGCCAGCTCACCCAAACCGTTATCAATAAAAAAGGCAAGGCGGTCAAGAAAAAAATCAGACTCAGAAAGCGGTCATCCCGGAAATTGGTTTCTGTTTCCATGAATCAGTACATGGCCAATCAGTTTACGCAGGCGCTTTATTCACGCGGTCTTATTGCAGCTCAGCAGGCAGAGGCGGGGTTCGATCAGCCGGGTGAGGTTCATTTTACCCCGCTGGTCATTCATGAGTCTGAGCCATTGAAGGAAATTATTGCCCGGACCAATAAAAAAAGTGATAATTTTTATGCTGACCAACTGGTCAGAACTCTGGGGCACGAGTTTCTGGGCGAAGGAACACTTGAAGCAGGAATCCGGGTCATTCAGGGATTTTTACGGATACGGCTGGATATCCCGGAGAGCAAATATAAAATGGCAGATGGTTCGGGTTTAAGCCATGACAATCAGGTGCAACCTGAAGTTCTGACTAAAATTCTTACCTACATGGCTACCGGGACTCCGAACCGGGATATCTTCTACAACTCCCTTTCCATCCCGACAGTAGACGGAACCCTTGCCAACCGGATTCACCACCCCCTGGCAGAAAACATGCGGGGGAAGACCGGCTCAATTACAGGTGTTGTCAGTCTGACCGGCTATATTACCAGCCAGTCGGGTAAAAATCTGGTTTTCAGCATGATGTGCAATGGCGGCAGCCCCCGCAGGTTGAAATCTCTCGAAGATGAAATCTGCAAACTTCTGCTGAATCTCTGACCCCAAATCTTCCTGTCTACCTGATTTCCTCCAGATCCTCCTGCCTGAGCGGTTCAGCGTCATGATATTCAAAAAAACGGGTGTACTTCCGAACTGCTATCCGTCCGGTGCGGAGATCCACGATCTTCGAAAAACTTTTTCCCCTGCGGCTCTTTTCGAATTTCAAAATCTGGCGGCCCGATTGACTTTCCTGAATACTGAAGACTACAGAATCATTCCGTTCAGACCAACCGGTCGTTACAAAAACCGGTGAGACGTATTTTAATGAATCCGGGCTGATATCCAGAAAAAGCATGGGGCCCGGCCCGGGAAACCCGCCTTTTAGGTAATGATTCCAGTTTGAAAGCAGTCGGGTATCGGTCAGAAACGTATCCGGAAGTTCAATTTTAGCCTCATCCCCAAATTCTTCAAGGATTTTATTTCTGTACCTGAGCAACCCGGGCTGAAAAGAACTGTAAAGTCCGTTACTCAGCGAAGTATCATTCCCGGTCCACCTTGAGGTGTCTTTCCGGAAAATTTCGAAGTGACTCCAGATCAGGCGGCCTGAGGTGTCAGTGACCAGTCTGAATCCGGAAGACCAGGCTGTATCCGTTTTGGATTTACTCCTTATTTCAAAATAATCGAATTGGCCAGCCCGATAAACCTGATGCAGTTCACTGCCGGCTGAATCCTGAGCCTGATCGAAAATCTGATACTCTGATTCCTGCACCAGAATCAATTGCGGGAGTTTAAAAGATTTGGGTACGCCGACCATTTTTAAATTCCACATGATGATAAAGGCGATACCCAGAAGAATCAGAAAGGAAATCCGGATGATATAGTTCATTTTAGTCCATTTGCACTTACTTCAGGGAAGCAAAGGTAATTCCTGAAGTAAAGGAATGCCATCAAACGCCCTTTTGATTTTGCACGCAGGCTTTCGGCTTTAAAAATAAATGTTCCGGAAGAATGTCATTTTGGTGGATATTAATTTTTAAGGTTTGGGTGTTCCGGAAGAATATGTTGTTAAAGCTGAAAAAACAGAATAATCTTCCATTTCTGTTTGGTTTGGTACACTCATTTGGCAGGAAATGACTTAAAAATTAAAGAACAGCTATTGACATACTGCCAAACCTTCCGTATACTTGCTGAAGGAATTAAAAAAATCACGACTTCTTCCTTAATTTCTAAAATAAAATGACCAAAGTGCTGACATATCCGGTTTCAATAGTTACAGACAGGGCACCTGGTCGTCTTTTGTCCGTTTCTTTAACCCTACCGAACCTTCTGCTTCTTGTGGGCCTTACCGTTCTTCTTCTTGGTATTATTACCGTGAACTAAGAACATAATGGTCAGCCTGAAGATCTAACTCCCAAAAAACAAAAACCCAGGCTGACCAGCCTGAAGAATCAGCCGGAACGGCAGACCCAGATTTCATATTTGAACTGAGGTAATGTAGTGGCTGTTTATTATCAATACTCACCGCAATGGTCAGAGCCGGAATCCAGTGCATTCCGTGACAACCCGGGTAAAATGCCAGGTGCTGACTGCTGCCGGTTAAGGCATCACCCATCAAACCCTCTTTCCGTCCCGAAGTTTACCCATCCCGAATCTTTCAGTTTGTTACCAACCTGTCCGTTTCCCGGACCCAAAATCGTATGGAGACAATTATGAGTCAGACCGGAAAAGAATTAAACGGTGCAGAAATTTTTCTGGAATCCCTCCGAAAAGAAGGAGTGGATACCATCTTTGGCTATCCGGGTGGGGCTGTGCTCGGAATTTATGATAAACTGTATGACTGTGATTTTATCCATCACATCCTGGTCCGGCATGAGCAGGGGGCAGCCCACATGGCAGAGGGATATGCCAAGGCAACCGGCAAGGTTGGGGTTGTGCTGGTCACTTCAGGTCCTGGTGCAACGAATACCGTTACCGGGATCGCCGACGCCTACATGGATTCAATTCCTCTGGTAGTTTTTACCGGTCAGGTGCCCTCAAAATTAATCGGTAATGATGCCTTTCAGGAAGCGGATATTGTCGGGATTACCCGTCCGATCACCAAACATAATTTTCTGGTCAAGGATGTTGAAGAGCTTGCTTCCACCATTAAAAAGGCATTTTTCATTGCGTCTACCGGACGGCCCGGTCCTGTTCTCATTGATATGCCCAAAGATATGCTGGCAAAAACAACCCGGTTTGTTTACCCCGACCAGGTCGATATCAAAGGGTATAAACCCACCATCAGTGGTCACTCCCAGCAAATTAAAAAGGCAGCAGCAGCCTTCCGGAAAGCTAAAAGACCCCTTCTGTACGTTGGCGGCGGCGTCGTTATGGCCGGTGCACACCGTGAACTGGGGTTACTGGCTCAGGAAGCAGGAATCCCGGTGACGATGACCCTTCAGGGGTTAGGTGCCTTCCCGATGACAGATCCACTTTCATTGGGAATGCTTGGTATGCACGGAACCTTCTGGGCCAACATGGCAACCGAAAACTGTGACCTTCTGGTTTCACTGGGTGCCCGGTTCGATGACCGGGTGACAGGAAATACAGAGACCTTTGCCCGGAATGCCTATAAAATTCAGGTTGATATTGACCCGACGGCTATCGACAAAAACGTTCGGGTCGATCTGCCGATTGTCGGTGATCTGAAATCCGTTCTCGCTGATCTGCTGACCGAACTTTCAGAAAAACCGGTTCAGTCTGACTACTCGGACTGGTGGACCATGATTCAGCAGTGGAAGGATGCCTGCCCGCTGGAGTATGACAACCACGATGGAAAACTCAGAGCCCAGTTTGTGCTTCAAAAAATATCAGAAAAGGTTAAAGGCCAGGCTGTTGTGGTCACTGACGTGGGCCAACATCAGATGTGGGCAACCCAGTGGATACAGTTTGACCACCCCCGGTCGCACATTACCTCAGGCGGACTCGGAACCATGGGATTTTCGGTTCCCGCTGCAATCGGAGCTGCTTTTGCCGTAACGGACCGGCCGGTAATTTCGATTTCGGGAGATGGCGGATTTCAAATGAATATGCAGGAACTGATCACCGCCGCACACCACAAACTTCCGGTCAAGTTTATCATCCTGAATAACAGTTTTCTGGGAATGGTCCGCCAGTGGCAGGGACTTTTTTACAAGGAAAAATTCAGCTTTACAGACCTGTCAGCCTCAAACCCGGACTTTGTGAAAGTGGCTGAAGCTTTCGGGTGCAAGGGATTGTCGACAGACTCACCGGATGAGGTTGATGCCCTTCTGGATGCCGTTCTTGCTTATAATGAGGGTCCGGTTCTTGCCGAATTTAAGGTGGTGAAGGAGGAAATGGTTTTCCCGATGGTGCCTTCAGGCGGCTCGATGCGGGATATTATGGTAAAACGTCTTGACCCGAACCGTCTGGTCTAATTAATTACAGAAGCAGGAAAACCGTTATGAAAAAAATTATATCCGTTCTGGTTGAAAATAAATTCGGAGCCCTGAACCGGGTTGCAACAATGTTCAGCGGCCGGGGATTCAATATCCATTCTATCTCAATTGGTGTCACAGAAGATCCTGAAGTCTCACGGATGACGATTGTGACATCCGGCGAAGCCAACATTCTGGATCAGATTATCAAACAACTGAACCGCCTGATTGACACGATTAAAGTGGTTGACCTCTCGGCAGAAAACCATGTCGCCAGAGAACTTGCCATGATTTCTGTCAATTACCAAAAAGGAATCCGGTCTGAAATTATGAACATCGTGGAGGTTTTTCAGGGAAAAGTGGTGGATATCACGATCAAGTCCATAACCATTGAAGTCACCGGTCCTCCTGATAAAATCGATGCCTTTATCAATATGGTCTCGCCTTACGGAATCAAAGAAGTGGCCCGTTCAGGACTGGTGGCTCTGAAACGGGAAGAACAGGTTGTCGTCAGGAAAAAAGAAGTTCATATTGCCTGATCAAAAAGAAGAATTTAACAACAATAAAGGATGAGCAAATGAAAGTGTATTATAGTGATGATGCTTCCCTTGACCTGATTCTCGGGAAAAAAATTGCCGTGATTGGTTTTGGAAGTCAGGGTCATGCCCATGCCCTGAATTTACATGACAGCGGCGTTGATGTAGCTGTCGGCCTCAGAAAAGAAAGTTCAAGCTGGGCAAAGGCAGAAGCTGCCGGCCTGAAAGTCAAAACGGTTTCAGATGCTTCTGCCTGGGCGGATATTATTATGATTTTGCTGCCGGATCAAACCCAGAAGTCGGTTTATGACGCAGAAATTGCCCCCCACCTTACCGCAGGAAAAACCCTTGCATTCGCACATGGTTTTAATATCCACTTTAAAGTAATTGTTCCGCCTGCCAATGTAAACGTCATCATGATTGCACCGAAAAGCCCTGGTCATCTGGTTCGCCGGACTTACGTTCAGGGCAACGGTGTTCCCTGTCTCGTTGCGGTTTACCAGAATGCAACCGGTGATGCGCTGAATCTTGCACTTGCCTGGGCAAAAGGGATCGGCGGTACTTTCGCCGGTGTCATTGAAACCACATTTAAAGATGAAACTGAAACGGATCTTTTCGGCGAACAGGCTGTCCTGTGCGGCGGGTCTGCTGAAATTATCAAGGCAGGTTTTGAAACTCTGGTTGAAGCCGGGTATTCGCCGGAACTGGCCTATTTTGAGTGTATGCATGAACTCAAACTGATTGTGGATCTCTATTACGAAGGCGGATTAAGCCGGATGAACTATTCAGTTTCTGACACTGCCGAATTTGGCGGAATGACCCGCGGACCCCGCCTGGTAACGGCTGAGACCAAAAAGGAAATGAAGAAAATTCTCGAGGAGATCCAATCCGGACAGTTTGCAAAGGAATTTCTTGCCGAAACCCAGGGATCCAAGGCAAACTTCGAAAAACTCAGGAAGGAAAACCGGGAGCATCCCATCGAAAAAGTAGGTGCCAAACTCAGAGGGATGATGAGCTTCCTGTTCAAAAAGGATAAAAGAGAAGAAGTCGGTGTGTAATCCCTAAAAATCACCGGTTTCAGGATGGTCTGATGCCGGTGGTTGTCAGATAATATAGCTCAAAGGCAAAAAGATGAATTTTAAGATTGTTGTTCTGCCCGGAGACGGAATCGGGCCGGAAGTTGTGGAAGCCTCCATCCCGGTGATGACCGAGGTCGGGAAAAAATTTGGTGTCAGCTTTGAGTTTGACGTCCGCCTTTTCGGCGGGTGCAGTTATGATCAATCTGGTGAACCGGTTACTGAAGAAACGCTTGCAGCCTGTGCCAATGCCGATGCTGTCCTGCTGGGTGCTGTTGGCGGTCCGAAGTGGGAAGCCCTTCCTCATGATAAAAAACCGGAAGCCGGACTTCTGAAACTCAGAAAAGCGCTTGAATTATATGCCAACATCCGGCCGGCCAGAGTTTATAACGGCCTGGCCGAAGGGTCCACTTTGAAAAAAGAAGTGATTTCGGGGGTCGACCTGATCGTCGTAAGGGAACTGACCGGAGGGTTGTACTTTGGTCAGCCAAGGGGAATGTCAGCGGACAGAGGCTGGAACACGATGGCTTATACAAGGGAAGAAATTGTCCGGATTGCCAGGTCAGCTTTTTCCCTCGCTGCCAAACGCCGGAAAACCCTGGTTTCTGTGGATAAAGCCAATGTACTCGAGGTATCCCAATTCTGGCGGAATGTCGTTATCGAAGTTGCAAAGGACTTCCCGGATGTTAAACTGAGCCATATGTATGTGGATAATGCAGCAATGCAACTGGTCAGAAATCCGGGACAGTTTGACGTGATGCTGACCGAGAATATGTTTGGGGATATTCTGAGTGACATCGCTTCAATGATTCCCGGAAGTTTGGGCATGCTTCCTTCTGCCTCTCTCGGCACGAAATATGCCCTTTATGAACCTGTCCATGGATCTGCCCCTGATATTGCAGGTCAGAACAAGGCAAACCCGATTGCGACCATTGCTTCGATTGCAATGCTGTTCGACAGCAGCCTGGGAATGCACATCGCGGGTGATTATATCCAGAAATCAATCGAAAAAACTCTGGAGCAGGGGTACCGAACCGCCGATATCTATTCAGAAGGGACCACACTCCTGGGTACCAGGGAAATGGCCGAAAAGATCAGAGAGTCCTTTTTACAGATAGTTGAGGAACAGCCTTACGGGTTTGCCGTAGCCTGATTGAACAAACACAGAAAACAGAAGGTCCGCCATGTCAGAAAAAATCATCATCTTCGACACAACACTGAGAGACGGGGAACAATCTCCGGGTGCTTCGCTGACCGTTTTTGAAAAAGTGGAAATTGCCCGTCAGCTTGAAAGGATGAAAGTGGATGTGATCGAAGCCGGATTCCCGGTTTCCTCACCGGCACAGTTTGAAGCCGTTCAGAGAATTGCCGATCAGTCTTCGGTAATTATTGCCGGACTTTGCCGGGCAGTCGAAAAGGATATTAAAGTTGCAGCCGATGCTCTGAAAAATGCCAGGAAAAAGAGAATTCATACCTTCACCAGCACTTCAGACATTCATATCCTGGGCAAATTCGGCGATTCCCGATATGGTGAGTCTCTGGCAGAGAAACGGAAAACGGTTATTCAGATGACGATGGATGCGGTTAAATATGCCAGAACGTTTACAGAAGATGTTGAATATTCTGCAGAAGATGCCGGGCGAACGGATGTAGGATATCTGGCCGAGGTTATTGAAGCCGCCATTGCTGCCGGGGCCACAACTGTTAACATTCCGGATACAACCGGTTACTGCATGCCACAGGAATTCGGAGCCAAGATCGCTGAATTGAAAAAAAGAGTGCCGAATATCCATCAGGCCGTCATCTCTGTCCATTGTCATAATGACCTCGGACTCTCTGTTGCCAATTCGCTTTCTGCTGTACTGAACGGGGCAAGGCAGGTAGAATGTACCGTCAACGGAATCGGGGAACGGGCCGGAAATGCCTCTATGGAGGAATTTGTTATGGCTCTGAATGTCAGAAAGGATATCTGGCCATTTTACACCGACATTCTGACCAGGGAAATTTATAACACCAGCAGAATGGTTTCCGGGTTTACCGGCATGATTGTCCAGCCCAATAAGGCAATTGTTGGGGA
Source organism: Bacteroidota bacterium (assembly GCA_023151185.1). Classification (GTDB taxonomy): domain Bacteria; phylum Bacteroidota; class JABWAT01; order JABWAT01; family JABWAT01; genus JAFLBE01. The sequence continues at coordinate 531,929 of JAKLJL010000001.1, forward strand.
TAATGCCTTTGCACACGAATCCGGGATCCATCAGGATGGCATGCTGAAAAACCGGGATACCTATGAAATTATGAAGCCGGAAGACGTTGGAATTACCCATAACCGGATTGTCCTTGGACGGCACTCAGGCCGGCATGGTCTTGTTGCCCGGATGAAGGCACTCGGGTATGAGCTTTCTCCGTCAGAACTGGATGATATTTATGAAAAATTCCTGCTTGTTGCTGACCGTAAAAAAGAAGTGTACGATGAAGACCTCAGAGTCATGATGGGCGAAGAGGTGCAGAAGCACTTCGATGAACAATATTACCAGCTTGAATATCTTCAGGTTACATTGGGAACGTCGATTGTACCGACTGCAACCGTAAAAGTAAAAGCCAAAGAAAAATCAATTCAGGAATCCTCTGTTGGGGATGGACCTGTAGATGCAGCTTTTAAAGCAGTTGAACGGGCGCTGAAAACTCATGTTACCATCGAGAATTATCAGGTCAGATCGGTGACCGGCGGCCGGGATGCCGTTGGTGAGGTTATCCTCAGAATCCGGGATAACGGAAAAGCCTTCACAGGCAAGGGTAATTCTACTGATATTGTCGAAGCAAGTGTCCGGGCATTTTTAAATGCTCTGAATCACAAAAAGCAATATGATAAAGACCGGCACGAACAGACTGTTTCAATCTGGCAGGACAATCCGGTCCGGTTTGTATAAAATTTAGATCTATTAATAAGGAAACAGATAAGAATGGGAATGACGATTACCGAGAAGATTCTGGCAAAGGCATCCGGGAAAAGCAAGGTTGTACCCGGAGAGACTATTTGGCTGAGTGTGGATGTTTTGATGACTCACGATGTCTGTGGCCCTCCCACAATCGATATCTGGAAACGGGAATTTGGGTCATCAGCAAAAATCTGGGATAAAGATAAACTTGTCATCTTTCCTGACCACTACATCTTTACAGCCAATTCGCATGCGATTGCCAACGTAGCAAAGCTCAGGGAATTTGCATCTGAATACGACCTTCCGAACTATTACGGCCCCGGGACAGACCGGTATAAGGGAGTGTGCCACATGGCACTTGCCGAGGAAGGGTACAATGTACCGGGGACAGTTCTGTTCGGGACCGACTCCCATACCTGTACATCCGGTGCCTTCGGCATGTTTTCTACCGGTGTGGGCAACTCGGATGCTGCTTTCATTCTTGGAACCGGCAAAATCTGGGAAAAAGTACCTGAATCGATGTTATTCTGGTTTGATGGCGAAATTCCGCCCTACCTAACTGCAAAGGATATGATCCTTCAGATCATCGGTGATATTACTACCGACGGAGCAACCTACCGCGCAATGGAGTTTGCCGGCCCGGGGGTTATGTCTTTACCGATGTCGGAAAGAATGACCCTGACCAACATGGCCATTGAAGCCGGCGGGATGAATGGAATCATTGAAGCGGATGAGTTGACCGAAGCTTATGTAAAAGCCAGAACTTCAAAACCGTATGAAATTTTCCGTTCAGATGCCGATGCGGTATATCAATCCAGATACACCTATGATCTGTCAAAAATGGAACCGATGGTTGCAAAACCGCACAGCCCTGATAACAAGGATACGGTCAGAAATGTTCAGGGCACCAGACTGACCAAATGTTACATCGGGAGCTGCACAGGTGGTAAACTTGAAGATTTTATTTTTGCTGCCCGGATTCTGTTCGGCCAGCAAGTTCAGGTTCCAACCTTTATTGTTCCGGCTTCTACCTGGGTGGATCAGCAGCTTGATGTTGAGACTGTAAATGGGGTGACTTTACGTGACATCTTTAAAAAGGCCGGATGCCAAATCGGCGAATCGTCCTGTGCTGCCTGCCTGGGCGGTCCGTCTGATACGTTTGGACGTGCACAGGACGAGGAAGTCATTATCTCTACAACCAACCGGAATTTCCCCGGCCGTATGGGCAGCAAGAAGTCGGCAGTTTATCTTGCCTCGGCTCTCACTGTTGCTGCATCAGCAGTAAAAGGGGTGATTACCGATCCACGGGATGTCATGTAACCAGATGAAATTTTGCCTTCCGGCAGATCCGGCAGGAAGTTCCAAACTATTTTTTTAATAAGGATTACTATGGAAAAAGTTATTCAGGGAAAGGCCTTTGTTCTTGGGGATAAAATTGATACCGATCAGATTATTCCTGCTGAGCATCTGGTTTATTCGTTATCCCATCCGGAAGAAAAGAAAAAATACGGACACTATGCCTTTTCAGGGGTTCCCCTGCCGGAATCAGGTTTACCAATGGGGCATATTCCGTTTATCAAGGGCGAAAACCACCTTTCCGACTACTCAATTATTATTGGCGGCGGAAACTTCGGATGCGGGTCGAGCCGTGAACATGCACCATTTGCCCTTCAGGTTGCAGGTGTAAAAGCTGTAATTGCCGAATCTTATGCCCGGATCTTTTACCGGAATTGTGTAGATGGCGGATTTCTGATTCCCTACGAAGGCTATGAAAAGCTGAATGATAAAATAAAAACCGGGGATGAACTCGAAATTGATCTCGCAGCAAATTCGGTAAAAAACCTGACAACAGGCCAGGAATACTTACTGAAGCCACTTGGAAGTGTAGTTTCAATTATTGAGGCAGGTGATTTATTCGAATATGCCCGGAAAACCGGGATGCTTCAGGGCTGAGACAGGATTTTTCCCGGGAGGAGGCGTATGCATAAAATCGAATTGTTCGACACAACACTCAGAGATGGTACCCAGGGGGAGCATGTCAGTGTTTCGGTCAATGATAAAGTTCTGATAACCCGTAAACTGGATGAATTCGGCGTTGATTTTATTGAAGGCGGCTGGCCTGGAAGTAACCCTAAGGACGCTGACTATTTCCGGAAAATCAAGTCGGTTCAGCTAATGGCTGCCAGAGTTTGTGCCTTCGGATCAACAGCACGGTCCCTTGATGCTGTCAGAGAAGATCCTAACCTGAATGCGTTACTGCAGGCTGAAACCAGTGTAGTAACCATTTTCGGAAAGACCTGGAACCTTCACTCTGTTCATGGGTTAGGTTTATCGGATGAACAGAATGAAGAATTAATATTCCGGTCGGTCGAATTCCTGAAAAGCGAAGGCAGACAGGTCATTTTTGATGCAGAGCATTTCTTTGACGGATATAAGGCAAATCCAGGGTTTGCACTTAAAATGCTTCTCGCAGCCCAGAAAGCCGGGGCTTCAACTTTAGTGCTTTGCGATACGAATGGCGGCACATTGCCGAATGAAGTAACGGCAATTGTCTCTGAAGTTGCAGGAAAAGTTACCCTGCCATTGGGCATCCATGCCCATAATGACTCAGAACTGGCGGTTGCAAATTCCCTGGCTGCAGTGGCTGCAGGTGCCGTGCATGTTCAGGGTACTATCAATGGCATTGGCGAACGGTGCGGAAATGCCAATCTCGTCAGCATTATCCCAAACCTGGTCCTGAAAATGAATCGGGAAACAATCCGGCCGGTAACACTTGCCAATCTGAGCCCGCTGTCCCATTTTATCTATGAAACAATGAATCTCGTCCCCAATTCCAGACAGGCTTTTGTCGGAAAATCGGCGTTTGCCCACAAAGGTGGAATTCACGTTTCTGCCGTGTTGAAAGACAGCCGGATGTACGAACACATTGAACCTGAAACGGTTGGCAACAAGCAACGGGTTCTGGTTTCTGACCTGTCGGGTCAAAGTAACATCCGGTACAAGGCTCAGCAGTTGGGAATTGACCTGGATCTGGACAGGGAAGCTGCAAAGCGGGTGGTTGACCGGATTAAAGAACTGGAATTTAACGGTTACCAGTTCGAAGGTGCAGATGCTTCCTTTGAATTGCTTCTCAGAGCCGAACTGGGTGAGTTTAAACCCTATTTCAATCTCATCGACAGCAAGATCAATATCACTTCAAACGATATACGCCATCTTTCTCATGCAGAAGCAGTTTTGAAACTGGAAGTGGATGGGGTTGTCGAACATACTGCTGCTGACGGAAATGGTCCTGTAAATGCACTGGACAATGCGCTGAGAAAAGCACTTTGCCGGTTTTATCCGGGAATTACCGAGACCGAACTGGTGGATTACAAAGTCCGGGTTCTGGATGAAAAGGACGGTACCAATGCCAACGTCAGGGTTTTGGTCGAAACCTCAGACAGCAAAGAGGTTTGGGTGACGGTTGGTGTCAGCCGGAATATTATAGAAGCAAGCCTTCATGCGATTATTGACGGATTAAATTACAAACTATTTAAAGATAAAGTCAGAACGGGATCTCTGGTCTGACTTTTTAAACACCGACCGGATTTGCCGGGTTGGGAATTTAGATAAAACGGGAACCGGTTGCGATTTCAACCGCTTTGCTCATACCCTGAATAGCAGGCTTGAGCCCCGTCTTTTATTTCCCGGTCAGCAGTTCGGAAAAGACTGAATGAGGTTTTTTTGAATTCATTTCATTGGACAGTACATAAATTTGGCGGAACATCGGTTGCAACCTCCGAGCGGATAGAAACTGTTGCTGCCATTATCCGGAAAGAACAAACCGGGAAAACCGGAGTTGTTGTTTCGGCCATGAGTGGGGTAACCGACCAGCTTCTTCAGTTACTTGAATTGGCAAGCCACCGGAAAGAATCACTGAAAGATCATCTGGATTCCCTCAGAAAAAAACACCTGGATGCCATTGAATCCCTGCTTCCGGCAATTGCAAGAACTCCTCTTGTTGCCGCCATTCAGTCAGATTTTAATGATGTCGAAGATATCCTGAGAGGGGTATGGTTAACCAGGGAATATTCGCCGCGGACCCGGGATTTTGTTTCCGGGCTAGGGGAAGTTTGGAATGCCCAGTTCCTGAATGCAAAACTGCAGTCACTCGGGCTGAAATCTGAATGGCTGGATGCCAGGAAAATCCTGGTGGTAGCACCGGCCGTACCAACACCAAACGTGCTGTGGGAACAGTCTAAAAAGAAACTGGATTCCTGGTTTAAGGAGCATAAAACGGCTGATTATATTGTCATAACCGGATTTGTTGCGCAGACTGAAGACGGAATTCCAACCACTTTGGGCAGGAACGGGTCGGATTACTCCGGGTCAATTTTCGGTAATTTGTTCGATGCTGAAAAAATAACCATCTGGACGGATGTAGACGGCGTCATGTCGGCTAACCCGAAACAGGTTCCGGGTGCGGTTGTCGTCCCCGAGCTCACCTATCAGGAAGCCGTTGAACTTGCATATTTTGGTGCAAAGGTTCTCCATCCGTCTACCATGATTCCGGCCATGAAAAAAGGAATTCCGCTGTTTATCCGGAACACCTTTAATCCTGACCATCCCGGAACCCGGATTTCCTCTTCCTGTGAACAGGATCCGTTCAGTGTGATCAAAGGGTTTTCTATCGTTGAAAAAGTGGCCCTGATCAATGTAGAAGGAACCGGAATGCTGGGCGTTCCCGGAATTTCATCGCGGCTTTTCACTGCTCTGCATGAAAAAAATATTTCTGTGATTCTGATTTCGCAGGCTTCATCTGAACACTCGATCTGTGTTGCTGTTCCTGAAGCACAGGCTGAACTGGCAAAAGCCACAACCGAACAGGCTTTTTTTGCTGAACTTTATCATGGAAAAATATCTTCGGTCAGTGTCGAAAATCAGTGTGCAGTGCTGGCTGCTGTGGGCGATACGATGTCGGGTGTGCCCGGTGTTTCAGCCAAGTTTTTCGGTTCCCTGGGTAAAGCTGGGGTGAACATCCGGGCAATTGCACAAGGCTCATCAGAACGCAATATTTCTGTTGTTGTCCGGGCAGAAGATGCAACTAAGGCACTTCGGGCAGCACATTCCGGATTTTACCTTTCCAACCAGACATTATCTGTCGGAATTATCGGTCCCGGACTTGTCGGAACCACCCTGCTCAATCAGATTGCCGGTGAGCATAAACGGTTGAAGGCTGATTTCGGGATTGATATCCGGGTGAGGGGAATTATGAATTCCCGTAAAATGGTGCTGTCCAACGCCGGGATTTCCCTGAATAAATGGAAGCAGGAACTTGAAAGTGCAGAACTTCAGGCTGATCTGGATTCCTTTATTCACCACGTCCATGCCGATTACTTTCCGCACACAGTCCTGATCGACTGCACGTCAAGTCAGGAAATTGCAGGAAAATATGTTGACTGGCTGAAACGGGGAATCCACGTTATCACCCCGAACAAAAAGGCCAACACCATGCCCTATCCCTATTATCAGGAACTTAAAAAGGAAGGGAAAAAGATCTCGCGGCACTTTCTTTACGAAACCACTGTTGGCGCAGGTCTTCCGATTATCGGAACGCTTCGGGACCTCATTCAAACTGGTGATGAAATTATCCGCATTGAAGGTGTGCTTTCGGGAACTTTGGGTTATCTTTTTTCAAGCTTTGACGGAAAAACGCCGTTCAGCGAACTCGTCCGTCAGGCCAGGGAAAAAGGATACACGGAACCGGATCCACGGGATGATCTCTCCGGGACGGATGTTGGCCGGAAAGTGGTCATTTTATCCAGAGAAATCGGGAAAAATATAGAACTTGAAGAAGTTCCGATCCGGAGTCTGGTTCCCGCCCGGCTCGAAAAGGTTTCTATCAAGGAATTTCTTGACGGATATGAGGAAATAAACCAGGAAATCGGGGATCTCTACCGGAAAGCTGCAGAAAAAGGTGAAGTCCTTCGGTACGTTGGGGTGATCGATCCGGCCGGTGGCTCCCGGGTTGAATTAAGAACCTATCCGGCAACACACCCATTTGCCCATATTAGAGGAAATGACAATATCGTGGCTTTCACCACCAAGCGGTACTTCAACCAGCCGTTGATTGTTCAGGGTCCCGGGGCTGGTCCGGAGGTCACAGCAGCCGGAGCTTTTGCTGATCTTCTCAGATTGTCTCAGTATCTGGGGGCAACTCTCTGATGGATCAGGCAACGGTTTTTGCACCGGCAACCTGTGCAAATGTAGCGGTCGGGTTTGATATTCTTGGTTTTGCCCTGAATGCAGTCGGAGATACACTTTCAGTCAGAAAAACGAAAGAACCCGGTGTAAGGATCAAAGAGATAACCGGGACTTCAGAAATTCTTCCGCTCGATCCTGCCCTGAATGTTTCGGGTGCAGTGCTTCTCAGATTGAGTGAAGATGTGACCCCGGATTTTGGATTTGAACTCTCCATTCACAAAGGCATTCCCCTTGGAAGCGGAATGGGTGGCTCGGCAGCATCATCGGTTGGTGCCTTGGTTGCAGCCAATGCGTTGCTGGAGGAACCCTTATCAAGAAATGAGTTGCTATCCTATGCTCTTCTGGGTGAAAAAATTGCCAGCGGAAGCCCTCATGGCGATAATGTTACCCCCTGCCTTTTCGGCGGTTTGACTCTGACCCGGTCCCTTGACCCCATCGAAGTGATCCGGATACCGGTTCCGGATGATATTTTTGCGGTAATCCTTCATCCTCATTACCGCCTGGATACCCGGTTAAGCCGGGCTGTCCTGAAAAAAGACCTTCCGCTGACTGAATTCGTAGCCCAGTCGGCAAATCTCGCTGGGTTTATCGCCGGGTGTTTTACACAGGACATTCCGCTTATCAGCCGATCCCTGAAAGATGTCCTGATTGAACCCAGGCGGGCATCACTTCTTCCCGGGTTTTTCCCCGCAAAGGAAGCTGCCCTTTCATCAGGTGCCATCGGGTGCTCCATTTCCGGTTCAGGGCCTTCCATTTTCGCCTGGGCTAAGGGTCGCCGGAAAGCAGAGGAAATCCGGGAAAAAATGGTCTCAGCTATCATTCAGGAAGGTCTGACCTGTGACTCCTGGGTTTCCGGCATCAATCTGGATGGTGCCCATCTACTCTCATAATTTTTGGTCTTCCACTATGAAATATCATTCTACCCGATCCGGAAAAAACCGGGTCTCCTTATCTGAAGCAATTGAAAAAGGTTTGGCAGAGGATGGCGGACTGTTTGTTCCGGAAAAATTTCCGGCACCAGATTGGTCAGCCATATCAAACTGGAATGATTTCCCTTCAGTTGCTATTGCTTCACTGAGGCCGTTTTTTGAAGGAGACCTGCTTGGAAGTGAACTGGAAGACATCTGCCGTTCTGCTTTTAACTTCCCCATTCCCCTGAATTTGATAACCGACCGGGTTGCGTTCCTTGAACTTTTTCACGGACCAACTGCCGCATTTAAAGATGTTGGCGCCCGGTTTTTGGCCGAATGCCTGGTCAGAATCCGGAAAAATGCAAAAAAGGAATTGACCATTGCGGTCGCAACTTCAGGCGATACCGGCGGTGCGGTCGCTGCTGCTTTCTTTGGGAAACCGGGAATCCGGGTCAAAGTCCTCTTTCCGAAAGGAAGGGTTTCGGCCCGTCAGGAAAAACAGCTCACCTGCTGGGGAGGTAATATTGAGTCGTATGCAGTCAGAGGAACATTTGATGATTGCCAGAAATTGGTAAAAGAGGCATTCAACTATCCGGAAATATCCGAAAAAACTGACCTGAGCTCTGCAAATTCAATTAACATCGCCAGGCTTCTCCCCCAGATGACCTATTATATCTATGCTTCCTTTCTCTATGAAAAACTAACCGGAGAGAAACCTGTTGTAATTATCCCGACAGGGAATGCCGGAAACTCAGCAGGGGCATTCTGGGCACAGAAATCCGGAGCTCCGATCCGGAAGATCGTGCTGGCCGTTAACAGCAACCGCCCGATTCCTGACTTTCTTGAAACCGGAAACTGGTCACCAAGGCCCGGAATTCAAACTCTGGCCAATGCCATGGATGTGGGCAATCCGAGCAATATGGAAAGAATCAGACACCTGTTCCCGGATATTGAGCAACTCCGGGCCGCTTTTTCTTCATACAGTGTAAGCGATCCTGAAATTCGTGAAACGATCAGAGAGGCATGGAAAATGTCCTCTGAAAGAGTATGCCCGCATACGGCAGTGGGGGAATTTGTGAGAAAGCAGGTATTTCCGGATGAGTTTTGCATTGTTGTATCAACAGCCCACCCGGCAAAATTTGAAACAATCGTTGAAGCAGAAACCGGATCACCCGTACCGGTACCCCCTTCTCTGGGTGATTTGCTGAACCGGGAGTCAAGTGTTCAGGAAGTTGATCCTGATTTATCGGCAATTTTCTGATCAGGCTCACAGAAAACCGGATTATTTCCTTCCGTTGAACCGGCATATTCTGTTTTTACCCCTTTTTCCTTTATTTTTGGAATTTGACCAAAGGAAAAATCCATGAAGGGAATCATTCTTGCTGGTGGATCGGGTACCCGTCTTCACCCGCTGACCATTGCCATTTCAAAACAACTCATGCCGGTTTATGACAAACCCATGATTTACTACCCCCTTAGTGTGCTGATGATGGCCGGAATCAGGGAAATCCTGATTATCTCAACGCCGCATGACCTGCCAATGTTTAAAAAACTTCTGGGATCAGGCAGGCAGATCGGATGCAGTTTTTCCTATGCTGAGCAGGCTGTTCCCAACGGACTTGCTCAGGCGTTTGTAATTGGTAAAGAGTTCATCGGAAAAGACCCGGTTGCCCTGATTCTGGGTGACAATATTTTTTATGGGACTGGTCTGCAGGAAACAGTCGCCAAATGTGCAGATCCCTCTGGCGGAATTGTCTTTGCCTATCAGGTATCAGACCCTGAACGGTATGGTGTTGTTGAATTTTCTGCAGACGGGAAGGTGATTTCCATTGAAGAAAAACCATCCAATCCCAAGTCTGATTATGCAGTTCCCGGACTTTATTTTTACGATAACCATGTGGTGGAAATTGCAGAGAATCTGAAACCTTCAGCACGTGGTGAATACGAAATAACAGATGTAAACAATGAATACCTGAAACGCGGGCAGTTAAACGTCAGGGTTTTGAGCAGAGGAACCGCCTGGCTCGATACCGGAACGCATGAATCGTTGCTTCAGGCCTCACAATTTGTTCATGTGATCGAAACCCGGCAGGGTCTTAAAATCGGATGTATTGAGGAGATTGCTTACAGAAAAGGGTTTATCACTACTGAGCAATTATTGGATGCTGCCGATGAACTGAAAAAAAGCGGTTATGGAGATTACCTGAGAAAGCTGGTTAAATAGGAAGGTTCCTGTTTGAAACACATCCTGATTATTAACCAGCATTATTATCCTGATTTTGCTGCAACCGGGCAACTTCTTGCAGAATTGTGCGAGGATTTGAGTGAGGCCGGATTTAAAATTACCGTAATTACCGGTTATCCTGAACCCGGAACCTATCCCGGCGGACTTAATCCTGAAAAAACAGAAATTTCAGGGAATTTGAAAGTTTTCCGGATTTATAACCATCCTGCAGGTAATAAGTCCATCCTTAACCGCCTGCTCCATTTCTTCAGTTTTTGGTTCGGATCCATACTAAAATCCTTCCGGATCTCACAGGTTGATCTGGTCTTCGTGATGAGCACCCCACCCCTGCTCAACGGCATAACTGCAAACCTGCTCAGGATTTTTCGCAGAATCCCCTATGTTTATAATGTTCAGGATCTGTATCCGGGGATTGCAGTTGAAATGGGAACCCTCAAAAACAAATTCATTATCCGGATATCAGAGAAACTGGAGCAGTGGATCAACAATCAGGCAATCAGTATTGTCACTTTATCCGGTTCAATGAAAAATGCAATTGCAGTCAGGGAGTCTGAACGGGAAAAAATCAGGGTTATTCCAAACTGGAGTGATGACTCAAAATTGAAACCCCAGCCTGAAAGCCGGTTCAGAATTGAAAACGAACTTACCGGAAAGTTTGTTGTCATGTACTCCGGAAATATCGGGATGAGTCAGGGTCTGGATAAAATTCTGAGCCTTGCGCCCTGGTTTGAACAAAACCATCCGGATGTCTGCTTTTGTCTGATAGGAAACGGGGTAAATCTCCCTTCGATCAGACAGCAAATTGAAAGGTACGGGTGCAAAAACGTCCGGTTTTTTCCGTTCCAGCCAAAAGAAACCCTTTCCGACAGTTTAAATGCTGCCGACATTCACCTCGTTCCGCTGACAGAAAAAATGGCAGGGTACCTGCTTCCTTCAAAAATTTATGGAATTCTTGCCGTCGGAAAACCGGTTTTGGCAGTTGTTGATCCCGGTTCTGAAATTGACTTATTGATCCGGAATACCGGCTGTGGCCTTTCTGTTCAACCGGGCGACCCTGAAAGGATCAAAACAGCCTTGACTGCTCTGCTAGGTGAAAAACAAAATCTTCCCGGGATGGGGCTAAAAGGCTATCACTATTTTCTGAATGGCCTTACCCGAAAAACCGCAGTATCTGCTTATCAGGACCTGTTTCAGCAGTTATCAGGCAGGTGATGGTGGTCAACCCAGCCGGGTGGCAGGTAGGTTAAAATTTTGTTTTTCCTTATCTTACAATTCTGTAAGAGGTAACTTTCACCTGTCCGGTAAAAAATGGTTCATTTCTACTCGTTTGTTCTGGCTCTTGCCACTTCCTTTTTCCTCATGCCGGCTGTAATCCGGCTGGCAAACAAATTGAATCTGGTCGATAAACCGGGTGAAAGAAAAGTACATACCCAAATAATTCCCAGGATCGGGGGGGTTGCTGTTGTCACCTCCTTTGTCTTTGCCATCCTTCTCTTTGGTTCCGATAAAATCCTCCTGCCTCAGGCCAATATCCTGAAAGGTATTACAATCGGTGCCTTAATTGTGGGAATGGTTGGCCTCCTGGATGATTATTCAAGTCTGAATCCGTATGTGAAATTTTTTGGACAGATTGTGGCAGGATCGGTTGCGCTTCTGATTTCAGGACTTTCCATCACCCAAATTGATGTTTTCGGTTTATTTAAACTGGATCTTGGAATTTTTTCAGTCCCCTTTACTTTATTGTGGATTATCGGAATAACCAATTCCATCAACCTCATGGATGGTTTGGATGGATTGGCAGCCGGAATTGTCTCTATAGCTTTATTTTTTATCGGGCTGATAGGATACCTGCAGGGATCCTATATCCTTTTGTTTATTTCAGTAACACTGATAGGTTCAACATTGGGCTTTTTGAAATACAATGCCCACCCGGCTCAGGTTTTTATGGGAGATGTCGGATCCTATTTCCTTGGATTTGTTTTATCCATGCTGACACTAATCGGCTCCTTCAGGTCTGCAACCGTGATGGCAATTGCACTTCCCCTGACGATTCTGGGTCTGCCAATTCTGGATACGGCATGGGCCTTCACCCGAAGAATCCTGAAAGGGAAGAACCCGTTTTCACCGGATAAACTCCATATCCACCACCGGCTGATGGGTTTAGGATTGGGACATGGCCTCACCGTCATGTTCATGTATGGAATTGCCTCAATTTTGGGGATAATTGCCGTTTTATCCGTTTACCAATATCAATTCAGAGAGTTGTCTCTGCTGATGGTGTCTGTTTTTATGATTTTTGCTGCGTTTAAACTGGTTACTTTTGTCAGGCAGCAGCCAACACTTAAAGCTTTATTTAAAACAAGAGTCCGGCCGGTTCCGGCTTCTCTGATGTTTTTTCTCAGGATGACACTTTTTTTACCGCTTGTGATCAGGAATCTGATTATTGTGGCACTCTTTCTGAATATCCTGATTCTGACCAAAACCTCTCTGGAAGGTATTATAATCGGGATCATCCTCATTGCCGGCCTGGTTTATCTTTACCTGACATCCAGAAAAGAATGGTATGAACAATTCATGATGTTTATCCTGTTTTTATCCGGGTCCTATATCATTTTCACCGCAGAGCAGGTTATCGATCCGGTTTTCTTTGGCACAATCTCTGCCGAAATTTTTTCCAATATTTTATATACTGTTATCGGTATCCTGATTTTTGCAAATATTGTAATCAAGCGTCTAAGCGGGAATTTCCTGTCAAACCCCTTTGAGTTTTTTATCCTGCTGTTTGTCGTTTCGCTTAACCTGATGCCACCCGACATGGCGGTTAAGTATCACCTGGCAGCCGTGAGCATTAAATCCATTATTTTATTTCTGGGGTACCGGCTTTTATTGGAATACCACCTTCAGAGAAGCAGGCGGATTGTTTATGCCACCTTCCTGGTAATTGTTTTTACAATCAGCTATTCATCCTATCAACTCTGGGGGATGTAAGTGAAGCCAATTTGCCTGGTGTTTTTGTTCCTGTGGTTCCCTTTTGTTCTGTTTTCCCAAAACCTGCCCTGGGTTCAGGATGCCGGCGACGAAACTCTTTGGTATCAGGAACTTAAGCTCAGGGAACCGGGAGCATTTCAGCCATTTGAAAGTTCGCCTGAATCCTGGGAGTCCTGGCTTAAATCCGGTACTTTGAAATCAGGATTTTCCAGTGTTTGGAGAGAAACTTTGTCTAACCGGTACCAGATTGGGAACCCGGATTCTTTTCGGGTTGCTGTATCGGGTCTTGGAAGGTTATCGGGGACCAATGTTCCGGTATCAACCGAAAAGGTGAGAGGCACTTCAGTTGGCGGATTTTGGTTTTCACCCAACAGTCACCTTGTTTTTTCCACTGCCCTTCAGGTTGATAATGATGCGGGTATGGATTCTGATTACCGGGGAAGAATCTCAAATGAACTGAACAATAATTCAATTAAAGGATTCCTGTTCCATCGCCATGCTTATGTAGCAGGGAAATGGTCCTGGTTCGAATTTACTGCCGGAAAGCAAAAAATTTCCTGGGGCCCAACAAATTCCTATTCCATGCTGATCGGACTTTCCTCACCGCCGCCGGATCTGCTTTGGTTCAGATATACTGCCGGACCTTTTCGCCTTACTCACTTTTATGCACAACTTGACTATTCAACCTACCCGGCAGATGGCATCCGGCTGACGAAAAAAACCGATATTCAGAGAAACCTTGCAGGAATCAGGCTCGAAGCAGTTGTTTTTAAGGGATTTACCGCCAGTTTATCCCAAACTATCCTGTTTCCAACAACTTCACCGGGATTTAGGCTCGGCTACCTGAATCCGCTGATAACTTATTTTGGTGAACGTGAAAATGTAGGTCTCAGTCAGCTCGATGATAATATCGGGTATCAGGGTGATGTGTCCTGGCGTTTACCCGGACTTCATGCCTACACTTCAGTTTTAGTTGATGACTTTTCAATTGATGGAACAGTTGGTCACAAACTCGGGATTCAGGGCGGTTCAGAAATTTCTGACCCGGTTTTGCCCTTTTTAGGAACGGTAGTACTGGAATATACCCGTCTGATGCCAAAGGTTTACACCGTGAAATCAAACGGCGGACCTTTATGGCTGAACTATGTTTTTTACGGAAAAATGAACTCGATCACCGAAACTGACTTCACTAAAGGGTCAATTTTAGGCCATCCCATTGGCCCGGATGCCTGGCAGATTTTACTTAAAGCCCGGATTTGGGAAATTTATCCCGTCATCCCCCAGATTGCTGTCCTTTACCAGGTCGCAGGAACTCAGAATGAATTGCTTCCTTCTGTAACCAATCCATTGAAATTTCCGGAAAAACGAGTCTTTTCTGAATTAAAAGTGGGATACGACTGGTTGGGCCGTATTTCAGTCAGCAGTTTTATTCAACACCGGTATTTTGTTAACTTTGCACATGAATCAGGATCCAAATCTGACTGGCTTGCTGGCGGCAGCATCCAGATAGATTTATCCTACTCCTGGAATCCGGGTTTAACTTTATTCTGATTTTAAAAAATAAACGGAGCTCTTTATGAAAATTACAGTCGTCGGGACAGGGTATGTTGGGTTGGTAACCGGTACCTGCCTGGCAGAAACCGGAAACGATGTGCTTTGTATTGATATTGACAAGGCAAAAGTTGAAAAGTTGAAAAATAAAGTTATCCCGATCTTTGAACCAGGACTGGATGTACTCTTTGCCCGGAACATCAAGGAAAACCGCCTTAATTTTTCCACCAGTCTGGAAGAAGGGTTCAAACATGGTGAAATCCTGTTTCTGGCTCTTCCCACACCGCAGGATGAAGATGGATCTGCAGATCTGAAATATATCCTCGGGGTTGCCGGCAATATCGGCGACCTGTATTCAAAATTCCCTGATGAAGGGTACAAAGTCGTTGTAGACAAATCAACCGTGCCTGTTGGAACCTCCGAAAAGGTCAAAGCTGAGATTCTGTCCAGATCAAATGGCGTTACTTCCTTTGACGTGGTCAGTAACCCTGAATTCCTGCGTGAAGGCTATGCGGTCGAAGATTTTATGAAGCCTGAACGTGTCGTGGTCGGAGTTTCTTCAGATAAAGCCAGAAAACTCATGCATGAACTGTACCAACCCTTTGTCATGCAGGGAAATCCAATTTACATGATGGATGAGCGGTCTGCAGAAATGACCAAATATGCAGCGAATGCTTTCCTGGCACTTAAAATCTCATTCATGAATGAGATTGCAAATCTTTGTGAAAAAGTCGGGGCTAACGTTGATAACGTCCGGATCGGGATTGGGTCAGACTCCAGAATCGGAAAACGGTTCCTGTTTCCAGGAATTGGGTATGGGGGATCCTGTTTCCCCAAAGATGTGTCAGCACTGAATAAAACTGCCGAAGAATATAACTACGATTTCCGGATTCTGAAATCAGTCATGTCGGTGAATAAAATCCAGAAAACAGTCATCGTTCAGAGAATAAAGGATCATTTCGGTTCGGTTTCCGGAAAAACCTTTGCAGTCTGGGGTCTGGCATTCAAACCTAATACCGATGATATCCGGGATGCACCGGCCCTGGAAATAATTCAGGCATTACTGGCTGAAGGGGCAAAAATTCAGGCTTACGATCCTGAAGGAATGCCTAATGTCAAAGCCCGTCTGGGTGAAAAAATCACCTACACAGAAAGCAATTATGGTGCTTTGCAGGATGCAGATGCCTTAATCGTGGCCACTGAATGGAATGAATTCCGCAGGCCGGATTATACAGTTATGAAGCGGTTAATGAAAACTCCTGTCATTTTTGACGGACGGAATGTGTATGACGTCCAGCAAATGATGGACAACGGATTTACTTATTATTCTATCGGGAGACCTGTAAGTGGAAAATAACCGCCGTCCCAGAACTTTGATAACCGGTGGTGCAGGATTTCTGGGCAGCCACCTCTGCGACCGGTTTATAGCCGAAGGTCACGACGTAATTGCCATGGATAATCTGATAACCGGTTCGGTAGATAATATCTCTCACCTTGCCGGTCATCCGAATTTTAAATTCGTCAAACATGATGTCAGCAATTACATTTTCATTGATGGACCGCTGGATTATATCCTCCATTTCGCCTCCCCGGCCAGCCCGATTGATTATCTCAAAATCCCCATCCAAACCCTGAAGGTTGGGAGTCTGGGCACCCATAATGCTCTGGGTCTTGCAAAGGCAAAAAATGCCCGGATTCTGATTGCTTCAACTTCTGAAGTGTATGGCGACCCGCTTATTCATCCCCAAACAGAAGATTATTGGGGAAATGTAAATCCGGTTGGATTCAGAGGATGCTACGACGAGGCAAAACGGTTTGCTGAAGCGATAACCATGGCCTATAACCGGTACCATCAGGTTCAAACCCGGATTGTCCGGATTTTTAATACGTATGGACCCAGAATGCGGCTGGATGATGGACGGGTGCTGCCGGCATTTGTGGGCCAGGCACTCAGAGGAGAAGATTTATCCGTTTTTGGAGACGGAAGCCAAACCCGCAGTTTCTGCTACGTTTCTGATCTGGTAGATGGTATTTTTCGTCTGTTGATGTCTGATGAGCAGGAACCGACCAATGTGGGAAATCCCGATGAAATAACCATTCTTCAGTTTGCAGAGGAAGTGCTGAGGTTAACCGGTTCAAAAAGTAAAATTGCTTATAAGCCGCTTCCTCAGGACGACCCCAAGGTTCGCCAGCCTGATATCACCAAAGCCAGAAAAGTTCTGGGATGGCAACCTAAAATAGACCGGTCGGAAGGTTTGAAATTGACACTGGAGTATTTTAAAAAACGGGTCTGACTCATTGTCCGGATTTCGGAATGATCTGAAATCCGGATCCTTAAAAGTATGAAATCAATTCTGTCCTTCGTTTTTCTGTTAACCCTTTCCTCCACTGGAGCAGCGCAGGAAAGAAACTGGTCCTGGAGCAGTTCCTTCGGCATCTCCAGAACCTATTTTTATTCATTGACGGATTTTCTTTCCGGGTTTGGCGACAACATTGACCGCAGCCAGAATGCAGTAATGATTGAAGGAAGGCTGAACAGAGACTGGCTGCCCTGGCTTGGAACTTCAGTTGCTTATCAGTTCGATTACGCCTCGTTTAACCAGGTTCTAAGCGGGCAGGATCAAAGTTATGGCCTTTCACAAAACAGCCTGACTCTTTTCCCGTATGTTATTATTTTCTCGGATAAAAATTCTGAATGGATCGCCGGAATTCAGGCCGGGAAAACCTGGTACTCGTTGTCTACAACAGGACTTGGTGCCGTTCTGCCCGAAACGAAAACGGCAAATGGCTGGCTGACCGGCGTCAGGACCGATTTTGACTTTCTTTCCGGTGAATCTGTCCACATTCTCTTTTCGGGTGGCATTAATCTGAAAACTTCAGAAACCGTTTCCCATGGAAGGTATGACTTTACCTTCAAATCTCTCGATGCCTATGTTAAACTGGGTATCCTGAATGAGTTCTGAAGACCTGAATTCTCTTCGGCAGGATACGGAACTCCGGATCCAAAACCTGAAAAACCTGATTGATCCCAAATGGCTGGCTCCTGAACCTCCGGTCACTCTGGAGGAACTGAACTCCTTTTCCATCCTTCTTACCCGGCTTTCTGACCTGGAGAAACTGGCAGGAAGGGAATCCGAAAATTATGAAAAAGAATTTGTCCGCCGTGGCCGGATGGGGTTCAGACTGGTTTTTTATACGACTGCTTTTTGGTTTCTGCTGGCAAAACTGATTCTGGTTCCTGCAATACCCTCTTTGGTTTTATCCTTTTTCCTGACTCTCACCTTTATGTGGATACAATGGGCAGAAGAGAGAAAAAGCTTTGACAGAAAAAACAGGGAACGGGTTTCACAGACATCCAGGGACCAAACTGAAATGGGCAGACTCGGGCTGATTAAACAGGAAATTGAGAAGAAATACAACATTCCTGATCTGAACAGCCAAGTCGTAGAGTCCTGGCTTGAAGACTATCACCTCTGGCTTCGTCACGATCAGGAACGGCTTGCGCTTCTTGAGTTGACCCTAAAACTGAAGGAACTTTCTGATTAACCGGACTAACCCGGATGGGAAGTTTGTTTTTAATCGGTGCTGCTGACCATTATTTTTGCAAAATGTTAAAAATCGGCGAAAAAATACAAATAGAAAATGCTGTTGTTCTGGCTCCGATGGAGGATGTCACCGATCAGCCTTTTAGGCGGATTTGCCGTGAAAACGGGGCAGATATCGTCTATACCGAGTTTGTTCCTTCAGAGGCGATCATCCGGGATGCAGGGAAATCTGCGAAGAAAATGCAGTTTTCCGAGGAGGAACGACCTGTCTCCATTCAGATTTATGGAAACCAGGTTGAGGTTATGGTTGAAGCTGCCAAAAGGGCAGAAGCTTTGGGCCCTGATTTTCTGGATATTAATTATGGATGCCCGGCAAAAAAAATTGCCGGCCGTGGTGCTGGTTCCGGATTATTATGCTATCCGGACCTTATGGAAACGATCACCCGACAAATAGTCGACTCGCTTAAAATTCCTGTTACTGCCAAAACACGGATTGGCTGGGATGCCGCTTCCATTTCAATTGTTGAAACAACCCGCCGGCTCGAACAGCAGGGAATCAAGGCATTGACAATCCATGGAAGAACAAAGGCCCAAATGTTTGAAGGACAGGCAGATTGGGACTGGATCGGAAAGGCAAAAGCCTCTGCAGGAATTCCGATCATCGGGAACGGCGATATTACAACCCCTGAATTTGCCCGAGAAGTATTCCTGAAAACAGGTGTGGATGGGTTGATGATCGGCCGGGGGGCCTATGGAAATCCCTGGATATTCAGCAGAACGAAGCATTACCTGAACACAGGAATCCTGCTTCCGGAACCGGAGCTTGAAGAAAAGGTTACGGTCATGCTCAGGCACCTGAGATATGCAATTGAATTTAAAGGCCAGCATGGTCTTGTTTCCTTCAGGAAACACTATCCCAATTATCTTAAAGGATTCCCGAATGCAGCAAAGCTAAGGGCAAGTATTGTAATTCTGAATACGTACGACTCAATTGCCCAGACGGTAACCGATTTTCTTGGGATAAAATCAGTTGCTTAAGAATAGTACTGGTGAAAACAAAAAAAGGGGCTTCAGCCCCTTTTTTATTGCAATGAGTATTTTAAAACAGCTTCTTGTTTCCGAGTGTATTCATCAGATGACTCATGATCGGATTCCCCTGAACAGATAGCCGTTTTATGATTTCACTTTCCTTACTTGAAAAAATTCCGTTTCTGAATCCCCAGAAAAATCCGTCCATCACAAGTGACTTCCGGTTATCTCCGGCGCCAAGAAGAAAATCTTTGTCATCCAGATTCAGTAAAGGAAGTAAAACTTCAGTATTCAGATTATACTTCTGAACCCACACTTTTACCGGTGGATAGGTAGAACTGAGGGCATCATTGCTGAAAATTTCTGTCTTCGATTCAAACAGCTTCGTTAGGCTTGAGGTGGTATTGGATTTTATTGCCCTCAGGTCAAGGGGGAAAGAAACGGTTCCGCTTTCCTTCATCATTACGTAGTCACCGGTGTCTGTCCGTTGATAGTACGCCATGGCATCAAAATCAAAAATCTCATTCAGACCAGTAATAAAGGAAAGGATGGCTTTCTCAAAATTCCGTTCCAGGGAGTTTTTGGCCAGCATCATCATGAGTTTCTGCTTTTTCCGCATCAGAATTTCTTCTGAGGAATCGGCAGTGGAGTAGATGTCTCCCAAAATGGCAAAGGTTTTAACCAGATAAACAAGTTCATTCTGGGTAAAGGGTTTTGCAAGAAAACCAACTGCCCCCTGCTCATTGGCGTATCTGGCCTTCTCCCCGCTGGGATCTCCGGTAACAATTACAACCGGGATTCGGTTCAGGTTTTTATCCCTTTTAATTGCGGCCAGGAAAGAAAGCCCATCCATGCCTTCCATATTGATGTCACTCAGGATGAAATTAACTTTGTTCGATTTAAGAATATCAATTCCTTCCTGAACACTGTAGGCATGCAAAACCCTGACACTCATGGGTTCAAGCATGAAATCAACCATATTATGGTATTCGTAATCGTCTTCGATGTAAAGGATGGTCATGGATCACCTGATTTTGAACGGATTTTGCAAATTCAAATTGAAACTGAAATATACAACTTTTTTAGAGTTCAGTCGAGAAAAAAAAGTCCTGCAGGCAAAAAAGGTGATTAAGTCTTCATGAGAGCCGGTTTGCAGGGAGCCAATTCGAAGGGGGGTGCTTTTTACACTCTGCATGCTTTGCTTTTGGAGCCCTTCGGGCCTATTTTTGTTGGTTATATCGCAAAATAAAACAGGAAAATTATGCGAATTTTAGTTACCGGTGGTGCCGGATTTATCGGATCAAATTTTATTCATTTTATTTTGAAAAATGTGGATGGGGTTGAGGTTGTCAACTTTGATAAACTGACCTATGCAGGCAACCTTGAAAACCTGGCAGAAATTGAAAAAAATCCCAGGTATCACTTTGTAAAGGGGGATATTACCAGTAAGGAAAACGTGGAATCAGCCATCACCAGATTCAACGTTGAAGGTATTATTAACTTTGCTGCAGAATCCCATGTTGACCGGTCAATACTTGGGCCGCTGGTCTTTTCTGAAACGAATATTATCGGAACCCAGGTTCTTCTCGAGGCTGCCAGGAAATTTTCAATCAAACGGTACCTCCAGATCAGCACTGATGAAGTCTACGGGTCACTCGGGGCAACCGGCCTGTTCCATGAAACTACACCGCTTGCGCCAAACTCACCCTACAGTGCATCCAAGGCCTCTGCCGACATGCTTGTCAGGGCCTACGTCCATACCTTTGACCTGCCGGCGGTTTTAACCCGGTGTTCAAACAATTACGGACCCTATCAGTTTCCTGAAAAACTGATTCCGTTAATGATTATCAATGCTTTAAGCGGTAAACAACTTCCTGTTTACGGAGACGGACTGAACGTCAGGGACTGGATTCATGTAGAAGATCATAACCGTGGGGTGTGGGATGTTTTTGTTAAAGGCCGGCAGGGAGAACATTACAACCTTGGCGGTATGGCCGAAAAAACCAACATTGAAATTGTAAAGTTTATTTTGAACCATCTCGGTAAAGATGAAAGCCAGATTAAATACGTAAAAGATCGCCCGGGACATGACCGCCGGTATGCAATGGATGTTTCCTTTATCGGGCATGAACTGGGCTGGAAACCCCAAATCAAGTTTGAAGAAGGACTTTCTTCAACGATTGACTGGTATCTTTCTCACCAATCCTGGTGGGAAAGAATTCTGTCCGGGGATTACCAAAGTTATTTTTCAGAAAATTACAAGGATCGGGTATGACACCTGCAGCCTATCAGCTCAGGGAAAAAATTGAAAATAAATCGGCGGTAATCGGTATCGTTGGTTTGGGCTACGTTGGACTACCTCTTGCAGTTGAATTTGCAGAAAAAGGTTTCCGTACCGTTGGGATTGATCTGAGTCAGCGGAAAGTCAAATCTCTGAAACAGGGTGAAAACTATATAGCAGATATTCCGGCTGAAAAATGGAGGAAAGTGGTTGATTCCGGGCGGTTTCAAGCCCAGACTGATTATTCGGGTGCCGCCCAGATTGATGTATTCTATATCTGCGTTCCGACTCCGTTTACTGAGAACAAGGAACCCGACATCAGCTATATTGTTTCAGCTGCCAGATCCATTAAAGAAGTATTACGCCCAGGTCAACTGATTATCCTGAAAAGCACAACCTTCCCGAACACGACCGAAGGGTATGTGAGGCCGGTTTTAGACGAAACCGGATTGGTTGTGGGGAAAGATTATTTTCTCGCCTTTTCTCCTGAAAGAATTGACCCGGGCAATGCAAAATGGCACACAGGGAATACACCCATTGTGGTTGGCGGGGTTACCCCAGTGTGTACTGCCCTGACCGCACAGGTCACCCGTCAAATAGTTGACCATGTTCATGAAGTTTCTTCGCCTAAAGTTGCTGAAATGGAAAAATTGCTTGAAAACATTTTCAGGTCAGTCAATATTGCCCTCGTGAATGAACTTGCTCAGATGTGTGACCGGATGGGCGGGATCAATGTTTGGGAAGTGATTCAGGCTGCTGCAACTAAACCATTCGGGTTCATGCCGTTCTGGCCTGGCCCGGGAATTGGCGGTCACTGCATTCTGATTGACCCTTATTACCTCTCCTGGTATGCCAAGGCTTATGATTTCCATTCTGATTTTATTGAACTGGCGGCTAAAACGAATGAGTCAATGCCGTTCTATGTCAGGGATGCAATTATTCGGGAGATCGCCCATGCAGGGGTTCCTCTTAAACAGGCCAAAATTCTCGTTCTGGGAATCGCTTTTAAAAAAAATGTGGATGATACCCGACACTCACCGGCAATCCGTGTGATGGAACTTTTATTGCAGGAGGGGCTTTCGGGTTTGACTTATCATGATCCGTTTGTTCCGGAAACAGAAATCTGCGGGAAAAATTTTCAATCTACCCCTTTGACAGAAATCGCCTTAAAGGAAGCTGATCTGGTGGTAATCACAACCGATCACACTCAATTTGACCTCGACTTTATTGCCCGTCATTCCCAACGGATTTATGATACCCGGAATGCAGTGGGCACTACACCAACCGAAACCCGGATTTCAGTTCTGGGAGATGGAAAATCATGACAAAAACGAAACTCCTTTTAGTAAGCTATTTATTTGCCTGGAACCTGCCGTTAGTTGCACAGGACTCCGATGAAAAATCTGGGTCAGGTTCCTTTCTTTCCTCTATGCCGTCGCTCGGGGCAATTTCGGTCTCAATCGGCGGGGAATTCCCGGTTAACGGATCTTTTGCAGCTTCACCCACAGAACGGGTTGATCAGTTTTTAACCCGTATGGTTTCGGTTGTGGCAAAGGAGTTCAAGGAACCCTGGCTGCCGTCTGATAATAATCGGATTGCAAAAAGAGGAATCCTGATTAAACGGGCAGATGGAACAACTCTGGCAATAGATCTGCTGAAATTCAGGTTAACCGGAGATTTAAAGCAAAATCCCTATTTAAAAAATGACGACCTGATTATTTTCCCCAAGGCCAATCTGGAAAAGAACTTTGTGACGATTTCCGGAGCAGTTGTTAAACAGGGTAAATTTCAGTTTGTTGATGGGGACCAGGTTTCAACCATTCTGGAACTGGCGATGGGATTTGATCCTGCCTACGAAAAAATTGACAAAATTGAGATTACCAGTCTGAGCGAAGACGGAAATACAGAAACGACAGACTATTTGCCTCCAACTTCAAACAAGGTGCTCCACCGCGGTGACCGCATCCGGGTTGTGGCTGCTGAATCCTATAAGCGGGATTACAAGGTGCTGATTCTGGGTGAAGTGGATAAACCCGGATTTGTATCTATCACAAAAAACACAACCACCATTGCTCAGGCACTGTTGAAGGCAGGCGGAATTAAGGAAACTGGTTCCCTGCGTTATGCAAAATTGCTCAGCGGATCAACTGCAGCCTCGATCGTTAAGAAATCTGTCGACGAAAACCGGTTGTCCTACGACCAGTGGTATTTGAGCCCAGCCTACAATTTTCTCCAGTTTGAACCGGTTGCCAACCTGATGGAAATGCAGCGGATGAGCAGCCTGACGAACGAGGATACCCTGTTTTTTGCGATTGATAACCAATTGCGGATGATGCAACAGAATGACTTTGCCGACTTAAGCACGGTCAATAACAGTGAATCAGAAGTTGCCAAAACAGTTGTTCAGGATGGGGACGTGATTATCATTCCAAAGGCACCTACTACTGTTTATGTTTTTGGACAAGTTGGCCGGACTGGAAATATTCCGTTCGTTCAGAGTAAGGGAATTGACTACTACCTGTCGCAAGCCGGGGGGCTGGGAGAGGAAGCAACCGATGATATTTACCTGATTAAGGGCAAATCGAAACAATGGATCAAAATTTCGGAAATTAAACGGGATATTGAACCGGGAGATTATATCTGGGTTGCAAAGAAAATCAAACGGCCATTTAGTTATTACATGACAGTAACAGCAAGTGTTGCTAGTGTTGTTGGTTCTGTAGCAACTGTGATTTTATTAATTGTACAGTTAGGGAAGTAAGATGAGTAAAGACTATTTAGTTTTTGGTGCCCCAAATATTGGTGATGAAGAGATTAATGCGGTGGTTTCCACATTGAAAAGTGGTTGGATAGGAACTGGGCCAAGGGTTAGTGAATTTGAAAACTCATTTAAAGATTACGTTGGTGGGAAATACGCAGTCGCTGTTAGTTCTTGTACAAGCGCATTGCATCTGTCAATGATAGCAATTGGGTTGAAATCTGGTGATGAAGTAATTGTACCTGCTATGACTTTTGCGGCAACAGCAAATGCTGTAATACATGCAGGTGGAACGCCAATATTTGCAGATGTTCATATAGATTCAATGGTTTTAACTGAAAGTGAAATTAGAAGAAAGATAACGAACAAAACAAAGGCCATTATACCAGTACATTTTGCTGGATATCCATGTGATTTGGACATGATTTTTAAAATTGCAGATGAATTTGGGCTTGCTGTAATTCAAGATTGTGCCCATGCAATAGAAACTGAATTTAAGGGGAAAAAAGTTGGATCCTATCCCGGAATATCATGCTTTAGTTTTTATGTGACCAAAAATATTACTTGTTCTGAAGGTGGTATGATCATAACTGATAGCGAGGAAATTGCAAACAAACTAAAGGTTTTAGCACTTCACGGAATGAGTAAAGATGCATGGAAAAGATTTTCTGATTCTGGATATAAGCATTATGATGTTGTAGTGTCTGGTTTTAAGTATAATATGACAGATATTCAGGCTTCGTTGGGATTAGTTCAGTTAAATAAAATTGAATTATTTTACCAAAAACGTAAACTAATCTGGGATTATTATCAAACTGAATTAGCGTCGTTACCAGTTAAAACACCAATGATGGTTGAAGATCAACTTGGAAAACACGCATTACATTTATTCCCAATTCTTATTGAAAGTAATAAGAACTCATTAACTCGAGATAAAGTGATTAATTTTTTACATGAACGAAATATTGGAACGGGTGTACATTATACTAGTCTTCACCTTCATTCTGTTTTTAAATCAAAATATAATTTAGAAAGTATTGATTTTCCGAATTCGAAATATATATCAGATAGAACTCTGAGTCTACCACTTTCTTCAAAAATGACAGTGGATGATGCTAAATTTGTAGCAGATAATTTGAAAGAACTATTTTAAAATGAAAATTCTTGAATTCATTAATGTGATATTAAAAAATAAATTAAAAATATTTTCCCTAAGTATTGTTTTATTCTTAATAACATATTTATTAATTTACTTTTTTATTGATCCTGAATATGAAGCCACTGTCACTTTAATGCCATCTGAAGATTCACAACAATTAGGAGGTGTGTCTTCATTATTAAAGAATATCGGGAATTTACCAATGGGATTAGGGGCAAATTCCAAAATCGCCGATACTGGCTTATATACCACAATTATTTTAAGTAGAAATACTCTTTTTCCACTTATTTATAAATACAATTTGATATATGATTATGATATTGACACTTCACGAACAGAATGGCCAGACATTATTTTAAAAAAATTTAAAAACAATATTGAGGCAAGCCTGGACAAGAATTATGCCTATAAAATTACTGTTACTTCAACATCGCCCCAAAAGGCAGCAGATATAGCCAATGAATTAAGTCAAATTGTAAATTCTCGAATAATTGAATTGAAAATTATTAAAGCAAAGTCCAATAAGGAGTTTTTAGAAAAACGAATCATTGATGTAAAAAACAAATTACATCAATCGGAAGACAAAATGCGCGAGTTTCAAACTACTTCAAATTTTATCGAAATAAAGGAACAATTACGAGGAATTGTGTCAACATATAATAGCTTGGAAAATGAATTGTTAACTAAAAAAATACAATATGAAGTATTCGAAAAACTAAACGGTTCGAATTCACCTAAAAATATACTCTTCAAAGAAGAGCTTTCAGTTCTTGAAACAAACGTTCTGAAGATTAAAAAGGAGGGGTTGGGTGACGGTATTATTCCTGCAGTAAAAGATATCCCTCAAAAAACCATAGATTATATTCGTTTTTATCGTGAAGTTCAAACATATCAAACAATTTTAGAATTCATTTTACCATTATATGAACAAGCTAAGTTCGAGGAGCAAAAGCAAGTACCAATTTTGCAGATAATAGATCCTGCCATTGCTCCAACAAAACGTTCATTTCCGGCCAGAATACTATTAACGTTAGCAATTATTTTTCCACTAATTATATTTTACATTGTTATTTTGACAGGTAAAGAAAATGGATATTTTCGAAATAATCCAGAAATTACTGAGCTTTTGAGAAATATTACTCGGTAAGAGTGTGTTTAATAATTATTTTAATGTTGCCTTAAGTCAGCTATTAAGGCCTTTTATACAAACCATATTTTTACTATTATTTGCAAATGTATTATCATCTGAAGTTTTTGGCCAAATAAGTTATGCGATTTCTTTAATAAATATATTTTTGGTGGTTAAGGATCTTGGATTATCTTCGGCCTTCATTCAAAATACAGATAATAGCGTAAATCGTAGTGCAATTTTAGTATTTGTAATAATTTTGTCTGTTTTATGGATAGCGTTTGCAATATTATTCGGAATAATAGGTCAGTATTATTTTAATATAGATAACCTATTATTAACCTTAGTATTTATCTCTCCAGTAATTCTTTTCAGTAATATTCAATTGGTTTTGCAAGCTTTTCACGATAAGGAATATGATTTTAAATATGTAGCAAAATCAGATGTTATTTCAATAATAATAGTATTTAGTATTTCTGGTTTATTGACCTATTTTGGAAAATACTATTTATCGTACATATTATTATTTATCCTGCCCCCATTATTTTCTTCAATTCTGCTTTACAGTCAATTAAGAGTAAAGATTATTTTTTCTACAAATATAGGTTCCCTAAAGTCACTGTATAAGTTTGCAAAGTATTTTTCATTATATAATTTAGTAAACTATTTTTATCGGAATTTTGATATTTTGCTTATTGGAGCTGTGTATGGGACTACCCAACTGGGAATATATGCAATCTCCCTGAAAATTATTTTATTGCCTGTCCAAACATTAAGCTCAATAGTTCACAGAGTTCTATTCCCTAGGTATTCAAAAATAGAAAATAAACAAGATGTATATTTAAATTACGTTAAAATGTTAAATAAAATCATACGAATTACTACGCCAATATTTCTGATTGTATATTTATTGAGTGATAGCATATTTGGTTTTATCATACCCAATAAATGGGAAAGTATGTATCCATTTGTTCAATTACTTATTCCGATTGGATTTATTCAATTTATAAATTCTTTCAACGGATTGATTTTAATGTCGTCAGGCAAGACAAAAATAATGTTTTTATGGTCGATATTTGAAACATTCATAATTTCAACTGGTTTTTATTTTGGATCATTTTATTCTTTGCAAATATTGTTAAAAATATATTTATTACTAAATATCTTGATGTTTATTCCTGATATTATTATTGTTAGTTATTCATTTAATAAAAGTAATATACAGTTGTTGAAGAGTGTTCTTATGTATCCTGGAGTAATTATATTTGTATCTTTTATTATTTTCATTTTGTTGACTGAATATAATATTGATCATGTAATACCGCTTGTAATCTTTTCCTTCGGACTGTTTTTATTTAATATCTATCCAATTTGGCAAAAGAATGAATATAACAATTAAGTATTTAGCACTTGGTTTTTTATGCTTATTATTGTACATCATATTTTCAATTGTTTCTTTAAAAATGTTTGGTAATTATTCGATTCCACTAATTTATTCAATTCCATTTGCACTTATAATTATAATTAAATATGAAGTGCGTAAATTATTTTATTTATTCATAATTATTTTACCAATACTTCAACATTATAATTTTGTAGCAATCGAAATTGGGGATTTTATAATTACTCCATCATCTATATATTTGATAATATTATTTATGCTAGCCATTTACGATAATAAAGAAGGCAAAATATCTTTAAGTTACAAGTCCATACCAAATAATAGTATAATATTGTTAATTATTATTATTGTCTCGTCAATTGTTTCACAATTGATAAATTACAATAGCATACATAATAATACTAAACAATTACTATTATTTTATACTGGTATAGTAGAAAGTCTTTTATTTATTATTATAATTAATAAATATTATAATAAATATTTAAATGAT
The DNA here is from genome assembly GCA_023151185.1 of Bacteroidota bacterium. GTDB lineage: Bacteria > Bacteroidota > JABWAT01 > JABWAT01 > JABWAT01 > JAFLBE01. Next base: position 560,375 of record JAKLJL010000001.1, read on the forward strand.
ATTATATTATGCGTTATTCTAAGCGTTCTTTCTTCAGTAGTTGTGGCCTTTATCGAAATACAATCAATTGGATTTTCGCTTTTAAACATCTATATGAATCGTGTAGCAATTGGATTTGGGTACCATAATACAAATTTATTTGGAATAGTTAGTGCCCTATTGATTCCTCTAACAATATACTATTATAGATTCGGATATAAAATAAATTATACATTTTCAGTTGTTATTACTTTATGTTTGGTTAGCCTATTTTGTCTCTCCTTATTAACATTAAATAGGGGAACAATTCTTGTGCTTGTTTTTCAAATTGTAATGATGTGGATTCCAAAGCAGTTACGTAAAACAATGTCAGTTGTTATTTTTTCGATTTGTTTAGTAGGAATATATAATTATGATCTAATTCTGATCTATGCAGATAGGTTTTCGGGGGTTGAAGTTGGTGAGAAAATTACAGACCCAAGTGCCCTATATAGACTTGAGGCATGGAAAGTTGGATTTGAATCTATTATATCAAATCCTTTCGGGTTAGGTGCTGGCGGTTTCCAGCAATATTGGGAAAATAACGGAATTGATCCAACGTTTTTTTTAGGCACACCTCATCAACTATTTTTGTCAATTGCGGTTGATTATGGTGTTTTAAGTGCTATTTCATTTTTATTTTTATTGATTATAATGATATGGAACGGATTTAACCAATTCATTAGAAAAAATAATATATTACTTTACACAACCTCCATTTCATTTCTTTCTTATTTAATTTATGGCATGATTACTGATGGGGAACTTAGTCATTTATCTGGTTCTGTTTACCCAAATAACGCCTTTACATTCTTTCTCATATTAATTATATTTATTCACTATGGTTCAAATAAAATCAAAAATCAAAATAGTTAACCTTGTTTCTCCTTATATTTCACCGACATGTACCTGGTTGCAAAATACCATGGTATTGAATTCAAAATATGAGAATATTGTATTTACACAAAAGAAAATAACTTTACAAAAAAATATTCTTGTTATTGGACCAGATGAGTTTAACGTAATTTATTTTATAATAAATCGTATTATAAGAAAAGTATTATTTATTTCTGGGTTTGGTTTTAATAAATATTATTTGCAACATAAACCAAAAATATTTCACTCACATTTTTTGTATGAGTGTTATTATTGGCATTTCTTTACAACTAAATATAAGATACCACATGTTGTTAGTGTTTATGGCCATGACATCTCAGAGTATGGAAAGTTAGAAAAATGGAAAAAAAGGTATAACAAATTATTCAAAATTATTGATAAGGTAATTGTTGAAGGGCCAAACATGGCCACAATTTTGGAAAAAATGGGGTGCCCTTCAACTAAAGTGGAAATTATACCAATTGGAATAGATTCTTCAAATATAACTATAAAGAAAGATTATGGAATTGAAAATAGATTAAAAATATTGCAGGTGGCTTCCTTTAAGGAAAAAAAAGGGATTGAATATACATTATTGGCAATCAGTGAGGCTAAGAAAAATAATCTTGAAATCGATTTGTATTTAATCGGAGATGGGGAGTTAAAGAATAAATATATTGAAATAATTAATAATGAAGGAATTGTTGAAAATGTACACTTCCTGGGCTTTGTAATTCCTGAAACTGTTCGCAAAACTCTACATATGTATGACATATTTATCCATCCAAGCGTTATAGCAGAAAATGGTGATTCAGAAGGTGGATTTCCTGTTATTTTAACTGAAGCGTGTGCAGCTGGATTACCAATAATATCAACTTACCATGCGGATATACCTTTTATAATTCATAATGAATTAAATGGTATACTTGTACCTGAAAGGGATTATATAGCATTATATGAATCCATTTATAAATTATTTGGAAATCAAAATCTCAGAGAAAAATATGGAACTAATTCTATTGAAGTTGTCAAGAGAAAATTTACAATTGAAAAACAAATAGAAACTTTGAATACTCTTTATAAAAGCCTAATTAAATGAAAAATGTTTTTATAATAGCCCCCTTTTGGGGTATAAAAAGTCATGTTGGATCAGAAAGAATAAATAAACTTGTTTCATGGTTTAGGGAATTAAATTGCAATGTAACTGTAGTTTCAAGTGTCAGTCAACAAAAAAATATTGGGATTACATTATTGTGTATAAAAAACCCTTTTACACGTGTTAAAAAAAATAATAATGAATATATAACTGATAGTAGTGGAAAAAATAATATTACTAGAAAAATAAATGAACAAGTAAAGAATATTTTAATACCTGACCCAACAATTGTTTGGTCATTAAAAGCTTCAATCAAACTAATATTTAATCTTAAAAATACTGAAAATGAAATAATTATTTCATCAAGTCCACCTGAATCTGTTCATATTGTCGGTTTATTAATTGGTTTATTTCATAATAAAATCAAAACGATATGTGATTTTCGCGACGGCTGGATTGACGAGCCCCTTAAGGGATATCTTCATACGAATTCAATTAAATCTAAAATTGAAAAACTACTGATAAAGCAAATTGAAACAAGAGCAAAAAAAATTATTTTAAATACTGATAATTTATTATTTGACGCATTGTTAAGAAACCCAAAGATAGAAAATAAAACATATGTTATCACAAATGGATACCCAATTGAATATGAAAGAAAATCTATCCAAATATCAAGCCATGAAATAAATGGAATTATAAATATTAATTATTGTGGAAGAATATCTAAATCCATCCCAAATAGAAATGAATATGATATTATAAAAATAATAACGTCATTTCGTCAAAATAATGAATTCAAAATAATATTTAATTTCGCGGGTGATTATACAATGCGGGAAATTGAAAATATTAATAAAGAAAACTATGGAAATATTGAAATAAATTTCTTTGAGCCTTTGTATGAATTGGATTACATTAATTTTCTTGGTAAGGCAGATGGTTTTATTCTTTTATCACCATCCCTTAATTCAATTCCTATAAAAACATTCGACTATTTATTTACAGGAAAACCAATTCTAGCTCTTACCAATACAAATAGTGAAGTTAGTAAGTTAAAAAATATCTATAATGGAATTGTTTATTATGATTCTACACCCTCGTCGGTTTTCTCATTTGTTGATAAATGTAAATGTAAAAATATAAATCCAAAGCCGATTCAATTTACAAATACTTTTCTTCAAAACAAGTTATTAGCTATTATGGAAAGAATATGAATTTATCAATCATAATTGTTAATTACAACTTAATTGACGAGGTCGTAAATTTACTAATATCAATGAAAATACCTGACTTCATAGAGTATGAGATTATATTAATTGATAATAGCACTGAATCGCTTGTCCAAGAATTTTGGTTCCTAAATAAAAATAAATTTATAAATCTGCATTACTACCCCTCAGAAAATTGTGGATTTGGGTCCGCATGTAATTATGGTGTTAAGTTGGCCAAATTTGAAAATTTGTTGTTTATTAATCCAGATACAATTATAAAAAAGTGGCCATTAGGTGAAATATTGAATGATTTGGGTGATAAAAGGGACATTATCGTCCCAATTATTTTGAACCGTAATAAAGTTATAAATAATGGGAATATTAAGCTTAATATTATAAGTTTATTTCTGGACCTTTTATTTATGCAAAGATATTTTGATAATTGTATTATTAATTATAAAATTAAATATCCTGATAAAAACTATATTGCACTAAACTGGTTTTCTGGTGCTGCCTTTATAATGAAAAGAAAACTATTTCTTGAGGTTGGTGGGTTCAATGAAAAATATTTTTTGTATTATGAAGATGTGTATCTATCTTTTTTGTTGAAAAAATTAAAAAAAAATATTAGTATTAATACTAATTGGATAATAGATCACTATGAAAGTACTACCACTAAGAAAAATTATTTTAACTATACCTATAATTATTACAAGAGTAAGATTATATACTATTCAATGATATATAGGAAGAATAAAAATAAAACAGCAATTAGTAGATTGTTGATCAATATTAATATATATGAAATGATAATTCTGTTTTTTATCCTATATCCTTTTAACAGAATTAAATATACAAGTAAAATTAAAGCACTAATTAAAGTTAAATGAATATATTATGAAAATAGGAATTAATTTACTAAATTTTCCAAGTAAACTGGGCGGCGCTGGTTATTATGCTTATAATATTCTTGAAAATATGCTAAAACATGTTGGAAATAATAAGTATTTTATTTTTGTTCCACCAAATTCAAACTTTGAAAAACTTGATTTGAGCAAAACATTTAAGGTTATACGGATTCCGGTTGGAAGTCAATTAACAAGAATACTAATTGAACAATTAGTATTGCCTTTGCTGCTATATTATCATCGGATTAAGGTTATTTACTCTCCTTCTGTTGCTTTGCCATATTTATTTATTGGAAAAAAAATTGTTACAATACATGACTTATTATTTATTGAAAATCCTATTAAGTATCCTTGCTTACGGCGAAACTATATTAGAATTGTAACTTATTTATCCGCAATTTCCTCAAGTCATGTATTTACTGTTTCCGAAAAGTCCAGAAATATGATATATAAAGTATATAATTTACCTTACAGTAAGGTTTCTGTAACTTATAATTCGGGTAGTGTGAGTTATGAAAGAAATAAAATACCAACTGAAGTTCCAGAATATAAATATTTTATTTATGTTGGCGCGATTGAACCAGGAAAAAACCTTGAACTATTAATAGATGTATATTCAAAAGTTAAAGAAAAATACCCTGAAATTAAATATTTATTTACGACTGGAATTGGATGGAGAGTAAATCCGATATTGGAACAAATTGATAATAAATTGAATGATTCTGCCGTTTATTTAGGTTATCCAGATAGAATTTCTCTTGAAAATTATATACAAAATTCAATTGCACTTATTTATTTATCAGTTTATGAAGGATTTGGACTTCCTGTAATTGAATCCATATATTTTGGAAAAAAGCCGATTGTGCCCAAAATTCCACCATATATTGAATATTGTAATAGCGACAATTCAATTTTACTTGAATCATTAGACGTTGAATATGTTGTTAACTATCTAGAACAATGCTTTCATGGGTTGATTGACACTTCTGTTTCTGACGATGAAATTAAGGAATTGCGTAAAAAATGCGATTGGGAAAAATCCAGTTCTACAATTATTAGAATATTGAATACCTATGATTAAATTATCCATTGTTATTATTTCATGGAAAATGAAAGACATGCTCGATGTATGTCTTGGTTCAATTTATAATACTACCCAAACCCATTCCTTTGAAATTATTGTTATTGACAACGCGTCAAAGGACGGTACTAAAGAGCTAATAAATGAAAAGTACCCTAATATTATTTATATTGAAAACTCCGTAAATCTTGGGGTAGCTCCAGCAAGAAATCAAGGGTTGCCAATTGCAAAGGGACAATATACCTTAATACTAGATGCAGATATAAAAATAGTAAACAATGCTTTAGATCGATTGGTTGATTTCCTGGATTCAAATCAATCATTCGGAATGGTTGGTGCTAAATTATGCTATCCAGATATGACGCCACAAGCAAATTGCAAACGATTTCCAACTTTGTCAGCTTTGCTTTTACGACGAATTGAACATACTGAGTTTGCAAAAAATCACCCTCTATATCGCAACCACATTATGAGCGAATTCAATCATGATCAAACTATTGAAGTTGATTATTTGATAGGCGCCTGCCAAATGTTCCGTACTGAAATATTAAAATCAGTTGGGTTGCTTGATGATAAAATATTTTATGGTCCTGAAGACATTGATTTTTGCTTGAGAATTCGTTCAAAAGGATGGAAAATTGGTTATCTTCATGATGCAATCATGATTCATTATGAACAGCGTATTACAAAGCGTAAATTGTTTTCGCTGATAACGTTCAAACATATTTTAGGCCTTTTTTATATTTTCTATAAATATAATGGGAAATTGCATCCTTCTAGGGTGAAGCAAAATCATTATTTATAACATGTTTACAGTTCCCCACCTAATTCTTTTCTTGGTTTTCCTGCTGGATCTCCTGGCTTTTAACTCCTCCTGGTGGATTTATTATAAAATCAGGGAATGGGTTCAACCTCAAGAATTCAAAATCGTTCCAGAAGAGCTCTGGTTAACGTCCCTGATTATGACCTTTTATTGGGTCCTGTTGTTTTTTCTCTCCGGTCTTTATCAGGTTAAAACCATTGTTTCCAGATTTGATGAAATCGTCCAGGTTATTAAAGCAACACTGGTCGGAACGCTTATTATCAGTTTTCTGATTTTCCTGGATGAAACCCGGATTTCGCAGGTGGCAGATGTAAAGTTCGTCATCTTCCTTTACTGGGTTATCCTGACGGTTCTTGCCCTGATGTTCCGAATTGCAATCCGGACTTTGCAGCGGGCCCTGTTGGTAAGAGGGATTCTGGCCAGAAAGACGGTTGTTATCGGGAATGGTAAACGGGCCATCCTGGCGTCGCAGAATTTATTGAAATATCCAGCCCTTGGATTCCATTTTTCCGGATTTGTTACTTCGGATACTCCTTCAGTGAAACTGGAGCCTGCTTTGGGACCCAGCGGAAGTCTGAAAAAAATAATCAAAGAGAATGGAATTCATGAACTGATTGTGGCGACGGAACTTGAAGACAGGAAGTTCCTGACTGAGGTTCTAAAAATTGCAGATTCAACAGGTGCCAGCGTTAAAATTATTCCTGATCTGTATGATGTTGTTTCAGGTCAAGCCAGAACCCAGCAGATTTATGGATTTCCGCTGATCGATTTAAATCCGCATTTTCTGACTCCGCTTGAACGTGCCGGTAAACGAACCTTTGACATTCTTTTTTCACTTGCCTTCCTTTTGGCCGCTTCACCGGTCATCCTTCTGAGCATTCTGATTATTAAACTGGAGAGTAAGGGACCCGTCTTTTTCATCCAGGAACGGGCAGGGAAAAACGGGAGACTCATCCGGGTGATCAAATTCAGATCCATGGTGGCAGATGCTGAAAAACTGACCGGCCCGGTTCTGGCAACCAAAGATGACCCCAGAATTACCAAATTCGGCAGGTTTATGCGGAAAACCCGTATTGATGAATTTCCGCAGTTAATCAATGTTCTGAAGGGAGATATGTCGGTTGTCGGGCCGCGCCCCGAACGGCAGCATTTTATTGATAAATACCGGGAAATCGTTCCCTTTTATGAAAGGCGCCTTAAAGTTCAGCCCGGAATCACCGGTCTTGCCCAAGTGAAGGGAAGCTATGAAAATTCCCTTGAAGATGTCTTTGAAAAACTGAAATATGATCTTTACTATATCGAAAATATGAGCTTCAAGATGGATTTAACCATTCTGTTCCACACCGTTTTTACCATGCTGAAAATGAAGGGCCAGTAATAGCTGATGTAAACTATTAAAACAAGAGGAATTAATCGCAAAGACGCGGGATAAACACGCTGGGAACGCAAGTTTTTATTGATTTAAATGCAAGGTATGACATTATTTGCAAAGATGAATGTAATTTCTAAAAGGCATTATATTATTTTCGGAAGAAATAATAATCAAAAATGACTGAAAATGAAATAGCAAAATTAGTTGTGGATTTGGCACTTAAAATTCATAAAAAACTTGGCCCTGGTTTGCTTGAATCGGTTTATGAAGAATGTTTGTTTTATGAATTAACAAAGTCTGGAATCAAAGTTGAAAAACAGGTAGTCCTTCCCGTTATTTATGATTCTATTCGCATCGAAGCGGGTTATCGAATCGATTTGAAAGTTGGGGAAAAAGTAATTATTGAAATAAAAGCTGTTGATTCAGTTCATGCGATTCATTATTCTCAATTGTTGACTTATCTGAAACTCTCCGGTTGTAAATTAGGGCTTCTGATTAATTTTAATGTCCCTCAAATCAAATTCGGGATAAAAAGGGTTGTTAATAATCTTGATGAATAATAAACTAAAAAAATCTTTTCAAATTTGTTTTGTGCTTTTTCGATTTAGTTTTTAAAAAGAATTTTTATAGACGATAACTTGCGGACTTAGCGTATTTTTCTTGCGCCTTTGCGATTAAGTATAAAAAGGAAATGTTATGAAGCCCATTCAAATGGTTGATCTAAAAAACCAATATCTCAAAATCAAGGACGAGGTGGATGCTGCTGTTCATCATGTTCTGGATACTACCGCCTTTATTTCTGGTCCTGAATGCGGTGAGTTTGAACGGGATATGGCGAATTATGTCGGGGTCAGTCATGCGATCGGATGTGCAAACGGTACCGATGCGTTGCAAATTGCCATGATGGCTTTGAACATTGGCCAGGGGGATGAAGTCATTACAACAGCCTTTTCCTTTGTTGCCACAACCGAAACGATTGCGGTTACCGGTGCCCGGCCGGTTTATGTGGATATAGATCCGGTTACCTATAACCTGGATCCGGCCAAACTGGAAGCGGCCATTACAAAAAAAACAAAGGCCATTATCCCGGTCCATTTGTACGGACAGCCGGCAGATATGGATGAAATACTGGCCATTGCTGGGAAATACGGTTTACCGGTAATTGAGGATAACGCCCAATCCATTGGTGCTACCTACAAAAGACAAAAAACAGGATCAATGGGACTGATTTCAACAACCTCTTTCTACCCGGCGAAAAATCTGGGTTGTTTCGGGGATGGCGGAATGATTTTTACCCGGGATTCAGAACTTGCAGAAAAACTGAGAATGATCGCCAACCATGGATCAAAGAAACGGTATTTTCATGAATTACTTGGTCTGAACAGCCGTCTGGATACCCTTCAGGCAGCTATATTGAAAGTAAAATTGCCCCATCTTGACGGATGGGCAGCAGCAAGACAGGAGGCAGCCCGTTTATACAATGAAAACCTCCCTTCCGACCTGGTTAAAATTCCGGCAGTTAAACCCGATCGGGACCATGTATATCATCAATATTCGATCTTAGCCGAAAACCGGGATGCGCTTCAAGCCTTTCTGAAAGAGAAGGGGATCCCGACCGCCGTTCACTATCCGATGGCACTGCACCTTCAGCCGGCCTTTTCTCATTATGGATTCAACCGGGGTGATTTCCCAATTGCAGAAAACGCTGCTGACCACATTTTATGTCTTCCGATTCATACAGAACTGGATGCGGAACAAATCCGGTATGTCTGCGACGGAATCCGGTCATTTTACAAGAGCTGATTATGTCTGAAAAAAAATCTGAAAACCGTGTTCTGATTGTCATTCCGACTTACAATGAACATGAAAATATTGACCGTCTTCTCGCAAAAATCCGGGAACAGCCAATTCAAACAGATCTGCTGTTTATTGATGATAATTCTCAGGATGGAACGGCAGAACTGATAAAAAGCCACATGACAAAAGATCCGGGAATCAATCTGATTCAGCGGCCGGGAAAAATGGGGTTAGGAACAGCCTATCTCGCCGGATTCAAATGGGCCCTGGAACGGGATTATACCCATGTAATGGAAATGGATGCTGACCTGAGCCACGATCCGGTTGAAGTTCCCCGATTTTTGGAGGCAGCCGGTGAGGCAGATGTTGTCCTTGGCAGCCGGTACATTACCGGTGTCAATGTGATCAACTGGCCGTTAAAACGCCTGATTCTGAGTTATGGTGCCAATGTTTATGCAGGAATCATCCTTGGTGCAAAAATCAAAGATCTGACCGGCGGATATAAGCTATTCAGACGTGAGGTTCTCGAAAAAATCGATCTTGAACGGGTGAAATCAAACGGGTACAGTTTCCAGATCGAAATGACGTTCAGAGCTTTAAACCTTGGTTTCAAAGTGAAAGAAGTCAGTATCATTTTTTATGACCGGACGGCCGGCCACAGCAAAATGTCCAAGAAAATTGTCCGGGAAGCCATTTTAATGGTTTGGAAACTTAAAATGCGCCAACTGCTCGGACGGCTCTGAGCATTTATGGATCTGAGTGTTGTCATTGTTTCCTTCAACGTCCGGAATTACCTGCTGAACTGCATCCGGTCTGTTCAGAAAGCAACCGGACCCTATTCGGTTGAGATCATTGTTGTCGACAATGCTTCAGAGGATTCAAGTGTTCAGTCTGTCAGGGAAACCTTTCCGGAAGTAAAACTGATTTCCAATCTGGTTAATGCCGGCTTCGGATCTGCCTGCAATCAGGGTGCTGAGGCTGCAACCGGGACCTACCTGCTTTTTCTTAATCCGGATACGTTGGTCGGCGAATCAGTCTTTACGGAACTGATTCCGTTTATGGAAAAAACTCCCGATGCCGGATTGACAGGCTGCAGGATTCTGAACGAGGACGGAACACTTCAACTGGCCTGCAGGCGCTCATTCCCGACTCCCTGGGTCGCGTTTACCCGGCTAACCGGGTTATCCTCACTTTTCCCGAAATCACCCCTTTTCGCAAAATACAACCTGACCTATCTCGACGAACATTCCCTTCATTCTGTTGATGCCGTTTCAGGGTCGTTTATGCTGTTGCCCCGAAAAGTCTTTGATGTGACAGGTGGGTTTGACGAAACCTTTTTTATGTATGGCGAGGATCTGGACCTTTGCTACCGGGTAAAGGAAGCCGGTTATAAAGTATATTACCAGCCCTCTGCAAGCATTGTCCACTTTAAAGGCAGGTCGAAATCGGACCGGGTGGATACCCGGTATTTTTTTTATGAGTCCATGCGGATTTTCAGCAGAAAACATGGGAAGTCTGCCTCTGTCTGGGATTTCTTTTTGAACAGTGCAATTTCAGCGAGGTATCTTTTCTCGCGGATAAGTCATTTGTCAGGTCCGTTTTTTTCATTTCTTACCGATTTTGCGGTTACGGCTGCAGCGTTTGAACTCATTTCTTTTTTCAGGTTCGGGCGGATGTTTTACTATCCGGCCGAGTCTTACCCGATTATTTACCTGTTTATTTTCTTCGTTCAGGCAGCTGTGTATAACTGGTTCGGAGTGTATTCCGGCAGAACAAAGGTAAAACGGCGGTTAATTGCTGCAGCCGGTCTGACCTGGATTTTTCTGAGTCTTGCTGCTTTCTTTTCGGTTGATTTTGCTTTCAGCCGGATCGTCATGCTGATTTCAATCCTGACCATTCCGTTTTTGCAGATTGCCTGGCGGTTTCTGATTGATCTGAAACGGGGCGGGCAAATTCAGCGAAAGGCCATGCTGGTTACAGGAAACAGTTCCTTTTCGCTGACTGCCTGGTTCAGGTTATGGATTGACTGGATTCAGCAAATGAATCTGACCGGCATAATCAAAAAAGATGAAAACGAAGCCGCACCCTGGACTGACCTGCCCATTTATTTTAAACCCGGACAGTTAACCGACCTGATTCTGGATACAGATTCACTGACCTACCGGGAGCAGGTCCAACTTATTCAGCTTTGCCGTGAACATAAACTGAGACCCCATCTCATTCCGGAATCAAGTTTGAAAGAAATGATTTTAAATGATATTTTAACCAGAGAAGAAAAAACCGGTGGCTTTAACCGGATGGCAAAACGGTTTACCGATTGGCTGATCAGTCTCGAAACCGGCCTTCAGAAAACGAATAAACCAGGTGTTTTCCTTACCGGGGCACGAATTTCCGGAAAAAGGACACCTGCCTATCCGGGGGGAATCAGTATTCAGGCAGAATTTCCTGAGCTGACCACTGAAGATGATCAGCAGTTACTCACTTTATTTTATAACCGGTTTCACACCTATCATCTGGACCGGAAACTGGCTAAAAACAGCCTTGAAAGACAACGACAGGAAAAGGGGCGTCATGGCTAAAGTTGTATTGGATTTTGAAAAGCCGATTTACAGTCTTCAGGCGAAGATTGATGAAATGCGGTCTTATCATATTGAAGGAAATCTGGATCTGTCAACCGAAATAGACCGGCTTGAGAAAAAGGTCAACGAACTCAGAAAAAGTATTTACTCGAATCTGACCCGCTGGCAACGGGTTCAGTTAGCCCGCCATCCGGAACGGCCCTACACACTGGATTACATTTACCTTATGTTTTCCAATTTTACCGAACTGCATGGCGACCGGAATTTTGGTGATGATAAAGCAATTGTCGGCGGATTTGCCCAAATGGGAAAGCAAACGGTTATGGTTGTCGGCCATCAGAAAGGCCGGGATACCAAAAGCAATCTGATGCGGAATTTTGGAATGCCAAATCCGGAAGGATACCGGAAAGCCCTCAGACTGTTTAAACTGGCAGAAAAATTCAATAAACCCGTCATAACCTTTATCGATACACCCGGTGCCTTTCCCGGTCTGGAAGCTGAAGAACGGGGGCAGGGTGAGGCAATTGCCAGAAATTTATTTGAAATGGCCAAGCTGAAGGTTCCGGTGATATGTGCGGTAATCGGTGAAGGAGCATCCGGTGGTGCACTGGGAATTGGGGTTGGTGACCGTTTGATTATGATGGAAAATACCTGGTATTCAGTGATTTCACCCGAATCCTGCTCTTCGATTTTATGGCATAGCTGGGATTACAAAGAACAGGCTGCGGAAGCACTCAAGCTAAGTGCTCAGGACCTTCTGGATCAGGGCCTGATTGATAAAATAGTTGAAGAACCGCTTGGCGGGGCCCATCATGATCCGGAAGAGGCTGCAAAAAATCTGAAAAAGGCAATTTCTGACGAGTTGAAAAGTCTGAAAAAGTTGAGTCAGGAAGAATTGGTTTCAGCCCGGATCGAAAAGTATTCCAAAATGGGTGTTTACGATTATCTCTGATCCGGAACCTGGATCCCCAAAACCGCTTTCGGAGAAACTTGGGATCCGGAGTGGTTTTACCGTTCTGCTTATCAATCCGCCGGAATCCATTAGAACCGATCTAAATCCCTTACCGCCAGATGTAAATCTGGCAGAAGATGAAGTTGTGAACCCGGATCTGGTTATATTTTTTGCTGAAGACCAGGCAGATACGGCTTTTTTTCTTTCACGGATCAGGGAAACCTACCCAGATATCCTGCCGGTTTGGGTTGCCTGGAAAAAGAATTCTGGTAAGGTAGCTGGATATTTGACTGAAAATCAGATCCGTGAGGTTGCTCTACCGCTTGGATTTGTAGATAATAAAGTCTGTTCATTGAATCGGCAGTGGTCGGCCCTCAGACTCACGGTCAGGAAAAAACTGAGAAAAACCCGGGCCGGGAATTAAATCCGGATAGTCATGATAGAATTTACCCACCGTCTACGTGTTTTATATGGTCATACCGACCAGATGGGAATTGTTTATTACGGCCGTTACTTCGAGTTTTTTGAAGCCGGCAGGAACGAACTTCTCCGGCATCTCGGGCTTCCCTATTACCGGATGGAGGACCAGGGCTTTTACCTGCCGGTTGCCGAGGCACAGGCCAGTTACAAAGGATCGTTTACCTACGATGACTGGATGAACATCAGAACCACCGTCAGGGAGTTGCCATCCGTTAGAATCCGGATAGACTATGAACTCAGTAACGATGAGGGAACGGTTTTAGTCACAGGTTATACAGTCCATGCCTTTGTGGATCAGAAATCACGCCGGCCAAGACGGATTCCGGATGCTGTCCTTCAGATTTTTACCCCATATTTTGAGAAATAAAATGGTTGATGCCCGTTTGCTTGATATTCTGATCTGCCCGAAATGCAAATCTGAAAAACTGGAACTAAAACCTGCAGATCAGGTCATTGTTTGTACCGACTGCGGGCAGGTTTACCGGATTATTCAGGAAATACCGGTCATGATTCCGGATGATCCGCAACCCGAAAAAAAATAAGATTAACCGACTGCTGAGACTGCAATTATGCCTGAACTCAATTCACTGAAACTCCGGATCCGGGCCGCCCTGGATGAAGATATTCAATCAGGAGACGTAACAACTCTTTCCACCATCAGCGAAAACCAGGTTTCTTCTGCAAAACTGCTGGCCAAGGCAGATGGTGTATTCTGCGGTTCTGATGTGGCCGATCTGGTTCTTAAATCGTTTGATGAAACGCTTTCCTTTACCTGGCATCTGACAGACGGAACCCGGGTTCGCCGGGGAGACATCATCGGGACATTCAGGGGTAACACCCGTATCCTTTTGCAGGCAGAAAGAACTCTGCTCAACCTGATTCAGCGGATGAGCGGAGTTGCAACCCAAACCAGCAGGTTTGCGGATCTCATTTCGCATACCGCCTGCAGAATCCTGGATACCCGTAAAACCAACCCCTTGTGGCGTGATCTGGATAAATATGCCGTGAGGATGGGTGGCGGAACCAATCACCGGATCGGGCTATATGATATGGTACTCATTAAGGACAATCATATTGCCGCAGCCGGTTCAATCACCCGGGCAGTTGAACGGGTCATGGACTATTTTAACCAATCAGGGACCCGGCTTGATGTGGAAGTTGAAGTTAAGAACCGGGAAGAACTGGCAGAAGTTTTGATGTTATCCGGCATAACCCGTATCTTGCTTGACAACATGACACCGGAACAGCTCAGGGAATCGGTTACCTTTACGAATGGCCGGGTACCGCTTGAAGCTTCCGGTAATGTCTCACTGGAAACCGTAAAAATCATCGCCGAAACCGGTGTTGATTTTATTTCGGTTGGTTCACTGACACATTCTGTTCAGGCCATGGATATTTCCTTACTTATTGATTGAAAGCTGTATGATGACCATTGCAAAAAACTCAGTTGTGGTTCTTGATTATGAATTGAAAGTTGACGGACAGGTTGTCGATTCCTCTGCCGGTCATGAACCCCTGGCGTTTATTCACGGAACCGGTGCTCTGATTCCCGGGTTTTCCTCTGCCCTTGACGGGTTGAAATCGGGGGATAAAAAATCTTTCGTTGTATCTCCGGAAGACGGGTACGGAATTTTGGACCAGGAAGCACTGAGAAAATACGATATTAATGATTTCCCGGGAGATGTGGACCTGACTCCTGGCGCCCAACTCTTTTTTGAAACTGAAGATCAGATGGAAATTCCCTGCTTCATCAAGGAAGTGAACGGAAATGAAGTTACCATTGATTTTAACCATCCGCTGGCCGGAAAAGAACTGCATTTCAATGTTGAAATCAGAGAAGTCCGTCCTGCAACCGAAGAAGAAAAAGCTCATGGCCATGTTCATGGTGCTCATGGGCATCATCACTAACCCTGTTCTGAATTTATAAAGCTCTGCCGGGCTGATTTTTGGGTCAGCCTTGCAGAACTTACCCGTCAACCAGTATTTTGCCGGATTCTTCATGCACGGACTTGGCATTGATCTTATCGAAATTGAACGGGTCGAACGGGCTGTCCGTCTTTATGGTGACCGTTTTCTGACCCGGATTTTCACTCCGTCCGAGATTGCCTACTGCCAGACCAAACCCAATCCCTACCCGCATTACGCTGCCCGGTTTGCTGTAAAAGAAGCTTTTTCGAAAGCTTTGGGAACCGGAATCGGTGAAGCTCTGACCTGGAAAGACATTGAAGTTGCCCGGGAGTTTTCAGGGAAACCATCCGTTTTGCTTTCTGACCGGGTCCGGAACCAGTTCCCGCATAAATCCATCCAGATCAGCCTTTCCCATACTCATCAATACGCTGCAGCAGTTGTGATTCTGGAGTGATATGCCGGTTTCAATCAGAAAACTGTATTATTCCATCGCCGAAGTTGCTGAAATAACCGGTGTTGAGCCTCATGTTCTGAGGTTTTGGGAAGGCGAGTTTAAATTGCTTGCCCCTGCAAAAAACAAAGGCGGCAACCGGATTTATACCGAACGGGATATCCAGATTATTCAGGTTATCAGAGCCCTGCTGAAGGATAAAGGGTATACCATTGAGGCTGCAAATTCACATATCAGGCTGAAGGATCTTCCTGATCTGGTATCCGAACTCAGGCAGCCGGATGTCAAAACCAAAAAGCGGGAACTCCTGCTCCAGATCAGGAATGAACTGGCCGAATTACAGGAAAAACTCAAAACCTGGACCTGCTGGTGAAACTTTACTGGTGGTTGCCGTGTTGTCCCTGTTGATTTTCAAACCAAAACCAACAAGGATACAGCAATGCAAAAACGCACCGACGTTTACAAATTCAAAGGAAACCCCTTAACCCTTCTCGGACCGGCACTTAAAGCTGGCGATAAAGCCCCGGATTTTAAAATCCGGAAAGGACTGCTTCCAGAAAGTACCTTCGGGTTGGACTCTTTTGCCGGAAAACACCTGGTTATCAGTTTTGCACCTTCTCTGGATACTGCCGTTTGTGCCACCCAAACCCGTAAATTCAATGAAAAAGCTGCCAGCCTCCCGGATGCAACCGTGTTGACTGTAACCGTTGACCTTCCGCCGGCACAAAGCCGTTTTTGCACAACTGAAGGCATTCAGAACCTGACTGTTGGCTCGGATTATGCTGAAAAGTCATTCGGCTTAGCTTATGGAATACTTGTTGAAGAAATGCAAACTCTTGCCCGCGGAGTGGTTGTTGTTGATAAAACCGGTGTGATCCGGCATTTTGAAATAACTTCTGATATCATCGTTGAACCCGATTATGATGCTGCACTGGCAGTACTTTCAGGATTAAAGTAAGGTCTAAAAAGCCATCAGAATCCAACATCTATCAGAGCTGCCGGGTGACTGTTCCTGTTCATCCGGCAGACCCTCTGAACAAGATCCCGATCCGGTTTTCAGTTTTTAAATCCAGCTATTCCATTCTTTTTCTGCGCCGGTTCAGCAATTCCCGTTTAGTCTGTTTGATATGACTTTTGGCTTTCCGGTCATACCGGGTAAGCATCCAGACCAGAAAAAGTGCAATTGAAAAAACAAGCCCGATTATCACAAACATGTCACCCCTCCGGTGATTCCAGCCAGATTGTTACCGGCCCATCGTTAATCAAATGAACTTTCATCATGGCCCCGAAAATTCCTGTTTCGGTTTTTTTTCCTGTCAGAGTTTCGAGGTGACTGCAAAAAAAACGGTACAGCGGTTCAGCATGATCCGGCCCGGCAGATTCGATGAAGGAGGGCCGGTTTCCTTTCCGGGCATCGCCGTAAAGGGTAAACTGGGAAACGACCAGGCAGCTTCCGCCGGTATCCAGGACTGATAAATTCATTTTTTCGGCAGCATCCTGAAAAATCCTGAGACGTGCACACTTTTCTGCCAGCCAGACTGCCTGTTTTTCTGAATCGGTCTGATGAATCCCCAAAAGAATCAGCAGCCCGTGACCAATCCGGCCGGTAATGCGGTCATCAACCCGTACCTCTGCTTCTGTAACCCGTTGTAGTAATGCCCTCATTTTTTTCCTTTGAGAATTCTCGGTTTTCCCTGCATATCCCTGACGATTTCAACGTCCTCAAGAACCGGATTAAATAAAGCTGCCACAGCCGGTGCGGTCACTTCATGAAGTTCAAGAAAGATCCACCCGCCAGGTTTAAGATGATGACGGGCACAGGAGGCAAGGGCTTTGTAAAACGACAATCCGTCTGCCCCGTCTGTCAGAGCAGAAACCGGTTCAAACTGTCTGACTTCCGGCTGAAGTGAGGCGATTTCAGGTTCCGGAATATATGGCGGGTTTGAGATAATCACATCAAACGCTTCTTTTGGGGTCCAGCAAAGGAAATCTGTTTGCAGCAGGGTAACCTGATCCGCCGCATGAAAAAGTTCCAGGTTTTCCCGGGCGATCCGGAGGGCCTCATCCGAAACATCCAGAGAAAGAACAGAGGGTTTTGCTAGTTTTTTTGCCAGAGCAACCGGAAGGCATCCGCTTCCTGTTCCAACTTCAAGAATACGCAAGCCAGCGAAAGGCAGAAGTGTTTTGATGGCCAGATCAGCCAACTCTTCAGTTTCGGGCCGCGGAATTAAAACCCCGGGTCCGACTTTCAGCAGAAAATCCATAAACTGAGCTTCGCCGAGGATGTACTGCAACGGCTCCCGCTTCGCCCGCCGTGAAAGAAATTCTCTGAGACGGGTGACCTCATCCGGGGCTAGCGGATAGTCAAATTTCAGGTAAAGCCCCATCCGGTTCAGGTTCAGGATTTTCCCGAGCATCAACTGAACATTCAGGCGTGCATCCTCAATGCCTTTCGATTCGAGCCAGTTGACCGATAAATTCAGGTAATCGAGCAGAGTGACCGGTTGTACAGGTTCAGACACCGGCAGCTCCAGACGAAAAATGTCCCGAGATAAACTGGTAAATCAGCATTGCAGCCAGTTTTGAGGTTTGGTTATCCCGGTCGAATACCGGGTTCACTTCACAGATATCCAGACTGGTTACCCGGCCCGATTTTCCCAGTCTTTCCAGTACCGGAAACATGAGATCCGGAGTTAAACCGGTAACCTGAGGTGCACTGCAGCCCGGTGCCCATGCAGACCCGAACCCGTCGATGTCGATCGTCAGATAAACCGGACTGTCATCCTTTCCCGGAAGTAGGCCGGGGTGAATTTCCTTTTGGATAGCAGACAGCCAGTTCAGGCGGATCCGGTTTTCCTCAGCAAATCTGACATACGCAGCCGAGTTGGCATTGGGCTGGGCACCAAAAATCCAATACCCGGAAAGCAGTCCGGAAGGATGCTGAATCATCTGGCGGAATGGTGTTCCCGACGTCCCGGTTCCGTCTGAAGGAATTTCACGCACGTCGAGGTGGGCATCAAAATTAACTACCGAAACTTCTTTTCTTGCCTCTACATATCCCAAAAAATGTCCATACGCGGTTTCATGTCCACCACCCAGCACAACCGGGAGTCCACCTTTCAGCAGGATCCAGCCAACAACTTCACCGAGCCGTTTCTGAGCATCCGGCAGGGAATTCCCGGTCTGGATATTACCCAGATCGAAGATTCTGCAGCGGTCAAAACTTTCAAGTCCGTTTTCCATATTCGATGCCGGAAGCCGGTAAAACATTTCTCTGATTCTATCCGGCGCCTCAGAAGATCCTTCCCGGCCGTGGTTCCGTATTACCCCACGATCTTCAGGAAAACCCACGAGGCAAATATCTCCCGGGGTGATATCCGGCAGATTCTCTGACGGAAAGTGGATGATTTCTCCCATCCGGCGGTCATTCGGATCATTTCTGGAAAACCGTTGAAGAGTCGGGATTGGGTTCAGATAAAGAGACATTCGTTCCATTGTTCAGATTGCCAGACTAACTGCCCGGAAGCAAAGACTTTCCCGGCATGGTTTAAAGATGGGTGATAAATCAGATGTTCTAGTGACGGAGAGTTCCACAGAACCAGGTCTCCCCGGAAACCAGGTTCAATTTTCCCGGTTATGTGATGAATTCCCACAGCTTTTGCAGCATTCAGGGTTACGGCAGACAGAATTTCATCGGGTGACATGGACATGTACAAGGCGGCCAGCATCCAGATAAAAGAAAACTGGTCCAAAGTGCAGGAACCCGGATTAAAATCGGTTGCCAGGGCAACAGTTGCGCCTGAGTTGATAAGTTTTCGTGCCGGTGCATACGGCATTTTAAGATACCAGGCCGTTCCCGGTAGCAGGACGCCGACGGTTTCGGATGCAGCCAGATCCCGGATGCCATCATCAGTAATGCAGAGCAGGTGGTCAGCAGAAAGAGCCTGAAGCCGGGCGGCAAGTGAGGCACCCCCGAGAGGCGTCAGTTCGTCTGCGTGAAATTTTATTTTAAGTCCATTTTGAAGCGCAGCCCGGGCGATTTTTTCGGATTCTTCGAGAGAGTAAACCCCGGTTTCACAGAAAACGTCACAAGCCTCTGCCAACTGATTCCGGGCAATTTCAGGAAGCAATTCCTGAGTCAGGACAGAAATCCACCCGGATCGGTCATCCCTGTATTCCGGCGGAATTTCATGAGCTCCCATAAAGGTTGCCTGTACCGTTCCCGGGAATTCCTGTTTCAGCCGGTTGATGACCCGAAGCAGTTTCAATTCACTTTCAACCGACAGGCCGTAACCCGATTTGATTTCAAGTGAGGTGACTCCCTGGCTGAGCCACCTGGCGGCCCGGATGCGGGCATTGCGGAGCAAGTCATTTTCAGACATATCCCTGGTTTTCTGAACCGTAGACAAAATTCCGCCACCCGATGCAGCAATTTCTGAATAAGTTGTCCCCTGGGTCCGCCGGATAAATTCACCCGACCGGTCACCGGCAAAAACCAGGTGGGTGTGGCAGTCAATCAGACCGGGAGTCAGGATCTGACCGGTCCCGTCGATTACCAGATCTGAGTTTTGTGGAACCGGAGCACCCGCCGTCCCGCCAACATAGATAATTCCGGACTCATCAACAATGACTGTTCCGTTTTCAATTTTCAGCAGAGGGGTATTTCCCGGCGATACTGGAGTCAGAATTTGCCGGATGTTCCGGATGTGAGTTGCCATGTCAGGTTTTCAGCCCGAGTTCTTTACACATCCGGGAGTAATTTGGCGGTGCAATTCCCAGTTTTTTTGCAGCATCCGCATCACTTGAGGAATGATCCCGGACAAAGGAGACATACTCACGTCTGAACTCAAGTTCTATATCCCGAAGGGGAACTCCTTTGTGAAGAAAAGGAGCAAACAGGTCCTTTTTGTCGGATTCGGACAGGGAAGAGGCAACCGGCTGATCGGCCAGGCCAAGGGCTTTCTGGACGATCTGGACAGTAATTTTTTGTTCCTCACCAAAGAGCAGTCTCTGGGCAATGTTTTTCAGCTCCCTTACGTTCCCCGGCCAGTTATAGGACAGAAGCAGTTTCTTAGCCTCAGCCGTCAGTTCAACCGGGTCTTTTCCCATATCCCGTGTGAACGATTCCAGAAAATGATCGAGAAGCAGGGTAATATCCTCACGCCGGTCCTTTAATGCCGGAACATGGATCCGGATAACATTCAGCCGGTAATATAAATCTTCACGGAACCGTTTCTGTGCAATTTCCTCCTCGATGTTCCGGTTGGTTGCTGCAATTACCCTGACGTCAACTTTAACCTTCCCCGTCCGGCCGATTTTTTCAATTTCCCCTTCCTGAAGAACCCGAAGCATTTTAACCTGGGCAGAAAGTGGTAGTTCAGTGATTTCATCCAGAAAAATTGTTCCGTTGCTGGCAATTTCGAACAGCCCGGGTTTATTGGAATTGGCACCGGTAAAAGATCCTTTTGCATAGCCAAACAGTTCTGATTCGACCAGTTCAAGCGGAATGGAGCCACAGTTAATGGCAACAAAATTTTCGAAACGCCTGTCACTGGTATAGTGGATGTTATTGGCCACCATTTCCTTGCCGGTTCCCGAAGGCCCGGTAATGAAAACACTTGCCGAATTCTGGGCACTTTTCCGGATATCTTCCCGAAGGATTTTGATTGCCGGTGCTTCACCGACAATCATTTTCTGGGAAAGGATATTCTCAACGTTTTTATTCAGTTTTTTAGCCGACCGGAGCTGTTCTTCCTCGAGACGTTTCTTTTGCCAGGCATTGACGATACTGAGAATAAAATCGGTGGGCTGATAAATGTAATCCTCGATATCGCCTGGGTATTTGGTGCAGTACCAGAAGGCGCCGGCCTGGATCAGTTTGGCGGCGAAATCGAAATTGGTCAGGTTGATGGTCATTTTGGTGATGACAATGACCTGAAGAGCCGGGGCAAGAATCCGGATCCGGCGAATCAGTTCATCCCCCATGATCCCGCCGGAAATCTGGTAATCGGTAATCACCACATCATAGCCGCCGGGGTTGGCCTGCAAAAGCTCCAGGGCCGCTTTTCCGTTAGACACAATATCTTCAATCCGGATTTCAGCAGAGTACGGGTCCAGAGTTTTTTTTATCCGTCGGATGTCATAATCTTCATCTTCGATAACCAGCAGCCGGATGGTAGTTTCAGTGAGTTTCATTAGGTCCTGTCCTGTTTTTCCCGGAATACCGGATGAGCAGTTCCTGAACGTCGGTCAGTTTAAACGGTTTGCTCAGATAATCATCCATTCCGGAATCGATACATTTTTCACGGTCACCGTCCATGGCATTCGCTGTCATGGCAACGATTTTTACCGGTCTGTCCGGATAAAGTGTTCTGATCTGCCGGGTTGCTTCAAGACCATCCATTTCGGGCATCTGAATATCCATCAGAATGATGTCAAAATCCTGCTCTTCCAGTTTTTTGAGAACTTCCAGCCCGTTTTCTGCAACTGAGGCTGCGTACCCCATTTTTTTCAGGACATTGAGGGCCAGTTTCTGGTTGACGGGATTGTCTTCGGCCAGAAGAAGCCTGAGCGGAAATTTTTCGGCAAGTTCCTTATCCAGAGAACCCGGCTTTTCTGATTTTGGCTTTGGCTGCGTTCTTGCAAGGAGTTGCAGAACGGCCTGAGCAAGAGAAAAGTGCCTGAACGGAAGACTGACCGGGATTACATTCTCGGTTTTGGGCTGCCCGGGATATTCCCGGCCCGGTACATTAAGCGCAACCACTGGAATATCTTTCCATTTCAATGGGATTTCTGCTTCCCGTCCAAATTTCTCACCTGGCAAAATGAGGACATCCGGGTCTGATTTTTCAGCTTCCGGACCGGAAATTGCCGAAAATCCATACATTTCCAAAGTTGTCCGGATGGATTTGCTCCGGATCGGTGAGTCATCCAGAATGACAATCAGGCGGTTTTCGATGAGGTTCTTTTCTGCGCCTGAAAACGGATTCTGGCGTTTTTTCGAGACTGTAGCCGGAAGAGTAAAGGTGAAAACGGATCCCTTCCCGGGTGTACTCGATACGGAAATCGTTCCCTGCATCAGACTGACCAGTTTTCGGGTTATGGCAAGACCCAGGCCGGTACCACCGTACTTTCTGGACGTCGAGGAATCAACCTGGGTAAAAGATTCGAACAGAAGCGGAATTTTTTCCGCCGGAATTCCGATTCCGGTGTCTTTGATTTCGAACCGGATTGTTGTTGCATGATCCTGCCGTCCGATTCTTGAAACGTGGACTTCAATTCCGCCGGTTTCTGTAAATTTCACGGCATTACCGATCAGATTGACTAAAATCTGCCGCAGCCGGAACGCATCCCCGGAGATGGAGCCGGGAACATCGGTGTCGATGCAATAGGAAAAATCGAGGTTTTTCTGGTTGATTTTGGGTGCCAGTAAGTCAATGACCTCTTCGATGCAGAAGTCGAGTGCAAGGGGCTGGTAATCCAGTTCCAGTTTTCCGGTTTCAATTTTAGAGAAATCCAGAATGTCATTGATGATTTCAAGCAGATTTTCGCCGCTGGACTTAATGGTTTCTGCATAATCCCGCTGTTCGGCATTCAGGTTGGTTTCCAGCATCAGAGCAGTCATCCCGATCACCCCGTTCATCGGAGTTCTGATTTCATGGCTCATGGTTGCAAGAAACTCAGTTTTTGCCTTGTCTGCTGCCTCGGCGGCATTTTTTGCCTTCAGCAATTCCTGTTCTGCCAGTTTACGTTCGGTTATATCATACCGGATGGCCATGAACCGGGACGGCTTGCCGAATTCATCCAGAATCGGGAATATGGTTGCATCAACCCAATAGGGAACCCCCAGCTTGCTGATATTTTTAATTTCCCCTTTCCAGACTTTTCCGGCTTTAATTGTGTCCCAGAGAATTCTGAAAAAGTCCTTAGAGTGAAATCCCGAGTTCACAATGCGGTGCGACTGGCCGACCAGTTCTTCAAGGGAATAACCGGCCACCTGGCAAAAATTATCATTCGCTTCGAGGATCACACCCCGTGAATCGGTGATGGATATAATGGCCGAGGCGTTCATGGCATTCTGCAGATCCTGAAGTTGCCGGTAGAATCCAGCCAGCCGGATTTCATCGGTTTTCCGGTCGGTAAAATCCTGAATGGTTCCCCTGACTGTGACGACCTCTCCTTTCGGATTCAGAACCGGGCGGCCGAAACCGAGAAAATATCTGAGCTGTCCTTCCTGATCCCTGAACCTGAATTCAAGACTGAACGTCCGCTTTTCAGTGACTGCATCGTTAAGAAGTTTAAGTCCGGACGTGTACTCAGTCGGGAACAACCCCCGCCTGATCATATCGATGGTTGTTTCATCACCCGTACTCTGCGGGATTTTGAGCAGGGTTTTCAGTTCGGGTGATACCGTGACTTTCATCGTCAGAATATCCAGTTCCCATGTTCCCATCCGGGCAAGACCGAGAGCATCTACCAAAACAGTGCGCTGTTCATCGAGTGCCCGTTCGACTTTTTTCTTTTCGGTCATATCCTTGAACACAAACGAGAAAAACTCAACACTTCCATCTTCTTTTTTATGGGAGTTGACGGTCATCAATACCGGAATTTTCTCGTGGCTCCGGCTGATCAGTTCAGTTTCTCCCTGCCAGAGTCCCGATTCCCGTGATCGGGGAATGACCAGATCCCTGACAACTGAAATCCCGGAGTGGGTAAACAGATGATCCAGCTTCAAGGTCCAGTTATCCTTACCGGTAAAGGATTCCATTTTCAGATTCTGATACATGACAAAACTGCCCGGATCCACAAATAAAATCATATCCGGAGAATCTTCAAGAACCCGGCTAAGGCGGCGGATGGCCGATTCACTCATCATTTTTGCCGACACATCCCGCAGGGTAACCAGAAAGAATTTTTTATCCCCTGAGGGGAAGGGGACCACTACAATTTCAAGGAATAACGGAAAGATGCCCGTTACTGGTGAGGTGACCTGCAATTCACAAATGGAGGTTTCCTGCTGGTTTTCCTCTGAAACAGAATTAAGTTTACTGTGCGTCAGGCAGGAAAAAACTTCATGAACCGAGTTGCTTTTCTTCCCGGCAGCTTTCAGAAACTGGTTTGCAGGGTCATTTCTGAACTGGATCTGACCTGACGCATCAAGAATCAGGACGCCGAAGGGAACCAGGCTGAAAAAGTTGACTGATGCGGGAAGACTGGATTCTTCAGATTCCGGGAAAAGACGGGAATAGGTCTCATTGACCTGAGTCAGAAAAGAGAGATTCTGCCTGTTGACGGGCATTCCGGCTGATTCAAGATGCTGTCTCAGCAGCGGATGTAGATCTTTCATGAGTACCGATCCGGAGTTAAGAAACCGGTGTTACCGGCAGACTGAAGGTAAACCGGCAGCCTTTTTTTTGGGCAAGATTTTCTGCAACAACCGTCCAGCCGCACCGCTGGGTTGCCAGTTGATATGCAATATAACATCCGTAACCGCTGTTTTGTCCCTCAACGTTCTTGGTGGAGATGTTTTCCCTGAAAATTTTCTGAACACCGTCATCGCCGGGTTCCAGCAGAGACTGCTGAATTCCTTTTCCGTCATCTTCGATGAAGATTTCGGCCCGGTTTTCTGCCGGGTGATACACGGTTCTGACCATAATGGTCAGCCGGTCGTCGCCGCCGTGGTCGATACTGTTCTGAATAACCGGTTCCAGAATTTCCCAGATAACAAATTCATTGATAGGTACAACCGGCAGTTCAGGATCCAGTTCGATCTGAAAAGAAACATGATCATTTGCAGCCGAAATCCGGAGAAAAATATTATGAATGATAAAATGAATCAGTTCATTGATCGAGGTTCTGAAAAACGGACTCCGGATGGTATGGACCGGCGGATCGTACCATTTCATATCATAAATAACCCGGGAAATAAAGTTGGAATACCGGATAACCCGCTGCTTGATTTCCTCGGCATTCTGTTCACTCAGGTTTCTGAGATCTTCCTTGATAAATCCCATTACCTTTTCTGCTTTGTGATGGGTGTGGTAAATCCGTTTGGTAAACATCGATTCCTTTTCGTGGATAATCTGTTCCCGCAGGTGGTCTTCGTGTTCAATCAGCAGGGCTTCTTCTGCTTCGTCCCGTTCGACGGCTGTGTAAGTAGCAATGTAATACATGGCCAGCAGTCCAAGCAGAATTATGGAGAGATAAATGATGGTGGTTTCATCGTAACTGGCAATGATCTCACGGGTAAAGGTGGCGAAATCGGGCTGCATTTTAAAGTAGATGTAGCCGGTCAGTCCCGACGAAAAGGTAAACGGATACAGAATATGAAGAAATTTGTCCTTTTCAATCCGGGTATAAATCTGGCTGGCAGAAACCGAACCTGATGAACGGACATCCGAAAACATTCTGACCGCTTTGTCATGGTCCATTGAAGCAGGCGGAAGCTGCGTTCCGGGATTTTCGGCAAACTGAAGCAGGGCCTCACCCCGGTCGATGATTACGGTTGAATCCCCCCTTGAAACAAAAAAACAAATTTCTTTCAGAGCCGGATTGCTTGAATCGGGAAGAAGGGATTTATTCAGTGCCATGATCAGATCGAACCGGTTCGATTCCGGAAGGTGTTTTCCGTTGCGGATCAGAAAGTCAAGGGTCCCTATGGTCTGTGTGGCGAGTTGACGAACATATTCCCGCTCTGTTTTTTCGGAATAATTATTCAGGAAACTTCTGAGTGAGGCTTTGTGGACAAACGACAGTATCAGCTGAAATGCAATCAGAATTACGAATAAAATCGTAATGTGTTTAAATTCAAACCGGTATTTTCTTCCGGATGCGGCCTGTACTGGTTGTTTCATATCCGACTGCTCATTAGTTCTTAAAGTTAATTTACAGGCATGATTTTACCAAAATTCAGGAATCAGAAAAGCCGGAATTAACCTGAATAACCCCAATCAAAATGCATCTTAACTGTTTTCAATTTTAATTGACACCCTGTTAAATTATACCTAATATTGCGAAGACGTTAATCGCAGTCCACCCAAAATCCAGTAATCCATTTCGGGAGATGATAATGAAATTCATCATTGCGAGTATTTTCCTTTTTGTCCCGTTTCTCTTACATGCACAGTGGTCCTGGGCTCCAATAACCCGGGGAGACACAACCGGCACTTACTTTCAGCCCATGAAACCATACTTCCTCGATCCGGTTCATTTGCCCTCATTGAAGGTTACTGGTGACAGTCAATCGACTGACGGCAACGGGTCGGGACGTGTACACTGGAAAATCTGGGCCTTTGATCAATGGGGAGGTTATACCTTTACCCGGCA
Source organism: Bacteroidota bacterium (assembly GCA_023151185.1). GTDB lineage: Bacteria > Bacteroidota > JABWAT01 > JABWAT01 > JABWAT01 > JAFLBE01. Next base: position 587,255 of record JAKLJL010000001.1, read on the forward strand.
TCTGGTTCAGAGAAATTCCCCCTATGAACGGATTTATGATTTAAGTGACTGGAAAACCCTTTCCTTCCGGATTAAAATTGACAGTTTACCTTTCCTTTCTGCTCCCGGAAAATGGCAGATTGAGTTTAAACTGGTTGCACGTGACGTACCACCCGGAACCGGGGAAAACCGAAGTGTTTACACACTTCCTGATTCTGTTGTGCAAAAAACCGGGGTTTGGCAAAAAGTGAGCGTTCCGCTTGAGTTCTCTTTCTGGGACCTTCAAAGCGGGGAGCTGACCGGAGAGTTCGACCCGTTCTTATTTAACGGGTTCGACCTTGCTGTGGTTTATCTGCCTTCAGCCGGTGGGGGAATTGAACCACTGCCATTTGCAGAAGGCGAATTTTTAATTGATCAGATTGAAGTATCGGATCCTGCCTATCCGTCTAATTTTAGGACCGAAAACCTGGCTGACACCACTTCACAACCCTGGGACCATCCTGCGACATGGGTTCTCTCGGATCGGACAGGGGCCCCGGCTGCTTTGGCGGGCCAGCTTTCCCTTTCACTCGATAATAAAGATATAATCGATGGATCTTCATCCCTGCGGGTTGACTATCAGATTCAGACTGAACCGGATTGGGGTGCTTATACTGAATTCAGCCACCAGTTCAGAAAAAGTCCTGTTGAAATCTGCCAGGACTTAAAATTCTATTTCAAAAACCTGAAACCTGTGAGTGTAAAAGGCCAGGCGGCTCTGGCGCTTGTTTTGTGGGACAGGCCAGATTCTTATTCTGAGGAGGAATGCTGGTATTCTTTGGTTCAGGTGAATCTGGATGATACACTTAACTGGCAGCAAATCCGGTATGAGCCGTACGATATTAAAAAACCCTGGGATCAACTCAGGCCGGGTGATAAGGGTAGTTCACTCAGACAGGGAAAAAACAACGGGTACCCCGATCTTTCTTGTCTTACCCGGGTTGGCATGGGCATCCGGGTTTTCGGGGATGAGGCACTTCAAACCGGTATGAACTCTTCTGTTTCGGGATCCTTTCTGATAGACCGGTTTTCTCAAGCGGTCTCTTCTGCCTGCTGTGAACCCCCTTTTTATATTGATGGCGGAATCACCGGCCTTTATTCAGAAGGGAATGGAACTATTCGGATTAACTGGCAGGATGTTGAAGAGGAAGAATCGAACGAATTCTATTCGGTTTTCATCTCACGGTATCCAATTCACGATCTGAGTGAACCTGGAGTTGAAAAAATCCTGGACCGGATTCCGGAGCACACCGGGACTGCTGTTTTTCAAGTTCCTGTGCCTGAATCGGGACAGATGCTCAGAACCTGGGTGGCAATATCCATCAATAATGTGGCCTCTTTTCCGGAATTTAATTCCCCGGTTGATGTTGAAGGAGCCCTGGTCCCGGTTATTGGGTTAACTCCGCCTGCAGGTTTTTTGCCGGATGGAAACCCGGAGGAATGGAAAGACCGGCCTTTCTGGCACCTTTCTGCAGAAGACAGTACAGCCACGGTTCTCAGGGAATTGAACTGGAGTTCCCCTGGCCGAACTGATTTGAGCAGCCAGTCCTGGCTGGCATTCTCCGGGGATTCCCTTTATGGCGCCATTCTTGTGAAAGATGATTGGGTTGAAATGGACGGGTTACCGGGAAAAACACCTGACTACCCATCGCTTGCGATTGGCCTTTACCCGTACGAAGGTAAAGATCATTACTTTTACCGGCGGGGCATCATCCCCGATTATTACCTTTCATTCCTGCCGGATCAAATCCTGGTCAATTCAGCAGTAAGTCTGATTCAACAGGGTTCGGGTTATTTCTATGGTAAAACGGATTCGGGTTATGCTGTTGAGTTCCGTATTTCTCTTTCTGACCTGGCTAAAGCCTTTCCGGGAGATTTCAGGTTTAAACCTGAGAGAGGAATGAGGATCGGGCTGGACTGGGTCATTCTGGATACCGATCAAGCCGGAATCACAGAATCGGGGTTGCGGTGGGGATACACCCGGACTGCGGATGCAGATTCCCGGATTTCTGGTTGGAAATTCACCTGGATTGGTCTTCCGGACAGTATTGAAACCGATGTCGGGGAAGATAATTCAAAAAGTCCCGCCCGCTTCACTCTGGAACAAAACTACCCTAATCCGTTTAACCCGGAAACCCAAATTCCGGTTATTCTTTCAGCACCCGGAAAACTAAAACTGGAAGTTTTTGACCTGCTTGGCAGGGAAGTTGCCGTTCTGTTCGACGGCACACTTCCGGCAGGCCGCCATGTTTTCCCGTTTGACGGCCGTGAAACTGCTGCCGGTCTTTATTTTGTGCGGATGGTTTCAGGTTCTGCTCCTCAGGTCAAAAAATTAGTCCTGATCCGGTGAGGGTTCATGAAAAAGCTGGTATTTTTTTGCTGATTTTTCTTCCAGCCTCTGTAAATGCTCATTGGGTCTCGGCACCGCTTGATTCCGGTCTGGTAACTGCTTCCGGTTACTGGGATAAAATGCCGGGGTACTATTGGGAATTAAATTCAAGCAGAATGATGCATCTTTAGCTTCGGAATCGGTTGACGGGCACGGGGCCCTTCGATTTTCTTACCGTATATTTCCCGTCAACAGTTGGGGGGATTATGCGCCGGTTCGCCATACGGTAAGTCCTTCCTTTAATCCGGTTTCCGGATATGATCTGTCCAACAGCCGGTATCTGAGCTTCTGGATCAAAAATACCAAACCCGGTAAACTGACTGCACCGGGAAAACTGGTCTTCGATTTCAGTCTGCTTACCCTGAACGAAACCGGACTTACCCTGAAACCCGGATACCGGTTTTTGTTCCTGGTGCCGGGTATTTAACCTGGGAGGTTTATGATCTGGCGGGGCGGCAGATTTCTGTTTGTCAGAACTGGTACCTGCCAGGCGAGAACAAAGACATCCTGCACCTGGGTCAGCAGCCAACAGGTCTTTACTTTGTCAGGTCTTCCTTTGGCGGGCAATCAACAGTGTCGAAACTCCTGCTTCTTAAATAAATGAAGCGAAATCCCCCTGCCGGTTGCCTGGTTAAAGTAACTGGCAGGATATTATAAAAAGTTTCAGTCATTTGTCATTTATTGTCTGAATCCTGGGTAAAACTCCTTTATTTCGTGATTTTGATCACAAAAAATCCGCTTTCATATCAATTTGATAACAATTCGGGGTGATCAATTTGATAACCCTATCAAAATGATAACGTTTGTGGAAGCATTTCCATTCCTGTTTCCACTGTTTACCGGATAAAAAACCGCTTCCATTTTTTTGGCACGTTGTATGCATAGATGCGTGCGAACGCAATCAAAAAACCAGGACTCACTGTGTTTGAAACTTTCGGCTTTCTGGATTCAACTGTTATACTGGTCTATTTCGCGGTAACGCTGGGAATCGGCCTGTATTTTGCCCGGAGGAAGGAATCCTCTGCAGTTGATTATTTCCTTGCCGGACGGAACATCGGGTGGGTTGCCGTTGGTTTTTCTCTGTTTGCAACAAATATCTCAAGTGAACACTTCCTCGGCCTGGCCGGATCGGGAGCAAACCGGGGCCTTGCAGTCGGGAGTTTTGAATGGATGGCCATCTTCATTTTGGTTGTGATGGGATGGGTCGTCGCTCCGGTTTTCATCCGGCTGGGCGTGTTCACTGTGCCTGAATATCTTGAAATCCGTTATGACCGCCGCAGCCGCGTCTACCTGACCTCCATCTCCCTTTTTGCCTACATTGTCACCAAAATTTCCGTGATGCTGTTTGCGGCCGGTTTCCTTCTGAATCATATGCTGGGCTGGGATGTCTACACCACTGCGATTATTCTGGTTTTTCTTGCCGGAATTTACACGGTTGCCGGCGGACTGACTGCAGTTATTTACACCCAGATCTTCCAGACAGTTGTCCTGATTGCCGGTGCACTTCTGGTGACCTTTATCGGGCTGAATGAAGTCGGCGGATTTTCGGGACTTCAGGAAAAGCTGCCACCTGATTATTTTACCCTTTTTAAACCCATGTCGGATCCTGATTTTCCCTGGACCGGCATAATTTTCGGGGCCCCAATTGTGGGTTTCTGGTATTGGTGTACTGACCAGTATATCGTGCAGCGGGTTTTAGCATCGAAAAGCATTGATGACGCCAGAAAGGGAACCCTTCTGGCTGCTGCGTTTAAAATTCTCCCTGTTCTGATGTTGGTTGTTCCGGGATTGATTGCGGTTGCACTCTTCCCGGACGTTTCCGGAGATGAGGCTTACCCTGCGCTGCTGGAAAGTGACCTGCTTCCGGCAGGCGTAAGAGGATTGGTTGTTGCCGCCATCATTGCAGCCTTAATGTCTTCACTGGCAAGTGTGTTCAACAGTGCCGCCACCCTGTTCACCGTTGATTTTTACCAGCCCCGTCACCCCGAAACCTCCGAAAGAAAGCTGGTTCTGGTTGGACGCCTTGCCACCCTTTTTATCACAATTACTGCTATCCTTTGGGTTCCGCTGACCAAACTGATTTCGACGAATATTTACATTTACATGCAAAGTATTCAGTCTTACATCAGTCCACCCATTGTTGCCGTCTTTCTTTTTGGTATCTTCAGTAAAAAAATGAATGCTTCAGGGGCATTCTGGTGCCTGATAACCGGTGGTGTTCTGGGTCTTTCCCGGCTGGTTATTGAGTTCATGGTGAACTCAGGAACTCTTACAGCGCCATGGGCAGTCAGTTTTGCCTCGCTGAATTACCTGCATTTTGCTATTTTGTTATTTTTACTATGTACGGGTGTCCTGATTGCTGTCAGCCGGTTGACTGACAGCCAAACCACACAGCAGGCATCCGGACTGATGATTGCCGGGAAACAAATCCCGGACTCTTCCTATGCCCCGCTTCCGGCAAAAAAAACCGGCAGGTGGGCTAAACAGAATGTGTTTACATCAGTCATCATCTGTGTGCTTGTCATCAGTCTGATGGGATTACTGGCATGAGATTTCAGTCCGGTAATGATCACCTCGAATCGCAATCAACACCAAACAACTCATGGAGAATAAACATGAAACGACTGCTTACGACGCTGTTCGCACTTACTGCGATGGTCAGTCTGGCTTCCGCTCAATGGGCATGGGCCCCTCTGAACACAGGCCAGGGAAGTGACGAAACCTACGTTCCTTCGAAAGAAAACGCAGGTTATTATGATAACGGTCCGACAGCTTACTGTAAAATTTCTGATACTACTGTTTCCAAAGACGGCAAAGGCGCTTTCCACGTGAAATACCGTGTTGAAGCCGGCGACGGATGGGGCGGTTATGTAGTACGCGTTCACTTTAATGATCTCGCAACTGTTGGAAAAGCTGGATATTATGATCTTCAAGCCGGTAAATACCTGAGCTTCTGGATTAAAAACACGGTAAAACCAACTAAAGATCAGGCTGGTGACGTGAATTTTGAATGGAAACTGAAAGAAAAAGGCCTGACTGATGGTGGTGAAGACCGTTGGGTTAAAGGATTCGGAACTATTCTGGAATCCTCACCGGATGAATGGACCCAGTTTACAGTTCCTCTGGAAGGTTCCGAGTGGAGCCGCCAGGCTGGAGATGCTGATGGAGAATTTACCCCATGGCAAACTTTCGGCTGGGAATTCGCAGTTGTTTACATTACTGCCGGCGGTGGAGCTACTCCTCCTGCAGTGACCGGTGAATTTATTCTTGACAACGTTCAGATTCTGGATCAACGGTTTACACCGGTTATGTCTTTCGACAACCAATCTGACACCACATCCAACCGTTCCCGTAAAGATGCTACCTGGCTGCTCAATGATATGAGCTGGGATGGTGCTGCCGGTGCCCGCAAAATGGTTCTTTCCAATGAATCTGTTGATACGGTTGAAGGTCTCGGTGCCATGAAGGCTGAATATGCCATCGTGGGTTCACAGGACTGGGGCGGATATGCTGAACTGGAACACGTTTTTGAAACTCCGGTTGATCTTTCCACCAATTCCGGTTTTGCTCTTTATGTTAAAACTCTGGTTGCCAATCAATTAACCGGCCGGTTTATGCTTCGTCTGGATGTTACCGATGAAGTAAACGGTGCACAGGAAATGTGGACAACCGTCATTAATGCTGATGTTGATCACGTTACCGACTGGCAATATGTTCAAATGCCGTTTGAATTAACCGATACAGCCTGGACCAATCTGAAACCCGGTCACACCGGATTTACCAAACGGGAAGGGAATAACAACGGAATATTCGATCAGGATAAGATTAAAAAACTCCGGATCGGGTTTATTGTTCTTCATAAAGCCGGTGAGCCTGTTGGTCCTAACGTAATCGCCAGCGGTACTCTTCTGTTTGACCTCTGGACACCAACCGGATACAGAGATATCGATATTACTGCTCCCGATCCTGTACAGGATGTTCTGGGTCTTGCAATTGAAGATGGCAAAAACTCTATCGTCTGGACTGATAATTCCGGCGAAGAAAAAGAAAAATACAATGTGTATTACAGCTATCAACCGATGACTGAAGACACTGATCTGAATGGTGAAGGCGTATTTGCCCTTGCTTCCCTGATCAACGAATCAATCGGATCTGCCAGCCACGTCTTCTACAATCCGTTGGTACCGTCTACCTTCAAACATTACTATGCTGTTAACTGTGTTGACAAATCCGGTAATGTAGGAAAGCCTGGAGTATCTCCTGATGCAGTCTCGGGTGTTTCTAAAGCTGCTCCTGTTGTCAGCGATATGGCACCGGCTAACTTTGCTGCTGATGGCGACCTGTCTGACTGGGCTTCCATTCCTGGCTGGACTCTGAAGATTTCTGATGGTTCCGCTACCGAAATCAATCCATCCTCCTGGGATATTGCAGATGACAACGATGCTTCCATGGAAGCCAAAGTTGCCCTGGCCGATGGTAACCTTTATGTTGCCATGAAAGTAACTGACGACATCTATTTCGTGGATGCAACCAAAGCTTCCTATGAACAGGATGCTCCAGATTTGTTTATCGGTCTGTACAAATACCGCGGCAAGAACCATGTTGGATACAAGAGAGGTGAAACACCTGATTACCACTTCCGTTTCAACTTTGATAAAGTGACCAACGACCTGAACGGTACAACCGTTGCCGTACCCGGTGACAACTACAAATGGCTTCAAACTGCTACCGGATACACTCTGGAATGGAAAATGCCGATCGCTGATATGCTGGCCCTCTATGCCGGTGATGTCGCCACTTATGAAGTTGGCGATATGATTCCGCTTGACTTCATCCTGAACGATGCCGATGAAACCGGCGCCCGTTCCGGTGGTCTGCGCTGGTCAGCCAGCAATGAAGATAACGGATGGAACAATGTAACTTCCTGGGCTTATACCTGGGTTGGACATAATGGTACCGATTTCAAATTCGTCAGTGTAGAAAACAATGGTTCTGCACCGGTAGAATTTGCTCTGAACCAAAACTATCCGAACCCCTTCAACCCTGCTACCACGATTCCTTTCAGCGTAAAGGTAAGCGGTAATGTTTCTCTGAAGGTTTACAACGTTCTGGGTGCTGAAGTTGCAACCCTGTTCAACGGATACAAAGAAGCTGGAAAACATGTTCAGTCCTTCGATGCCTCCAGTCTGTCCAGCGGTGTTTACTTCGTCCGCATGAATGCAACCGGATATACCTCAGTCATCAAAATGATGTACCTGAAGTAATTCTGACCTCTTTTCAGCCGCCTGCAGGTCTGCAGGCGGCTGATCTGTTCCTCCAACCTAACCTGTGAAGTCAACATGAAAAAAATTCTATTGCTGTTTACCTGCATTTTTGCCCTGGCAGGTTTGGTCAATGCCTCGAATACAGGGAAAATTACCGGAACGGTCACCGACAGTAAGACAGGTGAAGCCGTTATCGGCGCCAATGTGATTGTGCTTGGAACCCATTACGGTGCAGCAACCGATCTGGATGGGAAATATTCAATTTATAACGTACCTCCCGGTGAGTACAAACTGGTCATCAGCTCGGTCGGTTACCAGAAAATCACCGTTTCAAAAGTTATTGTCAAAATCAACCTGACCACCCGTCAGGATGTTAAAATGGTGACAGAGGATATTCTGTCTGATGAAATTGTTGTTGAAGCTGAGGCTCCGCTTGTTCAGAAAGACTTAACCAGTACATCGGTTACGGTTACGTCTGCTGATATCAAGGCTATGCCGGTTGAAAACATGTTTCAGGTTGTCAATATGCAGGCCGGTGTTGTCGATGGCCACTTCCGTGGCGGCCGGAGCAACGAAGTCGGTTACCTGGTTGACGGAGTACCGGTAAATGATGTATATAACAACTCGGTTGCAGTCGGCGTTGAAAATGCTTCAATCCGTCAGCTTGAAGTGATTTCCGGGGCATTTAATGCAGAATATGGCCGGAATATGTCCGGTATCGTGAATATTGTTACTCAGGATGGATCCCTCGAAAAATATGAATCCAATTACTCTGTAACATTAGGGAATTATTATTCTTCAAATACAAAAATTTTCAGAAACCTGGATAATCCCTGGAATATCGCAACCAAGGATTATTCGGCTACTTTTTCAGGCCCGGTGCCGATGCTGGATGGTGTTTCATTTTTTGTCACCGGCCGGTATTATGACGACCAGGGTTATTTCTGGGGCAAACGGATCTATAATATTGCCGACACGGATTCTCTGTTCCCGATCAAGTTCATGACGAACACCGGGGATAAAAAATGGGTCCCGATGCAAACTTCCAAAAAGCTTTCTTTAAGCCCAAAAATTACCTGGTCTACTGAAACCTTCAAGTTGTCATACAGTTTGTTTTATGATGACAATGAAAATCAGTATTACAGCCATGACTGGTCTTATTCACCCGACGGCCGGCTGACCCATTTCCGGACCAACTACGTCAATACAGTGAAATTTACCCATTTTCCTACCAGTTCTACTTTTCATGAGTTGTCTCTTGCCGCCAACATTCACCGGTACAAAGGCTATCTGTATGAAAATGAGTATGATTCACGGTATGTAGATCCGAGTCTGGGCTCACCTGATGGAAATTACGCGTTCCGGTATGGCGGAAATGATGGATCCCGGTATGAGCGATACACCAATTCCTATCTGGTTAAATGGCAACTCACTTCGCAACTGAACGACAAACATAAACTGGGCGCAGGAGCTGAAGTCCGTTTTCATGAGCTTTATGATCACGGTAAGTCCATTCAGTCCCGTTTTGCTGAAGATACTGTTTTCGTAGTCAGATATGCCCCTCTGCACTTTGGCGGAAACCAGCAATATCATGAAGATCCGCTTGAAATGGCCTTTTATCTTCAGGATAAAATGGAATATGATATGATGATTATCAATGCCGGACTCAGGTATGAGTATTTTGACCCCCGTTCCAGAATGCCGGCAGATTTGCAAAACCCAACCAGCAATCCATTGTATCCCGGCGGATGGGTGGGTTCAAAAGTCTCAACCCAACTTTCCCCCCGTCTGGGCGTTTCCTTCCCGATTTCTGACCGGGGTGTCCTTCACTTTTCTTACGGACATTTCTTCCAGCCCCCCTCCTTCCAGCAGGCTTATCTGAATCATGAGTACTATATCAACGGCGGAAGCAGTGTCAGTACCCAGGTCGGAAATGCAAACCTGAAGCCAGAGAGTACCACGAGTTATGAATTCGGCCTTCAGCAAGCCCTTTCGGACGATATGGGATTTGAGACCACGATTTACTACCGGGATATCCGTAACCTGATCGGTGGTGAAATTTTAAAAACCTATGATGGTCTGTACTATTCCAGATACATCAACCGGGACTACGGTAATGTTAAGGGATTCATTCTTTCCTATGATTACCGGTTGGCCAAATTACTTAAACTGACTGCAGATTATACCTATCAGATTGCAGAAGGGAATTCGTCCAATCCGAATCAAGCCTTTCAGGCTGCACAGGATGATGCCAAATTTATCGAGAAACACGTAGTTGCCCTTGACTGGGATCAGCGCCACACTCTGAATTTATCTGCCATCGTAACGGAAGAAACCTACGGGACCTTCTCCTTTATCTTTAATTACGGTTCAGGAAACCCATATACCGAGGACATCCGGCATACAGGTGGAATTACCGTGACCAACGGAGGCACAAAACCGGCTGTTTACTCATTTGATATGAGATATGACAAAGGATTTGAATTCCTTGATCTCCGGATGAATACCTTCGTCCTGATTTACAATGTGTTCAATATCGAGAATGAGTATGGCGTTTTCGGGTCAACCGGGCGTGCAACCAAAGATATCGAAGCAGAATACAACATCACGACCAACTACCAGGTTGCAGGGTATAACACCATCCGGGACTATATCAATGATCCCACCCGGTATTCCGGCCCCAGAACCATCAAAGTTGGCTTGAATTTTTCCTTGTAAGAGTGGAGTAATCACATGTTAAAGAAAATTTTTATTCTGTTCAGTCTGCTCGCAGCAGCGCTGCCTGAACTTTCTTCTGCACAAACTGTGGATCCTGAAGCGGCACGTTACCGTGCGGATCAGATGGGAAGTTACATTCACCGTAAAGAAGGGATCATGGATGGGAACCTGGTAAAGACCCTTTTCTATAATACCGGTGAAGTGGCTCAATGGCCATTCTCTCCTTCAGGCGAATGGCCGAAGGGAACCGGGATCGACTACGTCGACGGTATCTGTATGATTGTGACAGCCCGTGCCAAATCGCTCCGGACTGACCGCGAAAGATACATGACCCCCGTTGAGACGTTCTACCGGGAAGAAATGGATATTACAACGACTGTTCCTGCAAATCTGGTCAATGAGGCCTGGGGCTGGAATCCGGTTCCCGGCTATTCGAACCTGCTGACCACCATTCCGGCAATGAGTATTGAGACCAGCAGCTGGCCGCCAACCTGGCCTGCTGCACTTGATTTACCTTCAACCTACGATGGTAACTGGTACGGTTATTTTGGCCGCGGAATCTTCAATGCCGATCTGGAAACTTTTTTCGTCATGGATGATTCCAAAGATGCAGAATGGACCAAGTATCCTAACTTTTTCTATCCGATTATCAGCGATGCACCGAAGAAAAATGACGGTACTTATGATTACGCCAACGGAACCCAATGGTACAATCCGGATATCCGGAAAGGGTTGGGACTCCGGGTCGAAACCCGTGGTTTCCAATGGTCCCAGGCCCTTGCCGAAGACATTATTTTCTGGCATTATGATATCTCCAACCTGGGTGACCATGATTATGACTCCACCTTTTTCGGTTTTTATACAGATACCGGTCTCGGTGGTGATGTTGACAACGGTGATGATAACGCCGGCTACGATTCAGAACTGGATTTGACCTGGGGCTATGACTATGACAACACTATTTCGGGACGCCCGGATGTTGTTCTTGGTGTTTATGGGTATGCTTATCTGGAATCCCCCGGTAATTCAAATGATGGCAGAGACAATGATGAAGACGGGTTGGTGGATGAACGGCGCGACGATCCGGATGAAGCTACTGAATTAACCGTTACCAATGGAAAAACCCATTTTAAAGCAGACGAAGACGGTGACTGGCAGCCCTTTATGGATTTAAACGGCGACGGTGTCTGGACAATTTATTCAGCCCCGGGTGCCGAAAATTTCAGTGCTGAACCGTTGCTTGATGACGTCGGAAAGGATGGCGTTGGCGCCTTTGACGAGCCCTGGGACTCGGTTAAAAAAGCTTTTAAAACCCACGTACCCGATGCTGGAGAAGGGAATGGCAGACCCAATCAGGGAGAACCCAATTACGGAAAACTGGATAAAGATGAATCTGATCAGATTGGTTTGACCTCGGTCGTCATTGAAGAACTTTCCGGGAAAACTGTACGGGACATCTGGCCACGGAATGACGAAGTCATCTGGGACCGGATGAGTTCTGCCAAGTTTGACACTTCAATTCAACGGAAAAACATCCAGATTCTGTTTGGTTCCGGTCCGTTTTTGTTGAGAGGTGCAATTAACTCTGATGGATACGGACGTGAACGCTTTTCAATGGCCCTGCTTTTCGGCGAGGATAAGGAAGATCTGGTTTTCAACAAAAAAACCGTTCAGATCATTTACAATGCCGGTTACAACTTTACCAAACCACCCCTTACTCCGATTCTGACCGCCCGTGCCTCAGACAAAAAGGTTTATCTGAGCTGGGACAGCCGTGCTGAAGAATCACGTGACCCAATTCTGGGATATGAAAACAACGACCCGGCTCAGGGTCCAAGAAAAGATTTTGAAGGGTATGCGCTTTACAGAAGCACTGAACCGGAATTTGCAGACGTTAAAACGATCACCAATTCAAAAGGTGTTCCCCAGTACTACAAGCCGATTAAAAAATGGGATTTGATTGATGGTATCGAAGGTCCTGATCCGGTCGGAATTCTGGGTGCTGCTTATTACCGTGGCGACGAAACCGGGTTAAGCCATGCTTATATCGATGAAGATGTAAAAAATGGGGTAACTTATTATTATGCGCTGGTTTCTTATGACCAGGGTGTTTCGGCAGATACGGCCGCCTTCAGAATTCAGCCGACTGAAAGTCCGAAAACAATTAAACGGGCTAATTCAGGCGTCATCACCTTCGTGGATCAAAACTGTGCAGTGGTCACCCCGAATGCCCCGGCACTGGGATATGTACCGGCATCCTTCACTCTCGATCAGACTCCTGACCAGGGAACCGGAACCATGGATATTATTGCAGTTGATCCCGGAAAAATCAGAGATGATGTGAAATACAAAATCGTTTTTGATACAACCGGTACCTTTCCGTTCTATGAAACCTCGGGTGCAATTGTTATCCGGAATGATGTCGACACGCTTGGTGTACGGATAAAAGAAGACCAGATCGGAACCGATATCAATGAAAAAGCAACAGATGTCTTCGATGGGGTAGCAGTTCAAATCAAAAACTCCAGAAAAACGGCAGTTTTAGGAGAGCAATCGACCTGGGTGTCTGGAAATTCGGCAAATTTACCGACCATTCTGGCCTACCAAACTCCTGTACCGCCGGTATCTTACGGCCCGATGTATTATTTCTACATTACCGGAAAATCAACACCCAACCCCTACTACAAGTACTTTGGCGGTGATTATGAAATTGAGTTTTTTGACTCGATGGTTGATTCTTCATTAAAGACAGAGAATAAAACTGACCATTACTTCCAGAAACGGCCTGTTAATTTCAAAATCAAGAATATTACCAGCGGGAAGTATGTTGACTTTAATGTCTGGCTGCCATTGGCATACCGGGATTCTGTGAATCTGGTTCCGGATGGTACAACCAAGATCATCATCGTGGAATATGCAACCAGTGTTGAATCGGGCGAAACCGCAGAACGGTGGCCGGTTATGTTCCAGTACGGGATGTCCGGCGACGAGAATAAGGCCAGGCCGAAGGCTGGTGATAAATTCAGAATCCGGATTGAGAAAAAATTCGTGAAGGGAGATTCGTTTACCTTCACAACTAAAGCCGAATCAATGAATAAGTCAGCAGCCAAATCGGCTTTGAATTCAATCAAAGTAGTGCCGAACCCGTACATTTCTGCAGCCACCTGGGAACCGGCACAGTATAAGGTTACCGGCCGTGGTGAACGTAAAATTGATTTTATCCACCTGCCCAGTACCTGTACCATCCGGATCTATACCCTTTCGGGTAAACTGGTGAAAACACTTGAAAAAACCGAATCATTGGCAAACGGAGCAGTTTCCTGGAATCTGATCAGCGATGACGGTATGGATGTTGCCTATGGGCTTTATATTTATCATGTAGATGCCCCGGGTGTTGGTGAACATATCGGCAAATTTGCCCTGATCAAGTAAGGAGAATTGAAGAATGAAAAAGACACTTTTACTAACCGTTCTGCTTGTACTTGGTTTTTCAGTTCAGGCGCAGCAATTTGTTGAGAACGTATCTAAACGCGGAACTACAGCCGGACAGTTTCTTCACCTTGGAATGGGTGCAAGAGCGTTGGCAATGGGTTCTGCCTTTACTGCAATCGCCGATGATCCGTCGGCGGTTTACTGGAATCCGGCGGGAATTACCCGCCTGAAGGGGATTCAAACCATGTTCGATCATACCCAATGGCTTGCCGGCATTAATTATAACTTTTTTGCCGTTACCATGGGTATGGGTGATTATGGAAACCTGGGTGTTTTCTATGTCGCATCTGATATTGACGATATGGAAAAAACAACGGTTGATTCGCCGGAAGGAACCGGGGAAATTTTCAGTGTCAAGGATGTTGCCGTCGGCGTAACCTACGCCCTGGCCCTGACTGATAAATTCAGCGTTGGGTTAACGCCCAAGGTTGTCTATCAATCGATTTACAACACCAGTGCGCTTGGATTTGCTGCCGATCTGGGTGTCTTGTATGAAACACCGTTTGAGGGATTTACTCTTGGCGCAGGAATTTATAATCTTGGCACACAGATGCAGTTAACCGGAAATGCCCTTTACCTCACCCATGATCCTGATCCTAAAAACTCGGGAACAACCGGTGATGCACCTGGGTATTATGAGACCAGCAAGTTTCACCTTCCGGTCAACTTTAAAGTAGGACTTTCCTACCTGGCTGTTAAGGATGAGTTTAATAAACTTCTTCTGTCTGCTGAAGCATCACACCCCTCTGACGATTATGAAAGTGTAAATCTTGGCGGTGAATATGTTTATGCCGATTTTCTGAGCCTCAGAGCTGGTTATAATGAACTTTTTCAAGAGGACTCTGAAAAAGGATTTACAGTCGGCGGTGGTATAAAACAAGCGATTTACGGTGTTTTTAATGTTGCCATCGATTATTCCTATATGGATTTCGGCCGGCTGAAAAACACTCAGAAATTCACCATCGGTCTCATTTTCTAAAAAGGTATGCTATGCACAAGGTTCTTGCTGTTTTAACACTTTTTTTGATTTCAAATTCAGCGATTGCAGCAAAACCGTATAAAGGTGCAGAATACCGGACCAAGGCGGCCTATCTGTATGGCCGCTTTGAAGTCAGAATGAAATCGACCCCCAATGAAGGTGTTCTGTCGACGTTTTTTACCTACTTCGACGGAACACCCGATAATCCCTGGGCGTCAGGAAAATGGAATGAAATTGATATTGAGATCATCGGCCGGTACAGGAATGATGTTCAGCTCAATACCATCACCCCCAACCAGATCAGCCACGTAAGTCATATCTGGACCGATTTTGATCCTGCCCAGGATTACCACACCTACTCGATTGAATGGACTCCCGACTACGTAAGCTGGTTTATTGACGGTGTTCTTGTCAGAAAACAAACGGGCGAACACATCAGCACACTGGTTTATCCCCAGAAAATCATGATGAATACCTGGAATCCGGAGTATAAGGACTGGGTCGGAACATTTGAACCTAAAAGCCTGCCTGCTTTCACTTACTATGACTGGGTCAGTTACTCTTCCTATACACCTGGAACCGGAACTACAGGTGAAGGGAACAACTTTACTCCGGAATGGACGGATTCCCTGACCGCTTTTGATGCCGACAGATGGGAAAAAGCAACACACACCTTTATTGGCAACAACTGTGACTTTGTTACTGCAAATGCTGTTTTTGATAACGGCAAACTGGTTCTTTGCCTCACCGATGCCGTCAATACCGGATACAAGGATGTATTGCCGCCGTCATTGACCGGTGCTGTTCTTACCGACTCAACCCTGTCTATCCGGTACAGTGAACCGGTTTCTGCAGAAAAAGCACTGGTTCCCGGCAATTACCAAATTCCCGGATTGACAGTTAAAGAAATTAAAAAAACAAAAGATCCGGCCGTTTTTAATCTCCAGGTTTCAAAACCGGACGTGGCCAAGTCGTATAAACTCTATGCAATCGGTCAAACGGACCTGTTTTCTGCTCCCAATACCATGGCTACTTCTCAACTTACTGTCACCCAGATTCCCAAACCAACCTTTCCGTTATACATCAACGCCGGTGGGGCAAAGGCTGCTTACCAATATAAAGCCGACAAAACTTTTGCCTTTAATACTGATTTCGGCGGGTCTGACGGGAAACTGTTAACCTTTTCGGGTGCAGTAAAGGGAACTGAACTGGATTCTGTTTATCTCTACGACCGTGATAACCTGGCCATGTATCAGGTCAGGGTTCCTCCTGGTAAGTACCGGGCGGTTCTGATGTTTGCCGAAAAGTATTATACCTCATCGGGAAAGCGGATCATGGATATTACGGTTGAAGGGTCTGCCCTGCAAAAAAAGGGAATCGACGTGTATTCAAAGGTTGCTGACTGGACCGCTTATGATGTCAGTTTCGGTCCGGTTGAAGTAACAGACGGGATTCTCGATATTCATTTTTCGTCCGTGGTCGGGTATCCGATTTTATCCGGAATCCGGGTTGATTATTTTGGTCCGGCTACCCATGTTGAAACCGGAAGTACGGCCATTCCCGACAAGCTTGAACTGATCGGGAATTACCCCAACCCCTTTAATGGTACCACCACTTTCCGATTTTTGTCTTCACGCCGTGAACCCGCAGCCATTAAAATATTCGATACTCTGGGGCGCCAGATTTATGAAGGATTTGCAGGAAACACCTCTGCGGATGAACAAACCTTCCAGTGGTCTGCCAGGACAACGGCCGGGCAGGGCATTGCCTCCGGAACTTATTTCTGCCGGATTACTTCCGGGGAAAAATCACTTGTAGTTCCCGTCGTTTATATAAAATAAAAAACAGGATCTGTCATGAAACGTTTCAGTTCACTCTTCCTTTTTCTGGGATCTGCCGGACTTGCTTTACAGGTCCAGGCTCAGGAAGCTACTTTGCAGGCAACCTTTTCCCTGAAAACAGTAAACGGAGTAACCGTTCCCGTACAAAACGGACTGGCGGTTCCTTCCTTTGACGGGCAGAACCGGCCGGTGATATCGCTCAACGGGACCTGGAAAAAGCAAAGAGTCACAGCCAATGATGCACTAACCCTGATTAAAAGAACCCCTGAGGCCATTGCTGCCCTTGAAACTGAATCAGATGGCCGGTATCAGACCGATTATGATGATTCAGCCTGGGAAACCAAAACCCTGCCCGGCGTCGAAAATACACTGAACGGGTATGAAACTGTACCTGAATATTATGAAGACGGAGTTTGGTACCGGAAATCCTTTTTTGTAGAAGAAAGTTTAAAGGTTAAAAAGGCGGTTCTGAAGTTTCTGGCTGTGAATTATGTGGGTGATGTCTGGATTAACGGAAAGTATGTGGGCTACCATGAGGGCGGATATACTCCTTTTGCGTTTAATGTGACCTCCTTTCTCAATTTCGGAGCTGAGAATAAACTCGCCGTCCGGGTTGACAATCCGGCATGGGGGACCCGGAATGACATCGTTCCCTACGGAAAGGTTGACTGGTTCAACTATACCGGAATCATCCACGATGTCACACTGGAATTTGTTCCTTCCGTTCATATTGTCAGGACGGACGTTGTTCCGCAGTCAGTTGACGGAACACTTTCCGTTAAACTGGTTGCCGGATCAGAAAACCAGGACGGTGGTTCCTTCACTGCTGAAGTAACTGCCTATCAGGCGTCGGTCACGGCAGCAAACCGGCTGTCCTTTTTTGCTAGTGATCTGGTTGGAACTCCGGTTACCCTGACAGGTGAAACCACTTTTCCGGTCTCCTTTTCGTCAGGGGATTCTCTTGCAGCTGTCGAAAAAACGCTGACGATTCCAAAACCCAGGTTATGGGTCCCAAAATCCCCCTCTTTATATATTCTGAAAGTTGTCCTGAAGAAAGACGGGACGGCCGTTGATGAGTATTACACCCAGTTCGGAATCCGGACAGTAACCGCATCAGGAAATAAAATTCTTCTGAACGGGGTTGTGACGTTTTTCCCAGGTGTGGCCCGCCACGAAGACCATCCGGATTATGGCCGGTCAGTTCCACCTTCTGTGACCTGGTCTGATTTTGAACTGATTAAAAGTCTGAATGTGACGATGGTCAGAACCTCTCACTATCCCAACCATCCGTATGTGTATCAGGCTGCAGACCGGATCGGACTTGCAATTGTTGAAGAAATTCCGGTTTGGCAGTTCGACCGGCCAGAAAATTTTATCATCCAGAATGAACGGAGAAAAATTGCCCACCAGATGTGGCGTGAAATGATTTTCAGAGACTTCAACCGACCGTCCATTTTTCTCTGGAGCGGTCAGAATGAAAGCCTTGAACTGACCAACCGGACGGTTTTCCTCCAATCGATCCATCAGGACCTGGATACCAATTACCCGGATGGCCGTTTGGTGACACAATCTGCCGCAGCTGACCGTCCCGGCCCCGAAGACACAAGTCAGGATGTTGTGGATGTCGCAGGATGGACCATGTATTTTGGTGTGTTCTATGGCAATAAAGCCGAACCGGATACAAAGGCCTTCCTTTCTGCTGCTCAGAAGGCCCACCCGCAAAAGCCCATTTTAAACACGGAATATGGTATCTGGGATACAGAAAGCCACAATGCCCAGCAAAAGCAAAATGAAGTATTTGATAATACTTTCAGAGCACTTGAAGCTTATGCAGCCAGAAATAAATCCGGAAAAGTTGCAGATACAACAGCCGTCATGGCTGCAACCTGGTGGTGTGTTTTCGATTGGTACCGGCATGGATCCGGAGCCGGAAATACAGGATTCCAAACCATGGGACTTTATCAGATGAACCGGACGACAGCCAAAACAGTTGCTTCCACTCTGAAAACCAGGTACTCCATTTATGCGTTGACCCAGCCGGTAAATACAGTTGTAGCAGCAGAGCAATCACCAGATGGATTTGATCTTGAGCCAGCCTATCCGAATCCGTTTAACCCGGAAACAACTATCGGATTTACCCTGACGGAATCCAGCCCTGTTACCCTCACAGTTTTTGATGTGACCGGAAGGGAAATTGCGGTACTGATCAGCGAAACGCTGCCGGCCGGGCATCACGTCCATCATTTCAATGCAGCCCAATCCGGCATTCCGCTTGGTTCCGGACTTTATTTTTACCGCCTTTCTACCCCGGCAACATCCAAAACTGCCAAAATGATTCTGATCAAATAACTACGGAAATATGATGAAAAAACTATCTCTGATCACCTTTATTCTGTTGATGGCAATGAACCTCTTTTCCCAGACAACCCAAACCCAGGTTAAAGACCTGGTATCCAAAATGACCCTCGAAGAAAAAGTCGGGCAAATGACCCAGGTTACCTTCGATGTGATCGGGAAACCGGAAAATGAAAATGACGGATTCCCGGTGGATATGAAAAAACTGGAAACAGCCATTCTGACCTATCATGTCGGGTCTATACTGAATACTCCCTACAACAAAGCCCAAACGGTTGAAACCTGGAACAAAATTATCTCTACCGTGCAGGATGTATCAAAGAAAACCCGTCTTCAGATTCCGGTGCTTTATGGAATTGATGCCATTCACGGTACGACCTACACCCGGGGTGGTACCCTGTTTCCGCAGGCAATCAATATGGGAGCCACCTTTAATCCGGAACTCAGCCGTGCAGCCGGTGCTGTAACAGCTAGAGAAATGAAAGCCTCCGGAATGACCTGGAATTTTTACCCGGTTCTTGATATTGGCCGTCAGCCACTCTGGAGCCGGTTCTGGGAAACTTACGGTGAAGATGTTCATGTTGCAGCCGTTCATGGGACTGCCTATATCGATGGTCATCAGGGAAGTGATTATTCCAAACCTGACAAAGCCCCGACCTGCATGAAACACTACACCGGTTACGGATTTCCTCTGAACGGAAAAGACAGAACTCCGGCCTGGATCGGTGAAAAAACCCTGCGTGAAATTTATCTGCCCTCCTTTGAAGCCGCCATTAAAGCCGGTTCGCCGACGATCATGATCAATTCAGGTGAAATTGACGGAATTCCGGGTCATGCCAATTATCACTTACTGACTGAAATTCTGCGGGATGAACTCAAATTTGAAGGAATTGCAGTTTCAGACTGGGAAGATATTGTGAGATTATATGCCCGGGATAAAGTGGCCGCTTCACCTGAAGAAGCCGTGAAAATGGCTGTCATGGCCGGTGTGGATATGAGTATGGTTCCCTACAATTTCAGTTTTTATGATATCCTGCTGAAACTGGCTAAAAACGGGGATGTTCCCATGAGCCGGATCGATGAAGCGGTTTCCCGGATTCTGAAAGTTAAAATCGAAAGCGGATTGCTCAGGGATCCCTATCCGCAAAAACAACTGATCAGTCAGTTTGCCAATAAAGAAGCTACTGAACTGAATCTGGCTGCTGCCCGTGAATCGATAGTTCTCGCCAAAAATGAAAACCAGGTTCTTCCGCTGAAAAAGGATGCAAAAATTCTGGTTACCGGTCCGACCGCAAATCTCCTTCAGGTCCTCAACGGCGGATGGACAGTGACCTGGCAGGGAGATGATGAACCGTTGTATCCACAGGAAAAACAAACTGTTCTTGAGGCTGTTCAGGCAGCGTCGAAGGGAACTGTGACTTATGTTGAAGGGACTACGTTCAATCAGTCTGTGAACATTCAGGAGGCGGTTACAAAAGCAGCTCTGAACGATGTTATTCTGCTCTGTCTTGGTGAAAAAGCCTATTGTGAAACACCGGGAAATATCGAAAACCTGACCCTCGATCAAGCCCAGCTTGACCTTGCCTCAGCCCTGCTTGCCACCGGAAAACCGGTTATCCTTGTTTTGCTTGAAGGACGACCAAGAGTCATAACTCCGATCGCTGAAAAGGCTCAGGCTGTTGTTGTTGCCATGCGTCCCGGAATGGAAGGTGCGGTTGCCCTTGCCGATATTTTATTCGGAAATTACAATCCGGATGCCAAACTGCCATTTTCTTATCCCAGAAATACCAATGGATTTTCAACCTACGATTACAAACCGCTCGAAGTATACGACGGCAATGTGGTGAATCCGCTGTACCCATTCGGTCACGGACTCAGCTATACGACTTTTGAACTTTCCGGTCTGACTCTTGGAAAGAAGGAAATCAAACCGGGTGAAGGTCTGGAAGTCAGTGTTACAGTAAAAAATACCGGGACCCGCGCCGGGAAGGAATCAGTTCTGATTTATCTGAACGATCAGGCCGCCCAGGTCTCACGGCCTGTTAAGCAGCTAAAAGCGTTTAAAAAGGTTGCGCTTGCACCGGGTGAAAGCCAGGTTGTGAAATTTAAACTGACGGATGCTGACTTCTCCTATATCGGACTTAAAAACCACCGGATTGTTGAGCCCGGAAAGTTCACCGTCTTTTCTGGTACTCTGAAAGACGAATTTACCCTTTTACCCTGATGTGAGGAGTTCCCGGCAGGGAGACCTGACGGGAGATGACTGAAAGCAGCAAAGCAGTTGACTATGATTCGGATTGTTTTTTCGTTTTTCCTGATTCTGGCGGTGACGGTTCCCGGATTTTCCCAGTCTGTGCCGGTGGTTCCGGATCCGGTTCTTGCCCGGGTTGGCGATCAGATCATTACCGGGAAGGATTTCACCCGCCGGTGGGAATTGAGTCCGCAGGTGGGAAGGGAACAATCAGGAAAAATGACGGAAAGCAGAAAGAAGCTGCTTTATACCCTGGCTTCCGAAAAACTCCTGGCCTTTCAGGGCGAAGAACTGGGAATTGATACAACCTGGCTCTTCAGACGGCAGTTGAAAAGTATGGAGGAAATCTGGATCCGGGATCAGGTTTACAAGGCAGATATTGAAAGCCGGGTGAACGTTACTCCCGCCATGTTACAGGAAGCACTGCGCAGGTCAGAATCCTGGGTCAAAGTTAATTTCCTTCATTCCGGATCAGAAGACAGCATCCGGGCTTTAAGGGTCCTGATACTGGCAGGAACTCCATTTGATTCCCTTTTGAAAAACCGGCCTGAAAAAAAGGAACAACCTGGTTATTTCGAGGTTACTTACGGCAAAATGGAACCGGAGGCTGAAGATGCCGTTTTCAAGCTTTCAAAGGGAGAAATTTCGCAGCCGGTTAAAAGACCCAATGGCTATTTTGTTTTTTACTGCCGCGAAACTGGAAATTACCCGCCCAAAACCGGAGAAGCACTCAAGGCACTTGAAAGAAAACTCAGGGATATGGTTCATATCCGGGAATCGGATACCTATTACCAGGAATTCATGCGGTCCTTTTTTAAAGGGAAAAACCTGACGACCGACGGAAAGTTGTATAAAAGTCTTTCAAATAAACTGGCTGACAGACTTTCTTTTATATTTTCCACCCTGAACACAAAAAAAATCGACAAACCGGTCGGACTTCCTGCTGAGCAGTATCAGGAAATTGAAAAGGAATTTGGGCCCGATTCTCTGAATATGCGGTTTATCAAATATGACCCCTATCCGGTAACACTGCGCGATTTTCTGTACGATTTACAGTTCCGGGGATTTGGAGTAACTTCGGGGAATAAATCCTCGATAAAAAAAGCTTTTCATTCAACCGTTGAGATCATGGTCAGAGATGCGGCAATTCATGCCGAGGGGTATAAAAGAGGCTATCAGAACAATCCGGAAGTCAAATCTTACCTCGAGGAACACCGGATGAATATGCTTTCCGAAAAAGTTAAAGGACGGGTGTTCAGCAAAGTTTCGGTTTCGGATTCTGAAATTAAAGAAGCCTGGGAAAAGCAAATTATGCGCCAGGCAGACACCCTTGCACTTAATGCACTCGAAATTCAGACTTCATCAGAAGATCAGGTTCAGCTTATTCTGGCAGAGCTTCAGGCCGGGACGGACTTTATTTCTGTTGCTGAACGGTATAACGAAAACGGAATTTTGGCAGAAAGAAAATTTGAGACTGGCTTTTTCGTTCCCTCTCAACGGCCACTTGCAGGTCAAAACCTTGCCGGGATCGAGCCCGGTGAAGTAACAGGACCGGTCAGACAGGGCAGTTTGTATTCACTATTTAAATTACTTGATAAAAAACGGGTTTTCCTGGGGAAAAATGATCCCCAAAAACCATTGGATCAGGTTTACACCGAGGTTAAGGCCAAGCTCTGGGAAAAGAAATACCTGAAAAACCTGACTGAACTCACCCTTCAGTCAGCAAAAAAGCATGGGCTGGAACTGGATGAAAAGGCGCTTGATTCTCTGCCGCTGACCTCTGTAAATCTTGCTGCGTTTCAGGAAATGGGGTTTGGCGGCAAAATTATGGCAGCCCCTTACACGAGTGAATTTACTGAGTGGGTAACCGACTGGAAGAAATCGGAGACACCGGCACCCTGAAAAAATGGTTAAATTGTCCGGTTTTTAGACACCGGAAACAAGAAGTCTTGATGAACGTGTTATTTTCGTTTCCTTCACCCTGAAAAAACGAAATAACCTTAAATAAAAATGAAAAAAATCGCAATCTATCTTCTATTTGTACTGCTGATTACGGGGTTTACAGAAACTGTGTCTGCTCAGGCAGATCAGGTAAATCCGATGATCGGGACCGGTGGCGACGGGAACACCTTTCCGGGAGCTGTTCTTCCCTGGGGATTGGTGTCAGTCAGTCCGCATAACAGCACGTCACCCTCCGGATATAAATACGGTGGTGAAAAAATAACCGGATTCGGGCATGTTCATTTAAGCGGCGTCGGGTGTCCGGCACAGGGAAGTGTTATTCTTTTACCTCAAACCGGATCACTGATTACCAGTCCGTCAGAGAGAGGTTCCACTTATTCCGGTGAAAAGGCAACCGCCGGGTATTATTCTGTTCATCTCGACCAAACCGGAATTACGGCAGAACTGACTGCAACCCTGCGCACAGGGCTTAGCCGGTACCGGTTTCCTGCGGTTAAAGGCAATTTCCATCTGGTGGTGGATGCCGGTACCAGCCTTTCTGAACGGCGGGGCGGGGAAGTAAAAGTGGTTTCGCCAACAGAAATTGAGGGGTACAACCTGACCGGCGGCTTTTGCGGAAGCCCCGTTCAGCACAAGGTTTATTTTGTAATCCAGACCAGCAAAAAGTCAATAGCTTCAGGAACCTGGCTGGGCAATTCAGTTTCGGATGAACAGTCGGTCAGCTCAGCTGACTCTGCTTTGGGTGCCTGGTTCAGTTTCAAAGGAAAGGCCGGTGATACTCTTCTGGTCAAGGTTGGAGTTTCCTATGTCAGCATTGCCAATGCCCGTGAAAACCTGAAGACCGAACAGAAAGGGTTTAACTTTTCTAAAATCAGGAAACAGGCGGTTACTGAGTGGAATAAAGTTCTTTCCCGGATATCTGTCAAAGGGGGAAGGCCTGATGAGAAGGTCCAGTTTTATACCGCCCTTTACCATTCCCTGATTCATCCCGGAATCAAGTCGGATGTGACTGGTGAGTATGTGAAAATGGGTGGCGCCGGAACCGGAAAATCAAAAGAGCCGCAGTATACTGTTTTCTCTCTTTGGGATACGTACCGGACGGTTCATCCTCTGCTGAATCTGGTCTATCCGGAAAAGAATCAGGAAATTGTCCGTTCCATGCTGACAATGGCAGAAGAATCCGGCCAATTGCCCAAGTGGGAACTGGCATCGGGGGAAACCCGGGTCATGGTAGGTGATCCGGCAACGATCGTAATAACAGAAGCCTGGCTGAAAGGCAACCGGAAGTTTGATGCCGAAAAGGCCTGGAAGTATCTCTGGGCTTCAGCAACCGATACCCTGCAGAAAAAACCGATCCGGAACGGACTGAAATCCTACATCCGGAATGGCGGGTGGATTGCTCTTGACGATACGACTGACTGGATCTGGGGACCGGTTTCAACTTCGCTTGAATATAACCTTGCAGACTGGCATCTGGCAGAATTTGCCCGTGGCCTTGGAAAAAAACAGGAAGCGGAATTGCTTTTCAAGCGGTCTGAAGGGTGGCGACGGTATTTTGATTCCGAAACCGGCTTCCTCCGTCCGGTTAAACAGGATGGGACTTTTTTAACTCCCTTCAACCCGGATACCCTGGAGACAACAGGACAATGGCCGGGTTCAGGTGGTCCGGGTTATGTGGAAGGGAATGCCTGGCAGTATACCTTTTTTGTTCCGCACGATCTGGCCGGGCTGGTGACGGCCTTTGGCGGAAAGAAAAACTTTCTGCGGCAGTTAAATCTGGCCGTCAAAAAAAGACATCTTAATCTATCGAATGAGCCTTCATTCAGCATTCCGTTCATCTTCAATTCCTTACCGAATGAAAGCCACAGAACTCAGGAATGGCTGAGGGAAACTTTGCCGGTTCTTTTTAAAAATACTCCGGATGGACTTCCGGGAAATGATGATGCAGGCACCCTTTCTGCCTGGTTTTTATTCTCTTCTCTCGGCCTTTATCCGGATAACCCCGGTTCTGGTCTTTATCAGTTTACAAGTCCCCTTTGGGATGAAATTTCGATCCGACCCGGAAAAAAACAACCGCCTATTGTCATCAGGGCCCATGATAACAGCCCGCAGAACACAACAGTCGGCAGAAGATTCCTGAACGGAAAACAGATCAATGAGTATTCCGTTGATCATGAAACCCTGATGAAGGGTGCAAAACTTGATTTTTTTATGTACGACCGGATTGTCCAGATGACAATCGACTAACCACGAATTCAACCGTAATCATGTCAACCCAGGAGTAGACCATGGCATCTGCAGCGCCTTCAACGGCAACAAAGGGAACCTACAGTACCACCAATGGCACCAATTATACCGGTGCTCTGACAGTTTTAACCTCACTGTTTTTTATGTGGGGATTTATTACCTGTCTGAATGATATTCTCATTCCGCATCTGAAGGCAGTTTTTGATCTGAATTACACTCAGGCCATGCTGATTCAGTTTACTTTTTTCACCGCCTATTTTATTGTGTCTCTTCCTTCAGGGTATCTGGTTGAAAAGGTGGGGTATAAATCGGGAATCATTATTGGGCTTGCAACTGCCGGTGCCGGCTGTCTCATGTTTTACCCGGCTGCCGGTGAACGGTCTTATCCCATTTTCCTGACGGCTTTGTTTGTTTTGGCCTCGGGAATTACCCTTCTTCAGGTGGCTGCCAATCCGTATGTGGCAATTCTGGGAAAACCGGAAACTTCATCAGCCCGTTTAAATCTGACCCAGGCCTTTAATTCACTGGGAACTACGATTGCCCCGTACTTTGGTGCTCTGGTAATTTTATCACAGGCTGTCAAAACCACCGAAGAACTGGCCGTTATGGACCCGGAAGCCAAATCCCTTTATCAGGCTGCAGAAGCTGCTGCGGTTCAGAATCCCTATCTGGGACTTGCTGCTGCACTTTTTGTAATTGCGGTTATCATTGCTCTTTTCAAACTACCGAAAATTGAAGCAGCAGATCAGCAATCATCCGCCGGCGGCAGTCTGGATCATCATCACGATTCTGCCTGGGGGTACCGTCATCTAATTCTGGGTGCAGTCGGAATTTTCGTTTACGTCGGTGCTGAAGTTTCCATCGGAAGCTTTCTGGTCAACTACCTCAGTTTGCCCGAAATTGGCAACATGGTTGAATCTGAAGCAGGAAAATATGTCTCGTTTTACTGGGGTGGAGCCATGGTCGGCCGGTTTGCCGGATCTTACATCCTGACCCGGATCCAGCCGGGAAAAGTTCTGGCGTTCAACGCTGCTGCTGCTGCGCTGCTGGTTATTGTGACCATGCTGACCAACGGACAGGTGGCCATGTGGTCGGTTCTGATCATCGGGCTGTTCAATTCAATCATGTTCCCGACTATTTTTACTCTTGCTGTTGACGGACTCGGAAAACATACCGGTCAGGGTTCCGGAATCCTGTGTATGGCAATTGTCGGCGGTGCATTGATTCCTCTGTTCCAGGGCATGCTGGCTGATCAGATCGGAATTCATCATGCCTTTATTCTGCCTGTACTGTGTTACGGCTTTATCGTATATT
This sequence comes from Bacteroidota bacterium, assembly GCA_023151185.1. Classification (GTDB taxonomy): domain Bacteria; phylum Bacteroidota; class JABWAT01; order JABWAT01; family JABWAT01; genus JAFLBE01. Next base: position 614,085 of record JAKLJL010000001.1, read on the forward strand.
ACGGGCTGAAAGGTCACAAAGCCGATCTGGCTGCGGCCTGAATCCTGAACAGGTAAATTAAAGGACTACGTTATGTCAAAATCCTGGATCGTGTTGGGTGTGGATATCGGCGGGACGACAACCAAATTTGGTTTTGTGGATATGTTTGGTGAAGTTTTTCTTGAAAGTTCACTGCCAACCCGTGCCGATGAACCGGCTGAATTTCTGATCGACCGTCTGCATCAGGCGGTTGAAACCCAATGGGATTCCATGGATGAGGGGTATCAGTTGGTTGGAATCGGGATGGGAGCCCCCAATGCAAATTATTATAAAGGTACGGTTGAAAATCCACCGAATCTGAAATGGGGAGTGGTTAACCTGGTTGATCTGCTTCGCCAGTATTATCCTGAAATACCGATCCGTCTGACGAATGATGCCAACGCTGCAGCTCTGGGTGAAGGTCAGTTCGGTGCCGCACAGGGGCTCAGAGATTACATTGTAATTACCCTGGGTACCGGACTTGGCAGCGGAATCGTTGCCAACGGGCAGATGATTTACGGTCATGACGGATTTGCAGGCGAAGTGGGACATACCATTGCGGTCAGGAACGGCAGAAACTGCGGATGCGGAAGAAAAGGCTGTCTTGAAACCTATGCATCGGCTTCCGGAATCCGGAGAACGGTTATGGAACTTCTGGCAGAGAAAACCGAACCCAGTGAACTCAGATCCATTCCGTTTTCGGATATGAATGGAAAAGTTATCGCAGAATCGGCCAAACGGGGTGATCCCCTTGCCTGGGAAGCTTTTCAAAGAACCGGAAAAATTTTAGGAACTGCACTTGCCGATGCTATCAGCTACACCAGCCCCGAAGCCATCATTATGGTTGGGGGTCTGGCACAGGCCGGTGATATCCTGTTTAAGCCGACACGGGAAGCCATGGATGCCAATACCCTGAATATTTTCAAGGGCAAAGTCAAACTGCTTCCCTCCGGATTGAAATCCGGAAATATTGCTATTTTAGGGGCAGCAGCCCTGATCTGGCATGAAATTCTTCAGTCAGAATAAGGTTTAGTTTCAGGAGGCAGAGAAATTCTGCCTCCGGTTTTGCATTACCCTGAGCAACCAGATTTTTCTGCAATCAAATCAAAAAGACAAGTGTGAAGAATAATCCAAACAGAGAAAAGTACCGGTTTGTCCTGATACTGGCACTGATCGTTCAGGTCAGCACTGCAAGTTCACAGGTTCTCAGACTCAACGAGGCAGCATCCGTTAATCCCGGATATCTGACTGACGGTGACGGAGACTCACCTGATTGGTTTGAAGTGGTTAACCCTGAGCTTTCGGCAGTGAATCTGACTGGCTGGTCGGTTACCGATGACCGGAAGGAGCCGGGGAAATGGGTGTTTGCCAATGGTCTTCTGCAACCATCCGAACGGCTGGTGGTTTTTGCATCCGGGAAAAACAGATTTCCGGAAGTTTCCGGCTGGAATACAGTCATTGCCAACCAAAATGCCTGTAAATATACCATCGGCTCTGCCTCACTGTCACCTTCCTGGCGCTTTCGTCAGTTCAGCGACACCGGCTGGCTGGATGGAAAAGTTTCTGTCGGTTTCGGGGATAATGATGATGCAACTGTCATTTCCGCAACTGGCTCGGTATTTATCCGGATTCATTTTTCGATAGAAGACACTGCCCTGATTCAATCGGGATTTCTTTTTGCGGATTATGATGATGGATTTGTTGCCTGGCTGAACGGAGCAGAACTTGTGAGGGCCAATATGGCAGGGGTGAAGGACACCCCGCCGGCGTGGAATGCCTATGCCGCTTCAATTCATGAAGCTGCCATGTACTCGGGCGGTAAACCGGATAAATTTCAGCTTGCCAAATTCACTCACCTTCTTGTCCCTGGTGATAATGTTCTTGCTGTTCAGGTTCACAATTCAGACGCCGGTTCCTCTGACCTGACGTTTATACCGTTCCTTGTTTTCGGAATGAAATCGGGCGGTAATTCCGGGAAACCGCTTCCGGCTGTCTGTGAGGTCCCCCGCCAGGAGTATCACACCAATTTCAGTTTGTCCTCCTCGGGTGAAACTATTTTCTTCATTCATCCGGATGGCACAACAGCAGATTCAGTCACCCTTCCGGCTATGACCTCCGGACTCTCCTGGGCCCGGATTCCGGATGGAAGTGAGTTCTGGCAGCTCACCCAGGTTCCTACACCGGGTCAACCTAATCCCACTACCGGGTTTCCCGGTGCGGCACCACCGGTTCAACTGGCTGTTACAGGAGGTGCCTTTACGTCGCCCTTTCAGGTACCGCCTCCGGTTTCTTCATCCGGTGAAACCATCCGGTATACACTGAACGGAATGGAACCAACAGCCTCCTCTCCGGTTTTTTCGGCAGCAGTTCCTATTTCAAAAACATCTGTTCTGAAAACCCGTTCTTTTAAATCCGGCTTCCTGCCGGGGCCGGTAACCACCGAAACCTTTTTAATCAGCAGCCCCCATAAAATTCCGGTAATTTCTATTTCAGTTGACTCCCTGTGGTTTTTTCAGCCGGATACCGGAATTTATGTTATGGGTCCAAATGCAAGCGGCAGTTTTCCTTACTTCGGAGCCAATTTCTGGCTGGATAAAGAAGTACCGGTCTGCTGGGAACTGTTTGATGAGACAGGTAAAAAGCAAACACAGTTTGGCTCTGGTCTTAAAATTTTCGGTGCCTATTCACGGGGACAGGCCCAACGGTCTTTTGCCCTGTTTGCCCGCCCGCAATATGGCAGCAAGGAATTTGACTTCCCGCTGTTTCCGGGCAACCCGGTCAGTTCCTTCCAAAGTGTTGTCCTCCGTAATTCAGGAAATGACTGGGCCTATTCTGGAATCCGTGATTACCTGACCTGCCGCCTGACTGAAAATCTGGGCGTTGACCGGCTTCAGTCCCGGCCGGTTTCCGTTTATCTGAACGGGCGGTACTGGGGTGTTTACTTCCTGATGGAAAAAACCAGCGAACATCTTATTGCAGAACGATACGGATTCCGGCCGGAATCCATGGAAATGGTGGAACTGGGTTCTGGATGGGGTGAATTCCGGGCTTTTAATGGCACCGCAGATGCCTGGAACAGCTTTTATGACTGGCTTGCCGGAAAGGATATGAATTCACCCGAGGTTCAGGCTATTATCCGGGCCCGGATGGATGTGGAAAATTTTATGGCTTATCAGGCCGTGAACATCTGGATCCTGAATAATGACTGGCCCGGGAATAACTACAAATTCTGGCGGTCAGTGAACCCGGTTACACCGTGGAAATGGATCCTGTATGATACAGATTTCGGATATGGTCTTTTTAACGGCAACGCCTACTCAGTCAATGGAATTGAATTTGCTTCGACGGAATTGGGTGACCCGTTCTGGCCGAATCCTCCCATTTCAACCTATTTATTCCGTAGATTGCTCGAGGGTGAGGCCTTCCGGAATCTGTTTATCAATACCGCCATGGATCTGATGAATTCCCGTCTGAAGTCCCAGGCAACACAGTCGATTCTGAAAGAGATTAAAAACGAAGTTTCTGCCGATATGGTTCATCAGCGGATCCGGTGGGCTGCTGATATGCAGGGAAATTGGTCTGATCAGGTTGCTTCAATCGGGAATTTCCTGTATAACCGGAATCAGTATATGCTGCTCCATCTTTTCCAGATGATTAAAAAAGGCGGAACCGGAATCGTCAACCTGACCGGTGATCCGGAAAAGGGAAGCATCCGCCTTAATTCCCTGACTCTGACCCAGGCGACTTTTCAGGGACCGTACTTTTCTGAGATTCCGGTGACCATCTCGGCGGTACCCAAACCAGGTTACCGGTTTACAGGCTGGACAGGAACCCTTTCAGATACGTCCCGAACCCTGACTCTGAAACCGCCAACAACTGGTTTATATCTTACGGCTGTTTTTGAGCCGGCTTTTTCACAGGAAACCCTGATCTCATTCAATGAGATCAACTATAATTCAAAACCCGGTTCAGGAACCGGAGACTGGGTTGAATTCGTCAATTCGGGTAGCCTTTCGGCTGATCTTTCGGGATGGGTGTTTAAAGATGAGGATAATGCTCATTCCTGTCTGATCCCCACCGGTACCCTGATTCCGCCAGGTGGGTTTCTGGTCATCGCAGAAAGACCGGATACACTTTTAAAGCGGTTCCCGGGAAAAAATATTCTGCCGGTTGCACTTACTTTCGGGTTCAGCGGATCCGGTGAAGTTTTAAGACTGTATAAACCGGATGGTTCACTTGCGGATTCGGTTCATTATCTGGATTCAGATCCCTGGCCTTCAGAAGCAGACGGGACCGGAAAAACCCTCGAAAAAATCAATCCGGGAAAACTTTCTTCCGATCCGGTAAACTGGAAATCCGGTTCGGATGGCGGTACCCCGGGAAGCACCAACAGTGTCTTTGTTTCAGTGGACCAACCGGTTAAAAATCAGCAGCCTTCAACTCTGACTCTTGCCGGAAACTTTCCGAATCCGTTTAATCCCGAGACCACCCTGCAGTTCTATTTGCCGGGTCCCGGGGTTGTTTCATTCGAAATTTACGAGGTAACCGGCAGACGGGTCTCAGCTTTTCAACGGAATTATCAGGAAGCGGGGAGGAAAGAAATTTCGTGGAAGCCTGAAAATATAGCCAGCGGAATTCTGTTTTACCGGCTTTCCTGGAAAAACCAGAGTCAAACCGGTAAAATGCTGTTACTCAAATAGGAAAACCAATGAAATCAATCAGGGTTATCTTTGTCCTTCTTTTTGCTGGTCTTGCGGGATGCAGCCAGCTTGCTCCACTTGGAACCGGACAGTCTGAACAGCATTTTTCGGGTGAGTATGTCAGAAAGGTGGAACTGGGATATCTTTTATATCTTCCCGAACCCTATAAGAAGACCGAACCCGATTCCTGGCCTTTGGTTGTTTTTCTTCATGGTTCAGGTGAACGGGGAACTGATCTGGCAAAAGTTGCTGTACACGGACCTGCCCGGCTGGTCAATGAGGGAAAACAATTCCCCTTTATTCTGGTATCACCCCAATGTCCTGAAGGAGTTTGGTGGAATCCGGAAGATATCATGGCCCTCATCCGGGAAATCCAGGAAAAATACCGGGTTGATTCCACCCGGATATATATCACGGGATTAAGCATGGGCGGTTACGGAACCTGGGATTTAATTGCCCGCTATCCGGGATTTTTTGCTGCGGCAGTTCCGGTTTGCGGAGGTGGTGAACCCAAACTGATGCGGTTTGCAACCGAAACACCTGTTTGGGCATTTCACGGCGGGAAGGACAATGTGGTCCTGCCCGAAGAGTCAAAAGCAATGGTTGAGGCTTTGACTAAAGCCGGCGGCACTGCAAACCTGACTTTATATCCGGAAGCAGGCCATGATGCCTGGACGGAAACCTATTCAAATCAGGAGGTTTATTCCTGGCTTTTATCTCATCAGAAAGGTAAAAAATAAACCGGCTTTTTGTGGATCTGTGGAGGGATTATGAAATTGAAATGGTTCATGCTTTTTTTAATGTCAGGAATTTTCTGGACGGCTTTCAGTCAGCCCCAGACCGGCCGGATTTCCGGACGGGTATTTGATAATATGTCGGGGAAGACAATTTCCCAGGAAATGGTGCTGCTTTATCACGGTGAAAAACAGACCATGTCTGCCCGGACAAATCAAAGCGGGAATTTCAGTTTCATCTCTCTTGAACCCGGTGAATACACACTCCGGATTGGGCGTTCAGGGTACCAGGCTTTCCTCAGAAAAGTAAGAGTCAATCCAAATTTCACCTCTAAAATTGAAGTAACTCTGAAACCCATGCAGGCAGATGAGAAAAAGGGAACCCCTGCTGACGGGGAGGTTTCAGCTCCCAAAACAGAGGTAGCTGCTTCTGTGCCTTCTACCCCACCACCTGTGACCGGAACCAGGCAGGATTTGCCCACCCAACCTGAAAAAACAGAAAAGGAACCGGTTCAGGTTGCAGAACCTGCACTGCAAACTTCCCAGGAAGTAACGACTGGGTTAACAACGTCTGAATTGCCCGTTATTCCGGAATCCATTGAGGAAATTCAGGCCGAAACTGTGGCGAGTGCCAGTGAATTTGAAACGGAATATTATGATGCTGTTGAAGATCAGCCTGAACCTGTTGGTGGCTGGAGAGCACTCATGAAAAACATAACCTACCCCCAGATTGCGGTCAGGATGAATGTTCAGGGAACTGTTTACCTGCAGGCGTGGGTCAGTGAAACCGGTGAAGTGACCAGTTTGTCTGTTCAGAAATCCATCCCTGTCCTTGATTTTGCAGCTCAGGATGCAGTTTATAAAACCAAATTTACACCCGGCAAAATTGGTGGAAATCCGGTTCCCGCCAAAATCACCATCCCGGTTGTTTTTAAGCTGGCAAAATGAAAAAAACACTTCTTTCAGTCAGTCTTCTGGCTGGTATCACCCTTCAGCTTTCTGCTCAGGATATGACTTATTCAGGGGGCAGAGGTAGTTATTTCAGTAAAAAAATCTATTCCGGCGGTGACCTGCCGGTTTTCCCGGAGTCCAGGAAATTACTTCCAGAACCTGTTCTGAGTGCAAATCCGGGGTACATCCGGCTTTACTGGAAGGCCTGGGAACTTGCCTTCGCCCATTTTAAACGGCCACCAGCCGGATCTCCGTTCGTTTCGAATTTTATTGACGAGGCATTCTCGCCGGCTGTTTTTCAGTGGGATACCTTTTTCATGGTTGAGTTTGCCCGGTATGGCCATGCCGTATTTCCGGCCATTAATTCTCTGGATAATTTTTACTGCCGGCAGTGGGATGACGGATTCATCCACCGTGAAATTCAGGAAAAGGATGGGATGGAATTCTGGTTTGAAGGTCCACAGCATGGGGTAAATCCGCCGCTTTTCGCCTGGGCTGAGGTTGAATCCTGGAAACTGACGGGGGATAACTCCCGGTTTAAACAGGTCTATCCGGTTCTGATCAAGCATGCAGAATGGCTCGAAAAAAACAGAAAGGCAACTCTTTCCTTTCACCATTTATACTGGAATACCGGTCTGGGATCCGGAATGGATAACACACCGAGAGGCGGATCGGGTTGGGTGGATATGTCAGCCCAGATGGTCATGGTATACAACAGTCTGGCGGTTATTGCCGATGCAACCGGCAAGCCGGATGAGGCAGAAGCACACCGGAAAAAGGCTTCCGAAATCGGTGAAGCGATGAACCGCTGGATGTGGAATGAACAGGATGGTCTGTATTATGATGTTGATAATGACGGACATCAGATCAAACATCAGACAATTGCCTGTTTCTGGCCGATGCTGGCTGGAATCTGCTCGAAATCTCAGGTTGAGAAACTGCTCGGAAATTTGAAAAATCCGCATACTTTCTGGCGCACCAATGTGTTTCCGTCACTGGCCGCCAACCATCCTGACTTCAAAGCCGACGGGCAGTACTGGCAGGGTGGCGTCTGGGCTCCGACCAATGTTATGGTGATGAAAGGGCTTGACCGGTATGCCGGCGTGTACAATACCACCGAATTTGGTGTTCTTGCCACTGAACGGTACCTGGACAATCTGCTCGAAGTGTATCAGAAAACCGGAACCATCTGGGAAACTTACTCTTCTGAGGCAGCTCTGCGGGGAAGCTGGTCACAACCTGATTTTGTTGGCTGGAGCGGTTGCGGACCGATTCAACTGCTGATTGAAAATTGCCTGGGCTTCCGGCCCGATGGAGCCGGCAGGAAACTGGTCTGGTATGTGAACCGGATCGACGAACATGGGATTAAAAACCTGACTTTTGGCGGGATCACAGCCTCGGTTATTGCTTCATCCCGGCCTGATGTGAATTCCGGTTTTACCGTTACCGCAACAGCATCTGAGGCCTTCTCACTGACCCTTCATTTCAATGAACAGAATGCACGTCACTGGAAACCGGTGACTCTCGAAATCCGGAAGGGAACCGGTACCTATCCGGTTGTTCTTTTGCCGGAGTGACCGGCCGTCCGGCTCTTAAAATCTGCAGTTTTAATCCGGGTGCTGGGTCCAGAGGGAAAAACCGAATTGCTTTTGTGTTTTTTTTTTCTGCACCAAAGGTGCGGAATAGTGCCTGTCCGTGGCGACGTCCCGGGGTAGATGGATAATCAAAAGAATAAACGTTTTCACCCGGCGCCGGTAAATCCGGATGAAACCGGGTGTTTTTTTTACCCTGATGATCTGAATTCCGGGAAAACTTCTCTGTAAACGCCGTGTTAGGTGCGTGAAAGCTGTCTGTAAACTTACGGAAATCTGAAAATCCGGTTGGCAGGGCATTGGCAGAGTAGGCCTTTTACCCGGAATTCTGTTGGATCCCACTTTTGGTCAGGACGTCACTGGATTTCCCTGCACTCCATTGACTTTCTCCCGGATTCCTGACGACCTTGTCTTAAAATAAGTTCAGTCGGACAACTATCCCATTTGGTATGAGACCCTTTTTTCTGTTTCTTCTTTCTCTTTGTTGGGCTGCTTTCACCTCCTGCAAAGAACCGTCTTCCGGACCCGAAACCCGGACCGACAGTCTGGTTCTGAAGGTGACGGAAGCCGATTTAACCTCGGTGACCCTTTCTCTGCACACCACCGGAATTATCTACCCGGCAGCCCTGACTCTGACCCGGAATTCCCAACCGGTGCGAACCTTCTCTCTGAATCAACCCGATACCACCCTTCTGGATACCGCCCTGACGCCCTCGACTGCTTACACCTGGCAGGCCATCTGGAAAAAGACAGAAACGACTTTTCTGAAAGGGGAAACCGTTACAGGAAGAACCATGGATACAACGAGTCATAACTTTACCTGGCGGATGGATACCCTCGGTTGTGCAGGTTCCATGCTCTGGGATGTAGCCATTGTAAACGACACCTGTGTCTGGGTGGTGGGGGACCTCTTCACCAAACCCTACGACTCCTTTGAACGGTACAATGCCGCCATGTGGAATGGGAAGGTCTGGAAGAAGTTCAGGTTTGCGTTGCAAAATTGGAGTAATGCTACATCGGTGCAAATATTAAGGTGTATTTGGAATGATGGCTGTGGGTTATGGATTTTTTCTGAAATAGGTGCATACATAAAAATCAGCAACTTGGGATCAATTGTAAAAACAGGAAAAACACTTGAAAGAAAGGGAACTCCAAATAAAATTTGGGGGGACAAACAGGATCAATTTTACCTTGTTGGTACAGACGGCTCGATCACCCGGTACAACGGCAGCACGTTTACGTTGATGGAATCCGGCACCACGGTTGATTTGCTCGATGTCTGGGGAACCCCAAACGGGGACGTCTGGGCCTGCGGGACCTATTACTTCGGTAATGCTGAAAGAAAACGTCCCTCAATTCTTCTGCGATTGAACGGACCATTCTGGGAAACTGTACTTAGTGAGGAGAATGAAGGTTCTTTTCCGCAAAACGATGTCCCCTCCTCAGTCTTCTCTGGTATATTTCAACTACCTGGCTCCGAGAAACTCTTTATGACAACCGGATATGGTGTTTTCAAATACAGCATTACAAGCCAAAAATGGTATTGGGTCAAAAAACGAACTACGTTTTCGGGTTTCCCCCCGCCAGAAATGGGAATACCCTTCGAAATCAGAGGAACGGCTGCCAACAATCTGATTGCCGCCGGGTATCACAACAGTCTGGTTCATTTTAACGGGTCAACCTGGAAGCAGTTTACCGAACCGCTCAGAGAATTTGCCTGGCCCCGAAGTTTGGCGGTATCCCCGGGCGGGGTCATTTCCGTTGGTCAGCTTTCCGGCGCTGACGGTTTTTCTGCATTTATTTGTTTTGGTCAACCTGGATCCCGCCGCCGGTAACCGGCCCCTACCGTTGTCCCTTTCCCGGTTTTTCTGAAACCGGAACAGATGAGACATTTTATGACCGGCGGTGAAAACTGACCGGATGGTCACCGGATCCTGAAAAACGCCGGCCCTGCCTCATATCAGAATGATAAGATTCTGCCTTATCAAACCGGATGAAATTATCAAAATGATAACAAAAATGGAAGCCGTTTCCATTTCATTTTCCATCTTTAATTTCTGCAGACCGCACCCTGATTTCTGGCACGATTCCTGCAAAATAATGGGTATCGCAATGAAATTACCATCGGCTAATTTATGTCACAGACAAAGGAAAAACAGAGTCGTTTCTCTTTTGATTAGCCGGAAATCACACACTGAAGGAGAATTATCCATGAGAATCCGGGTCCTGTTCGTACTGCTCGGCATCCCTGCCATACTTACTGCTCAGCCGTTCCCGTATCAAAACACTTCACTCCCTGCTGAAGACCGGGTTAAGGACCTGGTTGGCCGCCTGACCCTGGATGAAAAACTGGATTTGCTGGGCGGAACCGGATTTGCAAGTAAACCGGTCGCCAGGCTGGGAATTCCCGAAATCAAAATGACTGATGGCCCAATCGGTGTCAGATGGGAACAGGCCACCGCCTTCCCGTCGGGGATTTCTCTGGCTTCGACCTGGGATACAGTTTTAGCCCATTCACTTGGGAATGCACTGGCACTTGAAACGCTTGCAAAAGGCCGTGATATGCTGTTGGGTCCGGCAATCAACATCCACCGGGCACCGCATGGTGGCCGTAATTTTGAATATCTGGGTGAAGATCCTTTCCTTACCAGCCGGCTGGCAGTTAACTGGGTAAAAGGTCTCCAGGAAAAAGGAGTCATCAGTTCAACCAAGCATTTTGCAGTGAACAGTCATGAACATGAACGTATGACGATTAACGTCAAAGTTTCTGAACGGGCCATGCGTGAAATTTACTGGCCAGCTTTTGAAGCTGCCGTTAAGGAAGCTGATACCTGGACGATCATGGCCAGTTACAACCGCCTCAACGGCCCCTATGCCACGGCAAATCATCATCTCCTGACCGAGGTCCTCAAAAAAGACTGGGGCTTCCGCGGGTTTGTGGTTTCAGACTGGGGTGCAGTCCATGGTGATCTGGATGTGGCACTTGCCGGAACTGATCTGGAAATGCCCTTCGGCGCCTTTCTGAATGCAAAAAACCTGAAACCCTATATCGAATCAGGTAAATTGCCGCTGTCAGTTATTGACGATAAAATCACCCGTCTCATCCGGGTCATGATGCTTTCAGGATTGTTTGACCGGAAGCCGGGATCCCTTCCTTCTGCTCTGAATACGCCAGAGCATCAGGCGCTTGCCCGTAAAGCTGCAACCGAGTCCATTGTTCTTTTAAAAAATTCCGGATCGCTGCTTCCGCTGAATCTGTCCAAACTGAAATCCGTTGCGGTTCTGGGACCGAATGCCGAAACAGCAAGAACCGGTGGCGGCGGAAGCTCCCAGGTCTGGCCGGTGCAGTCGGTAAGCCCGCTGGATGCATTCCGGGAATTGGAATCTGCCGGGCTTAAGGTGACTTATTTCCCGGGTGCCTCGATCCCCGGTGATGTGAAGCCGATCCCTGCTTCTGCCTTCCGGAACCTGAAATCGGAATTCTATAACGGGCGGAATCTGGATGGGCCTTCGGTTCTGACCCGGGATGAAAAGGAAATTAATTTCGAATGGGGAGATCAGATTCCGGCTGCCGGACTCCCGGCTGATAATTATTCCATGAGACTGACCGGTGAACTTATCCCCGATCAGACCGGGACTTACCGGATTGATGGATTAAGTGATGACGGAATCCGGGTTTGGGTTGACGGAAAACTGCTTATTGACAATTGGTCGGATCATGGTGCTGAAACCCGGTCTGCAGAGGTCAGTCTGCAAAAGGGGACACCGGTTCCGGTTAAAGTTGAATTTTATGAAAACGGCGGGACGGCTGTCCTGAAACTGGGATGGAATCCGCCGGGAGTAAACCTGCTGGATGATGCCGTCCGGGCAGCGAAAAATGCCGATGCCGCTGTTCTTTTTGTCGGAAGTTCAAATTCCATCGAGTCTGAAGGGTTCGACCGTAAAGAGCTGTCTTTACCTCAGGATCACATCCGACTGATTCAGGAAGTAGCCCGGGTAAATAAAAATACGGTCGTCGTGTTCAATTCAGGCGCAGCCGTTCTGATGGAGGGCTGGCTGGATCTGGTTCCGGCAGTTCTGGCAACCTGGTTCCCCGGTCAGGATGCCGGCCACCCGGTTACGGATATTCTGTTCGGTAAGGTCTCGCCGTCGGGGAAACTGGCAACTTCATTTCCGAAACGCTGGGAAGACAGTCAGGCCTACGGGAATTTCCCCGGTGATAAAGAAATCAATTATGAAGAAGGCATTCTGGTTGGGTACCGCTGGTTCGATACGAAAAAGATTGAACCGCTGTTCCCGTTCGGATTTGGGCTTAGCTACACAACTTTCGACTACTCCGGCCTGAAAATTGAAAGAACCGGAAGCGGATTTTACACGGTTTCAGTCACGGTCAAAAATACCGGAAAGGTACATGCTGCCGAAGTGGTTCAGGTGTATGTATCCCAGGATCAGCCCCCGGTTCTCCGTCCTGAAAAGGAACTGAAAGGGTTTTCACGGGTGGATCTTGCCCCCGGCGACTCTAAAACGGTCACCATTAAACTAAACCCCAGATCCTTTTCCTGGTATGATGAAACCTCGGGTGGCTGGATGATGAATGCCGGTGCCTATCAGATCCGGGTCGGGTCATCTTCAAAAGATATTAAACTGACTGAAAAGGTGATGCTGTGAGTTTTATCCGGATTTCCAGATTTGTTTTTTTGGTTTTGCTGATTGCCGGTTCGGTGAACCTGGTTCAGGCGCAGGGGTTCCTGAGAGCCAGCGGAACGAAAATTGTAAACGACAACGGGGATGTTCTTCTGCGCGGAATGGGACTTGGCGGCTGGCTCGTCCCCGAAGGATACATGATGGGCACATCGGCATTTGCCAATTCACCCAGCCAGATCAGAAGCAAAATTGAAGCCGTAGCAGGGAAGGAAAACCGGATCAAATTCTACAAAGAATTTGAAAAAAACTTTTTTACCCGCGCCGATATGGATACTTTGAAGCAATGGGGGTTCAATTCTGTCCGTCTCCCGTTTCACTATGCCAATCTGACTCCGCCCGACTCTCCCGGTGTCTGGCTTGAACCCGGCTTTGCCGTTTTTGATTCAGTTATCGCCTGGGGAAAGGCCAATCAGATGTATGTTATTCTGGATATGCACTGTGCGCCGGGTGCCCAAAACGGTGAACCGATCAGCGACAGCGACGGCCAGGCCCGGCTATGGCAGGAGTCACGCCACCGCGACAGAACAGTGGCCATCTGGCGGAAAATTGCGGAACGGTACAAAGATGAACCCTGGGTTGGCGGCTATGATCTGATCAATGAACCGGCCTGGGATCTGGGATCCGGAAATAAACCCCTGCGGGATTTATACATCCGCTTAACGGATACCATCCGGGTCGTGGATAAAAACCACATTCTTTTTATTGAAGGAAACTGGTTTGCAACCGACTTCAGCGGACTTCAGCCCAAGTGGGATGACAACATGGTGTATTCCTTCCACCGGTACTGGGCGGATAACAGTTCAGCAGCTATCCAGTATCTGCTAACTCTCCGGAATACCGAAAAAGTGCCGTTATGGTGCGGCGAATCCGGCGAAAACTCGAATACCTGGTTCACCAACATGATCCGGACTTTTGAATTTGCCCAGATCGGATGGTCGTGGTGGACAATTAAAAAAATCGAAAGTGTTGTCGGACTGTGGAATGTAAAGCAGGATCCGGGATTCGCCACTCTGATCAAATACTGGTCAGGGACGGGGAGCAAACCCTCCGAAAGCAATGCCCTTGTTTCACTGATGAATCAGGCTGCCAATTATAAACTGGCCAACTGCCGGGTTCAGCGGGATGTTTTAAACGCCATGTTTACCCAGATCCGGACACCGAAACTGTCTCCGTTTGTCCCGCATTCACTGCCCGGGCGGGTCTATGTCGCAGACTTTGATTTTGGGTATCAGAATCAGGCTTATTTCGACAGCGATTACCAGAACATCAACGGCGCCGGCGGCGGTACGTGGAATGCCGGCTGGGTTTACCGGAACGACGGTGTGGATATTGAAGCCTGTAAAGATGCTCTGGCTCATACCAACGGGTTCAATGTCGGCTGGACGGCCAATTCTGAATGGATGAAATATTCTGTAAACGTAGAAAAATCGGGTACTTATGATATTCTGATCCGCCATGCCTCACAGGGAACTGGCGGAAGTGTTTCGCTTTACTCTGAATCAACGGCTCTGGTTACCGGCCAGACTCTGGCGAGTTCAGGCGGTTGGCAGATCTGGAAAACCACGACAGTTCCGGGAATTCACCTGACTGCAGGACCCCAGGTTTTGAAATTCCTTATCAACACGGGTGGCGCCAATCTCAATTATCTCGAATTTGTTCTGAAAACGGCCGATTCAGTCGGGGAAACTGAGCAGCCGGTGAAGTTCGGACTGGAGGCACCGTTTCCGAATCCGTTCAACCCTTCAGCCCAAATTTCATTTACGCTTGATAAAGCCGGTCCCGCAGAACTCACTGTTTATTCGGTTCTGGGTCAGAAAATCCGGGTTCTTGCCTCCGGTTCCTATCCGGCAGGCCGTCAGACGGTCAGTTTTGACGGATCAGATCTGGCGTCGGGTACTTACCTGATCCGGCTGAAATCGGGATCCGGTGTTCAAACCAGATCCGTACAGTTGGTTAAATAAGCTCTTGTTGTGTTGGTTGCAGGCCGGCGGCAGGGTGCAGACTGAGTCTCTGAACAGAAAATCAGTCCGGCAGTCTCACCGTCCGGCCGAAGCCGGCATCCCAACCGGACGGCAGTCCGGAATCCTGTCCTTTCATTTTCAAGAAAAAACAGACTCATGATGAAATCCGCTTTCCTTCTCCTCCTTCTGCCTCTGGCAGTTTCCTGTTCCGATGATCCATCCGGCTCCGGTGACCCGGACGCCGGACTTCCTATATCCGAAAAAGTCGAAAAGCTGCTGGCGCAGATGACCCTGGAGGAGAAAATAGGGCAAATGACTCAGGTGAATAAAACCAACCTGACTCAGGAATCTGACATCCGGGATTATTATCTGGGATCTGTCCTGAGTGGCGGCGGTGCTGCTCCTTCGAACCGGAAGGCACCGGGTTGGGCCGATATGGTTGACCGGTTTCAGGGGTTTGCCCTTCAAACCCGGCTGAAAATCCCGATTTTATATGGAATTGATGCTGTCCACGGGAATAACAATGTGGTGGATGCTGTTATTTTCCCGCACAATATCGGGTTGGGTGCGACCCGGGATGCTGATCTGGTGAAACGGATTGCCCGTGTGACCGCCGAAGAGGTGGCCGGGGCAGGAATACACTGGACGTTTGCTCCCTGTCTTGCCGTTCCGCAGGATGAACGGTGGGGAAGAACTTATGAAGGATTCGGGGAATTGCCCAATTTGGTAAACGAACTGGGTGAGGCTGCCGTTTTGGGGCTTCAGGGAACCGATCTGACTCAAAACACCTCGGTTCTTGCCTGTGCCAAACACTTTGTCGGCGATGGCGGTACAGTCGGTGGCCAGGATCAGGGAAATGTTATCCTGGATGAATCTGCCATCCGGTCCCTCCATTTATATCCGTATACCGGTGCCCTGTCTGCCGGAGTCCAAACGGTAATGGCGTCCTATTCTTCGATCAGCGGGGATAAAATGCATGGCAGTAAATACTGGTTAACGACGGTATTGAAAACAGAGAAGAAATTTGACGGAATTCTGGTTTCCGACTGGGCTGCAATCCGGCAACTGCCGGGATCCTCGGATGATCAGATTGTCGCCGGGATCAATGCCGGTCTGGACATGATCATGCTCCCGGATAATTATCAGGAGTTTATTCCGGCCGCCATCCGGCTGGTGAATTCAGGGCGGATTGCCCAAACCCGGGTCGATGATGCTGTACGCCGGATTCTGACGGTGAAATACCGGCTTGGACTCTGGAATAAAACCAGGACTGACCGGTCGCTGACGGCGCAGGTTGGTTCGGATGCCCACCGCCAGGTTGCCCGTGAAGCCGTCCGGAAATCTCTGGTTCTGCTGAAAAACAAAAATAATCTGCTTCCCCTTTCCAAAACTCCCGATTATCTGGTGGTTTCCGGCAGTCACGCCAATAATATCGGGCTGCAATGCGGCGGCTGGACGGTAGAATGGCAGGGTGCTTCGGGTGCCATAACCAGGGGCACAACGGTTTTTCAGGCGATGCGGAAAGTCGTCCCGTCATCCGATCACTTGATTTATACTGAAGATGCTTCTGAGTACTTTTTTGCTTCTGCTGCAGTAATTGTGATCGGGGAACAGCCGTATGCTGAAGGAGCCGGTGACCGTAAAGATCTTAAGCTGCCGGATTCTGATGTTCAGATGATTAAATCACTGAAGGCCAGCGGAGTTCCGGTTGTTCTTGTCCTGATGTCGGGCCGGCCCATGATCCTGTCGAATGTGATCGATGACTGTGATGCAGTGATCGCCGCCTGGCTGCCCGGAACGGAAGGGGATGGGATTGCCGATGTGCTGTTCGGGGATTATAAACCTACCGGTAAATTGTCTCATTCCTGGCCGGCTTCCATGAGCCAGATTCCGGTTAATGGTGAAAATTCAGGCGTTGACGTGCTGTTTCCCTATGGCTACGGATTAACCTGGTAGAAAACCGGTTACGGCTTGGGTGAAAGTTTTCTTCAGAATTCTTAATATGGCAGAAACAGACTGATTCTGCCCACCTAACCTGAAGAAAATTGATAACTTTTCCTGTCCCGCCCAAACCTGCAAAGATAGTTTTGTTTGCCCTTCTGTTGAGTGCGGGTTCCATTCTTTTTCAGACCGGCACAGGTTTTTCCCAGACAGTCTATTCGGTCGCCGGTGATTTTCGTCTTTCCGGCATGCTCACAGGTAAGTTTGAAGAGTCCAGACTGTTTAAATATTGGTCAGATGGTTTAAGATCTTCTGTTGGGCCGATGGTCAGGGGTAACCTGAGAATTAGCAAATCCTTTCCGGTTTCTCTTCACTACTGAATCGGACTGGATTTCACTGGATTTAAATTTTCCATCCGGCAAAATCTGAATGTGGCTATACCTGAACTTGCAAAAAGTTACCCTGATGTTTTAATTGCCAATATCGATTTTTCCCAGTTGCATCTGGTTATTCCGACTGAAATTTCCCTCCGGCTTTTTAAGCCCTTTTGGGTTTTTGGAATTTTACAGTTTCCCGGGGTATCCGTTACAGCCGGGTTGGAAAACAGGTTTGATATTGGTACACGCAATAGCAGGGTGACTTTATATCAGCTCGATGCCTTCGGAAACTATCCTGATAAAGAAATAACAAATAACAGTTTGGCTTCCAGGGTGGCTCATGAATACGAGGGTGAACTGAAACGGTTTGAATCCGCGATTATTTATGGTGCTTCGGTTTTCTGGGAATCTGATGAGTTTGGTTTCGCTGCAGGGATGAATCTGGGTACAAACCTGATAAAACCTGCCCGGTCTCTCAAATCAACAAATTTTGTGGTCCCTAACCTGTTATTCTATTTTAGACTCTACAGGGTTTTGTAAATCAGTCCCACTTTCCGGTGAACCTGCCGGCCTGATCAGGTGTTTATACCAAAATCAGTACCACTTTATCCGGAAGGACTTCATGGATTTTCATCTGATTCTGTCGAACCTGACCAACCCGGTTTTGCTGTTTTTTGGTTTAGGTATGATTGCGGCCTGGGTTAAAAGCGATCTGGAAATCCCTTCTCCGATAAGTAAGTTTATATCCCTGTATCTGCTTTTTGCCATCGGATTCAAAGGCGGCCAGGAATTGGCACACAGTGAGTTGTCGTCTGAAATCGGGTTTTCAGTTCTTTTTGGCATTTTCCTTTCAGCAGGGATTCCTCTTTACACTTTTTTTATTTTAAAAAGAAAACTTCCGGTTCAGGATGCAGCAGCAGTGGCGGCGGCCTACGGGTCGGTCAGTGCCGTAACCTTTGTTTCGGCGGTGTCCTTTCTGGAAATTCAGAAGATTCCGTTCAGCGGATACATGGTTGCCGTCATGGCCCTCATGGAATCTCCGGCAATTATTGTTGCCGTGATCCTGATGGCAACTTACAGCACAGAAGGGAAAAGTTCCGGCAAACTGGGATCCATTACTGCACATTCCTTTACAAACGGCAGTGTTTTGCTGATCCTGGGCTCCCTTCTGATCGGGATGATATCCGATACCAGCCAGGCAGAGGGAATCCGGCCATTTACTACCGACATTTTTAAAGGATTTCTGGCCCTTTTTCTGCTTGATATGGGAATGGTGACGGCCCGTCGTCTTTCCTCCTTCCGGAATCAGGGAGCTTTCCTCACTCTTTTTGCTCTTGGCATCCCGGTAGTAAACGGATGCTTGGGTGCACTTGCCAGTGGATGGGTAACCTCATCGGAAGGGAACCGGCTTCTTTTTGCAGTTCTGGCAGCCAGTGCTTCTTACATTGCGGTTCCTGCAGCCATGAAACTGGCGGCTCCCAAAGCAGATCCGGGAATTTATATCCCGATGGCGCTGGGTGTTACTTTTCCGCTGAATATTACCCTCGGAATCCCGTTATTCTACCTTCTGATCTCGTTTTAACCTGAATTTCCCAGGGACACCTTAGATCTTCAGGGTTGCATCCCGGTTTTTTCTAAGGTAAAAATACCCCAAAAAATACAGTGCGAAAACGCACAAAAATACGGGGTTTCCTGTATTGCCCCTGAACAAAATTCCACTGACCTTTATACTGACCGACGGACTTTCCGGAAGCAAGGGTTTCGGTTGGCTGCTACCGGATTTTCCCCGTCAGTTGTTGGGAGTGAAATGAAAAGCAGATTGCTTTTTTCTGAACCGGAGCCTGCCAGCCAGGACACTGCCGGAATCAGTTCCAGACAGGTGATTTATGTGGCGATCGGCTGTGTTTCGGTTTTGTTCTGGGTTTTAATGTTTGCCGCCTGGGATGATCTGACGACCTCACATGACAACCCCACCGGTGCCGAACGGCTTGTTCTGGTGATCAGTGCTGTTTGGGCTTCCGTTTTATCCCTGATTGTTTTTTTCCGTCATCACCCCCTGACAGGCCTTTTGTCCTTTTGTTTCCTTGCCCTGGGTATCTGGGGAGCACCGTCTCTGCTGTCCGAACCGGTAGAAAAGGTCCTTCCTGACTATCTGGCCGTCCTGACCGGATGTTTCTGGTTCCTGATTGTCTCGGTTGGGTTCCTTTTTGCCGGCCTTTCCGGTTGGTGGAAATCTGATTTTTCGGGCAGTGAAACACTCTGATCCCGGGTGTTTCTGATCATTGGCAGCCGGCTGGGTGTGAAGCCGGCTGCCGGGGTGAGTTCCTGAATCCTGTTCCCCCATACTTTACAGCCTCTTTGCAGATCCGGCTATTCTTCCCGAACTTGAATTCTATCAAAAAGGTAAAAAAAAGGATGGATTCCGGGAGGGATGAATGGATTATGTGTTGATAGCCCTGGTGACGGTTACCGGAGCTGCTGCTACATTGGTTTCAGGATTTGGTCTGGGGACTCTGCTGATGCCGGTTTTCGGGTTGTTCTTTCCCGTCGAAACAGCCATTGCCATGACAGCCATCGTCCACTTGTCGAATAACCTGATCAAATTGGCTTTTTACCGCCGGTTTGCAGACCGGGATGTCCTGATCCGGTTTGGTATTCCTTCCATTCTGGCTGCCATAACCGGTGCCTTTTTGCTGAATCTTCTCACTGTGCTGTCTCCGGTTGCTTTCTGGTCTGCTGCCGGACACACTTTTTCAATTCTGCCGGTTAAACTGGTCATCGCCATTCTGCTGGCTGGATTTTCCTTGCTTGAACTCATCCCGGCACTTTCAAATCTGCAGTTTGACAGGAAATTCCTTCCGGTTGGCGGACTTCTCAGCGGGTTTTTCGGCGGACTTTCCGGAAATCAGGGGGCACTCCGGTCGGCCTTTCTGGTCCGGGCCGGATTAAGCAAGGAAGCGTTTATCGGGACGGGGGTTAGTATTGCCTGTCTGATTGATATTTCCCGGCTGACGGTTTATTCCGGTTCTCTCCCGAATCAGATTTCCTGGTCAGAATTTCCCGTACTGGCTCTGGCTGTTTTTTCTGCCTTTATCGGGGTTGTCATTGGAAACCGCCTGATCAAAAAAATCACCATCCGGACGGTTCAGTTGATAGTTTCTGTTTTTCTTCTGGTCTTTTCTCTTCTGCTGGGATTGGGAATTATCTGATAACGGGCAAAAACCAGTCTCATCTGACATGTTCTGACTCAATTCCATCGTTCAATCCTGAATAATCCGGTTTGGATACCGGTTCCGGAATTCTCCTTCTGCCTGATTATTCTTCATCAGATTGTGTGCCCTTGTGAATGCTCCTGCCAGGTCTGTCGCTTCTTAACTTTAGTGAACGGATTTCCGGCTGGTCGTTTCTGAAATTTGCAGGAACCATAACCTGAAGGGACATAGAGCATGAAATCCTGCCAGTTGCTTTTCATTCTGATTCTGTTTCCGCCTGCTTTTTCAGTACAGGCACAGGATAAAGTACCTGATTCAACCCGAAAGGAGTACTTTATCGGAAGCACGTTTTTTCTGCTCGGGAATCTGAGTTCAAAAAACAGGCCCGATTTTTTTCAGATCAATTTTGGCCGTCATCTGACGGAACAGGATGCGGTTTCACTCGAACTGAAAACCTGGAAATATGCCTGGCCCCTGGGAATTCCCTACGGTTCTTCCTTTGAAGCAGCGGAGGAAAAATTTCCCGGTTACATCCGTGAGATAGGTTTTTCCCTGGTTTACCAAAGGTTTTGGTGGAAAGGACTTTATACAGGGCTTCATGTTATGAGTGCCTGGCAAACTTTTGTTTCAGGCGGGAAAAAAACCGGAGACGGGTTTCAGATTTTAAATACTTACCGGCTGGGCTATCATCTGTCGTTTTATGACGATTTCTTTTTTATAGAACCTTCACTTGCTGTAACCCACAGACCGTACCACACCCCAATGCCTGCTTCGTTTAAGGTTTTGGATGATAAATGGTCAAAGGTCTTTTGGGGAGAACCCGGTCTCCATTTCGGGTTTAATTTTCTGAAAAGTGACCTTGCATTTGCCACTCCGGATTTAGATTGGTTGTCTGATCCGGGTAAATTGCTTAAATTCCTGAAAAAATAACTGAGAAAAAGGAAGTAAATGGCAGAAACTACTCAGGAAAATGTTCTGCGGCAGATTGTTTTACCGGCTTTTTCAAACCGGACTGCCTTTGAAATGGGCCAGAAAATCTGTGAACTGGCCCAAAGCAGGAATCAGAAAATTGCCGTTGAAATTGCACGGCTTACCCATCCGGTTTTTTTATTTGTGGATGATACACTTCCGGCAGATAAGCAAAACTGGATCCGGCGGAAGGCAAATGTGGCTAAACGGTTTGAAGAAAGTTCTCTGGCGGTAAAACTCGACCTGGCAGCCGGCAAAATGACCCTTGAGAAAACCTTTGGGCTTGACGAAAAGGACTATTTGGCCAAAGGCGGATCCATTCCCGTTTTTGTCCGCCAGGCCGGGATGGTTGCTACTATAACCGTATCCGGACTTCACGATGAAGCCGATCACCAGTTGATTCTGGATGCCCTTCGGGGAAGCTGGCTGTAACCACTTTTTATTTGGACCGTACCAACCCCATTCGCAATCTGTTCCCGAATGCCGGCAAGGGATCGGCAGGTAGCCGTCCGGACGGTTCAGTTGATAGTTTCTGTTTTCCTTCTGGTCTTTTCTCTTCTCCTGGGATTGGGAATTATCTGATAACGTATGACCTGAAAATATCAGGTTGTAACCACTTTTCTACGGGTTCTGTGTCAGCAGTTTTTGTCTGACAAACCCTTTTTTTTTTCAGGAAGGGATTCTGGTCTTGACAACCGTAAAAGACCGGAACCAATTCCTGTTGCATGGCTTAAAAAGAGAAAAGGATACCCATGAATTTTTTTGCTATCTTTAATAGAAAATGAACGCATCAGGCATATTCTGGTGCCTGATTCCTGGTGGTGTTTGGGTTCTTTCGTGGCAGGTCACTGAGCTTAGGGTGAATTCAGGAACCTTAACTTCCCCCGGGCAGTCGGTTTGCCTTGCTGAATTACCTTTAGTTTAATTAATCGCTTGGGATTTCAGTCCGGTAATGATCACCCCGAATCGCAATCAACACCAAACAACTCATGGAGAAAAAACATGAAACGACTGCTTACGACGCTGTTCATACTGACTGCGATGGTCAGTCTGGCTTCTGCTCAATGGGCCTGGGCCCCGCTGAACACAGGTCAGGGAAGGGATGAAGCCTACGTACCGTCCGTGACTAATATCGGTGTTTTTACAAACGGATCAACTGCTTTCTGTACCATTAAAGATACCACTGAATCCAAAGACGGAAAAGGTGCATTTAAAGTTAAATACCGTGTAGAAGCCGGCGACGGATGGGGCGGTTATGTGGTCCGGGTTCACTTCAACGATCTTGGTAAAATGGGGAAAGCCGGATATTATGATCTTCAGGCTGGTAAATATATCAGCTTCTGGATAAAAAACACGGTTAAACCGACTAAAACGCAGGCAGGCGATGTTAATTTTGAATTTAAAATTAAGGAAAAAGGCCTGACTGACAGTGGTGAAGACCGCTGGGTAAAGAAAATGGGAACCATTCTGGAAACAACTCCGGACGAATGGACCCAGTTTACCATTCCTCTGGAAGGTTCCGAGTGGAGCCGCCAGGCCGGGGAAGCTGATGGTGAATTTACTCCATGGCAAACTTTTGGGTGGGAACTTGCTGTCGTCTATATAACCGATGGCGGAAGTTCCTCTATTGCTGCTGAGGGTGAATTTATCTTCGACAACATTCAGATTCTGGATCAACGGTTTACTCCGGTTATGTCTTTCGACAACCAATCTGACACCACATCCAACCGTTCCCGTAAAGATGCAACCTGGCTGCTCAATGATATGTACTGGGATGGTGCTGCCGGTGCCCGCAAAATGGTTCTTTCCAACGAAACTGTTGATACGGTTGAAGGTCTCGGTGCCATGAAGGCTGAATATGCCATCGTGGGTTCACAGGACTGGGGTGGATATGCTGAACTGGAACATGTTTTTGAAACTCCGGTTGATCTTTCCACCAATTCCGGTTTTGCTCTTTATGTTAAAACTCTGGTTGCCAATCAATTAACCGGCCGGTTTATGCTTCGTCTGGATGTTACCGATGAAGTTGGCGGTGCACAGGAAATGTGGACAACCGTCATTAATGCTGATGTCGATCACGTTACCGACTGGCAATATGTTCAAATGCCGTTCGAATTAACCGATACCGCCTGGACCAATCTGAAACCCGGTTACACTGGTTTCACCAAACGGGAAGGTAATAACAACGGAATATTCGATCTGGACAAAATCAAAAAACTCCGGATAGGGTTTATTGTCCTTCGCAGAGCCGGTGAACCCTTTGGTCCTAACGTAATCGCCAGCGGAACCCTTCTGTTTGACCTCTGGACACCAACCGGATTCAGAGATACCGATTGTAAATCTCCGGATCCTGTCCAGGATGTTCTGGGTCTTGCAATTGAAGATGGCAAGAACTCTATCGTCTGGACTGATAATTCCGGCGAAGAAAATGAAAAATACAATGTGTATTACAGCTATGAACCCATGACTGAAAATACTGATCTGACCGGTGAGGGTGTATTTGTTCTTGCATCTGGTATCGGGGAATCAATTGGTTCAGCCAGTCACGTGTTCTACAGTCCGCTGTATCCTGCTACCTTCAGACATTACTATGCTGTTAACTGCGTTGACAAATCCGGAAACGCAGGAAAACCTGGTGTTGCTCCGGATCCGGTTAGTAGTGTTTCCAGGGTTGCCCCTCTTGTCAGTGATATCGCACCGGCTAACTTTGCCGCCGATGGCGACCTGTCTGACTGGGCTTCCATTCCCGGCTGGACACTGAAGATTTCTGATGGCTCCGCTACCGAAATCAATCCGTCCTCCTGGGATATTTCGGATGACAACGATGCTTCCATGGAAGCCAAAGTTGCACTGGCAGATGGTAACCTTTATGTTGCCATGAAAGTAACCGACGACATCTATTTCGTTGATGCTACCAAGGCTTCCTATGTACAGGATGCTCCAGATTTGTTTATCGGTCTGTACAAATACCGCGGCAAGAACCATGTTAGATACAAAAGAGGTGAAACACCTGATTACCACTTCAGGTTTAACTTTGATAAAGTGACCAACGACCTGAACGGTGCAACCGTTGCCGTACCCGGTGACAATTATAAATGGCTTCAAACTGCTGCCGGATACACTCTGGAATGGAAAATGCCGATTGCTGATATACTGGCCCTCTATGCCGGTGATGTTGCCACTTATGAAGTGGCTGATATGATTCCGCTTGACTTTCTCCTGAACGATTCCGATGAAGCCGGTGTCCGTTCCGGCGGTCTGCGCTGGTCAGCCAGTACCGAAGATAACGGATGGAACAATGTGACTTCCTGGGCTTATACCTTTATTGGCAATAATGCGACAAATTTCGGATTTCACTGTTGGGCCAATATTGAAAACGGTTCTGCACCGGTAGAATTTGCTCTGAACCAAAACTATCCGAACCCCTTCAACCCTGCTACCACGATTCCTTTCAGCGTAAAGGTAAGCGGTACTGTTTCTCTGAAGGTTTACAACGTTCTGGGTGCTGAAGTTGCAACCCTGTTCAACGGATACAAAGAAGCCGGCAAACATGTTCAGTCTTTCGATGCTTCCAGTCTGTCCAGCGGTGTTTACTTCGTCCGCATGAATGCAACCGGATATACGTCTGTCATCAAAATGATGTACCTGAAGTAATTCTGACCTCTTTTCAGCCGCCTGCAGGTCTGCAGGCGGCTGATCTGTTCCTCCAACCTGACCTGTGAAGTCAACATGAAAAAAAGTCCAGTGCTGTTTACCTGCATTTTTGCCCTGGCAGGTTTGGTCAATGCCTCGAATTCAGGGAAAATTACCGGATCAGGATCCAGCCAAAACGATTTTCATAAACCGCCCCGGATCATCTGGACTTTTTCTTCGGATACTTCCTTTTTCGCATCGCCGGTGACGGAAGCCGGAGTTGTCTTCGCCGGAAGTCTGGATAGCTGCCTGTATGCTGTGGACCTTGAATCGGGAACTGAACGTTGGCGGTTTAAAACACAGGGAAAGATCCGGTCACAGGTTTTGGTAAACGGAAACCGGTTATTCCTGAATGGCGGCGATGGCGTGATTTATTGTCTGGCACCCGCCACGGGAAAACTCCTCTGGAAATTCCGGACCGAAGGTGAAAAACACTATGATTTTGCAGATTACTTTCACTCATCTCCTGTGATTCAGGACGGCGTTGTCTATGTCGGATCAGGGGATTCCCATGTTTATGCACTGGATCCGGAAACGGGTCTGCTAATCTGGAAATTCCGTACCGGCGGCATCGTTCACAGCACTCCGGCCATAGAGAAAGGGACGGTTTTTTTCGGATCATTCGATGGATATGTATATGCCGTGGATGCCCGGTCCGGGCAGATGAAATGGAAGTTTAAAACGGTGGGGCACCGGTACTTTCCCGCAGGAGAAGTTCAGGGATCACCCGTGCTGTTTGACGGAAAGGTGTTCATTGGTGCACGGGATTACAATGTGTATGCACTGGATCAGAAAAAAGGATTTTGCCACTGGAACAAGGCGTTTCAGAACGGTTGGGGATTAAGTACGGCCATTCTGGATTCAGTTTTATACATCGGGACGGCCGATGAACGGTGTCTGATTTCGGCTGATCCGGCGACCGGCGCAGAAGACTGGCGGATTAAAATGGAATTCCTGGTGTTCGGGCAGCCGGCAGAAACTGATAGCCTGGTTTACTCTGGGACTACCATCGGGAAAGTTCATGCCATCTCCAAAAAAACCGGTCAGAAAGTCTGGAGTTTTGAAACTGAAAGTTACCAGAAATACCGGTCCTCCTATTTCAAATCTGATGATTCTTACCGGGACGATATTTATTCCATTATCCATTCCAATGAGCATTTTCTCCAGGTTGAATGCCAGTTAGGTGGCATTTTCACAACACCTGTCATTACCGGTGACTACCTGTTGGTTACCTCAGCTAACGGTAAATTATATTGTCTGAAACGGTAGCCTGGTGGTCTTTTCTGGTAACTGGTGCCCCGGTCCCCTGACACCTGTACCAGTTTCATCCTTTTCCTGGGGCCGGAAAATCCGGATTTCTTTGAAATTTGATTCCATTTTTATATTATCCAGTTCAGGAAGCAAAATAGAAGCCGGGTGCAGTCCCCGGGGGAAATCAATTCCATAGTTGGCCCCTTTCCGGCCTGATTTGAAACCATACCCTGGTTCTCCTTTTTCCGGCAGTTATCCGGAAACAGTAGCCGGGATTAGAATCCGGCCTCCACTTCAAACTTTTAAAACCATGTTTCAAACCATCTTTAGAATCAGCCACATGGACTGTCCAACAGAAGAACGGCTGGTCCGGATGAAACTTGATGGTTTTCCACAGGTTCATACCGTTTCCTTTAATCTGGAAGAACGTAAACTGACAGTTTTGCATTCCGGGCCCCCTGACCCGCTTTTCAAAAGCCTTGACAGCCTGAACCTGGGAACTTCACTTGAATCTTCTGTTCCATCTGAAGGGCCTGTCTCTATCCAGACTGATGAAGTATCCGAAAAAAAACTCCTCTGGCAGGTTCTCCTGATCAATGGCTTTTTCTTTCTGCTGGAATGCGGCACCGGACTTCTTTCCGGTTCGATGGGGCTGGTTGCAGATGGATTGGATATGCTTGCTGACAGTCTGATTTATGGACTTGCGCTTCTGGCCGTTGGCCGTTCACTTTCCCGGAAAAAAACTGTTGCTGCACTTGCCGGTTACAGCCAAATCCTGCTTGCCCTTGCCGGATTTTCTGAAGTTCTGCGGCGGTTAACCGGGGCCGAAGCTGCCCCTGATTTCCTGACAATGATCGGGATTTCAATGCTGGCTCTGGCAGGCAACAGCCTTTGTCTTTTCCTGCTAAAGAAAACTGATTCCACTGGTGTTCATATGAAAGCGACGTTGATTTTTACATCCTCTGATATCTGGGTGAACCTGGGGGTGATTCTGGCCGGTGGGTTGGTTTTTATCACCGGATCTTCAATCCCGGATCTGATTGTAGGAAGTCTGGTCCTGATTCTGGTTCTGAAAGGTGCCCTGGCGATTCTGAAACTTTCACGATGAATACAATGGAATGTCTGGATAGCCGGGCTTGCCTGCAGAATGCTTTGCATTGTCCGTTGAATCCTGGCTCAGCAGCATAAAAAGTGCAAAAGTTGTCTGAAAGAGAAAAGGAGAAAACCGCCGGGAAAGTGACGGTGCCCATATCTAAAACCTGGAACATCATGAGGAAACGTCACCTGCTTTCCGGTTGAAGTCTTTCAGACAGGTTTTTATTTTCCCCGTTTCAACCAGTCATAAAGAAAGGATTTGCTGGGATGGCTACTGGAACCGTTACCTTACATCGGGTCGTGAAATCGGCCCCCGAAAAACTATTCAGAGCCTTTTCAGATCCGCTGGCTTATGCCGCCTGGCTACCACCCTACGGATTTTTAGGAGAGATTCACTCCTGGGACTTCCGGACAGGAGGCACTTACCGGATGTCCTTTCATAATTTTTCGACCAGTAGTTTTCATTCTTTCGGCGGATCGTTTCTGGAAATCCTGCCAAATAAATTGATCCGGCACACCGACCGGTTCGAAAACCCGGATCTGCCCGGTGCCATGATCACGACCATCCGATTGACTCCGGTTTCCTGCGGAACTGACCTGCACATTGTTCAGGAAGGAATTCCCGAAGTTATCCCGCCAGAAATGTGTTATCTCGGCTGGCAGGAGTCTCTGGATAAACTGATCCGCCTGACCGATCCGGAAATTCCCGGATGACTGATTCTGTCCTGATTTCGAAATGTACAAAATCCGACTTTGACCAAATCCTGACCCAACTTACTGATTTTTGGGGGAGTGACAGAACGGCAGCATTTCACCACCCGGTGTTTCTTTATGAATTTGGTTCTACTGCCTGGGTTTTGAAAGAGGGAGAATTGGTACTGGCTTACCTGTTTGGTTTTTTTTCTGGAGAGACGGCCACCGGGTATATCCATCTTGTGGCTGTAAGGAAAGAATGGCAGAAAAAGGGATTGGGCCGGCATTTGGTGGAAGAATTTGCGGCTGCAGCCCGGCTTGCCGGGTGTACTCGTATGAAAGCGATAACCACACCGGGAAACCTGGACTCAATCCAGTTTCATCTCGCAATGGGAATGAGGATGTCCGGCGAAGCAGCTCCAGGTGATATTCCGGTTGTCAGAGATTATTCGGGTCCCGGGATGGACCGGGTGGTCTTCATCCGGGAGATTTAAGTCAGAATTCAGGGCTGACAGAACAGACTTTGATCTTTACCCGTGTCTGACAGGGCTTGACTTTTGAATCCGGGTTGCCTTCCCTTTATCTTTCCTGAAAATGGAGTACAAGGTGCACCTCATTCAGGATTGGCCAAAAATTAAACGGCATTTTTCTTTGAGCTTCCGGTCCAATTTTCATGTCTCACTGGCAATGGTAGATCAGGATAACCATCCGGTGGTAACCCCGATCGGATCCCTGTTTCTGAATGATAACCAAACTGGATTCTATTTCGAAAAGTACCCGGTCAGTATTCCTGAAGCACTCCGGCATTCACCTTCAGTGTGTATCCTGGCAGTGAGAAGCCAAAGGTGGTTCTGGCTGAAAGCACTTTTTAAGGGATCCTTTTCAGAATATCCCGGAATCAGACTTTATGGGGAATTGGGTGAGAAACGTCCGGCCACTCCCGAAGAAACAAACCGCCTCCGCCACCGGATGCGGGTAACACGGGGACTTAGGGGAAATACCTATTTATGGGGAAATATGCCCTACGTCAGGGAAATCAGGTTTACCCGTGCTGAAAAAATTAATCTTGGCAAAATGACAAGCCGGTTGTAATTGTCCGAATACAGGCATTTTCAATGGTTTTGTCCGTCCAAAAAAAATAGCCGGCCCGGTTTCAATCCGGATCTTCTGAAACCTTAAATCAAATATCCCAACTGGGGACCCCAAATGAAAACCAAAAAAGAACTGAAAGCCGGTTACCGGGAATTAAAATTCAAAGCCGGTGTTTACCAGATCCGGAACAATGCGAATGGGAAAATCTTTCTGGATTCCAGTGTCAATCTGGATGCTTCCTTTAACCGGGCTGCAATGGAACTGGGCAGCGGAACTCACCGGAATGCACACTTGCAGGCTGACTGGAAAATCTTCGGTGCAGATCAGTTTGAATTTTCAATCCTCGCTGAAGTTCAGCAAAAGGACGGTGAAACACCCGATCTCAGAATGGAATCAAAAGATCTTGAAAAACTGTATTTTGAAGAACTTAAACCCTTCGGTGACCGGGGATATCACAAAATCCCATGACCCGGATCCAGTTTTCTGTACTCAATAACCATAACTGACTAAACCCGATGAAACTAAAAATCCTGTCCCTTTTCCTGATTCTGCTTTCCGTTCAGCACAGTGCAGCAGGATCATTGGATTCCCTCAGGAACCAACTGGTTCGGATTGCCACAGGAAAGAAGGCCGTGATGGGAATTGCAGTTTCCTCTTTTGACGGCCGGGATACGGTGTCTGTGAATGGCAAGAGATGGTTTCCCATGCAGAGTGTTTTCAAGTTTCATATCGGCCTGGCTGTTCTTGCCCGGACAGACCGGGGAGAACTTTCTCTGGACCAACCGGTTTCAATTCAGGGACCTGCACTGCTTCCCGGATTGTACAGCCCCATCCGGGATCGCCATCCCGAAGGTGCTGTTCTGCCGTTGCGTGAGGTTTTGGCATATACCGTTTCGCAGAGTGATAATGCCGGGTGTGATGCCTTGTTGCGCCTTACAGGCGGACCTGGGGCAGTTCAAGACTTTTTTCATGAAAAGGGTTTCCGGAATCTGACCATTTCTGTAAATGAAGAAACCATGCAGGGAAACTGGGATCTTCAGTTTAAGAACCAAACTACGCCTCTCGGGGCGGTTGAAGTTCTCAGAGCCTTTTATGACTCGTCACAGCAACTGATTTCTCCCGGAAGTTACCGGCTGATCTGGAAGTTGATGATGGAGACTTCCACCGGACCCAACCGCCTGAAAGGACTGCTTCCGCCGGGAACAGGGGTTGCCCATAAAACCGGCTGGTCGGGCACACATCCTGAAACTGGAATTACCGCTGCTGTCAATGATATCGGAATTTTATTTCTTCCGGATGGCCGCAGGATCTTTATCAGTGTTTTCGTAACGGATTCCAGTGAAACCCTTGAGGTTAACGAGAGGTTAATTGCAGAGACTGCCCGTGCCGTTTGGGACTTTTACGTACCATCCCCGGACTGAACCCGGCAAACCGTCTGAAACCACCGGTTTAAATTCAGGCTTTAAAAATTTTCAAATCAGGAAGGAAAAAACTTCATGAAACCCCAACCCCTTTCACCCGGGGAAACTAAAGCACTTCTGGCAGTTTTAAGCAACCGTTTCAGCAAAAATACGCACAGGCATACCGGGATTACCTGGACTGAGGTGCAAAACCGGCTGGAAAATAATCCGGAAAAACTCAGAAGCCTGGCTGTTTTGGAAGCAACCGGCGGTGAACCGGATGTTACCGGAAAGGACGTTGAATCCGGCGGAATTTGGTTTATGGATTGTTCAAAGGAAAGTCCGGCGGGGAGAAGAAGTCTGAGTTACGATGCAGATGGCCGGCTTTCCAGAAAAGACATTCAGCCGGAAAGCAGTGCAGTTGAACAGGCCGCTGAATTTGGCGCCATCCTGCTGGATGAGGCTGATTACCGGTTTCTTCAGTCGGTGAATCCGGTGGATCTGAAAACGTCTAGCTGGCTGAAAACACCAGAGAAAATCAGGCAGCTTGGCGGTGCTTTGTTTGGCGACCGGCGGTATGAAACCGTGTTTGTTTATCATAATGGGGCCCCTTCATTTTATGCAGCCCGGGGTTTCCGTACAAAATTGCTGGTCTGAGGGGATACATGCAGACTTATCTGGATTCAGGTTTTGATTTAAGCCAGCCGGATCAGGTTGCTTTATTTGATGAACTTCCGTTCTGGTCGGCACCCTTCGGAATCAGATTACTTGAAGCGATCCGGTTTGGCAAGGTGGATGCTGCTGTTGATATCGGCTGCGGAACCGGATTTCCGCTGACCGAACTGGCCATGAGACTGGGGACGGCGTCACGGGTTTATGGCATTGACCCCTGGGGGGCGGCACTGGAACGTGCAGAAAAAAAGCTGGCTCAGTACGGTATCCGGAATGTGACCCTGATTCACGGACAGGCAGAACAGATTCCCCTCGAGGAGGAAACCGTCGACCTGGTTACCAGTAATAACGGGTTGAATAATGTGACGGATTCAGACCGGGTTCTTGCAGAAATTGCACGCATTCTGAAACCAGGCGGGCAACTGATTCAGACCCTGAACCTGGAGGGCTCCATGATGGAGTTTTACCAGGTGTTCGAAGAAGTTCTGATATCGTCCGGTCTCGCGGGCCAGGTTTCTGCCGTCAGAGCCCATATCCTCAAAAAACGGAAACCTTTGCCTGAAGTTCTGAGTCAGTTAAGGGATCACGGTTTTACAGAAAATTCGGTTCGCCTGGATCAGTTCGAATACCGGTTTTCTGACGGGACGGCCCTTTTAAACCATTATTTCATCCGGCTTGCCTTTATGGAAAGCTGGAAAGATCTGGTTCCGGTCCAGAACCGGACTGCTGTTTTCAGGTCTGTGGAAACCAGACTGAATGACCTGGCCCGGCAGCAGGGTTTTATCACACTCAGCATCCCCTTTGCCCTCATTGACAGCCGGAAACCGTGACCGTTTCAATCCAAAAAAAGGATTTAAATTTTATGCCGGATGATATTTTTGCCTATCACAAAACACTTCCGGAACCTGAAGGTGCTGTTGCGGACCGGCTGTTTGCCCTGTTTAACCAGGAATTGCCCGAAGCTGAGGCAAAGCTCTGGCACGGCCATCCGGTGTGGTTTCTGGACGGGAATCCGGTTGCCGGTTACAGTCTGCTTAAAAAAGGACTCCGGGTATTGTTCTGGAGCGGTCAGTCGTTCAATGAACCTGGCCTGAAGCCGGAAGGGAAGTTCAAAGCTGCAGAAGCTGACTTTCCGTCTGCAGATTTAATTCCGGAAGAGGACCTCCGGCGCTGGCTCAGAAAATCCCGTGACATCCAGTGGGATTATAAAAACATCGTCAGAAGGAAGGGAGAACTGATCCGGCTGAATTAAACCCTGGCGAATTCAGATGGTGGCAGGCGTTTTTCCAATGAACCCTAGAGTTTTCCTGACTAAATATTAATCAGAAAAGGTTGCAGTTCAATCCTTAATTCTGCAATTTGATGGTAAAATATCCCAAAACTCCCAATATATAATGTTCCATCTGCCGGAATATGGAGTTTACATTCAAACTGTGAATTAACCGGAGGATTTATGAAAGCTGGTCTGATTGGATTTGGAAAAACAGGGAAAGCAGTCGCATCTACCCTGCTCAGAAGCAAGGATATTGTTTTGGAATGGGTAGTCCGGAAAACAGATAAACTGGAATTCCGTTCAGTACCGGAATTTCTGGGTGAAGAATCGGATGAACCCGGATTAATTTATTCAGGTGCACATATTTCAATCGGGGAATTGGTTGATCTGCATCCTGTTGATGTGATCATTGACTTTTCATCTGAATCCGGAGTGTCCTATTATGGTGAAGAAGCTGCTATAAGAAATATCACCATCATCAGTGCCGTTTCTCACTATAGTGAGGAAACCATTCTCACTTTGAAGAAGCTGGCAGAACGGACAACTGTCTTCTGGTCCCCCAATATTACACTTGGGATCAACTATTTAATGATTGCTGCCAAGACCCTGAAAAAAATTGTCCCGTCAATTGATTTTGAAATTGTAGAAGAACATTTCAGAGATAAACCCGGCGTCTCCGGAACTGCAAAAGTAATTGCCCGCAACCTTGATCTGGACCCTGGTTCAATCAAATCAGTCAGAGCTGGCGGAATTATTGGCCGGCATGAGTTAATCTGCGGATTCCCCTTCCAAACCGTGCGTCTGGTTCATGAGTCAATAACCCGCGAGGCCTTTGGAAACGGAGCTATTTTTGCAGCCCGGAATCTTTTTGGAAAGAAAGCCGGATTCTATACATTTGAAGAATTACTGATGCCTTACTTTAATGAGGTACAGTCGGCTTAAATTGAGGAGGCCCCTCTGCTGACTATAATTTCGATTTCGGCCTTGATCTTATCTGGAAATTAAACCAAATTTAACCTGTGCTCTTATAAACAGGAAGTTCCTTTTTCCGGAGTCAGTATGAAATCATGGTTTGTCAGGGGCAGTTTTTCCATTCTTTTATTCTGGGCTGCAGCCTGCGGCGAAACCGGTTACCAGTTCAGGTCCTTTTATAAAGATACATCCTCCCTGTTGTACCAGTCGGCCTCTATGAAAAACAAACCGTTCCTGAAGGCTCATCTGATCAGCGGGGATGTGATTATTCTGACGGATACCTGGCAGGTTGACAGTCTGGGGTCAACGGTTTCAGGGACTGGGCAGCGGTTTGATTTTAACCGCCGGACGCGGTTTTCGGGGGCTATTTCCGTCCCGGTTGACAGTGTGGTTCTGTTCGAAACCAACGAAAAACTGATCGGTTCAGAAAAGTCGAGACTGACTGCACTTACCGTTCTGTTTACTGCCGAAGCCGGATTGGGCATTTTTTGCCTCGTCAATCCAAAAGCCTGTTTCGGGTCCTGCCCGACTTTTTATCTGAAAGATGCCGGATCGGTTCACTTCTCGGATGCAGAAGGCTTTTCGAATGCAATTGCTCCCTCACTGGAATATGGGGATACGGATGCCCTCCGGAATCATGTTTTGACGGACTCTGTCCTGACTCTGACCATGAAAAACGAAGCTCTGGAAACCCACTGCCTCAATTCAGTTCAAATTTTGGCGGTACCGCTTAAACAAGGTGAACGGGCTTACCAGACATCCGATGACCGGTATTTTCTTTCCGACCGCCAGGTTCCCCTTTCTGCAGCAACCGGACCGGAAGGGGATATTTCTGCCCTTATCAGCCGGGATGATCTGACTGAACGGTTTTCTCCGGCAGATTCTTCTGATCTGAACAGCCGGGAAGAATTGATCCTGGAGTTCACCTCAACCGGAAGAATGGAACAGGCCGCGGTCCATATTTCCTTCCGTCAAACGTTAATGACCACTTTTTTTATATACAGTGCCATTGGGTACATGGGGGATGAGTATGGTGATCTGATGGCCCGGATGGAACGGGGAGAAAACCTTGCCGGGCAGCTTGATAACGGAATCAAAAAGGAACTGGGCAATATTGACGTGTATTCCTGGCAGGAGAAAACAGGGAACTGGCAGTTGGAAGGCGGTCTCTACGAAACCGGCCCCATTGCCTTTAACCGCCAGATCGTTCCGCTTAAAAACCCGGTAGACGGCAAGTCCCGGATTAAGCTGGTTCTGAATAAAGGATTGTGGCGGGTGAACGAAGTTTCTCTCGTTTCGCTTAAGGGTGAGGTTTTTCCGGAAGAGCTTCAGGTTAACCGGGTTCAGAAAAATGGAATTGAAAGCCCGTCTTCCCTGCAGGATCTGACTCCCGATAAAAAATATCTGGTTTCAATGCCGGGAGATTCCTGGAAATTATCTTTCCCGGTTAAAAAACCCGGTGAGTTTGAGTTGTTCCTTCGCACACAGGGGTATTATCTGGAGTGGATGCGGGAAACCTGGATGAGAGAGAAAAATATGGGAAGACTCTGGCAACTGGTGTTCAATCCGGATGGCTATCTCGAAGACGTTGCAGAGGAATATAAAGAGTACGAAAAAACGATGGAAGCTACATTCTGGAATTCAAGAATTTCAACCCGGACGGTGACGTATGAAAACAAATAAGGGTGTCTTTCTGATTCTGGGATTTCTGCTGGCAGGGTGTTCAACACCCCAGTATATTCCCAAAGCCTCAGAAATCGGAACCGGGACTTACGGAGCAAGAATCCGGTTATTTCAATCGTCAGGCCGTGTCGTTTCAGGTGAACTGATTGCCGTCGACAGTTCGAAAATTTGGTTTATTGCAGATCAGTCGGACCGGTGCGATTCCGTTTCAATGAATCATCTGGATGGATTTGTTCTCCGGTACGCAAAACCGGATAACGGAACCTACGGCTGGGCCATTCCATTGGGACTTTTCCTCCCGGTATTTCACGGACTGGTTGCCAGTATAAGTATACCGGTTCACGCACTGGTAACCATATCGGTATCGGCATCCGGCGAAAGAGAATTCAGGTTCACCGATGAAACGCTGTCATTCAGCAAACTTCATGAATATGCCCGGTTTCCCCAGGGAATACCGAAAGGAATAAAACCGTCCTTTCTGCTTCCGGCAGAAAAAAGATAATCCGGCAGATCCGCCGGGCGAAAGGATAAAATGGCTTCGGATAAGAAATTTGCAGAGTACATTGGCGGCCAGGCAGCCGGTGCCGGTGAAATTTCCCTGAAACAGATGATGGGCGAGTATCTGGTTTACTGTGACGGTATCTACTCAGCGCTGATCAGTGATAACCTGGTTTTTATCAAACCGACTGATGCCGGGAAACTTTTCATCGGGGAGGTACCTGAAGAGCCACCGTATCCGGGAGCTAAACCCTGTTACCGGATTGAAACCCGGTTTGAAGATGCCAGATGGTTTTCTGAGGCCATCCGGATAACGGCAGGTGAACTAGCATCCAAAAAGAAGAAAATGTAACAGTTTTTTTACGGAATTAACCCATGACTGCTCAGTTAAAAACCATCGATCACTATCTGGACTCCCAGCCGGAAGCAACCCGGGTTCTGCTGGAGTCGTTGCGAAACCGGATAAAAAACTGGGTTCCAGAGGCAACAGAGGCAATGAGTTACGGGATTCCGACTTTTAAACTGAATCGGAATCTGGTTCATTTTGCCGGATATCCCGGTCACATCGGGTTTTACCCGGGTCCATCCGGGATTGCAGCCTTCAAATCTGAACTGACGGGTTACATCCATGCAAAAGGATCCGTGCAGTTTCCGTTGAACCAGCCTCTGCCGTGGGATCTGATTGAACGGATGGTCCGGTTCAGGGTTGAGGAAGAAAAGTCCCGCTGATGCGGCAGTACTTCGGATAAGTTTCGGGAGAGTGTGAAAACCGGGGAATAATCCCCCGAAGAATGTTCCTATCCCTGAATTTCCTTTTCCAGTCTGCCGGATAGAAGAAAAATAAAACTTTAGGCTTCCCGCCAGATTTACTTTTCCATTTCCCGCCAATTTTCATTTTTTCTTCCGATTATTTATCTTTGCGGGCCTTGACAGGTTAAATAACTTAATCCCAACCATCATCCGGCCGGTCAAGTCTTTGCCGGCGGAACCCGGAGTCAGATATGAAACATCATGTTGCCGTTTTAGGAGCAACCGGGGCTGTAGGCCAGCGGTTTATCCAGCTTCTCGAAAATCACCCGGACTTTGAAGTCCACGAACTGGTTGCCTCCTCACGTTCAGCCGGTAAACCCTATTCAGAAGCCGCCAAATGGAAACTTGCAACCCCCATGCCGGAAGGGATCAGACAGAAAGTTGTTAAATCAACCGAAGAACCACTTGAATCCAGAATTCTCTTTTCCGGGCTGGATTCAGATGTCGCCGGTCAGGCAGAAGAGGCTTACCGGGCAAAAGGTCATATTGTCATTTCCAATTCAAAAAATCACCGGATGGATGAAGATGTTCCGCTGGTGGTTCCGGAAATTAATCCGGAACATCTGGCTCTGGTTGAGCTGCAGAAGAAAAAATACGGCGGGGCCATCGTCACCAACCCAAACTGCTCAACCATTGGTCTTGTACTGGGACTTGCGCCGATCATGGAACTGGGTGTTGAGCACATGATTGTCTCGACCATGCAGGCTATTTCAGGAGCAGGCTACCCGGGCATTCCGAGTTTTGATATTCTGGATAACGTTGTTCCCCACATCGGTGGTGAAGAGCCTAAAATTGAAGAGGAACCAAATAAGATTTTCGGCAAATTTGACGGGAAGGGAATTTCGCCCAACCCGACCAGAATTTCAGCCATGGTTCACCGGGTTCCCTCTCTGGATGGCCACCTGGAAGCTGTTTCGGTCAAATTTAAAAAAACGGTTACCCGTGAAGATATCGTGAGCCGGATGAAGGGATTTGAAGGAGAACCGCAGAAATTGAATTGTCCGTCTGCTCCAAAGCCAGCCGTTCAGTATTTCGAAGCCGTTGACCGGCCGCAAACCCGTCTCGACCGGGAACTTGGCAAAGGGATGACCGTTTCTGTCGGAAACCTGAGACCCTGTTCAGTTTTTGACTGGAAGTTTAACCTTCTGGTGCACAATACGGTCAGGGGTGCAGCCGGCGGGACAATTCTCATTGCCGAACTGATGCTCAGAAAGGGAATGATCTGATATGCTGGTGATGAAGTATGGCGGAACCAGTGTCGGATCCGCACAAAGAATTGCTGACCTCACGAAGATTGTCCAGACCTACCATGACAAGGACCCGATTGTGGTGGTTTCTGCAATGTCTGGTGTTACCAACCTGCTGGTCGAGGCCTGTGAGAAGGCAAAAATTGCCGATTTCAATTCCTTTTACCGGTGTGTTGATGAAATTACCCAGAAACATCTGCAATGCATCGAAAACCTGTTCGACGGGAATCCGGAACAGTTAAAACCCCTGTATGAATTTGTTCTTTCCCATATTAAGGAAATCAGGAACCTGCTGGAAGGCATCGCCATCCTGAAGGAACTGACACCAAGAACCTCTGACCTGATCAACAGTTACGGTGAACGGATTTCCTCGATGATTGTCACCTATGCGCTGAATTCAAGAGGGATTCCGGCTCAGCATGTCGATGCCCGGGATGTGGTGATCACAGATGGTGAATTCGGGTCAGCCAAACCCCTTCAGGACAAAATCAACCAGAAATCAGCCGAACACATCATTCCGGTTGTGAAATCCGGGAAAGTACCGGTCATGGGTGGGTATATCGGCCGGACAACCGACGGAATCACCTCGACTTTAGGCCGAGGCGGGTCAGATTACACGGCCGCCGTTATCGGGCTGGCAGTCAATGCAACTGAAATCCAGATCTGGACTGATGTAGACGGAATTCTGACCTGTGACCCCCGGTTAATTCCGCATGCCAAAGTGCTTTCAAAAGTGTCCTTCAACGAAGCAAGTGAAATGGCGTTTTTCGGTGCAAAGGTTCTTCATCCCTCGACCATTAAACCCGCCGTTGAAAACAACATTCCGGTAAAAATCCTGAATTCCTTCAATCCGGGTTTTCCCGGAACACTGATCACCAATGAAACCGATGCAAACCAGGCCATCAAAGCCATTGCCTTCAAACGGAAAGTGACCGTTCTGTCAATCAGCAGCCCGAAACTGCTGTTCGGATACGGGTATATGGCGAAACTTTTTTCTGTTTTCGAGAAGTACAAAACCTCGATTGATCTGGTTGCAACTTCTGAAGTCTCGGTTTCCATGAGTCTGGACAGCACCGATCAGATCGGGAATATTGTTTCTGACCTGTCGCAGTTTGCAGATGTCAAAGTAGAAAACGAACTTGCCATTATTTCGGTTGTCGGGATGAACTTTTCGAGCAAAAGCGGTATCGCCTCGAAAATTTTCAGCGCACTGAAGCAGGTCAATATCAAAATGATTTCCTTTGGTGCCTCCGACATAAATTTTACTCTGGTTGTCGATATGAAAGAACTGGATGGAGCAGTCAAAGATCTTCACCGGGTTCTTTTCGAAGAAGCCTGATTTTACCACAGATTTGACCGGCGGGGAACTACCTTCCGCCGAAAGAAAGGTTTTGAGATGAAAAAACTGAGACTTGGACTGATTGGTGTGGGACAAATGGGTACCCGGATCATTCAGCTTGCACCTGAACGCGGCCATACCATCACTGCCGAGTTCAAAGGAAATCACCCCTTTACCGAAGAACGCATGGTTCAGGCCAGGGACCGGGTAGATGTCTGGATCGATTTTTCTCATGCCAGTATTACCGAAAAAGTGGTTTCTGTTGCCGCAAAACACAATCTTAAAGTGGTTATCGGAACCACCGGCTGGTACGACCAACTGGATGCATTTCAAAAGAAAACTGAAAAAAGTGAAGCAGGCATCATCTGGGCTTCCAACTTTTCAACCGGAGTCTACACTTTCCGGAAAATTGTCGAATACACCGCTTCCATCATGTCGAAGTTAAAAGCTTATGACGTTTCCATCCATGAAATTCACCATAATGAAAAACGGGATGCCCCCAGCGGAACGGCTAAAACTCTGGCTGATACACTTTTGAAACACTATCAGGCCTCCGGACTTAAAAATAAAGTGACTCCGCTGGCTCCCGGCGACACATCAATCAGCAAGGACACCATTTATATTTCTTCCTCCCGGGTCGGTCATGTGGTGGGTGTTCATGAAATTTCATTTGATTCAGCCGAAGATGCCATTTTCCTTTCTCATGAAGCCCGTAACCGGAACGGATTAGCCCTTGGCGCCATTCGTGCTGCTGAGTGGATATCAACCCGGAAGGGATTTCATGATATTGACGCCTTTTTTGCTGATCTGATGGAAGGACAGGAATGAAAACCCGGCTTCAGGGCTGTTACACGGCAACGGTAACCCCCTTTAAATCCGACGGATCCATTGATTACGAGGCCTATGCAGGTCTGATAGAATTTCAGATTTCCGGCGGCATAACCGGAATTGTGGTCTGCGGATCAACCGGTGAAGCAGCAACTCTTGCGGATGACGAACAAACTGATCTTATCCGGTTTACAGTCGAACGGGTTGCCGGCCGGTGTCTGGTTGTCGGCGGTGCCAGTTCCAATAATACCCGCCATGCAGTTAAACGGGCAGAACTTGTTTCCTCGCTTGGGGTTGATTTGCTGCTTTCGACTTCTCCCTACTACAATAAACCCTCTCAGGCTGGGATTTTTGAACATTACAAAGTTCAGTCTGAAGCTTCTGCGGTCCCGGTGATTGCCTACAACGTTCCGGGAAGAACCGGCTCCAATATTCTGGCGGAAACTACCCTCAGACTTCAGGATTTACCGAATATGGCCGGCGTGAAAGAAGCTTCTGCCAGTGTGGTTCAGGTCCTGACCATTTTAAAAGGGCGGAAACGGCCGGATTTTTATGTCTGGCTGGGCGAAGACTCTCATACGGTTCCGATGATGGCCTGTGGTGCCGATGGTATTATTTCGGTGGTTTCCAATGAAATCCCCCAGGAAATGAGCCGTCTGGTCGATCTGGCTTTACAACAGGATTTCAAGGGATCATCTGCCCTTTTCCTGAAATACCTTGACCTGATGGAAGCCAATTTCTGGGATTCGAATCCGATCCCGGTTAAGTATCTGCTCTCAAAAATGGGGAAAATTCAGGAAAACTACCGGCTGCCGCTGGTGCCTGCCTCTGAAGCCGTGAAAGTCCGGCTGGATGCTGTTGCCCGTCAACTGGGCCTGATTTAATTTTCTTACCCGATTATCTCTCTTAAACAGAAAAATGTGAACTCTGCCATGTCATCACTCCAGCATCAGATCGAATCAGCATTCGCCAAACCGGCTGACGGATTAACCCGGGAAGACCGGGAGGTTTTTCTCCGGTTTCTTGCAGAACTGGAATCCGGCATAGTCCGGTCGGCAGAACCTGCAGGTGATGGAACCTGGAAAGTGAATCACTGGGTGAAGCAGGGAATTTTGGTTGGATTCCGGCTGGGAAAAATTGTGGATATGTCGGCAGACGGATTCCCGTTTTTTGATAAGGATACCTATCCGGTGCAGCCGGTCGACGGTACCGGCCGGAGCATCCGGATTGTGCCGGGTGGGTCAACGATTCGGCGGGGATCCTACATCGGGAAAAGTGTAACCTGTATGCCACCGATGTACATCAACGTCGGTGCATATGTGGATGACGGAACCATGGTGGATTCCCATGCACTGGTTGGTTCCTGTGCACAGATCGGGAAACAGGTTCACCTCTCTGCTGCTGCCCAGATCGGGGGAGTGCTTGAACCGGTCAATGCACTTCCGGTGATTATTGAAGATTCAGTCATGGTTGGCGGTAATTGCGGAATTTATGAAGGAACGGTTGTAAAAAAAGG
The DNA here is from genome assembly GCA_023151185.1 of Bacteroidota bacterium. Taxonomy (GTDB): domain Bacteria; phylum Bacteroidota; class JABWAT01; order JABWAT01; family JABWAT01; genus JAFLBE01. The sequence continues at coordinate 655,306 of JAKLJL010000001.1, forward strand.
GGCTGTCATCGGTTCCGGCGTTATTCTGACGGCCGGTACCCCGGTTTATGATCTGGTCAGGGAAACAGTCTACCGCCGGACGGAAACCCAGCCCTTAACCATTCCGGAAAATGCAGTGGTCGTTCAGGGAGCACGGGCCATTCAGAACGATTTTGCCCGTGAACACGGACTTCAGATCTACACCCCGGTTATCATAAAATATAAAGACGACAAAACCAGTGCATCCGTGGCGCTGGAATCAGCCCTGAGAACTTCCTGATGCGAATTTACCCGGTTTTTCTTCTTTTTGTCTGGCAGGTTGCTGCTGCTCAGGTTCCGTCAATCAACAGCCCGTATACGCTTGATGCCGGCACCTGGAATCTGGAATGGTTCGGTGATCCGGATAACGGTCCTTCGAATGAGGCAACCCAGTACGCCAATGTTAAAAAGGCGCTTCAGGGCATGAACCCGGATCTGATGGGATTTGCTGAAATTACCGATGCAGTTTCCTTCTCAAAACTGGTTGGTGAACTGGGTGGTTACGAACTGGCAATGTCTTCCTTTCAGGGTGATCAGAGAATGGGGCTCATGGTCAGAAGCAAATCGCTGTCCATCAATTCTTACCGGGATGTTCTCACAGAGTTCACCTATGAATTTGCAAGCCGTCCGCCGCTTGAAGTTGTCGTTGATGTGAAGGGAAACCAGTCGCCTGTTGACCGGATCATTGTTCTGGTGCTGCACATGAAGGCCTATTCCGATCAAACGTCCTATAACCGCCGGAAGGCAGCTTCCGAAAAACTGAAAACCTATCTCGACTCCACCTGGCCGTATGAGTACATTCTGGTTCTGGGCGATTACAATGATGATCTGGATAAATCGATCTATGCCGGATCGGTAAGTCCGTACAAGAATTTTCTGGATGACACCGCCGGTTACCGGTTTGCAACAAAGGAAGCAACTGATGCCGGTGAGCATTCTACAGCCGGTTACTCGGATATGATTGACCATATTTTGGTATCGAACGAGTTTTTTCCGTACCTCCAAACAGGAAAAACCAAAGTACTTTATCTGAGTTCGTATATTTCAGGTTACAGTTCAAACACCTCAGACCATTTTCCGGTTTACACTCAGTTTTCCTTCCCCGTTTATACTTCGGTCGGGGAACCGGAACCAAAACCCGGAAGTCCGGTACTGCTTTCTGCATGGCCTAATCCCTTCAACCCGGAAACCACGATTCTGTTGCGGAATGTAACCCGGCCCGGTGAATTGGTATTTTATGATGGACTGGGCAGGGAAGTGAACCGGATTCCGGTTTCACCAGACGGTTCCGGTTCGGTTCAGATTCATTGGCGGGGCCAAACTTCAGGTGGGCAAAACCTTCCGACAGGACTCTATTTTGCCCGGTTTTCCGGCGGATCTGCTCTTCGGCTGATTCTCATGAAATAATCCAGTCTGCCCCTCTATCGGTTCCGGGATATCAGAATCTCACCTCCTGTCCTAACATTCCGGAACTCAACTTCACTGTTCACCCATTCCGGATTGAATGTCAGTCCTTCCGTGCTTATTTTAGATCCTTACCTATTTTATCCGGATTAAACTGTGAAGAAACTGACCCAGCAGGAAATTGAAAAAATCACTCAGGCCGCCATCAGGGAACTGGGGCCGGGTGCATCCCCCGAGAAAATTACCCAGATTGTAAACGATGTGGTGGCTGAACTGGAAAAGGGTGCCCCGAGCATTGCCCTTTCTGCCTCCGGGAAACCGGCAGAAGGCCGGGTCATTGTAACGGCATTCGGGAAAAATCAGCCGGGCGTCGTCTATAAAATTACCAAAATCCTGTTTGAACTGAATCTGGATATTCAGGATGTGAGCCAGAAAATTGTTCAGGACTTCTTTACTCTGATTATTATTGTGGATATGGCCGCATCTGGGGGCGATTTTAATCAGCTTAAAACCCGGATGACCCAGCTCGGAGATGAAATGGGAATCCGCCTGTTCGTTCAGCACGAAGATATTTTTAAATCGATGTACCGGGTCTGAGGCCGTATGTCCTACAATTTTGATGAAATCATCCAAACCCTGCGGATGACCGAACTGGATCATTTTGATATCCGGACGGTCACTCTCGGGATTTCCCTCAGAGATTGTGCCTCCCGGAATGTTGAGACGACCGCACAGAAAATCTACGACAAAATTACCCGGACAGCAGAACGCCACGTTGAGAATGCCCGCCGGGTTGAAAAACTGTACGGCATTTCAATTGCCAATAAACGCATTGCCGTCACGCCAGTTGCCATTGCCTGTGACGGATTGAATTCTGATGAGTTTGTAAAGGTGGCGCATGCACTTGACCGGGCAGCCCGGGAATGCGGTGTAGATTATATTGCCGGGTATTCTGCTCTGGTTCAGAAAGGCTATACCAATGGTGACCGGGAACTGATCAAATCAATTCCCCAGGCCCTTGCAGAAACCGGCCGGGTTTGTTCTTCGGTAAATGTGGCGTCAACCAAAGCCGGAATCAATATGAATGCGGTCCTGGAAATGGCGCATGTCATTAAAAAAACAGCCGTTCTGACTCAGGAACAGGATGGAATTGGCTGTGCCAAACTGGTCGTATTCTGCAATGTGCCCGAAGACAATCCGTTCGTTGCCGGGGCATTTCATGGCGTAACCGAAGCCGAAGTGGTGCTCAATGTTGGAATTTCCGGTCCGGGTGTGGTACTCGATGCCATCCGGAGGCTGGGGAAAACGGACTTTATGCAGCTTGCCGAAGAGATCAAAAAAACCTCATTTAAAATTACCCGGGCAGGGGAAATAATCGGCCGGAAAACGGCTGAAGGCCTTGGTGTTCCGTTTGGCATTGTTGATCTGTCACTTGCCCCGACACCGGCGATCGGCGATTCCATTGCCGACATTATTGAAGCAATGGGACTTGAATCTGTTGGGGCACCCGGCACAACGGCAGCACTGGCTCTTTTGAATGAATCCGTCAAAAAAGGCGGAATTATGGCAACCTCATCCGTCGGCGGGATGTCAGGAGCCTTTATTCCTGTTTCGGAAGATCAGGGAATGATCCGGGCTGCAGAAAAAGGGCACCTCAGCCTTGAAAAACTTGAAGCCATGACGTCTGTATGTTCAGTCGGTCTGGATATGATTGCAATTCCAGGAAAAACCCCGGCTGAAACCATTGCAGGAATTATTGCAGATGAATGTGCAATCGGTATGGTGAACAATAAAACGACTGCCGTCCGGATTCTGCCCATTCATGGGAAGGATGTGGGTGAGTTTGTAGATTATGGCGGACTTCTGGGACGGGCACCCATCATGCCGGTCCGGAATCTGGATTCCTCGGTATTTGTTACCCGTGGCGGGCAGATTCCGCCACCGATCAGAAGCCTGACAAACTGACATAATCAAATCTTTTATGAAAATGGAACCGGTTGTTTTGTGATCAATTTGTAAATTTTGGGCAGGATGCAGGCCGTTTGCCTGTGAAACCGGGCATCCGGCATACGGTTTGCAATCTGGTGCCGGGTAATTTTCCTGAAGGAAAAGAAATTAAAAACGAAAGGTAAGTTATGAGTAAAGGCTGGTTAATTGGTGGCGGAATTGCGGTTGCTTTTCTGTTGATGATTTTTTGGGTTATCGGTCAGTATAACGGGTTGGTCGGACTGAATGAAGAGGTCAATAATGCTTGGGCCAAAGTCCAGTCTGATTATCAGCGCCGGGCAGATCTGATACCGAATCTGGTTGAAACGGTTAAAGGAGCTGCCGTTCAGGAAAAATCAATCCTGGTGGATGTTACAGAAGCCCGGGCCAAAGTCGGTCAGATGGTCGTGACCAAGGATGTTCTGGATAATCCGCAGGCTTTTAAACAGTTCGAACAAGCCCAAAGCGGCCTTACAGCAGCACTGAGCCGGTTGATGGTGGTCAACGAAAATTATCCTCAACTGAAAACCAACCAGAATTACCAGGATCTGATGGCCCAGCTTGAAGGAACCGAAAACCGGATTAAAAAGTCACGGGATGATTTTAACAATATTGTGAATACCTACAATCAGGCAGTTAAGAAATTCCCTGGTGTCCTCTTTGCCGGCTTATTCGGGTATCATCCAAAAGCCTATTTCGAAGCTTCTGCCGGAAGTGAAAACGCACCGAAGGTTCAGTTTTGAAGTTAAAACATCTGTATCTTCCTTTCATTGTTGTTTTTCTGGGCCTGCCTTCTGCGCAGGCCCAGACTTTTCAGGAAATCGTCAGCAACCGGCTTTGGATAAACGATTACGCCGGTCTGTTTTCTGAAGAGGCAATCCGGCAGGGCCTGGATTCTCTTGCCAGGCATGAAAAGCGAACCGGTAACCAGATTGTTTTCCTGACGCTTCCGGTCATACCAGACGGCGATGATGTGTTCACTTTTGCCATGAAACTGGTAGAGCAGGAAAAGTGGAAGCTTGGCAATGAACAGGATGATAATGGTGTTTTGGTCATCATTACGACAGAGAAGCCGAGAGAATTCAGGGTTTACCCCGGCCGTGGACTTGAAGGCGCACTTCCTGATGTAGTCATCAAACGGTTTTACAGGGATGAGGCCCTCCCTCTGCTCAAATCAGGGAAATTTGATGAAGTTTTAGCCAGAACAATTTATTTTATTACCGGTTCGATTGGTGGTGAGTACAAGGCAAAATCCAAAAAAGGATCCGATCTGACCGCAAGCGATTTTGTAATTGGTGCTGTTGTTTTGGGGATTTTGTTTGTTGCCCTCGTAACAGTTTCAAGACGCCATAGAAATAATGGTGGAAATCTGGGTGGCGGTACCGGGTTCCGGAAGAAGAATGAAACACTTGCAGATGCCTGGCCCTTTTTGCTGCCTCTGATCTTTGGTGGTGGCGGCCGTTCTGGCGGAAGCTGGGGAAGCAGTTCGGGCGGAAGTGACTGGGGTGGTTTTTCAGGTGGTGGTGGTTCATTTGGCGGCGGTGGAAGTGGTGGTAGCTGGTAACTATAAAAAAGCAGGTAACCAATGAAAAATTTTACAGCTATATTTATCCTGTTCTTTTTGAGTTCATGCGGTCCCTCCCGTTCCGCCTACGACACGCAAAAAGCACTGGATGTGTACACTAAGAGTTTCGGTACCGTCCCTCTAACTGAATTAACAGCTCAGGAATCACACATTCCTCTTGTAATTTTTAATTACAGACTGCATTCCGAAGCTTCACCGGTTTCCGGCATCCGGCAACTGGAGATTTTTAACTCGGGTACAATGAAATACTGGATACACCTCCGGACGACGGGGGTGAAAGATTTCCAAAGTGTCTCATTTCCGGGTCCGAGTGCGGCAATTCAATCCGAGGTTGATTTGCTGGTCAGAGTGATCACCCGGGATGGAGTTTGGGATTACCATAATCAAACTCTTAACAACCTGTTTAGCCGGTTTGATGGCGAATTCATTCCGGATTTTGGCGGAAATCCGGAGATCATTCTCAGAAAAATACCGGCCAATACGGAAATAGAATATACGTTGAACCAAAAGTTTGCCCGGATCCCCTTTTTTATCTCTCTGCACCTTCCGGAAGCCAGGTACCGGGGTTTATCGATTAACATTGACTCGGGAAATGAAACGACATCCGGAATACTGCTAACAACAATTCCATTTGACCTTGAGAATTTATCAAAATCCAATCTGCTTTCCGCTTTTTTTGTGGTTGAAAAGGTCGTACCTGAGGAAACAGTGCTGCTTCCGGTGAAATCCAGACTCACCCTACCATCCGGAGAGTTGACCCGCCAAAATACCATCCGGCTTTACTTTTCAATAGGACAGCATTTTAAAAGCCTGCCGGATGACAGCAAAGCCGGAGCAGAAAATTTTTATCGGAATTTTCTGCTCCCGTCTCTGGGGTTTTCACCAACCGTGACGAAAGAATTGCTGTCAGATTTCAGGTCTGTCGCAGGACTGGATTCCAGGTATTTCACTGCCTTAAATCAACTGGACAGGAAACAGGGACTGGATTCACTTCAGAAATCCATTTTGTCGGTAAAGGAGTGGAGTAATTATTATTCGGACCTTTGGAGTCCGTGGTTCAACCAGTTTTGGCCTTCAGTTCCCCGGCTTGCAGTAGCCCTGGCATGGGCCAATCAGGAAAAAATTAAAAATCTATCGGTCAAAGCGGATTGGAAGAATAACAGGATTACAGATTTTTATCCGGTCTTTTTAAACAGCTTTCCAACAGATTCAACTATTTTTCTTCCGGTAACTGACAGGCCTATAAAATGAATTTTGCTGCTGTTCAGTTTGACTCCAGGTTGCTTGATTTACCCTTTAATATGCAGAAACACGTCCGGTTGGCCGGTGAGGCAGTTGAAAAAGGTGCCGGTTTGGTTCTTTTTCCTGAATTGAGCCTTTCGGGATACAATTTGATGGATGGGGCCTTTGATGTGGCTATTGATCCCTCAGGATCATTCTTTGACGAACTGAAACCGGTTTCGCAGTTTGCACCTGTTCTTGCCGGATTTCCGGAACGGGGCACGGATGGGGGTATTTACAATTCTGCAGTGTTAATTGATCAGGGCCGTGTTCAGGTCATTCACCGGAAACGGTATCTGCCAACGTATAATGTATTTGATGAATCCCGGTATTTCACCCGTGGTAATTCTCTGAATGTCGTAAAAACTTCTGCTGGGGTAGTTGGCGTTTTAATCTGTGAAGACTCCTGGCATCCCTCGCTTGCCAATATTCTTGCCCGGCAGGGAATGGACTTTCTGGTGATTATAGCAGCCTCTCCCTACCGGAGTGAACTTGCCTCTGAAACCCTCGATATTACCTCTAAATGGCAGATAATCTGCCAGTCCTATGCAACAACCTTGTCTCTGCCGGTTATTTTTTGCAATAGAACCGGTTCTGAGGATGGTATTCTGTTCTGGGGCGGTTCTGCCGCTTACAAAGCAGGAGGCCAGATTGCCGGTTCCCTGCCCATGTTTGAAGAAGGAATTCTTTTTGGTTCCTTTCAGCCCGCCGATAAACTCAGGGAACGGTTTGCCAGCAGTCACTTCCTGGATGAAGACCTTCTCTGGACTTCAGAGCAGTATAAAAAACTTCTCTGAACCTGCTTGTTCCGATTATAAAATGATTTAATTTGTCTCATTCCGTCACAAACTCATCTGAATGTTGTATTTTTAAGGATTGAAACAAATTTGTTACCCGGACAGAAAATGATCCGGTGTCAGAAAGGGTATCAAAAGGTTAATGCCTGGGACGTTCATTCGGGTTCTGCTCGTTTTCATGTTTGTTTGTGCTGGAAAATTATTCTCCCAGACAGTTAAATTTGATCACCTCGGTCCAAACCAGGGACTTACCGTTGGCATTATAAACGGAATTGTTCAGGACCGGACCGGATTCCTTTGGATTGCTTCCCCTGACGGACTTTACCGGTATGACGGATATTCCTTCCGGGCATTCAAACATCACCCAACCAATACCAACTCTCCTTCCGATAATAATATTCTTGCCATTTTCCTGGACCGGTCAGGCATTGTCTGGCTCGGAACAGCCGGCGGCGGACTGAACCGGTTTGATCCGGCTACTGAAACCTTTACCCATTTTCTGAGCAATTTCAACGATGCTGAAGCACTCAGCAACATAACCGTCAGGGGAATTGCCGAAGATTCTGAGGGCAATATCTGGGTGACTACTGCTTTCGGACTGAATAAACTCACCGTTGCTACCGGCAGGTTTTCACGGTTTTTTCACGATCAGGATAACCCGAATTCGCCAAGCACCAACGATCTGCGGCCGATTATAATCGATCAGAATGACGTCCTGTACATGGGCACAGATGATGCAGAAGGGCTCAATATCTACGATATCCGGAAAAACAGCTTCCGGGTGTATAAAGCCAATCCGAACCGCACCGGATCTCTGTCAAACAATGCAGTCAGGGGTCTTTATGCTGCACGTGACGGTTTTATTTACGTGGGGACCGATGGCGGCGGATTAAACCGCTTTGATCCGGAAAAAGAAAGTTTTCAGGTTGTAACTTCCCGGAATCCTGTTCCTGTGCGCTTAAACGAGCAGCGGGTTGTCAGCATTTTTGAAGACAGCAGAGGGTTTCTCTGGTACGGCACCATTGGGTCAGGTCTGGCCCGCATCAACCGGAAAACCAATGAAATTGACTATTTCCGGAATGACCCGTCCAAAACCGAAAGCTTAAGTCAGAACTGGGTAACTTCAATCATGGAAAGCCGGTCGAAAATTCTCTGGATCTCGACGTCGGGCGGCGGAATCAATAAATACTCACCGGTAAAAGAGAAATTCCGTCATTTCAAACAGGAACCCGGGAATCCCAATTCTCTGAGTTCAAATACAATCCGGTCTGTTTTTGAAGGGTTGGATGGAACTATCTGGATTGGTACAATCGGCGGTGGAATTAACGAATTCAACCTGAAAGATTTCAAAATCAGGCGGTTTCAGAACACTCCGTCCAACCCAAAATCCCTCTCGATCGATGACGTGTCCGGCTTTCTTCAGTATGAACCCGATGTCCTTTGGGTAGGAACCTGGCGTGGCGGATTAAACCGGTTTGATTTGAAAACCGGGCAGTTTACCTGTTACAAAGGAGTCGAATCGGATCCTGCTACCATTTCAGATGACCGGATCCAGTCGCTGCTCAGAAGTTCGGCGGGAAATTTTTGGGTCGGAACAGAGAACGGGCTGAACAAATTCAATCCGGAAACCGGGAAATTTAAGCGGTTTCTGTCGGATCCGGCGAATCCAAACACGTTATCAGACAGCCGGATTCAATCCCTTTTTGAGGATGATGACCGGGTTTTATGGATTGGAACCTGGAATGGTCTGAACCGGTTTGATGAACCGACCTCAAACGTAACCCGGTATTTGTACGGAAATCAGAAAACAAAAGGATCAAACGCATCGAGTGTTATCTCGATTCTCGACGGAAAAAATGGATACCTCTGGCTGGGAACGTATGGCGGCGGACTGAATTACTTCAACAAGCATACCGGTCTGGTTGAAAAATCCTTTACAGAAACTGAAGGTCTCCCCAGCAATCTGATCTTCGGTCTTCTGGCAGACAAAGCCGGAAATATCTGGATCAGTACTGCCCGTGGGTTGTCAAGATTCAATCCGGCAAACGAAACCTTCCGGAATTATGACGAATTGGACGGATTGCAATCCAGCGAATTTTACTGGGGAGCCTACCACCGAACCCGCGACGGAAAGATGTTTTTTGGGGGCCTGAACGGACTGAATCTGTTCTCACCGGATAGTGTCAGCGATAACGTTCACATCCCGCCGATTGTGCTGACGGGTTTCCGGAAATTTGATAAACCGGTTCAAACAGAAACACCGATCAGTTCCATTACTGAAATTGAACTGACGAATGCAGAAAATTTCTTTTCCTTTGAATTTGCAGCCCTCGATTTCAACAATCCCCAAAAAAACCAGTACGCCTATAAAATGGAGGGCTTTAATGACGACTGGATCTATTGCGGCAATAACCGGATGGCCACCTACACCAACCTGGATGGCGGTGTATACACTTTTCGGGTCATCGGGTCCAACAGTGACAATATCTGGAATATGGACGGGCTTTCAGTCCGGGTGATTGTTCATCCGCCTTTTTACAAGACTTTTTGGTTCAGACTGCTGGTCGTTTTGCTGACGGCAGGTGTTTTTTACCTGTGGTATCGGGGCCGGATAATCGGGATTCAACGGCAAAAACTGATACTCGAACGTCAGGTGACAGAACGGACCCGGGAATTGGAAATTAAAAAGGAAAGCCTCGAGAAAATCAATTCGATTGTCAAGTCCATCAATTCTGAACTGAATTTTACCAGTCTGCTTCAAAACCTGCTGGCTGAACTTTCGAATCTGGACGGAGTTCAGTTCTCGGCTGCCTATGTCCTTGAACGGGATCTGAGGCGGTTTTCACTGAGGGCCTCCTCGGGGTGTGACGGTGAAGTTCTGGAGCAGCTTAAACCTGAAGACCTCATGATCAACCTGATCCATGATGCCGAGGTTTTATACCCGCACATCTACCGGCAGAACAAACCCGAAAACCTGACCTTTTTCATCAAACCGGAAAGTCTTCATCCCAGATCGCTCATTTCCTTGCCGATGATGGTCGGAGGGACCATTGAAGGCTACCTGCTGTTTGGAAACCGGGAAAGCAGAAACGCCTTTCCTGCAGAAGAGATTGAATTTCTCGAGAACCTGAAAGAACACATTCTGACGGCGTTTATCAAGACCCGTCTGATGGAAGAGTTATCCTTTCTGAATGAAAAGAAAAATGAGTTTGTCGGAATTGCTGCCCATGACCTCAGAAATCCGTTAACGGTAATCATGAATTATGTAACGCTGGTTACCCTTCAGCTGAAATCCGGGCAGTTCGACAAGGATAAAGCAATCAGAGATCTGGAAAAAGTCCTGAACGTAACCCAGCAGATGTCGCGGATGATTACCGCCTTTCTGGATATTACCGCCATAGAATCGGGAAAACTCGTCCTGAATTTCAGAAAGGGAAGTATTCTGGAAATTCTGGAAGAATCAGACAATTTTTATCAACGCCTTGCACTTCAGAAGGGCATCCGGATATTTTACACACTTGCTCCTGACACCAGAGAAATCAGAATGGACCGTGACCGGATTTCGGAAGTTCTGGATAATCTGGTATCAAACGCCATCAAGTACACCCAACCCGGTGGTGAAATCAGAATCCGGTATGAGGCTGGCGATCATGATGCAATTATTCATGTCGAAGATAATGGTCAGGGGCTTTCTGAAACCGATCTGAAGGATATTTTCAAAAGCTTCAAAAAACTGAGTTCACGTCCTACCGGCGGAGAGTCCAGCACCGGTCTGGGGCTGGCGATTGTCAAAAAGATTGTGGATATGCACCACGGTAAAGTATGGGTAGAAAGTGAAAAGGGAAAAGGCTCCGTTTTCAGCTTTTCCATTCCGGTGTAAACGAACATGAACTGCCGGTTAGCTTACTTCCTGCTGGGCACATTCTTCCCCATTTTTGCTTTTTCTCAGGAACCGGTAAACATCCGGTACACTACCGAGACCGGGTTTCCTTCCCAGGAATTATATGATGTGACCACAGATTCTGCAGGCTATCTTTGGGTTGCCAGTTCAGAAGGGCTGATCCGTTTCGACGGGTTGCGGTCTGTGATCATGAAACTCCCGCCTAACCTCCGCAGATCACTTTCCGGATTAAAAATTGCCGGAAATAACTCTGTCTGGGCATTTAACTTTGATTTCAGGATTCTGTACACCCAGGGAGATTCACTGACCCTGGTCTCCGGAATCCAGGATTCGAAGCAAAACTTTCTTCCCCGGTTCACCATCCTTCCTGACGGCCGGGTTGTCATTGCCCAGTCATTTGGTCTCCTGGTATTTGATCCGAAAACCGGTAAAAGTGAAAAGATTTCTTCCCCCGGCGGGAAAGAAACTTATTGCATGGATATGACTTTCAGCCACCGGGATCAACGGGTTTATCTTTACGACACTGAACATGGTCTCCTGAGCTGGAAACCAGGCGAACCCAGACTGATGGTTATGCCCGGGAACGAGACTTACCGTCATCCGACCGGTGCCTTATTCCTTGTGGATCACCCGGATGGCATTGTCTGTCTGGCGCAGGTTACCCATCAGGTTTTGCTGTATACCGGGTTGGGGTTCAGGCGGTTACCGGTATCCGATTACTTCCAGAAAAATAAAATCTGGGCGACACTGGGAAAAGTCCTTCCAAAAAATGGATTCTGGATTTCAACCTATACCGGGATGTATAAACTCGACCGGCTCACCGATAAAGAGCCTTCTGCCGGATGGTTTAAAGACATTCAGTTTTCCAATTTATGCGAAGACAGGAATGGGGCATTGTGGTTTTCTTCGCTTCAGGATGGTCTGTTTCAGATTCCTGATCCGGGTGTAGTAATTTACACCGAAAACAACAGTTCACTTTCCGATAACAGTGTAACCTGTTTTGAGCCCGGGCCCTGGCCGTATTTATTTACCGGCCTGTACAACGGAATGGTTTTGGGGTTTAACCGGGAAACGGGTGTTTTTGGGGATTTTGGGTTTAATAACCGGAAAAACGTCGAAACCCTGTTTTATGATCCTGAAACCGCTGACCTGATGATATCCTCTGGTGGTCTCTGGGTAGTTCCTGAATTTAAAAACGGCAGAAACCGGTATCTGGTTGCCAATGTCTCCGTTAAACAAATCAACAAAGATCCCGACGGAACAATCTGGGTCGCCTCATCCGGCGGAATCTCGGCATTAAAACGGGCCGGCAGCAAGTTTAATATCGGGGCACCAGTCGGGGTCAGCATTCCGTCGCCAAGCCGGCACGTCATTGTTCTCGGAAAAGATTCAGTCCTGTTTGCAACCCGGAAAAATCTATATTTTTACCGGACGGGTGACAATCTGAAGGAGGTAACAGGTTCTGACGGACAGCCTTTGATCATTACTTCCTGGACTCTGGACAGTTGGGGACGCCTGATTTTAGCTGCAGACAGGAAAGGGCTTCAGCGGTGGTTTAACGGGCACCTTTCTGAAGTATTTCCGGTACAGGTAAACCAGATATCCCCGACGGTCAAAGCCTTGAGTGCGGGAAAAGGCCGGGTTTGGCTGGGCACCAACCAAGGATTATTCAGTTTACCTGAAGACTGGGATTCAGCCTCAGAGCTATCCGGTCCATATTTCCGGGAGGATGTTTCAGCCCTTTTTCAGGATGAGGATTTTTTGTATGCCGGTACCGGACAGGGGGTTATCCGGGTTCCGGGAGATTGGAATTTCGGGCTTAAGCAACCACCTGGTGTGGCCATAAGTTCTGTTTCGGTTAACGGGAAGGATACGGTTTTATCAGAATCCTATGAATTTGATACTCCCCCATCGGTCATTACTGTTTTCCTGTCGGCAATTTCTTTTGCAACCCCAACTCAGTACCGGTTCCGGTACCGGATCTCGGGGTTGTCGGAAGACTGGAATGAAACACCGGCAACTTCTCCCTTCATCAGACTGATAGGATTGAAGCCTGGAGACTATGTGCTTGAAGCTGAGACAGTTTTTTCTGGCGGTCTCAAAAGTAAAAAGCCGGCACTGCTCAGACTGGTTATTCACCCTCCGTTCTGGCAAACCGGCTGGTTTCTGTTTCTGCTTGCCGCAGGAATCCTGATGACAATTTTATCAGTCCACCGGTATCAAGTCCACCGGTATCAGGCAAGAATCAGGCAGGAGCAGGAAAAAGAGCAGATGAAACAGGAACTTCTCCTCTCCCAAATGACGGCCCTGACAGCCCAGATGAATCCCCATTTTATTTTTAACGCCCTCAGTTCCATCCAGAGTTTCATTTTTAAAAATGATAAACTGAACGCCAATGTTTATCTGGGAAAATTTTCGGATCTGATCCGAAGTATTTTACGGCAGTCTGAGTCGGGTGAGATAACCCTGGCAGAGGAAATCAAAGGCCTCAAACTATATCTCGAACTTGAATCCCTTCGGTTCAACGGCCAGTTAACCTGGGAAATCAATACACTGGAATTACCCGATCCGGAGTTAGTCCGAATCCCGCCGATGATTCTCCAGCCCTATGTCGAAAATGCGATTAAGCATGGTCTTTCGCATAAGCCAGGCAACCGGAAACTCTGGATCCTGTTTTCTGCAGATCCTGCTAAAAAGCTTTTGATGATTGAAATCGGAGACAATGGCATTGGCCGGAAACGGTCTGCCGAAATAAATGCAGCCAGACAGGGATACCACCAGTCGTTTGCCCATTCGGCCACAGAGAAACGCCTTCAGTTGCTTGAAAAAGCCTCCTTGATTAAAATTGGAGTTCAGATTACAGATTCAGTTGACGGGAATGGACTCCCAGCGGGGACACTGGTTTTATTAACACTGCCACTGGTATCAGATGACTGAAAAATTGACTGCTATTCTGGTTGATGATGAAGACCTGGCCAGAGAATCCCTTGAAGCCATGATAACCGGCTTCATCCCCGAACTTACTGTTGCCGGAACTGCCCGTGACATTCCGGAGGCAGTCCGTCTCATCAAACGGAGCCATCCCAGGATTGTATTTCTGGATATTGAGTTGCCCGGTTATTCCGGCCTGCAGATTCTGGAGTTTTTCAATCCCGAAGAAATTGATTTTGATATTATTTTCACTACCGCCTACAGCCAGTATGCCCTCCGGGCTTTTCAGCTTTCTGCAGTAGATTACCTGTTGAAACCCATTCAGATTGATGATCTGGCCCAGTCAGTTAAAAAAATTCTCAAGCGGAACCGGCAGGCATTCCCTCACGGAATTCTGAAAGAAAACCTTGCCTCCGCCGGAAAAGGAAAACTGGTCATCCCGCATGCAGAAGGGTATTCCTTCCTTTCACTGGAGGAAATTTTATTCGTCAAGGCTGCCGGGGCTTATTCTGAATTTATCATGACGACCGGAAAAAAACTTCTGGTGGGTAAAAATCTGAAAGATTTTGAAACCGCTCTCGATAACCGGCATTTTTTCAGACCTAACAGGTCCTACCTGATCAATCTGCAGCACGTCAGGGAATTTATCAGGAAAGACGGCGGTTTTGTAATTATGACAAATGGCGAAGAGCTGCCGGTTTCAACGCAGAAACGGGAAGAATTGATAGCCGCAATCGGTTCCCTTCGTTAACCCGTTGATCCGTTTCATAAACCCGGAAGCCTGTTTGGCAGATCCTTGAATTTAATTGTGACCCGGATCACCGATACTTGTGAATCTGCCGCCATTGGCAGGTATCCAGATTGGGGACGCGATGCAAAAGGACTCCGGGAAAAGTGTTTTTTTTATTGATGATGATCCCGGAATGCTGGACTATCTTCAAAGTCTATTCTCGGCTTTTTTTCCGGATTTCAGGATTGCCGGATCGTGCAGCTCACTTCCAGAGGCCGTGCTGCTGCTAAAAAACCTCGAACCTGTTTGTATTATAACCGACGTGAATCTGCCCGTTTTCCGGGGAACCGACCTTCCGGGACTATTTCAGGAAAACAGCATCCGGCTTCCCGAACTGCTGATATTCATTTCAGCGGATGAAAAAAACAGCCGGAATATCCCGGATGCCCCCGGTTTCTTCTTTCTGACCAAACCTCTGATGATTCCGGAACTTTCCCGGATATTAAACCGCCAAACGCCCGGTTCCTGACCTTCCTTTATAAAACCATCACCCCGGTTCGTTAAACAGGTTGCCTGTTTCCTAAATCCGGCCGGAAATCCTTTTTCGCCGGATTCTAATTTTGCACATCACCAATTCAGGCAGGATTTTATGAAACAAGTGCTTTTGATTTTTGCCGGACTTTTTTTTCTGGGGCAGATGGCTCTGGCCCAAACCGTCTGGACAGTAAACTCAACCGACGATACCAATACAGGCTCGGGTACAACCGGCACCCTCAGGTACGTCCTCACGCAAATCAATACAACCGCATCCGGAACACACACCATTGACCTGACCGGGCTTTCCGGAACCATAACCCTGACCAGTTTGCTTCCACCGGTCAACTATGCGGTTACCTTCAACGGACCGGGTTCCGGAAACCTGACGATTTCGGGCAATAATCTCTACCGGATCTTCTTTATTGGCGGGGGGACCGCACCGTTTACTTCGACTGCGCCGGCTTCCCCGGCCGTGTCAATTAAAAATCTGACTCTGGCAAACGGAAAGGGAAAAGGAGGCAGCAGTACAACCGGTGGTGGCGGTGCAGCAGGAATGGGCGGTGCCATTTTCATGAATGCCGGAACCGTTACCATTGAAAATGTCACTTTCAGCGGAAATACTGCACAAGGCGGATCCAGTTCCGGAACCGGGTACGGGGGTGGCGGTGGATTTGGCGGAGATGGGGCCTCACTCTATAACGGCGGATCAAGTGGCTATCTTGGCGGTGCTGCCGGAACCACAACGGTCACGGCCGGTATCGGAGGTGGTGGTGGCTACAGAAGCAGCACTGTGGGTGGTTCAGGCGGATTCGGTGGCGGCGGGGGAACCGGCGGGGCTGCAACAACCGGTGGAGGCTCAGGAAGCGGTGGTTTTGGTGGCGGCGGAGCCGGAATTGTTAACGGCAGCAATACAACTGCCATTGTGGGTGCTGGTGGCTTTGGTGGTGGAAATGCAGGATCCGTCCGGGGTGGAGGCGGGGCAGGAATGGGGGGTGCCATTTTCCTGAAATCCGGGACATTGACAGTCAAGAATTCCACTTTTATCTCGAATGTTTCTACTGCCGGAACGGCAGTATCACCCGGTCAGCCAGGTTCCTCTTACGGCGGTGCGATTTTCCAGTTTGATGGGATTTTAAGAACTCTGAATCTGGTATACTCAGGAAACACTGCTGCCAATTCCCCTGATTTTTACCGGTACGGAGGAACAGCTTCATCTTTGAATCCAACTGTTGCTAACCCCCGTGTGACAGGAAAAACGGCCAGGTCTGTCAACTTTACCGGAAAAGTAAATCCGAACGGAACTGTAACAGATTATAAATTCATTTACTCTGCTGATTCAACTCTTGCCGGATATTCTGAAACCCCGGTTCAATCTGCCGGGTCCGGCACTGCAGACCAGAATGCAACCGGTTCGGCCTCTCTGCTAACACCGGGAATCCGGTATTTCTACCGGCTGGTTGCTGAAAACAGTTATGGTACTGATTCCTCTGAAACGGTTTCTTTTCTGACATCACCGGCAGTTGACGGGCTGGTTCTCTGGCTCAGAGCCGATACTCTGGTGACCCGTGACGGATCGGGATATGTAAGCAACTGGGGTGATCTTTCAGACGCCAGAAATCACTTTTCGCAGGCATCAGCCTCAAAAAAACCGCTTTGGATCGAGGGCGCAGTAAATGGGAAACCGGCCCTTCGGTTTGATGGGTCTGATGATGTTCTCGGTTCACTTCACGCCCTGAATCTCACTTCAGGGGCTTCAATTTTCATTGTGTCCAAAGTCAGGATCAGAAAATCAAATAACGGACTTTTCAGAGTAGCTGCCGGGGAGCTTGGGGTTGCCTCTGCGCTGGAATTGTATTGGGAGGCCGGTACAGTCCCGACAACAAGTGGCAACTTTACAGCAACATCCAACCGTCCGGCAACCGGAACTTCCGGTTTCACCTTCAAACGGGATAATGATGCCGGGCCGGCTGCCGGTTCCTGGTACATGCTTACAAACCGGTATATTTCAAACGGATCCCATGATTATTTCATGAATTCAAAACCGATGGAAATGAATTATGCTTCTGCCGGAACCATGCAGCTTCCTGCCTCTTCCGGAAATGGGTTTGTTGGGGTTGGCTCCAATTCAGATGTGGGTGGTTCTGCCTACTATCTCGATGGCGATATTGCAGAAATACGGGTTTATGACCGCCCGGTCACCGATGCTGAAAAACTGCTCATTGAATCCCAGCTTGCAGGTAAATATGGTCTTGCCGGTTCGACTTCGGCAACCCCGACTATAAATTCCTATGCTGCAGAGTCCCGGATTTTTGTCCTGGGTTCTACCGGGGCAACCGTTAATTTTTCGGATCCGACCAATTCCCAGGGGACCCTGACTGCCGGGACAGGGGTAAATCCGGGAATTACCGGGTCACTTCCAGACGGAATTGCTTCATTTTCTGCTGATAAGTACTGGACCATCAGCAATTCAGGCCTGACGTCCTTTATTTACTCAATCACACTCGACCTGACCGGAATTTCCGGCATCTCTGACTTTAACTCTCTTAAAATTCTGAAACGTGCGGATGCAGCCTCTGCCTGGCAGGATGTTTCGCAGGCACCGATCAATGCAACAGTGATTTATCAGGAGCCTTTTATTACCGTTTCAGGTTTAACCAGTTTTTCTGATTTTGCTGTCGGAAGCAGTTCGGCAAATACACTGCCGGTGGAACTGACCAGCCAGTCGGTCAGGGAAACAGAGGACGGTGATTTGCTTTCCTGGGAAACAGTGACGGAAAAGGACAACGCAGGCTTTCAGATTCAGACTTCACCGGATAAGCTTACCTGGAAAACGGTTGGATTTGTTGCCGGGAAGGGAACGACTACCGAGAAAACTGTTTATAGCTTCCGGGTTACTGAACGGGCATTGAACTCAGTCAGATTTTATCGCCTGGTTCAGGTCGATCTCGACGGTTCACAAACACCCGGACGGATTCTCACTGCCGGTGGTGTTCCTTCAGGTTTCAGTTTGGCAGGAACCTATCCGAATCCGTTCAACCCTTCTACCTTCATCCGGATTTCGGTTCCCGAAAAGGCAGCCGTTGATCTGACGGTATATTCACTTCTTGGTCAGGTTGTTTCAGAAACCAGATCCGAAGAGCTGCAGGCAGGGCATCATGAGCTTAAATTTGACGGAAGTGGCCTGGCATCAGGAGTTTACTTTTACCAGATCCGGTTCAAAAATCAGGTAAAAACGGGTCGGATGACTTTGTTAAAATAAAAACAGGCTGGTGGGTGCGAAAATCCGGATGAAAATCCGGATTTTTTTACATGGGTTGACGCCTGGAAACTTCCCAGAACATGATTCCGGCTGCTACGGAGGCATTTAGAGAATTGATTTTTCCTTTTTGCGGAAACCCAACTACTGCATCACAGGCTTTCCGGACAAGAGGCCGGATCCCTTTTCCTTCCGACCCGACCACAACCGCGGCAGGGAAGTGAATCCGGGCAGAATCCGACCAGACGTCACCCCCCATATCCAGACCATAAACCCAGAACTGATGGTCTTTCAGTTTCTGAATGGCCTGAACCAGGTTAGCCACTTTAATCACCGGTAGGTGGTGAACGGCGCCGGCACTTGTTTTAACTGCAGCGGCGGAAAGCGGTGCTGAGTGATGAAGCGGAAGAATTACTGCTGAAAACCCGAAAACTTCGGCAGACCGGATGATGGCACCAAGGTTGTGCACATCTTCAATTTCATCAAGTATCGCAACGGAGTCGCCTGGCCCGGAGGTTTGGAGAAAGCTGTCCAGGTCAGTATACCGGATCGGGCTGACCAGTGCAAAAATTCCCTGATGCGATTGGCTTGATAGTCCCGCCTTTGAAAACTTATCAGACATGGCCATTACCATCGGAATTTTCCGTTCTTTCGCCAGTTTAAAAAGGTCAGTTAACTGACTTTTTTGAACACTTGCCAGAAAATACACTTTTTCAACATCCCGGTCAGATTTCAGAAGTTCGGTGACCGGATTCCGTCCGTAAACAACACCCGGAATCGGTTCTGACGGGTATTGGTCTTTACTTTCCGGCTTTTTAACAGGCTTTGAATGTGCCTTAACAGGTTCTTTTGAAAATTTCCCGGGAGAAACGTTTTTTTTCACTGGCTGATCCGGTTTCTGATTTCAGATAGATCAATACGGCCACAGGTAACTTCCTCATCCCGATACAGGATGACCGGGAACTTTGATTTATACCGGTTAAATTCCGGCGATTCCCGGCTGATTTTCTGTTCCCTGATCAGGAATGGGATTTCCCGCTGAAGAGCTTTAAGCTGTTCGAGTGCTTCGGTGCATAATTTGCAGGAATCGGTGGAAATTAAAGTGACCTGAATCATGCCAGCCTTTTAAAAAAGTCAGTCAGTTCGGACAGGTTAACCGGGGTCTGACTGCCATCTGCCATTTTCTTTAAAGTAACAGTCTGGGTTTCCAGTTCCTGGTCGCCGACAACAAGAACGTAGGCTGCCTTCAGCCTGTCTGCTTCCCGCATCTGAGCTTTAATGCTTCTCCCGATCAGTTCCATTTCAGTCCGGATTCCGGCAAGCCTCAGATTCTGGACTACCGGGAAGATGGCGGTTTGATGGCTTTCACTGAAAGTGGCGACGAACAGATCAGGACCTTTCGGTGAAAGATCCTTGAACAGATTCCGTTCCTCAAGAAGGATCAGGAGGCGTTCAATCCCGATTGCAAATCCGACAGAAGGAGTGGGTTTCCCGCCAAGCTGTTCAATCAGCAGGTCATAACGGCCGCCGCCACCGACCGCATTCTGGCTCCCAAGATCCGTAGAAATGACTTCAAATGCGGTTTTGGTGTAGTAATCGAGACCTCTCACCAGAAACGGATCAATTTCGAATGGGATATTGGCTTTTGTCAGGAAAGTCTTAACCAGATCGAAGTGGGTTTGGCAGGCCTCATTCAGGTGGTCGGTAATCTTCGGAGCCTCTGCTGAGACCGATTTGCAGGTTTCATTTTTACAATCCAGAATCCGCATGGGGTTTGAGTCAAACCGTCCCTGGCAAACCGGACATAATTCTGCCAGCCTTGGCCTGAAATAATCTTTCAGAATCTCACGGTATACCGGCCGGCAGTTTTCATCCCCGACGGAATTTAGTTTGAGTTTCAGATTGGTCAGTCCAAAGGATTCCAGTGTCCGGATCATGAGCAGAATCACTTCTGCATCGGCTGCTGCTGCCGGACTTCCGACCAGTTCAATTCCCCATTGATGAAACTGTCTGAGCCGTCCCTTCTGGACGTTTTCGGCCCGGAACATGGGTCCGGCATAATAGAGTTTCTGTACGCCGCCTTCCTGCCCAAGGGAGTTCTGTATCCAGGACCGCATCACACTTGCCGTCATTTCCGGACGAAGGGTTAGAGAGGTGTTCCCCCGGTCAGTAAATGTATACATTTCCTTACTGACAACATCCGTCAGTTCCCCGATGCCCCGTTTAAAAAGCTGGGTGGATTCAAAAATCGGAGTTCTGATTTCACGGTAACCGGCAGTTTCTGACATTTTCCGGATTACTGACTCAATATAGTGCCACTTCCAGGCCTGTTGGGGAAGCAGATCCTGGGTACCTTTTATGTTTTTAATGGGTTCCATTCAGATTTCGGGATATTGTTCTTCTTCTTCCTGTATCAGACGGGAAAGATCTTCAGCAGAGGTAGAGTTCAGCAGTTTTTCACGGAATTCATCTTTATTCAGCAGCCGGCTGATCCGGGAAAGGAGTTTGATGTGCAGGTTAACCATACTGTCCCGGGCTGCCAGCAGCACCACCAGCCGGACGGGTTCGCCATCCAGCGATTGAAAATCAATCGGTGTTTTCAAAACGGCAAGGGCTGCTACAATATCCGCAACTCCTTCACTTTTCCCGTGGGGAATGGCAATTCCTTTTCCGACCCCGGTCGACATGATTTTTTCACGTTCAAATACGCTGGTGCTGACTTTTTCTATATCTTCAATATTCGGATGGTCCCGGATGGTTTCCAGCATCTTGCGGATAACTTCATCTTTTGAGGAGGCTTCTAAATGATGCCGGATATAGTGTGGCTGAAGGATGGTCGAAATTTTCATAATTTCCTTAGGCCGATCTGGGGCAGACGCCCGTCTTTTTTTTGAAACTCAAAAATAGAGACAGGTTCAGTTAAAATCAATTATTTAAAGGATTGACCCAATACCTTGTAAATTAAAGAGATAACGTTGATTTAACATCCGATCGGCGGTGATTTTGGTCATCCGGATTCTTGTAATTGTTCATTCGGAAGGGTAATTTTGAAGAATGGCCGAAGTGAAACAAAAAAATACCGGACTCATCACCGTTTTATGGTGCGAAACCTGTAAGAAAAGACCGCCCTACCTGATTAAAGGGTATAAATGCCCCGAATGTCTTGGTTCGCCGGTTAAAAGGGAAGTTCCAAAGGAAATGGCCTTTCCGAAACGGGAAGATCCCGAAAATGATTCACTGGCCTGGCTGGAAGGATAATTTCAACCGATTCTTCCGGTAACGTATTGAATTTGGTTGGGGGTGTTTGCGTAAGCAGGCTGAGATCATACCCCATGAACCTGATCCGGGTAATACCGGCGAAGGGAAACCACAGGACTATTTCCTCCGGTTCGTCTCACCTGCCTGTCATCCACCCTCTGCCATCACCCAACAAGAAGGCAGATCATGAAACCACTCAATTTTCTATTTTTTATTCTGATTCCTCTTTCCGGTTTTTCACAAAACCTGGCCGGCATTGTCAAAGACAAAACTACCGGTAAACCGGTTCCGGATGCTGCAGTTGTTCAAACCGGAACCCGAAACGGAACTGCAACCGGTAACGACGGCCGGTTTACTATTTCCCTTGATGACCAGGCTCTTCAGAAAATTCAGGTTACCTGTATCGGGTACCAAACTGCAGAAGCTAGGGTGAAGCGGGATGCCGCCACAATAACGGTTTATCTGATCCCCGCTGATGTCCAGGCTTCAGAAGTTTTGGTTGAAGGCTACCGGGTGACAGAATCTGCGCCAATAGCCCACATTACTTTGGATGCTGCCGACCTGAAAACCATCAATTTTGGGCAGGATATTCCGGTTTTGCTGACTATGACCCCCAGCCTGGTTTCGACTTCGGATGCCGGAGGAGGTGTAGGATATACCGGACTGAGAATCCGGGGAGTTGATCCCGGCCGGATCAATGTGACTCTGAATGGAATTCCCTGGAATGATGCAGAATCCCATAATGTGTATTGGGTGGATTTGCCTGATCTGATCAGTTCTGCCGACAATATTCAGATTCAGCGGGGAATCGGAACGTCTACAAACGGACCGGCCTCATTCGGTGCAACAATTGACCTGAAAACCATCCGGTTTGTTCCTGAACCCTACTCCGAGACCTCAGTCTCCCACGGTTCATTTAATACAAAACGGGCAAATTTCCGGTTTGGAACCGGACTCTTTCCTTCTGGCTGGTCAGTCAATACCAGTTTTTCCAAAATTACAAGTGATGGGTATATCGACCGGGCATCTTCTGACTTGAAATCGGCCTATTTTTCTGCAAGCCGGTCGGATGATAATTCACTTTTGTCAGTTAATCTGATTTTGGGCCGTGAAAATACTTATCAGGCCTGGAATGGAGTACCGGAAGCCGCAGCCAAAGGAGACAAAAAAGGTACTCAGGCCTATATTACCCGCAATTATCTGTCATCGGCTGATTCAGCTTATCTGATGAAAGCTGGCAGAACCTATAACGCCTATTCCTATGACAACCAGGTTGATGACTACGGTCAGGACCATTATCAGGTGCTTTATTCCTGGACTCCGGTTAAAGAGGTGACACTCGATTTCGCTGCCTTTTTTGTGAAAGGAAGGGGATATTACGAGCAGTTTAAACCGGATGCCTCTCTTTCGGATCACCGCATCCAACCGGTCATTTTCAGTCCGGGTGATACGGTATTTGCTTCAGACCTGATCCGGCGGAAGTGGCTTGATAATGAGTTTTATGGCGTGCTGGCAAGTGGAAGCAGCCTGATCTCGGATCAGTTTTCCCTGATTGCAGGTGGGGGAGTCTCTGTGTACGACGGTGACCATTTCGGTGAAGTGATCTGGAGCCGGGTAGCAGGAAACTCAGAAATACGCCATCGGTTTTATGAGGATAATGGACGTAAACTGGATGGAAATGTATTTGTAAAGCTCAATTTCTCACCGTTATCCGGGATTCAGTCCTTTGCTGATGTTCAGATCCGGACCATTTCTTACCGGTTTCTTGGATTGGATGATGCCGGGCTTCCTGACCGGATGACCCGTGATTATCTTTTCATCAACCCAAAAGCCGGGCTGACGGTAACGTTAACTGAATCTTCGGCTGTCTATGCCGGGTTGGGTATTGCCGGAAAGGAGCCGTCGAGAAGTGATTTTACAGACACGAGGGCTTCGCAGCAGCCCCGGCAGGAATTTCTGTATGACCTTGAAACAGGGTACCGGTATAACGGGGATAATCAGGCTTTTTCTGCCAATTTTTACGGAATGGTTTATAAAGATCAGATGGTACTTACCGGTAAACTGAATGACGTTGGCGATCCACTCCGGCAGAATGTGGCGTCAAGTTACCGGGTTGGTGCCGAGTTTACCGGAAGTGTTCAGGTTAGTGAGTGGGCCCGTCTGGCCGGAAACCTGACTGCTGGAAAGTCGGCAATCCGGGAATTCCGTGAAGTCATTTCAAATTATGATACAGGCGGAGAGGAAATCCGGATTTACCGGAATCAACCGGTATCATTTTCTCCCGGCATAATTGCTGGACTTACCGGCGAACTGAATCTGGAACCTGTAAAACTTTTGTTGAATACCAAATATGTCAGCCGTCAGTATCTCGATAATACCGGTTCCAGGGAAAAAAGCCTCGACCCGTTCATAACAACCGATTTCTTTTTCAGTTTAGCCCCGGCAGAGATTTCCGGATTCAGCTCTGTTTCCCTTCAGGCTGGCATTCTGAACCTGCTGAATGAGCAATATGAGTCAAACGGATATACATACAGTTACATCTACAATACAGAGAACATAACTGAAAATTTCCTGTATCCGCAGGCCGGCCGAAATTATCTCATCAAACTTCAGGTTTCCTTCTGATTTTGGGAACAAATACTTTCCTGAGATGTACAACTGACTGTCCGTCCTGAAATTGGGATGGGCAACCGGTTGTCCTGAACAACTTCCTGCCGGAAAACTTCGGAGGAATTATGGCACTTTACAAACATCCTGGGGCAGATCTGCGGGCATCCTGGAAATCTGTTCTGGAACTGAATCTGAGTTTTGCTATCGGGACTGTTATTCTTTTTTTTCTGCTTTCTCCAGAACGGATTGCAGTACAAAATTTTAGTTCTGCCGCCACTGAGCCTGATGTTTTGCTTCCGCCGCCGGTAACCACACAGGCTCCGAAGGAAAAAGAACCGGTCCGGCCATCGGTACTCCTTCTGGTTCCCGATGACTCACCGGTTGCAGATGATGTTGTTATTGCCGGAAATGAAGATCCTCTTCCTCTGCCCTCTGCTGACGGCACTGTCAACCAGGAAGAAACTGAGGGAGTAGAATTTGAACTGGTTGAAAACCTGCCGGAACCGGTTGGCGGGTTGCGGGCAATTCAGGAAAAAGTAGTTTATCCAGAGCTGGCACGCAAAGCCAGAATTGAAGGAACGGTTGTGATCCGGGTTCTGATTGATGAAAAGGGAACCGTCGTATCTGCTGAAATTATGAAGGACATTGGTGGTGGCTGCGCAGATGCAGCGGTTAAGGCAGTTACCGCAACCCGGTTTCTGCCCGGTCTGCAGAGAGATAAACCGGTTAAAACCAAAATCGCCATTCCGGTTGTGTTCAGACTCAGGTAAAACTGGATTGGAGATTCGTTAGAACTTTGCTCTGCTCCAGAATTGACCTGTTTCCCGGACTCTGACCGGTTTGACATTCAAAAACGCATCGTCTATATTCGCTTAACATTTTCTATATCAAGGAGTTACCCCTTATGGCTCTTGTCAAATTGCCGGAGGCAGACATCAGACGGAAATGGAAACTGTGGTTTGAAATTTCACTCACCATAGTTCTTGCCGGTTTGATTATGGCCTTTTACTTCTTTCCTGATCTCAAAAATTCAGTTGTACTGAAACAGGAACAGCAGGAAGTCGTTAAGGTAGAAGAAATTGAAGTAACCAAACAGGAAGTAAAACCTCCTCCTCCTCCCAGGCCTCAGGTCCCGGTTCTTGTTCCGAATGATCAGGTTATGGAAGACGAAGTTGTCTTTGACTCAGAATTAAAAGTTGAAGAAACACCTCCTCCTCCTCCTCCTCCGGCGGCAAGTGAAGAAGAGGAAGCCACCATATTCGAAGTAGTTGAAGAACAGCCAGAGCCACAGGGCGGTATCGCTGCCATTCAGTCTAAGGTGGTTTATCCTGAAATTGCAAAAAAAGCCGGAATTGAAGGAACAGTCGTTATCCGGGCAGCAATTGATGAAAAAGGCAATGTACTGAAAACCGTTGTTGCAAAAGGAATCGGTGCCGGTTGCGATGAAGCAGCCCAGGAAGCAATCAAAAAAGTTAAATTCAAACCCGGTTCCCAGCGTGGAAAACCTGTTAAGGTATGGTTGTCTATTCCTATCAGATTCAAACTGAAGTAACCTTTTACATGAAGTGACGTACAAAAGCACAGCTCGCTGTGCTTTTGTTGTTTTATAAACTCAGATTTCCCAATTACATCCGAATGGAAATAAAACCAATTTATATCAGAACGTTCCTTATCAGTGTTCTGGTTCTGTTATTTCTGTTCGATTCGTTCTCTTTCCTTACCAGTTCTGCCAGTGGGTTGAATATCATACCGGCTTGGGCTGTTTTTTCCCGCAATTTTTTACTTCTGTTCAGTGCTTTTATTTTCTTTTTCCTGAAACTGGGAAAAACAGAAATTAAAAAACCGGATTTGGTTACAGCCTGCTGGAAAAATATTCTTTGGCTGGGCGGATTCCTGATTCTGGCCATAACAGTTTCCTATTTTTTTACCGACAGCGGGTTTCATAAAACAAATGCAGGCGAATCACAAATCGCTCAGTTCGAGGACCTTCCTTCTGACCCTGCTGAGGCCAGTTCAGACGGTGAAGTCACCGAACCTTCCGGTAAACAGATTCTTCTGCCCAATTCCTTCAGCTCACTGGTTGTTTCTTATCTGTTTGGAATCGGGTTATTTATATTCATTGCCAATGTCTGGGTAACGCTGAGGAATTTTGTTTATTTCAAGCGGACACCCCGGTTTGAACTTCATTTTAAAATCTTGCTGGGACTGATTTTTACTATATCAGTTGCAGAATTGGTTCTTCCGGTTTTGACCAGCGGAGGGTCAGGAACTCAGGTCCTGATGATCTTCCTTTATATTCTGGTGGCAGTTTTTCTCGGGCTCAACAGCTTCCGGTTAGGCTGGGTATTATATCTGTCAAGAAAGGAAAAAATTCTCAGTATTATCCTGATTTTTGTTTTCGAAATTATCTGCATTATTCTTCTGTCAACCAATTTGCTGAATCAGGGCGATACGATTGCCTTCCTTTCTCCGTTTTTAATTCATTTTATCCGCCTGACACTGATTTACCTGATATCCTATGCGGGAATCTCCTTCTTTTCAATTCTCTTTCATTTGCCAACCACAGAGGTTTTTGAAAGAAAGTCTTCTGAGCTTTCTTCTTTGCATAGCCTTTCCAAGTTGGTATCTAATGTTTTTGACCTTAATGAACTCAGCCAGGCTGTTGTCAATTACTCCCTTCAAACGACTTCGGGCTCAATTGGCTGGCTTGAAATATATCAGACAAAAAAATCTGAGAGTCCCGGAATAAAAATTCTGGCACCACGCCAAATCACTTCAACCGAAATTCAGGACTTGTTCGGGCATAGTGATGAAAATCTGAGATCCCGGCTGGTTTCAACCCGGGTACTGCAGGTTATTGACCGTGCAGAAGGGTCCTCATTGCTTCATGCCTCTGCTGTTAAAATTAAAAAGATTGGTAGCATAGCTGCCATTCCGCTGATTGCCAGGGGTGAACTGGTCGGTGGTCTGTTTATCCTGAAGCAGGTTTCAGGCGGTTTCGACAAAGATGACGCCGATACTCTTACCACTTTTGCTGATCAGGCCGCTGTTGCAATTGATAACACCCGGTTATTCGAAGCCTCACTTGAAAGGGAACGCCTCCAGCAGGAGTTGTTTATTGCTCAAAAAATGCAGATGAAACTGCTCCCGCAGGCCAACCCGGTTATTGAGTCCCTCGAAGTCGAAAGTGTGAGTTACCCGGCCTATGAGGTTGGCGGTGACTATTATGATTTTATTTCAGTTCCCGATGGAAGATTTGGAATCATCGTTGCCGATGTTTCGGGAAAAGGAACAAGTGCTGCCTTTTACATGGCAGAAGTAAAAGGAATTTTTCAGTCTCTTGCAAGAATTTTTTACAGTCCGAAACTGCTTTTACTCGAAGCCAATACAGTTCTGTATGGTTCGCTTGACAGAAAATCCTTTGTCAGCCTGTTATATTGTGTTTTTGATGTAAAAACAGGTATTTTAACACAAAGCCGTGCAGGGCATTGCCCGCTTCTTGTGGTCAGGGCTGATGGCACCGGAACTTATCTGAAGACACCGGGTGTCGGCATCGGCCTTGGTTCCTCTGTTGTGATTGAGCCCAAACTGGAAGAAACCTCTCTGACTCTGGAGGTTGGTGATGTTTGTGTCCTTTATTCTGATGGGGTTGTCGAAGCAATGAATGAGGAAATGGCCGAATTCGGATACGACCGCCTTAAGGACGTTGTCATCCAGAACCGGCACCGTTCAGCAAAAGAAATTCTTGACCAGCTGATTACCGAAATCAACACCTTTATCTGGAACGGTAAAGCAAGTGATGACCTTACGCTGGTTGTAACAAAATGGAAGGGTTCGAAGTAAAAGGTAACAGACATGAGTAATTTTACAATAGAAATCCGTGAAGACCGTTCAATTAAAGTTTTGGATTTGGCCGGGTATCTCGATGCCCACAATTCAAATGAACTTGAAGAAAAATTGAGTGAACTGATTCATTCCGGTCATCTGAAAATCGTAGTAAATTTTAAAAATCTGAATTACATCGCATCTGCCGGACTGGGTGTTTTTATGGCCTACATTGAGGATGTCAGAGAAAAAGAAGGTGACATCAAGCTATGTGAAATGTCCGACAAAGTGTATACTGTTTTTGATCTTCTCGGATTCCCGGTGTTGTATGACATCACCCGGACTGAATCAGAAGCCTTCGAAAAATTCAACGCCTGAGGATCATCTGATGCTCAATAATGCCATCCGGTTAAACAGCACAACGACCAATCTGCAGGTCATCAGGGAGTTTGTCGCAGACAATGCCCGCACTGCCGGTTTTGGTGACGATGTTGTTTACAAAATAGAGCTGGCCGTTGATGAAGCCTGTACCAATGTCATCAAACATTCTTACAAAAACGATCCGTCAAAAGAACTTTCTGTGTCCATTTCCTGGGATGGTAAAAAGCTGACAGTTGAAATTACGGATAGTGGCCTGCCCTTTGATCCGGCAGCCTACCACCAGCCGGATCTCGGTGCGTTTATTAAGCAAAGAAAAAGAGGCGGCCTGGGTCTTCATTTGATCCGTTCCCTGATGGATGAGGTCAGATACGGTCGGAATAATGAAAAAAACCAGATTGTCCTGATCAAAGAACTAAAAAACCAATGACAGCAGACAGCAGTTCTCTTGACCTGAGATCCCTGTTCGAAACCTCCCGTCTTTTCAATTCGACTTACGACCTTTCCTTTATTGCCCAGCACATACTCAGAACACTGATGGGAAAACTGTTGGCAGGCCGTTGCAGCCTTCATGTTTTTACTTCCGGGAATTCGGATCAGGTTACCACCATTGCAAAAAAAGGGCTGTTTAAACCGGATCTGCCAGAAACCCTTTCTGTAGATGAACTCGGTCTGATTGCCGGGGATCTTGGCCTTTACAAATTTGATCTGATTTCGAATGAGAATAAAATCGGATTTCTGCTTCTCGGAAAATCTCTGACAGGCCGTCCTTTCAACGAACAGGAAATGGGATTTATCGAAGGCCTGCTCCAGTTCGCCAGCGGAGCACTTGAGAATTCGATCCGGTTTCAGGAAATAAAATCAGCCCGGAGTTCGCTGGCTAAAAGAGTTCAGGAACTTAAAACTCTTTTTGAATTAAGCAAAGAAATAAATGGGTTGCTTGAACCCCGGAAAGTTTATAATCTTTTTTCTCTGACCGTGCTGGGGCAGGGGGTTTTTAACGGTGTTACCCTTTTTCATGAATCTGCTGATGGTACATTGGACTATGTGTATCATAAGGGCCTGGGTTGTGACAGAAAACAGATTCAGGCAGGGAGTCTCCTCTCTGACAGCCCGGTTTTAGTTGGACCTGAGGATAACCGGCTTTCAGACCTGTACTCAAAACACCAGGATCCTGTTCTGGTCATCCCGTTAAAGACCGGGAAAAAGGGAATTTTGGTTCTGAAACGGAGTTCTGCCGGTTTGCCCCTTACGGAAGCAGATGTCGAATTTTATCTGTCCCTGGCCCATTTGCTTGAGCTGACCTGTACAAACATTGCCAACTTCAATGAATCTCTGCTGAAACAGCAGATGGAAAATGAATTAAGTATTGCCAGAGATATTCAGATGGCGCTTCTGCCATCCAGGTTTTCGGGTTTTGAACCCCTCGATATTTTTGGTACAAATGAATCGAGCAAGCAGGTCGGGGGCGATTATTTTGATGTATTCCGGCTGGACAAAAACCGGATTCTGGTTGCAATAGCTGATGTGACCGGGAAGGGAACGCCTGCCAGTCTGCTGATGGCCAACCTTCAGTCCATGATCCGGATTCTGGTTCAGTTTCCGCTTTCGCTTTCTGAAATGACAGGTAAAATCAATGATATTATCTACCAGAATACTGCAGCGGACAAATTTATTACCTTTTTCTGGGGTATTATCGACACTGAGCAGCACAAACTGACTTATGTAAACGCAGGGCATAATCCGCCATACCTTCTTCGCCATCAGGATGCAATCGAGCTGACAGCAGGTGGTGTTATTCTGGGAATTATGCCTTCATTCATGCCGTATGAAATGGGTGAAATCGATTTCAGTCCCGGCGAAAGATTGTTTATTTTTACGGATGGTGTTACAGAAGCCATGTCGCCTGATCATGAAGAATTCGGCGAAGAAGCCCTGATTGAAACACTAAAGCAGTGGACCACCGGTTCAGCTAAAGAAATTACCGGACACGTACTTACCCAATTGTCTTTGCATGCTGCCGGAGCTCCGCAAAGCGATGATATTACCATAATAGCAGTTCAATGGCCAGAATCCTGATCCTTCTTTGTTTTCCGATAATTTTATTTAACTGCTCGGGCCAGAAGGAAGTAACCTTGCCTGAACCGGTCAAACCAGCTCCTGCAAAGCCGGAAACGCCGGTAAAAGTCAGCCAATTTTGGGATGCCAATGAAATCAGTTCCTTTATTGCAACCCGGAACGGTGAGATAACCGAATGCTATGAACGGGTTAAAGTCAAAGTTCCTGATCTTGAAGGAGGCATTAAGTTCAGGCTTAAACTGAACCCTGACGGGTTTGTTGAAGAAGTTCTTGTTCTGGAAGAAACTCTGGGTAATAAGGAGTTAACAGAATCTCTGAAAGCGGCAATACTGAAGTGGAAAACCCCGGTTGTAAACACTGATAAACCGGTTTCGGTCGATGTCCCTTATGATTTTGGTGATTATACCCGAACAGAAGTTCAGGATGAAAAAAAGCGGTCCCGGGAAGAACTGGTTGAGTTTTGTTCCGGAAAACAGGATGAACTTTCCTCCTGTTTTTCAGTTTCCTCAGAATTTGAAAAGAATAAGACCTTTACCTTTGGTGTTTCTTTTTCTATTCTCCCTAACGGGAAAGTTTCAGAGGTCAAAACACTCGAATCCTCGATCCAGAATGAAGACATTGAACTGTGTCTGACCAATAAAATCAAACTCTGGAAATTCAGGACTGTGACATCAGAAACTGCACAGCCTTTTTCCATTACTTTTACCTTTAATTTCTAAGGAAACTAATATGGCTTTAAAAGATAAAATCAACGAACTGATCAAGGATGCGATGCGGGCCAAGGACCAGGTCAGGCTGGATACCCTGCGGTCGGTTAAATCTGCCCTGCTTGAAAAAGAAATTTCAATTCGCCAGGGTGGTGTAGCCGAACTTTCTGAGGCCGAAGAAATGGCCGTTCTGAACAACCTGGGCAAGAAACGGAAGGATTCGATTGAACAGTTTACCAATGCCGGCAGGACAGAACTTGCTGCAAAGGAAGCCAAAGAACTTGAAATTCTGATGGAATTCCTGCCAAAACAGCTTACCGAAGCAGAAGTAAAGGCCCGTGTAGCAGAACTGGTTGCCGAAACCGGGGCCCAGTCAATGAAGGATCTGGGTAAAGTAATGCCCCAGGCCATGAAGGAATTCAAAGGACGTGCCGACGGAAAACTGGTACAGGATCTTCTGAAATCCCTTCTGGAAGGGTGATATGACCTTTGCAGACTGGGTGATTGCCGGTTTTATTGTTATCGGAATTATCTCGGGCGCTTTTAAAGGGTTCTGGAAACAGATTTTTTCCCTTGCCGGACTTCTTTTTGGGTATTTTCTGGCAGTTCGTTTCGGCGCTGGTGCAGATTCCTTTATTGCGGGATATTTTCCCTCAATCACGGCTTTTTCGCCATTTACAGGCATGATCACTGTTTTTCTTTTGGTGCAGATCAGTGTAAAACTCGCTGCTGCCCAGCTTGAAAAATCTGAATTTCTGGGACTGACCCCGTTTTTAAATTCTGTTTTAGGTGCCGTTACCGGCGGGGCCAAGTCGGCTTTTGCTTTAATAACACTTGATATCTTCCTTTATCTTCTTTCGATGCCATCGCCTGATGTCATCCGGCAATCCCGTTTTTATCCCGTAGTCAGAGAAGTGACCCAAACGGTTTCTGATACGTTTAATATAAAAGATACGGTTGAAAAACTGCTCCCCTGATGTCATTCTTTCGAACCAATTCTGAAACTCTCAGACAACTTGAATTTACTGAATTATTGCACCGGATTTCGGATATGACTGTCACCGTAAAAGGGAGGCAACGGATCCTGGATTCAGAAATTCTGCTCGCCCCCGATCAGATTGCCACCTCAATGGCTCAGGTTTTTGAATCCTGGAAAATGATTAAAGAAGTCGGGCCTTTTGTTCAGGAGTCCTGGAAGGATTTGACCGGTGTTGATAGTTCATGGACGATTCAGGGCAAAGTAATCCCGATTGAGCACCTTCTGGTCCTGAAAAATCTATCTGAAAGTCATGACCAGGTTTACCGGCGTATTTCTGAATATCAAGCTTCGTATCCTGCCCTGTTTATCTTACTTAACGGACTGATGCCGATTACCGGGCTCATCAAAGCCTTCAGAAGAGTTTTTGATGATCTGGGTGAAGTCAGTGATTCTGCCTCTGCGGATTTAGCAGAAATCAGACGGGAAATCAGGCGGATTCAGGCCAGGATAACCACCCGTTCCCAACAGATGCTGGACTCGTTTTCAAAGGAAAAAGTACTGGGGGGACAGCAACTGACTATCCGGAACGGCCGCCTCGTTCTGCCGGTTCTGGCTGAGCATAAAAGAAAAATCAAGGGATTTATCCACGATATTTCGGGATCGGGACAAACGGTATTTATTGAACCTCAGGAACTGGTTGATCTGAATAACGACCTTCAGGAGCACCGAAGTGAGGAGAAAAAGGAAATTCACCGGATCTTATCCGTCCTGAGTGAAGACGTCCGCCATTATGCCTCCGAACTGAAACAAATTGAATCCATTTTGGTGTCGTTGGATCAGATTCATGCCCGGGCAGGTTTTCTGCTGGATTTTACGATCATGATTCCCGGTCTTTCTGCAAAACCGGAATGGAACCTGTGCCGGGCTGTTCACCCGCTGTTGTTTCTGTCACGAAAAGAAAAAGGGCTTAAAACAATTCCGCTTGATCTGCAGCTTGGGAATGAAGGTGAGCAGTTTATCATCATTTCGGGGCCGAATGCCGGAGGAAAATCGGTAGCCATGAAAACAGCAGGGCTGCTTCAGTTGATGGTTCAGTCCGGAATGCCGGTTCCCGCAGCAGAGGGGTCGGTTTTCCCGGTCATGACCGGTGTTTTTTCGGTCATTGGTGATTCACAGTCTATTTCGGATGACTTGTCCTCGTTCAGTGGCCACATTCGGGCAATCCGGGAGGTACTGGTTTCTGCAGATCTGGACGGGACTTTGGTTCTGGTTGATGAAATATGCTCGGGCACCGATCCGGTAGAAGGGCAGGCACTTGCCATTGAACTGATCGAAACCTTCATCCGGCGAAACTTTTACGGAATTGTAACCAGTCACTTCCCGGGATTGAAATCCTTTGCCCATGACCATCCCGGTCTGAAAAACGGATCAATGGTTTTTGATACTGAACGCCTGGTCCCGACCTACGAATTCAGAAAAGGAATTCCCGGTAGTTCCTTTGCGCTTGAACTTGCCGGAAGAATGCAGCTTGATGACCATCTGATCCGTCAGGCCCGTGAACGTCTGGGGCCCGTTAACGCCGGTATTGAAAAACTCAATTTCGAACTGGAATCCCGGCTGAATGACCTGAATCAGAAAACAATAGAATTGGAAAAGGCCATTTCAGAAGCCAGAAAACAGGAAACCAGGTTTTCTGAAGCATCACGGGATTTCAGAAATAAAGAGAAGGAATTAAAAAATTCGCTTAAGAACCAGCTTCAGAATGAATTGGAATCTCTTCGCAGACAAATTTTTCACCAGCTTGAGGAATTGAAAAAGGAACGCCACATCGACTTTGTCAAAGCCGAAAAGACGTTGACCCTTGAAGTTGAAAAACGGGAGAAACTCCTGCCACCAACCGAAAATCAGCCGGCAATTCAGGTGAAACCCGGCGAAAAAGTACGGGTAAAGTCCACTTCAAGAAATGGGGAAGTCATTTCAGCAGACGACCAGTCTGCGGTTGTTCTGGTTGGGAATTTTAAACTGAAAATCCCGCTTGCAGATCTTGAAAAAGCAGGGAAGGAAGCTCCGAAAAACCTTCAGCCGACCTCAAGTCCGGTCGATTTTACGGTGGATACAGCCAGTGAAATTCATCTTCTGGGATTAACTGTCCACGAAGCCCTTGACCGGCTCGATTTCTATCTCAGCAAGGCGTATTATCACAAATTGCCGTCGGTCAGGGTTGTTCATGGAAAAGGTACAGGTGCCTTAAGAAAAGCTGTTCAGCAACACCTGTCCAAACTGGATTATGTGGATAGTTTTCAGCTTGGAGAGTGGTTCGAGGGCAGTACAGGAGTGACCGTGGTCAAATTCCGGAAATAAATCACCCATTTGGGGTATTGGATCCCTTCAAAATCAGACCTAACTTGCAGACAACCAAAAACAAGGGATCTGCAATGAAAAAACTCGTCTTAATGTCCGTATTCACTCTTTCTGCACTTACTGCCTATTCTCAGGAACAAGCCCCCCAGGCCGAGAAAAAAGAAAAAGGATCAGCCTACGGTATTACCGCCGGTTTATTAACCCCAACCGGTGATTATGGAGAAACCTATGGGGTGACCCCACATATTGGTCTCCGGTTTAAAACCCCCGTCGGCGGGTTCTTCGGGTTATTCGGAGACATCCCCAATCTCCACAATGACGTGTTCATATCTTATGGGCTGTCCTCCTTTTCTGACGATTACAAGTCAAAAGTTAAAAAACTGACCGGTAAAGAACCGGATGATGCCGATGCCGGTAATGCCATTTCAGTTGTAAATACCTTCCGGTATACTTTCAAGGATATGGTTCCGCTGGTTGATCCTTATGCCGGTGTGGGAGTTGGTGTATCTTATGTACTTAGCGGAAAACTGGAATCTCAGGTTACGTCACTGACCTCTTTTGGATATGGTGTTGCTCTGAAAGGTGGCGCCCAACTGCCACTGACAGACTGGTTTACTGTAGATGCAAGTGCAGATTATTTGCTGGGAACTTACAGTTTCTTTAACCTGGGTGTTTCTGCCATGTTTACATTTGGCGGTAAATATTGACATTGGTAAAATAGGCCTTTACTTAGAAATGCTAACCTCTTATATTTGCTCAGGCTTACAAAGATCACCCGGCCGGGTGAGGTGAGTGAGTCTGAGTTTTTGTAATTTTGTTCGTGTTCGTTTACTCAACCACAATTAAAGGATAACAAAAATGAAAAAACTTCTTGCAATTGCACTTGTACTGCTGGTAGCATCTGCATCATATGGTCAACTTTTTAAAAAAGGAGATATGGTTATTGGTGGCGGTGTGGGATTAATGACATTTACTGGTGACGGTATGCCGGTTTATGCAACTGTTGACTGGGGATTTAACGATGAAATTGGCCTTGGTGCTTTTGTTGCTTATTACAGTTATGAGGAAGACATTGCTTTTTGGGGAACTTGGAAATATACAAATACTATTGTAGCAGCACAAGGTACCTATCATAAGGATTATTTCCATATTGAAAATTTGGATACTTATGGAACACTTATTTTAGGCTACAATGTTGCTTCAGTAAGTGGAATCAGCGGACTTGGTAAACCTACTGCCGGTGGTGTAATTTATGCATTTGGTGTTGGTGCAAGATACAGTTTTACACCAAACTTAGCAGCTGACCTTCGTCTTGGGTATGGAATTTCAGCAGTCCAAGCAGGTATTGCTTACAAACTCTGATCCACAAAATCTTCCAAAAAAGCCGTCCAAAAGACGGCTTTTTTGTTTTCTGCCGCATCCAAATCCGCCCGATTTCATTTTATCTGCTTCCCTTTGTAACTTGCTGTATGCAAAAGGTTTACACGTTAAGAAAACTTTCCGGACAGGGTTTGGTAGCTCCCAATTGGCTGGCGGATTTAAATCCGCAGCAACAGGCGGCAGTGACCCATTCCTCAGGGCCAGCCGTTATTATTGCCGGGGCAGGAACCGGAAAGACTAAAACACTGGTTTACCGGGTCGCCTGGCTTCTGGACAGAGGTGTACCCGTACAATCAATCCTGCTGCTTACCTTTACCCGGAAAGCTGCAGAGCACATGCTTTCCCGGGTGTCAGAATTCCACCCGGCCGGACAGCAGGTAACCGGCGGGACCTTCCATTCTTTTGCCAATACCCTCCTGAGGGAATTTGGTCATCACCTGGGGTATGGTGCCAATTTCACCATTCTGGATTCATCGGATTCCCAGGACCGTATTGACCTCCTCAGAAATCAGCTTTTAAAAAATCTTCCCAAAGTCCGGTTTCCGAAAAAAGGAACCTTGCTGGATATCTTTTCTTCGCACCGGAATACGGGCCGTCCGGTTGAGCAAATTCTGGATCAGGATTATCCTCAGTTTTATTCGCTTCTGGTTCCCGTTGAAAAGCTGTTTACGGCTTATCAGGAGCATAAGAAGAAATATGGCCTTGCAGATTACGATGACCTTTTATTTTTATGCCGCGATCTGATCCGGGATTTCCCGGCGGTCAGGGAGACGCTTCACCGCAGGTATTCCCATATTCTTGTCGATGAATATCAGGATACAAATCCGGTTCAGGCAGAAATTGTGGAAAAAATTTCGGGGCCGAATGGCAATCTGATGGTTGTGGGGGATGATGCCCAATCCATTTATAAGTTCAGAGGGGCCGATTTTAAGAATTTTCTTCAGTTTCCGGACCGGTTTCCCGGGGCAGCAGAATACCGTCTGGAAGAAAATTACCGGTCCGTACAGCCCATTCTGGATGTTGCCAATTCAGTTATGTCGCAGGCATCAGAAAAGTTTGAAAAAAACCTGTTTACCAAAAAACCGGATGGGAAACTTCCTGTTTTGATCACTGCCTCGGGTGAAAATGATCAGAATGCATTTATTATTTCACGGATACTGGACCTTCGTGAGGAAGGCGTACCGCTGAATCAGATGGCGGTTTTATTCAGAAGTGCACGTAACAGCTACAGCCTTGAACTGGAACTGAATGCCAATCAGATTCCGTTTGAAAAACGCGGCGGACTTAAGTTTACCGAATCCAGCCACATCCGGGACCTTATTGCCTACCTCAGGTTATTGCTGAATCAGAAGGATATTGTAAGCTGGAACCGGGTTTTGCAGATGGTTGAAGGAATCGGACCACGGTCGGCTGATGAAATTATTACCAGGATTGAACAGGATGGAGTAGAGGCCGGACTTTCTGGACTGGTTTCCCCAAAATACAGAAAAAACCTGGCGGGTTTGAGACATAACCTTCTGAACTGGATGAACGGCACCGAACTGAAGGCCATCGCTGAAGAACTCATCACTTTTTACCGGCCGGTTTTTGAACGCCGGTATTTTGAAGATTATCCCAAACGGGAAAAAGACCTTGAGGCCTTTCTGTCTCTGGCGGCAAAGTTCTCGTCTGTTGAGGCCTTTTTATCACACCTTGCGCTCGACCCGGTTGATTTTTCACAGGAAGATACCCTGCCAACCCACCCGGATGAACGGCCTTTGATTCTTTCAACTATCCATTCAGCAAAAGGGCTGGAATGGCACACAGTTTTTATTATGGATCTGCTTGACGGGATTCTGCCTTCAACCTTTTCTCTGGATGAGCCCGAGGAACTGGATGAGGAACTCCGTCTGTTTTATGTTGCCGTAACCCGTGCAGCCGAAAATCTCTATCTGGTTTACCCGGGAGTTTCATTTCACCGCCAGTTTAACCAATATTTTACCAGACCGTCCCGGTTTATAACCGGGCTTCCTGACCGGCTACTTGAAAAATGGCTTCTTGATGCCAGCCCTGATCAACCATTACTCACCTGAGGGATTTGTGAAGATGAAAAAAAAGCAATCCGTTTTCGATCATGATTTATGGGAAAAACTGTTCAGCGCACTGGTTGTTGCCGGAGTTATGATGGTTCTGGCCATGCTGATTAAATTCAGTTTTGAAGAACTTTCCTTCCAGGATGTTGTTTCCAGAACATTTACCATCAGTTTTCTGATAACCTTTCACATGACCAGTGCTGCAACCGGTGCTTTTTTTATGATCCTTCTGGTTTATTATTTTTTCTACAGGCATCAACGGTTCCGGGAAGTGCTGACTCCCTCTCTCCGGAATTATCTGATCCTGTTTGGGGCACTTCTTGCCGGTTCCCTGATTTATGACTGGTTAAATGGCTGGCAGTTTGCAGCACCCGACTTATTTCTGCTGAGTTTCGGTCTCGGGATTCTTGTTTCACTGATTATCCTGGTGATCGGAAGGTGGATTGGACCTTCTGGGAAATGATTTTATGATCAGAAAAATAAAAAAAATACTTGTCGCCAACCGGGGTGAAATTGCAGTCAGGATCATCAGAACCTGCAAGGAACTGGGAATTGAGACCGTTGCTGTTTTTTCTGAAACTGACCGCACAGCACTTCATGTCAGGATGGCCGATGAAGCAGTTGCATTAGGTGGAATAAAATCCGCTGAGAGTTACCTGAGCAGTGAAAAACTGCTTGCGGCAGCCAAACGGACTAATGCCGATGCCATTCATCCCGGCTATGGGTTTTTATCCGAAAATGCCACTTTTGCTGAGAAAGTTCAGAATGCCGGACTGGTTTTTATCGGACCTGATCCGGAATCCATCCGGCTTATGGGGGATAAAACTACGGCCAGAAAACTGCTTTCAGGCAGCCGGGTACCCCTTGCACCCGGAACGACCGATTCTGTTTCCGACGTAAATGAAGCAAAAAAAATTGCGGCTGGGATCGGGTTCCCGGTGCTGGTTAAAGCCTCTGCAGGCGGGGGAGGTAAAGGAATGCGGATCGTTCACGATCCGGCAGATTTTGAACAGGCGATGACTGCCAGCCAGAACGAAGCCCAAAATGCTTTTGGAGATAGCCGGGTTTACATCGAAAAGTATCTGGAAGGTCCCAGGCACATCGAATTTCAGATTTTGGCAGATAGCCATGGAGAGGTTGTTCATCTTTTTGAACGGGAGTGCTCGATTCAGCGGCGCCATCAGAAAGTTGTTGAAGAAGCCCCCAGTTCGGTTCTTACACCGGCTTTAAGGGAAGAAATGGGCCTTGCTGCAACAGAAGTGGCCAGATCCTGCAAATACAAAGGAGCCGGTACGGTCGAATTTCTGCTTGACCGGCACAACCGGTTTTACTTTCTGGAAATGAATACCAGACTTCAGGTTGAACACCCGGTAACGGAACTGATTACCGGACTTGACCTGGTCAGAGAACAGATCCGGATTGCAGAAGGAGAACCTCTTGGGTTTAGCCAAAGTGACCTGAAACCCTACGGGCATGCCATTGAATGCCGGGTTTATGCCGAAGACCCGATGAATCAGTTTTTACCGGATACAGGAAAAGTCCACCTTCACAGAATCCCCTCAGGGCCGGGAATACGGGTTGATTCCGGAATTGTAGACGGAATGGAAGTTTCGGTTCACTTTGACCCTATGATTTCAAAGCTCATAACCTGGGATGTTAACCGGGAAAGGGCTATTGCCAGAATGCGCCGGGCACTCGAGGAATACTCGGTATCTGGTGTCCAGACAACACTTCCGTTTTGCCAGTTTGTCATGAACCATCCGGCATTTATTTCCGGTAAATTTGACACCCATTTTATCTCTGATTTCTTCCGGCCTGACCTGTTGATGCTGTCGGACTCAGCCTTGATTTCCAGCCTGGCAACCGGTGCCCTAAATGCCGTCCACTGGTATGAACGGGAATCAGATGCTTTAAAAGTGCAGTCAAGGAGTACACCTGAGTTCTCCTCTGCCGGGGTTTGGAAAATCCGGAGGAAATAATAAATGAAATATACCGTCAGCCTGAATGGTCAGGAATTTAACCTGAGAGTTACCGGGTTTCTTGAGATCCAGACAGATTCGGGTGCCAGACAAACCATTGATCTCGTTCCGCTGGATGCAAACCGGTATTCGGCTATCATTGGGACCAAAAGTTACGTATTTGAACTTTTTACCGAAAACGGGGAAAAATTTCTCGTCTATAAAAACCATACGCTGCCGCTTCTGATCGAAGATGAACATGACCGGCTGGTTTCACACATGAAGCAGGTCAACAAAGATCATCCCACAGGCGCAGATGTAAAATCACCCATGCCTGGATTGATCAGCCGGATCCTGGTTTCTGAAGGGGAGATTGTTAAAAAAGGGCAGGCAGTTCTGGTTCTGGAAGCCATGAAAATGGAAAATGAAGTTAAATCACCGCTTGCCGGGCAGGTTTCCCGGATTGCTGTTTCCGAAAAACAAAATGTGGAGAAGAACGATTTTCTCCTCAGAATCGGGTAGTCAATGAAAGTTTTTGTAACCGGAGGTGCCGGTTTTTTAGGTTCTCATGTGGTAAGGGAACTGACCGCACGGAATATTCAGGTTCGTGCATTGGTCCATTCCTCGGTGCTTCTGCCCTCATTCTCATCAGTTGAAACGGTCTCTGGCGATCTTTCTGACCCCAGATACCTGGCTGAGATTCTGGCGGGATGCGATGCCGTTATTCATTGTGCCGCAGTCATTTCCTTCCGGAAATCCCGGAAACAGGACCTTTTCGGTACCAATGCCACCGGGACGAGAAATCTGGTAAATGCTTCTCTTGAAGCCGGGATCCGCCGGTTTATTCATATCGGGTCCATTGCTGCCGTCGGGGCCCATTTCGGCGAAGGAATCCTGACCGAGGATTTTTCATACAACCTTAAAAATCTGAGAATCAATTATTCCATTTCCAAATATCATGCAGACCGGGAAGTCATGCGGGGATGTGTAGAAGGGTTCGAAGGCATTATTCTGAGCCCGGTGAACATAATCGGACCGGAGGATGCGGGTCATTCAACCCTTAGAAATTTAAAATTGGCGTTGAAAAATCCGTCCTGGGTGCCCGATGGCGGAGTGGGAGTTGTGGATGTCCGGGATGTTGCCTGGGTTTCGGCAGAGGCCCTGACCAGGGGTCAAAACGGGCAGCGGTATTTATTGTGCGCCGGAAATTTTTCTTATGGCGGATATGTCGATCTGGTGACCGGGGCACCCCGTAAAAGGACTCCGATTCCGGCCCTGGTCTATAAACCGTTAGGGTACTTACTTGAAGGAATGGAATCTCTCTTTGGAGTAAAAATGCCGGTTACAGTTGAAAAATCACGGCTTCATCATTACTTTTTCTGGGCGGACGGCAGAAAGGCGGAAGCTGAATTCGGGTTCCGTTACCGGACGCCGGACTCTTCAATGCGGGAAACACTCGACTGGTACAGAAAAAACCATCTTTTAGAGAGGTAAAAATGGCAGATGAAAGAGTTAGCTGGGACGAATATTTTATCCGGATTGCGGAAATGGTCTCAGAAAGATCGACCTGTAACCGGGCTAAAATCGGGGCAGTGATAGTAAAGGACCGGTCCATCCTGGCCACTGGTTACAACGGTAGTCCGAAAGGGCAACCCCATTGTACCGATGCCGGTTGCCTGATCTATACCTCGACTGACCAGGAAGGGAAGACAGAGGAAAACTGTTTCAGGACCATTCATGCCGAAATTAATGCCATCACCCAGGCCGCAAAAAATGGTACCATGATAGACGGTGCAGATATTTATATCACTGCATCTCCATGTTACCATTGCATGAAAACCCTGATAAATTCCGGGATCTGCCGTATTTTTTACCGCAAGGCGTATAAAATTTACACTATTGTTTCTCTTACCGAATCAGCCCACATCGAATTAATTCAAATCTGATCCGGCAGACTGTTCCCGGGCTGTCCGCCGTTCTTCCCGCCTTTCCTTATTAAATTAATACACCAGTTGTTTGTGGGATATTAGTGAAGTAAGCCAATTGGGGATTGGTTAGGAAATAAATAAGGAAAAAACAGAAAAACAATTAACAAAATAAAGATTACCTATTGACAACTTTAAAAAACTTACCGACATTTGCATTAGAACGATAAATAATAAGCAAAAACAACCAATAGGCTTTAAATAATAACATATACGTTCTTGTTTTGTTAAATGTCTGATAAAATGAAAAGGAAGTTGATAATGAAAATACCCTTTCTCCGCGGAACCCTTCCGGTCCTCTTTGCCGGTCTCATGCTGATGGTGGCCCCATCCGGAACTGCCAATGCCCAAACTGCCGATTCGGCTGCAGTTGCCGCCGATTCTGCAAAAGTTGATTCTGCTGCTGCCGTAACCGGTCCCTCTCTTGAAGACAGAATTAAAGGCCTAGAAGCATACATTAACAATACAGACCCGGCAGGTTCTTCCGTTACCGGCGTTGCCGGTCCCGGCCACAATGGGTGGATGATGGTCTCTGCAGCACTTGTTCTCTTTATGACCTTGCCTGGACTTGCACTTTTTTATGGCGGACTTGTCAGACGAAAGAATGTACTGTCTGTTCTGGCCCAATGTCTAGGGATAACCGGGCTGGTTACGGTTTTATGGTGGGCAGTTGGGTACAGCCTTGTTTTTGGAACCAGTTTTTCCTCACCGTTTTTGGGTGGATCTGAATTTTTCTTCCTGAAAGATGTGGGCTCTGCACCTAACACCAATTATGCCTATTGGGTATCCCAAAATGTATTCTCAATGTTCCAGATGATGTTCGCCATCATTACTCCGGCCCTTATCATCGGGGCAATTGCTGAGAGAATGAAGTTTTCTGCCCTGATGCTGTTTGTTTTTGGCTGGATGTTTCTGGTTTATTTCCCCTTGGCCCACATGGTATGGGGTGCAACCGGGTTCATGAACGGAGTCTGGAACTCCTCTGCCGCCATTCCTGCAATTGATTTCGCCGGCGGAACTGTTGTTCACATGTCCTCCGGATGGTCGGCACTGATTCTGGCTATTATTTTGGGTAAACGGGTTGGATTCGGCAAAGAATCCATGGCGCCTCACAACATGGTTCTGGTCATGGTTGGTACCGGAATGCTGTGGGTGGGCTGGTATGGATTCAATGCCGGTTCGGCTGTTTCTGCTGATGGTATTGCCGCAAATGCTTTCATGACGACTACCCTTGCTGCTGCGATTGCTTCCTTCACCTGGGGCGGTCTTGAATATATCATTAAAAAGAAGGCATCCGTTCTTGGATTCTGTTCAGGTGCTGTTGCCGGTCTGGTTGTGATTACGCCTGCTGCCGGGTTTGTGGATACAACCGGTTCGGTCATCATCGGTGTACTTGCCGGTGCCATTCCCTTTATTGCAGTGGTTAAAGTTAAGCAATGGCTTGGTTATGATGATGCGCTGGATACGTTCGGAGTCCATGCTGTTGGCGGAACGCTTGGTGCAATTCTGACCGGTTTGCTGGCTACCCCTGCCGTTAATGCAAACCTGGTTTCAGAAGGGTATGCAGTACCGAACGGTCTTGCTGATCTGGTCACCAATGGCGGTCTGGTAGTTGCTCAGCTTAAAGCTGTTGGCCTGACTCTGCTTCTTTCAGTGGTGGCCACAGCCGTGCTGGCCTATGCAATTAAATTCACCCTTGGTCTCCGTCCGACGAGTGATGAAGAACGTCAGGGTCTCGATACCATCGATCATGGTGAAGAGGGATACGTCCTTTAATAAATTGGTTGTCCTGGTTGTTGTTGAGGGTGCCCCTGAAAAGGCACCCTTTTTTTTTCTTACGATTTCATTAGTTTCTCTCATTTCTTTCCCCGGATTGGATATTCAATCCCCTGATTTTTAACTTTACCGGCTGTAATTTTCCCGGAACGGGTTCCGGGCCTGAACAAATTTTAAAGGAACTTCTACCATGCCGAATCAGCAAATCCGTCTGGATGTCAACCTGGCAATCACCTCCGATCCGGAAATCAACCATCTGATGCACGTTAGCCTTCTGGATGAATACCAAAAGCAGATTTCAGTTTATCATTCAGAAATTGAAGCTGAAAAAAAGGCACGGAAAATCCGGTTTCAGGAACTCCCCCTTCAGGACCTTTCCAAATTGAAAGCCTTCAAAAAGGAAGTTGAAGGGAAATTTGACACTCTGGTTGTTTTAGGAATCGGGGGATCGGCTCTCGGGAATATTGCCCTTGCCTCAGCCCTGCTTCACAGCTATCAGCAGATTGCAAATAAAAAGGGTATGCGGTTATTTGTAACCGATAATGTTGATCCGGACTGGTTTTTAGATCTGTTTGATGTCATCAACCCGGATAAAACCCTGTTTAACGTAATTTCAAAATCTGGCGGAACAGCAGAAACCATGTCCCAGTTTCTTTATGTCTGGGAGTTACTGGTTGCAAAATATGGGGATAAGGCAAAAGATCACATGGTTGCCACCACTGACGAAAAATCCGGTTATCTTCTGGATATCGCCAATGAACTCGGACTTCGGAAATTTGTTGTTCCCGAAGGCGTCGGCGGCA
The DNA here is from genome assembly GCA_023151185.1 of Bacteroidota bacterium. Classification (GTDB taxonomy): domain Bacteria; phylum Bacteroidota; class JABWAT01; order JABWAT01; family JABWAT01; genus JAFLBE01. Next base: position 699,903 of record JAKLJL010000001.1, read on the forward strand.
GGTTTTCAGTTCTTTCGGATGTTGGGTTGCTTTCCTCTATCCTGATCGGAATTGATGTGGACGAACTGCTTGCAGGGGCTGCTGCCATGGAAAAACGGTGCCAGACTGATGAATTGCTTAAAAATCCGGCCTATCTGAATGCGCTGATCCATTATTTTTACGATGTCCAGCTTGGGAAATCCATTTCGGTCATGATGCCGTACAGTTCCACACTGAAATACCTGGCAGACTGGTATGCCCAGTTGTGGGGTGAATCACTTGGCAAACGGTATGATCTGAAGGGACGTGAAGTATTTGTTGGACAGACGCCGGTTAAGGCTGTCGGCCCAACTGATCAGCACAGTCAGGTGCAGTTGTATTGTGAAGGCCCGAATGATAAAATATTTACCCTGGTTGAAGTTGAAAAGAACCACCGGGATATTTCCTTTAAAAATCCGTTTAAAGGAAATGAAGGGACCGATTATCTCGATAAACGGTCAATGAATGAACTTATCCGGGCTGAACTGAAGGGAACATCCATTGCCCTTGCAGATGCTGAACGCCCGGTAGTCAACGTAATTTTCCCTGAAGTCAATGCCTTTACTGTCGGCCAGTTTATTATGATGTATGAACTTCAGACTGCAATGGCTGGAAAGCTGTATCAGATCAACCCGTATGATCAACCGGGTGTGGAAGCAGGTAAAAAGGCAACTTTTGCGTTAATGGGACGACCGGGGTTTGAAGGCGAAAAGAAACGGATTGAAACTTCCTATACCTTCGATTACCGGTTCATTATCTGAGATGGGAACTTTTTCCCGTGATGAACGGATCATGCGCCGGGTTCTCGGGCTTGCTTCGAAAGGGCAGGGACGGGTAAGTCCGAATCCGCTTGTCGGATGTATGATCTTTAAAGACGGGATAAAAATCGGGGAAGGATTTCATCAGAATTTTGGCGGACCCCATGCAGAGGTGAATGCCATCGGGTCAGTTGTAAATCCGTCTGACCTGAAAGGGGCAGAACTGTATGTCAATCTGGAACCCTGTTGCCATTTTGGTAAAACACCTCCCTGTACCGATCTGATCATTCAATCCGGAATTAGGCGGGTGATCATTTGTAATGAAGACCCGTTTGAGAAAGTTGCCGGAAACGGAATCAGACAACTGAAAGAAGCCGGAATTGAAGTATCCCTTCATATCCGGAAGGAAGAAGGCCTGGATTTAAACCGGCCTTTTTTTTATTCCCAAACCCGGAAAATGCCCTTTGTAACGGTTAAAATTGCCCAAACGGCAGATGGCCGGGTGTCAACCGGGACCGGTGCTTCCAAATGGATCACCAATGAACAATCCCGTGCTGATGTTCACCGGTTAAGGTCTTTGACAGACGGAATCCTGACCGGTTCAGGAACTGTGAAGGCGGATAACCCAAGATTAACAATCCGGACCGGAAGTTCAGAAAAGCAGCCATACCGGCTTATTCTGGATACCCGTTTGTCCATCCCGGCGCATAGTTGGGTGTTGACTGATGAATTTGCTGAAAAGACGCTTGTTTTTCATTCGGATGATCTTTCGGGACCCTGCGGATCGAAATCCAGATTCATTCCGGTTCCGGTAAAAGGGAACCATCTGGATCTGGAGCAGGTCCTGAAAACCTGTTTCAAACTGGGAATTCACCAGATTCTGGCAGAAGCCGGACCCGGTTTAACCAGCAATCTGATCCGGGAGGCTCTGGTTAACCGTCTGGTGATTTATCAGGCGGGAAATTTTCTTGGAGACGGCCCCGCAGCCTTTAACCGGCACCAGATTCTCTCTTCTGTCAGTGAAGGAAATCCGCTTAAACTGGAATCTGTCGACCGGTTCGGGAATGATATCCGTCTAACTTATTTAGTAAAGGAATAGAAATTATGTTTACCGGGTTGGTCGAAGAAACCGGCATGATCAGAGAAATAACCGAATTAAACGGCGGCCGGAAGTTCACGGTTCAGGCGGCGGATGTCCTGTCTGACCTGAAGGTGAATGATTCTATTGCAATTAACGGGTGCTGCCAGACGGTAATTGAAGTTACTACGCAGTCTTTTTCCTGTATTTCGATCGAAGAAACCCTGAAGAAAACCACGTTCGGTCTGTTCAGAAAAGGTGACCGGGTTAATCTTGAAAGACCCCTGCTGCCATCCACCCGGCTTGGCGGGCATTTTGTTATGGGGCATGTTGATTGTGTCGGTGTGGTAGTCCGGAAGAAAGTTCTGGGAACCAGTTGGGAGTTTGATATTGAATTCCCGGAAGAATTTGAAAAGTACATCATCCGGATCGGCTCCATTTCTGTTGACGGAACCAGCCTCACAGTTGCTGATCTGAAGAAAAACCGGTTTACTGTTGCCATCATCCCGCATACGATGGACAAAACTGTCTTTTCTTCTTATGACGAAGGGAAGAAGGTGAATCTTGAATTCGATATGCTGGGAAAATATATGGAGAAACTGGTGACCGGAAAGGACTGATCCCCGGCTTATTACCCCGTGTTTTTCATTCCTGCTGCTATCCCGTTTACAGTTTCCCTCAGAACGTGCAGAATCTTTTCCCGTCTGGGGTCTTCTTCCTGAAGTGATCTGAATTCCTTAAGCAGGTTAATCTGGATGATATTCATCGGGTCAATATAGGGATTCCGGCGTCTGATTGATTGTTGAAGTACTTTCTGGTGATCCAGAATTTCAGCTTCACCTGTAATGGAAAGAATGACCGACCGGGTTTTCTCAAATTCTGTCAGCAACCCTTCCGCAAAAACACGTCCTTCCTCATTCCCGTTGAATAACGTTAAATAGGACCTTGCAATCTCCAGATTGGATTTACCGATGGCATTTTCCACATTTTTGATAAAGGTTGAAAAATAGGTCCAGTTTTTATAAAGATTCTGAAGGTAGGAAAGTCCCTGATCCGGATTTTCGGCAATCCACTGGGTAAGTCCTGACCCTACACCAAACCATCCGGGAATCAGAATACGGGTTTGCATCCAGGAAAACACCCAGGGAATAGCCCTGAGATCCCGAAGTGACTGGCTTGCCCGCCGTTTAGACGGCCTGCTGCCGATCTGAACCTGAGAGATCAGGTCGATCGGAGTGAAAATCTGATACAGGGAAATAAAATTCTGGTTATTCAGCAACCGCTGGTAGTTTTCCATGGCAAGTTTACTGATCGAATCCATTGAAGTGAAATAGCCTGCGCGGTCCTTTTCAGAAACCATTTCTTTGTTGTTTACACTTGAATAGACCACTGCATTGGTAACCTGTTCAAAGGTCCGGAGTGCAATTTCCCTGAATCCGTATTTGCTCGAAATCATTTCGCCCTGTTCAGTAATCCGGATTTTACCGTTTATTGTTCCCTTGGGCTGAGCCAGAATAGCTTCGCTGGAGTAGCCGCCGCCACGACCGATCGAGCCACCACGGCCGTGAAACAGCCTGAAACGGATTCCTGACCGTTCACTGATATCTCTGATCCGGATCTGGGCTTTGTACAATTCCCAGGTGGAAGTCAGAATTCCACCGTCTTTCGAAGAATCTGAATATCCGAGCATGACTTCCTGAAAGTCCTGCCGGGTATGGAGGGCTTCCCGGTAAATCTGGGTTCCGAAGAGACTCTCCATGACAAATTCCATATTGTGAAGATCATGAATCGTTTCAAACAGCGGTACAATATTCAATCTGAGGACCCGTTTACCGGCTCCGGTCAGGGAGTACAACCCAAATTCCTTAAACAGGAGGAGCAATCCTAAAATATCGGTTTCCCGTTCGCACATCGAAATGATAAAGTTCTCGAACATTGTCCGGTCAACGGTGTCGAGGCCCCATCTGACCGCCCGGATGGTGTCGATCAGATCCTGAGTGGGATCGGAATAGACAAACTCCGGTGAGTATAAGGGTCTGGGTGAAGAAATTTCCTGAACGAGAACAGATTTCTGTTCACCGGGGGACAGGCGTTTCCAATTGGGAGCTGCTCCGGACTGGCGCAAAATTTCAGAAACAGCCTGGCGGATGATTTCTGAACTCTGGCGGATGTCGAGAGTGGCGAAATGAAATCCAAAGGTTTTTACTTTGAAAATGAAAGGGTCGATCCACGTCCGGTTCAGAACAGGGCTCTGGTTCATCTCCAGTTCAGCCCGGATAAGATTCAGGTCATCCAGAAACTCGGTGCAGGAAGAATAGCCGAAGGTTACCCTGTCCTCCTGTCCGACCTGCTCAAAAGTCCGAAGTAATTTAATCGAGATCAGGGTCATCTTGATCCGGAATAACTCAAACGGGTTTTTCACGATTTCTTCTGCCTGCCGCAGGTCAACAGTTCTGTAAGCTTCAAGATCAGCCCGGGTTGCTGCCGAGAAAGCATCACTGTAAGAAAACCGCAATTCGCTGCTGGTCAGCACAGAAATCAGATTAACCGATTCCTTATAATACTGGTTCAGAATATGTTTTTTGTGAAGCTGTATAGTTTCCCGGGTGATAGAAGGCGTCACAAACGGGTGTCCGTCACGATCGCCACCTATCCAGGAGCCAATTCTGATCAGGGCAGGAAGGTCTTGATTTTCGGGTAATACATCCGAAAAGACAAACCGGAATTTCCGGTAAAAATCGCCTATAACCGGGTAAATAATCTCATCCAGATAAAACAACCCGGTTTTAACTTCATCGATGACTTCCACTTTCTGCATTCTGACGTCATCTGTCTGCCAGATCGAGGTGATTTCTGCTTTGATCCGGGTTCGGATCCAGTGCTTTTCAAGCGGAGTCAGCGTGCCGGAATCCCGTTCCTTCATCAGGTCGAACAACCGCTGGTATTTTTCGAGCATGGTGTGGCGCTTGGCTTCGGTAGGATGCGCTGTAAATGTCGGTGAAATTTCAACCTGGGAAAGGGTGTCGAGAAAGTGGTTTATCGCAGCCGGATTTAAGTTCAAATCCCGTTTCAGGTCTGCTAGGCTTCCCCGGCTGTTATGATTACCGGGCTCCATTTCATACTGTCGGGATCTTCTGAACCGGTGAACATGCTCTGCCAGATTGACCAGGTGAAAGTAGGTGGTAAAAGCACGGACCAGCAGAGATAGTTCGTCCAGTGTCTTGCCTGAAAGAAGCCGGGTTAATTCATCGTAAACCTTCAGTCCGGTTTGTTCGTTCAGCTCGATTGCCTTTGCCCTGACTTCTTCTTCGAGCCGGAACAGCCAGTCACCCGACTGCTCGCGAATGACCTCACCGAGCAATTCACCCAGAAAATGAACATCAAGTTTTAAAGTTGCTTCTTTAGGATTTTCCATCGCCACACAATTTTAGCTGAGAAAGTAAAGTCAACCGACAATACCATCTGATAAAGTACAATTTTTTTAAAATTAGATTAAAAAAGTAAATTTTGCAAAAAACAGGCGGTTTTGCGGAATAGTCAGGACGGGCGTGTAACCCTCCTGCTGGCAGAAACCGGCAGGAGGCTTGGTAACTCAAACTTTACCGGTTTGGGCAAGCTCCTCAAACAGAAAAATCTGGCTGATAATGGCTTTTTTAAAATCACCCAGATGAAGGGATTCATTTTCTGAGTGGGCATTGGTATACGGGTCTTCGATTCCGGTCAGGAGGGCAGGAACATTACCCAGGGCTTCCGAAAATGGACCGGCAAACGGAATTGACCCGCCGCTTCCGATGTAAACCGGCTCCTTCCCATATCCTTTAACCAGGGCTTGCCGGGCCGCTTCAAAGTAGGGATGAGTACTATCTGTCATCCAGTAATCTCCCCGTTTTTCTTCGGTGAATGAAATGGACACATTCCAGGGTTTCAGTTCAAGGATCCGTTTTTTTAGTAAATCCAGCGCCTGATCCCGTGAAATACTGGCCGAGGTCCGTAAGCCCAGTTTCACCCAGACCGAATCCATGATCACATTCCCGGCTGCTTTTCTGCTGCCGGATTCAATTGAGTTGACAACGAGGGATGGCTGACGCCACATTTTTTCCAGAATTTCATATCCTTCGCCAAAAATATCGACAGCGGGTTCAAGGGCAGCCTGGTCCCTGAAAACAGATTTTGTCATTCCCAGACTGGTCATCATTGCCTTTTCGGTGGCGGTCAGCGGTTTTACATTTTTATACAGTTCCGGGATGGTAAGCAGGCCCTGATCATCAACTAATCCGGCAAGAATTTTGGATAAGGCCAGTGTTGGATCCGGGATCGGACCGCCATAGAGTCCGGAGTGCAGCGGATGGTCCATGACTTTAACCTCGACCTGAAGGGTGACCAATCCCCGCAGGGAAACAGTTAAGGAGGGAATTCCGGTATCATAATTTCCTACATCAGCAAGAACCATAACATCTGCCTGCATTTTTGCAGAATACTGCCCGAGAAACTGCATCAGATGAGCTGACCCGATTTCTTCTTCTCCCTCGATGATCACCTTCACATTGACCGGAATTTTACCATCTGACTTAAGCCAGGAGGCCACTGATGCGAGGTGAACCAGAATACCGGCCTTATCATCTGCAATTCCTCTCGCATAAATTCGGTCTCCGATGATCGTAGGTTCATAAACAGGAGTTTTCCAGAGCTCTTCCCGCATGGGTGGCTGGACGTCATGGTGAGCATACAGCAGGATGGTTGGTTTGTCATTCCCGGCATGCAGCCAGTCACCGTAGATGTACGGATGTACGCCAGGGATCCGCAGAATCTCAACATTTTCAAGTCCGGAGTCCAGCATAAGGGAGGCTACTTTTTGGGCGGATTCTTCAAGATGAACCGGATCAAAACCCTCCCAGGAGCAGGAAGGTATCCGGGTCAGGTCCTTAAGCTGGTTGAGAAAACTGTCAAAGTTCCGGCTGGCAAATTCTGAGGGTGTCATGGTTTTTCCTGATGTTAAAACTACAGGAAAATAGCCAAATTCCGGATTGAATAAAACAAAAAAGTCCGCCTTTTGGGGGCGGACTTTTTTAAGAGTCTTCTGATCAGATCAGAAGGTATATCTTGCTCCGATCTGGATATAATACCTGGATTGGCTATCATTTTTCATGTACGGAGATGTGTAAGGCGAATCAAATGAAAAGACCTGCTTTCCAGCATGAACAGTTGCATTATCAGCCTGTTTTCCTCTGTATCTGAGGAACCGGTTATTAACCAGCTGGTCAGAAACACCCCAATCCTTATTAAGTAGATTTGCCACATTCAGAATATCCAGAGTAAACTCAAATTTGTTATCTTCGAGTCCCGGAACGAGAAGCGGAATTTCCTGAGCAAACCGGAAGTCTACTGTCGTTATCCAGGGAAGGTTTCCGCCGTTTCTCGGAAGAATTTTTCCTTTATTTTCTTTCAGATAGTCATCACTGTTAATCAGGGCAAAAAGGGCATCATAGGTTTCCTGTGGTGCATCGCCGGTTACGGCGCCTGATGAACTTACAGTAACAAGGGCAATTTCATCTTTGTTTCTGGGCACGAACATCAGGTCGTTTGAATCAAACCCGTCGCCGTTCATATCCCCGTTGTAGGTGTAGGAATACGGCAGGCCAGAACGGCTTTCGATGAAGAACGAGAAGGTCGAATTGAAGCCCTGCAGGTCATCACCCAGGAAATCTGCCCAGTTCAATGCATAAGTAACCGAACTCATAAACCGGTGCTTGATTTCATAATCGGAGGTAGAAAGGGCAGGGTTGAAAACATCTTTAGTCGGGTTGAAACGAACCTGGGATACAGCCTGACTTGAGGTAACCGAATTCACATCCTCAGATTTGGAATAGGTATAAGCTACAGTTAAGCCAATATTTTTCATGAAATCTTCCCCGGCATTCAAGGGCTTCTGAATCATCGGTGTCAAATTCATTTGATATCCTTCCGACGTATTTTTCAGAAGCATCACATTGGTAAAGTTGGAAGAATTGACTTTTCCGGCAGTTTTATAATCGACTTTGGTCCAGTGATGCTGCCGGCCATCGGCCAGTTTTCCGCCATCAGCCAGGGTTGTATTCGACTTTTGAACATTGATGTCCTGGTAGAAGGCATCGTTCCAGTTCATGGAATAAATTCCTTCAATTGTTGCGATAAAACCTTCAGGAAGCTGGTAATCAAAGGCAATGTTGGTTCTCCAGACCTGCGGGAAAACAAAATCCTTATCCATCAGATTGATTTCAGAGGTTTTTACAGGAGAAAGCGTCACACCTGGTTTACCAGGGTAGGGCTGGTTGTTGGGATCAGAACTGAATCCAAGAGCATTTGCGGTAGATCCGGTCACCTGAACCCGTCCGATATCTACACCAGTGTTCCCAAAGTTATTCGAAACCCATACGTAAGGAGTCCGGCCGGAGAAAATACCGGTACCGCCTCTGACCTGTAACTGGTCATCGTTGAATACATCATAATTGAAACCGAAACGGGGTGAAAGTTGCAAACTGCCGGTAGCAACTTCTGTAGTCTTGTATTTAAAATAAACCGGAACGGAATCATTCCGTGAAGGTTCACTTCCAAAGTTGGTGATATCTGCCCTAAGGCCAAAGGTCAGCCGGAGTTCGGGTAAGACATCCCATTCATCCTGAGCATAAAAACCCCACCGGGCTGCGTCAAATTCAGCTCTTGGCTCATATCCGGCACTATAGACATTGGCGCCGTTTAGGTCTTTTTTCAGTCCATAGCTGTATTCATATCTGGATGGCTTTTTCGCATAAAAATCAGCATAGGAGTCAAATTCATACAACCCATAATAATTCCGGATAAATAAATTGCTGAAGGTAAAAAACTCATTGTTAGTACCCAGAGTTATAGTGTGTTCATCCAGATAATAAGTAAAGTTGTCTGTGACTTCAATCAGGTCCTGATCAAGTGCATTTTTTGTCGAAAAGTTTTCAGTACCGACATAAACGTTAGTTGAACCTGTTTTGATACGGACTGACGGAAATTTTGATCCGTCAGGATCACGCTGATCCCGGATTGCAGTGTAAGATACCCGGAATTCATTGCTCATATCCGTTGACAGGATGGAGTTCCATTGAAAAACGGTTGAATTCTGCATACTGGTGAAAGCATAATTCCGGTTGCCGAGATGGAAATCGGTTGTTGTCCGGACCAGGTTGTCATCAGAAGCATTAACGTAATTGTGACGAAGTGTAAACGTGTTGGCTTCATCCATGTTGTAGTCAAAACGGACAAATAATTTGTCACTGTCTGTTCCACGGTTAAAGGCACTGTAGGATCCGGCGTTGTAACCATAATCCGATTTCAGTGTATTTAAAAATGTATAGAAATCATCTGTGACGACAAAGGTGGTCGGACTGGCAGTTGTGCCAACACTGATGCTGGAGGGAGTTTCCTTCCGTCCGATTTCGCCATTAATGAAAAAGAACAATTGGTCATTAATGATTGGGCCGCCCAAACGGAAACCATAGGACTTTTCAGTAAAATCTGCAAAGGGAACCTCGTTTACGCCGTCACCTACAAAATTCTGATTCCGGTAAAAGGTATAGGCAGAACCGCTAAACTTATTGGTTCCCGACCGGGTTATCGCATTGATTGAAGCACCGGTGAATCCACCTAGGCGAACATCGAAGGGTGCTATTGAAACATTGAATTCCTGGATAGCATCCAGAGAAATGGGTTGTGTTCCTGCCTGCCCGCCGGGGGTTCCGTTTGAAGCCAGTCCAAAAACGTCATTTAATACAGCCCCGTCGACCTGAATATTGTTGTACCGGTTGTTTTTACCGGCGGCACTGTTTCCGTTAATTTGAGGGGTAAGTCTGGTATAATCCTGAATACTTCTTGAAACGGTCGGAAGAGCCTTCAACTGGTCGGAAGAGACGTTGGTTGCTGCACCAGTTCTGGAGGCGCTCAGCAGAGGGTTTTTTTCACCGGTTACAACCACTTCTTCAGTGGTAATATCCTGGGCAGATAAAACAAAATTTAATTTAAGATTTTGGGAAAGCTGCAGGTTGATTCCTGATTTTTCCTCAGTTTTAAATCCGATGTAGGTTACCTTAACAGAATAAGGACCACCGGGTTTCATGTTGGTGATGTTATAATTCCCATCGTAACGGGTTGTTGTTCCGTAAACCGTTCCGGTTGGAACGTGAACAGCAATTACAGTTGCGCCGATCAGGACTTCTCCTGTGTTTCCGGTTACATTACCATTCAGGGCTGATGTCGTCACTCCCTGGCCGAATGCTGAACCAGCCAGCATGAGCACAAGTAGTGAACTTAACAGCTTCGCAGGAAGTTGTTTTAGGTTCGTAGCGATGGTCATAAGTTTCCCTTTTGTTTGTTGGTCAAGGCAAGCCTCAGGAACTTTTTTCCTGAATTGACCCAAAATTATGAAATGGATCACAAAATTGAAACAACTGCTGTGACAGTTCCTGAATATTTAATACGATGGTAACATCCCACAGACAAGGAATGAAATAAAAAAGCCGGCTTAGGGCCGGCTTTGGTCAGACTGGTTTCAGGTACGTATAGTCGTTCAGACCTTTTTCATACTCCTGAAGGATTTTAATTCCCTCAGAAGGTTTGACAATGTCATTTTTAATCGCGGCATCAACCTGTTTTTTCATTCCCTTTACCAGGTCAGAAGCCTGATACATATTCATTCCTAAAACATCCGAAATGGTGCTGCCTTCCACAATTTCTTCAATATACCAGCCCTGATCCTCATCCGGATCGAGAAAAACGTGGCATTCATTCACCCGTCCGAACAGATTGTGCAGATCGCCCATGACATCCTGATAGGCACCGGTCATGAAGATCCCGAGATAATACGGTTTGCCGTTGATATTATGAAGCGGCAGAGTTTCCTTAACATCTTTCAGGTCAACAAACTTATTAACCTTTCCGTCCGAATCGCAGGTGATATCGGCAAGAGTTGCATTTCTGCCGGGAGCTTCATCCAGCCTGTGAACCGGGATGATCGGGAAAAGCTGCCCGAGTGCCCAATAGTCAGGCAACGACTGAAAAACGGAAAAATTGCAGAGGTACTGATCACTGAGTGACGTCTTCAGTTCTGTAATTTCTTCAGGAATGTAATCTTCACCTTCATACATGTTCACAATTGCAGCCGCCAGTTCCCAGTACAGGGTGTCGATCATGGCTTTATCATCCAGTTCGAGATACCCCAGATCAAACAGAGTCTGGGCCTGTTCCTTATTGTACAGCAAATCGTGGAAACATTCATTCAGGGTATCATTGTTCAGCCGTTCCTTGATGTCAATCAGGGCCTCGGTGATTTTATGCCTCCGTTTGGTGGCCCCGACACTGTAAATCGGCTTCCGCTGCTTTTCAATTTTTCCGAATACATCAACAACAATCATCGAGTGATGGGCTACAATGGCCCGTCCGCTTTCACTGACAATGTTCGGATGGGGGACTTTTTCTTCATCGCACACATCCATAATCGAATAAACGACATCATTGGCATATTCCTGGAGGGTGTAGTTGGTCGAAGAAAAGAAGGCGCTTTGTGATCCGTCGTAGTCAACTCCAAGGCCGCCGCCAACATCAATGTATTTCAGTTTACAGCCGTATTTGACCAGTTTTGAATAAAACCGGGCTCCTTCCCTGACTGCCCGTGTAATTACCTGAATATCCGGAATCTGAGAACCAATATGGAAGTGAACAAGCTTAAGTGCTTCTTCCATTCCGGCTTCTCTGAGCATGTGAACGGCGTCCAGAATATCTGAAGTTGAAAGTCCGAATTTGGCGTTATCGCCACTGGATGTGGCCCATTTTCCTGATGATTTGGCACCAAGTTTTACCCGGACCCCAATCATGGGCATCACTTTCATTTCGGAGGCAACCGAGATAATGCTTCTGATTTCCTCGAGTTTTTCGGCGACCATGATCACCTTTTTCCCGAGACGGTTTCCGTTCAGAGCAAACCGGATGAACTGATTGTCCTTGTAGCCATTGCAGACGATCAGGCTTTTGTAATCACGGTGAAGAGAAAGGGCTGCAACAAGTTCTGGCTTGCTTCCGGCCTCAATTCCATAATGGTAAGGTTTTCCGGCATCGATGATTTCTTCGACGACCTCGCGCATCTGGTTGACTTTTATCGGGAAAACGCCGGTATACTTCCCCTGATATTTCTGTTCGTCGATCGCCCGGGTAAATGCTTCGTTGAGGGATTCAACCCGGTTTCTCAGCAAATCCTGAAACCGGATCTGGAGCGGAAACTGAAGCCCCTCTCTGCGGGCTTCCTCAATCACGTCGGTAATCCGGATTACCTGATTGGGGTCTTTGGTGGGTGAAACCACAACGTGACCGTTTTCATCAATAAAAAAATAATCAATTCCCCAGCCATCAATGTTATACAGCTTGGCTGATGATTCAATTGTCCACTCCGGTTGTTCTTCTTTCATTTGCCTCTGACTTTCTTCAGAAAAAAACATGCAAAGTTACAGTATAATAAAATGAATTCGGAAGGGAGAGGAGAAAAAAAGAGGGAAGTCGGAAGGAAATCCGGCTGCAGGTTTCTGCAGCCGGATGGAAGGACTTATTTCACAAGAATAAACCGGGAAGATGCTTTCTGCTGGCCTGATTCCAATGTGTACAAATACACGCCAGAAGGCAGATTTGCTGCATTGAAATCATAGGTAGAAATTCCTGCATTCCGGGTGAAGGTCACCTCAGAAACAACCTGTCCGAGTGTGTTGAACACTGTCAGATGTACTTTTCCTGATTGAGGCAGATTAAACCGGATTGTGGTTGACGGGTTGAACGGGTTCGGATAGTTTCCAAACAGAGTAAACTGTCCGGCTTTGAATGATCCGTCGGCAACATCATTGTCAACATTGAACCGGAAACGGGTCCATACCGGGAAGTGATCACTGGTCGAAGACAGGTAACTTCCGATGTAGAACGGATTTTCGATTCTCTGGGTACTGTCCCAATGCATCGTGTACAATTCATTGGTAATCATAATGTGATCAAGCATGGAAGAAGACCGGTAGGAAGTCTGACCTCTTTCGCTCAGGAACTTGGTCACGATTTTATAGCTTGCCGGATCGCTGACAAAGTTTGCATACGGAGAAGTAAGCCCGTTTACGGTCGATTTGGTTACATCATCGTTGTAATCACCCAATACAATTACCTGATCATTCGGACGGAAGGAATCCAGGTGGTTTTTCAACTGAATGGCATCCATTTCACGGCGGTTCAGATCATCTTCCGGAGGGGTTGATGTAGTTGCTTTGGCATGGATGTTTATTGCGGTGATCCGCTTGGTTTTTCCGCCGATTGTAGCATCAAAGGTCATTTCATACGGGAACCGTCCGGAACCCCAGTCGCCTGTGTTGAAGGAAAGACCGGAACTGACCAGAGAAATGGTAGAGGTTCTGTATAAAAAGGCCGTTTTTTGCTGTTGGGAAATCGGTGCCAGAATCCCGGCATAACCATTCAGAGCCAATGAATCCTTTAAAGTTTTCCATGCAGCATCGTTTGAGATTTCCTGTACGGCATATACATCCAGATCCATGGTTCTGATCAGCTTGATGGCATTCCGGATCTGAATGGAATCAACCAGCCCAGACATGGAAGATTGCCCGAACCATTTCATATTCCAGGTGGCAATTTCAAAAGTTTCGGACTTCGGAACATTCTCACCGGGGATTACAAAACCTTCAACACCAAGGTCCTGTGTGAACCGTGGCATGATCTGGTAGCTTCCGAAGGCCTGGGATACAACGCCGATAAGGTCAACCGGTTTGGTCGGTGCCGTTGCATTAACCAGGTTGGTTGAATTATCAATCCGCATCCCGAGATTAAGAGATCCGGACGGATCAGAGATGGTGTAGTTTTTATTGGCCTGGAAGGCACCGGTATGTGCAACAGTCACATTCAAAACCTTGACAAGCTGTCCTTCGAGACTTTCATTGATATCAGCCAGAGTAATAATTTTGGGCTCTGGTTTTTTATTGCCGTCTTTAAATACCTGATAGGTAATTCCTGAACCGCTGATTTCGAATAGCCCGGTTCCGGGTTCACCATTATTGGTATTGAATTCAAGGGTTGGTCCGGTGACTTTAACCGAGTCACCAATGACAGATTGTGCATGAAGATCACTTTGGAAAACGGCCATTCCACCGGTTTTATCCTGGAAGTAAGCCGGTCCGCCAAACTCATTGGCAACTGATACCCGTCCTACAACGGTGACAATGGACCCAACAGGCAGGGCACGGGCCTCTGCAATCGAGATGTAATCCTTCACCTCTTCATCGTTATCCGAAATGGTGATAGTGACTGATTTGTTTCCAAGAGTCAGGCCCGAGGACGGATTCACCAAAGTTACAGTTGCAATTTCAACGCCTTCTTTATCCGAGTCATCTTTCACTTTAAAGGTGACAGATCCGCTGACGGAACCAGCAGGGATGGTAATGGTGGTTCCTGACAGTTCGTAATCGGAAGCTGTAATTCCGGCACCCGAAACTTCCAGATCAACACTTTGCTGGGTATTGACCGGTGACAGGGTAGCTGCCGTCAGGGTAATGAGGGTTTGATCGGCCTCGGAACCCAAAGTTGCAGAAGCTGAAAGGGACAGATTGTTCACACCGCCAATGGCGACAAAATCTGCGAGGGAACGGGGCTGAAGCTGGTAAATGGCATTGAACTGAGCCATGAGCCCAACAACATCCACAGAATCAGCCGGCACAGCCGTTCCGATGATATTATTATTGGTGCCCGTAATCCGGACTTCAAGGGAGCCGTACCGGTCAGTTGAGACGTAGTTTGTATTTCCTGCAAAGGTTCCGGCAGGGATTTTCAGGTTTTTCACCAGAACAAGCTGGCTTTCAAACTCTTCACCGGCGATCAGAGAGGTTATAATTTTGGGAGTTACCTTACCTTTAACGGGGTAAACAAAAAGGCTGTCAACCGTAATGATCTGAATTGCGCCATACCGGTCAGAGGTTTTTCCCTGTACGTAAATAGAGTCTCCCGGAACAAGATTATCTGTTTTCCGGTCGTAAAGCTGTACACCGGCAGTTCCGTCCTGGAACGCAATGGTCGAACCCACATTTCCCTTAAAGGATGCCGTTACTGTACCTTTTACGATTACCGTAGAACCCATCGGTTTCTGCCGGGCAGCCAGAATGGTTTCAGCCTGAAGCTGATCATTTTCCACGATGGTAACGTCAATTGAATTTTCTGCTGCAACCAATAACCCGGAGGAAGCAGAAGCAATTTTCACAGTAAATTTCTCGTTGCCTTCAAAGTCACTGTCATCTGTGATGGTTAAAGTGACCGTTGCTTTATTTGAACCGGATGGAATTTCGACTGTTTTTGAGGCAATAGAGAAGTCTGAGTTTTCTGTTGCAGTTCCAGAGAAATCAAGTGTAACTGATTCAGCTACGGTTACATTCTGGGTCGTCATGACCGTAAAGGAGTAAGATCCGTCACCTTCACCAACGGAGAATAGATCAGCGCCAAGAGTAACCTCGTTGGCATCATTATCACTGATTTCTAAATCCTGTTTAACGGCTGAACCCAGGTCAATTCCATCTGAAGGGGAATTCAGGGTCAGGGTTAGAGTTTCAGTTCCCTCGATTTCGGCGTCATCGGTTATGGTGAGGGTTACAGAACCCGTTGTCTGGCCATCAGCGATTGTAATCGTGGTTCCTGAAAGTGAGTAATCACCTGCAGTTATACCTTCCCCTGAAACTGCAACTTCAACGGTCTGTTCACCGGTAACAGCTTCTGATGCAGTAGCGGTCACAACAACTTCATCAGTTGTACCTTCTGCCGCAGAAAGGGAAGAAAGACTTAAATTCACTTTTGGTTTGCCGCCTGAAAGAGGATCGCCGTTAACCAGAATGTCATCGATTCCAACCCATTCATCCGAACCGGAGGCGTTGGTCGTGATAATCCGGACTTCGACTGACGGGTTGTCATTGGCTTCGGCAGGCAGGGTAAAGCTGACGGGAGTTGATTTTCCGGTCAGACTCGGGCCTTCTGATGCATCATCCACGTGCGCAGCCGGAATGTTGATAAAATTGCCTGATCCGCCAACCCGGTATTGGGCTGTGTACTGCTGTACCGAATTATCTGCAGCACCGTCGATATCAACCAGATTGTAGCTAACCAGTACATTCTTGTAACCGGAAGTGTTTAAATAAAGCACAATATTAGGAGCATCAGCAGTTCCTGATCCTTGCAGAGCAACAACAGGATTGGTGATTTCAAATTCAGCAACCCCGCCGTTGGTCAGGGTATTGGGGGTTGTTTTGTTGGCAAGCAGGTCAGCGGTGGTCATGGGCATCAGGACCGTATCCGGATTGCCGTTTGTGACCGAAGTTGTCGGGTAAGCATCGCCCAGATATCCGATAATTCCTGGAACGGCACTCCAGTCATCATCTGTAGACAGCAGCGACGTATTGCTCCAGTCCTGAGAAAAGGGCAGGGGCTGGTATGTAGAATCTTTGATTTTTGGTTTTCGTCCCTGTGCCTGTACTGCCAGAGAAAGTCCGGCGAGGGCAAAGAGAACCAGGACCAGTTTTTTCATTGTGAACTCCGTAAGGTTGAAACGACGAAGATACAGGAATTTTCCCGAACCCAAAAACCAACCGGCACAACCGCAGAAAACTTCATGCTTAGTTAATAAACCGCCAAAGTCAAAACACTTTAAAATTTACCGAAAGTGATAGCCAAACAGACATTTCCCGAATTTAAGCTGCCACAGGGACAAAAAATTGAAAAAGTTCTCAAACATTCTCATTTTTACGGAATTTAGCCCGGTAAAAAATGACTGATTCCCGTCGTGCAGAAACCTTACTGCTGGTCGTAACCCTGATCTGGGGCAGCACCTTTGTTGTAACCAAATACTCCCTTGCAAACGCCTCACCTCTGCTCTTTCTTGGTACACGGTTTGGTATTGCCGCCGTTGTGTTTGGGTTGGTCTTTCATACACGGATTTTCAAAAACCCGTTCAGACTCACACGGGCCTCTGCATGGGTTTACCTGACCCTTGCCCTTGGTTTTGCTTTTCAGACGGCAGGGCTTAAGTTTACATCGGCAAGTCATTCGGGATTTATCACAGGGCTTCTCGTCATATTTACGCCGGTCTTTCAGGTAATTATCGAAAAAAAATGGCCTCACCGGGGGGTCTGGGTTGGAGTAATCCTGGTAACAGCCGGGTTGTATCTGCTGGTTAACCCGGGCGGTGACCTAACCCCCGAAGTGTTATTCGGTGACTTCCTGACCCTGCTTTGTGCACTTGTTTATGCCATCTACATCGTTTATCTGGATATCGCCTCAAGGGAGACGGATCCCTGGCAACTGACTTTTTATCAGTTTGTGACAGTAGTTCTTTTTTCCTTCGCTGCTGCACCCTTTTTCGAAGATCCCTACCTCAGTTTACGTGCCGATCTGTGGGTTGCCTTGATATATCTGGCAATATTTGCTACTATCATTACAACTTATGTTCAGACCCGGTATCAGAAGTATACTACACCAGCCAAAGCTGCTGTCATTTTTACCATGGAACCGGTATTTTCGGCCGTTCTGGCATTCTTTGTCCTGAATGAGGCACTGAATCTGGCGGGAATTATCGGTGGCACACTTATTGTTGTTGGGTTACTGACATCTGAACTTTCAAAATCATAAGAAACGGAATTCTGAATGGCATTCGATTTTTTCAACAAGGATAAAGATCCCAAAAACCAGCCCCCTGCCTCAGGACCAGGTAAAGAACCCGGTCAGCCGAATGGCGGATTCAAACCCAAATTCAACCTTTGGATTCTCATGGTGATTCTGTTTGGTTTTCTGACCATTCAGGCTCTGTTTATGAATCCGACCAAGGGACGTGAAATTTCGTATCATGAATTTACAAAAGCAGTTTCGGAAGGCCGGGTAAAAAGCGTTCTGATCGGGTCTGTTTACCTCGAAGGACAATACAAACCTGAATTCCTGCCGGCAGCCCCAACCCAGGAAAATAAATTCAATCTTTTCGGATCGGGAAGCGATGACCGTGGAAAATTTCTGGTGGTGGCACTCGACGACAAAAACCTGATTCCTTTGCTCGATTCAAACAAAGTGGAATTCCGGGGCCGCATTGAATCAACCTGGATAACCGATCTTCTGGGATGGCTGATTCCGCTGGCCCTGATTGCGGCCGTCTGGATTTTTATTTTCCGGCGGATGTCTCCCGGAAGCCAGGTGATGAATATCGGCAAAAATAAAGCGGTTATGTATGCCGACGGAGATGAAACCCGGATTACCTTCAAGGACGTTGCCGGGCTGGATGAGGCCAAGGAGGAAGTGAAGGAAATTGTTGAATTTCTGAAGGACCCTGCCAAATTTACCCGCCTGGGCGGAAAACTTCCCAAGGGAGTTCTCCTGGTCGGACCTCCGGGAACCGGAAAAACCCTGATTGCAAAGGCAATGGCTGGTGAAGCAGGAGTTCCGTTCTTTTCACTTTCGGGATCTGATTTTGTCGAAATGTTTGTCGGCGTGGGCGCTGCACGGGTCCGGGATCTGTTCAAACAGGCGAAAGATAAGGCACCCTGCATCATTTTTATTGATGAAATGGATGCAATCGGCCGCTCCCGCGGACGCGGCGCCATGATGGGAACCAATGATGAACGGGAAAATACCCTGAACCAGCTTCTGGTCGAAATGGACGGATTCAGTACCGACAAAGGGGTGATAATTGTTGCGGCAACCAACCGCCCGGACGTCCTTGACCCGGCGTTGCTCAGGCCCGGCCGTTTTGACCGTCAGGTGCTGATCGACAAGCCTGATCTGATCGGCCGGATTGCCATTTTCAGAGTTCATACCAAAAATCTGAAACTCAGTGAAAACGTTGACCTCCGCCGGTTGGCTGCAGGTACCCCCGGGTTTGCCGGTGCAGATATTGCCAATGTCTGTAATGAAGCTGCCCTGCTGGCTGCACGAAAAGGTCGTGACACCATTGATATGGATGATTTTCACATGGCAATTGAAAGATCTATTGCAGGACTTGAAAAGAAAAACAAACTGATCAATCCGAAAGAAAAGAAAGTCATTGCCTATCATGAATCAGGACATGCCATTATTGGCTGGTTTCTGGAAAATAACGATCCGGTTTCGAAAGTATCAATCGTTCCAAGAGGGTTTGGTGCACTGGGTTATACCCTTCATACTCCGCTGGAAGACCGGTACCTTATGACCCGCCAGGAAATTCTGGATCGTATCTGCGGATTGCTTGGCGGCCGGGTAGCCGAAGAAATCGTGTTCGGTGATATATCAACCGGGGCGCAAAACGATCTGGAACGGGTAACGGATTATGCCTATGCAATGGTTACCGTTTACGGAATGTCTGAAAAACTGGGATATGTTTCCTTTGCGGATTCTAAAAACCAGAATTTCATAGCTGGAATGGGCTTCGACAAGAAATATGGTCATGATGTTGCGGTTGAAATTGATTCTGAAGTCCGCAGGATAATTAATGACTGCCACGACAGAACACGGGCAATCCTGCATGAGAAACGGCACCTGCTGAATCTGATGGCAGAAACACTTCTGGAAAAGGAAATTCTCGACCGTGCTGATCTGGAACAGATGCTTGGAAAGCGGGCTGGAAGTCAGGAAGAAGAAGCCGAAATTTATGCCCGTCAGGAACAGGCCGTTGCCGATGCGGATGCCCGTGAAACCCCGGTTGCTGAAACCGGAGGGAATCAGGAAACTCCGGGCAGTGAACCTGTTCCGGAACCAGAATCCAGAACCTGAGGCCATCGGGTGTTTTTTCACATCCCGACTCAACTGTGCGGTAATCTGACTGAAGCTGCTGCTGAACTCGAATTCGGCGGCAGTTTTTTTATGGATTCAGATTCCTGGTCAGTCTTTGATCAGGATGGCAAACTGACAGGGTGGTTTTTCTTTTCTGAAGGAACCAATTACACCGAAATTGAAGTCTGCCCGGTTGCACCCGAAAAAGCCTCTGAACTTATCTCCATTTTTCAAAACCTAAGAGACCTTCTGTCTGAATCGGTGGGATCAGATCAGTGTAAATCAGGAAAATGTACCGCATGACCGGTGACTGGAAAGAAATAAAGTCTGAACTTCACGCAGACTGCAAAATATTCCGGATTCATAAATCTACCCGTGAAAGTGAGCTTTCGGGAAAACAATTTGATTTTTACACGCTTGTCGGGACCAATTGGGTTAATGTGATACCCGTTACCGAAGATGGGCAGGTGGTGATGGTCAGGCAATACCGGCATGGTATCAGGGAAATGACGCTTGAGATTCCGGGCGGTGCGTTGCATGACCAGGAAGACCCGGTCATCGGCGGATTGAGGGAGATGGAAGAAGAAACAGGATATGTCTGCAGGGAAGCAAAATTAATCGGGAAATCTTTCCCGAATCCCGCAATCCAGTCCAATACCTGTTTTTATGTACTGGCTACCGGATGCCGTCCGGAAAAACCCCAGAACCTGGATCAGGCTGAAGAAGTGGATGTAGTGTTGGTCCCGGCAGCAAGAATACCGGAACTTATCAGAAACGGCGAAATTTCTCACGCCCTTGTCATCAATGCATTATATTACTATCTGAATCAGTAAAAAACATCAGGTAATTCAGAATAGGGTATTTTTACCCAATTTTACTTCAGTAATACCAGTTTAATCGTTTTTGATTCAGCTCCCGCCGTCATTCTTACAAAATAAACACCCGAAGTTAACCCATTCCCGGAAACAATATAAGTGTAATTTCCCGCAGGCTTTACTTTTTTCTCAATTGTTTTCACCTTTTGCCCAAGTGAATTAAACAGATCAATCTGAAGATCAGCCGATTCAGGAAGGGTAATTTCAAGTTTTGTTTCAGGATTGAACGGGTTTGGATAGGCTTTCATCAGAAGCATTCCAACACTGATTTCTCTGATTTCAATTTCCTTCGAAAAACTGATCGTTCCATCCAGATCGATTTGTTTCAGACGAAATACGGCCGGTGACGGGTGACGGATGACGGGTGACGAAAATTCGTAATATTGGGCTTCAGTGGTAGTCCCTTTCCCGGAAACAAAACCGAGAGTTTCCCAGGACCCTGAGGGTCCCGATTGGTTTTGGTTTGAGATGCCAGAAGAAGAGCCTTCGGGAACCTCATGCTCCACTTTTTTTCTCTCAATTTCCCATCCGAAATTGTTTGTTTCAGATGCTGTCGCCCAGGTAATAGTATACCGGTTCCCATTCTGGATCCCGGAAAATGAGGAGAGTTCAACCGGAAGGTTATATCCGGTGATTTTAACGTCATCAAAGGACAGATTTCCGACGTTTTTGGTGTAGGTAAACCGGAGTTGAACCGAGGTAATCAGCAGTGGCAGGGTCACAGTTGTGCCGGTTGTGGCAAAAGTGGTCATCACCACGACATCCGACCATTGACCGGTTGATCCGTTTAGTTCCTCGATTCTGAAGGTGGAAGGTGAACTGGCCGAGGTTCCCTGTCCTTTATACCAGAAGGAAAGTTGGGACGGGGAGGAAAACACCGGTGTCACAATCTGGTCGCCTGATCCGTCGAAGCGGAGAGAAGGGGATGCTGCCCCGAAATTTCCAGTGGTTGTATAAGTCCCGATGCTGGTAAAAGTCCATCCGGATGGAGCCGTGGAGCCGCCTGCAAATCCTTCATTGATCAGGTCAGATGAAACCGGTGCCGAAGTGGTGAAAGAACCCTCCGAAACAGACGAATAGGTTATATCCGAATGAACAACATAAATATCGGCATAATATACAGATGAAGAGGTTAAACCGGTTATTGCAACAGAATTACCGTCACCCCGGTAAATTAACTTTCCGTCTGACCCAAGCTGGGCAGTGGCCACTGAAAAATTGGAATTGGCAACAACGGCCGAAGTGTTTCCGGAGGCAGAAGACGGGCTTGAACCCTGTTTCAGCAGAACAATGACCTCATTAAGGCTGGAATTGTAATCACCCGGAAGCGTCCAGTTCAGAGTTCCTGAACTGGCATCAACTCCAGATGCTGTAATTCCGGTTACCGGAGAGGTACTGCCTGTTGGCTGGGTTGATCCGCCGGTTGTGCCTCCTGTATTATTATAATCGCCGTTTCCGGACCCGTTGATCTGAATGGTAAACACTTTGCTGGCGGTTGCTGTTGCCAGAGAAATTGTCAGGCTGCCGGCAGGAACGGCAGAAGAACTGGTTGAGGTATATTTGATTTCAATTGAATCTGCAATTCCCTGACCGATGGTTTTGGATACAGCCGGTTTATAGCCGATGGAAAATCCGGTTCCCGTCAAGGTAGCCGATTCAAGGTTGGTGACCTTAGGGCCTGTATTTGTAAATTTAAAGTAAAAACTGGAAGTCGAGCCCGAAGGTCTGGCTCCCATGGCGATATTGGTTGACGAAACCGCCAGTTTAACTTCATTTGGCCGTGAAAGCCGGTTCACAAAATCATAGATCCGGTCAATGAATTCCGGGTGATCGATAAACGGATTCCGGTTTCCCTGCCAGGCCTGGACCCGGGTATTCCGGGTTTTTTCATTGGCATCCACCGGGTCAGATTTGGCCCAGTTCCGTAAAGCGGTCTCAAATGCGGTCGTCATGAAATTAGAATAATTCTGATACCGGGTGATAAAGTAAAACATTGAACGGGTCACATTTCCTTTATGAACATCCCGGGGTTCAAATCCGGTGCCGCCGGTTGTCAGGGTTCCTTTTTTCGATCCGCCGACAGCCCACGTGGGTGTACCTGAAACAACACCGAAAGGATAGTTGCTTCTTTCCTGATTGGCCGTGGCGTTTGCCGGGAACAGGTGATGAAGGTCAGAGTACATCGGTAACACAGGATTGCCGTTGGCATCATCGAACATCGATTGCGGCCAGGTATGTTCTGCGTTGAATTTGTAGGGATCCACGAAGGCATCAGACCGGCCGGTCACATGTCCCTTTACACCGGTATACACACACTCAATGGTATCCTGATAGTCATAATCATCGGCGGTGGCATACATATATTCCCGCATCTGATCGTATGAAGAGGAAGCACTGGTTGAGTGGGTATTATACCCCCTTCCGGTAATTGCCTGCAAAGTGTCTCTTAGTTGATTGTCCCATAAATTCTGGGTTGTGGCGTAATAGCCGTTATTATCGGTATAGGTTACTGAGGCGGTCACCGTCAGAATAAAAATCTGCAGGGTGGAAGGAAGGGTAATAAACACCCGTTCATTATAAGTGATGTTGTGTTTGGCATTCAGACGGATCCAGACCTTTTTAGAGGAGCCGGATGGAATTGAGGAAGCCTCGGCCCTGAGCGTAAAGGCAGAATCTGAGCTGGATAGAGCCCCAATGGAAACTGCTGCAGCGGTTGGGTTCGTCAGGGTGACGGATAAACTGTCTTTCTGGTTGGCAGGTTTGGATCCGAAACTGATGGTTTTTGCGGAAATAATGACCTGGGCGCCGGTGTCCTGAAATAAAAGGGCCAGCACCGCGACAAGGAAAAATGTGGGTTTCACGGTAGACTGCGATGTTAATATTCCACAAATATACAGGTTTTAACTGTCGAAATTGTGTGATGCCGGGCAGAATACAGGAATCTTAACTTTTCAGAATCCCAATCTGACACTTTTTCCCTTTCCGGGTTGTTATCTGCGGTAGTTTTACTCCGTATTCATCCGCGTTGTATCTTTGCATACAAAGAAAGAAAGAAGTATGATTCAGGAAAAACCTGTTTCCAAAAAACCGGAATGGCTTAAAATTTCTCCGCCGGGTGGGGAACGGTACCGTCAGATCAAGGATCTGGTTACCGGCCACCAGCTTTCAACAGTCTGTCAGGAAGCCAAATGCCCCAATATGTCAGAATGCTGGGGAGGCGGAACGGCTACTTTTATGATTCTGGGGAAAACCTGTACCAGGGGGTGCCGGTTCTGCCATGTGAATACAGCCAAAACCGGAGAGGATGTCGATCCGCTTGAACCAGCCAAAATTGCACATTCTGCGGATGTAATGAAGCTGGATTATGTCGTTCTGACCATGGTTGACCGGGATGATCTGTCGGATGGCGGTGCCGGTCAGGTAGCATCGGTAATTCAGGCCATCCGAAGGAAAGATCCGAAAAAACTGATCGAAATGCTGGCCGGAGATTTCAGGGGTGACCTGTCTCTTGCAAGCCGGATTGCACAGGCCGGACCGGATGTATTTGCCCACAATGTTGAAACAACCCGGTCTCTGACTCCCAATGTACGGGATGCCCGGTGCAGTTATGACCAGTCACTCGCCGTATTGCGGTCAGTAAAAGAAAACTATCCGCATATTTTTACCAAATCCTCCATCATGGTCGGACTGGGGGAAACCTTTGACGAAGTGTTAGAAACCATGAAAGACCTTCGGCAAAATCAGGTGGATATTCTCACCATCGGCCAATACCTTCAGCCCACCTCCTGGCACCTTGAGGTACAGGAGTTTATCCATCCGGATATATTTAAACAGTATGAATTGGCCGGTAGAGACCTCGGATTTCTCTACGTCGCCTCCGGGCCTCTGGTCAGAACCTCTTACCGGGCAGGTGAACTGTTCGTAAAAGGGATGATCGAAGAACGGCGGATGAAATTCTGATCATCCCGAACCGCCGGAATCCTCTGTTTTTTGCTTTTAATGAGGCCGGGTGTATTTTCGCACCGGTCACCCAACCCAATCAGGAGAAGTTGAATGGCGAAGGCACCCAAATTGCCTGTTAAGCAGATACTGGATGAAAATGGTGAATTTGTTAAGGGAGCACAGGTTCCCGAAATCCCCAAAGAGGACCTGATTTCACTGTTTAAAACCATTTTAAAAGTCCGGGTTGTTGATTCCAGAATGTTTAAAATGCAACGCCAGGGCCGGATTGCCTTTTACATGGCCAGTTATGGAGAAGAAGCAACCCACGTAGGTGCTGCCTATGCCCTGAAACCGCAGGACTGGATTTTTCCCCAATACCGTGAGCAGGGTGCAGCGTTTGTCAGAGGTCTTTCACTTCAATTATTTGTCAATCAGCTTTTTGGAAATTCGGGTGACCTGAACCGTGGCCGCCAGATGCCGATGCACTGGGGCAGCCGGGCACTGAACCTGGTGACGGTTTCATCGCCACTCGGAACACAGATTCCGCAATGTGCCGGGACCGCCTATGGAATGAAAATTAAAAAGCAGGATGCAGTAGCCCTGACCTTTTTTGGTGAAGGCACAACTTCTGAAGGTGATTTTCATGCCGGACTTAACTTTGCCGGTGTTTACAAAGCCCCAGCCATATTTTTCTGCAGAAATAACGGATGGGCCATCTCAACTCCTATCCACCGGCAGACCGCTTCTGAAAATATTGCTGTTAAGGCTGTGGGATATGGAATTGAAGGAGTCCGGATCGACGGAAACGATCTGTTTGCGGTGATTGACTCGGTAAGGACAGCCAGAGAACGAGCCCTGAAAGGGGACGGTCCGACTCTGATCGAAGCCCTGACTTACCGGCTTTCGTCTCACTCTACTTCTGATGATCCTTCAGCTTACCGGAGTGAAGACAAGGACGACGGCCCCTGGAAACTGCGTGAACCGGCTATCCGCCTCCGAAAATTCCTGATGAAGGAAAATCTCTGGTCCGGAAAAGAGGAACAGGATTGGGAAAAAACCTGTGAAAAAGAATTGCTCGATGCCATCCGGGTGGCAGAAAATACACCAAGAGCCGAACTGGATGCCTTATTTGAGGATATGTATGATGACTTGCCCTGGAATCTGAAAGAACAGAAAAATCAGTTGATCACCTTTTTAAAAAATGAAGGGAAACGCTGAGATGCCGGTAATGAACATGATCGAAGCCATCAACAATGCGCTTCACCTGGCCTTTGAACGGGATTCAGAGGTCGTTGCTTTCGGTGAAGATTCCGGAAATTATGGCGGCGTTTTCAGGGCTACCAAAGGTCTTCAGGAAAAATTCGGGTCAGACCGGTGTTTTGATGCCCCGATCTGTGAGCAGGGAATTGCCGGATTTGCGTTTGGTTTAGCCCTGTACGGACTGAAACCTGTTGCAGAAATTCAGTTTTCGGATTATATGTACCCGGCATTTGACCAGATCGTCAACGAAATTGCAAAGTCCAGGTACCGGTCAGGTGGACAGTATCCTGTCCCGATGGTGATACGGACGCCTTATGGTGGCGGCATCAATGGCGGATTGTATCACTCCCAATCTCCCGAGGCCTTTTACACGCACGCACCGGGAATTAAAATTGTGGTCCCGTCAGATCCGTATGAAGCAAAGGGTCTCCTGCTCGCTTCCGTCAAAGATCCGAATCCGGTTCTCTTTTTTGAACCCAAAAAAATCTACCGGTCCGCCAAGGGTGAAGTCCCTGTGGATTATTATGAAATTCCGCTTTCAAAGGCCCGGATCGCAAGGGAAGGAACTCACGTTACGCTCATCGGATGGGGGGCCATCCACCACATCAATATGGATGCTGCCAAACTGGCTGAAAAAGAAGGAATTTCGGTCGAGGTCATTGATCTGAGAACCCTGATTCCCTATGATATTGAAACTCTGGATGCCTCAGTCAGAAAAACCGGCCGGTGTGTCATCGTACATGAAGCCCCCCGGACCTCAGGATTCGGTGCCGAACTTTCTGCCACTCTTCATGAACGGAATATTCTCCAGCTTCAGGCGCCGGTTCAGAGAATTACCGGCTGGGACACCCACTATCCGTTCAGCTTCGATTATGAGTATTACCCGAATCCGAAACGGGTTCTTTGGGCCATTAAACAAACACTGGAATTCTAACGGAGAATCAGCATGACAGTCTGGCAATTTCTGTTACCGGATATCGGTGAAGGCACCGCAGAGGGTGAAATTGTGAAATGGTACGTTAAGGAAGGCGATCCGGTCAGTGAAGATCAGCCCATGGTTGAAGTCATGACCGATAAGGCGACTGTCGTAATTCCATCCCCTAAAAACGGGAAAGTTTCGAAACTGTTTGGAAAAGTCGGGGATATGATCGCTGTTCACCACCCCTTGCTCGAACTGACCCTGTCCGGTGAAGAACCTACTCTTGCACAAGCCGAAGAAGCCCGGATGGAACTGGATGCCTTTGCACCCGGCGGAACGGTTTCGTCAGGCACCGGAACCGAAGTTTTTGAGTTTCTGCTGCCCGATATCGGCGAAGGAACGGCAGAAGGCGAAATTGTAAAATGGTATATCAAAGAAGGGGATCTGATATCCGAAGATCAGCCGATGGTCGAAGTTATGACCGACAAGGCGACTGTGGTTATTCCATCACCTAAAAATGGCCGGGTAATCCGGTTATTTGGTCCGGTTGGGACAGTAATCGAAGTGCATAAACCGCTGGTGTCCCTCGAAGTAAGTTCAACCGGGAAAAACCCTGTTAAACCGGTACCCCCAGCTGCCAATGGTAAACAGGATGAAAAACCTGCTGGTATGCCTCCGCAACAGATTCAGGTTTTAGCCACTCCCGGTACCCGGAAACTGGCAAGAAATCTGGGTATTGATATTGCCATTGTGCAGGGAACGGGTAAAAACGGCCGGATCACAGATGAGGATGTTCGTTCAGTCAGAACTGGCCCCGGTCCGGTGAAGAAACAATCACAGGTAACTTCATTTTCCGTTCCCGAAAAAGAAACCCGTCCTGTTCCTCAGGAAGAAATCCCCTTTACCGGAATCCGGAAACGGATCGCCGATAAAATGGTTCAGTCCGTTTACACTGCACCGCATTTTACCTACATGGATGAGGTGGATGTAACCGCTTTGGTTGAGATGCGGGATAAACTGAAACCAGCAGCCGAAAAAGAGGGAATTAAACTGACGTATATGCCGTTTATTCTCAAGGCTCTGGTCGAAGCTTTGAAACGGAACCCGGTTTGCAATGCAACTTTGGATGAACCGGCAAAGGTGATCCGGTTGAAAAAAGTTTATAACATCGGGATCGGGATGGATACACCGACGGGTCTCATTGTTCCGGTTCTGAAAAACCTGGAAACCAAATCAGTTTTTGAAATTGCTGCAGAATTAAAGGATCTGGGAGACCGGACCAAGGCCGGACAGGTCAGAATGGATGAACTGAAAGACGGCACGTTTACGGTTTCAAATGTTGGGGCTATTGGCGGTCTTATGGCAACTCCCGTCATCAATTTCCCCGAGGTGGCCATTCTGGCACCGGGTAAAATTCAGCAAAGACCCGTGGTTGTTGATGGTAAGCTCGAAATCAGGTGGATGATGTATCATTCCTGGAGTTGTGACCACCGGGTGGTGGATGGTGCAGATGCTGTGCGGTGCGGGAATGATTTTGCCCGGTTCCTGTCTCAGCCGGAATGGCTGCTGGTCAATTTAAGGTAATTCCGGATACCCTCCATTAAAATGGAAGGGGAAGTTTGAGAACGATTCACTGCTTATTCGCCTTCAAAATTGGTTACATTTCTATAGTATACAGGATAAATCAGACATGTCAGTTTTAAATTATGATACATTGGTGATAGGTGCAGGTCCGGGTGGATATGTTGCTGCCATTCGCCTGGGCCAGCTTGGAATAAAAACACTGGTTGTCGACAAGGACAAAGCACTTGGCGGTGTTTGTCTGAACTGGGGTTGCATCCCGTCCAAATCTCTGATCCAGATGGCCAAGACTTATGAGAAAACGGTTTCCGGAACAGAGAAAATGGGAATTAAGGTTGCCGGTGCTTCTTATGACTGGGCAAAGACCCAGGAATGGAAAAACGGCATCGTGGAGTCACTGACCAGCGGTATTGCCCAGCTTCTGAAGGGAAATGGAGTTGATCACCGTTTCGGCACCGCCACCCTTACCAGTTCCACCTCAGCAGATTTTCTTGATAAATCCGGAGAAAAGCTGACGATCAATTTCAAAAACTGCATCATTGCAACCGGATCTTCGCCCGTTCAGATTCCGGGATTTACATTTGATCATCAGGTCATTGTGGATTCTACCGATCTTCTTGAGCTTAAATCCGTGCCTGACTCCCTTATTTTAATTGGTGGCGGTGTTATCGGACTTGAACTGGGGACGGTTTATGCCAAACTGGGAACCAAACTGACCGTAGTTGAAATGATGGATCAGGTTCTGCCCGGAACGTCGAAAGATGTGGCGCAATTAATCGAACGGAAACTGAAGCGGAACAAGGCGGATGTTTTTGTCTCCGCAAAAGCAAAATCCTGGAAAAAGTCTGGTGATAAAGCTGAACTGACTTTCGAAATTTCAGGGAAGGACCAGACGGTTACCGGTGATATGATTGCTGTGGCAGTTGGCCGGCGGCCCAACTCAAAAGGCTTTGGCGCTGAATCCATCGGAATAAAAATCACTGACCGCGGGTTTATTGAGGTAAATGAGAAACTTCAGACTTCCGTTCCGAATATCTATGCCATCGGGGATGTGGTCGGACAGCCAATGCTGGCTCACAAAGCCTCAAAAGAAGGTGAAATTGCAGCAGAAAACATTGCCGGGCATAAGTATTCCACCCGGGATATTCAGGTCATCCCCGGTGTTATTTTCTGTGATCCTGAAGTAGGCATTGCAGGCCTCACCGAAGATGAAGCCAAACGCCAGTCGAAAAAAATCAAAACCGGGAAGTTCCCGTACGGTGCACTGGGACGTGCAAAATCAACCGGGGATATTGAAGGGTTTGCCCGGATTGTTGCAGATTATGATTCTGAACGGGTCCTTGGTGTTGAAATCGTTGGAACAAACGCCTCTGATATGATTTCGGAAGCTGCCCTTGCCATTGAAATGGGAGCAACCCTGGATGATATTCATCTGACAGTTCATCCCCACCCGACTCTGGGTGAAATCATGATGGAAACCGCCAAAGCTGCCAAAGGCGAAGCGGTTCACATTCTGAATCCGAAATCCTGATGATTTTGCCGCTGTCCTCACCCCGTGGACAGTGGCACCTTTTTATTCTGTCCTTATTTCCTTCCGGAAATCAGTTCAAAATACCGCAGGAACATTTTCATCCCGCCGGAAGCCTGCCGCCAGTCGAAGTTTTCATTGGGCGCATGATATCCATGCTCCGGAAGGGAAAGCCCTAGAAAATTAACGGGAACGCCCAGCAGTTTTTTCATGGTGACCACCGCACCGATCGATCCGCCTTCACGGGTGAATGCCGGTGTTGCCCCGAAGGCATATTCAAGGGCCAGAACTCCGGCATCCGCATATTTTCCTTTGAATTCTCCCAGATAGGGAACCAGTCCGCCTTCAATATGAACCTGTACATCCGGATTCAGTTTTTTTACCGTCCGGATCATCAGGTCGGTTATTTCTTCGGGAGTTTGATCGGGAACCAACCGGCAGGAAATTTTGGCCTCTGCTCTGGGCGGAATAGCAGTTTTAACTCCGGGACCCTGCCAGCCTCCGGTTATGCCGTGCACTTCTAAAGTTGGCAGAGCCCAGATTCTGGCTGTCAGGTCGGCGACATCTGAAAACCGGAGTGTTTTTAGTCCGTGGGCTTTTTTAAATTTCTCCTGATCAAACCCGGCGGCAACGAAATTGGCGATTTCCTTTTTTGAAGCCCGCTTTACCGATTGATAAAATCCCGGAATTTTGACTTTTCCGGTTTTGCCGTCAACCAGTTCTGAAATCAGTTGGGCCAGTTCTGTTAATGGATTTCTGGCTGCACCGCCGCACAAACCTGAGTGGCAGTCTTTTTCACCGGTTTCCAGAGTCAGCCTGAAGGCCTGAAGTCCCCTGAGTCCGTAGGGAATTGCCGGTCTTTCACGGTTCAGCCAGATTGTATCCGAAACCAGAACCGAATCTGTTTGAAGATCTTTCCGTTTTTTGGTGATAAATTCCTCATAGCTGGGTGATCCGATTTCCTCCTCCAGTTCCCATAAAAACTGAAGATTCAGCGGAATTTTCCCTGCAATCGCCAGTTTGGAGGCAAAATAGGCTGAAAGGGCAGGTCCCTTATCATCGGTTGTTCCCCGGCCGAAATAAGTATCCCCCTGTTTTACAAACCGGAACGGATCAGTTTTCCATTCAGGTTCACCGCCGGGCTGAACGTCGAGATGGTTGTAAATGGATAAAGTTGGATAGGCCGGATCAACGATGTGCCGGCCCCAGATAACCGGGTATCCTTTTGTCTTGACGATTTCAGCCTTGAAGCCAGCCTCCTCAAGAAGAGTTTTTCCATATTCTGCCGCCCGGTGCATGTCAGGTGCCCGTTCAGGAAGCAGGGATACGGACGGAATTTCTACAAATTCCTGTAACTTTTTCTCAAAATCCGGCTTTAGTCTGCTGATCTGCTGCTCAAACTGATCCATTTCTTTCTCCAGTTTATGTTTGCATGAATTTACTGAAAAAGCAGCAGATCCGACAGACGAAAAAGGAAGATTTTCCAGTTCAACTCATCCAACGAAGATCCTGTGGCAATATCTCAGTTTGCAGGCTGAAAACCGGAATTGTAAATAAAATAAGGAAAAATATAATCTACTCTTTTATTGTGGGGTCATGTGTTGACGGACACAATCCGGAATTAAATAAAAGAAGGTCATTGCCTTCATTAGTTCAGACGTTTATTTTTGCACTGAACTAAATCTGAAAGTCTGTTTAGCCCATGAAAAACCGGTTTACAATATTCAGCAGTTTTTTTGGCACAGGGGTAGTCCTGTGTTTGCTGAGTGTTGCTGCTACCACCCAGGCTCAGACT
The DNA here is from genome assembly GCA_023151185.1 of Bacteroidota bacterium. Classification (GTDB taxonomy): domain Bacteria; phylum Bacteroidota; class JABWAT01; order JABWAT01; family JABWAT01; genus JAFLBE01. The sequence goes on from JAKLJL010000001.1 coordinate 731,456, forward strand.
GTAGTATCTCTCCCGGTTCAAACGATTGCTGTAGAAGACCAACCGGTTTCAGAAGCTCCGATCCTGCTGTCCCGGCAGCAGATTTACAGTCACACCGAATCCCCGGTTGAAATTGCTATCCGGATTGATCTTTCTCCTGTTCTTTCTGCCCCGGTTGTTGAAACTGAACAAGGTCTCGTTTCCGTTTCCGGTGATTTTATAGTTTCTAAAACTGCTGAACAGGAAGGCTGGAAGCCGATAGGTGCTTCAGAACCCGCTCCCCTTAGTAATCCCGTTGAATCAGTTGTGACTGTTGCTCGGGATATTCAACCTGAATCGGTTTCGTGTTCAGACTCCTTCAACTCCTGGTCTGCTGTTTTATCCCATGAGGAGGCTTTCGGTCTGATTTCGGAACTTGGTTTACCTTTTTCAGGAAAAATCACCTCTGTTTTTACTGGTTCCGGAACTTTGGGTTCACTTGCAGTTATTCTGGATGAGTCCGTTCAGCTTACCTTTACCCGCAATTCTGCCGGCTGGTTACTTACCGGTTGGCTGGTTCTGGATTCTTCGGGTTCACCGGTAAGCCTGACTACCTCTTCAGACCGGAGTGCCTCTCCGCCCGGTATGCTTCCTGTCCAGCCGGTGACGTTTTCTTTTAAATTAAAGGGAATCCTGACATTTTCCGGCAGAGAGCAATCTCGTGAGTTTAAATTACTCCAGGATTCAGGAAATTTAAATTCTTTTGCATCTGGCTGGTCTCCGACGGTTGGGACGGTTTATGACCGGAATTTGGTCACTATTTTGCCTGCATCCTGCCCGGTTTCCCCTTCTTTTTCTCATTTTATTTCCACAACCGATTCGATAATTAACTCCCTTCTGATTTTTAATAATCCGGCTTTTTCCGTAAATTCCAATGATTTTTTAATTCTTGAAAACGGATTCAAGCTGAAAGGAATACTCTCATGAAATCCTGGTTACTGACTCTGGTGCTGTTTTTAGCATCTTTTTCTGTTTACTCCCAATCGCTGCTTCTGAGTGATGATTTCACTTCTGCAAACGGAACGGCTTTAACCAGTGCAGGTTGGAGTCTGTTTACGGGAACTGGGAATACGATAAAAATTGCCCGGGCTGACTCAAGTGCAATGGTCTCCTTTTCAGGATATACGGGTTCTGGAACAGGAAATGCTGTTCTATTAAAATCTACCGGACAGGATATATACAAAAACCTTTCTGTCACCCAGACAAACGGAAGCTCAGTTTATGCGTCCTTTATAATTAATGTATCTGCAGCTCAAAGTGCAGATTATTTTTTTAGTTTTACAAGCGGAACAACTACAAGTGGTTGCAGAACCTTTATAAAAACGGAAGGGTCAGGATTTAACATCGGGGTTCAGGTTGGCTCTGTTACACCTCCTGCCTACACGTCATCAAGTTATTCACTGAACACAAATTATCTCGTTGTTGTAAAATATCAGTTGATAACCGGGGCCTCAAACGACAAAGCTTCGGTTTTCATTTTTCCTGCAGGAAGTATTCCCAGTATTGAACCCTCTGGATCTGCAGTTGCTGCAACTACAACCGAGCTTTTTACTGCTGGAATTTCAGGTGTTCAACTGCGGCAGGGAACCGTGAATATTGCCCCAACTCTTCTGGTAGATGGAATCCGGGTTTCTGCTGATTGGGCCACAGCCGTTAATTCAAATGTAAATTCCGCCCCGGTTCTTTCTACTGTCTCTTCAGCTTCAGTCACCGGAACAACTGCAACTTTAGGTGCAACCCTGACTTCCTATGGCTGGGTGTCTTCAACCGGGAATGACGGAATTCTGACTGAACGGGGTATTGTCTGGGCTACGACAGCCAACCCCACAATTGCCGACACTAAAGTCTCCGGCGGATCGGGTGTTTCTTTTACCGTTCCGGTTACCGGTTTGCCAGGTGGCACTAAAGTATATTACCGGGGATATGCAACCAATTCTGCCGGTACAGCCTATTCTGCTGAAGGTTTTATATTTACAGAACCTCTCGGTCATGTCACTGAATTGGGCGGAACAGTTATCAGTTCTTCAGCAGTGGACCTGACCTGGAGCCCGGTTCCTACTGCCTCAGGGTATCTGGTACTGTCTAAAGTTGGATCCGACCCAACAGGTCTTCCTTCAGATGGAACTGCTTATACAGCCGGTGCCACGATCGGTGATGCAACTGTTGCAGCGGTGGTTTCATCCGGCGCAGCAACTGGTGTTTCTTTGACCGGACTTTCTGCTGCCGAATACCATTTTACAGTCGTGCCGTTTGGTTACGACGGAGCAGTGGCCTCAACTTACAATTACAAAACCGACGGAACAATCCCGGCTGTTACCCGCAGTACAATTCTCGGGAATTCAGATCTCGCAGTTGACGGATCGTTTACCTATTCCTCGACTATTGATTATTCCGCTTACCAGTCGGATGATATTACATCCGGGAATAGTGTTGCGGTAATGGGACTCCTCCTCCGGGATGGCGGTGCAGCATTTGATGATTCAGATTTGAATCCAACAACTCTGATTTCCGTTTCATTCGCAGTTACAAACCCTTCAATTCTCCGTAAGGCAGCTTTGTACTCGGGTTCAACCGAACTGAGCGAAGTCTCAGTATCTGGATCACCAATCACCTTTTCTGGTCTTGATGTTACGGCTGCAGATGATTCTTTCACCAATCTGACCCTTCGGGTAACTTATCAATTCGGAGTTACGGATAATACACAAAACCAATTCACAGTTACCAGTGTCAGTTCACTGGCAGGCGGTTCCGGGTTTGCATCAGGCGACGGTGGTGCTGCATCAAGTTCGGTATCCGGTGACATCAACCGGATAGAGGTTACGGCCTCCGCTTGCTCCGTTTTCTCCCAACCGGCACTGAATGCAACCTTTTATGTGGATCAGGTCTGGGGAACTTCGGTTGTGATCCATTCAGTGGATGCCAATGGAAACCTGGATTCAGACTTTTCCGGGGAGGTAACCTTAACTCCGTCCGGTTCCGGTTCCTTGTCAGGAAATTCCGTCAGTGCTGTTTCAGGGATTGCCACTTTCAGCAGTCTAACTCACAACACCAACGAATCCATTCAATTAACTGCTTCTTCTGGTGGACTTCTGACTGCCACGACCAATACCTTCACTGTGGTTGCCGCTTTACAGCAGATCGGGGTAACCGAAACGTTTACCAATCTGACCGGAACGGCGCCCAATTACACCGGATATGATAATTCTGGTTTTGTCTATACCCTTACCGCATCCGCAACCCAGACAATTCTGGTTTCTGTTGCCAGCACAACACCGGTTTATAATGGAACTGCAAATACCAACAGTGGCCGGTACATCAACTTCCCGCCGACAAGCAGTAAATACGGAAGTATGACCATTTCCAATATTAATACCACGGGATTAACGAACTTAAACGTTACGTTTGGCTATTATCAGGCATCTGTTCTTTCTGCTGCCGGTGTGACGACCCTTGAATGGTCTGCCGATGGAACAACCTATAACTCCATCAGCCTGGCTTCTTATTTACCATCCGGAATCGGTTGGGCAACCATTTCCAATGTGCCGCTGCCACAGGGCGCCGTTACAGCCAACCTGCGGTTACGGTTTAAAGTGGATTATGCAACCCAGACCGGTGGCGTCCGGATTGACGATGTTAAAATTTTCGGAAGTAATGCTCTTGCTTCCGAACCAACTGTAATTACCACTTCACTGGATTTTTCCTCCATCGGAAACGTATCCATGACGGCATCCTGGTCATCAGGAAACGGTCAGAAACGCCTGGTTCTGGCAAAATCCGGCAGTGCTGTGGATGCGGTCCCCGCAGATGGCTCTTCCTATTCAGCCAATGCCGCCTTCGGACTGGGATCCCAGATCGGATCAGGTAATTTTGTAGTTTACTCCGGGTCGGGTTCTTCAGTTCCGGTAACAGGCCTCTCACAAAATACTACCTATCATTATGCTGTATTTGAGTTTAACGGATCCGGGACAACTGCCAATTACCTGACTTCATCGTCCCTAACCGGCTCTATGACTACTCTTGATGTGGCGTATGCTTCAAACAGTGATGCCATGATTCTTCCCGGTAGCGAATCCCTGACAATCAGTTCTCTGGAAAATGATCCGGCACCTCTGTCTGTTACTGATGGTGCTCAGGTGTTTGCTGTTCAGTTCAGAGACGGTGGCGGTTCTGCCGATTTTGATGTGCTTCCTACTTTGGTGGATTCTCTGGTTATCACCGAATCCGGCAATGACGGAATCGGCGACTGGTCAGAACAAATTCTGACTGCGGCTATTTTTGACGGGACGACACGGATTGCGGAAGCTGTTGTATCTGCCACATCACTGAAATTTACTTTCAGTTCTCCGGTTTCGGTTGCCGATGGAGGTTCCAAAATTCTGACGGTCAGAATTTCTCTGAAATCTTCAGGTATCCTGGATAGATCCGCCTTTGGATTTGAACTTTCAGGGTTGAACGTATTCGTGGCTGAATCTTCAGTTTCCTCTCAGTTAACAGAGTTTGTATCAGAAACCGCAGAAAATACTGATGTGATCGAAGTAACCGGAACCCGGTTGGTTCTGACCGGTCAGCCAACAGATAATGCAATCGGAACCCAGGTTTTTCCTGTTCCTGAAGTTACGGCAACCGACGACAATGGAAATCAGGATGGGGATTTTAATCTGGATGTTACGGTTACATCCAACCATCCGTTTGATCCGTCTTCACTGACCGTTGAAAGCCCAATGAAAGGGGTTGCAGCCTTTGGAAATCTGGTATTTGATACCCAGGCTGATTCCGTGACTCTCACCTTTACTTGCGGTGCTTTAACACCGGTTGTTTCTGGTGCCTTTATGGTTTACCCGAAATCAACGCCGGTGGCCGGAGAAATTCTGATCACTCAGTCCAACCGGGACTTTGATGGGCAGTCCTACCTGGAACTCGTCAATACCACCAGTAAATATTTTGATTTGTCTGAACTTTCCTTCCAGTTTTTAAGCGGAACCGGGGTCAGCCTGGATGTGGCCTTAAGCCTGTCCGGTGTAGCTAAACCAAACCGGTATATCCTTCTGGGAAGTGCAGATTACCTTCATCTTTCTGAAACAGATTCCATCAAAACAGACGGAATTCTCCCGGTTACTATGCCCACGGATGGTCAGATCGGACTGTTTGGTTCTGAAGGATCCGTTCACCTCGACGGACTCGGATTTGGTGACGTTTCTGTTCCCCTGGTGTCTGAAGGTGCAGCCGCTGAAGCTGATGGTGTTGGTTTTGCCCTTGTCCGGAAAGTTAGTGGAACAGACAGTAACATCAATCAGGCCGATTTTAAACTGATTGCTGACAGCAATGTGGATTTGAGAAATCAATCTTCATTTTTCTTTGGATCCGGCAGTTCTTTATCTGATCCTGAATACACTGATTTATGGATTGGCGGTCCCGTCACTTCGGTCGAAGGCTTTATTGTAACCGGCAGGCTTGGACTTGAATCCGGCCTGATTACCGTTGCAGATGGTAGTGTCCTCATGGACGCTGGTTCTGAATTGGTAAGTGGCGACGGTTGGATTTTGCACGGACAAAAATGGAACCTGTCCGGGAACCACGGATATACCTTTGCAATCGGCGACAATTCGTCTCCCCGCCCGGTTTCCCTTGATTTCTCTCAAACCCCGGATGATGCCACTGAATTAACGGCAGTTTTCTCAGCAGCGGACCCCGGTCAGACTGGTTTGCTGCCTGAAACCATTCTGGGTTATTACTCCGGCGGAAGCTGGCAGGTATCCTGCAACGGCAGCAATTCAACCGGAACCGCTTCAATTTCAGTTGAAACTTCAGGTCTTGGCGGATACATTATTGAAGGAAATGAAGAAAACTATACCCTGCTGCAACGGGCTGATTCTGGATCTGAATGGCAGATAGCCAGTGAAACCGTTTACTTTGAAGGAACCTTACTGATTGCAGAAAATGTTACCGGGCTTGGTGAGTTTACCATTGGGGAAATTGATCCCGCAACGGTGCCGGTTGAATTTGCAGGATTAACTGTTTCTGCTGATAAATTCGGGGCTAAACTGGCCTGGGCTACCATTACTGAAACTGCCAACAGCGGATTCACCATTGAAAAAAGAAGCCTGGCCGCTGCCTCCAAAACCTGGGAAGCCATTGGCACAGTAGCAGGGAAGGGAACGACAACTGACCGCCAGAATTATCTTTTCATAGACAAAAAGGCGGATCAGGCGTGCGAGTACCGGTTGTCACAACTGGACATGAATGGAAAGAAAACCGTTCTGGCTGTAGTTTCATTCGAAGGATTGGTGACCCGGTTTGAAGTTGCCGGCAACTATCCGAATCCGTTCAATCCTGAAACTACCATTCTGTTCAGAATTCCGGAAAAAGCCGACGTGTCTATTGTTTTATATAATAACCTTGGCCAAAGAGTGAAGGATATTGTAAATCGCCAGTTCGATGCCGGCAGCCATGAAGTCATCGTCAACGGATCCGATTTAGCCTCTGGTGTCTACTATTATGAAGTAAATGCAGGGTCCGGCAAACGGGAAGTTAAAAAAATGGTACTGCTCAAGTAAACTGTGTTCAGGATCATGTTTTTGGCATAATCTTAGAAATTGATTAGGAAATTAATCAGTTTAATTTTATATTGCTAAAATGAAGTTCTATAGGTTTAAAAGCCAGTTGGTTTTTAAACCTCATTAAAAAGTAAATTGAAGTTACTGTTTCCCCAAACAAAGTGAAGTTTTTTGAAATGATAGTTAAGAGGTACCCAATGAAAAAATTGTTAAAATCAGCACTTTCCTTCCTGTTCCTTTTAGGGTCAGGCCAGGCATTTGCCCAGGTTGCCGGTGACTACCAAACAGTCGGTTCCGGTGCTTTTAACTGGAGCAATACCGCTTCATGGCAGCGGTATAACGGTTCTGCCTGGGTAACAAACCCTGCTGAAGGGTATCCCGGACAGAATTCCGGAACGGGAACTGTGACAATTCTATCCTCTATGACAGGAACGGTTTCTCTGGATCTTAGCCCCGCAAACGCGATAGGCTCCCTGGCGATTCAGAATGGAACCGCCACTACCGACCTGAGTCTTGGTGCAAACAGTCTTTCAATTACCAATAATCTGACTATCAATGGCTCGGCAGTTCTCGATGCCGGTTCTTCAACCCTGAGTGTTGGCGGAACCCTGACTTTTACCGGAACGTTCACCGCCAATACCTCTACGGTGGTTATGAACGGATCCATTCAGTCTATCGGCTCCGGTACATTTTATAATCTGACCATCCAATCTGCTTCCTTCCAGTTTACCGGAACCGGTACAATTACCATCAATAACAATCTTCTGGTAAATAACAATGCAACCGTTTCTGTGTCAACAGGAAATACGGTTGTAATTGGCCGTGATTTTACGGTTTCCTCCGGAAGTTCCTACAGTGCTACTGCTGGTGCTATTACCCTGTCAGCCAATGTTTCTCAGGCGATTAATCTGGCTACCGGATCTTTTATCAATACACTGAATCTTTCCGGGACGGGTGTTAAAACACTGGGGTCTACTCTCGATATTAATGGGAACGTGACAATTAACAGTGCAACAGCCGGTGTTTTTGATGACGGTGGCTATTCTGTTAACGTTGCTGGGAACTGGACACTGACAGCAACTGACCCAACCAACTTATTTGCCAACACCGGTACCATCACCTTCGATGGCGGAAACCAGACCATTTCAAACAGCACCGGTACAGGTGTTTACTTTTCAAATGTGGTATTCGCAGGTACAGGGACAAAAACTGTTTCTGACGGTGATGTTCTGAACGTTTCCACAACGGCAAACATCAGCTCGGGTTCAACTCTTGGTCTGGGAACTACTTCAACCGGTTCTACCATGACCGGGGCCGGTACTCTTACCATCACAGGGACACTGGTTATTTATAAAACAGCCTCCAACTTCCCAACAGTGGCTTCACTTTCAGTTGCAACCAACAGTTATGTTTATTATTGGGGGAATGCTGCAGGACAGGAAGTTCCGGGATCTTACTCAGGCGGAACGATTCCTTATTTCAACCTTTATCTGAACAACAGTTCAAAAACTGCTACTGGGAACCTTGATGTTAACGGTTTGCTGTACATTTATAACAACGTAACTTTTAACCTGAGTACTTACACCCACCATTTTTCAGGAAGTGTGACACTGGCCGGTGCCAATTCCCAGATTCAATCTGGCGTGGGTGGAACCACTGTTTTGGATAGTGATGACGCCAATCAAACTTTAACAGTCACAACAGCAGATTATGCCCAGTTTTATAATCTTACGATTTCTTTGGGTGCCCCAACTGCATCAAGAACAAAAACAATTACCAATAATATTGATGTCCGGGGTACATTCAGTGCTACCAACACCGGTGGTGATGTAAACCGGGTTCTCTACATTACAATGGCTACTGCCCTTATCCGGAATCAATCGGGTACCGGCGTTGGGTTTTCAATTGGCTCAAATGTCGTATTTCAAACCTCTGCAACCGGTACCAATTTCGGGTCGATGATCAATGACTATACGACTGTAACTCTTGCAAGCGATTCTTATATCTGGTTTTATGGTGCTGCCGTTACACTACCTGTATTAAATCTCGGGGCTTCTTACGGATCTGTTTTCTTAAATACAGCAGGGACGAAAACTGCTGCCGGTGACCTCGTATTTACCGGAAATTTTGTCATGAACTCAGTCACCGGGCTTATTTTCGATGACGCCGGGTATAACATGACGGTCAATGGCACTTTTACAAAAGGGGCCAATGCAACTTACACTCAATCTGTTCCGGGAACCAGTAATCTGACTCTTGGCGGTGGAGATCAGTCGATCGGCGCCACGACTTCTCTTGCCGGTAACAATTACGGAAGCGGTGCTGTTTCCTTATACCGAATCCTGTTCAGCGGAACAGGAACAAAGACAATTTCGAATACTTTGACTATTACAGATGGCGGTGAATTAACCATTGACTCCGATGCCAATGTTACAACTACACAAAACATCAATTTTGGTGGTATTTCCTGGCTGAACAATACGGGTGGTACCTTTACCCAAACGGGGGGGACAACGACCTTAAACGGAACCGGTACGATGGATATTGACAATGGAGTATCCACAAGTTATTTCAATGCCTTAACCATTAACTCCGCAACGGGAACGGTAACTTTGCAGTCAGATCTTGATGTGCACGGAACACTTACCTTTACAGTAAATGCTGCTTCCCTTGATGCCACTGGCCGGACGGTAACTGTTTCTGGATACTGGACCCGGAATTCAGGTACAACCTTCACCAGTACAGGCTCCACGGTCATTTTTGACGGAAACACCCAGCAAAACGTAAACGTTTCGGGCGGTAACATCTTTAATAATATTCTGTTCAGGAATTCAGGTACAAAATACCTGGTTTCCTCGGGTACCACCATGACAGTCAACGGCGACCTGACTATTGAAGGGGGTGCCATTCTGGATACCTACAATATTCAAACGCTGTCAGTATACGGTAACTGGACCAACGTTGGAACTTTTACTCACCGGAATTACACAGTAAGTTTTGCCGGTACGGACCAATTAATCGGGGGCTCCAATTTCGGCTCTGTTTCCATAGCCGGTTCCGGAACCAAAACACTGGGCGGAAATATTGTTCTGGGTAATGCACTTACCATCGGGGATAATGTTACACTCGATGTATCTACCAATAATTATACAATTTCACTTGCCGGTATCTGGAGCAATATCCAGACCAACGGTGTTTTTGAAGCCCGTCAGGGGACAGTAAATTTCTGGGGTAACAGCAGAACAATCAGCCCGGGATTAAATACCCAGACTCTTGCTAACAAGAACTTCTACAATCTGGAAGTTAACCTGACAGCAGGGCAAACTTTAACAGTTGCCACAGACAACCCGATTGATGTGGATAACGAATTTACCATGATTACCGGAAACTTTACAACCGGTGCCTACTCTTCGGGTTTAAAACCTTTTACTGTTGGCGGGAATTTTGTTAATACAGGCGCCGGGACCTTTACCAATACCGGGTGCCGTCTTGCCTTTGATGGTGACCCGTCTGGTGCCGGAACCATCAATTTTGACCTGAATACCTCTAACATGACTGGTCCGGTTTATGTCAATATCGGTGCAACCGATACCCTGAAAATTGGAACCGGATTTACAAACTCCTATGCTGCCAATGGTACCAATTATACCATTGAAGTTGCCTCAGGAATTTTCTTCTTTAATAAAAAGGCTATCAGCCTGACCGGTTACACCAGCGGTAGTTCAGTGTATCTGAGCAGTGCCAATGCAACGTTTTACATTAATAGTGATGCAACACTTCAGCTTGCAAACAGTGCAGTTGTCACGAATGCCGGTGGTATTTTTAAAGTTATCGGAACCAATGGTGCAATTGCTACCATTACCCGGAATAACACAACCGGGTACACAATCAATCAGACTTCCGGTACCTTCCATGCCCGGTATTTCCTGATTGATTTTCTGAGAACAACCGGGATTACCTTCTCCGGCGGATCAATTGATGCAACTGAGAACTTTTCTGACGGTACTTTTTCAAATGGTCAGGATGGATCAACGGGCTCGAATTATATCAACTTTTCTAATCTTGACCTGGGTGCCGGTCTGTCCATCAGCAATGCGGTATTTAATGGCGGGCAGGATTATAACATCTCCAGAACTGCGGGTTCAACCGGTACAATAACCTTTAATGATGCAACAGGTGCCAGAGCCGGTCAAACTTATGAAAATGATCCGGGTGCAATTGTTACCTGGAATTATATTGCCAATTACTGGAACGGGGGTGGTGACGGTACAACCTGGGAAGACTCGGATAACTGGGTTTTGGGTAATGTTCCTGCACCAGAAGAAAACGTTATTTTTGACCATAGCTTTGTAGCCGGTGTTTACTCTGTTTCCATTAATTCGGCTGCAGAATGTACCAATCTGATTATGGATGCCGGTGGGGCAAATGCTATTACATTGAACCTTCAAACAGGTAGCCTGTCAATTGGCGGAAATCTGAATATCCGGGCCTTGACTACCTTAGCCCAGTCAAACGGAACCTCATTAAACGTTGCAGGGAACTGGTCCAACTCCGGGACATTTACAGCGAATACCGGTACCGTTACCTTCAATGGAAATGCGGTTGATGCGACGATAACTACAGGCGGATCATCCTTCTACAATCTGACAATCAATGCTCCTACCTCCTCGTATGTTCTGGCAGGAAATGCAATTACGGTTACCAATAACCTGACCATTACAGACGGTACACTTGATGTTTCTTCAGGAAATCTTGGTATTACAATTGGTGGGAACTGGTCCAACACCGGAACCGGTATCTTTACGCCAAGATCAGGGACCGTTACATTCAATGGAAGCGGTGTAAATCAGAATATTACCGGCGGTCCTTTCTATAACTTTGTATCCAGTTCAACATTGGCTGGTGCCACCCGGACGATCCTGTCCAACCTGGATATTAACAACACGGTCAGCATTCAGACGAATACTGAGTTTATTGCCGGTTCCAATACCATTTATGTAGGCGCATCTTCCGGAACCGCATGGGTTCGGACCGGGACTTTTACTGCCAATACCAGTACAATCATTTTTGATGGTGGCAATGCTACTATTGATAATGGTTCATCCAGTGCAACCAATTTTTACAATCTGACCTTTAGCGGAACCGGAACAAAAACGTTCAGCTCATTGGGCGGAAATATTTCGAACAATGTAACTGTAAATTCTTCTGTTACGGCTGTTGATTTAGGAACTGGTTCCTTTACTGTTGGTGGCAGTTTCACTTTAACTGGCGGAACTACGTTATATGTTCGCCAGCCTTCACTTCCGCTTTCTTCTCTGGTTCTCAGCAGTAATTCAACTGTATTTTACTATTCTGACAGTGACCAGACTATTTTTGCAACCACCTATGGTAACCTGACTGTTGGCCGCGTCACTGCAGGAATGACTCCGAATAAAAATATAAGCGGAACTACTGCTGTCACCGGAAACCTGAATCTGAACGATGCCAATGTGATCCTGAATTTGGGAAGTCACTCTGTGACTGTAACGGGTAACGTTGGCGTGCCGACAGGGGCCGGAGCCAATTTCAATACCGGAACCTCGACCTTTACCCACAACGGAGGAAACTGGTATATTGATGCTGATATTACCGGATTTTATAACCTGATATTTGCTGGTACAGGTGCCAAATATACCTACGGTAATTTTTCAATCGGTAATGATTTAACAATCAATGCGAGTATAACGGTTACCCAGGCTGTCGCCGGAACCTATTTCTATAAAGCTGCTCCTGGTGGAACATTTACCATGGCCTCCGGTTCAGTTTTAAACTGGAATGTTCCCTACAATGCAACGCCTATTGCTGGGGCAGCACCATTCCCGTCAACCTTTACTACCTATGCGCTGAATTCCAACTCAACCATTCAGTTTACCTCAGCAACCGGTGATCAGTACATCCCAACCAATATCACTTTTGGTAACCTGAATCTTTACTATAGCGGTAACGGCTCTTACAATAAGATTATTGATGGGGCAACTTTAACTGTTGCTGGAAATATGACCCTGAACAGTACCTACACTGCGGGTGTTCTGACTGAATTTGTTCAATTGGATTTGTCCGGTAAAACCTTGAATGTTGCCGGTAATTTCTATGTAAACGACGGTGTTGTTTTCAATACAACAACTGGTACACTTAATTTTACCGGAACAACTCAGGCCATTAATAACCCTAGTGGTACTGCCGTTACCTACACCATTCAAAATCTCGGATTTTCTGGTGTTGGAACTAAAACTTTTGGGAATGGCGGTGATAGTTTCATTATTACTAACAGCCTGACAATTGCTTCTGGATCAACAGTGACAACTGCCCGGAATATCAATTTCTCTGGTGCAACCTGGACTAACTCAGGAACTTTTACTGCAACTGGCGGGACCGTGACATTTGATGGCCTTACCAATCAAACCATTGATCCGGGTGCTGCGAACTCATTCAGTGCAGTCACTTTCGTTGACACTGATGGTGCAACCGGCGGGAATACCAAAACAATTTCAACCAACGGACTTGTAACTACCGGTGTTTTAACAGTTGGAGACGGTACCAATGTGGTTGCCCTTGATTTTGGATCTCTGACCCATACTCTCGGCAGCACCGTTACTGTAACGGCAAATGCAACCTGGACCACCACAAGCGCCAACCTGATCTTTAATGGAAATGCCGGTCTGACTCTTCCTGCACTGACTGCCAACAACGTTCAGGTAACCCGAACCAATACTGGTGCTTATACGAAGACCCTGGGTGGTGACTGGACGGTCAATGACCTTACAATTGGGGCTGGAATCACCCTGGATGCCAATAATACTACTCCTTTTAATATTACGGTTGGTGGAAATTGGACAAACAGCGGAACGTTTACTGCCCGGTCGGCTACCGTGTTTTTTGAATCCTCCAACACTACCGCCAAAACCATTACTTCAGGTGGTTCAGCGTTCAATAACTTATCGTTCAACCAAACCAATACCTCTGCCAGAACTTACACTCTGGAATCGGCCTCCAACACGGTTAACGGTAACCTGGTGATTGGGAACAATGCCAATTTGGATATGAACGGGAAGTCTCTTGTTTTAGGTAACGATGATAACCCAAACGTAATTGAAGCTCACACGATTCAATCCGGCGGAACACTGGAAGTTGATGGCAGCTCAAGTCTTGGGTTTAATAACGTTGACGGTCAATCCACTTTTACGGTTGCCAATGGTGGTACTTTCCGTGTGGTTGGAACAGACGTTAACCACGTTGCCACAGTTACCCAAAGTGCTGGAACGTCCAGAACTCTGATTACCGTTAACGGAACAATTCATGCCAGATACTACCTGTTTGAATATCTTGCCGATGTGGGTCTTCTTGTAAACTCGGCTGCTACCGTTGACGGAACAAACAACTTCTCTGATGGGGCATGGTCCAATCTGACCACAACTGCATCGGGTAACAGAAGATATTTACAGCTTGATGCAAATTCTGGTGATATGACCATCAACAATGTTTCGTTTAACTTCAGCGGGACCCCGACAGCAGGATTCCATTTCAACGTTGGCCGGGTTAACACCGCAACCGGAACCATTACCTTTGCCGGAACGGTTGACGGAGCACTTGCCGGACTCACGTCCAATCCTGAGCAGTCTACCTATGAAGCTGATCCGACTACGGCTGCAACCGGGCTTTTGGACTGGCCGATTTCCACCACCAAAACCTGGATCGGTGGCGATGTCAGTGAGGTTGATGACTGGAATGTTGCCGGTAACTGGTCGCCTTCAGGTGTACCAGATGGTACCTATGATGTTATAATTCCGACTGCAACAAACTATCCCCGTATTCAAAGTGCAAATGCATCTGCAAAAAGTCTTACACTGACAAACGGTAACCTTGGCCTTGAAGGTGGTTATGACCTGACGGTTACTGGTGATGTGATTCTTGCGACCTCAACCAATGCGGCAACAATTGCGGCAGGTGCAAACAGCGACATTACTGTTGGCGGAAACTGGACACGGGGAACCAATGGTGTGTTTACCGGGACAAGTTCCTCCAAAGTTATTTTCAATGCGACTGCCGGTACCAAAACTATCAATATGTCGAGCACAAGCCAGAAGTTTACCAACGTTGACTTTACGGGCGGTGCAATCTATTCTGTTTCTGGCGCCATTGCTTTCAATGGTGACATTTACATTGAGTCAGGTTCAACCCTGACTATTTCAACTGCAACAAACTTTGAATTATATGGAGATTTGAACAATCAGGGGACCTTAACGCCTGGTACCTCCTCTACATACTTCATTGGTACCGGTACTCAGGATATTACAAATGGCCGGTTTTATAATTTGATTGTCAGCGGTACCGGAAATAAAAACGTGATGAACCCGATGACAGTTTCCAATAACCTTACTGTTAATCCATCCCGTACATTAATAGCAAATGATGCATCAGCATCAATTTCCATGAGTGGCGGTTTTACTAATTCCGGAACATTTAATGACGGGGGTGCATCACATTCCTTTGCAGGTGGAACATGGACCAGTACAGGAACCTATACAGGCTCCGGTACCGTTACCTTCACCGGTGGTACCCAGTCAATAAATGCTGCAACTTTCTATAATCTGGTACTGGCCGGTACAACCAACTCAACCAAAACACTTGGTGGCAACCTCACGATAAATGGTGATTTGACGGTTAACAGCACCATAAGCCTGAATATGGCAACCTATACCATAACCGGTACTGGTACCAAAGCCTTCACATTTAACGGAACTACTTTAACGGTGGCAGGTGAAACTGTACCCGGAACAAGTAACTTCCCAAGTGGTTTTGGCTCTGCTACGATGGTTTCGACTTCTACTACTACCTATTCTTATGCTGGTGCCCAAACCATCAGAGGAAATGTGACGTATGGTAGCCTTACCTTGACTCAAGCTTATACCAAAACCCTGAGTGGTGATATTACCGTAACAGGAAACCTGAGTATCGGGGTTGCCACACTTGATGTCAGTGCCAGCAATTACACGATTTACCTTGCCGGTAACTGGACCAATAACAGTACAGGATCTTTCGTAGCCCGCCTCGGTGAAGTTATTTTCAACGGTTCAGCAACTCAGTACATCTATAATGACGCCAATGCCGCAGCTAACTATTTCTACAAGCTGACTGCATCCGGTACAACAGTACAAGTTCAGACTTCTGGTGTCACGATCACCAATAACCTTCAGGTTTCTCAGGGTACATTCACGTTGAATGGAACAACTTCTTACGTTGGCGGTAACATTGTTGTATCAGGTTCTGGTGCAATGGCCGCAAGCGGAACCCTGACTCTGAATGCTACTGTCAGCCCGCAGGATCTTTACCTGAACAGCAGCTCTCTTGCTAACTTAGTAGTCAATGCCCCCGGTGTTACCTACAATGTTCAGGATAACTTAACGACTACCGGTGCCTTTACCCTGACTGCAGGAACCTTCAACGGGAATTCAAAGGTCATCACCCTGGGCGACGGGAATGGTTCTGATGCAGTTTCAATTACCGGAACCTACACGGCTGGTGCTGGCGGTTATTTACGTTTGGGTGGTGGATCTGCAAACCTGACTGTTAATTCAGGCGGACAGCTAAACCTTGTCGGTACATCTGGCAGTGCTGTTTATGTGACAAGGCCCAATGCTGCCGGGACTTATGGATTTACAGTAAATGGCACAATTGCTGCCAGGTATGCAACTTTTGAGTATATGAATGCCAATGGTATCAAGGTATCGACTTCTGGAAGTGTGGATGCCACCAACAATTTCAGTGACTGTACCTTTACAAATGGTACCGGCGGTGGCTCAGCGACTCTTCTTAAGCTTGAGCATTCCACAACCGGGATGACCATCGACAATGTCTCCTTCCCTCTGAATCCAGGAAGCGGAGCAGCAAACGTTACACGTAATGAAGCGCTAACCGGCATACTCTCCTTCAATGCTGCAAGCGGGGCATTCAGTGGTGAGTCCTTTGATATGGACCCGAACAGTTTGATTTCATGGCCAACCCCGGTCACATTGACCTGGAACGGTTCTGTTTCAACTGATTGGGAAACTGCAGCCAACTGGACTCCGAGTTCTGGTCCGGCTATGGTACCCGACGCAACTACCAATGTGGTGATTGCAACCGCAACTAATCAACCTATTGTTTCCGTTGCCGGAGCCGTGGCCAATAACCTGACAATTAATACCAGTGCAACTCTGACAATCAATACTACTGACGATGGTTCAGCTAATGACATTGAAATCAATGGCGATTTGACCATCAATGGAATTCTGACTGTTTCCGGGAATGATGACATCATTTCTCCAAGAGGTAACTGGACCAAGGCAACCTCAGGTACTTTCAATAATGGTTCTTCAACAGTTGTGTATGAAGTTGCATCCGGCTCAAAAACAGTCAATAACGGAACAGCTAACTTTTATAACCTGACTGTAAACTCAGTTGGAACCGTAAGCCTTGGTGCCAACACGACTGTAACCAATGACTTAACAATTTCAGCAGGAACTCTTGATGTCAGCAATAATGCTTACGTCCTGACGGTTGGCCGAAACTGGGTCAATTCATCGGCGTTCACTTCACGGGCCGGAACTGTTGTGTTCAATAATACCGGCGTGCTGGCAACCATAACTGCAGGAAGTTCCTCCTTCTACAACATGACGTTCTATGGGGCTTCGGGTACTGAGTTCCGTATGCTTTCTAACCTGACAACTACCGGAAATACCACGTTATCATCAGGTATCCTTACTCTCAACGGGTACACCTTTAACCACGGGGACGGAACAGGTGTTGATGCGCTTTCTGTTACCGGTACTTTGAATGTAAACGGTGGTGCCTCCCTCAGAATGGGCGCAAGCTCAACTTTGACCGTCAATAATGGCGGTCGGGCGATTATTGTTGGAACCAGCGAAAGTTCCATTGCCACAGTAACCCGTCAAAGCAGCGGGACTTATTCCTTCACAGTTGATGCTGGCGGAACCATTGAAGCTGCCTATTACTCTTTCGAGTATCTGGGTGCCAATGGAATTCTAATTAATTCCGGCGGATACATAGATGACAACAATGATTTCGACTACGGAACCTTCTCGAACGGTACCAGTGGTGGGGTTTACCTGAACTTTCTGGGTGAATTCAGTGATGCTGCCAACCATACGTTTGGCCTGAATCCAATTTCGACTGTTGTTTTCAATCCAGGACCAACTTACAACGTCAGAAGAACCTCTGGTGCAAATCTGATGGAATTCCGTGACGCATCCGGTTCACTGGCCGGATACCTTTATGAGGATGATAATACAACTGTAGGTGCCGGAACAGGAGCTATCAGATGGTCCTCCTCCGGAAGTACCTATACCTGGGTTGGCGGAACTGATACCGATTGGGGTAATGTGAATAACTGGGATGACGGCGATGGAGTTCCTTCTGCTGACTGGCCAAAATCAACTCACGTTGATGTTGCCAATCTGGTTGTTGTCATTCCGTCCGGAACCACATTTGCACCAACAATTGATGTTGCCGATGATGCCGCCTGCCGGAATCTGACGATCAACAATGGGGCCACCCTGACGCTTTCAGGAGCTGCAACCCTGAGTGTAAGCAATATTCTTTCCAACAGCGGTACTATTTCTGCTGGAAGTTCGACCATTACGGTTAGCAATACCTTTACCAACAATGGTACCTTTACTCACGGCGGTGGCTCTACAGTTGTTCTGAATTCTGCTTCAGGAACAAAGACCATTACGGATGGCAGCTCAGCATTCTATAACCTGAGCCTTACAGGTGCCTCAACCTTCAACCTCTCGAGTACACTTGATGTGGCCAATAATTTGACCATCAGCGCCGGAACTCTGGATGTAACCACAAATAATTATGCGGTTAATGTTGGTGGGGACTTTACCCTATCGGGAACCGGGGTATTCACCTCAAGATCCGGAACCGTCACAATGAACAGTACCGGTTCCAAATCGCTTGATCCAAGAACCAGTAGTTTCTACACCCTGGTTATAAATAAAACCAGTGGCGGGTCTGTAACCCTTACCGGGAATGATTTGTCCTTGTCCAATAACCTGACATTGTCTGCCGGGACCTTTTCAGTAGGCACCCGCAACATTTCGATGAATGGAACCTGGGCAAACACAGGAGCAACCTTCTCAGCCGGTTCAGGCACGGTGACCTTCGGTGGTGCTGGTAACTTTAACCTGACTACCAATTCACAAAGCTTCAACAACCTGGTGGTCAATAAAGCTTCTTCATCCAACATCATTACTATGAATTCAAATCTAACCCTGACCGGTACTCTGACGGTTACAACAGGGACCCTGTTTGTAAACGGAAAGATTGTAACGTCCGGAAATGATGCAAGTGATGTCGTTACCGTCGGAGCAAATGGCGTTCTTTCTGTTGATGCCGGGTCTCAGGTCAAGTTCTACCCGGGTTCAACAAACTCTATTTCCGGAACATTGCAGGCTATTGGAACCAATACCAGCAGCAGGGCCGTCGTGACGAACGTTTCGGCTGGGAATTATAACCTGACTATTGCCAACGGTGGAAATTTCACAAACGGATATTCCACAGTTCAAAATGCAGTGATTGGCGTCAGCGGTACACTCACCGTAAATTCAAACAGTGACATGAGACTTTCAAACGGATCTGTCATCACGGTAAACAGTGGCGGAACGTTAACGGCAGTCGGTGCAAGTACCTCTGCAAACAGCACCCTGACCAGTGAGAACGGAAGCAGCTACTTTACTGTCGATGTTCTTTCAGGCGGTACCCTTAATGCGAAGAATGCGATCTTCAGTTATGTAGGTTCAACCGGTGGTTATGGTGTTCGTGTCAGAAGTGGTGCAACAATTAATGCAACGAATAAACTGGATAACGTTCAGTTTGCATCCGGAAAAAGTGACGCCGTTTCTTACCTCAGACTTGAGAATGCACAGACTCTCCAGTTTGATGGTATGAATTTTACTTCAGGGCCAACTTATAATATCTCTGCTTCTGCAGGTTCCTATATTGTAAACAATTACAAAGGAGCATTTTCCGGAGCCAGATATGAGCAGGATGTAACCGGAAGTGTTGGACGTGGCTATGTTCGCTGGATTTTCAATGAAACTCAGGCTATTGCTGCCAATACATCCTATACCTTTGGAAACGACCTGGTCCTGAATTTTACCGACCGTGGAAGTGTTAACAGCGTGACTGTCCAATTGGTTGATGACTATGCTGATCCGCTTAAAAAGATTGTCATGCAGCGGTATTACGTTGTTACCCCTACCGGAACTGCCAATACAGTTGCCATGACTCAGTATTGGGGTGCAAATGATCAGAATAACCAGATTGCTGATGCCACCCTTAATGCCTGGAGAAAAGTTGGAATTGTTTATACACCATTCTCCACAGGTGGTACGGCCAGCCAGGCTGCCCGTTCTGCAACAACCACAGGCCTTGGCGCCAATCTTGCCGGAACCTGGTTCCTGTCAAATGCCGCAGATGAGTCAAGTCTGCCGGTTGAATTTGCCGGTGCAACCCTGATTGCTAAACGGACCGGGATTGAAGTAAAATGGGAAACTGAATCCGAAAAAGGAAACAGCATGTGGAGAGTCGAACGGTCGGATGTTACAGAGAAAGACAGTCTCGACTTCTCGGAAATCGGTAAGGTTGATGGTGCTGGTACAACTGCATCCAGAAGCAAGTACTCCTACCTGGATAAAAATGCACTTGTGGGTATGAAGTACAAATACCGCCTCGTCAGTATTGATTATGACGGAACAGAATACCGCCACAACATCAATTCGATCAATTATGACGGACCGCGTGAATTTGCACTGTATCATAACTATCCGAATCCGTTTAACCCTTCAACAACGATTCCTTTTGATGTTGCCAAGGAACAGCGGGTAACTATTACCATCTATAACATGCTGGGTCAGGAAGTCAGAATTCTGATGGATGAAGTTAAGAAGCCCGGTTATGTCAACCTGGTATGGGACGGCCGTGACCGTGCAGGCAATATTGCTGCAACGGGTCAATACTTTGTCCGGATTGTAACGGATGGATTTGTTAAAACTCAAAAAATGATTCTTCTGAAGTAATTTCAGGAGAGTCCCAAAAAAGGCAGCTTCGGCTGCCTTTTTTATTTAGATCAAATGAAAAGTTATTCTATTCTGATTAAAGGGTCCGGTTCCTGTATCCCGGACAGAATTATTCCCAATTCTGAGTTTGAAACCGGTGAATTTTATTCATCATCAGGAGAAAAAATTCAGGATCCGCCTGAAACCACAATCCGGAAATTTGAAAAAATAACCGGGATTAAAGAACGAAGATGGCTTGAAAATTCACAGGTAACCTCCGATTTGGGAACAATTGCTGCAGAAAGGGCTATACGGATGGCCGGGATTGATCCTGAGAAAATTGGATATATTCTCTGTGCACAAAATTTTGGGGATATTAAGGCGGGAAGCAACCGGGCGGACCTGATTCCCAGCGTGGCTTCACGGATTAAACACAATCTGGGCATCCGGAATCCCTATTGCTTTGCCTTCGATATTAATTTCGGATGTCCGGCATGGATACTTGGGTTATCCCTTGCCAAAACCTGGCTGGACTCACAACAGGAAGAAACTTATGCGCTTGTGATCGGGGTTGAAACACTTTCAAGGGTTATTGACCCATTTGACCGGGACCGAATGATTTTCTCGGACGGTGCAGGTGCGGTCATTCTGGAAAAAGCTGAAACAGGAACACATCGATTCGGAATTCTTGCTGAACTGACCCGAACCGACACGGCCGATCATAACCTTCTGCTGAAAATGGGAAAATCGAATAACCCGAATGCTGATCCTGAGGATCTTTTTGTGAAAATGGAAGGGCCTAAGCTTTATGAATATGCACTGAATTTGGTTCCGCCTTCGATTTTTCAGGTTGTGAACAAGGCTGGGCTCAAGCTGGAAGACATCCGGATGGTTCTCATTCACCAGGCAAATGAAAAAATGATTGACGCCATGATCAAGCGGTTATTTCAACTGAATCAGAATCAGCAAACTCCGCCGGATTTTGTGCCAAAGGTTTTATCCTGGCTCGGCAATAATGCAGTAGCCTCTGTACCGACACTTTTTGACTTAATCAACAGGAAGAAATTGGAGGGTTATTCCTTTTTGCCGGGGGATAAAATCGTATTTGCTGCCGTTGGTTCAGGAATGAGTATTTCGGCATTGGTTTATCAAATTCCGGAATAACCTGCCCGGAAACCGAATCCGGGCAGGATGTGAAGAAGGGAGGTTAAACCTTCTCAGATTTCAACGCGGCTTCCATTCCGCGATGAAAAGCTTCAACATTCAGCGGGTACAGGTCCTTTTTATCCTTCAGACCCTGTTTCACTGCATTAAGAAATGAGTTTTCAGGAAACAGATCGGTTGCTGCCTGAAGTGCACCCAGAGCCACTATGTTTTTCACCATCAGTTTTCCCAGTTCAGATGCAATATCCGACATCGGTACCATGACAATTTTGACCGAACTGTCTACTGCCGGCAGGGTATGAATCACGGTGCTGTCACCGATAATAATCCCACCCTTTCTTACTTTTCCTGCAAATTTATCCATACTGGGCTGGTTGAACGCAATTAAGATATGCGGATCAGGCGCTGAAGGGGAGAGAACCTCCATTTTTGCAATGTGTACATCAGCATAGCTTGTGCCACCCCTGGATTCCGGTCCATAGCTTGGAATATGGGTTGAATCATAGCCTTCATTGATTGCAGTTCGGGTAATCAGGAGTGCGGCAGTTTGAGCGCCATCACCCCCGCTTCCTGCCAGTTTCAGGCTGATATCAAGCGGATCAATATGCTGCGGAAACCCTTCTGCGAACCGGTTAACTTCATCTGAAGTTGCCCCGATCAGTCCCAACAGTTTTTCCGGCGTAAAGTCAGGCTTTTTAAAGTCAAATGCCTGGGTTGGTTCTACATCTTTTTTCACACCAAGCGGATAGACCGGCACCATTGAGTTTTTTACCCACTCCTGAGCATCGGCAGGTGGGAGATGGAGGTGGGTCGGACATTCTGCCAGAACTTCCACAAAGGAGAATCCTTTATTTTCTACCTGAAGCTGGAGAGCTTTCTTAATCGCTTTTTTGGCTCTTATCCGTTGTTTTGAGTCGAATAGAGCCACCCGTTCGACATAAATGGGTGAATCCATCTGTGCAATCATTTCAGCCATTTTCAGCGGCATACCCATGAAGTTGTTTCTGCCATAGGGCGAAGTCATGGTTT
The DNA here is from genome assembly GCA_023151185.1 of Bacteroidota bacterium. Taxonomy (GTDB): domain Bacteria; phylum Bacteroidota; class JABWAT01; order JABWAT01; family JABWAT01; genus JAFLBE01. The sequence goes on from JAKLJL010000001.1 coordinate 754,320, forward strand.
TCATGCCCGGGAGTGTGGTAGGGGCCATCTGGCCGCCAGTCATCCCGTAAATTGCATTGTTAATGAAGATGACGGAAATAGGAAGGCCGATCTGAGCAGCATGAACGATTTCTGCGAGGCCGATCGAAGCCAGGTCACCATCACCCTGATAGCTGATGACCACAGATTCCGGATTGGCCATTTTATGGCCGATTGCCACAGCCGGAGCCCGTCCGTGGGCAGCCTGAGAGTTTCCGACATCCATATAATAATACAGAAATACAGAGCACCCGACCGGTGAAATGGCAACCGTTCGGTCCTGAATGCCCAATTCATCAATACTTTCGGCAAGAAATTTATGAGCCAGTCCATGGCCGCACCCGGGACAATAGTGAGTTGAATGTCCCTTCAGGCCTTCACCATGTGAATGCCGGGTGAATGTACTGTAAAATGCACTCATACCGCTGCTCCTTCCAGAAGGTGAATTTTTTCAACAATCTCATGAGTTTGGGGCAAAATTCCGCCAAACCGTCTGACGTGTTCAATCGGCGGGACATCCGAATACCCGGCCTTACTCAGAGCTAACCGGATTTCATCTTCAAGCTGGCCATTGCTCGCTTCAACCACGACAATCTGCCGGATCTGTTTCAGCCTGCTGATAAGACCATTTACCGGGAAAGGCCAGGCGGTTACCGGGCGGAAAAGTCCTACCTGAATCCCTTCAGACCGTAACTGCTGAACGGCACCTTTTGCCATCTGGGCAGGAGTATTCATGGCCACAAGTAAAATTTCAGCGTCATCACAGTAAAATTCATCAAACCGCTGTTCAGCTTCTGCCATCCGGGCATATTTCTCATTCAGGCGAATATTTCTGGCTTCCAGATCGGCTTCGGTAATATCGATGGAAGCAATGAGGTTTCCACGATGATCAGCATCGCCATAAACAGCCCAGTCGGGTATTCCGGGTCTGATCATATAGTCCGGAAGTGAGACTTTGCCGGTTATCTGCCCCAGATATCCATCCCCGATCAGAATCACCGGGTTTCTGTATTTGAAAGTCAGTTCAAAGGCCAGCATGGTGAAGTCCAGCATTTCCTGGGGTGTTGCCGGCGCAAGAACAATGGCATGTGTGTTTCCATGACCCAGTCCGCGGCAGACAAGCTTGATGTCACTCTGCTCGGGTGCAATATTTCCAAGTCCGGGTCCGCCGCGCATGATATTGACTACAACTGAGGGAACCTCAGCTCCGATCATGTAGGAAATCCCTTCCAGCATCAGCGAAAAACCGGGTGAAGAAGTAAAGGTCATGCAGGGAAGTCCGGCACCGCCGGTTCCGTACAGCATATTAATGGCAGCAACCTCTGATACAGCCTGAATGAAAATTCCATCCAGATTGGGTAAGAGTTTTGCCATCAGCTCGGCTCCTTCGGTCGATGGGGTAATCGGGTAGCCATAAAAGTGGCGGCATCCTGCAAGAACTGCGCCGATGGACGAAGCATAGGTGCCTTTGATCAGGATTGGTTTTCCGGGGTTGATCGGGACCCTGATATCCGGAATGGTCACTGCCTTTGGCACCGTCCGGGTAATACCCGTGAAGGTATCCTTTGTGACAACTGAATAATCATCCGTGACCGAATCCATGTGAAGCCCATAGGGTTCCGGACAGGCCGTAACACATAAACCGCAATGACTGCAGTTTTCAAGGTGAAGAACCACCGGGGTAAGCCCGGTAAGCGGGTTGATTTCATTTCCCATTTCAATACAGTTGTGAACACAGGCATCGATGCACCGTGCACACCCTTTACAGTAAGAAGGGTCAACCGCCGGTAAAAGATGTTCTCTTGAATTTGGCATAACTAACTCCTGAGAGTTCTGATTTTTAATGAACCCAATTTACCGTATTTATTTTTTAAAGGGAAGGTTTTTCAGGAATCCTAATCCGATTATAATTAGCACTTTATTGTCTTTAAGTTCATAAAAAAACGATACTTAAGGAAAATCTGACGACCTCTGTACCCGTCACTCCGGCTGAGGTAGTTTCCCTTAATTTAAAAAGTTAATCTGGTGAATACTTAAAAATATTAAGAGACGGGGGATGAACTTGTCTGGTGAATTTTGTATTTTTCAGGAAGCTGCAACCTGATGTCAGGGCAGATATCCAAACCAGATACCCGGAGTTTTTCCAATGAAAAAGGACTTAAACCAGTTCAGTTCTGAATTAACACAAAAGGTCAGCCAGGTCGGATCAAAAGCGATGCTTTACGGCATCGGGATGACAGATGCAGACATGGAAAAAGCTCAGGTTGGTATTGCAAGCATGGGATGGGATGGAAACCCCTGCAACATGCATTTAAATGCCCTTGCTCAGGAAGTTAAAAAGGGTTGCCAGGAAGCCGGACTTTATGGATTGGTGTTCCATACGATTGGAGTTTCGGACGGAATTTCGATGGGCACACAAGGAATGAAAGCCAGCCTCCCGAGCCGTGATATCATTGCAGATTCCATTGAAACTGTGATGAAAGCGCAATGGTATGATGCCTGTATCAGTTTACCCGGATGTGATAAAAATATGCCGGGTGCCGTCATGGGGATGTCCAGAATTAACCGTCCTTCCATAATGGTCTATGGCGGTGCAATCCGTGCAGGAAAATTAGGGGACCGCAAACTTGATGTGGTTTCAGCCTTTGAAAGTTACGGGGAATATCTATCGGGAAAAATTACCCAGGAAGAAATGAATGCAGTTTTGCGGGAAGCCTGTCCCGGGCAGGGAGCCTGTGGTGGGATGTATACTGCAAATACCATGGCAGCCGCCATCGAAACCCTTGGGCTTTCGCTGCCCTACAGTTCATCCATTCCGGCCAATAGTGTTGAGAAAATCGCCGAGTGCCGTGCTGCCGGAAAGGCCACGCGTCACTTGCTTGAAAAGGACATCAAACCGTCAGATATCCTCACCCGCCAGGCCTTTTTAAATGCCATTGCAGTTGTCATCGCACTTGGTGGTTCCACCAATGCAGTTCTTCATCTTCTTGCCATGGCCAGAACAGCAAAAGTTCAGCTTTCTATCGATGATTTTCAGACCGTTTCGGATAAAGTTCCCTATCTGGCAGATCTGAAACCCTCAGGAAAGTATGTCTTCGAAGATTTATATGCGGTTGGCGGAGTTCCCGCCGTACAAAAACTGCTTCTGAAACATGGATTTATTGACGGATCCTGCCTGACTGTAACCGGTAAAACTCTGGGCGAAAATCTGGCCGCCTGCCGGGATCTTGAAAAGGAACAGGTCATTATCATGCCGGTTGATCAGCCGCTGAAAGCTTCCGGTCACCTCAGGATTCTTTACGGAAATCTCTCACCCGAAGGTGCCGTAGCTAAAATTACCGGAAAAGAAGGGTTGGTTTTTACAGGTCCTGCCCGGGTTTTTGATGGTGAAGAGGCGGCCCTGACCGGTATTCAAAAAGGAGAAGTCAAGTCCGGTGATGTTGTGGTCATCCGGTATGAAGGCCCCAAAGGCGGGCCGGGGATGAGGGAAATGCTGTCCATTACTGCGGCTATTATGGGTGCTGGTCTTGGGAAAAGTGTAGCTTTGATAACAGACGGCAGATTTTCTGGTGGAACCCATGGGTTCGTTGTTGGTCATATTACACCTGAAGCCCAAACCGGCGGCCCCATTGGGTTATTGCAAAATGGCGATGTCATCACCATTGATGCGGTGAAAAACAGCCTTTCGGTTGCGGTGTCCGGGACAGAGCTGGCCGCCAGAAAACAAAACTGGATTGAACCGCCGTTAAGCGTAACGGAAGGAGTCCTGTACAAGTATGCCAAACTGGTTTCCTCTGCCTCTGAAGGGTGTGTAACTGATCTTTAAATCTGAAAGAGTAGTCCAGTGCTTGAAGAATCACCAGTTGCATCGGTCATTTTAATACTTATTCTGGGACCCGGATTATACGGGCTTTTATACGACGGGTCCCTGATCCGGAAATGGATGCTTTCTCCCTATTCTGTAAAGCGGGGAGAAGGAATTCTGACTCTTGTAACCAGCGGATTTGTACATGCTGACTGGGGACACCTTCTTTTTAATCTGATTTCCTTTTTCTTCTTTGCTTTTCCGCTTGAAAAAACAATCGGGTCGCTTGATTTTTTTCTGGTTTACTCATTAAGTCTTGTAATTTCCATCCTGCCGGATATGATTTCTCAGCGGGATAATCCCAATTATGCCACCTTGGGTGCTTCTGGTGCTATTTCGGGGGTCATCTACAGTTTTATCCTGTTCTACCCGATGACGGAAATCTATCTGTTCCTGATTCCCGTCGGAATTCCGGCCTGGCTTTTTGCCCTGCTTTACCTGGCGGGCTCAGCCCTGGCTGCCCGGTATCAATGGGGAAATATCAACCACTCGGCACATTTTACCGGTGCGGTCACCGGGGCCCTGGTCACTTTTCTTCTTTTTCCGGATCTGTTCAGGGAATGGGCATCATTTCTATTCCCCTGGTTCTGAAGGGTAAATCCAGATAAAATTCGGGTTGATCCTTTCTTCTGCTTTGGATACCTTTGGACTTACCAAATTTCTGGAGACACTATGAATTTCAGATCAGTATTACTTTCCGCCCTTGTTGTATCCGGCGCTTTTTCAGCAGTCGCCCAAACAGAAGCAGAATCTTCGGCAAAGGAGGCTCTGGATGCGATTAAGGCTAAAAAATGGGCAACTGCCGGAACGGCACTTCAAACGGCACTGATGGAGGTCAACAACCAGATAGCAGAGGAATTTAAGCTGGCACTTCCAAAACCGGCAGCCGGCTGGACGGAAGAATCCTCTGATGGAATACAAACCGGTCTTGGAATTCTGGGCGGTGGCTCAGGTGCTGAAAAAACCTATCAGTTGATCCAAAACCAGACAGATGAGTCCTATACTGAAACGCCGTCTGTAAAAATTTCGATTCTTGCTAACTCCCCAATGGTCAGTACCATTTCAATGGCCATCAGCAACCCGATGATGATGGGCGCAATGGGGAAATCGGTTAAAGTTGGCAGTGAAAAGGGAATTGAGAAAGCAGAACCCGAGAACAAATCTTATGAAATAACCCTCCTGGTTGGCGGAAATGTGCTGGTCACCATTTCAGGGACCGGAATTACCGACCGGAAAGTGGTTCTGGATTATGCCCAGGCAATTGATTTTAAAAAAATAAAAGCTGTAATGGCCGAATAAAAAGGATCCGAAATGAAAAAAATTCTTGTTTTTGTTGCCGGGGCACTTCTTGCAGGCGGAGTTTCCGGGCAGGATAAATCGAGGTTTGTTGAGCCGAAACCCGGTTATTTTGATCAGCTTAAAAAAATGGCTGAGGACCAGAAAGGAAAATTTACAGAAAAGAAACGGGTTTTCAAGGCTGACTTTTCTTCCGTAAATCCACCTAAAGAGAATTCAGAATTTAAAGTTATCTGGCATCAGAATCCGGTTTCACAGGGAATTACAGGAACCTGCTGGTGCTTTTCGACTACCTCCTTTTATGAGTCTGAAGTTTACCGCCTGACAGGTAAAAAAGTCCGGATTTCTGAACTTTATACAGTTTACTGGGAATATGTTGAGAAAACGGTGCGGTTCATCAGGGAAAGAGGAAATTCTTTCATTGGAGAAGGATCCGAATCGAATGCAGTAGCCCGTCTGTATAAAAAGTACGGTGCTGTTCCGGCTGAAAGTTATGATGGGCTTCTTCCGGGATATTCCTGCCACGATCATGAAGCCATGTTTTCCGAAATTGAAGCTTTCCTGAAATCAGTTAAAGAACGGAATCAGTGGAATGAAGAATTTGCAGTTGAGACAGTAAAGTCAATCCTGAACCATTACATCGGAAAACCACCGGTCAGTGTTTCGGTTGGCGGTAAGTTGCTGACCCCTTCTGAATATCTGGCCACTGAGCTGAAACTGAAAATGGATGATTATGTTGAAATTCTCAGTTTACTCGAAAAGCCGTACTGGCAGCAGGTAGACTATCCGGTTCCGGATAACTGGTGGAAAAACTCAGATTACTACAATGTCCCGCTTGAAGACTACATGGCTGCCCTGAATCAGGCTGTTGAGAAAGGATACACTGTTTCTATTGGCGGGGATGTCTCTGAACCCGGTCTGGATGGGTTTGAAGGGGTTGCTTTTATTCCATCTTTTGACATTCCGGCTGCGAACATTGACGAAAATGCCCGCCAGTTCCGGTTTTCGAATGGAACCACGACCGATGACCATGGAATTCACCTTGTTGGCTATGCCGATAAGGACGGAAAGCGGTGGTACCTGATCAAAGATTCAGGATCGGGCAGCCGGAATCACCCCAATGCTCCTGGGTATTTTTATTTCCGGGAAGACTATGTGAAGCTGAAAATGATGGGATTCACTGTCCATCGTTCTGCGGTAAAAGACCTTCTCGCCAAATTTAAAAATTAATTCCTGCCGGCATCCGTACCCGATTTCAGGTACGGATGCTGAACTTCCTGCCCGGTTTCTGTGTTTCCCGTCTGTTCACCCATTACCAATCCGGAAAAATTCATGGCTTCTGTGATCGAATTACGCGATGTTTCAAAAACATTCAAGGATGTCCGGGCAGTAAAATCTCTTTCTGCTGATATTAACCAGGGAGAATTTGTTGCTTTGCTTGGGCCGAATGGCGCAGGAAAAACCACTTTGGTTGAAATGATTGAAGGGATCCAGAAACCGGATTCCGGTCAGATTCATCTGTTTGGAAAACCCTGGGCAGGAAATGAACCCGTTCTGAGAAAGAAAATTGGTCTTTCACTCCAGGAAACCCATTTTATTGACAAAATTACCGTGTGGGAAACCCTCGATCTTTTTGCCTCTTTTTTTGGAATCGGGAAAGACCGGTGTACTGAAGTCCTGAAACTTATCCGTCTCGAAGACAAAAAGACCTCCTATACGGCCAACCTCTCAGGCGGACAGCGGCAACGGCTTGCTCTTGGTGTAGCATTGCTCAACGAACCGGAACTGCTGCTTCTTGATGAACCCACCACCGGTCTTGACCCTGCTGCCCGCCGGGATATCTGGGACATTCTGCTGAAACTGAAGGAAACGGGTACAACTCTGATTCTGACCACCCACTATATGGAGGAGGCAGAATTTCTTTGTGACCGGATTGTCATGATGAACAAAGGAGAAATTCTGGCACAGGGTACTCTGGAAGACTTGCTTGCCACGCACGGCAGCCGGGAGCAGATTCAGATTCAGCTAACCGAAGCGGTTGATCTCCAGTTTCTTGCGGGACAACCGGGTTTTTTAACCTGTCATTCTCTTGAGAACAAAAAAGTACATACGTTTGCCGTAACTGACACACCAGGTGCTGTTCAGATTTTACTGACAGAAGTTAAAAAATCGGGTGCTGAAATCAGGTCACTTGAATGCACCCGTCGCACGCTGGATGATTTATTTATTGAAATGACAGGCCATCACCTGTCTGAGGAGGCCTGATGTCACGATCTTTCTTGAAACTGGTTTTGGTTCAGTTCCGTGAATTTTTCCGGGAACCGGCCATTATTTTCTGGTCTATCATTTTTCCGGTTGCCATCGCCTCGACTCTGGGTGCTGCCTTTTCTGATAAGCCTGAAGTTCACCAAACGGTCGGCCTCGCCGGTGGAATTCCGGAAAAAGGCTCTTTTGGTGGATTACTGAAGTCGGGCCAAACAGACAACGCAGGCGGGGTGATTGTAAAAACCGGGTCGGAAGCCTCGGGAGAAATTATCCTTCACTTCAGAACAGTGTCACCTGATTCTGCGATTCTGCTGATGAAAAGAGGGATCATCCAGCTTTATGTCCTGAAGGAAACCGATTCCACAGTTTCCTTTCACTTTGACAAGGCGAATTCTGCTGCACAGCTTGCTTACCTGGCGATTCTATCTGGGATGAACGGGAATGAAACCCAACGCCATTCTGTCGTGCCGATGACCCTGCCGGGAACCCGTTACATTGATTTTCTGATTCCCGGACTGATGATGTTCGGGGTCATGAATTCCTTTTTATGGGGAATCGGTTTTTCCCTGATTGAATTCAGGATGAAAAAACTCCTCAGGCGGATGCTGGCAACGCCAATGAAACGCCATGAGTTTATTCTTTCGGTAATGGTGGCCCGGTTGTTTCTGGCCATGATTGAAGCCGGGATTCTTCTTGGATTTAGCTGGTTCTTTTTCGGGATTTACCCGGAAGGAAGCTGGATCGCCGTCCTGTTGCTGTTCCTGACCGGCGCTTTTGCCTTTACCGGAATCTCACTCCTGATAGCAGCAAGAATTGAAAAAACCAATATCGGAATCGGGTTTATTAATGCTGTTTCAATGCCGATGATGGTTCTTTCCGGGATTTTCTTCAGTTACCACAACTTTCCGCCGTTTCTGGTGTCGGTGATCCAGTATTTGCCGCTGACACTTCTGGCTGATGCAACACGGGCAGTGTTTGTTGAAGGGGCCGGTCTTGGAGAGACACTCATACCGGTTACCCTTTTACTGGCAACCGGTATGGTTACATTTCTTGGCGGATTGAGGTTATTCCGCTGGCACTGATCCGGTAATCAGGCCAGTTTCACCAAATCGATAGCAATGATATTGGCGTTGAGTGATTTTACTTTTTCAACCGTTCCCTGATGGGGTTCATCTGCCAGATTAATCCGGGCAACGGCAGCCTGAGCATCGGCAAACACAATGTTTTCCATTTCAAGTACGTTGATATTTTCAGCCTTAATTCCGTCCAGAACTGAAGCCAGTACACCAGGCTGATTCAAATGCCGGACGATAAGCCGCCAGGTGGCTGGAGATTTTACCGACAGGTTTACAACATTGGGAACGTGGCCTGTTTCCTTGAATTCCCTGATGATCCTGACGGTTTCTGAGGCAATTGCTTCCTGTGCCTGATCGGTTGATGCTCCAATGTGGTGGGTTCCGTAAACGCCCGGAAGCTGGACTACCGGATCTGTAAAGGCGGCCTCACTGGCATCCGGTTCATTGGCAAAGACATCAAGGCCTGCACGCAGCCCTTTTTCCCGGATGGCAGAACTTAGTGCATCCTGATCAATGATTTCACCCCGGGCGGTATTGATAAAGTAAGCCCCCTTTTTCATTGCATCAAAAAAGTCTTTTCCGATGATCCCACGGGTATCTTTTGACAGGGCCAGGTGAACACTGACCAGGTCTGAGTGACGGGCAACATCTCCCAGGGTTGGTGCAAAAGTAACCCCAAGTGCCGCTGCCTTTTCCTGAGTCAGGCTCCGGCTCCAGACTAAAACCGTCAGACCGAATGATTTCGCCCGGACGGCCATTTCCTTTCCGATATTTCCAAAACCAACCAGTCCCAGTGTTTTCCCGTAAATGCCTTTGGCTTTTGAATAGTCCTTTTTATTCCATTTCCCAGACCTGAGGTCTGCAACATTGTCCGGGATTCTCCGGTCCAGTCCAAGCAAGAGTCCGAATGCCAGTTCGGCAACAGCAATTGAATTTTTTCCCGGGCAGTTCGAAACGTAAATTCCCTTCGAAGAGGCTGCCTGAACATCGATCGTATTGTATCCGGCACCAGCCCGGACTATCAGTTTAAGGGTCGAATTTTCCATCATCGGGGCCGTTACCTTTGTTGAACGGACCACAAGGACATCAGGTGTGTTAGTCAGAATTGAGCGGGTCAGGGAATCGTCTTTAACATCCGGGTCGTAAATGACGGTGCATCCGGCCAGTTTTAATCCGTCCAGTCCGGACTGCTCAAATTTATCAGCAACAAGAACTTTCATGGTCGTGTATCTCCGTTTGGTTGGTCATGGTCAAAACTCAATTTACGACACCAGGGTATTAATTTAAAGGGGTTCCGGAAAATTAATCCGCTGCTAATCCTTAGCCGGGAACAGTCAGTTAAAAATCTAATCTGCATTTTGAAAGCAGGACGGAATTTGAATTGAATTTCTTTATTTAATTCCTCATTTTCCTTAATTATGAAACCAGAACCCACAATTCACAACACCTTTCAGGATTCATTACAGAGTTTACTTGAACCGGTTAGGTCTAAGGCAACCGGTATTTTTGAAGAAATTCCGGTTCCATTCCGGAAAAACTGGTTTTATTCCCCGACCGGCGGGCAGTTTACGGCTGATCCCGAAATAATTTTATCAGACCTTCATCAATTTGCAGAAAGCCTTGTGTGAGAATTTCAGATATCCTTCAGAAGAAAACCCGAACCTTTTCCTTTGAGTTTTTCCCGCCGAAAACAGATGCAGGATACCAGACTCTGTTCAATACCCTGAAAAAGCTTAAACCGCTGAACCCGGATTTTGTCTCGGTAACCTACGGTGCCGGTGGTTCAAACCGGCAGAATTCCTTTGATCTGGTAGACAAAATAAAAAATGAAATCGGCCTTGAGGTGATGGCTCATTTTACCTGTGTCGGGCATTCGGTCACTGACCTTCAGCCCTCTCTCGATGAACTGAAACGCAGGGGTATTGATAACATCCTGGCACTGAGAGGTGATCCGCCCAAAAACCAGCCTGACTGGTCTCCGTCACCGGATTCTTACCAGTTTGCCTCTGACCTGGTGAGGCACATCCGGATCGGAGGACATTTTTGTATTGGAGTTGCCGGTTATCCTGAAGTTCATCCGCAGGCAGAAAGCCGTCAGAAAGATCTTGAAAACCTGAAGCGAAAGGTGGATGAAGGGGCCGATTTTGTCATCACCCAGCTTTTCTTTAATAACGAGGATTATTTCCGGTTTGTAGATGACGCTGCAAAAGTCGGGGTTTTTTGCCGGATTATCCCCGGAATTATGCCGATTACGGCTTACAGCCAGATTAAACGTTTTTCCGAAATGGGAGGAGCCAAGGTTCCGGAGTCACTGGTGACTTCTTTAACCGAAGTTGAAACAGATGCAACTGAAGTGGCCCTTGTCGGTCTTGAATATGCCATGAACCAATGCCGGAATCTGCTTGACCGCGGTGCTCCCGGACTTCATTTCTACACCCTGAACAAATCTGCCGCCACACGGCTGATTTTTGAGAATCTGTGAGTTACTGATGAAACGGGATGCCCTGATCCGAAGAACCATTTTTCTCTCAATTCCCCTGTTCCTCTGGGGGATTTCGGTCTGGTTTTTTTCGGGATCTTACCTGGATCAGGCTGTTGTACATCTGGGACGGATCAGTAACTGGGCCTCATTCATGCTCCGGAATGACCCGGTCTACCATCAGGCAAAATCGGCCAAAGAGCTGTCCTATATCCCCATATCCACAAAAAAGGCATTTAACTCGTATGTTATCAAATTTCCCATCTCTTTTTACGGATTTTATAATACCGAGAAATTTCTAAGGGTCAGATCACCGCTTTCTGAACTGAAAAGCCTGCCGGAAATGCTGGAGTGGGAACCACCAATTTATGTGGATGGCGATTCGATCAGATGGGCTAAGGGAGTTACCGCAGAAAATACCACGGTCGTGTACGTCCGTTCAGATCTTAGCACAGCACCTGGCAAACAGATAAGTCTGATTCTTTCTCAGGAACTGGCCGATTATGACGAGGTTTTCTGGTTATTTTTCTGGGGGTCAGCCGTATTCTTCCTTGTCGTTTCGATTGTGGCTGTTTCATCCTACAAATACACAACGGGTACCCTGATTTCACAAATCAGTAAGCTGAACCGGGCAGTCAGGCCCGGGACTTCAGGCAACATCGCCATTCCGTCAGAATTGCTGGATTCCCGGTTTGATCAGGTAAAAGGTCTTGCAGATGCTCTGAACTCTGCATTTCTTGCCCAGGCTGAACTCAGTCACAAAATTCAGACAACCGGTCATGAACTGATTGCCCAGGCAGACTATCTGAACCAGTTTATAACTGGTCAGCAGAAATCGTTCAACGAGTTTAGTCTGAACCTGTCAGAAGTCAGCGCCTCGGCCAATCAGATTGCCAAATCATCCGAAAATATCACAGCCCTGGCAAGAACCATCAACTCGCAGACTCAGGAAAATAAACGGAAAATTGATTCTGCCAGCCTTACCATGACAGACATGGTTACCCGGATGGATAAAATTCAGGAAAATACCGCAGCGTTTCTGGAATTGCTTCAGAAAAATATTGAGGAAATTGAGGCGATTACCCGCATTGCAGATGTGATCAACCAGATGAATGAAAACCTGAAACTGATCAGTTTCAATGCCCAGCTTGAGGCAGCCGGTGACCGTAAGCAGATCCTCCGCTTCCAGGTTGTCGCCGAAGAAGTCAGGGATCTGGCCAAAAATGTTGAAGAAACTCTGAAAAAGATCAAACATCAACTTGCCGATATTATTGATAAAAGCCGGGAATCCGGGGTAATTTTCTCGGATGTGAACCAGTTGGTTGCCGAAGGAACCCATAAACTGCATGATGTGGAATCGGTCATTCAGGTTCTTGAAAAGTCACATACCCAAACCCTGAAATCGGTTAAAACGATTACAACCTCTGCTGCCGAACAGCTTTCTGCCCTTTCCCAGATTGCTCAGGCTATGAACCAGATGAGGATGGATTCTGATCATTTAAGTCAGTCGATTACCCATCTTTCCGGAAGAACCCGGGAACTGAAACAAAACGGTCAGAATCTGGCCGATTTAATGACGGAGCTCTGAATGACCCCCTATTTTTCTCTCACGTCATTTTTTCTCGCAGGACTTTTCCTGTTGTCCTCCTGCCGGCAGGAGAAAAAGGAGCTTACTTTTGGTTTCATCCCGGCAAGCCAGATCGAAGAAGTTGAAATTGTTGGTGACAGTCTCTGTTCAGAACTCTCTGCCCGGACGGGATTGGACATCCATGCTTTTGTTGCTCCTGATTATTCATCCCTGATCGAAGCGATCCGGACCCGCCACGTGGATTTGGCCTGGCTTGCACCGATGAGTTTTGTTGAAGCTGAGCAGGTGGTTGCGCAAAAACCGCTTCTGACCTCAGTCAGGCAGGGAAACCCCTTTTTTTATGCAGCTTTGTTTGTCAGAACCGATTCGGGAATCCGGTCGGTTGGGGATATGAAAGGCAAACGGATGGGCTGGACCGACCCGACCAGTACAGCCGGCCGGATTTTCCCTGAATTCGAATTACGGAAAATGGGAATTGACCCCGGGGTATTTTTCTCGGAAATCCGGTATGTTGGCGGACATGACCGTGCAGTCCGTGCAGTACTTGAGGGTGATGTTGATGTAGCCGCAAGTTTTGCCAATGATACACTGAACCATGACAATGCCTGGCATCAGTTTTTAAAGGAATCAGGGCAGGTATCGTCCATCCGGCCGGTTTTATATACGAAACCGATTCCGGGTGATGTGATTACCTGTTCACTGCCGGTTTTTGAAAAAAGGGGAGAAGAGGTTGAACGGCTGATAGCTGAACTCAAGGCATTTTCTGAAACACCGGCGGGGAAACGCCTGATCAGAAAACTCAACCGGACCGATTCTTTAGTCCCGGTCCGGCTGGAAATGTATGAAACAGTCAGGGAAGCTGCAAAACTGGTTTTAAACCAGGGTGCCGGTCACTGAAGTTTTTTCAGGAAATCAATGACTGACGGATCGTCCCATTGGGCAGATCCAAGGTGGAATGCAGCAAGTTTTCCTTCCTTATCGATAATGTAGGTTGCAGGAATGCCCTCTGTCATGAAATCTGAAGGATATTCACCTTCGGCCAGAAATGCGGGTAACCGGCTGTCAATCGGTTTAAAGAATGAAGTAACCTCATCGGCTGATTCATTCGAGACCAGCAGAAATTTGACATCAAGTCCCTGCTCTGTCAGTTTTTCAATAGAAGGCAGTTCCATTTTGCACGGCGGGCACCAGGTTGCCCAGAGATTCAGGAAAATCACTTTTCCCTTGAAATCAGACAGAAGGACTTTTTCACCGGCCAGAGTTTTTAATTCCCAGTTCAGTTCAACCGGCTGACCTGATTTTGGGTGGGTTCCCGGTGACAGATCCGGGGATCCAAGCCCGGAGATATACTCCATTTTGGTTTTATTGTCACCCGGAACTGTCTGGTCCGAATTTTTATCACAGGCGGTTACCAGAGCAAGAGTAAAAAAAGCTAGTAAAGACAAACGAAAAGCAGACATTGGGTTGGTTCTCCTTAAAAATGCCAAAATTACACACTGAACATTCCGAAACAAACCGGAGGGGAATTTGGGTATCGCAGTTACCCTGACCGGAAATCTGGTTTTTGAAAACAAAATTGAACGGAAAACGGTATTTTTCTCTTCGGAAACCGGACTTATTGAACAGATCACCGATCCGGTTTCCCAACCGGATGTGGAGTATTCAGAAGATTGTCTGGTTTTTCCGGGATTTGGAGACATTCACATTCATGCCCGGGAGGATGTAACGGGTAAACACGTTTACAAGGAAGATTTTTTTTCCGCCGGCATGGCGGCACTGAATGGCGGTGTCGTTCATGTTGCGGATATGCCCAATAATCCCGTTCCGCCAACCGATGAGCCGACTTATCAGTCCAAACAGGATCTAACCCAAAAATCACCGGTTCACATCACCCTCTACGCCGGTATCGGACCGGAAACCAGGCCACTCAAGTATCCGGTGCCCTACAAGGTCTTTATGGGACCTTCAATTGGCGAACTATTCTTTAAATCCAATGAAAGTCTGGAGGAAACCATCAGGCAGTATGAAGGCCAGTCTGTCAGTTTTCATTGCGAGGATCCCGAAATTCTTGAGGCCTGCAAAAGTCAGCCCGATCATGAAGACCGCAGGCCGGTTTCAGCAGAGATTACCGCAACCGGATTTGCCATTTACCTGATTGAAAGATACAGGCTAAAAGGGAAACTGTGTCATTATTCTTCAGGTGAGGGCCTTCGTTCGATTATTTCTGCCCGGAAGGCGGGACTTCCGGTTACCTGTGAAGTCACACCAACCCATCTCTTTTTTGACCGGACCTTCATTACCCCAGAAAACCACCGGTGGCTTCAGATGAACCCACCCCTGCGTTCACCAGAAGACAGGAAAATTTTACTCGATGCAGTAAGGTCGGGTCTGATTGACTACCTCGCCACTGATCATGCTCCGCACAGCAGGGAAGAAAAGGAAAAGGGAATTTCGGGAGTTTCTCACCTGGATACCTATGGCGCATTTGTAACCTGGTTGATGAAGTCTGAATCTGTTTCTGCAGAAACCATCCGGAAAATCTGCAGTGAAAATCCGGGTCAATTCGTTAATCCATACCTGAATTCACGGTACGGATTGGGTTTTGGGAGGATTTCACCCGGTTGGTCAGCAAGTTTTTCGGTAATTAATTTTAAAAAACCCTATCTTGTTTCGAAAGATAAAATCAAATCCAGGTCCGGATGGTCACCGTTTGAAGGAATGACTTTTCCCGGTTCAGTCGAAGATGCCTGGTTTCACGGACGCCGCCGCCACCAATTCGGGGAATTCTGATGGGTCAGTTTCTTGAGTGGGTTACCCGCCTCAACTATGATCAATACCGGTTTGCAGATGCAGATTCCCGCCGGATCCGCAACCATGAACTGATTGGATTTCTGGTCGGTTTGGGAATCAGTCCGGTCAGGAAAAATGCAGTCGGGTTTAGTTTCGAAGGCCGGAAGATTGAGCATTTATCCTGGGGCCGCGGCCCAGTCTCCATTTTACTCTGGAGTCAGATGCATGGCAATGAGCCCACTGCAACTCTGGCCCTGCTGGATCTTTTATCCTTTTTACATCAGGAAAAGGACAGTCCGTTTTGCCAATGGCTGTCCGGAAAAGTAACCCTTCATCTGGTTCCGATGCTGAATCCGGATGGAGCAGAACGGTTTACCCGGCGGAATGCACTGGGCATTGATCTGAACCGGGATGCACTCGATCTGGTGAGCCCTGAAAGCCGGTTTTTAAAAGCGGTCAAAGACCAGGTTAACCCGGTTTGGGGATTTAACCTTCACGATCAGAATCCAAGATACAGTGTAGGATCATCCGGGAAACCGGCCATGCTGAGTTTGCTGGCGCCTGCCTTTGACCGGGAACGCAGGGATAATGAAAACCGGCTGAGGGCAAAAAAACTGACCGGCTTTCTCCGGCAGCAGGCCGAATTGCGCATCGGACCCCATGTCGGAAAATATGACGACGCCTTTGGAGCCCGGTGTTTTGGGGATAATAT
Source organism: Bacteroidota bacterium (assembly GCA_023151185.1). Classification (GTDB taxonomy): domain Bacteria; phylum Bacteroidota; class JABWAT01; order JABWAT01; family JABWAT01; genus JAFLBE01. Next base: position 770,409 of record JAKLJL010000001.1, read on the forward strand.
GCAGAAATGGGGAGTTTCAACCATTCTGATTGAGTCCGGCGGGTGGTACCAAAGTCCGGAAAAGGCAAAAATCAGAGAATTGAATTTCCGGTTGTTTCTGGCTGCCTTCGAGGCTATTGCATCCGGTGAGGTCGATCAGTTCCCGGTTGAATGGTATGAGACGATTCCCTTTAACGGACCGCTCCTGCCGGAGCTTAAACTGGAACGGACTTTCCTTGCTGACCGCCGGGTTGCAGAGCCTGTCCTGACCGATCTGGCCATCAACTACCCGCCAATGAATGACCTGGTCACAGGGAAGGAACAAATGGTGGGAGTGATTGCAGATGTCGGCGATCTGCATACAGTTCCGTCAATGGCAACGCTTGATTTTTCTTCGTGGATTTTAGAGCCAATGCGGGCTAATTTTATGCCGATGCCTGTCACGACCGATGTGGTAAAACGGTCTGTCATGGAAGGAATAGATACTTTCTTTTATCCGGCGGCAACTGATCCCAAACGATTGAAATCACAGATTGCACTTTCGGTGAATCTGCACCGTGAAGATTTTCATTTTGACCATAACACCACGTCACTTCTTCCCGGTGAACGGGCTTCTTTCAGGATTCTGGATAAAGCCACCGGCGAGGTGGCAGCGATCTGGATTAATGGATTTGAAGTATACAGCCGGGAAAGAGGTTGGCAACAAGGTGTGCCCTGGGTGATGCCAAACCACGTCAGGGCACTGGAAGTTGAACTCTGATTTATTCTGCCGGCTCTGAAACCGGTTCTGCCGGTTTTCTGCTTTCCAGAAAGGCAAGAATTAGAAGCAAAATAATTCCGCTGGTAATGCACATATCGGCGTAATTGAAAATAGCCGTCCTTACATAACCAAAACCCACGTTCAGAAAGTCTACAACTGCCCCGTCTCTGAAAAACCGGTCGATCACATTACCCGCACCGCCCGATATTATAAAGGTAAAAGCCAGCACTTTTCCGAATGACTGGTTTTCAAGGTCCCTCCAGACGTAGACGCCAAGTCCGATCAGAAAAATCAAAACGACGATGTTAAAAACCAAAAAACGGATCTCAGCCGGCCATTCAGATCCAAGAGAAAAGGCAACCCCTGAATTTTCGACGTATACAACCCGCAGGATGTCATAGAAATACGAAGTAACCACTCCGTATTCAAGAGTTGTTCTGGCGATCCATTTTGTTAACTGATCGAACAGGAGGTTGAATATAACAACCAGGGATAAAATACGGATGTGGCGGGATGTGAGTGTCATATATTTCCGGTCAGGTTATAAAAGTTCAAAAATATTGTATTCCGTCATCTAAGTCCATTTTGGCACGGCGAATTCGCAGTTTGCCCGATCTTCCGTATTTTTACAGTTTTCACGGTTCCAGAGTTCCCATGGCAGAATCACCGGTTCGGATTGCACTGATCCATTTTTTTATGACGGGTCCTTCGTTGAAGTATGACCAATGCTTCCAGTTTGGAATCCGGATCATTTCTGATCAGATGCAGCTTCCGGTGACCAGAATCCAAACCTTTCCGGTTACCCGGCCAATCACCGAAACTGTTCTCAGAGAATCCGGGTACAAACCCTCCGAAACTGAAAATCTGCCTTCTTTTTCTTCCTCAGTTGCTGACCTCAGAGAACTTGCAGCGTCCTGTGACTATCTTTATTTCTTTGGCGGACAGCATGAACAGGAATGGCTTAAAAACCAGTTTCCGTCACTCTGGCCGGATAAAATCCTGAACTTAAAACTGGCTGCCCAGCTTTTATTTCCTTTCCTGGATAAATTTACCCTGAAGACTCTTGAAAAACTTTCCGGTGTTTCCAGGCAGAGCCCACGGCTGGATATGGAAAGCAGTTTAACCGTCCTGACGGGATTTCTTAAAACCTGCTACCTCAAATATCAGTCAGATGAGAAGGTCCGGTTTTTTATCAGCAGGTGCCGGGCTCTAACTTCGCCCGATCCGCTTCATTACTTTCTGGGATCCCTCATTCCGGACCTTGACCGGTTTCAGGCCTTCCAGCTCAGTCAGCCTGATTTGCTCATGTCTGTTCCCGACCAGGTTGCCGGAATTGAACTGTATTTTAAACAACAGCTACGGCTTAAAAGCATTCCGCTGAATCTTCTGCCCGAAACTGAAGACAAAATTGCTTTCCGCCCGGTCTCACCGGCTGTTATCCGTGATTATTTTGATTCCGGAAAATTGGGACGGGGAACTGATGGATTTGACCGGCGGGATTCACAGGTCGATTATGCCCTTTCGGTCACGTCTGCCATCAATCAAAAAACCGGACTTCTGCTCGAAGCCGGGACTGGAACCGGGAAAACCCTGGGATATCTGTTGCCGGCGATGGAGTTTTTAAGGTTAAATCCCGGAAAAAGAATCATTGTTTCGACAGCGATGAAAAACCTCCAGCATCAGATATTCTGGAAGGAAATTCAACGGATTAAATCTTTTTTCCCTCAGGCTTTCAGGGATCTGCAGGTGTCGGTTCTGAAGGGCAAATCCAACTACGTCTGTCTGGGGCATCTCAAGAAAAAACTGATACAGACCTGGAATGAGGAACTGTTCAATTTTGCAAAAGATGACACCCTGCTTTCATTATATCTGGTCCACCTTGCCGGTTACCGTCATCTGGTAGATCTGGAAAGCATCCCACAGGAAATAGTTCAGCGATTTCCTGACCTGCCTGAACTTCTTGAACAGGTGAGGTCAGACATTGTCTGTTTTAAAGGTTCCTGTGATTACGGCGGTAACTGTGTCTACGACCAAACCGTCAAAGAAGCAGAACGGAGCCAACTGGTCATTGTCAATCATGCCAAGTTTTTCAATATGCCGCAGTTTCTGACCGATAACTGCCATGCCATTATTATAGATGAAGCCGATTTGTTTCCGGCGTATTTTAAAGGGAGTTTGTCCGTCGAAATCAATGCCTGGGAAATCAGAAAACTGATATCTTCTGCCCTGGGTAAAAAAGGCCGGCCAGGCTGGCGAAGTCAGATCAAACTGGCAAAGGGACAGGACAAACTACTGGATGCAGATGAACTGATTGACAGGATCGGGGCCGGACTTCAGAAAATTACCAGAAAACTGCAAACACTTGCCGCCAGCCGGCAGAACTTTTATTTGCCGGATTCCGCTGAAATCACCAGTGAATATGAACTGAAGCAGGTTTTCAGTGAATTGAGTGAACCGGTTCAGGGTCTCAATCAGCTTATGCAGGAAATCCGCCAGGAAGAAGGATTTTCAGTTCCCGTCAGGGTTCAGAGCCTCTTTGCGGTTTTTCTGTTCCGGCTCGAGACACTGGCAGCAGCCTTTAATCTGTTTTCCCGGGATTACCTCAGTAAAACCTACTGCCATTTTGCATCGGTCAGGGATCAGGACTGGACGGTGGGAAAACGGGCCGTTTATCTTCATGAACGGTTCAGGGAATGGGTTGAAGACCACTCGCCAAGCTGGATATTTACCTCGGCCACCATGACTCTGGACGGAAGCTTTGATTTTTTTACACGGGAGTTGGGTATTCCGCCAGGTGACTACGAGGAAGTCATTATTCCCTCACCCTTTCACTATCCTGAACAGGCGGCGATGGGGATTGCCGGTTGGATTCCGCCGTACACGCATCATGATTTCAGGGTTCGCCTTGAATGGAATAACCTGGTTTCGGATACCTGCGGTTATCTCTCAGCGGCAGCCAATGGCCGGACCCTGATTTTATGCACCAGTTATGAGCAGATGGAAAGTATTTTCAAGTCCATTTCCGATCCGCTGGAATCAGCAGGTATTATGGTTTACCGTCAGGATGGTGCCAGTGTCGACATCATGAACCAGTTTGCTGAAAATGAGCATTCAGTTCTCATCGGCGTAGACCGGATGTGGACAGGAGTTGATTTCCCCGGATCAACTCTTTCTCAGGTGATTATTGTCAAGTTACCGTTTACACCGGTTGATGACCCAGAAATGAAGCACCGGCAGGTTGTTGAAGGTCAGGGCTTCTGGTCATATTACAACGGAATTGCCAAATTGAAATTCAGACAGGGAACCGGCCGGTTAATCAGGACCCGGAAGGATACGGGGATGGTTGTGGTTCTCGATTCCCGGATTTCTGCAGGGAAAAACCAGCAGTTTCTTCATAATATTCCCAATATGCCGGTTTATCCGTTTAAGAACCTTTCTGAACTTGCCGGATTTCTGCTCAGGAAAACCAGACTGGATCAGGAATTCCGCAGCAGGGAACAGGTAATTCTTCCTGTATTGAAAAAGTTTGGCGCAGATCCTGTATCTTTGTAACCTGATTTTTAAAGTAATTCATGGAAACCTATGTCAATTGATCTGATTCTTGTCGTCATTCTCGCAGGGCTTATTCTCGCAAAATCGTTCGAACTGATTTACATCCGGGTAATTGGCGGTCATGTTGAAAAAATAAACGTTGCCGAATTGAAAGAATATCTGAAAAATAAAAAACCCAACCGGGATTTTTTGCTGCTTGATGTCAGAACAGAACCTGAATTGAAGATGGGCAAAATCGGTGGAAGTGTGAATATTGATTACCGGAAGTTCGATGCCAATGACGTTCTGATCAAAAATTTCAGGGAAAAGCCGATTGTGATTTATTGTGAAACCGGACCCAGAAGCCGGAAGATTGCAAACAAGCTGGCCAGAAGGGGATTCCCAAGAGTTTACTTTCTTGGCGGCGGTTATAAGGTTTGGCGCGGAGATGTTTCTATTTAACCGTTAAAAAACCGGCTCATCGTTCAGAATCCCCGAAAACCAGGGGCCGAATCCGGAAGAAACAGGGTAAATCCCTGTCCTTGTTTTTTTCTAATTTTGCAGGTCTTGACACAGACTTTACAAGTTATTACCTTTGTTGAGTCACTTTGAAATCAGGCCAGTCCGGGCGCCTGCTTGCTCCGGATGGCCTTTAGAAGTAAGGAATGGGGACTCCTTACTTCGCTCGAAGGGGTAGAGCATGGGGACGCTCTACTCCGCCTGTCAGGGGGAAGGTATGGGGACGCCTTCCCCTTTTTTTTTGTCTCATTTTGTTTCATTAATAATCTCTTCCTATCTTCGCCTTTCTATTTTTAAAATCGGACGTTTTATGAAAAAATTTGGCATTGTCACGACAGGACTGCTGATGGCAGTTTTAGGGTGTTCAGATAAAGTTCAGGAAGGTGAAATCCTGCGGGTTGACTCCATTCCTGTAAAAAAAATCAGAGTTGATGCTGCAGTTAATAACTACCTGGAGCAAATGGGTTCTCATAATGCTGATGATTCCATTAAAGTCAGAGAGCAAATCATTGAAGGCATGGTGAAAAATGCACTTCTTACCCTGAAAGCGAAAAAAGAAGGCTATACCTACGACTCGACCGAAGTTAACCGCTTTATCGCCATGTACAAAGCTCAGATGGGCAGTGACTCTCTGATCAATAAAAAGCTGAAGGAAGCTGGTCTGACCATGGAAGACTGGAGAAATGATGTCCAGGATCAGAGCATGATTGGCAAGTACCTTAAAGTTAAACTGGATTCTGTGATTAAAGCACCAGATTCAACTGCGGTGGATTCTGCCCGTAAAATGATGAAAAATTTCGAAGTTAAAGCCTCCCACATCCTGCTGAAAGTTCCAGCCGATGCTGCACAATCTGAAGTCGAAGCTGCTGCCAAGAAGATGGAAGGAATTCAGAAGGAAATTCAGTCAGCCGAAGGAAAAAACTTTGCCGCAATGGCCAAGAAATATTCACAGGATGGTTCTGCCCGTTACGGTGGTGACCTCGGTTATTTTAAAAGAGGAACCATGGTACCCCAGTTCGAAGAAGTTGCTTTCGGAATGGCCCCCGGGCAGGTTTCCGGAATCGTCAGATCCCAGTTCGGGCTTCATCTGATAAAGGTTGAAGACAGAAGAGAAATTGCAGTTCCCGAAGAAGCAGTACAGCGGGCAGCTCTGAATCTGACCAAATCAATTGCTTTCGATAAACTGATTGAAGAATTGAAAAAGGAATTCCCGATCGTCAAGCCGGAAGAATCCAAATAAGAGTACTAAAAGGGGCTTATGGGCCCCTTTTTTATATCCCCCCAAGCTCAAGATTCATCAACAGGGACTGAAGTTCAGACTTTGTGTGCTGGTTGCCCGCAAGAGCAGCCTGTTGAATACCGGTACGTAAAATTAGGGAAGCAGCCTCTTCTTTCCCGGTTTGAATCAGCAGTTGCCCCAACTGATAGTATGTCCCCAGATAATCCGGTTTTTCATTGACCAGCCTTTCCAGAAGGCTGATCGCCTCTGCCAGATTTCCTTCTGATTTAAATTCGAGTGCAAGGGCATACCGGGTAAATGCATCTTCCGGGTCTTTTTCAAGGAATTTAACCAACTTGCTTTTTCTGTCTGTCATGACCAAAACTCAGTTTATTTCTTTTTTTCTTGTTTTGTGACACAATTTTTCAGATATATGTCTAAACATGTGTCCGTTAAACCAAAGGAGAATGTTATGCTGAAAAATGTGGGTTCTGCTGATAAAGTTGTGCGCTATATTGTCGGTGCGGTAATTTTAGCTGCCGGTTGGTACTACGAATCCTGGCTGGGTCTCATCGGGTTGATTCCAATCGGAACTGCCCTGATCGGGTGGTGTCCGTTATATGTACCGTTTAAAATCTCGACTGAAAAGAAGTAAACCAGGGGCCAAGGCCCCTTTTTTATTTTCTGAAAACCATTTTCCGGATTGAGTCAAAGCAAATTTCTTCCGGATGAACAGTTTGTATATTCCTGAACTCAAACCCTGCAACATCATCTGCAGGCAAAATGGTTTCAAAGGATTCCACTTCACACCTGAATGCCAGATCCAAAGTATAATAAACAACCTCTCTGAACTCATACCGGTTGGGAAATGATCCCAGGTAGGTTAGTCCGGTAACAGCCAGATTCAGCTCTTCCAGAATTTCCCGTTTCAATGCTGATTCTGCCGGCTCACCCAAATCCACAAACCCGCCGGGAAGGTCCAGCATTCCTTTAGCCGGCTGATGGGCCCTGCGGGTAAAAAGCAGGTCTCCCTTTTCATTAAAAATCAGGCCGGCAACAGCACTTCCTGCATTAATATAATACAGATGTCCGCATGCCGGACATGAAAATGACTTTTCTGATCCGGGTTTAAACCGGTCAGAACCGCACCTGGGGCAAAACCGGAAACTGGAATTCAGCGCCTCAATTGAAAAAAGTGTATCTTCCATATATCCAAATTTATTTCTCGGTTAAAAATGGAGACAAACCTGTGAAAACTCAATTTATGATTCCATTCTTTCTCTTTTACTTTTCTTCGGGTTCCACACAACCACCCGGTTCCTGGACCGATGGAAAAACACTTCGTCTGGACTTTATTCATTCCGGAACGGATAAAACAGAGGAAATCAGTTTGGATGAGTTCCGCCTTGAAGGGCCATGGTCTGGACCGGCTGGAGTTCGGGTTGATTCATCCGGTCTGGGCCTGTTTCGTGGCGAGGTGGTCCTGAAAACAGGGGAAACGGTTTATGCAGAGGGTTTTTCTTCGATATTTGGGGAATGGCAGACTACTTCTGAAGCAAAGAACGGGTACCGCAGGGCCTTCCATGAATCCTTCCGGTTTCCAAACCCAAATGTTCCGGCCGAAATCCGGATTTTGCGAAGAACTCCAGATGGCCGGTTTTCACTAATCGGGGCCTTCCCGTTAAACCCGGAGTCCCGCCAGGTCAACCGGGCACCTGTCCTTCGGTCAGGAAAACTAAAGGAGTGGTTTATTGGCGGTGAACCGGCTAAAAAGGTGGATTTGGTTGTTCTTGCTGAAGGGTATTCTGAAGCGGAAATGGAAAAGTTTTTCCTGGATTCTGACCGGCTTTGCACCTCACTGTTTTCAACAGAACCGTTTCTAAGCCGTAAACAGGATTTTAATGTCCGCCATTTATATATGGCGTCTCCGGAATCGGGGATTCCCAACCCAAGAAAAGACCAGTGGCCGGCAACCGCCTTTGGATTTCAGTTCAATTTTTTTGATTCGGACCGCTATGTTCTCAGCTCAGCCAATAAGCAGATCAGGGAATCCCTGTCTCAGGTGCCCTATGATGCGGTTATCATAGTCTGCAATTCACCCAAATACGGTGGTGGCGGAATTTATCACCTGTACGCATCTGTTACCTCAGATACAGAGCCGGCAGAATATGTGTTTATTCATGAGTTTGGACACTCATTTGCAGGTCTGGGTGATGAATATTATACCAGTGATGTGGCGTATGATTCTTTCAATCCGCCTGGATTTGAGCCCAATGAGCCCAATATTACTGCTTTGCTTCAGGACGGCAAATTAAAGTGGCAGGAACTGGCAGATCCCGGAATTCCCATCCCGACACCCTGGAAAAAAATGGGTTTCGACAGTCTTTCTGCCGGCATTCAGAAAAGGAGATCGGAACTGATCAGGACGGGCGCATCAGAAATTGAAATGGAATCCCTTTTCAGGGAAGACCGTGAAAAAACTCAAAATTGGCTGCGATCCGAGCATTATTATGGAAAGACCGGGGCATTTGAGGGAGCCGGATATGAATCCAGAGGACTTTTCCGGCCCGAACTGGATTGTATCATGTTTTCAAGAAACCCCGATCATTTTTGCAAAGTGTGCAGAAAGGCCATTTCAGAGGCAATAAACCGGTTAACCCAATGACAGATAACTTATTGTTTTAATAAGATTTAACAAAGTTTTGTTAAACGGCCGACGGGAAGAAATCATCAAAAGACCGTATTTTTGCCAGTCCTAAATCGACGGGTGTTTTCCATACCATTTCCTAATTAAAATTCCGGAACTTCCATGACTGCCAGGCTTCTATCTGTATTTTTGTTTTTGAGCTCAATTCCATTATTTGCACAATCCCCTCAGGGCCGCCAGGGTCAGGGCTTGGGACCCGGCGCCGGCGCCGGCAGCCTTTCAGGACAGTTAATGGATGAGGAATCCCGCCATCCGATTGAATACGGAAATGTAGTTCTTTTCAGAGTGAAAGATTCTGTTATGGTGACCGGGACCATTTCAGGCCGGGATGGTAAATTCAGGATGGATAAAGTCCCCTTTGGCCGGTATTTCTGCAAAATTTCCTTTATCGGTTATGAAACCCGGATCGTGTCACCGGTTCTGGTGAATCCGAAATCTCCCGACCCCGATCTTGGAATTTTATACCTGAATCTGACACCGGTCAATCTGAAAGAAGTCCTGGTTACCGGTGAGAAGGAAATGATCATCAATAATCTGGATAAAAAAGTTATCAATGTGGATAAATCCATTGCAGCAACCGGTGGGTCTGCCGTTGACGTCATGCAAAACATTCCGTCTGTTACCGTTGACTCTGATGGCGGAGTTAAATTGCGGGGAAATAAAAACGTGACGGTTCTGATTGACGGAAAGCCCTCTGCAATGGAAGGGGTATCAACCGGTGAAATTTTAGCTCAGATTCCTGCAAGTTCGATGGAATCGGTTGAACTGGTAACCAACCCGTCAGCGAAATATGACCCCGAGGGAACGGCCGGGATTATTAATATTGTACTGAAAAAGAAACAGGAATCGGGCTATAACACAGTCGTGACTCTGAATGCCGGAAACGGCGACCGGTACAACGGAAGTCTCAATCTGAACTACCGCACCGGAGGATGGAATTTTTACGGCAGCCTGGATGGACGGTGGAACCGGTTTAATGCAGAAGGGAATTCAAACCGGCTGACTACTTTACCCGACACCTCCCGGCTGACACAGGACAGCCGGAACACCAACCAAATGACGATGAACGGCTTCAGAACCGGAATTGATTATGCGCCTGATGAATGGAACACTTTTTCAATCGGGTTCCGGGGACGCAATATGGGTTTTGACAACTCGGGTGACGTGAATAACTCTCTTTTTGACGGTAACCAGAGTTTGGTCAGATCCTTTAACCGGGAGTCAGATGCTGAACGGAATGGCCGGCACATTGAATATTCACTTGAGCACAAACGGACGTGGGAGACGAAAGGCAGGGAATGGACAACAGACCTTGAGTTTGGAACCCAGAAAATGAAAAGGACCGAAACTGCATCAACCCTTAATTCTGCCGGTTCCGGCAACTACCTGTCCAAACAGAAAAATGAAGGAACAATCAATGGCCTCACACTTTCTCTGGAATCAAATTATGCCCATCCGACCCCGGAATGGGGCCGGTTTGAGGCCGGATTTAAGTCACGGTTACGCCAAAATGACTCAGAAGGTCTCTATGACACCCTCGGGGCTAATGGGATGTGGTATCCCAACTCTTTTTTAACTGACAAGTTTGACTATACCGAACAGGTTCATGCCGGTTATGGAACCTATTCCAATAGTCTCGAGGGATTCAACTATCAGCTTGCTCTCAGGGGAGAATATGTTCGGACGGTTCTTTCATCCAGGCAGTTCACCTCCGATTTTATTACCGACTATACCAGTCTGTATCCCTCAATCCATATCAGCCGTGAACTTTCGGAGGCTCATGAACTTATGGTCAGTTACAGCCGCCGGGTTGACCGGCCGAATAACCGGCAACTGAATCCTTTTGTTGACTATTCTGACAGTTTAAATCTCAGGTCCGGAAATCCGAAACTGCTTCCGCAATACACGAATTCAATGGAGTTTGGGTATAATTTCAATCAGAAAATGACCAGCTTGTCAGCCTCACTTTTTTACCGGCAAACAGAAGATCTGATTTCAGAAATCACCCGCCAGGAAAATGCACGGGTAACCCGAACCACACTTGAAAATGCAGCAACCGGGACTTCTGTCGGAGTGGATCTTTCGGCAAACCAGACAATTACCCAGGGTTTCAGACTAAATGGCGGGATTTCCTGGTTCAGGAATGTGATCAAAGGCAAACTGGATTCAGATAATGCAGATGCCGACAATGTTTCCTGGAATGCCAAAGGGTCGGCTATGGTTACTCTTCCTCTTGAAATTCAACTTCAGGTCATGGGAAATTACAATGCCCCGATGGTTATGCCCCAGCGGAAAATAAAAGAACAGTACTCGGTTGATCTTGGATTGAAACGGGATTTTCTGGATGGAATGCTGACGGCAAACCTTCGTGTTCAGGATGTTTTCGATTCAAGGGAATTTGATTCAGAAACAACCGGTACCGGTTTTACTCTGACAAGTTATAATAAACCGGATTCCCGAACCATTTTTCTGGGGATAACCTGGCGGATTTCAACTTTAATGATGAATGAACGGGAACGTCAGAAGAACCGGGAACCGGAAACTGATGACTTCTAACGGCTGACCCTGACAAAATACTTTCCTTCAAAAAGGCGGCTGACTTTTTTGAAGTCACCGGGTGAAGTGAGTCTTTCCATGATTTCCCCGGTCTTGAACTGCCTGTTTTCGGCCAGAAACCGGGAAACTTCGGGGTTTAGGTCCCAGGCAGTTCCGTCTGCAAAAAACCAGGATTCCGGCCCGTGACCAGTCCAGGCCATTCTGACGCCAGGTGCACGACGGAGCGTTTCATCCTTTCCGAGACCGGATAGCTTTAGGTTTTCACCCTCCCGGCTGCCGGTCCTTTTTTGCCGGGTCAGCCATAAACCATACCACTTTCTCACTTCGGCCGAATCTGCAAACCGGGACATTATGGCTGAAAAGGCTGTGAAATCAACCGGACGAATGAAACCGGGTGATTTCCAGTTTTCGGGTTCAGGATCTTTCAGTCTGAGCTCAGAAGCGGGAAATTCAGAAATGCGCCCGGCAAGTTCTGCAAAAAAGTCACCGATAGCAGGTGTTCTGAATCCGACTGAAAAGGTCAGGCAGTGATCAAGTGCCACTCCGTGATGAGCCACACCCGGCGGAAGGTAAAGAATATCCCCCGGTTCCATAATCCATTCTTCATCAAATTCCGGGTTTGCCAGCAGCTTGATGTCCATATCCGGAATCCAGTTTTCCCTGACCGGCGGTTTCGTCGAATAGTGCCATTTCCGTCTTCCCATCCCCTGAATCAGGAAAACGTCATACTGATCGGTATGCGGTCCAACCGAACCACCCGGGACGGCATAGCTAACCATAATATCATCCAGCCGCCAACCAGGAATAAAGCTGAAGGCATCCAGGATTTTGTCTGTATCCGGGTTTAGCCGGTTCATTTCCTGAACCAGAACGGTCCAGTTGGTTTCAGGCAGCTTTGAATAGATTCTGTCAGAAAGTGGGTTAAACCGGACTTGCCAGGGATAGTCACCTTCTTTCTCAATTACCAGTCTTGAAACTGTTTTCCGGGTTTTGGAAATCTCAAATAACTCTGCCGGTGAAACCGGGGAGGAAAATCCAGGAAAACCCTGTGGCAGCCGAAGCGGTTTTTTCTGCCACCAGTCGGCTAAAAAAGTGGAAGGAGAAAGTTGAGTTGGGAATTTTAGCCTGAAATCCATTTAAATTCCTGAAAATCTGTAAAAGTAGAGAACCCGGGGAATACGGTCAACCCGCAAAGCAGGGTTTGAAGGGATAAAAAAAAGGGCCGTCTTTTTGAGGCGGCCCTTTTTTTAAGTAACGGAAGGCTGTCAGGATCAGTGATCATCCCGTTCTGCAGCAAGTTCCCACCGTTTCGGTGCGCGCCACAGGGAGGAAGTAATCAACTCACGCAGCCAGATAAATTCCTTCGGAAGTTTATCATAGAGCTTCATGAACAGGTCCTCATGGGAAGCAATTTCCTGTTTCCACATTTCACTTTCGATGGCCATGACCTTATTGAAGTCATCCCGGCTGTAATTCAGGCCGGTCCAATCGATATCCTCATACTTCGGAACCCAGCCAATCGGACTTTCGATTGCAAAGGTTCTTCCATGCACGCGTTCTACAATCCACTTCAGGATTCTCATGTTATCGCCAAAGCCTGGCCACAGGAATTTATTATTTTCGTCCCTTCTGAACCAGTTAACCCCAAAAATCCGCGGAGGATTCGGCAGTTTCCGGCCAAAGTTAAGCCAATGATTGAAATAATCACCGGCATGGTATCCCATGAACGGAAGCATTGCAAACGGGTCACGGCGAACAACACCCTGCTGGCCAAATGCGGCTGCCGTGGTTTCTGAACCCATTGTTGCGGCAAGATATACCCCATAGTTCCAGTTAAAGGCCTGATAAACGAGCGGTACAGTTGTTGCACGGCGTCCGCCAAAAATAAAGGCGCTGATCGGTACACCTGCAGGATCTTCCCATTTCGGATCAATGCTTGGGCATTGATTTGCAGGGGCAGTAAACCGGGAATTGGCATGTGCGGCCGGTTTCCCGGATGTTTTGTCGAATGGTTTTCCTGTCCAGTCAATCATGCCGTCCGGAACTTCTTTGGTCAGACCTTCCCACCAGACATCGCCATCAGGCGTGAGTGCAACGTTGGTGAAAATGGTATTTTTTTGCAGGGACGCAAGTGCGTTCGGGTTGGTATCTTCGTTTGTTCCCGGTGCTACACCAAAGAATCCGGCTTCCGGGTTGATGGCACGGAGAGTCCCGTTTTCGTCAGGTTTAATCCAGGCAATATCATCACCGATGGTGGTAACTTTCCATCCATTCATTGTTTTGGGCGGGATGAGCATGGCAAAGTTAGTCTTACCGCAAGCCGAAGGGAAGGCGGCAGAAACGTAGGTTTTTTCGCCTTTCGGATCTTCAACACCCAGAATCAGCATGTGCTCGGCCAACCAGCCCTGATCCCGTCCCATTGTAGAGGCAATCCGGAGGGCAAAACATTTCTTACCGAGAAGTGCATTTCCGCCGTATCCTGAACCGTAGGAAATAATGGTATTTTCTTCGGGGAAGTGGCAAATGTACTTGGTTGTGGGATTACATGGCCAGGGTTTATCCTGTTCGCCGGCTTTCAGAGGAGCACCAACTGTATGCAGTGCCTTTACGAAAGTACCGTTACCCAGTGCATCATAAACTTGCTTGCCCATCCGGGTCATAATTCTCATGTTAACAACAACGTAAGCCGAGTCAGTCAATTCAATCCCGATGTGGGAGATCGGTGAACCCAAAGGTCCCATGCTGAATGGAATAACATACAGAGTCCGGCCGGTCATACACCCTTTGAAAAGACCGTTCAGGGTTTCTTTCATTTCAACCGGGTCAACCCAGTTATTGGTGGGGCCGGCATCTTCTTTTCTGCGGCTGTTGATGAAGGTCTTGTCTTCGACGCGGGCTACGTCGCTGGGGTCAGAAAAAGCAAGAAATGAATTGGGCTTTTTAGCCGGATTCAGACGGATAAAAGTTCCTTTCTGAACCATTTCTTCGCAAAGACGGTCATATTCTTCCTGGGAACCGTCGCACCAATAGATGCTGTCGGGAGTGGTCAGGTCGGCCACTTCTTTCACCCATTGAACGAGTGCCTGATTTTTAACGTACGAAGGTACTTGCATATGAGTATCACTCCTGTTTGATTAGAGAAATTCGTTCTAAGTTATAGTTTTTATTTGACTTTCAACTAATGCAAAGATACCGGAATTCTGGCTTTGGATAAACAAATATACGTTAAAGTGGTATTAGAATGGCTGAATAAGGGAGGCAGGAAGATTAGAGTTTATAATAAACAGACAAAAATGTCTGATGGTGTTTATAATTTGTCAGAATTGTCAGGGATTTCGTCAAGAGGCTTCCCCGATTCAAGGGCTTTCCTGATGAGTTCTGCAGCAGGTTTCATTTCAAGATTGTGGGTTGGCGGAAGAGTCCCGAACTTTTCGCGGTATAGATCAAGGAGATCATAGAATTCAAATTCTTCGGGTTCAAGCATGGTTGGAGCCCTTTTTGTTACGGGTAAAAAGAAAAAGAAAAACTGACAGAATCAATCCGCCGACAAGAAAAGGAAGCTCAGGGATGGTTTTTTCTGCCAGGCTCCCGGCCCATAACGCCCCGATTGGTGTTCCAAGTGTAAAGGTAAAGGTATAAATGCTCATAACCCGTCCACGGAAGGCATCTGTAGTTTCAAGCTGAAGCAGAGTGTTGGTCCCGGCAATCTGGATCATCATCCCGAGGCCACCTAAAAAAAGAACGCCAAGTGCCGGAACGAACCAGGGAACAATAGCCATCATCAGCAGCGAAGCCGCCAAAAGACCCGTCCCGGCTTTTAAAACCCGTTTAAGGCTGTCCGGCCTGACCCGGGTTCCGAGAAGAATTGCACCTGTAAAAGCACCTAAACCGGAAGCACCGGTCAAAAGAGCCAGTCCACGGGCACCCTGATGGAACTTTTCGTCGGCAAAAAGCGGCAGCAGGGAAGAGTAAAACATACCAAGCAGGTTACAGGATCCGAAAAGCAGCAAATAATTTCGAAGGGTTTTATTTTGAAATACATACCGGAATCCTTCTCTGATCTGAACCAGCAATCCCTGCTGGTAAGCAGGTTTTTCGGATGTAGTTGGGTGAACCCAGACCATGGAAATCAGGATAACCAGGTAAGTTGCTGCATTTAGTCCGAAAGCCCAGCCCACACCGACCATGGGAATAAGTATGGCACCGGCTGCTGGTCCCAAAATCCGGCCCAGATTAACCATGACAGAATTAAGTGCAATCGCCTGCGGCAGGGACTCCCTGTCAGTCAGTTCAGATAAAAAGGATTGGCGGGCCGGCATATCAGCACCGGCGACAAATGCCTGAAAGGAGGATAAAATCAATAGAAGGCCAATCGAAATGGTGCCGGTCAAAGTAAAAAAACAAAGCAGCCCGGCTTCAGCCAGAAGCAGAATTTGTGCGGCTATAATAATGGATTTACGGGAATATCTGTCGAGCAGGGCACCGGCAAACAGGTTGGAAAAAATGCCCGGGAACAAACCCATAAACCCGACAAGTCCCAGATAAAAAGCAGAATGTGTTAATTCCCAGGCAAGCCAGGATTCAGCAATCCGTTGCAGCCACGTTCCGGTAAGTGAAATAAACTGCCCGGTGAAATAAACTCTGAATGAAGGGTATCTTAATACACCGACCAGTTTGGAAAGTCCGGTCGTCATTTGGCCTCAGGCCCGGTCCTGCAGTTTTCTGCCCGGCTGAAAATTTCTTCCGCAAAACTGGATTCACCAGCCCGTACAATTAAATCGAACCGGTTTTCAAACCGGAATTCGGAGGTCCGTGAAAAAAAGCAGCCTCCGGCGATTTCGAATAACCAGGGTGCCCCGCCGATGATAAACACGCCTTTTGCCCGAAGAACCCGGTTGTCGCCCTCAAGATCACGAAACAGAGCAGTGAGCATTTTTTCATGGAACTCACCGTCCGCCCAGATTCTTCCTTTGCCGGTGTATTCCAGGGCGGGCAGATGTCCGTTGTTTTTTTGACTAACTCTGAAGCTGAACCTGGGGGGAAGCTGAAGGTCAAGAACTGATTCCGGAATTGCCCCGAAACCGCATTCATAAATAGCCAGTTTGGGCGGAACCTGCTGGTCAAGATCGAGTCTGACTTTTTCAGTCTTCTCAGGTCCGGCAAGGTCAATCCGGGATATGACGGCAATATCTGCAGATTCAATCTGATCATCAAAAACGACTGAGTCTCTGAAATCTTCATCCAGATAAAGAATTGGATCAATCAGGGTGATGAGTGGCCGCAACTCAATCCGGCGTATCAGATCAGATCCCTTTAACCGGAAAATCAGATCAGAGGGTCGGGCAATACCCGATGGCTCGATGATGATCCGGTCCGGTTTTACCTCAGTTAGCAGAAAATTAAGCGAATCAAGCAGCATTTCATTATCGGCACAGCAGATGCAGCCGCCGGGGATTTCGACAAGGTCAAAAGGTTTGCCATCAGCCGTTATCAGGGTTCCGTCAATTCCGGTTTCTCCGAATTCATTGACGATTACTGCAATTTTTTCCCGGTCTTTTCTAAGCTGAAGCAACCGGATGATGGCCGTTGTTTTCCCAACACCAAGAAACCCGGTTACCAGATGAAGCGGAATTTTGGGTGAATTGACTTGACTCATAACGTAAAGGTACAGAAATTATTGATTTAAGTCAGAATAAACTGCTGGATGCTATGAAAAACATGATGCTTTCACTGCTCGTTATCTTTTTGGGATTTTCCTCCTGCGCCCATCTGTCTGAGAGGGAGAAAACGGTTTCAGACCTTCAGGAAGAATTCAGGTGGAAGGCGGACAGAACGCTGTGGGTCAGTGCCCACCGGGGCGGACCGGTTGCAGGATTTCCGGAAAATTGTCTGAGCACATTTGATAAAACCGCGGCACTTGGCCGATTGATGATTGAATGTGATGTCAGACTCAGTGCCGATTCGGTGCTCGTTTTCAGCCATGATGAAGAGATGGGAAGAACCCATTCTGTTTCCGGAGTAAAAATTTCGGACATGACCTACCGCGATCTCAAAAAGGTAAGGTTGAAAGATGATAACGGTCAATTGACGGAAGCAGGAATTCCTACCCTGGATGAGGTCTTAACCTGGGCAGGAAATAAAGCTGTTCTGACTCTGGATGTAAAGCAGGGTGTACCATTTAAAATGGTCACAGATAAAATCAGGCAGCACCGGGCCGAAGGGTATGCCATGGTGATCACTTACACACTGGCTGACGCCGAAACCGTTCACAAGCTGCATCCCGGAGTCATGATTTCGGTCGTACTTCAAACGGTTGAGGAATGGGAAAAATTTAAAACTACCGGAATTCCCTATTCCCTGATTACGGCGTTTACCGGGGTAAGAGAACCTTCGGGTTCGTTATATGACAGCCTGCACGCAAACGGGATTTATGCAGCTTTGGGCGTGTTTTCAGAGGATAAACTTGCGGGTGGAACTGGGGATACAGTGTATGCCGGATTTTTTAAACGGGGTGCAGATATTCTGGCAACTGACCGGCCCGAGGCGGTCATGACTGTCATCAGGTCACTTGAAAATTAGTCCTGATCTTCAGAAACCTGAACTTTGTACAAGGTCTCACCGGGTTTTACCATCCCGTATTTTTCGCGTGCGGCCTTTTCAATTCTTTTTTTATCGGTCTGGAGCAGTTTGATTTCTTTTCTGAGTGAATCCTGAATTTCAGTTTCCCGTTTCAGCGCCGTTTTCAGTTCCCGGTTTTCGAGTTCAAGATTCAACCGGACCCTGAGGCCATTATCCCCCATAACCAATGTCCACCCGATCCAGAGAACAACAGCCAGAAAAAGGACAATCACTCTCTTTTCTTTCAGAAAGCTATAGAGGGTGAGAAGAATTTGTTTCAGAGTGGTCAGCATATCACAAAGGTAAATTCTCTGTTGACAAGATCAAAAAACCTGTAAAAATAAAAAAAGGCCGGCAGAACCGGCCTTTTCAGTTGAAAACAAGTGAGGTCTTATTTCATCAGGGTCATAGACCGGGTCATGGTTTTCCCATTGGCTGTAACAGAATAGAAATAGATCCCGCTGGCAAGTTCAGATCCATTTAAAGTAATTTCAGAAACCCCGGCTACAAGCTTCTGATTTACAGGAACACTGACTTCCTGCCCCAGAATGTTGAATATCCGGATAAGAACTTTCTGTTCAGACGGAAGGGTGATTCTGATTTTTGTAGACGGGTTAAACGGATTTGGGTAATTCGCAGATACCTCAAATTTATCAGGAACCGGATTTACTTCCAGAATCCGGGACAAGGTTGTTTTACCATCGGTATCAATTTGTTTCAGGCGGTAAAGGGTTCCCGTTAAACATCCGGAATCAGTAAAACTGTATTCTCTTGCTTCGGTTGTTGTCACTGAGCCGGGAATAAATCCAGCCGAAACCCAACCGGTGTTTTTCGACGGGATGGACTTTTGTACTTCAAATCCTGCATTATTGGTTTCTGACCGGGTTTGCCATTTTAACAGAACCGAATTACCGGATGGTACAGCGGTAAAAGATGTCAGTTCAACGGGAACCGTAATTCCCGGGTTGGTAACCTGAATGGTCATTCCGGATTTGACGAGGTTCTGATCGTAGAAAATGGTGATTCCCTGATCACCTGCTGCATTCTGGAAGCCCAGTGTTGCATCATTCTGGCCCATGGTAACCGGACCGAAAATCCAGTTGAATGAGCCATCAGGATACAAAACAAGCTGATAAGAAACAGAAGGCGGGCCTGTTTTGGTACTCTTGGCAAGCCGGGTTTGGGGTGCTGGTTTTGCAGTTCCCCGGGCCGTGCTGCCACCAATTGATTCCCAATCCTGATATCTGATCTGGTTGTCGACCTGAAGGATAAATTTATCCGTTCCGGAAAGGTAATGAACCTGTGTATAACTTTCCCAAACCATGTCATTCCAGTACATCATGATGGCGTTATAACCCAGTGCAGATTTGGGTAAAAGAGTATTACTGTAATCGGTTGAATAATTTCCAAAACTGAGCTGTCCGTTAGTGGTGACGAAGAGGGAATCAAATGACCCGGAATAAAACGGAAAATTAAATCCGATCGGAAATTTCCCAAAAGCCTCATCATCTGCGGATCCTTCATTTCCCCAAATCCGGGTTCCGGTTTCAGAAATATCTACCCAGGGGAGAATTTCCCCGTCAGGGTCATCACTGAATTTCCAGCTATAACCAGCCAGGTCCGTTCTGGGACGAGCCGCACAGCGCAGAGTGTTTGAATAATCAGAATATCTTGTACCTCTTACAACTGCAACAACTGCAAAATCATACCGATCATGGTTCTGCAACCCGGTAATTGTTTTTGTAGTTACAGAATTTCCAATAACAGAGTCGATTGGTGCGGGTTGCTCACTCTGCAGGGCGCGTTCACCAGTTTCCACCGGAACAGGCAGCGCATAGATCAAAAATTTTGAAACATGTTCAGGGTTTTCGTAAAGCCAAGAGAGGGTGACCTCTGTGTCATTGGGTATTGCCTTTTCAAGAACCGGTGGGGCAATGACAGGGGCAGAAAGTAAAATTGACATTGCCGACCGGATCAGATTCTGATTGTGGAACAAGGTAAGACCCTGACTTTTGTCATTATTCTGGAATCCGATTGTTGCATTTCCCTGAGTCAGAGAAACCTCATTGAACTGCCATTCCACATTCCCGTTTGGATACAGAATCACCTGATAGGTTAAAACAGGGTTTCCTGCTGTGGATTTTAGTTGGGTGAATTTTTGACTGTTCTTATATCCCGGTTCCAAAACTGTATTTGCCCCACCGCCACCACCTTCTCCCAGATTGTGGGTTTGGCTGATCTGGATGATCAGGCGGTTTCCGTCATTGAAATAATAGGCAGTTGTTGTCTCTGTCCACTCCATGTCGTTCCAATAGGTTGCAATGACAGAACTGTCTGAAGCCGTTGCTGAGGGAAGTGCCTGATTGATATACTCAGTACTGCCGTGGTCGAAGGTTAAAAGTCCGTTGGATGATATATAGAAGGAGTCAAAATCGGCGGAGTAAAATGGAAATTTAAATCCTATAGGAAATTTCCCGAAAAACTCATCATCAACCGGTGCTGTGAACAGAATTGGCGTTCCGACTTCCGAAATATCTGTCCAGGCATAAGACGGTCCATCTGAATCGTCTGTGTATTTCCAATTGTATCCGTTATTGATTCTCGGTCTTGCTGCACCGGTAAGACTGTTGGATGGCAGGGATTTTAGTCCGTAGGGTGTTGAAGCCTGCACTGTTAGATTAAAATGATCTCCATTAGTCAAACCTGAGATCACTTTCGAAACAGCCGAGCCGGATTCAACACTATCCACAAAGTCTATTCCGGACACACCTGCAGGATAGGTTGGCTCTCCCTCACCTTCATAAGCATCTGTGCCGGAAAATGTACCGTAAATGTAATATTTGGAGATCCGGGTATCTGCCGGGGCTGTCCATTTGACCAGAATTGAACCGTCATCCGGAACGGCTGCATTTAAAACAGGATAGGGCAGGGTTAAATAGTCGGATGGAATAAATGCCGGGGTTCCGCTGATAGATCCGTTATGCCCGTTAAGCGTGACATCCGGAATTGATTCGGCCCCGTTTGTTTCATCAAAAACCCACACCAGGTAAGGATTTGCAGAGGTAATGGACGAATAGAGGTTTTCTCTGATTTCCTGCGGAGTTCTTGCAGATTCCCAAAAGCGGTATTCGTCAAAATCGCCGGTTACATACTCATTTGCAGCACCATGACCGATCGAAAGGGAGTCACCTGGTATTATCGGATTTATCCCAACCTGAAAAGAATCAATTCTTTCGCCATTCACATAAAGGAGTGCGGTGTAATCCTCAGTTTCCAGTTTGGTCACTGTTGCAGCAAGATGAATCCACTGTTCTGATGGAAACTGATATCCGGTTTCTCTGAAGGTAATTCCGCCTGAAAGGAACACAAGCTGGTTTCCCCAGGCAATCAGTCCCCAACCTCTCGAACCGGTGTTTCCGAGATAGGATATAATCTCGGTTTCCTGTCCGGGGTGTTTTTTAAACCAGAATTCCATGGTTTGATCGGTTATTGTTTCAAAGCCCGGAACAATGGAAATGGTCTGGCTTCCATCCAGAGAAAGTGCATTTCCTGTCTGACCGGTTACCGGGATTGAAAACAGGAAAAAGGAAAGAAATAAACCTGTAGCCTTCAGTTTCATACTGGATCCTTTCTTTATAGTAAATAAAAATGATAAAAAGGTATTGTTATTCAAAAATGAATTTGCTTTACCGGACGAAATTGTTTTATAGATCACAAAATGTCCGGTATTTCATTCAACTGAAACGGATAACGGGAGTTTCTGATTTTGATGCCTGGTAAGGTCAGGAGGGGGGAGCATATGTACAAAACACCGGCAGGTTATAGGTGGGCCTGCCGGTGTTTTACAGGAAAAAGCAGGTTTACTTCATCAGGGTCATGGACCGGGTGATTGTTTTTCCATTAGCAGTGACAGAATAGAAATAGACACCACTTGCAAGATTGGCGGCGTTGAAGCGAATTTCCTTTTTACCGGCAGTCATTTTTTCGTTTGCAAGAACTGCGATTTCCTGCCCGATAATGTTTGATACCTTCACCAAAACCTGACTGTCTGCAGCAAGGTTAAACCGGATTTTGGTTTCTGGGTTAAACGGATTCGGATAGTTTCCTTCAACTTCGAATGTTCCGGCAGCACCGGTGAAAGTCAGAATTTCTGATAGAGTCATCTTGCCATCGGTGTCGGTCTGGCGAAGCTGATAGGTAACCTGTCCTGAAACTGCTTTATCCATCCATTGATAGGATTGCTTCTCAGTTGTATTTCCTTTGCCGTTAATAAATGCAACCGGTTCACCGTTCTTTAAAATTTCAAATCCGGCATTGTTTACTTCAGAGGCTGTTTCCCATTTTAAAAGAGCACCGCCATGAACCGGACTTACAGAAAATGAGGAAAGTTCCACCGGGAGGGTACCAGGGTTCAAATTCGTCCAGGCATCAGCACTGGTTGCTCCAAACCCAACCCGCAGAGCATCAAATGCGCCAGTAGGGTTATTAACCCCACGGGAATGCCAGGTGATATTTCCAATATCGGATGGAACTGGGTCTGAAGCTGCTGCTGCAGTCAAAATAGAAATTGCCGCTGTTTCGGTTGCCGGCTCACTGGTTCCGGAAGGATTTACCCAAACAAACGCTTCGTCGTCATTCGTTGCGCCATTGTGAAAAGTGTACCTGACCACTACCAGATAAGTTTCGCCAAAAACTCTTTCGGTTCCTTCAAGTACTGGGGTATTGGAGAGTTTAGAAAGCCCGAATTTGAACCCGCTTCCTGAAGGAATAGCAAATAACCGGGCAAAATATGTTGTTCCGGTTCCCGAATTACCGACTGTCATAAAATAATTTGAACTGGTTCCGGCAGCGGTATTAATTCTGATCAAAGCCGAGTACATAACAGTATGAGTTGAGAAAGTCGTAATTGGGGTAAAGCCCTTATAAGCACGGCTGGCAGTTGCAGTTGGGGTAGGCATTTCAACATACTCCATATCTCCGCCATTATAACCGGGATAGGTAAGAGGCGAGGTGATCTGCACCGTTGGCTCAGGGCCGGTGCCACCTTTTGTCCAGGATGACTGGCCAATAAGTGTTGCTCCGGTTGTCAGCCCGGTAAAATCATCCGTAAACGTCTGGGCAGTGGAAATTGAAACAACTGCCAATGCCGTTATTAAAGTCAGGAACAATTTTTTCATATATACTCCAGGATTTTGTGTGGGGTAAATATACCAATCGCAGAGGCAATGCTCCATGTTCAGGATCACCGGAACACTTAAAATCAGATTAAATTTACAGAAGGAAAGGAAATCCTCCGGAGGGAACCTCCGGAGGATGAGAAGGGGTTACTTCAGGAGAGTCACTGTATGGGTCAGTGTTTTTCCGTTTGCCGTCACCGAGCAGAAATATAGACCGCTGGCCAGATTCCGGGCATCAAAACGGAGTTCCTGCACACCGGCATCCAGTTTACCGTTTGCAAGCGTTGCGATTTCCTGACCTAAGGTATTATGTATTTTTACTACCACATGGGTTGGATCAGGAAGTAAAAACCGGATGGTTGTTTCCGGGTTGAACGGGTTCGGGTAGTTGCCTTCAATTCTGAATTCCGAAGGAACTGCAAAAAAGGTTAAAATTGGGGACCAGGATTCAGATCCATCCGTATCAAGTTGCCTTAATCTGTAAAAAGCCTTCCCGGTCACAACGGCATCGGTGAAATTATAAGTCTGCTTTTCAGTTGTGGAACCCTTTCCGGAAACAAATCCCAGCGGAGTCCAGACGGTCTGATCGGCAGACTTCAGGATCTCAAATCCGGCATTATTCTTTTCAGAAGCTGTTTCCCATTTCAGAAGGGCGGAAGTTCCCCGGCCGGTAACTGTAAAAGAAACCAGTTCAACCGGAAGAGTCGACTCTTCCCAAACAGTAGAAACTGAAAGAGCATCCAGAGTAAGATGAGGTGAACTGCTGCCCTGACGGATGCAAATTGCACCAAGAGAACCTGAAAAATCAGTTTCTCCTGTGGATTTAAACACAGTCGGAAGCGGTTCTGCCCCACCCAATGCCGGATCTACAAATAATTCCAGCAGGTCATCATCTGTTGCCCCGGTGTTGAAGGTGTATTTCACAACAATATAATGAGTGGTATCCAGTCCGTATTCAACTGCAGAATAAGCTGCTGAACTTCCGGTTTTAGCAATTCCGAGGGTGAACCCGGTTCCCTGGGATTTAATGTAAACTTTTGCCCCAAAAGTGGAGGCAACCGGTGTTGAGGCCAGGTGAATGAAATAATCAGCAGCAGGGACTGACGTTACATTCAGCATAAAACTGAAGTATATAGAACCGGATGAAACCGGTGCAAAGGTTTTGTTGACGTCTTCTCCTGTGGCCGTAATTGCAATCGCATTTCCAACTGCATTATGAGGCGATCCGTCAAAGGATAGTCCGGGTGAAACCACTTTGATTGCATTGGACCCTGAACCGCTGTGGGCTGCCCAGTTATTTCCGGATGCAGTTATATTGATGCCGGCTGTATAATCAAAATTTTCTGTAAAGGGAAGCGTTTCTGCACCGGGCTGAATAGAAATGCTGCTGCTGGTTCCGGCAGTCAGTACGGGTGTTCCATCGGTTTGTACAGCCTGCAGGGTTATCGTTCCGCCTTTTGAGAATGTCAGGTCATCGAAGGTCACTGAACTGGTCCCGGCTTTGATGGTATCCGTCAGGGTTCCGCCCAGAGTTCCGGTTCCGGAAGCCAGAGACAGGGTCACCAGTGTATTGGTTGAAACGGATTGTGCTGTATTGCCGGCATCCTGTGACTCAACCACAACTGTGAATACAGATCCGGTAGCGGGTGAAGATGGTGACACCGATTTGAAAGCCAGTTTAACCGGACCGGTTACAGAGAAAGAGGATGAAATTCCTGCCGAAAGGTCATCACCTGATGTTCTGGTTGCAGTAAAAGTTATATCTGACTGAACTTCAGAAAAGGACAAACTGCTGAGTGTAACTGAGTTGGATCCGGCTGGTATGGTTCCGGTTAAAGTTCCTGCAAGCCCGGTTCCGGAAGTAGAAAGAAGAAACCCGGTATCCGTGGTCACTTTTTGAAGGGTATTCATTTCATCTGCAGAAGAAACAGTAACAGAAAAGGCCTGATTGACTACAGGATTCGAAGGAGAAATTGAGGAAATCACCAATTTGGTTGGATTTGTAACTGCTGAAAACGTGAGTCCTGAGCTCAATGCGTCAGATAAGGTATCCCCTAATGAAGTAACGACTTTCAGAATGACCCCCGTTTCCGCTTTTGAGTAAGAAAGAGCTGAAAAGGTAAAGACGGTCAGACCGGAATCCATGACAGCTTCGGTTGTTCCGGTAAGTGAACCTGTCCCGGTATCAACAGAAAGAGTGAGGTAGGTATCCCGGGTAAGGGGAGTGGCAACCCCGGAAGCGGATCGGGATTCGACTGTTAGCGAAAACAGGGAATCGGCATACAGGGAGGATGGTGTGACTGATTTAACGACCAAAACTTCGGGGGTTGTCCCAGCAAATTCTGCAGAAACCGAGATATCATCGATAGCGAGCTGGTGATCATTTCCGGAATCGTTCAGGTCTTCCCAGCGAAGCATAATTTCCTGGCCGGGAGAAACTGTTACCGGTAAGGTAAAGGTTATGTTGGATACTGAATTGGCGGAAAGCGTTCCGTCCAGAGCTGCAGCGGTTGTTGCCCCGACAACAGGTGAAATAAACTCTGAGGTAGTTGTGGTCCAGGTTCCCGCTTTTGGGTCCGTAAGATTCGTTCCGGTTTGATAACTGATAACCAATTTATTAGTCGATGCATTGTTTTCTTTTCTCCATTGCTCGCCGGTCCAGCTTATGGTCAACGATTGAATATCAGAAGATCCTGCATTGGAAAAGCGTAATCCCATGTAATTTTTACCGACACCGGAAGATCCGGAAAAGGAATTAGAGGAGGCGAACCCGAAGGCTCGGTCTGTATCCCCGGTCTTTCCGTATGAATATAATCCGGCAGTGGTCGAAGAACCTGTATTTACTCCGTAAGTGGTAATGCTGGCTGTATTATCCGTTTTGGTGTACCACCCAGGTAAAGTGGTATTATTGGACCAGGAACCAGCAGCAGACAGGGAATTAAAATTTTGAGTATACACATAAGATGCTGGTGTCAGGGTAACCTGTGCAGAAAGTGGTAATGAAATAATCAGTGAAAAAACCAAACCGGATAAAAATTTCATATCAGGATGTCCATCTTAATTTACTGTTGTAAAATACATAAATGGGTTTATATTATAAAGCGAACGGGATAAAAAGCAAAAGCCGGTAACAACCGGCTTTTGCTGCTGACCAGAATGAGTTACTTCATTAAGGTCATGGATTTGGTAATGGTTTTGCCATTGGCAGAAACTGAGTAGAAATAAACGCCGCTTGCGAGCCCGGAAGCATCGAACGGAATTTCCTGAAGGCCGGCTTCAAGTTTGCCGTTAACCAGAGTTGCAATCTGCTGGCCAATGATGTTATGGACTTTTACAACAACCGGAGAGGCAACCGGCAGAGTAAACCGGATGGTGGTTGCAGGGTTAAACGGATTCGGATAGTTTCCGGAAACTTCAAAAGCTGCAGGGGTTCCGTTAAAGGATAGAATCTCACTCAGGGTTGCAGTTCCGTCAGTATCGACTTGTTTAAGCCGGTAGTAAACCGTGCCGGTTACATTCTTGTCGCTGTAGGAATAAACCTGTTTCTCAGTGGTTGTGCCCTTCCCATTGATAAAAGCCATTGAATTCCAGGTTTTTTTATCTGAGGATTTCAGAACTTCGAAACCAGCATTACTTTTTTCGGTAGTAGTCTCCCATTTCAGAAGGGCAGACTTGCCACTTGCAGAAACAGTAAAGGATGACAATTCAACTGGCAGCGTGTTGGCAGGTGCAAAGTCATCTGTTGAACGAGGAGTAATTAAATAACCGCCTGTGTAGGGGGATGTGTTATCATTTTGCCTAACGACACCGATTATATCAAAGGCACCTTCTGGTTGGGTTCCAGCAGTAATGTTATTAATATTTAATACGGTTGTGTCGGTTGAACTTGAATTATCCTTTATTCCCAAAGTAACAAACGTAGTTGAGGAAGGCCAAGTGCCACTTTTTATAATAACGTTTTTAAAACCAACCAATTCACCTTCATAAGCTTCAGGATCGGCAATAAAAGAGGCGAATGGAACTAATGAATAATTAATACCAACAATTCCGTTATCGATAATGTCACTCGTGGATGAGGGAACAATTTCAACTCGCCCATTAAAAGCAGTAATTGTTCCGGTAACTGTATAGCTGTTACCAATTGTGGTAGTAAAAGTATTATCTCCGAATTTGAAAATATTTAAACCGCCAGTTGCATCCTCCAGATACCAATCCATATTAGCACCACCAAGAATACCATTTGCATAGGAAGCAACACCCGTAATTTTTGCGAGGACATTATTATAAACATTTTGTCCCAAACCATCATTTATTCTAATTGAAGACACTGGAGTTGTTCCAACAAAAACCTTTTGAGTTGCAGAAGTTGTTGTTTGAGGTACAACGTCCTGTGCTTCAACATAATACTCGAGAAAATCCCCATTACTTAAAGCAGAACCTGGAATGATTCCAGAGTAGTTGAATCCAGAGGTATTTGTCATATTTACTGAATTATAAGACCCGCCGTTAATCCGGTAGTATACCGTTGCAGTCGGGGTATCGTTATCATCCGAAATAGTAGCTGTTATTGTAAGGTTAGATGATGCATCCGGAATATTTGAACTTCGTCCAAGATTACTGATGGATGGCGGGTTATCTGCTCCGAACGCTGTTATTGTAACGTCATCCAGGTTAACCCGAAGTGTTCCGCCAGCCGCATCTGCACCTGCAAACCTGAAACGAATTGGAACATTGGAGTTCACAGTAAAAGTTACAGCCGACAAAGTTGTTGAAGAAGCAGTCTGAACAGAACCAACATCTGTCCAATTGCTGCCATTATCTGTGGATTGTTGAAGTTTCCAGGTTGAATTTGCATCAGACCCATATTTAGCATGGTATACCGTAACATCACCTGCATTACTAACATTGAAAGACATTTCAGTTACATTTCCTGCACCTGTTCTCATTCTAACCGATTGAATACCATTCTTTCTGTCACTTGCAGAAGTCCCCAATAATGAATTTGTAAAAATCCAGTCACCAGAGGTTAATGTAACAGTTCCGGTTGCATACCCAGTTTTAGTTCCGGTTTCAAAGTTTTCTGTTGTTTGAGCAAAAACAGAAAATGCAAGCAGAAAACTGGCAAATCCCAATACCAATTTTTTCATAAAGTCTCCTTTGTATGATGATCCCTGAAATTACGATAATCCGATGCCGGGTTCAACTATCCGGCAGGCCTTTCGGGAAAATTCATTTTAAGGTAATAATCGGTCACAGGGCTCTGTCCCGAAAAAAGGGGAAACTGAGTATTCCGCAGGAAAATCTGCCTTCAATAGACCACCCGGGTAAAAAAAATGCCGGAATCCGGAAGGAAATGTCCCTCCGGGCCCGGCACATAGTCAGGAGAAAAAGGCAGTTAACGGGTTATTACCAGATTTTGACTCTCTGATCGGCTCCCCGGAATAATTTGTCACCGGCTTTTACCCCGAAGGCGGCATAGAAGGGCTCCAGGTTCGCAACAATTCCATTGCAGCGGTATTCACTTGGTGAATGCGGATCGGTCAGGAGCCGGTTTCTGAGCTCATCATCCCGGTACTTCCTTCTCCAGATCTGACCCCAGCCAAGGAAAAACCGCTGTTCACCCGTAAATCCGTCGATGATCGGTGCCGGTTTGCCGTTCAGAGCCATCTGATAGGCGGTGAAGGCAATGGTCATTCCGGCCAGGTCGCCGATGTTTTCCCCAAGGGTGAACCGGCCGTTGACTTTCATGGTATCAATCGGGGAAAACTGATTGTATTGATCCACCAGCATATCTGCCCGTTTATTATATTCCCCGGCATCTTTTTCAGTCCACCAGTCTCTCAGAACGCCATTTCCGTCAGAAAGCCGGCCCTGATCATCAAAACCATGGCTGATTTCGTGCCCGATCACGGCACCGATTGCCCCATAGTTCACGGCATCGTCTGCCTCCAGATCAAAAAACGGAGGCTGCAGGATCGCAGCAGGGAAAACGATTTCGTTGGCTACCGGGTTGTAATAGGCATTAACTGTCTGCGGAGTCATAAACCATTCGGTTTTATCAACCGGTTTGCCGAGCCGGCTGATATTTTCATCGAATTGAAACCGGACTGACCGCATTACGTTGCCAACAAGATCTTTTTTGTCAATTGAAAGTCCGGAATAGTCTTTCCATTTATCCGGATAGCCGATTTTGGTAGTAAAGTTTGCCAGTTTATCCAACGCCTGGGTTTTGGTTTCCGGGCTCATCCATTCCAGCTTTTCAATCCGGACTTTCAGTGCTGCTTTCAGATTCGTAACCAGTTCGGCCATCCGTTTTTTTGCTTCCGGTTTAAAATGTTTGGAAACATATACTTTTCCGGCTGCTTCACCCAGATTTTCATCTATCAGGTTCACACCTCTTTTCCACCGGGGCTGCATTTGTTCAACACCCCTCAGGGTTTTGCTGTAAAAATTGAATTGAGCTGTCACAAAATCTGAACTGAGATATTCAGCAAAATCGCGGACGGTTTTCAGGGTGAAATAGGTTTTCCAGTCTTCAACCGGATATTTGGTCCAGACTGTGTTGAATCCGTCGAGATAAGAAGGTTGTGAAACAATAAGGTTGGCAGGGTTTTTAATTCCGATTTCTTTCAGATAAACTGACCAGTCAAAACCCGGAGTTGCTTTCTGAAGATCGGCCAGGGTATACTTATTGTAGGTTTTTTCCCGGTCTCTGTTCTGTACCCGGGTCCAGTGATACCCGGCAATATCGGTTTCGATTGCCAGAATGGTTTCTGCTGATTTTGCCGGGTTTGTACTGCCGGCCAGTGTCAGCATTTTTTCCAGATACTGGATGTAGGCGGTGCGGTAACCCACAAATTTATCTTCTTTTTTGAAGTAAAAATCACGGTCGGGTAGTCCGAGTCCGCTTTGGTTGATGTAGGGAATGTAGACTTCAGGATTTTTTTCGTCCTGAGTGATATAGAGAGAAAAGGGGGCCTGAATCCCTGATTTGTACAGGGAAGCAACCAGTTTATTCAGTTCCTCCCGTGATTTTACGGCCTGGATCCGGTCCAATTCCTGTCTCAGCGGCTTCAGACCGGCTTTTTCAATTGAAACCGTATCCATGAAGCTGGTATATAAATCGCCGACCAGTTGGGCTTCGGTTCCTTTTTTTGCTTTTGTTCCGGAAGATTCCTGAATGATTTCAAGAAGATCTTTTTCGGCCTGATCAGCCAGAGCAGAGAAGGATCCGTAGTTGGATTTATCAGCCGGGATTTCGGTTTTCTTCAGCCAGGTTCCGTTCACATAGCGGTAGAAATCATC
This sequence comes from Bacteroidota bacterium, assembly GCA_023151185.1. Taxonomy (GTDB): domain Bacteria; phylum Bacteroidota; class JABWAT01; order JABWAT01; family JABWAT01; genus JAFLBE01. The sequence goes on from JAKLJL010000001.1 coordinate 800,780, forward strand.
CTGCGGGCGGATGGACTGATCAAAATTGGACTGATCAATTCCGGATTTAAGCTGGGCTGCAGCAGGGAGTGCTGCCATCAGAAAAAGTCCGGCAGCGGCAAGGCGGGTAATTGTCATTGTGTCTCCTCGTTTTTTACAGAAAGGGCCACATACGGCAGGGTTCGTGAGATGTTACGTCCAGACGGGTGAATTAGGTTAAAATAATGGTTCAGGCCTGGCTGTCAGAACTTATTATGGAAGGGAGTTCAAACCAGAACCGGCTTCCGTGCCCCGGTTTACTTTCGACCCCGGTTGATCCGCCATGCAGTTCTACCAGTTGCTTTACGATAGAAAGCCCGAGTCCGGTCGAGGTTTCGCCACCGGTTGGTTTTGCGGAAAGGCGCTGGAATTTTCCAAAAACTTTTTTCAGGTCATCAGAAGAAAGTCCGGGACCTTCGTCAGTCACGAAAAACAAAATCCTGTCTTTTTCCCGGGTAATTCCGGTGCGGATGCTGGTATTGGGCGGGGAATATTTTACTGCATTGCCCAGGAGGTTTTCCATGCACTCTGCAATCCGGCCTTCATCGGCCAGAACGGATGGATCCAGGTCGGTTTCAATCCGGATTTCCTGATTTTTTTTGGAGGCAGCCGGTTGAAGATCACTTACGACCCGGTTCAGCATTCCGCCAAGTGAAACCGGTTTCCGGGAAAGTTCCATCCGTCCGCTTTCAATGGTAGCCGAAATAAGCAGTTCATTGATCTGATGCAGCATCCGTTCTGCCGCAAGCCGGATCTGTTCGGCCCGCTTCTGAACCTGAGGGTTTTCATTTTTTGCGGAAAGAAGCAATTCAGAATATCCTGAAATGGCCTGAAGGGGATTTTTTAAATCATGGGCCACCAGGTTCATAAATTCGGTTTTCAGTTCATTGGCATCCCGTAGCTGTTCATTGGTTTGTGACAACTGCTGGTTGATCCATTTCACTTCCATTTCCTGCCGGTACATACTGATCAGGTTTTTTGCTCTGGCCTGGAGTTCACGGGCATAAAACGGTTTGTACATGTAGTCATTTGCACCCGATTCAAGGCCTTCGACCTTCATATCGCCGGTGGCTTTTGCTGTAAGCAGAATAACCGGAATATTGCTTGTTGCCGGGTTGGATTTTAGTGCACGGCAGAAGTCATAGCCATTCATTACCGGCATCATCACATCGCTGATTACCAGATCAGGGTGGCGGCCCGAAACGAACTGCAGCCCTTCCTCACCGTTTCCGGCTTCAGCAATCTGATATTCCTTTTTCAGGATATCTTTTACATAATTCCGGATATCCTTATTATCATCGACCACCAGAACCAGTTCCTTTTTATGACGATGGACTGTTTTGGTCTGTTTTTCAGAATCCCGCTTCAGATTCAGGTCATCCTGTTCCAGATCTGCCAGTTCCATTTTCAGGTTTTCTGATGTCATTAGATCGGGAACGGCCGGTGACTCTTCAAAAATAAACTCAGGAGGCAGATGGGATTTGCCTTTCAGCAGCCTGACGGTAAACCGGGTACCCTTTCCGGGACTGCTTTCTGCCCGGATGTACCCGCCGTGAAGTTCAACAAAATCCTTTACCAGAGCCAGACCGATTCCGGTCCCGCTCATCCCGGATACCGAAACATTCTGGGTTTGCCTGAATCGTTCAAAAATGAAGGGAAGGTCATCAGCAGCAATTCCCATCCCCGTATCTTCAACGGAAACTTCTACAAAAGACGGTTCTTCCCCCGGTTGTGATTCAGTAACCGAAAGGGAAATCATTCCGCCTTCAGATGTGAACTTAAACGCATTCGAGAGCAGGTTGTAAAAAACTTTATCAATCTTATCCTTGTCGAAGAAAACGGGTATTTTTTCTGTCTGAAAGGTAATCTGGAGGTGAATTTTACGGCGTTCAGAATAGGCAGAAAAGGCAGCAGCCAGGTCTTTAAGAAATGAAACCAGATTGCTTTCAGTGGCATGAAGCGTCATTTTACCGCTTTCCATTTTGGAAATATCCAGCAACTGATTGATCAGGCGCAGGAGCCGCCGGGCATTCCTGAGCATCATTTCCATCTGGTTTTTAAGTTCTGCCGGTATTTCGCCATATCCGCCGGTCAGGGCATGTTCCAACGGCCCGATTGTAAGGGTAAGCGGGGTTCTGAATTCATGTGAAACGTTCGAGAAAAACTGGGATTTCGCCCGGTCCATTTCCAGAATTTTCTGCTTTTGTGCTTCGATCACGGCGGCAGACCGTTCGGCCTCATGCCAGGCAATTTCGGCTTCCTCAAGCGCCGATTCAGCCCGGTTTTTCTGGGATTCCAGATCTTTTGTCCGTTCTTCGACCAGAACTTTAAGGCGGTACCGGGTTTCTTTCAGTTTATTGATCCGGCGTTTAAAGTAAATGTATACCGCTGCAGAGAAAGCCAGAAATGCCAGAATGTAAAACCAGGGGGTTTCAAAAAAGCCGGGTTTCCGGGTGAAGGTGACTTTGGCCCCGGTTTCATTCCACTTTCCGTCCTGACTTGATGCTAAAACCTGAAACGTGTAGGTGCCGGGTGGCAGATTGGTGTAAAAAGCTGTTCGTCTGGTTGATGTGACGGTCCAGTCATCATCAAACCCAATCAGTTTATATTTATAAGTGACCCGGTTAGGAGCCTGGAAATTGAATCCGATAAAGTGGAACTCAATTTTATCCTGATCCGGTTCGAGGAAGAAATCTGTTTTTCCGCCGAAATCAGTTTGTCCTGCCAGTACAGATTCAATCAGGACATCGGGAACCGGAGCTTCCGGTGACATTTTACCCGGGTCGGTAATCATGACTCCTTCAGCGGACGGCAGCCAGATCTGGCCATTGGTCATTTTCCACCCGGCGGGCTGGGAGCCGCCGTTGCACTGCAGGGATTTCATTCCGTCACTTTTATCATATTGTCTGATACTGAACCGGCTGATAATGCCGTCTGCGGCATCGTTCAGATCGCTGATTTTAACCTGATAAGGGCCCCGGTTGCAGGTAAGCCAGAAATTGCCGTAATCATCTTCAAGAATTCTGAGGATCAGGTCATCAAGAAGGCCGTTCTGCCAGGTCAGCCGGGTGATGAACCCATTTTTAATGCGGAACAATCCATTATTGGTTCCGACCCAGAGGGTTCCATCCCTTTGCTCGTGAAAGGCAAAAACTGCCGCGGTCTGGTCGAAGCCCTGAAGCGGATTAAGAATGAGAGAATCATTTCGGAACTGATGCAGTCCGTTTCCGTTGGTGCCTACCCAGAACCGGTTGCGGGAGTCAATAAACAAGGTGCGGAGGTAATTGCTGCTTGCAACTTCCGGGTTTGAAATCACTTTAATCTTTCCGTTGGAAAGCCGGTTTAATCCGCCGCCGGCTGTTCCAAAAAACAGAGAACCGGTAGAATCCTGCAGGATACTCATTACCACACTGCCTGAAAGGCCGTCTTTTGCCGTGATGGTTTTGATCCGTTCGGACGTCAGAATTGCAGAAAGGCCATTTCCTGTTCCCAGCCAGATGGTATGATCCCGGTCTTCAAAAATTGAGAAAATCCGGTTGTCGGAAAGACCGGATTCAGAGGTGAAAATTGCCCGTTTTCCGTTCCTTAGTCTTACGGCCCCGGCCCCGTCTGTTCCGATCCAGATATCGCCGTTTTTTGACTGGAATACAGACCGGATAAAATCCTCGGGAAGTCCGTTTGTTGAGTTGAGGGTCGAAAACCGTCTTTGGCTCAGCCGGTTCAAGCCGTTTGTCGTGCCAACCCAGATGTTTTTCGCCTTATCTTCAAAGGTACACCATACATTATTGTGTGATAACCCTTCTTTGGTCGAAAGCCTGTCAAACCGGGAACCCGAATACCTGAAAAGTCCGCCTGCCGTCGATACCCAGACAAAACCACCAGAGTCTTTCATGAGATTGGCAACGGAAAGATTGGTCAACCCGTCTTTCTCATTCAGGACTGAGAGTTTTTCATTTTTAAGAACCAGAACTCCACGGTCAGTCCCGATCCAGAGTTCCACCGGCGAGATTTGAAGAAAACAGTAAACAAAAAGTCCGGAGGTTTCCGTTTCCCATGGATTTGGACTGATTTTCCCATCCCTTAAAATGGAAAGTCCCTTCGAGGTTCCAATAAACATTCTCCCGTCGGGGTGTTGCCAGAAAGCATAAACCAGATCACTGACGAGTCCATCACGTGTGGTGACAGGTTTGAATCGGGATCCTTCCCTGATTGAAAGTCCACCACCGAGAGTCCCGGCCCAGATCCGGCCTTCCCGGTCTTCGGTTAATGCCCTGATGTAGTCAAATAAAATGCCTTCAGGTTTAGAAAACCGGGTCAGGACTCCGTTTTTCAGGTGGTAAAGTCCCGACCCGTTTGATCCGATCCACAAACCAGAATCTGCAGAAGATAAAATATTGTGGAAAGAATTATTCAGGATTCCTGAGTTTGTTTTTTTATCGAAAGTGAGAAAATCTATGCCGTTGAACCTGACAAATCCTTCATGGGTGGTCAGCCACAAATAGCCATCAGGTGTCTGAATGATATCCTTTACCGTGTTTTGCGGAAGCCCGTTCTCAACCTTCCAGATATCAATCTGGTATTTTGAAAAGGGGGAACCGGCAGAAAAAGGAGCCGTGCCGGCTGTCTGTGCCGGAAGGCAAAGAGGCAGGAGAAACAGAAATACGGCCAGTATGCGATGGATCAAACAGCCTCCGGCAAATGCATACGACTTGGAAAATTTATTCCTGAAAGGCCGAATTCATCTGTCATGATTTCAGGACCTCTTTCAGAATTTCGAGTACTTTTTCTACCCGGAAGGGTTTAGTCAGCAGCCTGGCAACTGAAACGCCGTCTTTAGCCAGGTGAAGTTCATTTTCTGAGTGACCGCTCATCGCAATAATTTTGACTTCCGGCCGGATCGCCTGAAGCGTTTTAATTAGTGTTCTGCCATCCATGACCGGCATGTTTATATCGGTAATCACCACCCGCAGGTCTGGGTTTCTGGCAAACATACTGATGGCTTCAGGGCCTTCTGAGGCTGTAAAAACGGAGTAATTGTGTGATTGAAGGGCGTTTCCGAGAATTAAAGTAATTGCAGATTCATCATCTACAACCAGAATCTGCTCACCGTTTCCCAGATAGGTTTCAGCAGGTTCTGTTTCCTGACGGGAATCATCTGCCGTATCAAAAACCGGGAAGTAAAGCCTGAATTCAGACCCTTTTCCAGGTTCACTTTCAACTGTAATGAACCCGCCATGGCTTTTTACAATTGCCATCACGGTTGAGAGCCCGAGCCCGGTTCCTTTTTCAAGTTCCTTGGTTGTAAAAAACGGGTCGAATATTTTTTCAATGACTTCTCTGGGGATTCCGGTTCCGGTATCTTTGACCCGGATCAGGATATAATTTCCCGGCTGGGCTTCCTGATTCTTGTGGATGTAATCGTCATGAAACCGGAGAAACTCAGTCTCAATTCTGAGTTCACCGCCAAGCGGCATGGCATCGCGGGCATTTACACACAAATTCAGCATGACCTGATGAAGCTGGGTAAGATCTCCCCGCAGTGGTGGTAAATCGGATGGAACCGTCATGAAAACTGCAATGTTTTTCGGGAAGGTTGAACGCAAAATGTTTTCGAGTTCAGCCAGAAGGAGATGAATCCTGATCTGATCACGCCGGCTTTCGGTGCCCCGTGTAAACATGAGCAGACGTTTCATCAGGTCAGAAGCCCGTTCTACATTGCTTTCCATCATCCCGATCATTTTAACACTTGTATCATCCCGCAGTTTTTCTTTGAAGGACTGAACTGCAATCAGAATTGGCGACAGAATATTGTTCAGATCGTGGGCAATGCCGCTTGCCATCCGGCCGATGCTTTCCATTCTCTGGGCTCTGAGGTACTGCTGCTCAGTTTTTTTACGTTCCGTGATGTTGGTGATAATATGCAAAATTGACCGGGGTGATCCGTCCTGATTCCGGATCAGGCTTTTACGGATTTCAACCTGAATTTCGGACCTGGTCCGGGTAAGGTGAGAAAACTCACCGGCATGTTCGCCTTTGGTTAAAACCTGGACATACCCGGAATACTGATCATCCGTCCGGTTTCCCGTCAGGGTAATAAAATCGTAGCCGGGTATTTCTCCCGGATTGAGTCCATACAGAGTCTCGAAGCTGTGATTCCAGTATAAAACGTTCCGGTTAAGGTCAGTCACGATAATGGCATCTGTAGCGTTGTCAAGCAGCATAGCCTGTTCGGTGATGGTTTCCTGTGCCTTTTTCTCAAAGGTCACATTCCGGGCAATAATAACTAACCCAAGCCGGTTTCCGTTCTCAAAAATGGGGATTTTGGTTGTTTCCAGGTAAATAGGGTCGGCATCGGTGAATTTCAATACTTCAAGTTCGTCAATCCGGCTTCCTTTTCCCCAGGCCATTTCATCAAGCTCAATACAGGCCGTGTGAGCCTCTGCAGTTTCGGGAATCAGGGCAGCAAGTTCCTGATCCGTTTTTCCGTACCAGGGCTTATTTTCTATCCGGAATAGTTTCTGGGCTGATTTATTGGTTACCAACCATCGTCCTGTGGCATCTTTGAAAAAGACAGAATCCGGAATTCCCTCAACCAGAATTTCGAGTTCATTCAGGGTTTTCAGCAAATGGCCGTGAAGGTGAATGTTTTCAAGTGCAATCGAAACTTCAGAAGCCAGGGCAGTGACAAACTCAAACTCATCCTGTTTCCAGTGATGGATGGCAGTCATCTGATTAAAAGCCAGAAGAAAAAATCCATCCGATGAAATCTCAAAAGGGAACCAGAGCAGAGATTTAATTCCCATTACTGTGTGGATCAGGTGGTCAGATCCGTCTTTTTTGAACAGCGGATTTACTTTTTGGATATGGCTGTCGATGTATTGAACTTTCCGTAACCTGATTGCCCGTTCGGCTTCACTGAAAAGTCCGACAGGGAAGCTTTCCTGCCCCGGATTTTTCTCTTCATAATTCGCCCGGTGCCATTTGGCAATACTGGTTGCCTGACCCGAAATATAGTCAATTTTAAAAATCAGGCACCGGTCAGTTTCCATGGTTTCGCCGGCAAGCCGTGCCATTTCTTCGAGGATACGGTTCTGGTGATCCTTTCCGGTTGCAATAACATCGGCAATGCTGTTTAAGGCCCGGGTAAATTTAAGCTGTCTTTCAAGAAGCAGACTGGCTTCTTTTTTCTGGGTGATATCCCGGTAATTGAAAATGAGGGCATGGATGGTTTCGTCGTGAACCAGATTGGTGACCGTGCTTTCCAGCCAACACCAAAATCCTTTTTTATGCCGGAAACGGTATTGGAAAGTCTTGATTTCACCCGGATTTTCAAGAACCTGGGCAAGTTTTTTAGTCAGTCCGGATAAATCCTCAGGATGGATGAACTCAACAGGAGATTTTCCGGTTACCTCTTCAGGAAAGTAACCCAGAATGGAGTGACTGGCGGGGCTGATGTAGGTCATCAGCCCGTTTTCACCTGCCTCCGGATCAAAGAGGGCTATTCCTTCGGCAGAGTTTTCGATCAGGGCTCTGAATCTGCGTTCTCTGGCGGAAAGGGCATCGACCGCCTTTTTCCGTTCAGCAGCCGTTTCAATCCGGGTAATGGAAGCCATAAGCTGGTTGGCCAGCAGTTTTAAAAATTCAATCTGACCAGGGGTTGGCGGCCTGATCCCTTCCTCTCCAAATGTACCGGTTCCCAAAGTCCAGACTGATCCGTCATAGGAAATTACCGGAATGTTGATAATCGTTCGGCTTCCCAGTTTCCTGACCATTTTTTTGTCGGTTCTTGGGTCAGATTCGGCATTTTCAATGATAACCGGGTGCGTCCCGAGGGCAATTTCTTCCATCATCGGATCGCCCTTGATTTTAAGATCATCCCTGAAAATACCGGATACCGTTCCGGTCAGGATTATAGCAGTTGCTTTGGGTGAACCCTGGACAAATTTATAAACCCAAAGACTGTTATACTGAAGCAGGGTCCGGGTTTCCCTTAGGGCAGATGCCATAATTTCATCAACAGTCACAGCCGTCTGGAATTCCTGTGCCAGCAGAAGTAAAACCTGCTGGTGCCGGGTTTTGGATTCCATTTCCTGAATCATTTCCAGCCGTTCCGAGCTGTCGCGGATAATGGCTGTTGCAAACGTTTCATTGCCCGAAGAGTGTTTCGACAGGGTAAATTCACCGGGAAATTCAGTTCCATCCTTCTTCAGACAGGGAAGCGGCCCTGCCTTTTGAACTGATCCGGCTTTTTCAGAAAGGCTAAGAAAACGGCTGACGTGCTGCTCATGTCTGACTCTGTGCCTTTCAGGGATCAGAGTCAGAAGCGGTTTACCAATTATTTCTTCAGGCGTATATCCAAATAAAGCTGTGGCTCCCTGGTTAAACAGATCAATGGTCTGGTCTTCCCGGATGGTAATAATGGCATCATTGGCTGAAATCAGCAGGGTCTCAAGTTTTTGCTGCAGAGCTTCTGTTTTGGTGGCCTGAATCCGCAGGGCCTCACGGGCTTTAACCTTTTCTGTTACATCCTTCCAGCTCCCGATAAAATGGGTGATGGCACCTGTTTCATCAAAAACCGGTGAAATGGAATGTTCAACATTAAACAGAGTTCCGTCTTTTTTCCGGTTGACTTCAATGCCGGTAAATGGTTTGCCTGATTTGATCGTGTCCCAAAGGTTTTTATAAAAATCTTCGGAATATACGCCAGATTTTACCAAAGCAGGGCGGGATCCGATGGCTTCCTCTCTGGAAAACCCGGTCTGATCTACAAAGGCCTGATTTACATCGAGAATTGTTCCATCCGGACCAGTGATAATGATACAATCAGAAATATGATCAAAAGCGGTAATCAACAGATCACTGGTTTCGATATGGCCGGGGTTTGATTTGGTGCTGTGAAGAGTCGCCATTGCCGGGTGCCCGAGATGATTATCACAGGAAATTACACTTTTGGAAGCTAAAATGGAAACAGGGACTGGAATTTTAACCGGATATTAATGCCTGTGCCAGCAAGCCCGTCAATTCATAAACAGGAGCAGGTGATTCCGGTTCAAAGATTTTCTTCTTTTCTCTGGGCATAAATTGCCAGAGCAGTTCCGGTAAAGGCCATAAAGGTCAGCATGGAAGAACCGCCATACGAGACAAACGGAAGCGGAATGCCAATTATGGGCAGAAGGCCCATGGTCATTCCAAGATTGATGAACAGGTGGATGGAAATAACCAGCAGCATTCCAATCAGGAAAATGGAGGCAAAACGCTGCTTGATCCGGCTTGCAAGGTTCAGCAGCCGCCACATGAGGATTGCAAAGGTGAGAATTAAAATCAGGCTTCCGATCAGGCCGTATTCTTCACTGATCACACAGAAAATAAAATCTGTCCATTGTTTAGGAAGAAACCCAAGCTGAGTCTGGGTTCCGTGCATGAATCCCTTTCCAAACCAACCACCGGAACCGATTGCCACTTCTGACTGAATCACATTGTAGCCGGCCCCTTTCGGATCAATAAACGGATCAAGCAGAATTTCCAGGCGTTTTCTCTGATGCGGCAGCAGCACATTCTGAATAAAAAAGACCGTTCCGAAACCGGCAGCAAGATTGGTTGTAATAAAGTAAAAGGACTGGAGGAGGTTGCTTTTTCTGTAAAAAATGAACAGAATCCCCAGCAGAATAAACCCGATAAACAAATAAAAACTAAAAAATGCCATCGCTGCCGAAAGCACCGGTGCAATAACCATGAAGGTAAACAGATCATCAAGCCCAAGCCAGAAGAGCAGGGGAACGGTCATTCCAAGGAAGACCAGTGCCGTTCCGGTATCGGGCTGCATCAGGATCAGTCCTACCGGGAAAAGTAAAAATCCCATGGCAATAACCAACTGAATGGTGGCACTCCGCCCCGATTTCTGAACAGCCAGATAGGAGGCAACCATTAAAATGGCGGTGTACTTGGTCAGTTCGGAAGGCTGAATCCCGACCGGACCCAGATAAAGCCAGGATTTGGATCCGTAAACTTCCTTTCCGGCAATCAGAACAGCAACCAGCAGCACAATGCTGATTCCATATAGAAGAATGGCCAGGATCTGAAAGGTTTTAAGATTAATGAAATACAATGCGGCAGCCAGCCCGATTGAAATAACCATCCAGATTACCTGGCGGTAAAAATTTTCACTCACATCCGAGTTAATCGTTGAACTGTAAATTGCCAGGGTCCCGAAGGTCATCAGGATGGCAACAGGAATAACAATAACCCAGTCAATCGGAAATTTTTCTCTTAGTCTGCTCATAAAGTCTGCATTTCAGTCCGCAATCCGGAGGGAATCGGTTTTTGAGAGTATTACTTCACCTGAACCGGACAGGACGGCAATTCCAAGCTTTTTTTCTTCTGCCAGAATAAAGTTCTTTCCGTAAAAGTGATATTTCAGCATTTGTCTGGCAACGGGCAGGGCAGCAACGGCACCAAACCCTGCATTTTCAACCATGACTGAAATGGCAATTTCCGGATTATCGAAGGGGGCAAAGCAAATAAACCAGGCATGATCCTTCCCATGCGGATTCTGGGCTGTTCCTGTTTTCCCGGCAACCTGAACATCAGGAAGCCCGGCACTGACGGCGGTACCGGCTTCAACCACCTTTCTCATCCCTTCCCTTATGATTTTTATATTCTCACTGCTAATAGTCACTTTCTGTGACGGAACCTTGATTTCTTCAAAACTGCCGGTCTGCTTTCTGAAAATTTTCCGTACAAAATGGGGTTTGTAATGGGTTCCGCCGTTGGCAACAGTTGCAACATAAGCCGCCGACTGGATGGGTGATACACCAACTTCTCCCTGGCCGATACCCAGTGAAATCAGGAATCCTTTTGTCCATCCCCGCTTACCGTATACCCGGTCATAATACTCGGTGCTTGGTATCAGGCCATTTCTTTGTTCAAAAATATCGACTCCTGTACCTTGTCCCATCCCGAATTCAAGTCCGTAGGCGTGCAGTTTATCAAGCGGGATTTTTGTCATGAGCTGGTAGAAAAAGCTGTTGCAGGATTTTTGAATGGCGGTCCGGATGTCAATTGGGCCGTGGACGCCGCCATGACATTTGAATCCCCGGTTTCCAAAGGTAAAAACACCCCGGCAAACCAGTTTGGTATCTTCGGTAATAATGCCTTCCTGAAGGGCAACAGCACCTACAAAAGGTTTAAAGGTTGAGCCCGGCGGGTACCGGGTCAGGGTAGCCCTGTTAAAAAGTGGCTTTGACGGATCGTTGACCATATCGCGCCACAATGTCGAATTTTTTAACCCGGAAAGCTGATTCAGATTGAAATCAGGTTTACTGACCAGCGCCAGAATTTCACCGTTTCTCGGGTCAATGGCTACGGCACCGCCGGTTTTTCCTTCCATGAGCAATTCGGCATAGCTCTGAAGTCCGTCATCAATTGTCAGATACAGATCATCGCCGTTCACAGCCGGAATGTTATTGCCGCCGTCTTCCCAGGACCCAACAAGCTGTCCGGTGGCATTGACCAGCCAGAACTCATGTCCTTTTACCCCTCTGAGCGGAGATTCATAAAATTTTTCGAGTCCCGATCCACCGGTAATATCACCCGGGCTGTACTCGTCGGGCTGTTTTTCAATCATTTTCTGTGTGACTTCAGACAGATACCCGAAAATATGGCTTCCCCGGGTTTGTGCCGGATAGTTCCGTTTTGTATCAACCCGGTAATTAATTCCCGAAAGCTTCCAGCCGAATTCTTCGAGTGAAACCATCTGGGCAAAAGAGATATCCCTGAAAATTACAGAGGGGACAAACGGAGAGTACCGTCTGGCTTCCCGTATTTTTTTCTGAAGGGTCAGGGTATCTGTATCGAGGAGTTCAGAGATCAGACTGTCAGTTCCTGACCGGTAATCTTTTGGTGTAACGGTCAGGGAGTAATAGGGATAGCTGTCGACCAGCAGAATACCATTTCTGTCGAACATATTTCCCCGGATCGGAATGACCGGAACGTCCCGTATTGCATTTTTACGGGATTCTGCAAGCAGAGAATCCGATTTGAAAATCTGCAGATAAAACAACCGGCCGGCGAGAACACCAAAAATCAGCAGACCCGCCCAGGTAAAAACCTGAAGCCGGAAAAGGTTGCCGAACCGGTTTGGATTATAAATCACTGGTTACCGTCTCCTGTTCCAGAAATACATGGTAAACAACCAGGCAAACAGAAGGGTATAAAGAGTTTGGCCGCCAACAAATTTCAACAGAAACTGAAGAACCGATCCCGAAAGGTGGAGGTGGTTGTAAAAACTGAGAACGAGAAAATGGAAGATAGCCCCGATTGCGAAAATCTGAAGATATTGCTGTTTATACCAACCGGTAAGCGGTTTGTTGTCGACATAAAACATGCCATAAATAAATCCGGAGATTGTTTTGGCAAACGCATGAACCCCCAGAAACCCGGTCATCAGATCCAGAAGAAAGCCGGAGGCAAATCCGTAAACCATTCCGGTTGTCCGGCCATATTGAATTGAAACGGCAGAGACTGAAATCAGAAGAATATCCGGAGCAATATCCAGTATTGCAATGCGGTTCATGACCAGAAACTGAACCAGCACAACCCCAACTGTGATCAGGGTAAGGTAAATCCATTCCCGGTTCATGGTTTTTCCTCATTCCGTTTTGCTTCGAGCCGGATTAACGAAGAGTCGGTTTTTTCCGGGATTGTCACATAAACATGGTTAATTCTGGTGAAATCTGCAGCGGTCCGGATTCTGACGGTTTTAAATAATTGCTTAGGATCAACAAATACAGAATCGACATAACCGACCGGGATCCCTTCAGGGGCAAAGGTTGAATTTTTTGAGGTAACAACCGGATCGCCTTTTTCGACGTTGGCAGTCTGAACCACATTGTTCAGATTCACGTGGGTGGGTGCGAGTCCGTTCCAGGTTACAAGTCCCTCCGTATTGGTCCGCTGAATCTTTGCCCCCATTTTGAACTGATGGCTGATCATTAATTGAACAAGGGAATAGTGAGTATCCACAAGAACAACCCTTCCGATGACGCCGGCAGAATTTCTGACCAGATTATTGACCCTGACACCGTCTTCGGAACCTGCGGTTATGGTAATGGTGTTATCCGACCCGAAAATGGACGTATGAATAATGGATGCAGGAACCGACCTGAATCCGGTTTCAGTGGAAAGACCGATTTCCTTTTTGAGCTGGAGGTTTTCGATCCGGTAGGTTCTGAGGCGGTACACTTCTTCTGAGAGCAGCATATTTTCTTTTCTGAGGTCGTCTGCAGTCCGAAGGGCTTCGAAATACCGGTTAAAATAGCTGAAGGCTTCTTCGGCGCCGGCAAAAAAGCCAAACGCTGATGCCCTCAGAAAATTCAGTTGTTCGTTCTGGTTGGAAAGAATAAACAGGTTGGAAATCAACGTCAGAAAGACAAGGACAAGATAGTCCCTGAACTTGAGTAAAAATTCAATCAGTCGCTGCAAAAAGAAACTCCCGAAGTCATGTTAACTGCTGATGAGGCCGTTCAGTACGGTAAACTACCGGATGAAGGGGGAAGTGTTAGTATCTTCTTGCTTTCAGCAGTACAGCCTTGTACTTGTCAACATCTTCCAGAACCCGTCCGGTTCCTCTTACCACGGCAGTAAGGGGATCATCGGCAACGTGAACCGGAAGGCCGGTTTCTTCCCGGATTCTCTGATCCAGCCCCCGGATGAGAGCACCACCGCCGGTCAGCATTATACCACGATCCAGAATATCTGCAGCGAGTTCAGGCGGTGTTTTTTCAAGTGCCAGCCGGACAGCAGAAACAATACTTTCAACCGGCTCATTCAGCGAGTCACGGACTTCAATGGAGTTGACTTCAATATTTTTCGGATTTCCGGTGACCAGGTCACGTCCTTTAACGGTGACCGATTGTTCTTCTTCGAGCGGAGTGGCACTTCCGATAAGCTGCTTGATGTTTTCAGCGGTTTTTTCGCCGACCAGCAGGTTATGATTCCGTCTGAAAAACTGGATAATAGCCTGATCCATCTCATCCCCGCCGATCCGGATTGATTCATCCACCACGATCCCCGAAAGGGCAATAACGGCAATTTCGGTAGTTCCGCCGCCAATATCGACCACCATGTTGCCAACCGGAAGTTCAACATCCAGACCGATACCGATGGCAGCAGCCATTGGCTCTGCAATCAGGTACACTTCTTTGGCACCTGCATGCTCAGCCGAATCCCGGACCGCACGTTTTTCAACCTCGGTCACCCCGGATGGCACACACACAACCATTCGCCGGATGGATGGAAACCAGGCGGTGTTCACTTTCCGGATAAAACCTTTGATCAGCTCTTCGGTCATCTCAAAGTCGGCAATCACACCATCCTTCAGCGGACGGATGGTGACGATATCTGAGTGGGTTTTTTCATGCATCTGCCGGGCTTCTGAGCCAATGGCGACCACATTTTTTGAAACCCGGTCGATGGCGACGATTGAAGGCTCATTCAGTACAACGCCTTTTCCCCTGACGTAAAAAAGAGTATTGGCGGTTCCAAGGTCAATTCCGATCTCGGTTGCCAGAAAATCTAAAAATCCCATTTCGTTTCCTTAATGTCTGAAATGTCTGATTCCTGTAAAAACCATAGCCAGACCCTGAAGGTCGGCTGCTTCAATAATTTCTGCATCTCTGACACTGCCGCCCGGCTGAATGACCGCAGTGGCACCGGCGTCTGCTGCAGCCAGAATCCCGTCAGGAAACGGGAAAAAGGCGTCAGATGCCACCACCGAGCCGACCAGAGATAAACCGGCTTCTCCGGCTTTCCAAACTGCAGTCCGGGATGAATCTACCCGGCTCATCTGGCCGGCACCAATTCCCAAAGTCCGGTTTTTCCCGCCGAAAACAATGGCATTTGACTTCACATGTTTAACAACCCGCCAGGCAAAAAGCAGGTTTTCAAGTTCTTCAGGCCCGGGTATCCGTCTGGTTACTACCTTCAGGTCCTTTCCGGAAGTCTTATGGAAATCAGGAGTCTGAACCAAAAATCCGCCTGCGATAGATTTGATCTGATACGGATAGCTGCCGGTAACTTTTAGGTTTTGCCTGAGCAGCCGCCGGTCTCTTTTTTTCTGCAGAAATTCAAGAACGCCGGGTTCAAACTCTGGTGCAATGATGATCTCAGTAAAAATATCATTGATCTTTTCAGCAGTTTCCCGGTCAAGCGGCCGGTTTACCGCAATAATTCCGCCGAATGGTGCCTGCCGGTCTGTTTCATAGGCTGCGTCCCAGGCTTCAGACAGGGTTTTTCCGGAGGCAACACCGCACGGATTGGTATGTTTAATGATTGCTAAAGTAGGTTCTGAAAACTCTTCAATCAATTCAACCGACGCCTGAACATCTACCAGATTGTTGTAACTTAATTCTTTACCGTGAAGTTTGGTGAAAAACCGGTAAAAATCACCATAAACAGCAGCAGACTGGTGGCTGTTTTCGCCATACCGAAGGGATTCCGTCAGTTTTGAGGATATCTGCAGCCAGGGCAGCGGACCCGTTTGTCCCGGCTGTTTTCCCTGAAAATACCGGGCGATCATCGTATCGTAATTGGCGGTATGACTGAACACTTTAACCATCAGTGAAAACCGGAATTCATCCGGAAGGTCACCCCCATTCTCATCCATCAGCGACAGAATGACCGGGTAATCTGCAGCATCAGCAACTGGTGCGGTAAAGAGATAATTTTTTGCAGCAGCCCGGAGCATGGAAGGTCCGCCGATGTCGATGTTTTCAACGGCTTCTTCAAGCTGAACACCGGGTTTTGCAATTGTTGCTTCGAACGGGTACAGGTTAACAACCACCAGATCAATAGAAAGAATACCGTGACCGGCAATACTGTCAAGATCTTCCTGATGGTTTTTTCGGGCAAGAATACCGCCATGAATTTTGGGGTGAAGGGTTTTGACCCGTCCGTCGAGCATTTCCGGAAAGCCGGTGTAATCTTCAACTGCGGTAACAGGAAGTCCGTTTTCTTTCAGGAGTTTAAAAGTACCGCCGGTTGAGAGAAGGGCAACACCCCGCCGGTGAAGTCCGGAAGCAAACTCAACAATTCCGGTTTTGTCAGATACAGACAATAAGGCCCGTTCAATCTTTTTCATGGGGATCCGTTAGTTTAAAGGTATTTCCGGTTACTGTCCAGGGCTGGGTTGAAATCAGTTCAACCGCCATAGGATAAAGCTGGTGTTCCATGGTCAGAACCCGTTTCTGGAGTTCTTCAGGTGTATCCTCCTGAAGAACAGGAACGGCTTCCTGCAGAATGATCGGGCCTTCGTCATAGTTTTCAGTAACAAAATGCAAGGTGACCCCGGTGATTTTGCATCCCTTTTCGATGACTGCCCGGTGGATGTGAATCCCATACATTCCTTTACCGCCAAAAGAAGGCAACAGTGCCGGGTGAATATTAACAATCCGGTGCCGGAAGCTTTCAATCAGTGAAACCGGAAGCTTTTTTAAATATCCAGCCAGACAGATCAGGTGGATGTTATTGTCTTTTAAAAGACTGATCAACTGATGTTCGTAAGCCTCCTGCGAGGAAAATAAGGCGGGCTTCAGAATGATAAAGGGAATCCCCAGGTTTTCTGCCCGTTCCTGGGCACCAATGCCGGCTTTATCCGAAATAACCAGTTTGCCGGAGGCTTTGGGGAATTTTTCCCTGAAGTAATCCTCAAGGTTCTGGAAGTTGCTTCCGCTGCCAGAAACGAAATAGGCAATGTTCAGTGAACCGGATTCCCAGAGATTCATCGGTTATAGTCCGTGACTTTTAAAGAGAAAGAATTTTTCCGGATTGAAAGTGAACAGGTTCCGCCAACCGGAAGGGTCAGTTTATCCGGAATATGTCCGAATGGCAATCCGGTCAAAACCGGGATGTCAAGCAGATTTCTGATATGGGTGACGACATGATCCAGTGTGTAGGGAAATGCCGAACCTGTGCCCGGTGCACAATGAGAAAATGCACCAAAAATCAAGGCTTTCTGGCGGTTCAGAATTCCGGCATGATACAGTTGGTAAAGCATTCTTTCGATCCGGTAGGGTTCTTCACCAGTGTCTTCGATGAACAGAATACCGCCCTGGATGGCCGGCATGGCAGGCGTTCCGGTTGCGGCAGAAAGAATTGAAAGGCATCCGCCCCAGAGAATCCCCTCCAGAATCTGGGGTTTATAAGGATGTTCAGACCGGATCTCATCAGTGGAAAAGGATTTTTTGGTCAGTACAGACCAGAAATTTTTTTCGGTAAAGGAACTCAGCACGGACTGGCCGAAATCCGGTGCGGCCATGGGCCCCTGAAAGGTTACATAATTTTCCCGGGCCAGAAGCAGAAGATTGAAAAAGGTAAAGTCACTGAACCCAACCCAGCATTGCCCAGAGGCGGCGATGCGGCCAGTATCCAGGTCTTTCAGAATGCGTGAAAGTCCGTAACCGCCACGGCCGGCCATTACCAGCCGGATCTCTTTCTTTTTTGATACGGAATGAACCGCCTGAATCCTGTCAGTGTCGGGTGCAGAAAAATAAAGCCATGAAGAGTCAAGTTCGGGAGAAAGAAAAACTGGTTTTCCGGAGGAACCAAGCCGGTCAGAAAACCGGCCGATCTGAGCAGCATCCCGGATAAAGCCGGAAGGGGCAATGACACCGGTCTGAACGGGTAATTTCAGGCGGTCTGGAAGTCCACGGTCTGCCACGTTCTGCTCCGGTTCGAAAATCAGTTAAAACCTGCAAAATTAAACTCTGAACCGGGCTAAATCAACTAAACTGAAAAGCCTGACAGGGACTTGTATTCAGTTTGTATTTTAATTCCGGTAAAAAACTTATCAGGTTGGGTTCCGGTACAAGAACTTATCTCTGTTTCCGGTTGTTCAGGTGGCATGTTAAACAATCTGGAACAAATATGACGGAAATTACACCGCTTCACTGGATACTTTTCAACTCAGTTATTCTGATTTTACTCTTACTGGACCTCGGTGTGTTTCACAAAAAAGCGGAAGCTGTTTCCGTAAAAAGTGCATTGTACTGGAGTGGATTTTGGGTTCTGCTGGCCATTTTGTTTAATCTGTTCATCTGGAAGTGGCTTGGAGCAGAAACCGGACTTCAGTTTCTGACCGGGTATCTGATTGAAAAATCGCTCAGTGTAGATAATATTTTCGTCTTCATCATGGTGTTCAGCTACTTTGCTGTTCCTCCTGCTTACCAACACAAGGTGTTATTCTGGGGAATTCTGGGTGCACTGGTTATGCGGTTCATTCTGATTCTGGCTGGCGCAGCCCTGATTCAGGAATTCCACTGGATTATTTATGTTTTCGGAGCTTTTCTTGTTTTTACCGGAATCCGGATGGCGTTACAAAAAGAAGGGCAGACAAATCCTGAAATGAATCCTGTCGTCAGGCTGTTTAAACGGTATTTTCCTGTTTCGAAGGATTATGACGGAAACCGGTTCTTTACCCGGATCAACGGTAAAAAAGCGGCAACCCCGCTGTTTATCGTGGTACTGATCATTGAAGTCACTGACCTTGTGTTTGCCGTCGACTCGATTCCGGCAATTTTTGCCATTACCACAAACCCGTTTATCGTTTACACTTCGAACGTGTTTGCAATTCTGGGACTCAGGTCGTTGTATTTTGCCCTTTCCGGAATTTTAAACCTGTTTCATTACCTGAAGTACGGACTGGCCTTAATCCTGGTCTTCGTCGGGTTCAAAATGATGCTGGTTGATGTGTTTAAAATCCCTGTTCTGGTTTCCCTTTCCGTTGTCGGCGGAATCCTATTCGGGTCCGTTCTGCTCTCTCTTTTCAAAAAAGCCAAATAACGGCACACCTTTTGTATCCGTATCCGGTGCCCTGCCGGATACGGAACAGGAAAACCCTCTCTTTTTCTGCTCTCACTTTTCCGGATGGCGTCCGGTTTGGATTAGGAATCCGTAAAGAAACCCATTTTCTGAAAGATTAAATCCTTACCTGTTTATCTGAATCTCTGTAACTGACTCACTTTTTAATGCAGGCTTGATATGAATTTTTTTGCTCCGGCTGTCTATCTGATGAACCGGCTTAAGTACCCGGTCAAATTTTTCCTGATTTCAGTGATTTTTCTTGTTCCGTCAGCATTACTGGTTTACCTGCTCATTACAATTCGTAATGAAGCCATTGATTTTGGCAGGAAAGAAAGAGTCGGAGTCCAGTATCTGGAGCCGCTTCACAAACTTTATGGCTCTTTAATGGACTATCAGCGGGACCACACCCGGTTCCTGCTGGGTGACCCTGCTGCACTGCAGGCGTTTCAGGTGAGTGGTCAGGCCGTTGTGACGTCTATTGCGCAGGTTGACTCGGTAAATACTGCACTTGGCCGGGAACTGAATACCGCTAAGGACTGGCAGGAGGTTGTTGCAGGCTGGTCTTCCTTAAATACCCGGATCGAATCGGGTGGCGATTTTTATAAAGTGCAGAAAGCACACCTCGATCTTCAGAACCAGGTTCTTGCCCTTTTATACAAAGTTGGCGATGAATCGAACCTGATCCTCGATCCTGATCTGGATTCCTATTACCTGATGGATGCGGTGATTCTGAAAGTTCCGGCTCTCATCCGGGATACTGAAACTTCACGGCTTTACGCCTGGACTCTGGCATTGAATGGCGGGATGCTTCAGAAGGATAAGCTGGATTTATTGTACGGACTTCCCGGCCTGATGGCCTCGAATGCCGGAGCACTCGACCGCGGAATGACGATTTTCAACCGAAAAAACTCTGAACGCCCCGAACCGGTTTCCGATTCACTGCTGAAATCTCTGTATTCAGCCTCCCAAACCTCAATCCGGAAGCTGACTGAACTTTCAGGCCAGGGAAGTATTTCGGGTGATACTCTTTATTTCAATGTTCAGGGTTACCTTCAGGAATCAGCAGCAACTTCTGCACTTCTGAGAGAATTGTATCAAAGCCAGCTTTTTGTTTTGGATCAGTTGCTGGTAAACCGGATAAACGGATTTCTCGACCAGAAAAGAATGATTCTGATTCTGGTGCCGCTTATTCTGGTTCTGGTGACCTACCTGTTGGTCGGATTTTACTTTGCAGTGAAAAAAACAGTACTTTCCCTTGATGAAATCGCCGAAAAACTCGTCAGCGGAAACACCGACGAGGAAGTCAGGCTGGATGCCCGGGATGAACTTGCCCAGGTCGGAAATTCCTTTAATACAATCGGCCGGGCTCTGATCCAGCGAAACAAGGAAATTGAGGAAAGCTACCGGCAGATCCGGGAACAGCAGGCCCAGTTGATCCAGTCAGAAAAAATGGCCTCACTCGGGCAGATGGTTGCCGGAATTGCACACGAAGTGAATACACCGCTTGGGTTCGTGAGAAATAACATCGAAATGCTGGAACGGCATCAAAGCAGGCAGATTGAATTGCTGGATAAATATCACCAGCTCAGAAATAACCTGATCACCGGCAGTATTGACGACCTGGAAGCTCAATTGGTTGATGTCGCCGAAAAATCCAAAAAAATGGAAGTTCCTTCCTACACCGATAAGGTAAAATCAATTCTTGAAGAGTCTCTGGTAGGGATTGACCGGATTCAGGAACTTGTTCTTGATTTGAAAAATTTCTCCCGTCTGGATGAAACCCAGTTTAAAACGGCTGATCTTAACGAGGGAATTGATACTACCCTGAAAATTGCCCACAACCAGATTAAACACCGGTTAACTGTTCATAAGGACTACACACCGGGTCTGATTGCGGATTGCTATCCTGCCAGATTGAATCAGGTTTTTCTGAATCTGATCACCAATGCAGCTCAGGCCTGTGACCCACAGGGCGATTTATACATTACCACCCGGCTGGAGCCTTCAGGCTCAGAGCCCAGAGCCATTCTTCAATTCCGGGATACTGGAAAAGGAATTTCCGAAGAAAATCTTCAGAAAATCTTTGAGCCGTTTTATACTACCAAACCGGTCGGACAGGGAACCGGGCTTGGCCTTTCGATTGCATTTAAAATTATGGAACAGCACAACGGAAGCATAACTGTGAAAAGCGAAGTTGGAAAAGGGACCGAATTCACACTTTCTCTGCCGGTAAAACAATCCAAACTTTGATCAGGAAACTCCATGTCACGTATATTGTTAATTGATGATGAACCCATGATTCTGACCAGTCTTACCCGCCTTCTTGAGGATGACTTTGATGTCATGACCGCTCAGGATGGGGTGAAGGCACTGGAACTGGTATCCAAAACTTCATTCAAAGTCGTTATCTGCGACCAGAGAATGCCCGGACTCCAGGGCCATGAGGTGCTGCGGAAAATCCGGGATATCTCACCCAAAACCATCCGTATTCTGCTGACCGGTTATTCTGACCTGGATGCTATCATCAATTCAGTCAATGCAGGAGAGGTTTTCAGGTATATCAACAAACCCTGGAAAGCTGAACACCTGATGAATACCATTCGGCTCGGGATCCAGATATATGATAAAATCAATGATCTTCAGTCAACAGTGGCGAAAGCTTCACCGGCATCGGGCACTGTAAATCCGGTACATATTGAAGTCGAGGAAAAGCAGGGAGATGTTCTTTTTGTTGATTATTCTCCTGCGGAAGCCAGAAAACTGGCAGAACAGTTTGGAAATAAATTCAATATTACCCTGGCTACCTCAGTGGATGAGGCATTTAAGGAAATGGCACAGAAACCGGTCTCAGTTATCGTCAGCAACGTGGTTTTTGATGATGGAGTTGATGGTATTTCTTTTCTCAATACCATTAAAAAGGAATACCCGCAAACGGTTACCGTGATTCTGACAGAGGTAAAAGATGCCACACTTGCAGTGAGGTCCATCAATGAGCTTCAGGTTTTCAAGTACCTGATTAAGCCAACTGATGAAACCGTTATCGAGAAAACCATTTCTGACGGTATTCTTCAGTCGAAGGCAATCCGGGGCAATGTGATGTCAAGTACCAAGTATGTTTCAGAGTCAATATCGCCAACCCAAACACCGTCTGCTGCTCAGGAAAGTGAACTCCGTTTAAGACTAAGGGCTGCACAGGCGCTGCTTTCCAAAAAGTAACCGGTTCAGGAATTTTTCCTCCGAACCCGGATGTTTGTTTCTTTAAATAATGCATAAATGTTTAGAATGCTTTATAATAAAACATAAATCGCATTATAGGTGAAATAAATAAAGTATTATGACTGATTTCCGACAATAAAGACAAAATTTATTTTGATATTTGCATGTACGGAAAAGGGGAGGCAGAAGATGAGTTACCCGTTAGGAAATGAACTGAAAAAAGTGACGAATCTGGTTGGAATCTGGGTTCTGGCAGGATTTGTATTAAGTGCAGGACTGGCAATTGCATCCCAATTGGCAGGAAGTGAAGGTTCAGGCTTTTTCGGGGATCTTGGAGGAAATCTCGTCTTTTATCCTTTCTTTTTCCTGATTTCCTTTATTTCAAGCCGGATCCTGTATGTTTTGGGGTATTACCGGGATGCAGTAGTAGTAAACGTAATCATCCCGGTATTGTTTGCAGCCTCTGCCCTGATCGGCTGATCAGGGAACGGGGTGCAGTTCGGTAAGAACCGGGCAATGGTCACTTGGCCATAAATCATTGGCCCGTTTATCCGTTAAAATTCCGGTTCGGATTGTTTTCAGATTTGCGGAAATAAAAATGTAATCGATTAGCTGGCGTTCTGCGAACGGCACCGATCCGAATCCCTGAAAGGACCAGTCCGGCCCGTAAACTGCAGATTCTTTCTGGTCATAAACTGACAAAAGGCCTGAATTCACCAGGCCGTCAAGTTCACCTGAACCAAGGGTGGTGTTGAAATCTCCGGTCAGTACCACAAAATGAATCCCCGATTTGCCGGATATAAAGCGGGCAATCTGTTCGGCACCTTTTTTTCTGGCCAGGCTTCCCTGATTGTCGAGATGAGCACTGATGACAAGAAGCGATTTCCCGGTAGCTTTATCCTCGGCGACGGTCCAGATCACCGGCCGGATGTAGGCAGCATCCCATCCCAGTGAGGGTTTTTCAGGCGTTTCAGAGAGGAAAAAATGCCCGCTTTGCTTTAAAGTGAACCGTGATTTTGCCAGGCCGATTGCAGGCCCTTCCCCTTTTCTTTCTCCGTCTTCCCGTCCTGAAACTGCAAAAACAAAATCCGGAAAAGCGGCTTCAAACTCGGTCATCTGATCGGGCAATACTTCCTGAAGTCCGAAAATTTCGGCCTGGTGAAACCGAAGAAGTCCAAAAACGTCATCCCGCCGGTTCGGCCAGGCATTCAGGCTGTCTGAACTTAAATTCAGCCTGATGTTGTAGGATATAACCCTGAAGGCAGGATTTTCACTTTTGCAGGCCGTTAAAAGAAAGAGCAGTGCAACAAGATATTTTATCATTTCAGCCTCTGTTCATCCAATGGGTTCCGTTATTAAGATAACCAATCAGGATTAGAATTACTTGACTACTTTCAGGTTGGCAAATTTAAGGACAAGGGTTTTGGCCCCGTGCCCGACGAAAAAGACCACAGCTTTCCGGTTATCCCCCGAGCCGTCAACCGAGGTTACTTTTCCCCGGCCGAATTTGGCATGCTCAACATAAATTCCGGTTTTTATAGCCACTTCACCTTCATCATAAACGACAGACCGTTCCTTGCTGACCTTGGTTGCAGGTGAACCTTTTGGCTGAGTATATTTTTCATCCCGCCAGTAATAAGGATCCTTGTTGGCATAATCACCTAAAGCATCTCCATCGAGGCCACGGGTTGCAAACCGGTTGCGGGTTTCAACCGGGGCCTGACCTTCAGTTTTAATCTGAGAGAGGTCCATTTCATCAATAAACCGGGATCTGACGGTGTACTCGGTTGATCCGAACCGGAACCGGGTTTTTGCATGCGAAATGAAGAGTTTTTTTTCAGCCCGGGTTATCCCGACGTAACAAAGACGGCGTTCTTCTTCAAGGTTTGAATCCCGTTCAGCACCGCCGGAAAAGGGAAATAGACCTTCTTCAAGTCCACAGATAAACACAACCGGGAACTCAAGGCCTTTGGCGGCGTGAAGGGTCATCAGTGTCACCACATTTCGGTCGTTATCCAGATTATCGGTATCAGCGACCAGAGACACGTCCTGAAGGAAAGCTTCAAGAGTGGCATCCTGCCGGGTAACTGAAAACTCCTCGATGGCGTTGATTAACTCCTGAACGTTTTCAACACGGGTTCTCCCTTCCTGTGTCTGGTCCTGCCCAAGTTCTGAAATCAGGTGAAGTTCCTCAACATAGGTCCTGATCAGAAGTCCCAATGGGGAGTTTGTCAGATTGTTCCGGGTTTCCTGTACGACCCGGTTCAGTTCCTGCAGGGCGCTGCGCTGACGTGCCGTCAGGCCGGGAACCATATCAATAACCGATAGAATTTCCGCCGGACCTTTCTGGGTCTGGTGGGCATATTCTTCAATCTTTGCCAGGGCAACCTCGCCGATGTTCCTGGCCGGATAGTTAACAATTCTCCGGAATGATTCAGTATCTCTGGGGTTAACCAGGATTTTCAGGTAAGCCAGAACGTCTTTAACTTCCTTCCGCTTGTAAAACTGAATTCCGCCGATAATGACATAGGGGACAGCGATCCGGCGAAGCCCGTCCTCAAGTGCCCGAGACTGGGCATTCGTCCGGTAGAGAATGGCGAAATCCTTATTGTGCATTCCTTTCGTAATCTTGAACTGCTGGATATAATTGGCCACCCGCATGCTTTCATCACGTTCAGAATCACATTCCAGAAGGGTGATAAAATCTCCCTCGTCATTATCCGTCCAGAGGGTTTTGGGAATCTGTTCCTTGTTCGATTTGATTACGGCATCAGCAACAGCAAGAATCCGTTTGGTTGACCGGTAATTCTGTTCCAGCCTTACCACTTTGGCTTCCGGGTAATCCTTTTCAAAATCAAGAATATTCTGGATATCTGCACCGCGCCAGGAGTAAATTGACTGGGCATCATCACCCACAACTGCAATATTACGGCCCGATGCAGCCAGAAGTTTGGCAATGGTATACTGAGCTTTATTGGTATCCTGATACTCATCAATCATCAGGTATTTAAATTGATTCTGATATTTTTTCAGGGTTTCGGGGCTTTTGGTAAACAATTCAATAGGTTTCATCAGCAAGTCATCAAAATCCATCGAGTTGGATTCTTTAAGACGGATCTGATAGTCCTTAAAAACCTGTGCAGCTTTAATATCAGCCGGATGAACTGCAAATTTTTCAAGATCAGCGGGGTACCAAAGCCGGTTTTTGGAGGCAGAAATCTTGGACATCATCTGCCGGACCGGGAATTGCTGGTGATTAATGCTCAGATCGGCCATGATTTTTTTGATCAGGCTTTCCTGGTCATCGGTATCATAAATAGAAAAATTGCGGTCATATCCAAGTTTGTCGCCGTCCATTCTCAGGATTCTGGCAAAAATGGAGTGGAAGGTGCCCATCCAGATTCCGGCTGCCACCTGTTCACCGATCAGGGCTGCAATCCGGGTTTTCATTTCCTTGGCGGCTTTGTTTGTAAAGGTCAGCATCAGAATCTGCCAGGGGGCTGCCTGACGTTCTGCCAGCATGTGGGCGGTCCGGTAAGTTAAAACCCGGGTTTTTCCTGACCCGGCACCGGCAATAATCATCACCGGACCGTGAATTGTTCCGGCTGCTTCCTGCTGCCGGTCATTTAACTGAGAAAGAAAACTCGACATAAATTCCGATTAAAAGGTAAACTGACAAAGATACGGCAGAAACACGGACTCCTGACCGTAAAAGGCGGTATTTGGTGAACTTATTGTGAATTTATCCGGAAACAGGAACTGGTTTTAACCCATCCACCCGAATGATCAGGGAAGTCATGTCATCCTCATTTTCCAGCCCGGAGGCAAACTCATCACAGGACTGAAATAGACTGCCGGTTATCGCTTCCGGATCAGATTCAGATTTCAGAACTGATTCAACAGTTGAGTTGAATTTCTGGTTTTCAAACCAGAGAACTTCTTCCGGATTCATCCGTTCTGTAAATCCGTCAGAAACAAACACAAACAGGTCACCGGGTACCAAATCCAATGAAACAACCGAAAGCTCAAGGTCAGCAACCATTCCAAGCGGCGGCCCGGTAAGTTCAAGAATCTGATAATCGCCGGTTTTTTTTCGGTAGAAAAACGGAAACGGCATTCCGGTTGATGTCAGATCGGCTTTCATTTTATCCAGATCGATCACCATCAGGCAAAGTCCCATTCCGATTCCCCGGTTATGGATGGATTCCCGCAGGGCAATGTTCAGGTTGATCATCAGCTTTTCGAGCGGTAGGTTAACGTTATAACTTCTGATGGAGTTGATCAGAGCCATTTTTACCATCCCGACAACCAGCCCTGCTGCCACACCGTGTCCTGTTGCATCACCAATGGCAACACAATACCTGTGATCGGCAATATGGATCAGGTCATAATAATCTCCACCGACTTCGGTTGCCGGGCGCATCCGTCCAACAAAGGTCAATCCCGGTATGTCAGGATTGTCAGCCGGAAGCATATTCATCTGAAGGTTCCGGGCAAATTCCAGTTCCTCGCTTTTCCGGCTCAGTTCCATTTGAAGCAATTCTTCTTCTTTTTCCTTCTGGATCAGCAGCAGTTCTTCCTCTTTTGCCAGCCGGACAGAGTCAATCATCTGATTGAAGGACCTGGTGAGGTACCCGATTTCATCATCATCCTTAACCCTGACCTGAACCGTCAGGTCGCCTTCATTTACCCTTCTGACGCCGTCAAGCAGAGTTTTTAACGGTTGGGTGACTGTCAGCCTGAAAAAGGATGGAAAAACGATCAGTGCCAGGGCAGCAGAAAGCAGAATCATCAGAATGAAAACACTGGCTCCCTTATGAATATACTCCCGCTGGTTGCGGTAAAAATCCTCAAAAACAGATGTTCCTTTCGGAAAGGATGCCGGTAAATCTTCAGTAAACCGAACCGTTTCTGCCGGATTCGACCGGGTTCCGTCATCCAGACCAATGAATCCGGGGTACAAATCCGAAATCCCGTAATAGGTCAGATCAATTTTCCCCGATTGGTAAAGAATGATCTGGAACGTGTTTTTCTGGTCAGATCCAAAATCGGGAACCTGAACCCAGGAGACCGTGACTTTCCCGGGTTCTTCTTTCAGCAGGACTGCCCCGCCTGAAGCTGGATTCAGGTCTTTGAACAATGCTGCAATTTTCGGGTTTGCCCTGAAAAACTCGGTGTAATGGAAGCTCTTGATTCCGTCGCCAAAACTCAGAATTCCATTGCTTCCCACATAAACGGACCGGAATTCAACGCCATAAAACGGGAAAGGGAATGGAAGAACCGACCAGACTGATCCCGCATCTCCGGTTGGCAGAAACCGTCCTTTCGGATCCTGCCAGACTGCCGGTTCGGATGAAACCTGGTAAGAGCCGTTCAATCCCGGTTCAAAATGGATCGTAGTGAAATCGGGCAGTGATCTGGTGTTCATATACTGCCGGGCAAAAGTCGACATGGTGGCCGTACCGACTGTGCTCAGAACCACGAGAATGGTCAGAAGGGAAACCGTAATGATTTTCCGGTTGATGGTTGTATGCTCAGGCGAGAGCTTGAAGTAGGCCAGAATGAACAGAAACAGAAAAAGCAGGTAAAAAACGTTTGACAGGTATAAATTGGTTGAAAGGGAAATCAGGCTGGTGTGGAACAGAAAATTCAGAACAGACGGCAAAGCTCCGGTAAAAAGTATGAAAACCAGAACAAAATGTTCCCTGAAGGGTTTATATAACTCATCTTTCCGCCCGGACATGACGGCACGGATTGCTGAAAGGAACAGCTTTACCCAGTCAGGAGAACCGGCGGCCGGAGTTTTTCCCTGGGCAAATTCTTCCTTCAGAATAGGAAGCAGAGAATACCGGGTGGCCACACCTGCAGCCCAGAAAAAGCCGGAAACAATCAGCAGATTCACAACCTGAAGTTCATAAGGTGCAAAGAACTGATTCTGAAGAATGGAATAAACCAGATAACTGCTCACCGCCCCGGTAATAAACAGGCTGATCCCAAGCAGAAGTCTTGATTCATTGGTAAAGTAATTCACCGGGTACCGGTAAACGTACTGGGTAATCAGAGATACGGCTACCATCAGAAAAATATACTGGGTAGCGATGAAGTACTTCGACCACCAGACGTACAGGCTCGTACTCAGGAAAGTGCTGAGAAAAACAAGCGTTATGGCTACAAAAAATAAAGTTCTGAACCATCCGCGGGGGTGCTGTTTTTTGACAACCAGAAAGAAAAGGGTGATCAGAAAGGACAGCAGAAACTGGGAGAAGCTGGAGATCGAGAATTGATTGAAGAAGAAATCCTGAAACATTGACAAATATCGCCAGTTTACAGGAAACAAACAACTACAGGGAAGGGAGACAGGAAGGATTGCCGCCCGGAGCCGGAGCCCCGGTGCGGTTAACAGCATCCTATTTCTTTTTACCGTTAGAAAGGGCCCAGTCTGCATGTGCCTTCAGGGCACTTTTCGCCACATCCATGGCCTCATGCATTTGTGAAGCAACGGCAGATAAGTTGGTTTTCTGTTCTTCGAGCAGTTTGACTACTTCTTCATGTTTCATTTCGGCATAGTCGGGTTGGCCGAGTGTCGGCATAACATCATTCATTGCTGAAATGGCAGCCTGTACTTTTTCCCTGGCCCCTGCGAGGTCGAGTCCCGAATGATCAGCTTCTGTTTTTTTCAGTTTTAAAAGCAGCGAGTCGTGCCGGGCAACCGTTTTTTCCAGAGTCAGGTCCATTTCTCTGAGTTCTCTCAGAAAATCCATTTCAGATGAATGGGCCGAATCAATTTTCGCCCATTCGGCCATTTCAAGCCGGATCGTTTCATCAGATTTGCCGCACCCGGTAAATGCCAGAGCTGCGAGTAACAATCCCGAAAATGCCAAAGCAGTTTTCATACGTATTCCTTTTATGGTTGGTTGATTGCGATCAGTAAAGGTACATGCCTGAACTGCCTGATTCCACCATAAAATTTCATCTTTTGTTAAAATTTGATGAAAAAACGGATTTTAACAGGTGAATTCACAGCTTTTTAGGAAGTCCGGGCGGAAATCTATTCCTGCCGGGAATTAGTTTAAATGAAATATTTTTTTTAACTTGGTAGCCGGAAAGAGTTTTTTTGCCCCGACGGCAACAAGTTAATTAAGTCTCTCTTTCCGGGTGCACTTTTCTTCGGATGCTTTAATCCCCGAACGAACACCCTCCATTCAGTGCCGGCATATAGAAAAGGACCGGCCTTTAACGTGATAAAAAGTACATGGAAAACCAAGAAACACAAAACAAGGAAAATCAGAATTTGCCGGTCAGTGAACCCGCACATTCTGCAGCAGAACCGGCAGTAAATGAATCTGCCCAGGCTGCATCCGCTGCTGAGGGCCAGGTGGCCACTTCTCGGCCGCATCAGGAAAACACAGAACTCCCCCAGAGTGAAAATACACCTGAACCCGTTCAGGAAGAATCTGTTCCGGTAACGTTCGATTCTTTCGGATTTCATCCCGAAATCAAAGAAGGCATTCTGGATGCCGGCTATTCGGTCGCAACTTCCATTCAGGCACAAGCTATCCCGGCAATTTTAACCGGGAAAGATGTCATCGGTTCTGCTCAAACCGGAACCGGGAAAACTGCAGCATTCGTTCTGCCTATTCTTCAGCTTCTGATGACTAACAAAAAACCCGGAATCAGGGCACTGATTTTAAGTCCAACCCGGGAACTTGCAACCCAGATTTCTGATCAGATTTGGGGTCTGGGATATCATACCGGCATTTCATCCTGCTCGATTATCGGGGGCACTGACTGGGCTGACCAGGCTGATGCTTTGAAAAAGGGAGCCAATGTGGTGATTGCAACCCCAGGCCGTCTCCTTGACCAGATGCGGGATATGGCAATTGATTTCAGTCAGGTCGAAATTTTCGTTCTCGATGAAGCCGACCGGATGCTGGATATGGGATTTATTCCGGCGGTGATGAATATTGTGAACCGGTTGCCCCAGAAACGCCAGAATCTGATGTTCTCAGCCACAATTCCCGGAAAGATTAAATACATCACCCAGAAAATCATGACTGATCCGATTTGGGTCAACGTGGCAACTTTCAAAGCTGCCGACACGGTTACCCAAACTTATTACGTTGTGCCAGAGTTTCAGAAAACAGCCCTGCTTGAAATGCTGATCAAAACCAATGACTGGAAATCGGTGATTGTTTTCACCGGAACCAAAAAGGGAGCTGATCTGCTGGCCGGTAAATTAAACCGCCGCCAGATTCCGGTTGCTTATATTCACGGCGACCGGACTCAGGAAGAACGGGATGCGGCTCTGAACGCTTTCAAGGCCGGTCAATACCGGGTTCTGGTTGCAACCGATGTTCTGGCCAGAGGAATTGATATTTCTGATGTGAGTCTGATTGTTAATTTTGATATCCCACGGGATATTGACGATTACATCCACCGGATCGGAAGAACCGGCAGGGCAGAGACTGAGGGGTCCGCCATTTCCCTGGTTTCACCCGGTGAAACCCGGTATCTCGACAACATCGTTGAACGGGTTGGCATTTCTCTGAACCGGGTCGAAATTCCGGAAGACATCCAGACTTTTCTGGATACAAAAATCAGAAAACCGGAACACCCGAAAGACCGTCATCACCGGCATAAAGACCGGGAT
Organism: Bacteroidota bacterium; assembly: GCA_023151185.1. GTDB lineage: Bacteria > Bacteroidota > JABWAT01 > JABWAT01 > JABWAT01 > JAFLBE01. The sequence continues at coordinate 831,519 of JAKLJL010000001.1, forward strand.
CACCGTCAGCCAAGGCCTGATCCGGAATTGGGTGAAGTCATCCCGCAGGAAAAACCTGCTGCGGAAGAGAAACCGGTTCAGGAAGCCCGTCCGCAAAATCAGGACAGGAACCGGAACCAGCAGGACAACCGGAACCGCCAGCAAAACAGAAAGCCTCAGGGCGATGGACAGCCCCGCCAGCAGGATCCAAACCGGCCCCAGCAGCGTGAAAATCAGCAGCAGGGGAAACCTCAGCCTGAAGGTCAGCAGAACCGCCAGCAAAACCGCAGACCGGATGGTCAAAATCCGAACCGGCCTCAGGGTCAGCGTCAGGAAAACCGCCAGCATCAGGGTCAGGGTGGCAGAAATGACCGCCGCGGCCACCAGAATCAGGGACGGAATCCCCGGCAGTTCGAAAAACCTGCCTCACGGCCGGCAAGAAAGGACGATCTGAAACTGTCACAACCCGGCGGATTTTTCTCGGGCCTGTTCAAAAAACTGTTCGGAAAGAAATAAAAAAAGGGGCCTCGGCCCCTTTTTTTATTTAAAAAGGTGGGAGAGTTCCCTGATGTTCTGTCTCTGCTGACAACCCGTTGTCAGCTGCCTGTCCGATCTTGCAGGAACAGGGCTGACCAAACAGAAGAATGACCAGATCATAAAAAGGTAAATACTTTTCTACCCGGCCTGCCCAAACCGATTCCAGATTACAATTTGCTGACGGAGATGCGCTGTGTCAGAGAAATTAATTGACAAATCCTGTTTGCTTGAAAAATTCCCGGGAAAAGGGGGGTGGACTTATGCTGCACTTCCGGACATCGGGATTGGAAGATCAACTCCCTTTGGCTGGATTAAGGTAAAAGGAACCATTGACGGAATCGAAATCAGGCAATACCACCTCATGCCGATGGGAAACGGAAATCTCTTTTTGCCGGTTAAGACAGAAATCCGGAAAAAAATAAACAAACAGGCCGGAGACTGGGTTCATGTGTGTCTTCAGGCGGATACCGATCCTGCTGAAATTCCTGAAGAATTCACCGAATGCCTGATGATGGAACCGGACGCATTCCGGTATTTTTCTTCGCTGACCGAAAGTGAAAAACACCAGTACGTCCGGTGGGTTTATTCAGCAAAGACTGAAGAAACCCGGGCAGACCGTATCGCAGAGGTGATTGGCAGGCTGATTAAAAATAAACGGTTTTATGACCGGCTTTAATAGTCTGTTTCGAAGGAGTACAACCGGGTGATGTTGAATCCGATGAAAAAATGGCGCCCTGTCCAGTCGGTATTCGATCCGAGCAGAGAACCAACCGTCGAAATGTTCTGGGTATTGCTCACAAGCAGTTGAAAAGTATGCCCTGAAATTTCCAGATTAACACCTGCTGAAAGGGTGTTCCATTTATAGGTTGCAAGTGAATTACTGTTCACCTCAGTCCGGTTGAATACCGGTATCCACTCTGCAGTCAGGGATACTTTCCTGGACAGAACATAATTGGCTGCCACGACTGATCCGAATATGGGCTGAGCACCGGTATAGCTGTCCTTGTTTTCAAGCCGCTGGACATAAAACGGACTGATCTGGGTTGAAAATGCTTTGGTCCACTTCCTCGCAATCAGAGGCATGATCAGAAGATGGGTTTGCTCGGCACCGTCTGCAGTTGCAAAATCAGCTTCACCGTAAAGACTTAACGTAACTGGGCTTCCGTCTTCGGTTTTCTGGCTGAGCAGCCGGTACTGGGAATGGAATTCATACGTCTTCAGAGAACCGGCTCCTCCCAAACGGGAAAATCCAGCCATCCAGTCATCCAGAATCCCGTAATCAAGTCCAAAGTAAGCTGAGGCTCCCAGATCTATCCCAAACAGATCCTTCAAACCGGAGTAACTGTCCCCAAACCGGTGTCCCATTCTGAATTCAGCAGTTTTTGAGTAAAGCTGATCAACGGACCTTTGGTTGATAATATTGGTACTTCTGAACGTCCGGGTTACAGGTTCCGGCTCTGAAACAGATGTTTCAAGTGAATCGCCGGCAGTTTGAAAAACCAGCAGCAGACCTAAAAGGGATGTCATTATTTCTCCTTGATTTCTACGTCAATTGACATGCTCAATGTCTCTTTGACTTTATTGATTATAAATTTTTCGGGAATTTCGATATTATAATCCGTTAACCTGATCATCCAACGGGCTTTCAACCGGTTTTCTGCAATGAATCCGGTTGCAGTAACCGGTTTGGAAACCCCGTGAACCGTGAAAACCCCAACCGCAATAACGGCACCGGGTCTTCCGTTGGGTTTGATTTTTCCGTTAAACGTTGCAGTTGGGTAGGAATCGGTTTCCAGATAATCCTCGTGCATGTGGGTGTCTCTGAGTTTAATACCGGTTTTTAATTTTTTAAGCTCAAAAGTAAATCTGAAGGTACTGTCTTTCAGGTTTAAGGTTCCGTCGAGTCCGGCTCCGACTCCTTCGAACTGAGAGTCAATTCCCATGGTCTCGGCAGAAGTTGTAAATTTGGCAATTCCGTTTTTGATCGAATAAATCTGGGCCTGGACGGATCCGAAGGCCAAAAATAGAACAAGGATTACCATGGATTTCATAACGCCACCTCCTTAAGTTTTCCCTCTGCTGACATCGCTAAAACTTCACTGATTTTCCCGATCATAAATTTTTCAGGAATTTCAATGTTGAAATCCTTCAGATTTAATTTCCACTCTGCTTTCAGGAAGGTACCCGAAAGGCTTCCGGTTATGGTAACCGGTTTTTTAACCCCATGAAGCGAAAACTCCCCCTGTGCAACCAGAGTCCCCGGGTCCTTTCCTTTCACGACTTTTCCTGTGAAAGTAGCCGTGGGGTAAGTTTCCGTTTCAAGATAATCCTCATGCATATGGGAATCTCTGAGCTTGATTCCGGTTTGCAGTTTTTTCAGATCAAAGCTGAAAGAGAGTGTTCCATCCGTCAGATTCAGTTTCCCGTTCAGGCCGGAACCCGAGCCCTCAAACCGGCTGTCAACCCCAAAAGTTTCGGCACTTGTCTGAAATCTGGCCGTTCCGCCGGCCATAACATAAACCTGGCAAAAGGCTTCAGGGAATCCTGCCGCAAACAGGGCTAAAAAACAAATCAGTCTGATCATTTCTCCTTCTTTCCCTGAGTGACCCATTTCGAAAAGGTTTCCAGGTCAGTTGCAGAAAGCTTGGGACCGCCATTGGGCATAAGCAATCCGTCTCCAGGATTCCGGTTTATCCGGTCACTGATTTTGGAGGAGGCTGCTGAAACCTGGGAATAGGTTGTCAGGCTTCTGCCGCCTGAAGGTGAGGTTGTTCCATGACAGGAAACACAATTTCCGTTAATAATCGGCCTGACGTCTGCTTCATAAGTGTAGGTTTTGGCAGAATCAATTGGCCCGGATCCGGTATCTGGGCCCGAAACCTCGCTTTTACATCCGGAAAATGAACCGGCTCCAAACAGAATTCCAGCTAAAACCCATTTTCTGACACGCATGGGACTCCTTTTTCATAATTTAGTATAAATAAAAATAAGCGAGAAAAAAGGATGTTGCAACAGGAATTAAAAAAGCCCGGGCGAAAATGTGATACGGGGTAATTTTTAGTAGGAGGTGACGGTGATAAAACAGGAACTTGAACGGCCTTTGTCATCGGTAACGAGGATCCGGTAACCTCCGGGATCCGGAGAAAACCAGACTGGCTTTCCGGGAGCAGATTCGGTCAGAAGCCGGTTGTTGATATACCAGTAAAGAGTCGAGACATCCGATTCCGCATAGGCCAGAAGTTGAATCCGGCTTTTCTCCTTTTTATCGAGGAAGTAGGCAGCATGGTCAACCGGTGAGGATATGCCGGGACCGGTCTCGGTAAAAATGCGGGTACATGCCGGATTATGTGGCGGGATTTTCTGATAACTGAGTCCCTGTTCCTCATAAAAGGCAATTAACTCAGGAGGTAAATTGGGATAAAGGTGACTAACTGTGCCCAATCCCGGGTCACAACGGGTACAATAGGATTTGGTCTCTCGCAGATCGGTCTTAACTTTTTTCAGGTGCGTGCACTTCCGGTTCGAGGAAACAGCCGGAAGAAAGTCATCCATAACCGGGTTTTCACAGTTTTCACCCGGTGGCAAACCGGATTGCGGACAAACCAGCCTGAAATCAAGCGAAACCGGACGGGGAAACCAAACTTCAGTTGAACTGTAATCCAGCGCATTGAACAGATCGAACAGAAGGGGCGTTGCAATTTCAGCACCTGTCAGTTCAGGGACGCCTTCGCCAGAGAAATTCCCGGTCCAGACGCCAATGGTCAGTCTGGAGTTGAACCCGATACTCCATCCATCCCGCCTGCCGTATGAAGTTCCGGTTTTCCAGGCAATTTTGGGAACATGAATCCCGCTTTGAAAAAAATCAGGAAAATCAGGGCGGGTCAGGGAAGTCAGAATTTTACCAATGGTCCAGGCAGTTCCTTCAGTCAGGAGAGGGACAGTGAAACCCGATGTATCTCCTGAATGAAATTTCAACGGACGGAATCTTCCTCCTCTGGAAAAAGCAGAATATGCCGGTACCAATTCCTCCAGCCGGACGCCGCAGCCGCCCAAAACAACGGATAAACCCAATTTGGGGCGATCGATCCCGATTTGACGGAATCCGGCATCCGCAAGAAATGAAGTAAAAATTCCTGGGGTAATCAGGGCTGTTACACTAACCACCGGCAGGTTTAATGAACGGGCCAAGGCCTCTTCAACGGTGACCTGGCCGGTAAATTCTTCATTGAAGTTTTCAGGCATATATCCACTGAAACTCAGGGGAACATCCAGAAGAACTGTTTTTGGGGTGACGATTCCTTTATCCATGGCAAGGCCGTAGGCAAAAGGCTTTAACGTACTCCCCGGTGACCTGACGGCTTTCACCCCGTCGACCTGCCCCATTGAACCGATATCCTGAAAATCCGCCGATCCGGCATAGGCAATAACCCGGGCCGTCCGGTTGTCCATTACCAGAACCGCTGCCTGTGAAATTCCGAAAGACGACATCCGCCTGACATGGTTTTTTACCAGCGATTCGGTTATTAACTGACTTTCCCTGTGAATCGTGGACCTGATTACTGCACTGTCGGGAAACTGGGCTTTCAATCTTGCGGAAAGGTGAGGTGCAACCGAAGGCAGGGGTTGCCGTTTAATGTCGAGCGGTTCCCTCAAGGCAGATTCAATTTCCTCTGACTGAAATACGGATTCCTGCTTCATGCGGTTCAACCAGAGGTCCCGTTCTGCACGGACCCGTTCAGGATATTTTACCGGATTCAATTCTCCCGGGCGGTTTGGAATTACCGTCAGTGATACAACCTGAGACAGACTTAACTTTTCCGGTGAACGGCCGAAACAGAGCAGAGAAGCAGATTTAACCCCTTCTATATTTCCGCCATAAGGCACCAGGTTCAGATAGAGCTGCAGAATTTCATCTTTTGAATAATGGAGTTCGAGTTGAAGTGCTCTGAAAAATTCAATCAGCTTTGCAGAATAAGTTCTCCGGCGGGGTTCAAGCAATCTGACGGTCTGAAGGGTAATGGTTGATGCGCCGGCTACAATCCGGTCCTGGGTAACATTCTGCCAGGCAGCTTTAACAATCGATACCGGGTTAATTCCCGGGTGCCAGTAAAAAAATTTATCCTCTTTGAAAATCAGCGATTTTTTAAGCTGGTCAGAAATTTCGGAGAGTTCAGTTTTTACCCGCCACTTTTCATCCCGGCTCAGAAAGGAATACAGCGGAAGTCCGGTGGAATCGGTAACCAAAACGGAATAATCGGGTTCTGAAGGAAGGGGGAAACTGAAGTCAGCAAGAATAAAAAGACAGAAAAAACCAACTCCGGTAAGGAAGAATCTTGAAAGCAGTGGAAACCGGGTCGAAAGGGATTTCAGTGGTCCGGAGATGGCAGGAACCCGTAAATCAGGAAGGAAAGCCATCCCCGTTCCTCAAATTTACTGAAATGGAGAATAGTAAACCGGGGCTGGCATTACCAGTTTCTCTGAACCGGTGTAAAACCGGCAGTTTTAATTGCCTTGGTCATTTTTTTCAGAGTCATGTTGTACTGAAGTCCGGTTGCAGAAACAACATTTTCCTCAATCATCAGGCTTCCGAAGTCGTTTGCACCGAATCTGAGAGAAATCTGAGCAACTTTAAGACCTTGGGTGACCCATGAAGATTGAATGGTCGGAATGTTATCGACCATTATCCTGCTGATTGCAACTGTTTTAAGGTATTCAAAAGCTGATGTTTTTTCCCGTTCGGGCAAGAGAACAAAATCGAGTTCGGTGTTTCCTCTGTGGAAGGTCCAGGGGATAAAGTTGTAAAATCCCCCGGTTTTATCCTGAAGTTCCCGGCACAGAATCATGTGGTCAACACGTTCTGCAACTGTTTCGACATGGCCGAACATCATGGTGGCGGTGGTTTTAAGGCCAAGTTTATGGGCCTCTTCCATCACGCCGAGCCACTCGGCAGATGAGGTTTTGCCCGGGGCAATGATGGCTCTGACCCGGTCAGAAAGGATTTCTGCCCCACCGCCAGGAATCGAATCAAGACCGGCCGCCTTTAACCGGCTGATTACCTCAGGAACCGAAATCCGGGATACTTTTGAAATAGTTATTATTTCTGACGGACTCAGTGCATGCAGAATGATGGAATAAGTCGACTTAATCCAGCGGAACATCTCTTCATACCATTCAATTTTCAATTCCGGGTTGTGTCCGCCCTGAAGCAGAATCCGGGTGCCGCCGAGATCAAGGGTTTCCTGAATTTTCTTCCCGATGGTTTCCTTGTCGAGGGTGTAGCCTTCGGCATCGCCAGGTCTGCGGTAAAAGGCGCAGAATTTGCAGTCTGCAGTACAAACGTTGGTGTAATTAATATTCCTGTCGATGATGTAGGAGACTTCTTTTTCGGGATGATGCTTCCATCTGACGGCATCTGCCAGAAGACCCAGTGTAGTCAGGTCTTCAACATCGAAAAGGTGAATGCCTTCTTCTCTGGAAATTCTCTGGCCGGATGCAATTTTTGAGTAGACCTGCGCAACCAGGTCTGATTGTGCACGGGTATCAAGACGGGGAAACTGAATATCCATAAACCTAACTTATCCTGCGACGACTCTGTTTCTGCCGTCTCTTTTTGCTTTATAAAGATTTGAATCTGCAAAATTAATCATTTCTGCCTTGTCTTCACAATTCGACGGGAAAGCAGAAAGTCCGATTGAAACGGTAACGGGTGATTTCAGAAATTCCAGTTCCGGAAATTTCTGATGGTACAGTTCTTCAACACTCCGCCGTACCTTTTCTGCAACAAGAAAGGCATTCTGTTCGTTCGTATCCGGCAGAAAAATGATAAATTCCTCACCCCCCCATCTGGCAAACGTATCCGATTTCCGGATACTGGACTGAATGGAGTCTGAAACTTTTTTCAGAACCACATCACCCGAAGCATGGCCGTAGGTATCATTCAGTTTTTTAAAAAAGTCGATATCCAGCATCAGAATGCCGTAAGGAGTGTGATACCGCTTATGCCGGTAATACTCATGGTCGTAATGTTCATTGAAAAACCGCCGGTTATAGGCGCCGGTCAGTTCATCCCGGAAACTTTTTTCGACTGCTTCCCGGATGGAATAGAACATTTCAAGTGCCATTCCGAGCAGAGTCGATACCTTGCCGAGTACGATGCAGGCATGTTCGTCGAAGAAAAATGGATCTTTCGAGTAGACTGCAATCACACCCAGACGCTTCAGATTCGATTGTTCAATCGGGAAGCAAAAATAGGACCCGTCGCCGCCTGGTAATACGTCTTTGGCAGTAAAGTACGGATCCTGGCCGAGATTGGGGATCAGGCGTGAAAACCCCGAGAGGTAAACATCCCAGGTATGCCCGTCACCCAACCTGAAAAGTTCGGTGCTGGCCAGTTTCCGGTTCGAAATCCGGTCAATCAGCAGTTCAAAATTCCCTGACCGGCTGTCGGGCATATAAATGGCGATATCGGTGATTTCAGGGAAAAACCGGTTGATAAACCGGATAGCTTCCAGGCTGTATTCCTGAAGGTCTTTTTTTTGACCCTGAAATTTCAGGGCCAGTTCTACAAGCCCAAGCAGGGAGGGAATCTGGTTTTTGTACCTGAAGTCTTTCTGTTCCGGATTTGAATCTGTCATCAGCCTCTGCCAGGTTTTTATAATTTCAGTAAGAGAAAAAAGTTAAGGACCTATGTCCAGCAATTACTTAAGTTATTAAAAAAAAATGAAATGTGATACTTCCTGACCGGTTGATTTTATTTAACGCCACCCCCTTTGCGTTCAATCCGGGTCAGTCTGGATCAAAAAAAGACAAAACAGGGATAAAAATCTTTTGGGATTTTGTAAAATAGGCCTTCGTTTCTTAATTTGAGGAATATTAAAAAACCATCAAAAGGTTTCATGCAGACAGCAAACAAATCGGGTTTCCCGGCAGAAATAATTGCAGACCTGACGGATCTCCTGTCGGGTGATCTGACTTTTGCCGAAGGGATTCAAAATGTCTGCACCTATGGGTCTTCCCAGATGGGCGCAAGCATTGTACTGGCCTATCAGTATCAGAAAGCAGCCGATCTGATCAGTCTGTCTGGCTCCGTAAATGTGACTCCATCGCTTCACCGGGCTATCTCGACCTTCCATATACACCGGAACGAGGGCGGAATTCTGAATTCTGCTCTGAATTCAAAGGATATTATTCTTTCCCGGAATGCTGAAGAAGCACCGATCTGTCTGGAATTTATGGAAGAAATTCAGTCCAGACGGCTGGTTTCTGCCATTATTCTGCCTGTTACGGCCGGCAACGAAGTCCGTCAGCTTTTTGCTTTCTTTTTCAGTTCTGACCGGCAGTTCAGTTTGTTTTCTGAGGATCAGCTCAGGTTTATTGCCGGGTATCTGAGCATTCTGCTTTCCCGTCTGGAAATGAAGGAACGCCTTGAAATTCTGGAAAAACAGGTTTCAGTTGACAGGAAAATTATCAACCAGAAGTCAACTGATATTCAGAAGAAAGGGGAACAGCTCGATAACATCGACACCAAACTGCGCCGGGTGGTCGAAGTTATGCTGTCCGATTCCAAGGATCAGGAAACTCTGATGACCAATATTTTTAAAGTGGTCTCTGATCTGTTAAATATGGAAACGATTGGTATGGGGCGGAGCAATGGTGATTTCCTGGTTCTGGACTATATCTACGACAAGGATAATATCCTCAGGCAGGGTGATCAGTTTCCCTCACTTGATCACTTCAAAGTCACAGTGAAAGGTGGTGGCCGGAACCAGGACCTGGATATGAAAAATCCGTTCACGATGAAAAAATACGTGAACCATCCGGTTTACCAGCACCTTGGGTTTTCAACTTTTTTCAGTACCCCCATTCTGATCAATCAATTTCCGATCGGAACTCTGTTTGCGGCATCCAAACATGTTAAAACGATTTCCATGTTTGAAGAAGATATGCTGTATTTTCTGGCTCATAAACTGGCCTTTGAGCTTGAAAAACGGCAGATGGAAGCGAAAATATTCGAACACAGCCGTGAACTTGAACGGTCCAACCAGGAGCTCAAGACCATCAACCTGCTGGGGCAGGCAATTACGTCGGTTCTCGACCAGTCTGCCCTGCTGAAAACCATTCTGCGAAGTTTGGTTCAGGCTTCTGAATGTGAGGATGCTTCATTGTTTCTGTACGATGAAGGTACCGATGAACTGATCATTACCATGGTGGCATCCGAAAAAAACAAATCCATTGAAGGATTCCGGATGCCCAGTTCCAAGGGAATTGCCGGATGGGTTTTCAGCAACCAGAAATCCCAGATCGTGAACAATACCAACACGGATAAACGTCACGATAAAGGGGTTGATAAAATTTTGCAGCACCGGACGGACAGTATTCTCTGTACCCCGATCATCGGCCCGGATAAAACAATTCATGGTGTTGTTCAGCTCATTAATAAACTGGATGAAAACGGGTATGTGCAGCGGGATCTGGAATATATGGAAATGCTTATGCCGTTTATTTCCATTGCCCTTAAGAATGCCCGCCTTTTCACCATGGAGCAGGAAACCACCCGTAAAGCTCAGCAGGCGCAGGCGCTGAAATCTGAATTTCTGAGCAATATGAGCCATGAGCTCAGAACACCGCTGACTTCGATTATTGCCTATACAGATATCCTGCTGCGGGATTATGAAACCTTCAATGACCGGCAGAAAAAATCGGTTGACCGGATCAAAATGTCGTCCAAGCATTTGCTGAATCTGATCAACGATATTCTGGATCTGTCGAAAATTGAAGCCGGAATGATGAATATCCACAAATCTGAGGTGGATCTTTCTTCTATTATCTACTCGGCAGTTTCAACCTTTGAACTGCAAACACAGCAGAAGGGAATTCAGCTGACGGTCAATCCGCCCGAAAGCCGGGTCGTTTTGCTGACAGATGAAATCCGGGTCAAACAAATTCTGATCAACCTGGTTTCGAATGCTCTCAAATTTACTGACGAGGGAGGAATTTATATTTCTTTCGGTGAGTTTTCTGAAGGCCGGGTGTTTATTTCGGTGCAGGATACCGGAACCGGAATCCCGGAAGATTCCAAAGAAGTTATTTTTGAAAGTTTCAGACAGGCAGATGGCTCTGCCTCAAGAAAAGCCGGAGGAACCGGACTGGGACTTTCTATCAGCCAAAAACTGGCAACTCTGCTGGGCGGAAGGCTCCAGCTCCAGAGTGAAGTCGGTGTTGGATCTACATTTACGCTTTTGCTTCCTTATGAACGGGGACTGATATGAACAAGAAAAACAAAGTAGTGGTGGTGGATGATGATTTCTATCTTCTTGATGCACTGAACATTCAGCTCAATTGCGAAGATTACGATGTCATTACCCTGGAAAATGGAATCAAAGCCTTTGAAACCATTAAAAAAGAACAGCCGGATTGTGTTGTCCTCGACGTGATGATGCCGGGAAAAACAGGAATTGAAGTTGCCAAAGAACTGAAATCTGACGAAACGACTAAACTTATTCCGGTTATTCTCCTGACCGCCAAATCTGAACTGGATGATAAACTTGCCGGATTTGAAAGCGGTATTGAAGATTATATAACCAAACCCTTCGATTTCAGGGAACTGAATGCCCGGATCAAATCTCAGATCCGGTTGTATTCCTCAATCAGGGAAGCCTACGAAAACCGGTATGCCCAGAAAGCCAAACTGACCTCTGACTACTCCCTGAATCTGATTTCATGGGATTCTTCCATTCACACCATTCTGTTTTCTACGACTAAAACCCTGCAGAACCAGCGGTGTCTCGACATTTTTAAATGCCACGAAACCGATTGCCCGATGAGACTGAACGGGAAGGATGAAGATTCCCAGGAACTGATTATCAATGTCTCGGGAATTAATCCTGTGAAGGTTTTGAAAGAGTGCAAAACCAACCCGATTGCCGGAAATGAAATTACCATCATTGATCACCGGTCGACCCGGGATATCATTGACCAGCTTGTGGGACTGAACGAGAAATTGTTCAGAGAGGCAACCCAGAGTGAAAAAATCAATAAAGAAAATATCTGGTATCTCACCAACCTGAATCATGAACTGAAAGGACCGCTGTCAGCCATCATCGGATACGCCGATATGATCAACCAGTATCAGAATGATGAGGATAAATCCAAAAAATATCTGGATATCATTGACAAGTCTGCCCGGAATATCATGTCGATGATGATGGAAATGATGGACCTTGCCCGCATTCATTCGGGTGACCTGAATCTTCACCGTGAGTTGCTTTCGTTTACTGATTTGTTCGAAACCGTTCTTGCTGTTCTGGAATTCAATATTGAGCAGCGCCAGGTCAAGGTTATTACGAACTTTGATAAAAAACTGGATCTGATCAAGGTTGATCCGAACCGGTTCAAACAAATAATTCTGAATCTGGTCTCAAATTCGGTTAAATACAACAAAGTCGGCGGCACCATTCACCTGACAACCCGGTTGGAAAACAATCAGGTCATTGTAGAAATTGAGGATTCCGGAATCGGGATTCCTGAGGAGAATATAAAACTGGTTGCCGGTGAAATTGAACCTCAGAATTATCGGGATTTTGTTCCCAAACAGGGGATGGGATTTGGCTTAAAACTATCCAGATTGCTGGTTTCGCTTCATGGCGGATCAATGGCTATTCAATCGGTGGTCGGGTCCGGGACGAAAATCACCCTGTCCTTTCCCAAAGAATCAATTATTGGATAGGAATGACCCGGCTGCTTGAACAGATCAGAACTTTTGGATCCCTGATCAAATTTTCACATACCATCTTTGCTCTTCCGTTTGCCATGATCAGTCTGGTCATGGCCAGTTATCAGATCCCGTTTGGTTCAGTCCTCGGTGAAAAACTGCTTTGGATTGTGGTTGCCATGGTTGGGGCCCGGTCTGCAGCCATGGGGTTTAACCGGGTTGCCGATGCCCGGTTCGATAAAGAAAATCCCAGAACGCAGCAACGGGAAATCCCGGCAGGTAAAATTTCGGCCGGTACTGCCGGTTTGTTCATTTTACTCTCCTCTGCAGTGTTTATTTTTGCCGCCTGGATGCTGAATGACCTGTGCTTTTATTTGTCACCGGTGGCGCTGGCGGTTATATTCTTTTATTCCCTGACCAAGCGGTTTACCTGGGCAGCCCATCTGGTTCTGGGATTGGGGATTGGTCTTGCACCGGTTGGAGCCTGGCTGGGTCTGACAGGGCAGTTTGACTGGGTTCCTATCCTGCTTGGATTTTCAGTCACCTTCTGGATTGCGGGTTTTGATATTATCTATGCCTGCCAGGATATGGAATTTGACCGGGGGGCAGCACTTAAAAGTATTCCCGTCCGGTTTGGGATTCCGGCCTCCCTGATGATTGCCAAATTTTTCCACAGTGTCATGGTGATCTTAATGATCCTGACAGGACTCTTTGCCGGATCAGGATTCCTATATTTTGCTGGAATGGCAGCTCTGGTGATTTTACTGACTGTTGAACACCGGCTGGTAAACCCGAAGGATCTTTCACGGCTGGATATTGCCTTTTTTAATGTGAACAGTGCCATTTCAGTTGTTTTATTTTTCTTTGTTCTGGCAGACCGGCTTTTTTTCTGATCCCGTATTCCAAAATTTATGTCAGATGAGTTAACGGAGCACCTCCGTCAGGTGTATCATATTCCCAGCTTCCGTCCAATGCAGAAAGAAATTATTTCTGCACTCCTTGATGGCGGATCGGTGGCGGCATTCCTCCCTACAGGAATGGGTAAAACACTGCTTTATCAGTTTCCGACAACCCTGTTAAAATTGAAAACCGTTGTTTTATCTCCCCTGATTGCTCTGATCGCTGATCAGGCCCGGCGGGCAGAATCACTAAAAATCCCGGTCTTTGAACTTCACGGACTTAAAACAGCAGGTGAAAATCAGAAGGAACTTGCGGCATTTCTGTCTTCTGAGTACGGGATTCTGATATTATCGCCTGAAAGATGGAACTCCGGTCTCCGGGATGTTATTTCCGGCACGGGGCAGCCAATTCTTCTGGTCATAGATGAGGCCCATTGCATTTCGACCTGGGGAAAATCCTTCCGGCCGTCTTACCGTGAAATGACCTATCCATTTGCTGAAAATCCGGAATCCAGATTTCTGGTTCTTTCTGCAACTCCGGCACCTGATCTGATTAATCTGGTTAAAGACCAGTTCAATCCGCCAAATCTCAGGATTTTTACAGGGGATTTATACCGGTATAATCTGGTTTATGCAACCCGGATCGTTCCCTCGGCTGCCGCATTTCTCGAGTCCGTATTTCCCAAAATGACAGGTCCTGCAATTTTATATCTTCAAAACCGGGCAGGAACCGAACGGCTGGCTTCCCATTTTACAGAAAAAAAGATGCAGGTTTCCTGGTTTCATGCAGGCCTTTCTCCTGATGCAAAAAAATTCCACTCATCATCCTTTATGACAGGGAAAACCAATCTGATGTTTGCAACAAGTGCTTTCGGTATGGGGATTGACAAGGCAGACATCCGGTATATTTTTCATCTGGATTTCCCGGAAACCATTGCTGATTACCTGCAGGAAACCGGACGGGCCGGCCGGGACGGGAAAAAATCCTGGATTTATCTGGTAATGGAGGAAGAACAGGTCTTCTGGCTTCGGAAATCCATTGAAGAAATCCGTGAATTTCTGGAAATACCGCCAACCAAACAATTCGGGGAGCCGGCTTTCAGATCACCCTACCTGAGAAGGTTTTTTAAAACTGAGCTGGTAAAAAACATGAAGGAATGGATCTGTGAAGACGACTTTTTGCCGTACCCGTCAGAGATCTCGGTTCAATTGACAACAGACCAGGTTTCGAATGAGCCCGAACTACCTTCCGGACTTACTCTTCCTGAAATTTTACTTCACCTGGGAACCGGGAGAATCAGGCTGGAACCGGTTAAAATCCGGCTGAATCAGGTTTCACAGGTTACCGGATGCACGGAGCAGGAGGTTTTTCTTCACCTGATCCGGATGGAGGGTGAAGGGAAGCTGGTTTTCAGTGCGAAATCACCCGGATTACCGTTCAGGTTTCCCGTCCGGTGGAAAAATACCGGAGCACCGGCAAATCTGGCTGCTGTTTTAAAGAAAAAATTAGAGGACCTTGTTTTCTGGGATAAGTACATTCAGGGATCCGCCTGTTTGATGGGGTTATTGGTCCAGTCTCTGGGCGCAGGAGCAGCAGATTACCGATGCGGACAGTGTTCCTGGTGTCTGTCACACGGTGGCTCAGAACCACAGCTTGAAGACCTTGACAGATTGATCCGGATTTTACAGGATTCCGGCCCGATGTCTTACCGGGACTTACTGACCCGACTTTCCGGATCGTGGATGAATACCGGAGAGGAAATCCTCCCGAAAGTGCGGTTGGATCAGGTTATCCGGTATGCTGAACGGGAGGGAGTGATTTACGAAACCCGGCTTCAGGATGGCTCAGAAATTGGATTGAGGGAAAAGTAATCGGTTGTAAATTCAGAATCCTGTCAGGATTTTTATAAACCGGGTGGTAAGCATTTCATCGTTTTTGGTTAACTTAAAAATTTTCAACAGAGGATTAAATGGGCAGGTTACTTCTTTTGGCTAGTGCGTTGTGCCTGATATTTTTAAGTGTAAACGGGCAGACGATAAACCAGAGGGATACCGTTTTGACAGTGCCCCAATCCAAAATTACCAAGGATCCCAACCAACCAAAGATATCAAGGGCTGCCGAACTTAACCCTGTTTTGACCCGAGGGTTACTCTATGGCACAGTCGGGGCCGTAACCGGCTATCTGGTCTCCATTCCAGTTGTCAGATCGATGAAAAGGGAACCTGGAGACCCGGGGATTCTTCAATCCATTGCGGTTGGCGGTTTAACTGGTTTCGGTGGTATCTGTGGCTTTTTTTACGGGGCTAATTCAGGGTTCGAAAAGAAACAAAAGTTTAATGCGGTTACTCCCGATTCAATCCCGGCTCCTGTAAAAACACCAGGCAGAAAAAGTAAATCCGAGGTTTATTTTTCTTTTTCGCCGGGTTATTCTCAAATTAAAACCGGGTGGAAAAATTCAACCGGTTTTTCTATAATCTCAAATCCCTGGCAGAAGGCAGAATTTTTTCCCGGCTACTACAGTATTGAAGTTGAAACTGCCACCTGGTCAGTGGATTCTTTTTCAGGAAGGGAGTCCAGACTTGGAGTAGCTGGGATTTACAAATTCCCGTTGGTGGACCGCCCCAAACTAATGTTGGTTTCAGGGCTTGGAGGTGGTATGGCTATTGCCAAACAGGAAGGCAAAATTAATTATTTACCGTATATAGCGGGGGTGGCAGGAGCTGAAGTTCATATTTATGATCTTATTCAGGTAGGAATTCTGGTGGAATTTCAGCCGGCAGGTGCTCACTATATCATGATGAACAAACAATTTGCCTTTAAACAGTTGTTTTCAGTTAAAGCAGTGCTCGGACTGAAGGTTCTTTCTTACTGAGAATAGTAAGGTAATAAGTACCCCTTCAGTTATTTGGAAGAGAGTGATTTCTCAAACCTGGAGATTTTTTCTTCAACCTGTCGTTGGATCACTGCAAGAAATTCCGGATCCCGTTTTAAAAGGATCATGCAGGAATCATACTGCTGTTCCGAGATCTGATGGTAATCCAGAAGAACTGTTTTTCCTGCCTGAAGGGTGCTGTCTTTTTTGATTTGGTTTTGTACCCTGGCCTGCAACAGGTACAGGTCGAATAAAACATCCACCAGTTTTTCTTCCCTGACAGGCAAGAGTTCTGAACCACTTTTCTGACACGAGAGAGTTCCGGTCAGGGTGATTAAACCAATAAATATCCACTTTTTCATATTCCGAAGTTAAAAGTAAATCGGTTCTTTTGCCAATCAGAACAATAAAAAAGGGGCATTAAGCCCCTTTTTTATTGGTTTCTGAACCTGATGGTTATTTCATCAGCAGCATTTTCCCGGTCAGAGTCCGGTGACCGTCGGAAAGCTGATAGAAATAAACTCCGGATCCCAGGCCTGCGCCTGAAAATTCAGCAGTCTGCAGCCCGGAATCCAGTTGTTTCCCTTTCAGAAGAACAGCAACTTCCTGACCCAGGGCATTATACACAGTCAGGGTAACCGGGCTTCTTCTGTCGAGAGAAAACCGGATCGTCGTTGCCGGGTTGAACGGATTCGGGTAGTTACCGAAAAGCTTATATTCTGCAGGAGCAGTTTCAGCAACATCAGTCGGGAGTTTCACCGTTACATTGCCACCCTTGGTGGTCACTTTCGGGTCTCCGTCATTATAGACGAATTTGGTGAAGCCCATTGGTGAGGTTCCTACTGCTTTTCCTTTGAATTCGATCAAAATCAAAAGACTGTCGGTTCCGCTGAGTACCTGAGAATGAGCAGCAGCGACAGTAAGCGTCCCGGGAACGGACTGGTTGATTGCCGTCAGCATTCCGTCAGACATTGTTCCGGCCTGAACCATTTTCACATATTGAAGAACATTCGGATCATAAGTGACAGTGAAGTCTGCACTTAATACCTCATGATCGCCTAATTTTGATGTGTAAACAGGTACCTGAATAATGGAATTTACAGCAACCGTATCAGTTGAATTAAACCGGACAACAAGACCGTCAGATATGACTCCGCCTTCCGATTTTACAGCAATCCACGGTAACCATTCCGTTTCCCAGGAATCAGGATCGGAGAAGGCATAGAAAGAACCGTCACTCCATTGTTCCCAGGCCAGTCCCATCGGTGCAGTTTCATAATTGTGCACAATAGAAAAGGCTTCGGCATCATTGGCAGCTTCAGGGAATTCGATTCCGACAAAGAATTCACCTGAGACTTCAACGGGGGAAGTCAGAGTATGAACTGTCGGCGAAATATCGTCTGGATCATATTCACCGGTTTCGGCATCCGGTTCTCCGGCAGCAGGAATTGCATTTGCAAGACTGAATTCCTGGCTGTAAAGCACAGAACCTGGTCCGCCGGTTGCTTCGTCAACATCCCGGATGACAACCGAATAATTATAGGTTCCGTTTACAGGTCCAAAACCGATGGATACTTCCGTAATCGGGAATTTACCTTCACCGGCATCCAGCTTAATGTACTTGCCAACATCACCATAGCCGTTGGTACCCCAAACGTAACCGCCTTCAGTTGTCGTATAGGCAAATGCACCATCAAAATAATTGAAGCCAAAGATTTCATTAGATTTGTGAACAAATGCACCGACCGGAATATAAAGCGGAGAGTTTTCTTCATCGTTCGAGTTGATGGCCAGCAGTGCAGTATAAAGTCCGGGCTCACCACCAGCAAAGGTTACTTCAGTTGTTTCACTTCCGCCAGCTTCTACAGTTCCTTCAGCAGGATAAACAGTAACCCAGTCCTCACCGGCGGCTTTTTTGTTTCTTGGGTGTGAAATTGCCTTTTTCTTCCCGTTCTTTTGTGCTGTTGCTTTTTCAGCAGGAACAACAGAGATCGAATACTCGAGAGGAGCCAGCCCTGTGTTGGAAATTTCAAGGTACTCACTCGCCTCATGGCCTTCTGCAACCATGGTTGCAAGGAATTCCTGATCAACCGAAATGGATGGAACTGCAAGATCGGATGCTTTTCCTAAACTGTAATTATCTGTAATGAACAGAAAATCACCCGAACCACCATAATATCCGAATAAATGGAATTGCAGAGTGTCATCAGAATAAGCAGAAAGGTCAGCAGTGAACCGGCTGAAGGCTTCACCCGGAGTGTGGTTCTGATCGGTTACGGCTCCAAGATGAACCCATTCTTCGTCATTAACCAGTGCCCAGAAGGCAATTGAATCACCCGGTTGAAGGGTATATGCGGGTCCTGGAATAATCTGAACACCATCATCAGCCCATTCCAGAATGCGGTACTGGAAGGAGAATGACAAACTTTCAGCAGGTGCAAAGTGAGTGGTCACCAGTTGGAATTCGGTGCTTTCTTCATACAAATCGGAACCGACACCATAAGAATCGCCTGTTCCAACAGGCCCGAGATAATGGTCACCGGTATAAATCCAGAGAGGTGCTGCAAAATCCTCACCATCGAAGGTTTCCAGGTAAGGCGTTTCGAACAGACTTTCAACGGTATATCCTGCAAGGTCAGTCTCGGTAATATTGCCGGTCACGTCAGAAGCATGAATGTAGAAGTAGACATCAGTTCCGCCTGTCTGCCCAGGAATTTCAGCAGTGTATACTGATCCTTCCCCAGCAGTCATTTCGATTTTTTCAAAAGGACCTTCTTCTGCAGTTCCCCAGTATACAATAACAGAATCAACCCCGGAAAGATCATCCGTTACCATTGCAGTGACCTGAACCGGTGTGGTTTTGGCAGTCGTATAACTGAAGTCACCCAGTTCAACTTCAGGTGCGGTTATATCGGATCCGGCCTCCGCGACGGCGAAGTTGTCGAAGGTAATCAGGAAATCGGCTCCTTCGTCAAGTGCTGTGCGGTCAGCAATTGTTTCAAAATACAAGCGGTAAACCGAGGAACCGGTTCCCTTGGCGGGCATCAGGTCATTCAGTTCGAAATTAAAGTGCACAAACCCATCCTGACCCTCAAAATCGGCTTCGGTAAGGGAGGCCAATTTCGTTTTGTAGCCGTCGGCCAGTTCTCCCCAAACGTGAATGGAGTCACCAACAGCAAGGGTATGTGCCTCACCCGTTTCATAATCAGTAACCGAAATATCAACAACAGCTTCAGTTTCAGGTGTTAAGCCTGAGAAAAATCCGGAGGATAACAGCGAAGAATCTGCATAGGCTCCTGAAATCGAGGCGTAGTGGTTGGTTTGCAGAGCTGGGGTTCCATCAACACCTTCAGTGTCGGTTAAATAAAACCCGTTATAATTAAAGAATGAAATCAGATCCTCATCGTTGAAATTGTCAGTGTAGGGAATTTCATTCACAGGAACAAGGAAGTACTGGTAAGCATCTGTCTCGGTTGTATTATCATAAGTATCAGTTGCCTCGACATAATAAACCACGACACCATCGGTTTCCAGCATTTCAGGTCCAACCGATCCGGTATAGACGCCAGCAGTAACCGCTGTCATTTCACTTTCTGTCCAGGTTGGAACTTCGGCGTCGTAATAATCTGTGGACCAGAAAATTGAAGCTGAGGCAATTTCAGATTCATCTGTAATTGATGCTGTCAGGGTTTTTGCAGAAGGATCAACCGTTACAAAATCAAATGGTTCGAAGGTGACAGTTGGTGCAACCAGATCAGAAGCATCCAGATGAACTTGTATATCATCCACAGCCCAGCCCCAAACCCAGTCTTCACCATCAGAATATTCAAATTTCAACCGGATTGTATCAGCAGGAAGTGCCAGTTCAGTTATATCGATCAGAACGGATTCCCAGCCGGTGTCCTCTGTAAAGGAAGCCACCTCTGTGGCGGTTTCACCTGCAACGATAAAAACCTTACCATAGGAGGGAACGGTTGAATATTGCTCGAAATCATGATAAAATGACAGGTGGACAGAGGTTGTTGCTCCCGAAACGTCAATTACCGGAGAGGTAGCAACTGTGTGGGTTGTAACGCCATCTCCGGCCAGATCATCATCAGCCGCAAGGTATTGGGTTTCATTTTCTGAACCAGCAAAATAACTGGCTGTTGAAACAACAAATCCTGAAGCCGGATCACCGAGGTTTTCAACCGTCCAGCCAGAAGGAACCGACCCATTGACATAGGATTCAAAGGATTCTGAATAAGCTGAACCGGCAGTTTTCAGGTGTGGCTTGCCGCTTCTTGCCTGGTTTTCCTCTTTCCTGAATTTCTTCACCAGTTCTTTTTCCTGAAGGGTCAGGTGCCGGTCTTTTCCCCGCAGGGAAATGGCTTTTGCCAGCCGGTAATTAATATCAGATAAGGAAGTCTTCAGCCGTTTGGAAACCAGGGGCTGCCGGTAGACAGGCTGCTGCCTGTCATTTGCAGTCTGAATAGCCGGGGACTTTGTCTTATTCAGTTTTGCAGATTTTGCAAGCTGAACGGGATGGTGTTTTCCTGCCGGGCCCGGATAGGCGCTGCCGGGAAGAAAAACAAAACCTGCTGTCACCAGAGACAGCAGAAAAACAGTTAACTTGTTTTTCATGGGTATTCCTTTTTTAGTGATCTTACTTGAGTAAAGTCATTTTGCCGGTAAATTGCTTGCTTCCGGCTTTAACTGAGTAAAAATAAACGCCAGTCGGAAGTGTTTCCGCCTTTAAAGTCAATGTATGGATGCCGGCTTCCTGCTGGGATCCATTTGCAAATGAACCTGAAACCATCGGCGTAACATCCTGCCCTAAAATATTCAGAATCCTGTATTCTACAACAGATTTAACAGGAAGTGCCAGTTGGAATGCTGTTGAGGGATTAAATGGATTCGGGTAGTTGGCAGACAGACTGAAATTGCTGATTTCTGCTTCGGCTGAAGATAGTTTTTCAAGGATAACCTGCTCTTCAGGTGCTTCATTAACTGAAACTGAAAATACCAAATCCAGATTGTTTTTGACTTTTCCGCTGAAACGGGCAACCAATCCGCTTTCACCTGTTGATGGTTTTACAAGAGATAATTGATACTCATTGAGGGTTCCGGTCGTTCTGATTGCACTTTCGTAAAGTCCGCCCTGTTCGGAAGCGAATATGGACCTGAGTGTTTTTAGATCTTCCAGCTTTCCGCTTACCCGGATGTCAGCAGAAAGAATCTCCGGTTTACCCATTGTTCGGATTTCAATCCCATAGTCTGTTTGAAGTAGTTTCACAGGGATTTCGACATCTGAGTAAACTTTGGAACCTGAAGCTTCAGGGCCAAAGCCATCCTGATTGATATCTGCGGGGAAGAAGGATAAAATTCCGGCTGCTTTCTGAAGGATGTAGGCAGCATCAAGGGAGGTCACTTTTCCGTTTCCTGAAACATCAGCAATAATCAGGTTGTCGCCGGTGTAGGCGGGGATAGATCCAACAACAGATTTTAAAACTCCGGGTACATCAGCAGAAGTAACAGTACCGCTTTTATTCAAATCGCCGTACCGAAGATAATTCGCCTGAACACCCGGTCCGTATTTGAAAGTGGCACCGGTCGTGCCTGAGTTGGTTACAACCAAAACGACTTCCTGAATGGTTGCATCCGGTTGCGGAATGATAATGAATCCTTTGTTGGTAACCGGGTCAAGAGAAACATTTTTTACAACCAGAGAGTTATCAGTCAGGTAAACAAGAACTGAAAGCCCCAGTTTTGAGTTATCCGACCCGTCGAAGGACAGAGTATCATTTGCCGGCAAAGCTGCTGGCTTAACAACAATATAGTTTGCAGACAGGCTGACCAGACTGGTTCCGGACTGCGTTCCTGAAACTACTCCCGAACTGATCGTTTTCGTTGCGGCGATGACCGGGTAAGAGGATGCTTCACCAAACCCAAAACCAGCACGGGCTTTTGTTCCGCTTGCTGCATGCCAGGAATAGGCATTTAAAAACTCATCATTGAAATTTTTTCCGTAACTGGTTAGCACTGTCGTCATCGCCTGAACCATAGTCAGGGAGTTGTTGGCTTCAATGGCCTCCCAAACCTGGACCCAGTATTGATCTGAAATGCTTTCTGTAAAGTAATGAGAAAACGTGCAGTCTTCATAGGACCCGGGGTTTAAGGAAGTTGCCGGCGATTTGAACAAACTGCCGGATCCATCC
This sequence comes from Bacteroidota bacterium, assembly GCA_023151185.1. Lineage (GTDB taxonomy): Bacteria > Bacteroidota > JABWAT01 > JABWAT01 > JABWAT01 > JAFLBE01. Next base: position 853,714 of record JAKLJL010000001.1, read on the forward strand.
AGATAATTATAATAATCGTTCACATAGTCAAAAACGATATCCTCAGTCCAGGTGGCATCCATTTCAAGCCAGTTTGAGGACTCGCCGTTCCAGCCTGCAGAAATATATTGGAGTGCATGTTTGAACTCATGGGCTGCAGTAACCTTTGCAGCACCAAGCACATCGCCCTCAGGGTCGTCATTCGCCGGAAAACCAGAGAAATTGCGGTGCATGACAATATGGGTGCCATTTGTTCCTGAAGCGGGTTCTGTATACCCGTAAATTCCGCTCATGGCTTCAAAACTGATGTTATACGGATTGGCTTCGGTTGCCGGCGGAGCAGCAAAGCCAAGTTCTGTTACTTCCTTATCCCAGGAAAGATCAAAATACAGGGCCACTTTTTCTACGAAGTCAGGAATCCCGTTTGAATCTGTATCACCAGCCGGGACTGCATTTGTGCCGGACGTCGAATAGGTGACTTTAAACCGTTTTGACGGTGAGGTGTAGACGGCTGCCACTTTTTCCGGATTTCCCCGCAGGTAGCTTTCGATTTCTTCCCTTGCGTCTGACTGAAGGAAAGGCTTGTTCTGGTAAAATGCCTTAACAAGTTCCGTACCGCACCGGTGAAATAAACGGGCAGTTAACTCAGAAGAAACCGGTTTCTGCAGTTTCCCCGGGTTGAAAACCATACGGAAGCCGGTAACAAGAGCTTCTTCGTCGGTAGCGGTTTCGCTTAAAACATTATCACGGATTGATTCCAGTACTGCTTTTCCAGATTGGCTGTGAACATGCTGTGCGGTAGAGGGCGAGGGAAACAGTAATAGAATCCCTGCAACTGCCAACAGGGCAGTTTGATAGATAGATTTCATTGTAATCCTGTATTTGATCGAAACAATTGATATAAAAGGCAGGCTTGAACCGGGAAATCAGCTTGGATGCTCCACATTTCTGCCGCTTATCATGACATCCGTCAAAAATGTCGTAGTTTAATTTCAGTTAAAAAATCGGATTATGCAAGCTGAACCGGAAATTATCCTAAATTATTACGGTTTTTATGGGATGGATCACGTTTGAACAAGTCAGAAAATTTTCGGTAAAAGGTAAAGAATTTTTATTCATCCGGTTGTAATTTTTGGATTTAGTCGACATTTTTATACAGCCGGAGAAACATTTTTTTACAGAAACTGCTCCTGGAAATTCCTCCGGTGTTCCATCCGCAGTTTTTCTTTATCGGAATAATCAGAATGACTCTTTCAGTTCAGGGAAAAATTGTCGAAATTTTTTCCACCATTCAGGTCAATGAAAAATTCAAGAAAAGGGAGTTTGTTGTCGAGTATATTGAAAACTCCCAATATCCCGAATATCTGAAGTTCGAATTCAACCATGATAAATGCACGATTCTGGATAATTACAAGGCTGATGATTTTGTCGAACTTCATTTTAATCTGAAGGGAAGGGCCTTTAATAATCAGAATGGCGGGAAAAATTATTACAACACCCTTCAGGCCTGGAAAATCCTTAAAATTGATCCGGAAACCCGTTTACCTCTCCACCCGGTCAGAGAAAACAGACCACCGCAGAAACCACAAAACAGCTTCAACGACATGCTGACAAATTCCACCAATGTGGATGATGAATAAGGCCGTACTGACTTTTTCGGGTCCCGCAGATTTCTGACTGCGGGATTCCCCACCCTGACTTTCTGCAACTCCCACCCGATATCGGTTCCCATTTCGTATCTTTGCGCTCCAAAAAACCGGAATTGTTATGTCCTCAAGTGAAATTCAACAGGAAATCCAGCGCCGCCGAACGCTGGCTATCATCTCGCACCCGGATGCAGGAAAAACCACCCTGACCGAAAAACTGCTGCTTTACTCAGGTGCCATCCACCGGGCAGGTTCGGTTACCGGTAAGGCCGGAACAAAAAGCACGACGTCTGACTGGATGGCCATTGAGCAGCAGCGGGGAATTTCAATTTCCTCTTCGGCTATGCAGGTCGAATATAGCGACTTCCTGCTTAATATTCTGGATACACCCGGTCACCAGGATTTCAGCGAAGATACCTACCGGACCCTTTTGGCCGTCGATTGCGCCATCATGCTCATTGATTCCGCAAAAGGAGTTGAACCGCAGACCATCAAACTGTTTAAAGTCTGCAGGGACAGGGGAATACCCATAATCACGTTTATGAATAAACTCGACAGGCCCGGGCAAAATCCGTTCGACCTGATGGCCGAGGTTGAAAATGTTCTTGGAATTACCTGTGTTCCTTTAACCTGGCCCATTGGTAACGGAGATGAATTTCAGGGAATACTTGAACTTTCGACCCTGAAAGTCAGTCAGTTTCAGGAAGTTGTAAAAGGTCAGTATAAAGCCCCGGAAAAAGTCAGTGGTCTTAATGCACCTGAACTCAAGGATCTGATCGGAGAAAAAGCCCAGAAACAGCTTCAGGATGATGTTATTCTTCTAAGAGAAGCTTTGCCTGAGTTTGAACAGGAGTATTTTTTTGCTCAGGAAATAACCCCTGTATTTTGGGGAAGTGCAATCAATAATTTCGGGATTGAGCATTTTCTGGATAGTTTGGTTTCGCTGGCTCCGGTCCCCGGAAACTTTTCAACCAGTACGGGTCCTGTAAAACCTGATGCCGGTTTTTTCTCCGGGTTTATCTACAAAGTTCAGGCCAATATGAACCAGAAACACCGTGACCGGGTTGCCTTTATGCGGGTCATGTCAGGAAAATTTGAACGGGGAATGGACGCCTTTCATTTCCGGATGGGAAAAGACGTCAAGCTGTCTTATTCCTACAAAATCTTCGGACAGGACCGGTCAATGGTCGAGGAGGCCTGGCCAGGTGATGTTATTGGTCTGATCAACCCGGGTGTTTTTAGGGTTGGGGATGCTGTTTCAGCCGGACCCAGACTCGATATTGCGCGGTTTCCGCGGTTTGCACCCGAACTGTTTTCACGGGTTTATCCGGCAGCCTATTCCTTCTCGAAAGGGTTTAAGAAAGGTGTCCAGGAATTGGGTGAGGAAGGGGTTGTTCAGCTTTTTTATGACGCCAACGACTCTCCCACACCAGTAATTGGTGCAGTTGGCCGACTTCAGCTTGAGGTTTTCTCGACCAGAATGGAAGAAGAATATAAAGAAAAAATCCGGTTTGAGGAACTCTCTTTTACCCGGTGCAGATGGTTGCCTGAAGGTCAGAACCTTCCAGAAGGCCGATCCTTCAATTTATACAAAGACACACAGGGCCGCCGGGTTCTGTTGTTCGATTCTGAATGGGAATTGAATTATGTGAAAGATAAAAATCCGGACCTGATTCTTCTGGATGCCCCCCCGAATGAACAGGGAGTAAATTTACGCTGATTTCCGGATTCTGGATTTCAGACGGATCGCATTCAGAACGACCGAGACAGAACTGAGTGACATAGCCGTTCCGGCAATCCAGGGAGTTAAAATCCCGGCTGCCGCGGCCGGTATTCCAATCACATTATATAAAAATGCCCACCAGAAGTTTTGGCGGATATTTTCCCTGGTCAGACGGCTGATTTCCCAGGCCCTGATAATCGCTGACGGGGTGGAAGATAAAAGGGTTACATCACCGGCCTGAATGGCCACATCCGATCCCCATCCCATTGCAATTCCGGTATCTGATTGTGAAAGTGCAGCTGCATCATTGATTCCGTCGCCGGCAAAAGCTACTTTCCCGCCTTTTAAAATCTGCTCTTTTACAAACCCGGCTTTATCGGCAGGTGAATTCTGTGCCGACCAGATTTTGATTCCCGTTTCCCTTGCTACCTTTTTAACCACTTCCTCCCTGTCACCTGAAAGCAAAATCACTTTTACATTCCGGTCCTGAAGAAACCTGACAAGTTCAGAAGACCCGGGTCTGACCGGATCGCTGAATTCAATCGATCCGGCCGGTACTCCGTTTTCGGAAACAAACAGCACCGGATTTTCTGATGAAACCGAATGTTCGATACCCGGCCAGGCAAATCCCGGGCGTCCCGCCAAAATTTCCGTTCCCATAACCGTTCCCGAAAGCCCGGATCCGGTAAGATGGAGAACCTTCTCTGCCGGTTCAAAACTCATATTTATTTCTTCTGCCTTACGTATAACGGCCTCAGAAACCGGATGAGTCGAATGAAAGGCAAGGGAAGATGCCAATTGCAGCACCTTTGCTTCAGAGTATCCCTTTTCCGGATCAATTTTCAGAACGGAGAGAGAACCCGAAGTCAGGGTACCGGTTTTATCAAGAATAAAAACAGTAGTTTCGGATAGGCTTTGGAGGGAAGAACCCGACCTGAATAAAATTCCCGAAAGTGCAGCTTCTCCCGAAGCTACCAGAACTGACACAGGAGTCGCCAGTCCGAGGGCACAGGGGCACGCAATAACCAAAACCGAAACCATTGCCAGAATGGCCGGTGTAAAACTGCCCGGAGTAATCAGGGAGAACCAGAGAAGGAAAACAAAACCGGCAATCAGGATAACAACAGGAACAAATACAGCCGAAATACGGTCCGCCAGAATCTGGGCTGCCGGTTTCCCGGCCTGTGCCTGTTCAACAAGACGGATTATTCCGGAAAGGACGGTATCCTTACCCGTTTTTTCCACCCGGACGGAAACCAATCCTGTTAAATTCACAGTGCCTGAATAAACCGGATTTCCGGGAGTTTTTTCAACCGGAACAGACTCGCCGGTCAAAAGAGATTCATCTGCGGTGGACTGTCCGTCCAGGATTTTTCCATCAATGGGGAAATTTTCCCCTGGCCGGATCCGGATAACCTGACCGGGCAAAACTGCACTAACCGGAACCGGAATTTCCACTCCGTTTTCTAAGACCCGGCAGGTTTCGGGAGTCAGTTTCAGAAGTGCCCTGATGGCTTCGCCAGATTTTCGTTTTGCCCGTCTTTCGAGATACTTTCCGGTTAAAACAAAAGAAATGACGAGCACACCCGATTCAAAATAAAAGTGAGTGCCGCCGGATAGCAGTGTCCAGAGACTGAGGCCAAAGGATGCCCAGCTTCCCAAACTGACCAGGACATTCATATCCGGACTAAGCTGGCGGATGGCATGCCAGGCATTCAGATGAAACTGCCGTCCAAACCAGAATTGAACCGGCAAACTTAGAATCAGTTGAAACCATCCTGTATGAAACAGATGAGGTAACAAATGGTTTCCGTTTCTGACAGCCATGACCACCATATCGGCCATCAGGATCAGAAAGGGAGCTGAAAAGACAAGTGCCAGAATAAGGTTGGTGAGTTCCTTTTGGTCCTGAGTTTCTTTGCTGCTGTTGACAGATTCTGCCCCGGTTATCTGTCCTGAATAACCCGCCTTTATGATTGTGGCAAGAATATCCTGCTCAGTAATTTGTTCAGGGTCAAAGGTAAAAAGACCGGTTTCTGTACCCAGATTGACTGTGGCGGAGAGGACACCGGTGAGTTTGCCTGTTTTCTTTTCAATCCGGCTTACACAATTGGCACAGGTCATACCCGAAATGGCAACAGAAACCTGGCGGGACTGGGATTCCGGGACTTCATAACCCGATTTCCGGATGGTTTCCCTGATGGCAGAGTACCCGATCAGATCATCCTGAAAGGAAACTGTTGCTGTTTCTCCCGCCAGGTTAACGCTGACCTGGCTAACTCCCTGAAGACGGGAAACTTTTTTTTCAATCCGGGTAACACAGGAGGAGCAGGTCATTCCCTGAACAGGAATGGTAACTGTTTTTTGCATTATTCGATGGATACCAGCCGGAAGCCTGCCTCGCTGATGGCTTCCTTGATCTGGTCAGGGGATACTTTTTCGGAATCATATTCAACAGTTGCTTCATTTACCACGACCGTTTTTATAGTGATCTCCTCAAGAAGTCCGAGTTCTTCTTTCACGGCTCTCACGCAGGAGTTCATGCAATGCATGCCTTCAATTTTTAGGGTATGAATACCGGTCATCTTAAACCTCTTTCTGTTTGTTGAATGCAAAAATCGGGATTTTCCGGGTAAGATACGTTACAGAATTTTTCCTGATTGATACAAAATCAAGGTGTTTTTTTAAGATCAGTGATCCGGGGTCAGATGGAATCTAGTGGTAGGCGGTTTGCATCTGTGTTTTTCCGGTAGGCTGTCATTGTCATTCCGGTGGTTTTCTTAAAGGCAGAGGCAAGGTGGGCAGGTGAAGAAAAACCCAGCTTGTCCGCAATCTCCTTGATTGTCAGATCCGGGTAGGATAAATATTCCCGTGCTTTTTCTATCCGGAGCCGGATGAAGTAGGATTCGATGGTTAAGCCAGCCGTTTCAGAAAAGAGGGCGGAAAGTCTTGAATAGCTCATGTGAAACTGATCCTGTAACAGAATAGAGAGTTTTTGTTTCCGGTTTGAAGGCCCGGAATCACAAAGTTCGATCAGAACCGTTTTAATTCCTTCCGTCAGGATTTCTTCCCGTGCTGAAAGTAAACTGAACCCGGCCGTTTGAAGATTTTGGGAAAGTTGTTGTTTTTTTTCAGGTTCGATCGGTGAAATCAAAGCAACCTCACCCAGGCGGACCGACGAAAAGGGAACTTCCAGAGAAGTCAGAATCCGCTGAACAGATTCAATACACCTGGGGCAGACCATATTCCGGATATGAAGGAGTTTGGGTTGATCCATTTTTTCAGAGTTTAACGGTCAGTACAACAATTCCGGAAACCGTTAGCAGCATTCCGATGATAGTTTTCAGTTCAACCGGTTCTCCGCCGTATAAAATTCCCATCAGGGCGCCAAAAAACGGGGAAGTAAAGGCAATCGGCATAACTGTGCTCAGCGGCGCACCTTTTATTGCAAAATAAAAACACAGCATTCCGACAGAACCGGCAACAATTCCGCCGCCGACAATCATGTACGTCAGGGCTTTTGGCCCTGCCTGAGTAATCAGTTTCCAGTCAGGGTAGCTAACCAGGCCAAGAATGACCAATGCTACCGCCGTCCGGATGGTTATACCCAATTGCGGACTTAAATTCCCCATATGGAGCCCTTTTTTTTCAAAATAGCCGCCAATCCCCCAGGCCATTGAGGTCAATACTGCAAACAGAATGGGTTTCATTTTATCCTCCCGTAAAAATTTTGAAAATACGGATTTTGGCATTCCGGAAAAAGCCATTTTAATTCAGTTAGTTCAGAAGCTGCCTCGGCAGAAGAAATCCTGAAAACCCGGATTTAAAATCCACGATCCTATTTGATTACAAAAAGTAATACTGTTATATTCAGCGACGGGAACTAATATGAATCCATTTGTAAAAAAACGACTTTACTTTTATTTCCGGAATCTGGTGATTGTTGGCGGGATTCTGGCCTGTTTTGCTGTGCTTTTTAACGGCATACTTATGCCCTGGTATGTTACCCAGAAGGAAATTGTGAGAGTTCCGGATGTGATGGGCCTGACGGGTGAGGAAGCCGCCGCCAAACTGACCTCCATCGGGCTTGAACCGGTAACGGCTATTGCCAGTTACGATCCGAAACAAAAACCGAATACAGTGGTTTCTCAGAATCCGGAATCCAGAGTTGAGGTTAAAACCGGCCGCAGGATCTATCTGATGGTGACTGCCTCTGAACCCAAAAAGGTGACGGTTCCCGAACTTGTGACCAAGTCTGAGCGTGAAGCGACTATTCTGCTTGAAAAAGCCAGACTGAAAAAAGGTGGCGTTATTTACAGCCAGAGCAGCGAGTATCCGGAAAATGTGGTTATCAGTCAGTCGGTCAGCCCGGGCAGAGAAGTCAGGGAAGGTTCATTTGTTACTCTCGTTATTTCCAGTGGCGCAACCCGTGATTTTGTAACTGTTCCTGAGCTCACATCACAATCATTCAACGATGCCCAGAATCTTCTGCTTAAATCAGGTCTGGTTCTTGGAACAGTAACCTACCAGTCTACCGACGAACTGCTTCCCAATACCGTGATCGACCAATTTCCAAAGGCGGGCGAAAGAACCGGAAGCGGTAAGGCAGTCAACATCTGGGTCAGTAAAAAACCGGTTCCGGGCGAGATGAAAGGAACGGTTCGTGACTAACAGGATAAAAATTGCACCAAGCATACTTTCGGCTGATTTTTCACGGCTCGGTGACCAGATCAAAGCCTGTGAATCGGGCGGTGCTGACTGGATTCATTGCGATGTGATGGACGGACATTTTGTTCCGAACCTGACCTTTGGTCCGTTTATAGTAGCTGCGGCCCGGAAAGTGACCCGTCTTCCGCTGGATGTTCACCTGATGATTGAAAATCCGGATCTTTATATTCCTGAATTTGCTGCTGCCGGTGCTGAAATTATAACCGTTCATCAGGAGGCAGTCCGCCACCTGCACCGGTCAGTTTCCCTGATTAAAAGCCTGGGAAAAAAAGCTGGGGTTTCCATAAATCCGGCAACTCCGGTAAGCACACTCGAAGAAATTCTCCCGTTTGTTGACCTGGTTCTGATCATGTCTGTAAATCCCGGTTTTGGCGGACAGTCTTTTATCCGGACGATGCCCGAGAAAATTTCCAAACTGCGCCGCCTGGCGGATGAACTGAATCCCAGACTGATGATTGAAGTCGACGGTGGCGTCAGCCCAGAGACGATCGGGGAAATTGTTTCTGCAGGGGCAGAGATTCTGGTGGCCGGTTCTGCTGTTTTTAAATATGAAAATCCGGCAGACGGAATTACCCGGTTGCGCCAGGCGCTTGCGGATGGTGCAAGATGAGCAAGAAAATTCTTTTCGTTGATGATGACTCGAACCTGCTGACGTTGCTTACCCACACTTTTTCTAAATATGGGTATCAGACTCACGGCGTTCAGAACCCGAAAAAGTTGCTTGATGAAATTTCATCCTTTTACCCGCATGTCATCTGTATGGATGTGTCTATGCCTGAAATGGACGGAGTGAGTCTTCTCAAAGAAGTCAAATCAACCGTACCCCAGATTCCGGTTATTATGGTAACAGCCAGCAATAATATGGATATTGCCATCGATTGCCTCAGAAGCGGTGCCTTCCATTACATCAGAAAGCCCATCAACCGGGAAGAACTCCTTAAAACGGTTGAGCAGGCTCTTGAACTGAAAAACCTGAAGAATGAAGTCAGCCAGTTTAAGCGTCAGGTCAAAACTGAGTTTGATTTAAATTCGCTGGTCGGGCAGTCTTCTGCGTTCGCCAAACTCAGAACTCAGCTTGAAAAACTGGCTAAAGTACCCGAGGCGCCGGTTCTGATTACTGGCGAAACCGGTACCGGCAAGAGTTTTATCGCCCGGATCCTGCATCATATCACCCCCGAAACTGCTTCACATTCGTTTGTTGAGATAAATGCCGGGGCCATTCCCGGAACGATTTTTGAGTCAGAACTTTTCGGATATATGAAAGGTGCCTTTACTGACGCCAGGAAGGACAAAATCGGTTTGGTTGAAGAGGCTCAGGACGGAACCCTATTTTTGGATGAAATTGATTCAGTCCCGCTTCAGACACAGGCAAAACTGCTGTCTTTTCTCGAGTCTAAAAAGGTACGAAGAATTGGCGGCCTGAAGGATTTCACGGTTTCAACCCGGGTGGTTGTGGCCACAAATGCTGACCTTGAAACACTGTGCCGGGCAGGCGGTTTCCGTGAAGATCTGTTTTACCGGATCAATGTCATCAACCTGAGAATGCCCTCCCTTCGGGAAGTTTCTGCCGACATTCCGCTGATCGCCGAACAGGTTTTAACTGAAGGAGCCCGTAAATTTGGCAAAGGCGAAATTAAATTAAGAGGGGATGCGGCTGACCTTCTGTCACAATACAGCTTTCCCGGAAATGTCAGGGAACTGAGGAATATTCTGGAACGGGCCCTGATTTTCTGTTCTTCAACTGAAATTACACCCGAAGATCTGAACCTGAAACCCGGACAGGAAAGCCGGGCTGAATCCCTTATCTTTGGCGTTGGAAAAGTTCTGGATCTGGAAGGACTTGAACGGGAGTACATTAATTATATTCTGAAATATCATGCAAAATCCTATCAGGAAGCTGCTGATATCCTGAATATCTCGACTAAAAACCTCTGGGAAAAGAGAAAAAAATATGATCTTGGCGACTGAACCGGAGTTTAAGGATTTGAAATGAATAAAATCATGATTGTGGATCCTGACAGCGTTGCATTGAAACAACTGAATATGCAGCTCACCGCAAAGGGTTTTGAGACCATGATTTTTGACCGGCCTGCAGATGCACTGTCTGCCGCAGAGGTTTTCAGACCTGAATTGATCATTTCTGAAGTCAGTTTTCCTGAAATAAACGGATTCACTTTTCTTGCTGGCATCCGGAAGATTGAACGGCTAAACCGCACGCCGTTTATTTTCCTGAGTTACCAGGCTGATACCCAAACGAAGATTAAAGCATTCGAATCATCAGCAGATGAATTTATTGCCAAACCCTATGAATTCAGGGATCTTCTTGTTCGGCTTAACCTCCAGATCAAACTCAGAAAAGACACCAGCTATTCTGGCGAAACCAGTGCAAGCGGTGATTTGAGAAACAATCCGCTTCGGCTTGTTCTGGATCAGATCCGGATGAAAAAACAAAGCGGTATTCTGCGGGTGGTTCATTGGGGAGAAACCTCCTTTATCGGGTTCAGGGATGGTGAAATCATTTACTCAAAATCCATTAACCGGATCGGGAAACAGGCCATTTTTTATCTGTTTACCCTTCAGACCGGGAAGTATAAATTTGCTGAAGATGAAAAAGTTCCTGCCCGGAATGTACTCGACCCATACGGCCCTCTGATGGCTATGGCAGAAAAAATTTCGGAATTTGCCGGCAGAGTATTGCCACGGTATACAGGAACTTCCAGAATCATGTTTGTTGATCCGACCCTGATTCTTCATCTGTCGGCTTCAACAGATATCAAAGATTCTAATCTGGGGCGCCTTCTTGAAACCTGCCAATCCCTCGAGAAAGTTATTAATTATACTGAATACGGTGTTCTTGAAGTCTTGAAACTGCTTCAGGACTATCTGACTGCGAAACAGGTAATTGTCGAAAATACAAGTGACTTCTAAAGACCTTTTTTTGATTTTTGTTTCTGGGGTTCTTGCGCACCGGGTTTTTCTGACGTATCTTTGTACCACTTTTTAAAACAAGCGGGAATAGCTCAGTTGGTAGAGCGCAACCTTGCCAAGGTTGATGTCGCGAGTTCGAGTCTCGTTTCCCGCTCTAAATCAAAAGATTAGGATTGAAGAGCGGAAGTAAGCTGGTGATGTCGTCCCGGAAATCGGGAAGTCTCGTTTCCCGCTCTAAGTCAGAAGATCAGGATTGAAAAGCGGAAGTAAGCTGGTGATGTCGTCCCGAAAATCGGGAAGTTTCGTTTCCCGCTCTAAGTCAGAAGATCAGGATTGAAAAGCGGAAGTAAGCTGGTGATGTCGTCCCGAAAATCGGGAAGTTTCGTTTCCCGCTCTAAGTTCTTTTTAAGCCCGGTTTACGGGCATTGTTAACTTCAGGAGTTTTGCTCCGATAAAGGTCCCGGCAAACGGGATTTTTAGTTTTAGCAGCAGGTCTTTACAGATCGGCGACGTACCCAAGTGGCTAAGGGAGAAGTCTGCAAAACTTTCATTCGGCGGTTCGAATCCGCCCGTCGCCTCTTGAATTTGCTCGTGTCGCCGAGATGTTGGAATAGGTAGACAAGAGGGACTTAAAATCCCTTGGCTGCTAACAGCCGTGCGGGTTCGATTCCCGCTCTCGGTACAGTTCTTATACGGCAGAAGTGGTTCTTAAGCTCGTCTGATTCACCACCCTGTGCAGTTATTCTAAAGAAATCAGGTCTATTTTGAAATTAATCAAAGCATTGGGCGGTTAGCTCAGTTGGTTAGAGCGCTACGTTGACATCGTAGAGGTCACTAGTTCGAATCTTGTACCGCCCACTGCTTGATTTTTCTTCGCAGGATTCCATCGTGGAAAAAATCCGAATTACACTGCCCGATCAGTCGGTACGTGAATTTCAGTCCGGAGTAACCGGTATTGAAATCGCCTCTTCTATTTCCCGTTCCCTGGAAAAAGAAGCACTTGCCGTATCCGTAAACGGTAAAGTCAGGGATCTGAACCTTCCGGTCACATCAGACTCTTCATTGCGCATCATTACTTTCGATTCCGATGAAGGGCGTGAAATTTACTGGCATTCCAGTTCACATATTATGGCCCAGGCCATCGAAGAGCTTTTCCCGGGTACAAGGTTTGGTGCCGGGCCGGCTATTGAAAACGGCTTTTACTACGATATTGACTCTCCTCACTCCTTTACCCCTGAAGATTTTTCCAAAATTGAAGAAAAGATGAAGGAAATCTCCAGGCGGGAACTGGACATCCGCCGCAGAGAATTGTCGCGGGATGAAGCTATTTCCTTTTTCAAATCCACCCGGCCAGATCCGTACAAAGTTGAAATTCTGGAAACAACCATCAAAGAAGATGACACGGTTTCGGTTTACAATCAGGGTGGATTTACAGATCTCTGCACCGGACCGCATTTGCCAAATACCGGAAGACTAAAAGCAGTCAAGGTTTTGAGTGTTTCCTCCAGTTACTGGCGGGGAGATGCTTCCAGGCAGGTCATGCAGCGAATCTATGCCATTACCTTTCCCAAACAATCCCTGCTGGATGAACATCTGTTCCAGTTAGAGGAAGCAAAAAAACGGGATCATAAGAAGCTTGGAAAACAACTCAATCTTTTCATGTTCAGCCCTCTGGTGGGCAGAGGCCTTCCGGTTTGGCTTCCAAACGGAACAATTGTCAGGCGAACTCTTGAAGCTTTTCTGAGAGACGAGTTGTTAAAACGGGGGTATGTTGAGGTGATAACCCCTCATATCGGTAATCTGGATATGTACCGGACTTCAGGGCACTATCCTTATTATTCCGAATCGCAGTTCGCCCCTATGAAGGTCGAGGATGAAGAGTATCTCCTGAAACCTATGAATTGCCCGCATCATCACCAGATATATTCCAATCAGCCCAGGTCTTACCGGGACCTTCCGCTTAGACTTGCTGAATTCGGGTCTGTTTACCGGTTTGAACAGTCTGGTGAATTAAATGGTCTCAGCCGGGTTCGTGGATTTACCCAGGACGATGCCCATATTTACTGCACCCACGATCAGTTAAAGTCTGAACTGATCAATGCAATTGAGCTGACCCAATTGGTGTTCAAAACGTTTAACATGCCGGTTAAAACCCGTCTTTCATTCTGGGATCCGGAAAATAAAGACAAATATGCAGGTTCTCCTGAAATGTGGGAACAGTCGCAGCAGGAAATTCTGGAAGTAGCACAGGACATGGGGCTTGATTACTTTATCGGGATGGGTGAAGCCGCTTTTTACGGTCCGAAGTTTGATTTTATTGTTAAGGATGCCATTGGCAGAAAATGGCAGCTTGGAACCGTTCAGGTAGACTATGTGATGCCGGAACGCTTCGGACTGGAATATGTCGGACCAGAAAATACCAAATTGAAACCAGTCATTATCCACCGGGCACCTTTTGGTTCCATGGAACGGTTTCTGAGTATCCTGATTGAACATTTTGCCGGAAATTTCCCAACCTGGCTGGCACCTGTTCAGGTTGCCGTTCTACCGATCAGCGATGTTTTCAATGAGTATGCAGCCTCCGTTGAAAAAGAACTTGCAGCCGCCGGAATCCGGGTCCGTCTGGACCTCAGGAATGAAAAAATCGGATATAAAATCCGGGATTGGGAAACCCAGAAAGTACCTTATATGGCTGTTATCGGCGGTAAAGAGGCTGAATCCGGCTCTGTTGCCATCCGGCAGCACGGACAGGGTGATAAAGGGGCTCTGCCAGTCAGTGAATTTGTACAGAAACTTAGTTCCGAAATCGCATCAAGAAGTTTGAATTAATCAAGGAGAAGTACCTATTAACGGTCCTGTAAAACCCTCATCTGACAAAGTCAGAGTCAACGAAGAAATTCGTGCAAAACGGGTCAGAGTTGTCGATCCGGATGGAAATCACGGAATATTGTCCATTCATGAAGCTTTAGCCCTTGCTGAATCCAAACAGCTTGATCTTGTTGAAATTTCGCCAATGGCCGATCCGCCGGTCTGTAAAATAGTTGATTTCGGGAAATACAAATACGAACTGACGAAGAAGGAAAAGATCGCCAAGAAAAAACAGGCGGTTGTAGTTGTTAAGGAAGTTCGTTTCCATATTAACACCGATGTTCATGATTTTGATTTTAAAACCAAACATGCCATCCGGTTTCTTGAAGAAGGAAATAAAGTGAAGGGTGCGGTCATTTTTAAAGGCCGTGAAATCACTTACCAGAATCAGGGGCTGGAACTTCTTAACCGGTTTATTGAACGCCTGGAAGATTACGGAAAGGTGGATCAGGAGCCGAAACTGGAAGGCAGGGCCATGACGGTGATGCTCTCGCCGGAAAAGAAAAAGAAATAATAAACCACCAGAGGATACTATGCCGAAAGTTAAAACAAACAAAAGTGCCAAAAAACGGTTTAAAGTTACCGGTACCGGAAAGGTACTTCGTGCCAAAGCCTTTGCACGCCACATTCTGACATCCAAAAGCCGGAAACGGAAACGGGGCCTGCGGAAGGTTCTCGTCATGGCTGAAGTGGATCAGCCACGGGTAAAGCGGATGCTGGGAATGTAAGAGATATTTGAAATAAGGAGTTTAAAAAATGCCACGTTCACAAAATAAAGTTGCTTCCCACCGCCGCCGTAAAAAAATTATTGCCGCTGCCAGCGGATATTTCGGTCGCAGGAACAGTGTTTACACAGTTGCTAAAAATGCGGTTGAAAAAGGTCTGGCGTATTCATTCAGTGACAGACGGGTCAGAAAACGGAATTTCAGAAATCTCTGGATTGCCCGGATCAATGCTGCTGCACACCTGAACGGAACGACTTACAGCCGCCTGATCCATGCCATGGATGTGAAGAACATTACCATTAACCGGAAGTCTCTTGCCGAACTGGCAGTGAACAATCCGGATGCTTTTGCTGCAGTTGTAAAACAAGCACTGGCCTGATTTTTCTTTAACCGGTAAGGGAACAGTCAGCAGGCCACCACCTGCCGGCTGTTCCTTTTCTTTTTTATGCGGATTTGATCTATGGATGAGAATATCAGAAAAGTATCGGAGGAACTTGATTCAGCTGCTCCGGGTCTGACACATCAGGAGGCAATTGAAGCCTTCCGGATCCGTTTTCTTGGCAGAAAGGGAACTGTCAGTGCCCTGTTTGAACAACTGGGTACGGTTCCGAAAGAGCAAAGAGGACAGATCGGGAAACAACTCAATGACCTTAAAAACAAGGCACAGGGACTCATTGATGCTGCCACTGCCGGTCAGCAGAATTCAGTTATAAATACCAGAACTGATCTGACCCTGCCGGGTTATCCCGTTCAGTTTGGCAAGCTTCATCCGCTTACCGTTGTCATGAATGAAATGATCGAAATCTTCCGGTTTCTTGGATTTTCAGTTGCTTCAGGGCCGGAACTGGAGCATGACTGGTATAATTTCGAAGCTCTGAATTTTGAACACGACCACCCTGCAAGGGATATGCAGGATACCTATTTTATTGACAGGGATCTTCTTTTAAGAACCCATACGTCACCGGTACAAATCCGGGTAATGGAATCCCAGAAACCGCCGATCCGGTCCATCATGCCTGGCCGTGTGTACCGGAATGAGGCTGTTTCTGCCCGCAGTTACTGTCTGTTTCATCAGCTTGAAGGATTGCTGGTAGATAAAAACGTTTCCTTTGTTGACCTTAAAACCATCCTTCTTGCGTTTGCACGTGAATTTTTCGGGCCACAGACGAAAATCAAACTGAGACCATCCTTCTTTCCATTCACAGAACCCTCTGCCGAAGTGGATGTCTCCTGTCACCTTTGCCACGGGAAAGGATGCCGGGTTTGCAAACACACAGGATGGCTCGAAATTCTTGGGTGCGGAATGGTGGACCCGAATGTACTGAAAGCCTGTAATGTCGATCCGGAGGAATATTCCGGGTATGCATTCGGGATGGGAATTGACCGGATAGCCATGATGCGGTATGGCATTGATGACATCCGGTTGCTCTGGGATAATAATCAACGGTTTTTACAACAGTTTTAATATGAAAATCATCTACAGCTGGCTTAAAGAATTTGTGGATTTCGACTGGTCTCCCGAAGAACTGGCTTCCCGCCTGACCATGACTGGTCTTGAAATTGAAGGAATTGAACGCGTTGGCGCTTCCTTTAAAGGGGTCATTATCGGTAAAGTGGTTTCCCGTGAAAAGCACCCCAATGCCGATAAACTCAGTGTATGCCGGGTTGATCTTGGTGACGGGCATCCGGTGCAGATTGTTTGCGGTGCACCCAATGTGGCAGCAGGGCAAACGGTCCCGGTTGCAACTGCCGGAGCTGTTCTGGGAGCTGATTTTACCATTAAAAAGGCCACCATCCGGGGGCAGGAATCCAACGGGATGATCTGCTCTAAAAGTGAACTTGGTCTTGAAGAAGGGAAATCTGACGGCATCTGGGTTCTGGATGAGTCTCTGACCGCAGGCCTTGATCTGGCCTCAGTCCTGAATATCCGTGAAGATTATGTTCTGGAGGTTGCTATTACTGCCAACCGGGGTGATGCCCTCAGTCATCTTGGAGTTGCACGTGATGTTGCAGCACTGGCAGGAAAAACAGTTCGTTTTCCTGACCTGACTGTCGATCCGAAATATATATCCAAAATTCAATCATCCGAGAAAATTAAAATTGAACTGGACAGTCCGGATCAGGGCCCTGTTTATGCCGGTTGGTATCTGGAAGGTGTCACCGCCCGGCCAAGCCCCGAGTGGATGCAGACACGGATAACCCAAATGGGACTTAGACCACGGAATATTCTGGTTGACGTTACCAATTATGTGATGATGGAACTTGGTCAGCCTTTGCATGCTTTTGATTATGACCGGCTGAAATCAGGAACCATCCGGGTTAAAACCACCGGACCAGGCCCCTTTACCACGCTGGATTCAAAAGAAAGACAACTTCCCGATCAGGCCCTCATGATCTGTGACGGTAACGATCCGGTTGCAGTTGCCGGAATAATGGGCGGAGAGAATTCTGAAGTTGAAGACTCCACAAGCCGTGTTCTGCTTGAATCTGCCTGGTTTAATCCGTCATCTGTCAGGAAAACAGCAAAAAAACTCGGAATCAGCACCGACTCCTCCTACCGGTTTGAACGGGGAATTGACTCAGGACTTCAGAAAACGGCTGCTTTGCGTGCTGCAAAACTGATTGTTGAAAATACGGGTGGTAAAATGGCTGAAACACCTGTTTTGGCTGTTGCAAAACATCTGATTCAACCCGAACTGACCCTGCGTTTTTCTCAGATCAAGCGGATTTTGGGGATTGAAATTCCGAAGGAAAAGGTTCATCAGATTCTGGATTCACTTGGCTTTGTCATGATTGGCGAAAATCAAACCGAAATGATGGTCAGGGTGCCTGCCCACCGCCCGGATGTAACCCGGGAAATTGACCTGATTGAGGAATTAATCCGGATTTACGGATTTCATCATGTGCCGGAGGCAGAAACAGTTTCAGTTTCTTACACGGCAGAGCAAAAAAGCTCCTATTCCTTTGATAACAAACTCAGGTTCATGCTGACCGGGGCCGGATTTCAGGAAATCCTCTGCAATTCTATGATTCCGGAAAAAGATGCCCTCCTGGTTACAGGAAAGATAGTGCCGATTCTGAATCCACAGTCAGAAGAAATGGGGGTGTTACGGCCCGCACTTGCCCCGGGAATGCTGGCGATTGTTCAGAAAAACCAAAACCACGGGATTACTGACCTGAGATTTTTTGAATTGGGGCATTGTTTTACATCGGTTAAGTCTGACCGGTATTCAAAAATCGGGAACCATCAGGAAGAAATCCGGATCGGGCTGATGATGACCGGCCAAACCGTAAAATCAACCTGGAATTCGCAACCGGAATCTTCTACACTCTTTCACCTGAAAGGGACAGTTCTGGCTGTTTTGGATGTTTTCAGACTCTCAGAGCCAGTGACAGTTACTGCAGTTGATTCTGAATTTTATGAAGATTGCCTGGTTCTTTCAACAGGGAACGTGCAGGTGGGGCATATCGGTAAAATTTCAAAGAAAGTTCAGTCTTTTTTCGGATTGAAACAACCCGTTTTTATTGCTGAATTGATCCTCGATTCACTTTATTCACTTCCCAAACACCAGCCCAGATACCAGGAGCTTCCCAAATTTCTCCCGGTTGAGAAGGACATGGCGTTTTGGGTCTCCCGTTCAGTTCCTGCCGGTGAAATGGTTCAGTCCATTCAGGAAACCAACCCGGGGCAGATCAGCCAGGTTACGGTATTTGATGTTTTTGAGGATCCGAAGAATCAGCAGAACCAGAAATCAGTCGGGTTCCGGATGACGCTTCAAAACCCAGAAAAAACCTTTACTGACCAGGAAATTGATGGAATCATGACTGCCGTCCGGCAGATGATGGAAAAGAAATTCAATGCCAGTTTAAGAGGCGGATGATGGAACGGGAACTGATCACTCAGTTATGGTCTAACCTTCACGATCTGGGTGAAAAACTGAAATTAAAAGAGAATGAGATCGACCGGCTGTTGCTCAATACCCAGCAGCTCGAAGAAAAGCTCAGAGCAAAAGAATCGGACCTCAACCAGATGCGGATGCTTTTTTCAAGTAATCAAACTGCCTTTACTGAAGAAAAAAAGCAGTTTGAAACCAAAGTTCAAAGTTTAATGGACCGGATTGACTCAATAACCGGTGAGGAGTCCTGACCATGGAAACGGTAAAAGTGAAAATCATGGATCTAGAGTTTTCGCTGAAAGGCGAGGATCCTGACCTGATCAGAAAATGTGCTGCCCTCGTAGACAGAACAATGAGAGAACTGAATACCGGCCGTGCAGACCGGTCACCTGTTGCCCTGGCTGTTCTGACTGCAATTAATCTTGCAGAAGAACTTGAACTTCTAAAACGCATGCAGGCTGAACCGGAATCCTTCTATCAAACAGAACTGACCCGGATGGTTGGCTTTACTCAGGACTTGTTAAAAGGGTGACCGGTCCCGATATTTGTATACCGCACCTGCTGTTGTCACGATAAAAAGAATCTGACAAATAATTCTTCCAGGGGAATCAGCTCTTTTCATGTAACGCAGGCCTCAATCTTAACCGATTCCATCTCGCCTGACACCTTAAGTGGTTATCAGCAGGCGGCCAAAGACGGACAGTGGAAGCAAGAATTGAAAAGGCCCTCCCCACCGTGCAGGAAAATGAGATTCTTCATTTTCACCAACAGCAGTGTTGCGGGACTTATTTCCCGAATAAAACCCGTTGCTTTCCTGCCAGAATTCCGATATCAATCTGTGTTGCCCGGGTATCAATAACTTCGCCGTCAACATGAATCGTCAGTTCAGCCGGACTGATAATTGAACCTCCCTCAGACGTAAAACTGGAAATTTCGGGCTCATTCAGGTGGGTTCCCTTAATAACCTTCGGGAAAATATCAAAAACCCGCATTTTTCTGACACCCGATATTAAAGTGGTATGGAAAACACCGTCATCAACTAAAGCATGGGGAGTCAATTTAAATACTCCGCCGGCATGGGTCCCGTTTCCGAAAGTCATCAGAAAAAGGGAAATCTCCATTTCCCGGTCATTGGTTTTTAACCGGATCATCGGCTCTTTATAGGTAACCAGGGTCGTTACAACCGAGTACAGGTAGGATAAAAGTCCCAGATATTTCAGCCGGTTGGCTTTGGCGGCAACCACTGCATCAAACCCAATCCCGATATTATTGATAAAAAACCGGTCTGTATGATTTGTTTTTACGACGCCAAGGTCAACATTCCGCACTGAAAACCTGAGAAGCTGATCGACCGCATCATGAACGGAAGGTGACATTCCTACCATCTTCATGAAATCATTTCCGGTCCCGCAGGGGATTAATCCAAAAACAACTTCCTTTCCGGCAATTCCATTTACGACTTCATTAATCGTTCCGTCACCACCGACAGCAATCACATGTGTGGTATCCGGGGTAACTGATGAGGCGAGCCGGATTCCGTCGCCGACACCACGGGTATAACTGACCGAGGCCTTTATTCCTCTTGCAGTGAGTTCAGCAATCAGATGTTCACCGTATTGCTTTCCTTTTCCGGAACCGGCGTTGGGATTGACAATAAAACTTAAATGCGGTTCCATTTTCACCCTTTCAAAGAATTTGGGTTTTCAGTAACGGGAAGCTTCAGATTCGGAGCTGATAAACCTGAATACCTGGTCCTTAATGTGTACACCTTCAGGGATTCTGATTTGAACGGTCAGGCCTTTACCGATTTCAGTGCCGGGCTGGACTAATTCTGCCGCCAATTCGAATACACCGGTAGATTCGGATATAAACAGGAATGTCTCTCCGGGTTCAAACAAACTGGATTCAATTTTCAATCCGGCAGTACTGTTTTCCGTATCTACAGTTACTAATTTGCCGACATATTCTTTCCTGTATGGGGAGAGGTTTCCTGAAACTTCTGCATAATCACCTGTACCGGGAACTTCCAGAAAGAATCCGTCAGAAAATCCCCGGTTATAAACCGTTGAGAGGCGTTTCATCAGCCCGGCACTAACCGAATCAGTCAGTTTTCCTTCCATCCACAGGTCGATGGCCAACCGGTAAACCGAAACAACAGTTGCCACATATTCCGGACTTCTTTTCCGGCCTTCAATTTTCAGTGAATCTGCCCCTGTTTCAAGAACCTGCCCTAAAAATGGAAGCGCACACAGGTCCTTTGGCGATAAAACGTGATCTTCGCCCAGAATCAACTGCTTGTGGGTTTCGGTATCGGTGAGTGTTACCTGGTAATTTCTCCGGCAGGGCTGCAGGCAATCACCCCGGTTGGCACTTGTATTGAAAATTTCCTGACTCATGAAGCATCTGCCCGAAACCGCAACACACATCGCACCGTGAATGAAAACTTCCACTTCCATTTTTGTGGATGCTTTAATTTGCTTAACCTCATCCAAGGAGCATTCCCGTGCCAGAACAATCCGGCTGGCTCCCAATTCCTCGTAGAGCCTTGCGGAAAGGGAATTTGAAACTGAGCCCTGGGTAGAAACACAAAACGGGATACCCACCTCGCGGCAGGCCTGAATGACCGAAAGATCCCAGCAGATAATACTGGTGACTTTTGCCTGGGCAGCCGCCTGAACAAGCTGTTTCATTCCTGCCAGTTCATGTTCATAAATAATAGTGTTCATAACCAGATAGGATTTTGCGCCGGCTTCTTCACAGGCCCTGACCACATTGACGAGATCAGAATCCTGGAAATTTTTAGCCCGTGCCCGCATATTGAACATGGAGGCCCCAAAATAAATACCGTCGGCACCTGCGTTTAAAGCGGCTTTCAGCATAGTTGGGTTGCCGGCTGGCGCCATCAGTTCGGGTCGTTTCATCACATTCTTTCCAATTCGAAATCCACAAAAATACGGATTTATTTTTACCGTGCCACAAGAGAGGGAAATCAGGAAGTCCGGGGGTTTTATTTTGGTTTCAGGAGTTTTGGAATTCATCTTATTTCCGCAGTAATTTGAAGTTTTATCCGGAGGGGGTTTGCTTCGTTTGATCGGGTTGCTTTTGACCTGGCTTCTTCTGCCATTTCATCATTCAGGAAGTGCACAGGATTTACAAAAATTCTCTCATGAAGAGTGGACTACCGATGACGGACTTCCGCAAAATACTGTTCTTTGCCTTCACCAAAGCCGGGATGGCTACCTGTGGCTGGGCACCTATGAAGGGCTTGTCAGGTATAACGGGCAGGAGTTTACCGTCTTTGATAAAAAAAATCTGCCGGGTCTTGAGAATAATACCATCCTGTCACTGAGTGAATCTGCAGACTCGGCCTTACTGATTGGTACCCGGACCGGTTTATACCGGTACAGAGCCGGGCAAATACTTAAAACTCCTCTTTTTGATACGCTTTCCGGTGAATTTATAAGAACCATTTTAACCGATTCTGCCGGTGATTTGTGGGTTGGGACAGACCGTGGTTTATTCAGATTTTCAGCAGGGCAGGTTCAGTTGATTGGGTCCAGTGACGGAATGACCAGTCTGACCATCACCTCTCTGACTGAGGATCGGGCCGGGAGGCTCTGGATTGGTACGGCATCAGGATTGTTCATATATGAAAAAAACCGCCTCAAAAAAGCAGAATCCAACATCAGTGAAAAATCCCTTTACATCCGGACTCTTTTTACGGACAATGAAAATACGGTTTGGGTGGGAGCTTCGAACGGGTTACTGGCATTTTCGGATGGCCACCGGATACCTGTTCATCAGGGATTAAACCCTGAAAAACTAAATGTAAATTCAATCGTTCAGGACCAGCGTGGCAATCTCTGGTTTGGTACTGAATCTGGTGTTATTCTTTGGTCCAATTTAAAAGCCGGCAATTTTTCATCTGCAGACGGATTGTCAAATAACAAGATCAGATCTCTTCTTCAGGACAGGGAAGGAACCCTCTGGATCGGAACTAATTTCGGGTTAAATGCACTCAAAACCGGAAGGTTTACCGTTCTGACCAGCCAGAAAGGCCTTTCAGATGATTTTGTAAGGACCATTTTTCAGGATAGCAGAAAAACAATCTGGGTCGGTACCAGTTTTGGGTTAAACCAAATTTCTTCAGGGAAAATCAGGCAGTTTCACCTGAATGATGGGTTACCGGGGTCTGAAATTACTGCATTGGCTGAGGATGAATCCGGCGGAATTTTAATCGGAACAAGCGGAAATGGTATCTCACTTTATAAGAACGGTGTTTTTAAAAACCAGAACATCAACCACGGATTATTATCAAACACCATCCGGGCCTTTTTACCTGTTAAAGACGGCTCAGTTCTGATCGGGACAGCCCGCGGGCTCAACCTTCTTGTAAACGGCAGAATTGTTCCGTTTTCCCGTGAAACCCCTTCAAAACCCTGGTTTGTTCTCTCATTGACCCATCACACAGAAAACAGATTCTGGGCCGGAACCACAACCGGGCTATTTCTTTGTGACTTTAACGGATCTTCAACTGAAATTTTATCCCCTGACGGAAACAGTCTCGGCACCGTGTTTTCAGTCTATCAGGATAAAGACGGCAATCTTTGGGCAGGAACTGATAATGGCCTGATTTTATACCGGTCAGGAAAAACGAAGATTTTTACCGTTCAGGACGGGTTGTACAACGATATTGCCTTTCAGATACTGGAAAGTCAGGATGGTCACTTCTGGATGACCTGCAATAAGGGGATCTATGAAATCAGCAGGCAGGCCCTGATTGATTATACAGATGGTAAAACCGAAAAACTTTCCTGCCGGGTTTATACCAAATCGGACGGACTCAGAACCAGCCAGTGCAACGGTTCTTCACAACCTGCAGGTGCTCTGCTTTCTGATGGCAGGATGATGTTCCCGACTGCAAGGGGCGTTGCCATTGCGGATAATTCTGAAACAACCAAAGCAAATCCGGTCCCGCCTCCGGTCGTAATCGAAAAGGTACTGGCACTGAATGAGTCAGTGAAAATGCAGGAAATTCTGAAAATGGCCCCCGGTAAACGCCGGTTTCAGTTCCACTATGCAGCTCTTACCTATATTGAACCGGAAAAAGTCAGGTACCGGTACAAACTTGAAGGATTTGATGAGGACTGGATTGAGGCTGGATCCCGCCGGACTGCCTTTTATACTAATTTGCCCCCCGGTGATTACACCTTCAGAGTTTTGGCAGCCAACAGTGACGGAGTATGGAATCAAACCGGTGCTTCAGTCGGTCTTTATCTTGAACCATATTACTACCAGACTGTGTGGTTCTGGGTAATCATCGGTTCGGTTCTGGTTCTAATTTTTGTTTATTTCCACTTTTCCCGAATCAGGCAGCATCAGTTTCTTGGAAAACAACTTCAGATTCAGGTCAAAGAAAGAACCCGTGAGCTTCAGACAGAGAAAGACCGGGCCGAAGAAGCACTTATAACAGCAGAAAAGGCCACTGCAGAGCTAAATAACCGGACTCAGGAACTCGAAAATGCCCTTATCCGGCTTAAACAAACCCAGTTTCAGTTGATTCAATCAGAGAAAATGATTTCAATTGGTCATTTAACAGCAGGTATTGCCCATGAGATCAATAATCCGATCAATTATATTTTCTCAGCACTTTCACCGTTACGGCGTGACGTTCAGCATCTACTGGATTCAATCAGCGATCTTTCCCGTCAGTTTCCTGAAAGCAGTGAAGTCATCAGACAGCTTTTATACAAACACGATTATTACGAAATTCTTTCAGAAATTCCGGTTCTGCTGAATGGAATTGAGGATGGGGCCCGCCGTACGGAAGAAATTGTCAGAAGTCTGAGGACTTATTCCCGGGTTGATGAAGAGGGACCGAAGAAAACAGATCTTTTATTTTCCCTTGAGAATACCTTGTTTTTAATGAAAAGCAGGATAGGAGAAGGGGTCAGAATTCTAAGAGAATTTGATGAAATTGATCCGGTGGACTGTTTTCCCGGGCAAATGAATCAGGTCTTTATGAATCTGCTGGCCAATGCTCTCGATGCTGTAAAAGGGAAGGGAGAGATCAAACTTAAAGCGTGGCAGAAAAAGGACCGTGTTTTTATTTCACTAACAGATTCAGGACCCGGTATTCCTGAAGACATTCAGAATAAGATATTTGACCCGTTTTTCTCATCCAAAGAAATTGGGACCGGTACGGGTCTTGGCCTTTTTGTTGCCTACGGTGTCATTCAAGCCCATCAGGGTACCATTACATTTTCATCCGAAAAAGGACAGGGAACAACCTTTACTTTGTCACTACCGCTTGTTTATGCACCAGTTCTCAATCCGGACCGGAAACTGGATGCTTCGGTAAAATTACCGTAAAGGTGCTGCCTTCCCCCGGAACACTGGAAACAAGAATTTTCCCATGATGCTTCTGAATAATCTGGTAGGAGATTGAAAGTCCGAGTCCGGTTCCTTTTCCGACCGGCTTCGTGGTAAAGAAGGGATCGAAAAGGCGGGGCAAATTTTGAGGGTTAATTCCAATACCCGAATCTTTTATGGATAGTTTAATTTCCTCTTCTGTTTCGGATGTTTCAATTTCAATGGAGCCTTTTCCCGGAATGGCCTGCATGGCATTAAGAAGAAGATTCATCATGACCTGGTTGATCTGTCCTGGAAATCCGGTCAGCAGGGAAGTATGATGAAACCGGATTGTGACTTCAATTCTCCCGGAATATTCCTTTTCGAGCAGTTTCAGTGTTATCCGCAGTCCTTCTGCCAGATCAAAAACTTTCATGTCGTTTTCATCCAGCCTTGAGAAATTCCGGAGACTTTTTACAATATCCGATGTCCGTTCAGAGCCGTTTTCAATGCCGGCAATCAGATCTGAAATCTCTTTTTTCAGTTCACCTGCCGAAACACGGTTTTCCAGTGATCTGAGCTGCGAAACCAAAGAAGCCGTTTTTTCAGGGAGTTCAATCTCCGTCAGACTCGCAGTAATCCGTTCATATTGGTTCAGGTATTCAGTCAGATCTGAGAGATCTTCTTTTAACGGGTAAATACTGGCCTGAATAAAATTCACCGGGTTATTAATCTCGTGAGCTATTCCTGCAACGAGCGTTCCGATGGAGGCCATTTTTTCGGATTGAATCAGTTGTGCCTGCGATTGTTTTAACTGCTCATAACTTTGGGCCAGTTCAGATGTTTTTTCCTGAACCAGGAGTTCAAGCCGGATTTTCTCTTCCTGTGTTTTCCTGACCCGCCACCTGACATACCCGTAGATCAGGAGAAGGGATAACAAAATGTAGGAAAGATAGGCGTATTTTGAATTGAACCAGGCAGGGTTAACTCTGAAAGGCAGAACTGCCGGGTCCGAAATCCGGCCGTAGATCGTTTTTGCCCTGACTTCAAAAACATAATCGCCCGGAGGAAGGTTGGTAAATTCCTTTTTTATTTCCGGTGTCCAGGCACTCCATTCGGGGTGAAATCCGTTTAGCCGGAATTGATACTCCAGTTTTCCGTCTCCGTCAAAAGAAGGGGCTGAAAACATAAACCCTACATTTCGCTGAGCCCAGTCTAAAACCAGAGGCTCCGGTTTTAGGGGAAGCATTTGACCGTCTGATTCAGCTTTTCTTATCATGGAAGTAAAAACCGGCGGAGAATTTAAACTGATCGCCGGATTGTATCTGAAAACACCATGGTCGCCTCCAAGCCAAAAGCTGCCATCCGAAGAGGGAATTATCGCCCAGATTCCTCCCGGCGGAAGCCGGTTAAAAGGAACATCCCGGATTCTGCAGGTCTTCCCGTTAAGGGTAACCTGAAAAACGTGATAGGAATTGGTCAGCCAGAAAACAGAATCTGAAATCTGTTTCAAAATAGAAGAGGCATCAGCCAACTGGTGCGGAAAGTCAGGAAGCTGGAAAAAGCGGTTGGACTCTTTAGCGAAACGGAAAAGGCCTCTTACTGTCAGAATAACCGGCTCAGAATTGAACTCGGCTGTAAAATTTTCAGCGGGTGGAAGTCCGTTTGACTCATTAAAAGCCAGAACTTCAGGGTTCAGAAAGTCACTACCGCTGAATTTAAAACAGTGAACCCCTTCAGTAAAGCTTCCCGTCCAGATATTCCCGGCTTTGTCTTCATGAATGGAATAGGCCCCCGAGGAAAATCCGGCAATCTTTCCTGCAAAGGTTAGGGATGCCGGGGAGCCCCTGTAGACAAAAACGCCAGTTGGAGAGCCGGTAAAAATGTAGCCCGGATGGTGTTTCGAAATCAGGATGCAGGACTGGCTTTCCCTGTTAATGATTTTGGGAATTCCGTCAGTAATCACCGCAAGCCCTTCTGAAGTTGCAGCCAGGACAGAAGACCCCAATTTGGATAGGTGCCAGACTTCTCCTCTGATCAGTGAATTTTGAGTAAAAACCAGATTCTCAGTTGTCCGGCTGGTTCCATTTTCAGAAAACCGGGCAGAGAAAAGTCCGTGCATCGTCCCGGCATACAATCTCTCCCGGTCTTCATGAAGAGACAGAACAATTCCTTTGAGCCCATTTGGTTTGGAATAAAAACTCCAGGCTGAAGGGAATTCGGCCCTGGAAATTCCCATCTCGCCGGATATCCATAATCCAGATTCAGAATCCCTGTAAACCGCATAAATAATATTGGACTGGAGACCGTTGTTTTCGGTTAAGGAAGTCAGGAAATTACCGTTCCTGTCAATCACCAGAACACCACCCCGGATGGTGGGTAAGGCATAGCCGGTTTCCCCCAATGAAGCAGACTGAAGGTAACAGGCATAATTCTTCAGATACTCGCTTGCTTTCCCCGGGATGGAAGAAAGTAGTCCGTTTTTAAGGGTGAACAGCCCCTTCCGTTCCGAAACCAGAATCATCTCTCCGGATGCAGAACGGAAGGCAAACGGAAAATCTTCAGATTTTGCTTCCGGTGATGTGCACACGGGTCTCGGATTCATTCCTTCAAGTAAAAAAATGCCCCCGGTTTTCTCAACCAGCCAGATGGATCCATCCAGTTTGAACAGGTTCGAAAAATTACCGTTAAACGAAGTCAGGACTGATAATTTTGAATTTTTCAGGTGGAAAAGGTACCGTGATGAGAGAAAGTAAAGAGAGGAATCCTGCCGTTCAATTTTCCAGATTTCATTGAAATCACTGAATTCCTCAGGAACCAGAAATTTCAGACTTTTAAAGACCTTTGTTCCGTTTGGAAGCTCATCAAGAAAACCAAAATCACCGGTGCTTCCGGCATAAATTTTCCCATCCGGGCCAACAGCCAAAGACCGGACCACCCCATTTTCGGGAGAATCAATAAAAGACCAGACGGCTCCGTCAAATTCAAGAATACCACCCCGGTTATTCCCAAAATACATCATTCCATCCGGACCCTGAATTGAACAGTAAGTCTGCGGATCGGCATGATAGTCGGATGGATTGAAAACACGGATAAACGGCGAGCAGTCAGCACGGAAGCTGCCGGCCATTAATCCGGCGATTACCAAAGTGAATTTAAATAAAAATCTGGACGTCAGAAACCCCTCCGGTACAGGAATTCAGGAATGACAATTGGCGCAAAACCTAAAGATAACATAAAAAAACTTACCAGAGGTCAATCCGGCTTGACGGGAATCATAGAATCGGCAGGTAAAGGTAAAAAAAAAGCCAGTCACTGACTGGCTTTTGAAAATTCTGACCGGTAATTATTCCGGAATTTTAGCCTTAAACAAAGTGATATACTTATCAGCTTCCTTGCCGTATGGGCTGTCTTTATATTTGTCTTTCAATTCAGTAAGGATTTCAACAGCCTCTTCATAGTCACCGGCTTCAGACAGACATAATCCAGCCAGGTGCAGGTACCGGGGTGAAAGTGCAGGGGTATCGCTCAGGGAAGCCGCTTTTTTATAAAGTCCGGCAGCTTCTTTCCATTCCTGCTTAGTTTCTTTTACCGCTGCTAAACCGGCAAAGGCGGCACTTTGCAGACCGGCATCGTCACTGCTGACTGCATCGAAGTAGGTTTCTGCATCGTCATATTTTTTAAGGTCGTAACTGAACCGGGCGGTGTAAAATTCGGCAATTGTACCGCTTGGGGTGGAACCGAATTCATCTGCAATCTGCTTTAGTCCGATAACACTGGTTTTTTCATCACCGTTGAGGGCAAGTTCAGTTTGATTGGCTTCAATCAGCGGATAAACTTTGGAAAGCAGTCCGGCAGCTTCTTTTTCATTCTGATGCTGCAGGAATAAGTACCCGGCAACACCCAGGACAACAACCAGAACGGCTGCACCGGCGATCAGGATTTGCTTTTGAAATTTGTAGTAAACAGCCATTACCTCGCTGTAAGCAGTTACAAGCTGATCTTCTTTGATTTCTTTATGAGTTACTTTAACAGGTTTTTTCGATTTCAGCATACGGTTTTTTCAGACCCTCTATCAGAGTTGGCAAAAAATGATAAGACACTAAGTTAATAAAAAATTTTCCCAGTTGCACTCAAAAATGTATTTTTCATCAGCATTGCAATGGTCATGGGGCCAACACCGCCAGGAACCGGGGTAATTGCTGCGCATTTTGGTTCACATCCGGCAAAGTCGATATCGCCGGTCAGGCGGTAACCGGTTTTGGAATTTGGATCCGGAACCCGGTTAATTCCCACATCAATCAGGACAGCACCGTCCTGAATCATGTCAGCAGTAATGGACTCCGGCTTTCCGGCTGCCGCGATGAGAATGTCTGCCTGACGGGTGAACCGGGAAAGATTCTGGGTTCCGGTATGGCAAATCGTCACAGTGGCATTAGCAGACCGTGTTTTCTGGATCAGCAGATTGGCAACCGGTTTTCCGACAATGTTGCTTCGGCCGACAACCACCACATGTTTCCCGGAAGGCAGATTCCCCGATTTTTCGAGAAGAACAAGGATTCCGGCAGGTGTACAGGGTGCAAAGCAGGGTTCGCCAATGACCAGCTTTCCGGCATTGACCGGGTGAAAACCATCTACATCTTTTCGGTAATCGATCGTCTCAATAACCTTTTTCTCACTGATATGCCCTGGTAACGGCATCTGGACAAGAATTCCGTCAATTAAGGGATCTGAGTTCAGATCCTTGATCCGGTTCAGAAGTACCTCTTCAGGAACATCGGCAGACAGCCGGTCACTGCTGCTGTAAAATCCGATTTCTTCACAAGCTTTCACCTTTGAGCCAACATAAGCCTGTGAAGCCGGATTTTCGCCAACCAGAATCACAGCCAGACCGGGCCGGCGATGCCCGGATTGTAAAAGGCGGGTCACATCCTCTTTAAGGCCAGCACGGATTTCGGATGCAATTGATTTTCCGTCAATAATCTGTGCCATTCAGAACTCCGGGAAGAAAACGCGTTTAATTGAGGTGGCTTTTCCGGTTACAGAATCGCAGGACACAACAACCGATGAAAAATGGTTGTCTTCGGTAGCCGATTCGTATTTCGATGGTGTACCGAGAACAAACCGTTTCAGTGCTGCTTCCTTTTTCATTCCGATAACTGAATCATAAGGTCCGGTCATCCCCACATCCGAAATGTAGGCGGTTCCCTCCGGAAGAATCCGTTCATCAGCAGTGGGTACGTGGGTATGAGTCCCCAGAACAGCCGTTACCTTTCCGTTAAGATACCATCCCATTGCTACTTTTTCTGCCGAGGCATCAGCATGAAAATCCACAAACACCAGCCGGGATTCCTGTTTCAGTTTTTCAACAGCCCAGTCGGCAGTTTTAAAGGGGCAGTCAATCGGGTACATGAAGGTGCGCCCCTGAAGATTCAGCACACTGATTTTGCCTTTTCCGCCGGGAATATCAAATACGCCATACCCATATCCCGGGTTTCCTTTCGGATAGTTCAACGGCCTGAGCAACCGCTTATCAGTGGCCATGTACGGGAAAATCTTATGTTTATCGAAAGAATGGTTACCGCCGGTAATGACATGAACGCCAGCCGTATAAAGCCGTTTGATCATGTCTTCGTTCAGCCCGCGGCCTTCATGCAGATTCTCTCCGTTTGCGATTACAAAATCAACACTATGTTTGGTGATCAGAGACGGAAGCAGTTTCTCGGCGATGTTCAATCCGGTATCCGAAATAATGTCCCCAATCATCATCACATTCAGGGTTTGACTCACCTGTTACTCTCTTTCTTCTTCCTGGTATTTCCTGCCGGAACCGGGTCTGACTCCAGAATTTCAGCCTGTTCCCACATCCGGTTAAATTCTGCATTCAACTGGTTGACAATTTTTTCATCATGCAATTCAAAGGCAGCCTGCGGCGTATCGCCGTGAATCAGTGGCCAGATGTACAGGACTGCCACAGAAAATCCATCCCGGATCCCCAGAAAAAAAACATTGGCCGGGACGTACTGACCTGAGGAAATCCGAACCTGAAGCTTTTCACGGATCAGCGATTCCGGCAAAACTTCCTTCAGCCGGGCGACAAATACAGTGAGACGTTCCATGCGCCGGTTGAATTGTTTGGTTTGTTCCTCAGTTACACCCGAGAACATCAGAATCCTGACTTTCCGGATGCCGGTATCCCTGAATATTCCGGCAAAATCTGGCAGTAACTCTTCGTAAGCCAGGGTAAAGGGTGCATTGAAGAAGGAAAACTCATTTTTAAATCCTGACCAAAGCTGCTTGTTTTTAGGATTATCCTCGATCCGGATTCTGGGTCTGAGCTGTTTAGGCTCAGGGAAAAAGGAATCCAGCCGTTCCCGGTTCTGCTTTAAAATGGATTCGAGTGTATCCAGACGGGATCCCATCTGCCAGTTTTGCGCAACCATATAAAAAATAAATAGACAAACGATGAGGAAAAGAACAGGGAGCAGGGCAGATTCGGGCAGGATTCCCAGGGCATTGAGAACCAGTGCGGTAATGGCGCCAATTCCCCAGATCAGGGTGGAAAGGTGTGAGATCAGCTTTTTCATTTCAGGGCCTGATCAGTTTTTACGGATGAACCCAACCTGATCCCCCGGCTGAAGGCCATGGCGGTCAGAAAATCCACCGGAAACTTCAAGCACATATTTTGCGGGTCCTTCAGAGGGGTAAGTTGATTCGGAGAGTGGCTGGGTATATTTCTGGATGGAAACGATCCGGAAATCTGAGTTTATAAAAATCATATCCAGAGTCAGGTAAGTGTTCTTCATCCAGAAAGTCTGGACCTGGTCTTCATCGAAAATGAACAGCATTCCCTGAAATTCCCCCATTGTCCGCCGGTACATGAGCCCCTGCATCCGTTGAGCATTATCATCAGCGATTTCAATATCCACCAGAAGGGAATCCCCGTTTTTCAAAATCCAAAGTTTACCTTCACGGGTAAAGGGAATATCAGGCGTTCCGGAAACGGCTTCAGGATGGTGCGGCCGGGTTCCGATATACAAAAATACCGAAGCGGCACCGGCAAGAATCAGAATGAGAAGGACGGCGGTTAATTTTACGCTGAATTTTTTCATATTTTCGCAGTTTCAAGAAACTTTAAAAATAGGAATCCTGCCCCGGGATTCATAATCAGAAAGCAGGAAAGTCATTATTCCCGTCTACTTCAACGCCTTTTTCAGACTGATCCGACCGGGAAATGTCCTGCTGACTGTCCTGACTGTTCTTGCTGTCTGGCTGGTTTTCTCGGAAGGAAAATTCTGGCCCGGAGTGACGGTTGTCTCCGGTGCTCTGGTGGCCGGCATGACTGCTGCAGCCGGAAATATCATCAATGACATTTTTGATCTGGAAACAGACCGGGTGAACCGGCCGGCAAGAGTGCTTCCGGCGGGGATTTTACCGGTCAGGACGGCATGGGTTTTTTACACGGTTCTGGTCCTGACATCCCAAACCATCGCCTTTGTTTTTATTCCGTTTGATGCGGCTCTGATTATTCTTCTGGTTCATATTTTGCTGTTCTTTTATTCCCTCAAACTTAAATCTACCGTTCTCTGGGGAAACCTGACGGTCTCCTTTCTGGTCGGGCTGACGTTTCTCTGCGGAGGAGTTTTTTCGGGAGGCGGTTCTGAAGTCATTTATCCAGCCGTGACTGCCTTTTTCCTGACATTTACCAGAGAACTGATCAAGGACCTTGAAGATATGACCGGCGACCAGGCATCGGGTGTTGTGACCTATCCGTTGAAATATGGAATCAGCAAAGCCAGAGTTCTGGCTTCGGCGGGTATTTTTTTATCCGTTTTTTCCATACCGGTGCCGGTAATTACTGGTGCTTTCGGTACCTTTTATCTGATTGTCAGCCTAGCTTTTGTTGGAATTCCGGGTGTATTGCTGGCTGTATTTCTTCTGACGTTTTCCAGAAAACGGCAGTTTTCACTTGCTTCATTTTTGCTGAAACTGATGATTCTTCCGGCTCTGTTTGCGGTCGGATTTGACAGGCTATCCGGTTGGTAACCCGCAATAAAGCCCTTCTGTTCCTCTCTGCCCAGACCTTTTTGGTCAGTTTGGGGTATATAATCACCAAAACTGCCTCTACCCATAGCGATCCGGTCACCATCATGTTTTTCAGGGCTGTCCTGACCAGTTTGATAGCGGCAGTCATGCTCAGGTTTATTTACCGGGTAGAAGCCGCCACACTACCCGACCGGAAGGTCTTTCTCAGGTTATCTTTTCTTGCCGTTTTTCTGAATCAGGGATGTTTTATAACCGGCATTTTTCTGACTTCAACCGGTGAGGCCGCGATTATCTACGCCATGGTTCCGGTAATTACCTATGTTCTGTCCTTACTCAGGCGTGAAGAATATTTTGACTGGAAGCGCCTTTCGGGCGTTCTGGTTGCATTAGGAGGCGTGATCCTTATTATTTCTGCCGAATCTGAAGGGCTTACAGGGTCCCATTTTGCCGGAAACCTGATCATTCTGGCCGGTGCGGTTACCTGGGCGGTTTACACTGTTGAAAGCAGGAGATATTCTGTTCAGTACAATCCATACGTATTTTCACTCAAAGTGCTCCAATATGGTATTCTGTGGGTTGCTCCACTGGGAGTTTGGGTTCTTTTTCAGGATGATCCTGCCGGAATTCCCCTGCAGGTTGTCTGGGTCATTAGTTATCTGGCCATCTTTGGTACGATTATCAGCTACGGACTCTGGGTGGCCGGGCTGAAAGTACTCGAGCCTTCCAAAGTTGCTGTTTTTACAAACGGACAGCCCATTATGACAACCCTTCTCAGTTTTCTGATTCTGGACCTTTCCATAACACAGACTTTTTTAACCGGCTCTGTTCTGGTCATTTCGGGTGTTCTTGTCACCCAATATTCCGGGAGATTTGGCAAAAACGGATCCTGATGAGGGCAAAAAACAGGGACGGACTGGTTGGCAGGATGAAATCAGAAAACCGATTCGCCGGAATTGATATTATTTTTGTGTTACTATGACTCACTACCCGGATGGACCTGGGTCCTCCAAAAAACGGAAAACTGAAATTCCCGGCAAAAGGGAAATGGATGAACTGAAAAACCGGCTGTTTCTGACCGGTGTCCTTCAGTTCGATTCGGATACTCTTGATGAACTTCTTGAGTTTTACATCGAAAATGAGCTCAACGATGAGGCGCTTGAAATCCTGAATTTTATCCTCGAAGCTATGCCGCATAATTCTGACTACTGGTTCAGAAAAGGGGCTCTGCTGGTTGATATGTTTTATTTTGAAGAAGCCATGATCTGTTTCAGGGAAGTCATGGTTTACAATCCGTCTGATCCGGAAGTCCAGTTGCTTTATGGTGTCTGCCTGGATAACCTCGGGTGCTTTGAGGAAGCAATCGGGTATTTTGAAAAGGCCCTTGCCATGGATCAGAACAATGCCGATATCCAGTTTAATCTGGGTGTTTGTTATGAAAAACTTGAAAAATATGAGTTAGCCATCGGATTCTTTAAACAGGCACTTGAACTGAATCCGGTTCACCGCGAGGCGGCCTTTGAACTTGGTTTTTGTTACGATATGACAGGGGAAAGTGCCCGGTCAATTGAATATTACAATAAGCAGCTCGACGGTGATCCGTACAATTTCAATGCCTGGTACAACCTGGGTGTAGCTCTTGCGCGGCAGGAGGAACTTGAAGAAGCCCTTCATGCTTTTGACATGGCGGTTACGATTCAGGAAGATTTTTCACCTGCCCGGTTCAACAAAGCCAATACCCTCGTCCGCCTTGGAAAACTGACACAGGCGATAGAGGAATACGAAGATTACCTCAGAACCAACCCGACAGATCATTCAGCACGGCAAAATCTTGCCAATGCGCTGCTTGAAACCTCGAAGTATTCACGGGCTTCTGTACTATTCAAGGAACTCGTTGCCGACGAGCCTGAGAATGCCGATGCCTGGTACGGGTTGGGTTGTGCTTACGATGGAAATGAACGGTTCCTTGAAGCACTGTCTGCATTTCAAACTGCCGTTCGGTTTGAACCGGATAATCCGGAATATCTGTACGCCGTTGCGGATACACTCTACAACCTGGGAAGAATAGACGAGTCGCTTCCGGTTTACCGCAAAGTTGTAAAGGCAGACTCCGCCAACCACATGGCCTGGTTTGATCTTGCTGAAACGGCTTTTGAGCTTGAAAAGACCGAAGAAGCTGAAAAGGCCATCCGTCTGGCTGTTCTTCAATCGGGCAACTCTTACGATTACCGGATTCTTGCCGCACAGATTTATTTTGCCCTGGGAAACGACCAGGAGGCCTGGAACCACCTGAAGGCGGCACTGAAAATAGATCCTGAGAAAATCCAGAAAGTTTTGGACAAATTGGGAAATTTTCCCGATGATCTTCTGAATTCCAGGGAATAAGGGATGGTACTGACCGGTCCTGAGTTCCTTCGCCGTTGCCGGGAGTTGGATCCCCTTCCTGTTCTGGGTGTTCTGGGGTCACCGGTTTCACATTCCCGTTCTCCTGAACTGCATGCGCTGATTTATTCATATCTTAACCTTGAAGCCCGGTATTTTGCTGTTCATATTCCGGAAAAGGAAGAACTGATCAGTTTTCTGTCCCAGACCGCCACACTTAAAAACTGCCGGGGTTTCAATGTGACCATTCCGTGGAAAGAGACTGCACTGCTCCTTTCTGATCCGGATCCCTTTTCAGAAAAGGCAGGAGCCGTCAATACCCTGATCAACCGGAATGGCCGGTTTATGGGAACCAATACAGACTGGCAAGGCTTTCTTTATCCGATCAGGGAAAAATCAATCACCACCATTCTGATTCTTGGATGGGGAGGCGCCGCAAAAGGAATTGCCGCAGGCCTGGCACATCATTGGCCTGACTGCCGGATAACCGTGGTCAGCCGGAGGGCGGATTTTACCCTTCCTGGTGTAAATTGGATCCGGTCTGACTATTCGGCATTTCCGGAAACAGCCCCGGTTGACCTGATCATCAATACGACACCTCTGGGAATGACCGGCAAATCCGAAAATTTTCCGGGTGAATTTCTGGACCAGCTTCCGGATTCCCGGTTTGCTTATGATGTTATTTACACTCCTCAGGAAACGGCCTTTCTTGCCCGCATGAAGCAGAAAGGATCTGAACTAATAAACGGTCTGCAGATGTTTGTTGTCCAGGCGGTTCAGGCCCATGAAACCTGGTTTGGACCGGTAGCTCCGGATCAGAAGGAGCCTTTGATCCGGTTTTTAACTCAAACTTTATCTTCCAGATGAGTTTACTGATTCTGTTGATCCAGACAGCCGGATTTCACTTTTTCGGGCAGCAAGTCAGTCTTCCGGCGGTTTTGGACAACTGGACCTCGGGTTCTTCCAAAGTGATTCAGGCAGAATCCGACTGGGCTGCCGGTGAAATTCTGTCTTCTGATACGCTTTTTCCCGGTTTTCCGGATTGGCAAAAAGTTCTTTTCGCCGTTCAGGCCGGGAAAGCACTTTTCCCTGAGACGGGAAATGAACAGGCCCGGCTCATCGGATCACTCTGGAAAAAATCGGGCTTTCGGGTGCAGATTGCCCAACTGGAAACCGGGCGGATTCTTCCGCTGATTCAAATCCGGCAAACACTTTTCGGGATCCCGTATTTTCGGTTGAACGGCGAAAAGTACTATGATTATCTGGGGATTTCAGTTCAGGATTCTGCCGGCAAAAAAAGCCGGATTACCTGGGATGAACGGGATGAACCGGATACCGAAGCCACCAAACCGGTCAACCTCACCCTTGATGTTTTACCGGCTGCAGGATCTGAGTACACCGAAAAAAAACTGACTTGGACGTTTCAGGACACACTTTACCAATTTACCATCCGGGTAAACCGGCATCTGGCGGCCTGGTATCAGACCCTTCCGGTTTTGGCTTTTCAGGAGGCACTTTCTTACCGGTTCAGTGCAGAATTGCAGCGGGATCTGGTCTTACCGCTTTCAGCCCGGATGACTTATCTTGGGCTTACAGATCAGGAAAAAGCTGAGTGCCTCAGGCAAATGCTGCTTCAATGCTTTCCTTACGTCGATGATCAGGAGTTATTCGGAAAAGAGAAAATCCAGTATCCCGAAGAGATTCTGATGTCTGCCGGCTGCGATTGTGAGGACAGGTCGCTGTTTCTGTTTAAGTTGATTGAGAAATGCACCCGGCTGAAGCCAGTTCTGGCCGATTTCCCCGGGCACGTCAGCTTATTGATTTCAGCACCGGATACCTGGTCCGGTGAGTTTTATCTGTATTCGGGACGCCGGTTTGTTTATTGTGACCCGACTTATTTCAATGCTCCCTTTGGTGACATCCCCGAAGAAATCAGGAACCAAACCCCGGATGTAATCGATTATCCCAATGAGTAAACCAGTTTTCAGCTTCAGTTTTTCAGACCAGCCGGGAGTCACAGCCGGGATTTCAACCCGAA
Organism: Bacteroidota bacterium; assembly: GCA_023151185.1. Taxonomy (GTDB): domain Bacteria; phylum Bacteroidota; class JABWAT01; order JABWAT01; family JABWAT01; genus JAFLBE01. The sequence continues at coordinate 891,021 of JAKLJL010000001.1, forward strand.
TTGGCGGCCACAGTACCGGTCCATATTCGGCCTTTAACCTTGGGCTGAGTTCGGGAGAGGACAAGGAGACCGTTCACCGGAACCGCAGAATTTTTGCGGAAGAAATGGGAATTGACCCTGACCGTATGGTTTTCGGATTTCAATGCCACGGGTCAGAAATTGCGACCGTTTCTGCACCCGGTGAATTTATGAATGTCGACGGATTTTTAACGGAGGAACGGGGACTATTACTGAATGTGTCGGTTGCGGATTGCTTCCCGGTATTGTTTTCCGATTCCCCTGGCGGATTAACCGGTGCCGTTCACTGCGGCTGGCGCGGAACCGTTGCCGGAATCCATAAAAAAATGGCAGGTGAATTTTCAAAACGGCTCAAAAATCTGTCCAGAACTGAAGTCATTATCGGACCTGGGATCCGGCACTGTCATTTTGAAGTCGGGCGGGATGTTGCTGAAAAAATTCCTGAAAAATTTCTGTCCCGGGCAGGAACGGACGGGAAATTTTGGGCGGATCTTCCCGGATTAATCCGTTCTGATCTGATCGCAGAAGGGGTTTCTGAGAAGAACATTCATGACAGCGGGATTTGCACTTACTGCAGGGAAGACCTGTTTTATTCCTACAGACGGGATCAGGGTGTGACCGGCAGGATGATGGCCGGTATCCTGCGGGTGTGACGAAAAAACCCGGCACCGGATATCCGGTACCGGAACCGGTCTGTTAACCGATAATTTCCTTGAACAGTTCTTTGTAAGATCCCAGCATAAACCGGTATAAGAGCTTTTTCCAGAAACCCGCAGAGGCCATCATAGCTTCGAGGTGCTTCCGGGTCTGAATCATAACTTCCCGCATATATTTCGATTCCATAGGGTTCAGTGTCAGTTCACCAGACTTGGGTGCCTCATTTACCTTGGCCAGAATTTTTTGAAGGAAATCTTTCTGCTGACGGGCTTGCGGACCTTTCGGCATCTGTTTCATGCCGTCTTCGAGCATTTTAACCAATAATTTTCGGGAGGATTTTGATAATTTGATTTTTTTCATACCGGCTGAATTCACTTTTAGTACAGAAAAGCAAAGATACCAGATCAACCCCTGACATTCAAACCGGACTGCTTGGAAAAATATCACCGGCTTTGTTCGCAAATCATTTTCACCTGACTGCTTTTTTACCTAAATTTCCTCATCAATACCACCGGAACCAACCATGAAATCAGTTGTCTTTGATATTGAAACGGCCGGAGTGAGCTGGGATTCCCTTTCGGAACATGAACAGGACTACCTGCTTAAATCTGCGAGATCCGAAGAGGAAGCTGAGGCAGAAAAAGGGAAACTCGGGTTAAGTGCCCTGACCGGCAAGGTTATCAGCATCGCCATGTATAACCCCGAAACCTCTCAGGGCCGGATCCTTCTTGAAAACACCGGGAATGCCGAACCAACTTCTGAACCGGATGGGGACGGATTCCGGATTATGACCGGAACCGAACAGGAAATTTTAACTCAATTCTGGGAAATGATCCGGGCTTATGATTCGGTGATTTCCTTTAACGGCCGGGGATTTGATGTCCCCTTTCTTCTAATCCGGTCACTGGTTTACGGTATCGCACCAACCCGGAACCTGCTTCCAAACCGGTATAACACCCGGGAACATGCAGATTTGATGGACATCCTGACCTTTTTTGGGATTACCCGGCGGTACAGTCTGGATTTTTATTGCCGGCGGCTGGGGATTCCAACGCCGAAATCTGAAACTGCTTCAGGGGATAAAGTGGGCAGTCTTTATGCAGAAGGAAAGTTGCAGGAAATCGGAACGTATAATAAATTGGATGTTTTAGCTACCAATCAGTTATTTCAGATGGTCAGAAAAACCCTGTTAACAGGATCAACCTGAGATGGAAACCTTCGAATACAAAATTACCGGCCACGTTCAGGGAGTTGGATACCGGTATTTTGTCTGGTCACTGGCCGATGAACTTGGAATTTCAGGATCAGTCAGGAACTGTGCAGATGGCTCGGTTGAAATTGCAGCAAAAGCCTCCCGGTCTGTTCTGACCCAATTCAAACAAAAGCTGATTGCAGGAAACGGGTACTCTCAGGTTGAAAATGTCAGTGAACGTCCTGCTTTAAAAGAAATTCCGGATGGCAGTTTTTCCATCATCCGGTAAAAAATTAACTCTAACGGAGAAAGATCTATGTCAAATCAAAACGGAAACGGCGATATTTTTGAAAAGGTCGTGATTGCTTCCCTGGCTTTTCTGGGCGGTGTGGCAGTCGGAATGCTGTTTGCACCCAAAAGCGGAAAAGAAAACAGGAAATGGGTGAAGGACAAAGCCAGCAATCTGGGTAAAAAGGCAGAGCAGGGAATTCATAAGGTTATGGATAAAATGACCAATAAGGAAGTGAATCCCTCGACTGATTATGCAGATGAAAGTGAGATTTACAACGAAAGCCGTAAATCCTGATTTCGATTCCTGCACCGGGATAAGTAAACCGGTGCAGGTTCCCACCACTGAACCCGCCGCCTGATGCCATCACCTGTATTCACCGTTCTTGATCTGGAAACAACCGGGATGGGTCCCTCGGCCCGGATCATTGAACTTGCGATGGTCCGGATAGAAAACGGGCAGGTAACCAACCGCCTGTCAAGCCTTATCAACCCGGAATTGCACATTCCCGATTTTATCACCCGCCTGACCGGAATTTCGAATACGATGATCCGGGAAGCCCCGGTTTTAAGTGAGGTTGCCCGCAGATTTCTTGAGTTTATGGCCGGAACGATTCCGGTAGCCCACAATGCTCATTTTGATCACTCCATATTGAATCAGGAGTTGATCCGGTTAGGATTGAACCCGGTTACTGATTCCTTCCTTTGTACCGTCCGGTTAAGCCGGCGTCTGAACAAAGGACTTAAATCACATTCTCTCAGTTCATTGAAGGCACATTTTGGGATCCGCCATAGTTCAGCCCACCGGGCTCACGGCGATGCGGAAGCCACAGCACTGCTGTTGCTTCATTTTCTGGAAAAACTCGAAATGGGAAATGCCCCGGTTACAGGCGCAGATCTGCTTTCTTTTCAGTATTCACCGGTCGGAGTCAAACCGGTCAGTGAAAAAAAACTGACTGACCTGAAATCCAGAGTGACCCGGTTTCCCGAACGGCCCGGAATTTACCAGTTTATCGGGAAAAATGAACAGGTCCTGTATGTTGGGAAGGCGATCCGGCTCAAGGAACGGGTACTGACCTATTTCAACGGTTTTCATGTCAAGGAAACCAAATGGGTCAGGCTCATCCGGCAGACCACCGACATCCGGTATCTTGAGACCGGAGATGAACTTCATGCGCTGGTAATAGAATCCCGTCTGATCAAACGGTTTTTGCCGCCTTACAATACCCTTCAGCGCAGACTCAGACACTATCCATTCATCCGGCTTTCCGCCCGGCATCCTTTTCCTTCATTTTCTCTGACCCGTGAAATCAGGGAAGACGGGTGTGACTATTTCGGGCCATTTTCCGGGGGAGCCGTAACCGGAATTCTGAATGATCTCATCGAACAGTCGGGTTTAGTCAGGCTGTGTGATGATGTGACCTTCAGCCGGGGAAAACTTTGCACCTGGTATTCAATGGGAAAATGTCCCGGGCCATGCACCGGAGAAATGTCGGGTGAGACTTACCGGGAGGGAATACGGCTGATCAGTGATCTGCTTTCCGGAAGGGGCAGGGGCCTGATCGGGCATCTTGAAGGAAAAATGAATTTACTGGCCGAACGGGAAGAATTTGAGCAGGCTGCCAGGTTAAGAAACAAACTCAGGGAAATTGAAAAGCAAACGTTTAAACATGTTTCGGCCGGCGGAACCCTAAACCTCAATACCTATGTCATGTTTCATGTGAGAGACGGGGAGACCGGGTATTATCTGATCCGGTTTGGCCTGCTGGTGACTCATGGGGTTTTAAAATCGGAACAGGACCTTGCTGATCTGACCGCTGCGTGCAGGGAATTTTACTCGGGTCTGGCAAAGGACATGGAATTACCGCCTTTGGGTGCCGAGGCGGTTGATGAGATACGTCTGATCCTGAACTGGACGTATAAAAACAGAAAGAATCTTAAATTTTTATTTCCTTCCGAGTCAGAAACAGAGCATTCCTGGCATGATGTCATTCTCAGTACCTGCGGAACTCTTTTAACTCATCGGGTAAATTCACAAAAAAACAGGAAAAAGCCGGAAAAATAAAATTAGGCCCTTGCGTCGTAAAAAAAACAGCCGTATCTTCGTGTCTCGATTTTTTGATTGAGTATCGGGCAGATAGCTCAGTCGGTAGAGCAGAGGACTGAAAATCCTCGTGTCGGGGGTTCAATTCCCTCTCTGCCCACAAAAAAGGCTTTTCCGGGTTCGGAAAGGCCTTTTTTCATTTTAAGCCCTTCTGCCATTCTTCACTTCTGTTTCTTTCACCCGGTTCCCGCTGTATATTCCGGAAATTCACCTTATCCAATCAGTACCGGCCTTGAAAAAATTTCTATTTTTCCTCTTCCTTTCTGTTTCCTCTGTACTCTCGGCCCGGGAACCGGCACAGACCCAGGCAATTACCCAGAAGGACGGACTTTCAAACAATTCGGTGACCGGAATGGCCAGAGACAAATATGGTTTTCTCTGGATTGCCACCCGTGATGGATTAAACCGGTATGACGGATATTCTGTTATTCCGTTTTATACGCCTGAAAGGGCTCTGGGACTTCAGGAAGATAATTATTTTAATGCCCTGTACTACAATGGCGGTGACAGTCTGTTTGTTGCGGTTTTTAATACGTTGTATGTGTTCAGCCTTGTCAGGTATGAATTTTCAGTTTTACCAGTAGAAACAGGCGTTTCTGCCCGTGAGAACGGTGATATTTTTGATATCTACCCGGATGGCCGTACTGGTTTGTACCTGTGTTCATTTGAATCCGGTTTCCTGCATTATGAATTTTCATCCCAAAAGACAACCCGGATTTCCGGAACCGGAAACTGGAATGCCAACGTTTCAACCAGCCACATCAGTACGGTTATCAGCGGGAAAAACGGGATTTTCTGGATCGGGACATTTGGTGGCGGCCTGGTTAGATCAGAACCGGGAACCGGATCAGTAAACTCATTTAAATGGAATCCGGCCCTGACGGGATTTGATTATAACAACACGGTCAGAAGTCTGGCATGGAAAAACCAGACCACTTTGTATGTTGGAACCTGGGGCCATGGCCTTTATGAATTTGATACCCGTTCAGAAACTTTCCGCAGAATCTGGCTGGACGAACATCCACCCGAAAAATATCCTTACAATGACATCAGATGTCTGATGCGGGATGACGATGGGTCGGTCTGGTTCGGAACCAATGGCGGAGGGCTTTACTGCCTTGGTGAAAACGGAAGCGTTCAGGATCATTTTACAAAAGGCAGTTCCGGATTTTCCTTTATTGCCGACAATGATATCTATGCAATCTACAAAGAGAGAACCGGAATTTACTGGATTGGAACAGATGGTGCCGGCGTTCAGCGGGTTAACCTGAATTTAAGAACGATCCGGCAGGATAATTTAACCGGTGACCGGGGTCTGAAACTCACCAACGAAGATATTCATGAAGTGACGGTGGACCGCCGGGGAAAATTATGGGTTGGGTCAAACGGCCGGGGAATCATGATTTTCTCGCCGGGAAATCCGGTTCCAGAAAGGCTTGAGGCCGGATCCGACAAAAACAAAACGCTTGGGGATAATACCGTTTATACCCTTGCAGAAGACCAGCGGGGCCGGATGTGGATCGGAACAAACAGCGGCGGACTTCAGCTATACAATCCGGATAAAAAGGAATTTCAGACCCTGAGAGGAACTGCAAAGGGAACATTTTCTCTGGTTTATACGATTTTCCCTGATTCAAGGGGAAATGTCTGGTTCAGCAGTTATTCAGGGAACTTCAGGTATAACCACCCGGGTGAAACGCCTTCTCCTGAAGATCTGGATACTCTTTTAAATGACCTTCCGCAGGGAACCAGCATCCAGGATTTTTTTGAAGACCCTGCAGGTAATATCTGGATGGGGACCAATTCTTCCGGCGTATTCAGATATTCCTCTGCGACAGGGAAAACAGTTCCTCTGAAGGATCTGGTTACCGGATCACCTCAATTCATTCCGCAGAATGTAACCGGACTTTCCGGCGACCGGAAGGGCCGGATCTGGATTGCAGGAGGGGGATCCGGTTTGTTCTGTTTTTCTCCGGAAACCGGAAATCTGGATCATTTTACGGAATCTGACGGGCTTATGAGCAATAATGTAGTCGGAATTGAAACTGATCTTTCTGGTACCTTATGGCTGGCTTCACCGACCGGGATAACCCAGGTTGTGCCTGAAGAGACTCAGAAGGGTGAACTCAGAATCCGGATTTTTAAGTTTGGCGAACAGGATGGAATCAGCAATGAAATGCTCAACAAATTTGCCTCATGCATGGGTCCGGATGGCAGGCTGTATTTTGGCGGAACCAGTGGGATCACCAGCTTTATGCCGCAGGACATTCCGGGACAAACTGAACTTCTGCCTGTTATTCCAACCCGGATTCTGGTGAATGCCCGGGAATTTGGAACGGTATTCCCCGAACTGGATCCGAACCCGGTTTATCTTGAGCTTCTGGAATTGGGGCCCGAGCATCAGATCCTGACCATTGAAGTGGCTTCTCCGGATCTTTCAAACGGAAGTAAACTGAGTTACCAGTATTTTCTGGAAGGATTCAGCACCGCCTGGACCACTGCCGGAACGCAACGGTCACTCACCTTTACCTCACTGCCATCTGGTGATTATGTGCTTAAAGTCAAAGCCGGATTTTCTCCCGGAGAAATGACTGCCGGTCACTATCAGCTTCGCATCCGGGTCAATCCGCCACTCTATGCAACCTGGTGGGCAATTGCTGTCTATGCGATGGTTCTTGCTGGTGCAATAGTTTTTTATGTGCAGTCCAAGTCGAAACGGCTCCAGCGTGAAAAGTCACTTCTGGAATCTCAGGTTTATGCCCGGACGCAGGAACTGATCCACACGACAGATGAACTGAAGCTTACCAATGAAGCCCTGAATCTGCAAACTGAACGGCTGAAAAGACTGGATCAGAAAAAAACTGAATTATTCACCAATATTTCGCATGAATTCCGGACGCCTTTAACCCTGATTCTGTCACCGCTCGAAGAACTGGCATCCAAATCACCCCAACCCGAAGTTCAGTTAATGCTGAAAAATGCTCTCCGGATGAACCGGCTGATCAACCAGCTTCTGGCGATTGCAAAAGCAGATTCAGGTGAAATCGGATTTCATCCGAAAATGTATCCGTTTTCTGAGTTTATTTCAGGCCTGGTCAGTGAATTTGCGGTACATGCAGCAGGCCAGCACCGGAGTGTTACAGAACTTTATCCTGAATCACCGGTTTTTCTACAGTTTGACCCGGATCTGATGGAGAAAATTGTGTCGAACCTGCTTTCGAACAGTTTTAAATTTACCCGGCCAGGGGATGAAATCCGGATTGTGGTTTCAGTGAAGCCAGCAGAAAACGGGGAAGTGAACCAGGTTGGTCTCCTTGTTGAAGACTCGGGAATCGGGATTCCCAAAGAAATCCAGCCCTTTTTATTTGACCGGTTTTTCCAGGCAGAAAGTGACCTGAGGCGGTCATATGAAGGCTCCGGAATCGGACTGGCGCTGGTGAAAGAACTTGTCACCCTTCATTCAGGCCGGATCGTTCTGGAAAGCGAACCGGAGAAGGGAACCCAGATCCAGGTGTGGTTCCGCCAGGGTGAACCGGCAACTCCTGAACCGCTTCCGTCTGCGTGGAGCCGGTCTATCAGGCGGGAAATCCCCGACCTGATCGATATTTCAGCCGGTACGGAAAATCCTGAATCAGAACCGGGACTCCCAGAGCCCAGAAAAGTGCTTTTGGTGGAAGACCATCCAGATCTGCAGAATTATCTGGCACAGATTTTCAGCAGGTACCAGGTGCTGGTTGCCGGAAATGGGGAAGATGGACTTAAAAAAGCTGAGACCTTTATTCCGGATCTGGTCATTTCGGATGTTATGATGCCGGTTATGGATGGATATGAACTGGTGAAAAGATTAAAATCCGGAAGAAGTACTTCTCACATTCCTGTTTTATTGCTGACTGCAAAATCCAGTATGGAAAGCCGCCTGACCGGAATTGATCTTGGAGCTGATGCTTATCTGGGCAAACCTTTTCAGAATGCCGAACTGCTGGCTGTTGCCGAAAACCTGATCCGGTCAAGGGTAATGCTTAGGAGTTACTATCAGGAAATTTTAAATCCTGCCGAAGTGAAACCTGAGCAACCGCCGGAAGCGACCGAGGAACCCTTTGTCAGAAAGGTTATTGACATCATCCAGGCTCAGATGACCGATCCCAGGTTTGATGTAGAAAGCCTTGCTTCACTGGTTTTTTTAAGCCGGTCGCAATTAACCCGGAAACTGACTGCAACTCTGGGAATTGGTCCCAATCAGCTTATCAGAACTCTTAGGCTGAAAAAAGCAAAATCCATTCTGGAGGCAGGCGAACAGAACGTAACGGAAACTGCCTACTCCGTCGGAATTACCAATCTTGCCTACTTTTCAAAGATTTATAAGGAGGAGTTCGGACATTCCCCCAATGAGGCCTGAGTTCCCGGTCATTTTCGGGTTAAGTTCCGTGATCAAGGTAACAAATATTGCACGAAAATGGCAGTCTGTTTTAAAATAACAAGTCCGGATATTAGATTTAATGGATTCCTAATGGGCAAGTGAGTTTCTCATTTCGCCAGTCCGTTAAATTTCAACCGGAGGTTACATGACAAAACTGTTCCTGCTGCTGGTTTTTGGATATTCTTCCACCCTTGCATCTCCTTCCCAAACCAATTCACCCCCGGCGTTTACCAGCCCTGTTCCTGCACCCTTCGTTCATCCGGATCAGCCCTTCTTACATGAAGTTACCGCAACTGATCCAGAAACTGATCCTGTTTCACTTTACCTGGTTCAGCCTGAACAGAAAGATGCAGCTTCAGAAACCGGATATTACTGGGCTACCGGTTATCTTTCGGTAATCTGGCAATCGTTTACGGCAGAAAGTACCGGATTTCTGACCCGTGCCGGACTTCAGTCTGCAGGGAACTACCCGACCGGAAGTCAGGTGATCAGTATTTATGCAGGAACCGGAACCGGCGGGGCATTACTGTACCAGAAAACCCAAAATTTTGGAGCTATTCTGGATTACCACACCGTAACCATTCCGGATTCTGTAAAAATTCTGGTTGAGGCTGGTCAGGTGTACACACTCGCCATAACCAATGCAACGGGGTACCTGATCTACGATTATAATACGAACCCTTATCCGGGCGGGCAAAGCAGTTTTTCTGCTTCAGCCGATTTTCAGTTTGTCACCTACATTAAACCGCTGGGGACGGCGACCGGTTATACCTGGCTCAGTTTCACAGATTCTGGAAACGGGACCGGAGTTCTTGGCGGTACACCACAAACAAGTGATATTGGCAAGGTTGACCTAACGCTGGTTGCATTGGCTGCAGGCAGTTATGACCTTCAAACAGTCGGTTTCACTGTCGCCCCGGAAGCAACACCCCCCACCCTGTTTGGGGCATCAGGCGGGAACGGGTCTGCTTTTTTGATTTGGAACCAGGTGGATTCCGATTATTTTTCAAGGTATTACCTTTACAGCGGTACACCAGAGGACCCGGGAACTCTTACCGACAGCACAACCACCTGGTCTGATACATCGCTGACCGTTTCAGGTTTGACCAACGGGACGCACTATTACTTCAGGTTAAAGGTAAAAGATACCTGGGGTCAGGAATCCGGTTTTTCACCGGTAGAGATAGTCACCCCGGCTGATGGGTTTGGCAGTGCTGTTTCACTCCCGGGTGAGGTTTTTGGAGAAGCCAGTTCTGCCGGACTCCCGGTTGGGTCAGCCCCAAGAACGCTTGAAGCCTGGTTTAAAACCTCTGAAGGAATTTCAAGTTCACAGGTTATTGCCAATTACGGCAATCTGGGAACCGGTCAGCGGTTTGGTCTTCTTCTGCTTGGCGGGAATGTCTATTTTGTAGGGGAGTATGTTGATATCAATACGTTCGTTTCTGCCAATGACGGAAACTGGCACCACGCTGCAGCAACTTATGATGGCGAAACTGTAAAAGTATATCTGGATGGCAATCTGATTGGGTCCGGTAACCTAAGTCTGTCAACCGGGTCGGGTGCATTTCGGATCGGAAGAAGAGTTGCCGGCGATTCCTATTCAGAAGACTTTTCAGGTGAAATTGATGAAGTCAGGGTTTGGTCAGAAGTCCGGTCCCAGTCTCAGATTCAGGACTACCGGAATTTTCCAGTCAATTGGTACGAACCGTCATTGGTTGCCAATTACCGGTTTGATGATGAGTTAACCGATGTATTTCTGGATTCATCTCCTTCAAACCGGGATGGATATTTCTTAGGGACACCTGGTTTTGTTTCAAGTTCAGGCATCAGTTTAAGCCTTCCGGTTGAGTTGATTTCATTTTCGGGCACTGTTTCCATGGGAAAAGTTCATCTGGTCTGGTCAACGGCCTCCGAAAAAAATAACTTTGGATGGGAAATTGAAAAAACAACAGAAAGAAATCAGCAGGCAGGAGACAGCCCTTCGGCTCCGCTCAGTGACCGCAATTCACACTGGGAAAAAATCGGTTTTGTTGCCGGAAGCGGAACGACCAGCGAAACAAAGTCCTATTCCTTCGAATTGCCTGTTTCCGGACCGGTTTCCATTCGCCTGAAGCAGTCCGACCTGGATGGTACGGTTAGTTACAGTCAAATTCTCACCTTCGATGATAACCTGACGGATTTCAGACTTTTAGGAAATTATCCCAACCCATTTAACCCGGAAACTGCGGTCCGGTTCATCTTGCCTGCACCAGCCCGGGTATCGCTGCAGATTTATGACCTGACCGGCAGACTGGCCGGCAGCCAGGAAAGTCAGGTACAGAATCCCGGAATATCCGAACTTAAGGTAGATGCTTCTGCCCTTTCAAGCGGGACCTACTTCTACCGGCTTTCCGCTGGCTCAAAAATTCTGACCGGAAAATTTACCGTACTTAAATAAGCAAAGGAGAAAAATCCGTGAAAAAATTCTTTTTATTCGTTCTTTTCCTGGTCAGCATCCTGACCGGTGCTCTGAGCGCCCAGCCGAAGGGAGGGTATGCCCTTTCATTTTCAGGCGGAGATGATGTCTTCAACAGTAATATCGCCAATCTGGCAACCAGCACCCTGACTATTGAGGTATGGGTTTATATCAGTGGCTATGGAGGGACCATTTTATCCGGTATGACAACTACACCATCAGATAACACAATTGCACTTGAAGTTGTCAGTTCAACAACGCTGCGGTTGTCTGCCGGAAGAGACGGCAGCCGGAATATGCAAAATCTGACTGTTTCCATCCCGGCAGGGAATTGGTATCACATGGCGGTTACCTTCAATTCCGGCACCGCAAGCCTTTATGTAAATGGTGTTTTAAAAGGATCGGCTATTCAGGGTTCCACCAATATAAACAGTCAGCCCTTCCGGTTTGGGTCATTTCACACTTTTGGCAGCTATAATATGAATGGCAAACTGGATGATATCCGGATTTTTACTTCAATCCGGACGCCGGCCCAGATTCAGGCTGATATGGTTTCGGATGCAGCAGAAGGGGCTTATGCCTTTTATAATTTCAATGAAGGAACCGGTGATGTGATTGCTGATGCTTCCGGGAATGGGAATACCGGTTTTCTGGGAACCAGCAACGGAGCCTCAGATTCCAATGACCCGGCCTGGTATACCTATGCAACAGCTCCTGTTGCGCCCGAAGGCGTCTATTCATTTGCGGAAACTGGAAATATTCAGGTTAAATGGAACAAGTCAGGCGACCCGGATGTCGTGAAATATGTGATATATGGCGGATCTGCTCCCGAGGCCCTTCAGCGTCTTGACAGTACGTTATCCCGGTCAGATACAACAGTCACCCTTTCAGGGCTTCCGAACGGAGAAATCCGGTATTTTGCAGTTTCAGCAGTTTCTAAATATGGTCTGGAATCCGTGCAATCTGAAATTGATTTTTCCGTTGTGGCACAAAATGCCTCACGTGCTGTTTTTTTTGACGGAGCAGATGATTACATCAACCTCGGCAACGGTGCCGAACTGAATATCACAGGAGATTTAACTCTTGAAGCCTGGATTTTCTCAACTGATTTTAATCAGATGGGCAGAATAATTTCAAAATGGGGATCTTTCTCAGGATATGAGCTGGATGTTGTTTCTGGGACTCTCCGGTTTGCCATCAACCAGACGGTTGCAGCCCAAACCTCCATTCTGGGTTATAACGGAACCTGGGTTCATGTTGCCGGGGTTAAATCAGGGACAACAGCGAGCCTGTATATAAACGGTGTTCTAGCTGCTACCGGCAGTTGCAGTTCTTCAATCTCAAATTCATCCAATGATTTGCTGATCGGGAGAATCGCCAATATGGCCTCGGTGGTGTTTTCTGGCTCCATTGATGAAGTCAGAATCTGGAATACCGCCCGGTCAGAGTCAGAAATCTTTGACTCCTACTACCAGCCGGTACGGGGGGATGAGCCTGGTCTCGCCGGATTGTGGCACCTGGATGAAGGTTCAGGTACCGTAACGGCCGATGCCTCGTCAAACGGAAATAACGGAACACTTGTCAATGGACCGGTTCAGATTATTTCGGGTGCCATGGGAGGCGGGACGGTTCCGGTTGAACTTTCTTCCTTTACCGGATCGGTTTCCGGCGGAAAAGTGGTTCTGAACTGGTCAACCCGTTCCGAAACTAATAATTACGGATGGGAAATTCAGAAGTCAGAAGACAAAAGTCAGAAGTCAGAAGACAGGCTAAATACAGATTGGGAATCAATCGGCTTTATAGCCGGGAAGGGAACGACAACTGAAGCTCAGACTTATTCCTTCAGCTCAACATTCAGTTCAGGAAAATTCCGTCTGAAACAATTTGATACTGATGGCTTTGTTTCATACAGCCAGGTTCTTTCATTTGAGCAGATTCCGTCAGTTCTGACTCTGAACCAGAACTACCCGAATCCGTTCAATCCGTCTACTGTGATCGGATTTGCTCTGCCCGTTTCCGGGAAAGTCAGCCTGAAGATTTATGATATTACCGGACGGGAAATTGCAACCCTTCTGAACCGGGATCTGGAGTCAGGTTCTCATTCCGTCACCTTTGACGCATCAGGATTTGCAGCGGGTGTTTACTTCTGCAATCTGGCCTTCAACGGTCAGGTTGTAACCAAAAAATTAACCCTTTTGAAGTAACACCATCTCCATCCGCCCGTCCGGAGCCATACGGACGGGTTTTTTCTCTGAACGATCCCGCAGTTTAACGCTTTCTTCTGCACTACCGGTTCGAATTCGTGATTTGTTTAAATCCTGAAATCTGGACCACTCCAATTTTAGGCTGAAAGGATGTAAAACGATCCTGCAGACCAGAAATTCAGCCTGATTGAGCCGCCTGATGCCAGATTCAACGAAAGAAAACACAAAACCTGCCAAAATGCACGAAAATTGATAGGTATTGCGCCAAAATTGATAACGGCTGCCTCTCCGATTTTCTGAATTTTGCAGGACCGGAAGGATGTCCCCGACGGTAACAGGGTTGAATTAAAGATGGAGATGAATATGAAATTTGTTAACGGCGCAGGATTTGCAGGAAAGCTAATTTCCGGATTATTGTTCACTGCGCTGACCGGACTATCCGGTTACGCCCAGTCAATTTACCAGGTCGTCAACACCAACGACAGTGGCACCGGATCACTCCGGCAGGCCATACTGAATGCTGAAGCCAATCCGGGGTATGATATTATCGATGCGACCGGAATCTCAGATACAATCAAATTGGTGACCGGGTTGCCAACGATAACCCAGGATGTTTTAATCCAGGGTTCCGGTACAGCAACTCTTGCGGTCAGTGGTCAAAATCTGGTTCGTCCGTTCTTTATAACCGGTGGAACAGTAGAAATCACTGACCTTTCAATTGTTAACGGATATGCCAGAGGGAATGACGGCGGAAACCACGGTGCAGGTGCAGGAATGGGTGGCGGCATTTATCTGGATGCAGGAACTCTAACCCTGTCTGAAATCAGGTTTTCCGGCAACCGGACCAAAGGTGGAGATACCGGATCGGGCATTTCTCCCGGATCTGGTGACGGGCCTTTCCCTGGTACCCGGGGTTATCAGGGAGCCAATGGAACCAACTCAACATTTGGAACTGCCGGTGGGCCAGGAGGCTGGGGTGCCGGTGGTGGTGTTGGTGGATATGAACCCTATGCACGTGGCTACAATGGCGGTCCGGGCGGGTATGGCGGTGGAGGCGGTTCCGGAAATTTCGGTAACTGGTACTACGGTACAACCCTGTACGGATATGGTGGCGCCGGCGGGCAGTTCGGCGGAAAAGGATCAGATCCCAGTTATGTAACCGGTGGTGCCGGGGCTGGTTTAGGAGGTGCCCTTTTCGTAAGATCCACAGCGACTGCTTTTATAACCAGTTGTGAGTTTACAGAAAATACTGCAAACAGAGGGACCACAAATGCTACCGGTGCTGGAAACGGCCAGGGAAAGGGCGGAGCAATTTTCGTTCATCCTGGTGCAGAAGTTTTTGTTTCAAATCTTACTTTCAGTTTTAATGTTGCAGACGATGAGGAAGAACTAACCGGAGATGACGATAACTGGTACGGGACCCTGATCCCTTACACACCCGGACAACCTTTGGTTTCAGCATCGGGTGCTACCTCCATTAAATTCAACCGGGCTGTATTAAATGGTACCGTTGATGCCAATACAAACGCAACTACTTTTCAGTTTGAATACAGTTCGTCTGCTGACTTTTCTTCATCAATGATCACTTCGGCCAAATCAGCAGGTTCCGGGGATGCTGCAGGTGCGGTGTTGGATACAGCTACCGGATTAACAGCGTCTACTACCTATTATTTCAGGTTGATTGCCACCAACGCAATCGGAACAGATACCAGTGCAGTGAAATCGTTTATCACTTCACCCCTTCCTGCACCTATTGTTTCAACGACTCCTGCTGATCCGGTTGAAACAACCTCGGCAACTTTAAACGGTCTGGTAAATCCAAATGAATTTACCACTTATTTTCGGTTTAGGTTTGGGACCGATTCTGATCTGGCAACCTATACAGAGACCGATTCTGTTTCGGCAGGTTCAGGTGATGAAGATGTTGAGGTGGGAACCGCTGTTACGGGGCTTACTACAGAAACCACCTACTATTTCAGAATTATTA
Organism: Bacteroidota bacterium; assembly: GCA_023151185.1. GTDB lineage: Bacteria > Bacteroidota > JABWAT01 > JABWAT01 > JABWAT01 > JAFLBE01. The sequence continues at coordinate 906,343 of JAKLJL010000001.1, forward strand.
GCCGGAACAGTTTTGGTGAATCAGTTGGTGCAATAAAATCCTTCAGAACAAAAAAACTGGCTGTTCCCGATGCAATGATCAGCGGATCCACAACTGTTCAGCCCTTCAGTGCAACCCTGAATGGACTGGTGGATAGCAAGGGACTGGAAACTACCTATAGGTTTCAATACAGCACCTCCTCTGATTTTTCATCCCCGATGGAAACCGCAGTTCAAACCATTTCTGCCGGGTCGGTCAACGGAGCAGGTAATTCAGTATTGATGGATGGCGGCAGCGGACATCTGGTGATCCCGGATAATGGTACTCTGGATGTTACAACCACTTTCACCATAGAAGCCTGGGTGTATCATAACGGGAAAACCTACAGTTCAATCATTGATAAGGGTACCTACCAGTATTTATTCCAGATTCAGGGTGGTTCTCTGGCGTTCTACAGCGGCACTGGAACCGGTGCCTGGAAATACTCAACGGGGACCATTCCGGCAAATACCTGGACACATGTTGCCGTGACCTATAATGTTGGTGCGAATGAAGTCAAATTTTATAAGAATGGCGAATTGATGAATACTGAATCCGGAGTAAATGCAATCACTCCGGATAATGGGGACATCAATATCGGACGGCAGAGCCCTGCCTCCTGCCTGTGCAATACTTTTGGCGGAAAATTGGATGAAGTCAGATTCTGGAACAGAACGCTGACTGACAGTGAAATCCTGGATAATTTCCAGCGAACACTAAGCGGGTCTGAATCCGGATTGGTCGGCTATTGGTCAATGGATGAAACCAATGCGGTTTATACGTTCGACAAAAGCGGAAATAACAACCATGCCTATCTCGCCGGCGGTACAGTTTTCTCACCCTCCGGTGCCGGTATTTCCAAAGAAATCACCCGTGTTTCTGCATCTCTGACCGGATTGAATCCGCTTCAGACCTATTCCTACCGCCTGACAGCAACCAATAGTGCAGGTTCTGTTGTCAGTGATACGGCGTCGTTCAAATTCAAAGCAACTGTTCCTGACCTGGAACTCTGGCTGGTTGCCGACTCCAATCTGGTTCTTGATACTGAAAACCGGGTTGTTGAATGGAAAAGTCTGACCGCAAATGGAACAATTGCCTTCCAGAAAAATCCGGCCGCCAGACCTTCCCGGATTGTTAATTCACTGAATGGTTATGATGTGGTCCGTTTTGATGGGTCATCCGACGTTCTGTGGACTTCACCCGTTTCGTCTGACTCAGGTCTGACTGTCATTGCAGTGAGCAAACTTTCGGCTAGTAACGGAAACTGGCAACGGATTGTCGGTAATGACAGACATTATTTGGTTGGTTATTACGGAGGCAACTTCCGAAACTATTACGGAAATGGCAGCAGTTGGGCGGCCGGGGGTGATTATTCCTCGACAACCGTTGGTGCTTTTGTTATCCGGTCAACCACTCATGATGGGAGTACAGACAAGTCCTGGCAGAATGGTATTCCAGCAACACCGGCAACCTCATCAAGAACCGGAAATACAGCTCCATTAACCATTGGTGCCGGATTCGAAGATGGGTTCTTTCACCAGTTTTTAAATGGTGATCTTGCCGAACTCCTGGTTTTCAACCGCACTTTATCCGATGCAGAACGGACTGCAATTGAATCCCGGCTGGCATTGAAATATCAGGTTGGTCTGAAGGCAACTGTTTCAAATCCGACCGTCAATTCGGGTGAAAAGGGATCATTTTCACTCGGCTCAACCGGTGCTACAGTAACCTTTACCACTCCAAGCGGAACATCAGGATCGCTGACTGCCTCAACCAGCACCAGTCCGACCATCGTAGGCTCCCTCCCGATCGGGATTACCGGACTGGCAACGGAAAAATACTGGAGTATTGTCAACACCGGCCTGACGGGGATTGAATACTCCATTACCCTCGACCTGACCGGAATTTCCGGAATTACCGACTTCACTTCGGTAAAAGTGGTGAAACGGGAAGATGAAAATGCCACCTGGGTGGATGTAACGGGGTCGCCGTTTTTTGCCACTGTGACCTATGACGAACCGTTTATTACCATTTCGGGACTGAATAGTTTCTCTGAATTTGCCATCGGCTCCGGATCCGACAACCCATTGCCGGTTGAACTAGTTTCCTTCACCGGTAAACTGACAGGCGGAAAGGTCAGTCTGAACTGGTCAACCCGTTCCGAAACGAATAATTACGGATGGGAAATTGAGAGATCAGAAGACAGAAGTCAGAAGTCAGAAGACAGGCTAAATACAGATTGGGAATCAATCGGTTTTGTTGCCGGGAAGGGAACGACAACTGAAGCTCAGACTTATTCCTTCAGCTCAACATTCAGTTCAGGAAAATTCCGTCTGAAGCAAATTGATACAGACGGAACGGTTTCCTTCAGTCAGGTTCTTTCGTTTGAGCAGATTCCGTCAGTTCTGACTCTGAACCAGAACTACCCGAATCCGTTCAATCCGTCTACTGTGATCGGATTTTCTCTGCCCGTTTCCGGGAAAGTCAGCCTGAAGATTTATGATATAACCGGACGGGAAATTGCAACTCTTCTGAACCGGGATCTGGAGTCAGGTTCTCATTCCGTCACCTTTGACGCATCTGGTTTTGCAGCGGGTGTTTACTTCTGCAATCTGGCCTTCAACGGTCAGGTTGTAACCAAAAAATTAACCCTTTTGAAGTAACACCATCTCCATCCACCCGTCCGGAGTCATCCGGACGGGTTTTTTTGAGACACCCAATGAAAAAACCAAAGTCTGAATTTACCCGGTTTTGGCTGAATATTTCAGTCTCAATTTTCCTGTTTACCTTCAGTTTTCTCATTTTGGTGTTCCGTTCCTGAGAAAGCACGATTCAGAACTGAAACCGGTTCCGATCGGTTTCCTATCTTAAGGAAAATGTACTGAACTCTCTCTTCCCGCCCGCCTCCATCCTGTGATGGGATCACCATCACAATTTCCGGCCCCAAAAAAAGAAAAAGAATATTTATATTTTTATTTCAGAAATCCCGACGGTATTTTTCACAGGTAAAAGATAATTTAAAGGAATCTCATGAAAAACTGGTTATTGGTTGTACTTTTATTCAGCTCATCCCTGCAGATTACTGCTCAGACTCCTGTTTTACCGCCAGGCTCCGGAACCGCCGGAGATCCCTACCTCATCAGCACAGTGGATCATCTTGCCTGGATTTCAGCAAACAATACTTCGTGGAATAAATATTTCCGTCAGGAAAATAATATTGATGCCACAGGAACTGTTAGCTGGAATGGCGGCCTGGGATTCACCCCGATTGCACCGGCTTTTTCCTTCTCAGGCCAGTATGACGGACAGTTTTATGTAATCGACGGGTTGGCGATGAGCCGTGCTTCCTCAGATTATTCCGCCTTTATCGGATATACGTCCTCTGCAGCCGTGGTTAAAAACCTCGGACTGACCAATCTTTCGGTAACGGGAAAACAGTATACAGGTGGGGTAGTTGGCTATAACTCCGGTCAAATTCTTAATTGTTTTTCAATGGGAACCGTTCACGGGTATTATGCAACCGGTGGAATTGTTGGGTTTAACAGTGCACCCGGTTCTGTTACAGCTTGTTTTTCAACCGCAACGGTCACCTGTTCTACTGACCGGGCTGGCGGAATTTGCGGATACAATAATGGCGCCGGTGCCCAGATCACCAACAGTTATGCAACTGGAAATGTGACCGCAACCGGAATCCGGGCAGGTGGGCTTCTCGGTTATAATAACGGGGGATCTGTTGTCAATTGTTATTCAACCGGAATTCCTACCGCAAGTTCAAGTACCGGCGGATTAACGGGTGGTCCGAATGCAACCGGCACAACCGGTTCATTTTGGGATACAGAAACCTCCACGAGAACATCCAGTCCTGGGGGGGGAACCGGACTTACTTCCTTACAAATGAAATCAGATGCACTGTTTCTTTCCGCCGGTTGGGATTTTGAAACTGAAACTGATAACGGGACCACTGATTACTGGGCTTTGGATGGTGTCACCAATGGTGGTTATCCCTATCTGAAATGGCAGGAAAATAATTCTGCTTCACTTCCCGTTGAACTGATCTCCTTCACCGGTATTGTAAAAGACGGCACTGTTTTACTGAACTGGTCTACAGCCACCGAAGATAACAATTACGGGTGGGAAATTGAGAAACAGAAGTTAGAAGGAAGTAGTGAGAAGATAGAATGGGAAACAATCGGTTTTGTTGCCGGGAAGGGAACGACAACTTTAGCTCAGACTTATTCTTTCAGTTCAACATTCAGTTCAGGAAAATTCCGCCTGAAACAGATTGATACAGACGGTACTGTGTCCTTCAGTCAGGTTTTGACTTTTTCTGAAAATCCAACTTCTGCAGTCCTGTTGCAAAACTACCCGAATCCGTTTAACCCGTCAACAGCACTTTCATTCTCACTCCCGCAGGCCGGATCTGTAAGCCTTGTAATTTTTGATATTTTGGGCCGGGAAGTTGCAACCGTACTGAATGAGAACCGCCCGGCAGGCCTTCACTCAGTCCTGTTTGATGCCTCCGGTATTTCTTCTGGTACCTACCTGTGCCGGTTTTCCTTCAACGGGCAGATTCAGACCAGAAAACTGAACCTGCTGAAATAACCGCCTGATGGGGAAAAACTCCCCGTTCAATAACGGGTGCCTGATGGTAAGTTTAAAATCCGGTTTGGTTGCCGGGATGCTGGTTCTGAATCTGGTCGTCCCGGAATTTCCGGCGCAGAATTGTCTTGCCCAGCCGGTCCGTGGAAATCCATTCGTCTACAATTATTCCTCCTCGGGTGATTACCGGGCAGACCGGGATGTCTGGGATGCTGTTATGGATTCCACGGGGACTCTGTTCTTCGGAAATGCAGAAGGTGTTCTGACCTATAATGGCTCAGACTGGACTCTGGTTCCATTCCCTGAGAAAACATCCGGAAATGCCCTGATCATCGACCGGAAGGGAACTGTTTATGCCGGAAGTGATGACGAGTTTGGCTATTTTAACCGGGGTTCATCGGGCTTGACTTACCGGTCCCTAATGGGGCTGCTCCCTGATTCTCTCCAATCGTTTGGAAAAATCTGGTCTGCCGATACTCTGGGAAAATCGGTGTTCTTTCAAAGTTTCGGTGCAGTTTTTTGTTTAACCGGAAACCAGATTACGGTTTTTCCTGCAAAAAAACAGCTTTCCTTTATCTACCGGGACCGGAACAGATTACTTCTGCAGGACCCTGGAGCCGGACTTTTACACCTGACTGAAACCGGTTTGAAGGTGATTGACAGTTCTGCCTTTTTCAAAGAGATGAATATTTCGCAGATCGCCTCGGCAGCCAGCAACAGCCTCTTCCTGTTTACACGCCAGTCCGGAACTTATCTCTATAAAGATGGAAAAATCAGCCCGTTAAATTCTGATCTTGGGAGACTTTCCAGAACAAACCGGTTTTACTGCACCAAAGCACTGCCCGGTGGTGAAATCCTGATCGGAACGGTTGGCGCCGGAGCTGTCATTGCAGACTCAACCGGTAAAATATTGAACTGTGTATCTGTTGAAACGGGACTGAAAACAAACACCATCATGGGGGCCTTTTACGACGGAAAAGGCTCTGTTTGGCTGTGCACCTATGAGGGAATCAGCCGGATTTCATATCCATCCGCTGCTACTTTTTTCAGAAATACCGAACTTTTCGGCGGGCTTCCGAAAACGACAGTTAATCATAACGGGGTGATCTACCAGGGAACACTTGAAGCATTTTTCAGGCTGACGGAAAACCAAAAGCTGCAGGATATCCTGAAATACGGCTCTGGTTTCCAGTTCACCCGGGTTGATCAGGTTCGTGAAGATTGCGGAATGGCCATTTCAATCGGAAAGGAGATGCTGGTTGCAACAAACCAGGGTGTTTTCCTGATCAATGACGCCGGAAAGAAGCTTATAACCCGTTCCTATGCCCTCCCGTTAACTCAGTCCAGGTATCACCCCGAGCGGGTTTTCATTGGAACGTACGGACTCCAGTCCATAATCCGGAAGGACGGTCACTGGAGTGATGAAGGGTTTTATCACGGAATTACCGAAGACATTTATCATGTTTTTGAAGAGTCAGATACGGTTCTGTGGCTCAGGTCCTACAATCAGGGAATTCTGCGGCTGGTTATTGAGCCGGGGAATCCGGGCAACACGTCTGTCAGAAAATTTACCACCCTGAAGGGACTGCCGTCCCTTCAGTTTTATCCTGCAGAAATCGTGGAAGGGAAAATCAGGTGGCTGACCGAAAATGGCGTTTATACATTCAATTCAGGCACCTCATTGTTTGAGCCTGACCGGGAGTTTTATGCTCTTTTCCCGGGAGCACCAAAGGTCATTGATTTTTTGGCACCGGCCGGACCTGATCAATTCTGGGTCACAAAAAACTCACCTGATGGAAGTTCTGTCTACCTTTTTAAAAAGAATACTGCCGGAATTTATCAGGCAGGAGTTTCACCCTTTATTCCGGGAAGGGAAGCCCGGATTCAGTCTGTTATAACCGACCCGGCCGGAGTATCCTGGTTTTCAGTTGTCGGAGGCGTCATCCGGTATGATCCGTCAGATCAGGATTACCGGACCGGGAGTTTCAGGACACAAATCCGGTCTGTTAAAATCCTCCCGTCAGATTCTGTTATTGCCGCCTTTATTTTTGACGGGAATGCCCGGATTCTGAATCTGGACTATCCGGATAATTCCTTCCGGTTTCAGTTTTCTGCCCTTTCCTACAGCGACGAATCCAGAAATCAGTACCGGTATTTCCTCGAAGGATATGATGACGGCTGGTCCGGCTGGACGGGCCGGAATGTAAAGGATTACACCAATCTCGATCCGGGAATTTATACGTTTCATGTTCAGTCAGTAAACGGACACGGAATTGCCGGAAAGGAGGCCCGGTTTATTTTCAGGCTTCATCCGCCCTGGTGGAAAAGTCCATGGTTTTTATCCGTCGGGATCCTGATTACAGCCTGGCTTGGCTATCTGATTTTTCAGCGGAGAGTGAATAAACTGACCCGTGAAAAGAAAGCCCAGGAAGAAATTTCAAGGCAGCTCATCAATCTTCAGGAAAATGAAAGAAAACGGATTGCCCGTGAACTTCACGACAGTATCAGCCAGAGTTTGCTGGCAATTAATAACCGTGCCCGGATGGCAGGTGAAAAAATGGATCAGCCCGGTTGGGTTTCTGGGCAGCTTGAGGTGATTTTATCCTCCTCCTCCGGGGCAATTCAGGAAATCAGGCAGATTACTCACGATCTAAGGCCCTATCTGCTTGACCGAATTGGTCTTACCCGGTCGCTTCAGTCGCTTTTGAGGCAATTCAGGGAAACCAATCCGGTTTCACTGCGTGCAGAAATTGACGAAATTGACGGACTTCTGAAACCCGGTGATGATATCCACCTGTACCGGATTATCCAGGAATTGCTGAACAATATCCAGAAACATTCCAAAGCAACTGTGGTAACTGTTCTGGTTCAGACGGATAAAAACGAACTTAACCTGGTTGTTGCGGATAACGGAATCGGAATGGACCCTGCTGTTTCTGCCGGAACTGAAAAAAGCCGGGGGCTCGGACTGGATGGAATTGCGGAACGGATCCGGATTCTTGGCGGAAGGTATAAACGGGAAACTAAACCTGGCAAAGGTATGAAAATTGCAATCACACTTCCCATCGGGAGAAGCAATGGCTGAATCAAAAATCAGAGTTGTGGTGGCAGATGACCATCCGGTTTTCAGAGCCGGCCTGGTTCAGATTTTATCTGCCTCAGAAGGGATTACGCTTGCAGGAGAGGCAGGAAACGGAGAGGAACTGCTCAGGCTGATCAGCGAAGAAAGGCCGGATGTAGTGCTTACCGATATCGACATGCCCCGGAAGTCGGGACTGGAAGTTGCAGAATCGGTAAAGGGTGAACCGGGTGCTCCTAAAATAATTCTGCTGACGTTGTTTGAGGATGAATCCTTTTTCAACCGGGCCCTCGATCTGGGGGTTGCCGGATTTCTGCTGAAGGAAAATGCGCCTTCTGACATTCTGACCGCAATCCGGTCCGTCCATTCCGGAAAATATTATATTTCCTCCTTTGTTTCCGATTTTATGATTCGGAGAAGTGAAGGAACCCGCCAGCTTGAATCCAGATTTCCGGGATTGAAACATCTCACGGCTTCCGAAAAAACTGTCCTGATGCTCATCAGTCAGGGAAAAACATCCCGTGAAATCTCGGATGAACTCTTTGTGAGTATTAAAACAACAGAAACCCACCGGTCATCGATAGCCAGAAAACTGAATCTGACCGGTCCGAATGCGCTTGTTAAATTTGCTGCTGAAATAAAAAATCACTTGTAACCTCACACCTCACCCTTAGAAAAATCAGGGTTCCTCCCGACTAAAACCGGGGTTTCCCCCGATATCCCGTAATGCATCCTTTCCGGATCTTTGACTTGTATTCTTCTGGAATCCACCAGAAAATAAAATCAGCTAAACGGAGGAAAAATGCGGATAGGTATTACGGGCCTGATTCTGTTTCTCATCACCGGACCGGTCGTGTCCCAGACACCCGCACCCGATTTTAAATTTGGTCATGAGGGTTGGGCAACTGCCGATTTTTCGGGCAGAGAAGATCATGCCTGGGCGCTGGCTGTTCAGACAGATGGAAAACTGATTTTAGCCGGGGATTCCGGACCGGACGGATTTGCCGTCACCCGGTTTACAGCCGATGGAAAACCAGATTCCGGATTTGCGGTCAACGGCAAACTGTTGTTTACTTTTTCCCGTCAACTCGATATCAGGGCCATCGCAGTTCAGAATGATGGTAAAATCGTTCTTGCCGGTTCCTGGGTTGACAATTCCTATTACCGCAGTCTCTTTGTCGGACGGTTAAACCCGGATGGATCCTGGGACACCGGATTTAGAAATACCGGCTACCAGAATTACTTTGTTTCGAATAATTCAGATCAGGTTCTGGCAATGAAGATTCTGCCTTCCGGAAAAATTCTTCTTGCAGGGCAGGCGTACAATGGCGGAATCACCCGGTTTCTGATTGTCCGGCTGACTGCAGACGGGTTTTTTGATACTACTTTCAGCGGAGACGGAATCCAGACCCTGAACGGACTCGGCCCGAACGGGTCTGATTACCTGACCGGAATGACCACTGACGCAGCCGGGAAAATTCTGCTGACCGGACTTGCAACCCAAACCAATTTCCAATCCTGGCTGACAGTCGTCCGCCTGACCGCTGGCGGATCGCTGGACAATACATTCGGCACCTCCGGGAAAGTCAGTTTGCCGGGGGATTTTAACCAGCCGGAAGTGGTGGTTCAGCCGGATGGGAAAATTGTGGTCGGATGTACCGTGTACCGGAATCAAAATTCTGATTTGCAGGTAATCCGCCTGAAATCGAATGGCTCACCGGATTCTTCCTTCGCCCAAAACGGCGTGTTTACCGGCAGCCTGTCAGAAGGATATGATTCGTTTACCGGGATTACTGTCGATCCGGATAACCGTATTCTGACCTGCGGGTATTTCACCTCAGAATCGCAGGACGTGGCGGTTGCCCTTTGCCTGGATCCCGCCGGCCAGCCGGTCACTTCTTTTGGTGAAAGTGGGGCTTATACGGTCAAAATCCCTGGAAGTCTGATTCCTGAAACAATTTATGCACCCCAAAGTTCAACCTTCTTCATGGCCGGTGCATTGACTGAATCGGGTAAAACGGACTTCGGGCTTGTTCGGTTGACTGAAACTGAGGCAACTTCTGTAACTCAGAGTCAATTTCAGCAGGCTAACTTTACCCTGCTTCCGAATTTCCCCAATCCATTCAATCCGTCAACAGAAATCCCCTTTTTCTTATCAGGCTCTGCGCAGGTCACGGTTCAGGTGTTTGATCTTCTGGGAAGAGAAACGATCGTTCTGTTCAGTGGAAGTCTGCCTTCAGGAACCCATTCCGTTACCTTTTCAGCCAAGGGCCTTCCATCAGGAGTGTATTTCAGCCGGCTGACCGTCAATGGAAGATCAGAATCCCGGAAAATGGTTTTGTGCAAATGAGGAGGCTCCGCCAGAAACCAACTGGTATCCGGAAACTGGATGTATTGTCTGTGAAAGGAGCCGGAATGTGGAGAAAGTTCTGATTGTGGATGATAACCGGGAAATGCGTGAAACTCTGAAGACCATCCTTTCGGGATTTGCGGAAGTGGTGGGGGAATGTGAAGACGGAACCGAAGTTCTCGCCAGTTTTGGATCCGGAAATCCGGACTGGGTTTTAATGGATGTCGCCATGAAGGAAATGGACGGAATCACTGCTACCAAACTGCTTCTGCACCGGTTCCCGGATGCAAGGGTGCTGATTGTTTCGAATTACACCGACTCTGAACTGATCAGGGAAGCTGAGCTTGCAGGCAGTTTTGCCTTTGTTTCGAAAGAAAACCTGATGGGGATCAGGACCTATTTTAAACAGGATAACTTAACAGGAGAAAAAATATGAAGAAAGTTACAGCGTTCACTATTTGGCTGATTCTAACCCTTTTAGCCGTTTGTCAGGTTACTTCGGTTCCGGTATATGCTCAAAAACCCACAACCGATCAGTTATCGCTTCATTTCCGGGCGGATACGTTAACCACCTTATATCCAGGCTATCAATATGTCACCGCATGGAAGGATGTTTCTGCAAAGGGTTATTCCATGGTCCAAACTAGTGGTTTCCCGGTTTTGAATGCAACAGCTATGAATAAAAAACCCGGTCTTGTCTATGACGGTACCATTTACTACATATTGCCCACCGGAGTCCATGAATTGACCAATTCTGATTTTGAATTGTTTGTTGTGATGAAAACCAGTTCGTCGACTACCCAATTTCTTTTCAGCGGCAACGGAGTTGAAGGATTTTCACTCAATAATGCATCCGGGATCCGGTATTCTAATGGTACTTCAACCCTGACCTCTGGAAGTTTAAATGCTTATTCGGATGGTAAAATGAAAATTGTGAATTTGCAGGCGTCTTCCACAGGCGGAACCCTCAGGATCAACGGGGTTGCAGTTGCCAGTACCAGCGGTGACTGCCGCTTCTCTTCATCAAACCTGTACCTGAGTATGCAGAATAACACGACCAACCGGTTCCGAGGAACCATTTCTGAAATTCTGATTTACAAAAAAAATCTGGAGGCGCAGGAACGGGAAGATATAGTAGCCTGGATTTCGAAGAAATACAACCTGCAGACTCCCGAAACTCAGGTTTCCAATTTGTCTGTTACCGCTGACAATCCGTCTTTAATTTATGGATCTGTTACTGAAGGAAGCGGAACCCGCCGGATCATTTTAGGAAAAAAAGGATCCCCCATTACCGCTGAACCTTCTGATAATATCACCTACCCTGACAATTATACCTTCCCGGATGGGTCTATCGTGCTTTTCAATAATACCGGAACCAATTTTTTTCACCATAATCTCGATTTTAATTCGACTTACTATTACAAAGCTTTTGAATATAACGGAGAAAACGGGTCCGAAAAATATTTACTGACCGGTGCGCCCGAGGTTTCCGCAACTACCCCATTTTATGATCCTTATGTTCATATTACCGGAATTACCCTGACCTCACTGACCAGTGTAAGAATTAATTTTGACCTGAATGCCAACGGGGATTCAACTCTCTGGAAAGTGGCCTACGGAACAGACTACAGTAACCTGGCGGATACGGTTTACGGCGGGAAGGAGTTTACAGAATTTGACACAGATGATCTTCATCTGGAGAAAGAAATCACCGGATTATCTCCCGGCCAGACTTACAACTTTGCTGTTGTGGCCACAAATCAGGGGGGGACGGTTAAGGCAACTTCCTCAAAAGATCTGGACGTCAGTCCCATTGCCGGGATAATAGACATAAACTCTCCGTCCGGAGATTCAGTTAAGGTTATCAGTTCAATTAATCCAAATGGTTTTGAAACGACTTATTTTATCTCCTATGGACTTGATCCCTATTCCATGACAACCCAGACTGAAGGGTTTTCCGCCGGATCCGGGGCTGGTTATTCTGAGTTTGAAAACTATATTCACGGAATTCAACAGGGACATCTTTATTATATTGAGGTTCGGGCTGCGAATGCAGGCGGAGAACGGTCTTCCGCGGTTTTTGAATATTTTGCTGACACCACAATTATCCGCTCAGGGTTAACTTTCTGGCTGGATGCCGGAAGGGGAATTCAGGAAGTGCAGAACGAAGACCCGGTCAGCTATTGGTCTGCCAGTTACGGATCCTCTTTTTCCAACGAGGGTTCAGAAAGTTCTCCGGTTTTTTTATCTCAGGGGATGAACAACCAGCCAGGCGTTCAGTTCAGTGCCGGTGATTTTCTTGAATCTTCAGCTTTGGCCAATTACGGCCTGGGAGAAAATAATCTCGATATCTGGCTGGTATTTCAATCTGGGTCTTCCGGCGAAGAGGTTCTGCTGACCTCAGATGCAGGCCTGATTAAATTAAATTCAGGCATGCAAGGAATTGAATATAAGAGCAAAACGCTTTTAACCTCAGCCGGTGGCGGAATTCCGGGGCAATTTTCGGATGGTTTGCCTCACCTGGTCAATGTGGTTTTAATGTCAACAGGAGTATCGCTTCGGGTTGATGGCGCCGAACTGGCAACCGCTGAGGGGGATTTCCGGTTCTTTTATCCGGAATATCCAATAAATACCCGTTTTGGATATAATGATACCACCGGGTTTACGGGGACACTGTCTGAATTTTTGATTTATAACCGGGAGTTAACTTCTGCTGAAAGAATTGCAATTCAACTTCAGCTTGGTGAAAAATATACTATTCAGGCAGAAACCCTACCCGTTGAACTGACCACCTTTACCGGTGTTGTAAATGGTGGCTCCGTTTTACTGAACTGGTCTACTTCATCCGAAGAAAATAATTACGGCTGGGAAATTGAGAGGAGAAGCGCGGAGCCTGAGGCTCTCGAAGGCTCCGCTTCAAATATCTCAAACCAGGACCCTTCAAGAACCTCAGGGTCCGGATTAGAATGGGAAACGATCGGTTTTGTGGCCGGGAAGGGGACAACAACCAGGCAGAATTCCTATTCCTTTACATCCCCTCTAACAAATCAGAAAACCAGTTACCGACTCAGGCAGATTGATCTTGACGGGTCTTTTACCTACAGCCAGATTGTATCCATTGACGGGGTTCCCGGAAAGTTTGACCTGTCCCAAAACTACCCGAATCCGTTTAATCCCGAAACCCGGATTTCCTTTTCACTGGCTGAATCCGGACCAGCAAAACTGGTTTTGATGGACGTTTTGGGCAGGGAAGTTGCCGTTCTGAAAAATGAAAGGTTGGAGGCGGGAACTCATGTTCTGATGTTTAATGGATCTTCCCTTGCATCCGGAACGTATTTTCTTCGGCTCACCTCTTCAGGAAACAGCCAGGTCAGAAAAATGGTCCTGATGAAGTAAAATCAATTCAGGTCCCGGGAGGCAGCATTGGGTTGTCTTTCGGGTTCATTTCAGCAAAACAACTTTTCCGGTTTTTACCCTTCCGCCCTGCTGAACGGTTATCAGATAAACCCCCGATGCTGCCGGTTGCCCTGAATGGGTTCGACCGTCCCAGGTTACCGTCCATTCCTCACCCGAGGGAAGCCCTTCCCGGAGTGTTTTCACTTTCTGCCCGGTCAGGGTAAAAACTGAAACAGAGACAGGTTCCGGTCCGCCAAACCGAACAGTAAACCTGGTCTCAGGGTTAAACGGATTTGGCCAGGCGGAAGAAAGAGATACTTCTTCAGGCCGGGAATTTCGTCCGGCAACGCCGGTTGAACTGGTTCCGGTAAAACGGGTCATAACTCCCCGGTGATCCGAACAGTAATAAGTCAGATAATACGGTTTGTTCATGATGACTTCAGACCCGGTTATCGATAAATCCGAGGTACTTTTCATAAAGATAAAATCAATCCGGGAAGTTGGTCCCTGTGCCGGAAGGGTATAACCGGTTGCGCCCGGATTGGCGGCTGCGAATGTATCGGTAAAGGGTACAGTGGCCTGCGTCAGTAAGCGGATTGGGGCTGATCCCGGAACGTCATTGAAATCTCCTGTCAGAATCGTGCCGGATGAGGGATACTGACTTTCCTTCAGGGTGATAAAATCGAGAATCTGATTCACTTCTGCTGACCGGACGGACGGGTTCAGATAATCGAGATGAGTATTAAAAAAGTGAATAGTTCCCAGCGGTGTTTCAATCAGATTCCAGACTGCTTTTCTAGGGTAGGCGCCGGTGGCAAGTGTGATATTGCTTTTCTGTTTAACCGGAAACCGGGTTAAAATACCGATCATTTCCCGAAACTGATCATTCCAGGAAAGATGCGATTGGGTGTAATAGACCGACCAGGTTTCGCCGAACCAGGCACTGAGAGAATCTGCTATAAGTTTGGCCTGATTGTCGGATCCTGAAAGGGACACTGCTTCGTTGATTTCCTGCAGGCCAATGATATCCGGATTCAGGGTTTTGAGGTTTTGAATGGTGTGATACAGCCGTGTATCCGGGTCAGTCCCGGGTTTTCTGCCGGCCAGATTAAAGGAAACCACCTTGAGAGTATCCTGAGCAGAAACCGGAAGCAGGAAACTTAGGGAAAGGACAAAACAAATCACAAAAATTTTCAACGCAGCCTCCGCCACTAAAAACCGGGATTATTTTCCGGAAAATAAATAAATCCGGGAAGAGAAAAAACAAAATGGCGCCGGGAGCACTCCGGAATTAACTCTGTTTTTGATAATGTGACAGGTCTAAACGAAAGAAAGGGGCCGTAAAGCCCCTTTCTTAATTTATCTGTCCCGTCTTGGTTTTCCTTTATAGCCGCCTCGGTCATGATTCCGTGATCCGCCGCGTTCCCTGAATTCAGGTTTGAACCGGCTGGCAGGCCCGGTGTCCTTTTTGGCAAATTCAACCTGCAGCGGACGGCCGTTGTATTCGGTTCCCTGAAAATCTTCAACAACTTTCCGGGCGAATTTCTCGTCAAGTTCGAAAAAGGTAAAGGTCTTTCCGAGATCAATCCTGCCAATTTCAATATTCCGCTTCCGGCTTACCTCATTGATGATCCCAATGAGATCTTTGGGCGTAAGTCCGTCCATTTTCCCGAGATTAATGAAAACTCTCGAAAATCCCGGTTCAGCACCGGTTGCATTTCCGCGGTCGCCATGATCCCGTGAACCCGAAAATTCCCGGTCACCCCGGCCGGAATCCCGGTTAAACCGTCCGCCATCCTGATCACGGGGTGCCTCACGGTCAAACCGTTTCCGGTCCGGACGGTCACCCGACTCGATCACATTCAGGTCCTTCATTTTGGAATACCGTTCAAAATACTGGCTGAACTCCATCGAAATCATTTTCTTGATCAGGGTTTCCCGGTCGATGTGAAGTAATTTTTCCTGAATGTCAGAAAGGTATGGCGCAATATTTTCTTCCTTGATTTCAACCGTATGAATTTTGTCAATCAGGGAATGAAGCTGACGGCCCAGAATTTCAGCGCCGGTCGGAACGGGTTTAACCTGAAGACTGGTTTGTACGGTCCGTTCAATTGACCGGATTTTGAATTTTTCCTTCAGGTTGATGATCGAGATACAGATTCCGGTTCGTCCTGCACGGCCGGTTCTTCCGGACCGGTGGGTATAAACCTCGACATCATCCGGCAGATTGTAATTAATGACGTGAGACAGGTTGTTGACATCAAGACCGCGGGCAGCAACATCGGTTGCAACCAGGATCCGGATGTGACCATCCCGGAATTTACCCATCACATAATCCCGCTGTGATTGCGAAAGATCTCCGTGAAGGGCTTCGGCATTATATCCGTCTTTTCTGAGTTTATCCGAAATATCCTGGGTTTCAATCCGGGTTCTGCAAAAAACGATACCATAAATATCCGGGTTGGAATCGGCGATCCGTTTCACAACTTCATACCGGTCTTTTTCGTGGATCAGATGCACGATATGCTGGATGGTTGAGGAGCCCGAGTTTTTCTTCCCGACCGTAATTTCAGTCGGTTTTTTCATATAGTTCGAGGCAATCCGGGCAACATCAGGCTGCATGGTTGCCGAAAAAAGAAGAGTATTTCTTTCTGACGGGACGTTTTCCAGAATCGCATCAAGTTCTTCCCGGAATCCCATATTCAGCATTTCATCTGCTTCATCAAGGACCAGATACTCTACCTTCGAAAAATCAACGACTTTCCGGTTGATCAGATCCAGCATACGGCCGGGTGTGGCAACCACAATCTGAACGCCGGATTTAATGGCCCTGATCTGCCGGTCAATCGGGGCGCCGCCATAAACGGCAATCAGGGAAACTCCCGGAAGGTATTTGGAGAAAGATTCCAGGTCACGGGTAATCTGAAGGGCCAGTTCACGGGTCGGACTGAGAATCAGGGCCTGTGGCAGCCGGCTTTTTGGATTGATAAAATTAAGAATCGGAAGACCGAAGGCAGCAGTTTTTCCGGTTCCGGTCTGGGCAAGGCCCACAACATCTCCCGGCGTATTCAGCAGGTGAGGAATCATTTTTTCCTGAATCGGGGTCGGTGTTTCGAATCCCAGTTCAGAAATAGCACGCAAAATAGCCTCGTTGAGGCCGAACGATTGAAAGTCAGACATTATTTTCCCTATGAGTTATGACGGTGCCGGAATTTGCTCTCCGCAATCAATTCATCTAACCAGACACCGGATAACAGCAACAACAGACGGTTGCAAGGGCAGGGCGGGCGAATTCGTAGCACAATGTGAAGTACAAAGGTACTGAATTCTTTCCTGAATTCCTAACTTCTTTAATTCAGCTCTGTATCAATCAGTTTTCTGATACTATTGTTTACGGGATTATACTCAATCCGTAACGGGCCGATTTGAACCAGTTTTGCCGAAATGGGCGCATAGAGAAGGTCAATATCCCCAATTTTTGAAATCTTTCCGGACCTGAAATCATATTCAATTCCAGTTTGACCAATGGAAATCACCCGTCCGGTGCGGTAATCGTAAGACAGCTCAACCTGACCAACCACCTCCGGCTTATGTACACTACGGTTTATCCGTTCCACCATCCGGATGGCACCTTTAAACGAAAATACCCAGGAGGGCAGGGGTTGATTCATAAACAGAAAGTAGTCCTCATACAGGTCGAGAATTTCCAAAATCTCTGATCGTTCGGGATAGGAAGGGTATCTTTCCACAGGCGGGGAATTCTGATATCCCGGATTCACTATTTTTCCCCGGGTTCCAGTCTTTTCGGATCCGGTTATCTGTGAGTCTGCCGGCTTGACGGTGAACATCAGGATGAATAAAAGAAGAGTCAGGAGCTTCATTGGGTTAGCCTTCACGGGTTTGTTCTGCAAAGATAAAATCAAATTCACCTTTGTTCCGGCGTTGCTATCAGCAAAAAATTTCCGGACATTTGCAAACTCAAATTTTAAATCAAGAGATTGTTATGGGCCGGATATTTGAAAAACGGAAACACACCATGTTTGCCCGGTTTGACCGGATGGCAAAGGCGTTTACCAAAATCGGAAAAGAAATTGCAATTGCGGTAAAAGCCGGCGGACCTGATCCGGATAATAATCCGCGACTCCGGATTGCCATTCAGAATGCCAAAGGCGTGAATATGCCGAAAGACCGGGTTGAAGCAGCCATTAAACGGGCAGTTTCCCGGGATAAGGAAAATTTTGAAGAAGCAACCTATGAGGCATACGGCCCCCATGGAGTGGCTATTTTTGTCGAAACCGCAACAGACAATACAACCCGGACCGTTGCCAATGTGCGGATGCATCTGAACCGTCATGGCAGGACACTTGCCACAACCGGTGCTCTGGAATCCATTTTCAGCCGTAAAGGTGTATTCAAAATCAATCCGGAAGGTCTTGACCTCGATTCCCTCGAACTGGAACTGATCGATGCAGGTCTGGAAGAAATGCAGCGTGAAGAAGAAACAGTTTTTCTCTATACGGCTTTTTCTGATTTCGGAAATATGCAGAAAGCACTTGAAGCAAGAAAAATAAATGTGATATCATCTGAACTTCAGAGGATTCCGAACTTGTATGTAGATTGTACCGAAGAACAGGAAAAGGAAGTTCTCGATCTGGTCGAAGACCTCGAAAGTGATGATGACGTTCAAAACGTCTACCATAATCTGAAGTAACCCCATGGACTGTGATTTCAACGCCGGAATCACGGTTTTCTGACTCTCAATGAAAGTTTACTGGACACGGCAGCATGGTGCCTGGATAACCATGATCGTTAGCTGGGCTTATGCTGCAAGTGTGATTTCACCGCTGCCTGTTTTCTTTTGGATTTTATTGCCCTGGTCCCTTGCCGGAATCAACTTTACTGAATTAGCCTCACTCGCCTGGAAATCCGGATTCAGCCGGATTAAAAAAGAGCTTGTTTTTTTCGTTCTTTACGGTTTGATCTCGGTTTCCGGATTGCTTTTTCTGATTGGTTCTCTGCGGGAACCCTGGATTTTTGCCCTCATTGCCTTTGGGTACTTCACTCTTCTGGCGGGTCTTTTTGCCCTTCGCCTTCAAAAATCTTTAGTCGGGGAATGGCTTGTTTTTTCTGCCATAACCCTGATCCCGTTTTTGGGTTCTTCCTGGATCTCTGCCGGTAAATGGTCAGTCCTTTTGATACACTGGCTGCCCGCATTGCTTTATTTCTGCCTGACCCCGGTTCTTCTGAAGGTCAGAACAAATGAACTCAGTAAGTGGGGAATTATTCCCTATCTGGTTCTGGCAACCTGGATTCTTCTATCAGGCGACTCTCTGACCGGACATGCTGCTGCCGGTTTCATCCTGGCGAAAGGCGTCTGGGTTTTCCTTGCCGGTGACAGGTTCCGCCGGATTAAAATCAGGACGATTGGCTGGATAGAAACTCTCTTTTCAGCCCTTTTTCTTCTGTTTTCCTTTTTTGCCTGACCCCTCCGAAACCTTCCTGCCGTCTTTCTTGTTCACGCTTTTAAATCAGGAGAAATGATGGTAAACTTACTTTTGACAGGATTGATGATGATACTGGCTCCAGCCTCAATTTACGACTTTACCGCCGAAACCATCGACGGAAAACTTCAGCCGCTTTCTGAGTACAAAGGCAAGGTGATTCTGGTGGTCAATGTTGCATCCAAATGCGGGTATACCGGGCAATATGAAGATCTGGAAGCCCTTTATCAGAAGTACAAGGATAAAGGAGTGGTTATTCTGGGATTTCCTGCGAATAATTTTGGTGGTCAGGAACCCGGATCAAACAAGGAAATTAAACAATTCTGCACATCCAGATATAACGTAACCTTCCCGATGTTTGCTAAGGTTTCTGTAAAAGGGGAAGATCAGCACAGTCTGTTCAGATACCTCACCACACAGGAAAATCCTGATTTTACCGGTGACATCCGCTGGAATTTTGAGAAATTCCTTATCGGGCAAAACGGCAAGTTACTTCACCGGTACCGTTCCGGGGCCGATCCGCTTGATGATGATATCGAGAAAGATATAAGTGAGGCCCTTAAATAAGACTTGCCTGACCCAAACTGTGGCCTTCGGCCGGCCTTACTTCAATATTACCAGTTTGGATACTGAAGATTCATCCGGGTGGGTTACCCGGATGAAGTAAACTCCGGATGAAAGTCCTGGAAGTGATAAGTCCTGAAATCCGGTCTGGTTGCCAGCCTGAGAAAAGACCAGTTGACCGGTTACAGAGAACAGGTCAATTTTCCTGATTTCGGCGGTTGCAAAAACCGTAAACTGTCCGGTTGAAGGATTAGGGAACGCAAAGTTTTTAGTTTTTATTGCCGGTCTGTCCGGTTCTGGCAGTCTGCTCTTTAACAGAATCAGTCCACCCCGACGGCATCCGGCAATCATGAGCAGGGAATCATCAGAAACCGGGATGAACCCACCGGGCGCCAAACCGGGAATGCCTGTCTCCTGTTCTGAATCAAGCTGAAATTCAGGAAAACGTCCAGACTGCCTCTTTGCTTTCCAGCTTGAAAGAGTTCCGTCATCAGATCCTGCTGCAAGGCAGACTTCCTGCCTGCCTGAATTAAAATAAACCGACGGAGAGACCGGCACCTGTCCTGCTTCAAGGAGTTGCCTCAAGGTAAAAGTGGGTGTTCTTCCCGTAAGTTGAGTTTCATAAATCCGGATGGTCCCCGATCCGGTTCCAACCACAAGATCCTCATCTGCATCGCCATCAAGATCAAAGAAAAACGGAGTCAGCCGGTTACCGGCATCCGGGTCCAATTTCCAGCCTGGTTCAGGAACAAGTACAGGATTTTGCAGCGTTCCGGTGTTCGAGTAAAAACTGAGTCCGTCAGAAAGGCTCCCGATGGCCAGTTCAGCTTTTCCGTTATGATCCAAATCCGAAATGGCAGGCGAAATTTCGTAAACAGGCTGCGAGAATCCCCACCGGTTTGAATTCAGGGAATAATTGCCGGTGTCGTCCGGAAGAAAAAGGGATAAAAATCCGTCCTGCGACCCAGCCAGTACCGGCGGGAAAGCCGAATTTGAAAACCGGTAAAGGACCGGTTTGGAATTCCGGCCCAAATCAGGGGTTGAAAGATAATTCCGGGTTTCAAGGATAAATTCCGGGTTTTCTGCAGGTCCGTCATTCCGGTAATACCAAAATGAATTTGAAGAAACAGTCGGGAGGTTGACCCCGACAAACAGTTCAGTTTGCCCCCCGCTGGTCCGGAAAACAACCTGATTATATCCTGGTGTTTCAATCGGGTCGGATTCCGGGAAGGGAGCGTTCAGGTATTCAAATTCCGGATTCCCGGCCGGACCTCTGTTCATAAACAGGTAAATGCCGTTACTTAGAAAATCCCCGAAAAAAATATCCTCCAGTCCGTCCCGGTTCAGGTCAAAGAACTGAACTGCCGAAGCACCATGCTGCGGGTTGACGGCCTTCAGATGGTTCTGTCCCGGCGAAACAATGACGGTATCCTGCAGAACATAGATCCCGCCGAAACTGGTACTCCGGAAAGAAAATTCAGGAACTGAAACAGTTCCTGTGTTTTCATAAAATAAAATGGTTCCTTCGGGCATTCCTGCGAAAAAATCCTGATCGCCGTCCCGGTCAAAATCAGAAAGACACGGTTGGCTCAGGCCATCTGTAACAATCGGGGCCTGATCCGCAGCCGGCAGCGATTCGGGTTCACCAAACGGTTCATCAGGATTTCCGGTGTGCTTCCACCAGACAGTTTGTCCTTCATTTCCTTTTGAAATTAAATCCGGGCGGCTATCCTCATTCAGATCTTTCAATAAAAACCAGGATGAAATCCGGGAGCTTAAAAAACCGGCGGAATTGATATAACGCTTTATGGACCCGTTTGTCTTCAGATAAATCACTTCATTCTGATTGTCAAGCAGAATCAGGTCGTCAAATCCATCCAGATTCAGATCGGCAAACTGAAACCTCGGGGTGTTGATTCCGCCCAGGAAAGGGTAGTCAAAGGTGACCCCATCTGCTGAAACGGAAGTCCAGGTCCAGACCTGTTCCCAGGGCTGAGCAAAAGTTGCGGCAAAGTTTAACAAAACAGCAATGGTTAATCCGGTTTTCATGGTATCCAGGTAATTCCTGCGGCAAAAGAGCCAACATTTCGGGTTAGCAGAACAGATTTGGTTTGGGCGTCCATCAGAACGAAAACTCCTGGTTTTCCGCCTCGGGTTGTCGGGTGATGCTGGTTGGCAGGACCGGTGGTATTTTCACAGGTGATCCCGGCAAAGGCGCCGTCCGGACTGAACTCCACACCGTGCGGCTGATCGGGCAGATTTCCGATTTCAACTACAGAATGACTGCTGAGATGGATTACGGAAATACTTTTGCTGCCCTGATTGGCGACCCATAACTCATTTGTTTTCGGATTGATTTCCATCAACAGGGGATACTTTCCGGTTTTTACAGAATCGGTGACCAGTTTGGTCTGAGTGTTGAAAAACCGGATTTCCCCCGAGAATTTGCAGGAAATAACCAGGTCATTTCCGTTGGTCCTGAGTTGATACGGTCCAAGTTTAGGTGCTGTCTCACCGATTGGCGGGGTTAAAGGAGAAAGGGGATAGGATTCGGTTTTTCCTGTTTCAGTTTCAATTGAATACAGCAGATCAGAACTGTTTCCTGCTGACCAGATGGTCTTTTCATCAGCCGAAAGGCAAATTCCGTGGGGACTGGCGGTCAGCCCGGAAAAATTCCGGATCAGGGTCATGGATTCCGTGTCAATCAAATGAAGCTGATTCCGGGAGGAAAAATTACTGACAATGGCTTTTTTTCCGTCAGCCGTCAGTTCTACATGAGCCGGAGTTCCGCCAAGATAAATTTCGCCGGTTAGTTTTCGGGAAATTAAATCAACCCGGATCAGTTTACCGGCTGTGTAGAAGGTGACAAATGCCGTGTTTCCATCCGGCGATACCGCAACATAATGGGGTGCTGCCGGTGCTGACTGCGGTGCCGGCCAGGTCGGATTAAATAAAGGAATAATCCGGGTAACGGTTCGTTTTGAAATATCAAACAAAGTCAGGAAGTCCTCACCCTGATTGGTCATTAAAAACCGGCCTGATGATCCGGGTGTTGAATATAACGGAGTTCCGGAGGGACCCTTTGCTCCTTCCGAAATCCAGGTTCGCAAAAGATCAATTTCTTTCGCTGGCAGCGGATCCCGGTTGAAGGGCATCGAAGGGGTCGCAACCGGCGAGTAAGCCGGATTCTGATTGACGTGCTGGAAAAGTGAACTGAGTGCAGGTTCAAACGGAACTACTACCGCCCCGCCTTTTAGGGTCCCTGCAGCAAGTTCGGCATAAGAACCCAGCGTTAATGTCGTATCCTCATGAGCAGGCTTTCCGAGTGTATGGTTTTCAAGATGGCAGCCGGAAACCGCACAGGACCTGGTAAATACAGGCTGTACATCCCGGTCATAGGAAAGCTGAGCAGAGTCCTGTGGCTCCTCCGGGTCCGTTTTGCAGGAAACCAGACAGAATCCGGCCAATAAAATTATCTGGATTGTTTTAATCATTTGAGAAGAATAAGTTTCCCGGATTTGGATACAACCCGGTCTGATTTTAACATGTAAAAATAAACACCGGAAGAGAAACGATCAGGGCGAAAATTCAGAACCTGGTGTCCCTGAGCCCTGGTTCCCAGTTTTTGCACCCAAACCAACTGACCAAGAAGGTTTGAAACCTCAAGAATAACCTCTCCGGTAAAACTCTGAGTCCAGGAAAGAGTAGTTTCCGGGTTAAAAGGATTCGGGTAAGCCGGGTATACCTCAATCCGGTTTGCAGCCATAGCAGTTTCGGATCCAACAGATGAAGAAGCGGAACTTTCGGTCAGTTCGAAGTCGTCAATGATACAATAACTGCTGGGTCTGGTATTGCTTCCGGTCATGGCATCTACGCCTTCAATATTGACAAACCGGATTTTAACTGAGGTTGCCGGGATTGCAACGGGGGGGAGTTTTAGTTTAGTCAGAACCCATCCGGTATCCGGTTCGGTCAGTTCAAACACTTTCAGCCAGGATTGGTTTCCATCATAGGAAATCAGGACCCTGAAGGTGTCATTGACAGCACCCAACTGAACCGGCGGCCGGTATACCCGTTGAAACCGGATTTCAGGTGCGCTGAGGTTGCCTAAGAAAAAACCGGGTGAGGTCAAAGAGGCAGAACCGGATACACCGGGTGTGGAAGAAGACCGCCTGGCTCTGGATAACATGGCCTTATTGCTAAAGTCCCCGGTCCGGTCATTTTCCGGAAGAAACCCGGACGGGCGGAAATCAGGAACAAATTGGTGGACCCATTTAAATGCTGATTTATCGGATGGGTCACTCAAAATCCAGCCCATGGGTTCCGAAAAATTATCATAGAACCCCGGTATTTCTTCAAAAATATACTCCTGGGCATCATCCGTGAAAACTGAAAGGGTTCCCCGGATGTACCCTGTACTGGTCGGCCCGGTAACCTCATAAAAGCCTTCTGACAGAGTAAGGGTCAGTTTGCCATCGGCAGTTGTATACTCTGAAAACTTTTTTTCCCGGTTGCTGACAGTCAGGAAAACCGGAGATGAAACCGGGACTCCTTTTTTGAATAACTTCAGAGTTGTTTCAGAGATATACCGCTTCCTCAGAGTTAAATCCAGTTCAGTTGTTTTGCCGGGAACAATCAGAAGGGTGTCGGTAATCAGCGGGTCGTAGCCTTCCTTTTCGAGTTTCAGGCGCAGAATACCCTGAAGTCCGCCAAAAGAGTAAGATCCGTTTGCTTCCGTCCAGCAGGTCATATAATCTTCGACAGGCTGGTTAATCAGCCTGGTAATTTTAACTCCGGGAACGGGATTTCCATTCTGATCCCTGACCTTTCCCGAAAAATACCCGGGGGTGGCACCGGTAAACCGGATAATCACCAGGCCTCTTTCCATATCCGAAAGCAGAATATTTCCACTTGGAAGATAGGGATACACACCCCACACTGAGGTAAACTGACCGGCCCGGGGCAATTGTCCGTCAACATCAAAATACCCGGCGAGAACCGGGGCTTTGCGGTTCGAAAGATCAAAAACCCGGTAGCCATCCTCATAATAGGCAACATGGGCAAGGTTTCCTGAAATATGAACATTATGCGCCATGGCATGCTGACCGGCCCGGTATTCAGTCAGTTTTACGGGTGCTGAAGGATTGGAAACAGTCCAGAAGTTCAGTGGCATGTCCGGAGTTTCGTCCGTCTGCACGATGTAGTTGTTGTCATCCGTCATCCAGATGTTATGAGTGAAATTGGATGGATAGTTGGTTTGGGATATCAGCTTCAGGTTCGATTTATCCCGTGCATCGATAATCTGAATTCCGTCACCATAAATGGCTGAGGCAAAAATTGTGTCATTTTTCGCCTGGGAATCATGCCAGTAATTCTGCTCCCAGGCCCCAACTTCTACCGGATGGACGGGGTCTGTAAGGTCCAGAATTACATTGATATCTTTCAACGAGGAATTTCGGCTGCCGTTCAGATACAAATATTTCCCGTCAATTGAAACAGTATGAACTGTTCCATGATTTAACCGGCCCACATACCGGTTTACCAGAGTTGCTTTTTCAGGAAGTTCAGACAGGTCAATGATGTGAACCCCGGCCAAATTGGCGGGTGTACTGCCTTCTGTAACCACATAGGCATAGTGCTGGTAGGTTCTGAGCTCCCGCCAGGAGGAATTCGGGCCCGGAATGTGGGCAACTTCAACCGGATTTGCCGGGTCGGTAACCTCAATAATACTGGTTCCGTCATCTGCACCTAAAAGAGCATATTCACGCCCGCTTGCTGCATAACCCCAGACATTGGCGTAACTATGCCCGGATCCTCTGGGGTTCAATGCCCCCAGTTTCTCAGTGTTTATGGGGATAGCTGTTTGCGAAAAAGCCGCGGTTTGTAAAAATAAACTGATCCAGAATCCGAAAAGAGTACGTTTCATCAGGTTCCTTTAAAGATAAAATAGGCTTTAATCTTATATTGAATAGAATCAATAACTTAAGCTTAAATATAAAAAGTTCGGAACCGGCTGGCAACCCGGTTGCATCAGGTTCCTGACTCAGGTTGGCATTCAGTTCACAGCCGGGTTATCTTTGCAGAAGTTAAAATGGACAGAATGAGTGAATAAAACGGATTTAAAAGGATTGCTGCTCCCGGAACTTCAGCAGGTCATTACGGAAGCAGGTGAGAAAAAATTCCGGGCCGCCCAGGTTTATTCCTGGATGTACCGGAACGGACATACTTCCTTTTCTGATATGACTGATCTTTCAGTTAAAACCCGGCTGCTTTTTTCTGACCGGTTCAGAATTTCTACCCTTGAACAGGTTTTTCTTGCCCAGAGTTCAGACGGGACTGCCAAATTTCTCTGGGAACTTGAGGATGGTAAACGGATTGAATCAGTTCTGATCCCGGATGATAAACGCCTGACAGCCTGTGTCTCATCTCAGGTTGGCTGTGCTTTGGGGTGTAAATTTTGTGCAACCGGGAAAATGGGGTTAACCCGTAACCTGACTTCAGGTGAAATTTACGACCAGGTTTTACTGATGAACCGGTGGTCACTTGAAAAACGGGGACAGCCAATCACCAATATTGTGTTTATGGGGATGGGAGAACCTCTGATGAACCTGGACCAGGTTGTCCGGTCGGTCCGCCTGATTTCGGATGCAACCGGTGTGGCGGTATCACAGCGGAGGATAACTATTTCTACTGCCGGAGTGGCACATAAAATAATTGAACTGGCCGATCTGGAGCTGAATGCCAGGCTGGCAGTTTCCCTTCATTCTGCTATTTCTGAAAAAAGAAATGAGATAATGCCCATCAACCGGGGGACCGATCTTACCGAACTGGGAGAAGCAATCCGGTATTATCTTCATAAAACCGGGCAGAGAGTGACCTATGAATATGTCCTGTTCGACTCGTTTAATGATACCGAGGCTGATGCAGAGGCCCTGGTTCGGTTCTGCAGGATGGGTCCGTCAAAGGTCAATATAATTCTGTTCAACCCCGTTTCCGGTACCCGGTTCCGGAGGGCAGGAACTGACCGGCTGAACCAGTTTGTACAGTATCTTGCCGACCGGCATATAACCGTAATGGTCAGGCAGAGCAGGGGGCAGGATATTGATGCCGCCTGCGGGCAACTGGCAACCACCAAGCAAAAGGAATTAATCGGATGATGGCTAGCCACGTGTGTCCCATCTGCAGATGGTTGAATGGTACTGACCACCTTGCTGGCGGTATCCTGACTGAAACTGATCATTTTTACGTTTTTCACCGGCAACTGGTTCCTGCTCCGGTTATTGGCTGGCTGATTATTGCCCCCAAAGAACACCTGATCACCCAGACTGAAATTCCGGAGACCTGGCAGGAAGAACTTACCCGGCTTCAGTTCCGGCTAACCCAGCTTCTGGAGAAAACAACCCGGCCTGAAAGAGTTTACTGGGTTCTGTTTTCTGAAGAAGTCAGGCATATTCATTTTCATCTGATTCCCCGTCAGGAAAGTATGCCCGAAGAAAAGCGGGGCCCCGCCATTTTTTCCTGGAAACCCGAAGATGGAGCTGGCCGTCTTGAAATAGAAGGATTCTGCGATTTTTTCAGACAGCAGGCAAAGTCTGCCGGTTTGTAACGGTTTTTAGGATATAAGATTGTAACTCTGGTAATATTTACTTATCTTTCCGGTCTTGTTTCCGGAAAAATTATGATTATAATCTTGTTTGGTGCGCCGGGTGTTGGTAAAGGAACACAGGCAAAACTGCTTCAGGAACGGAAATCGTTCAGACATTTGTCTACTGGTGATTTGCTCCGTTCAGCAATTAAAAATAATACCGACCTGGGCCGTCTGGCCAAATCCTTTATGGATAAAGGTGAACTCGTGACGGATGATGTAGTCATCGGTCTGGTCAGGGAAGTGATTTCTCACTCTCCGAACGAGTCGTTTATTCTGGACGGATTTCCACGAACCCATGCACAGGCTGTAGCCCTGGATGTGATGCTGGCTGAAATCGGTACAGGAATCAGTAATGTCATTAATCTGATGGTTCCGGATGAAGAAATCATCCACCGGCTGTCTCAAAGACGGGTGTGTGTGACTTGCGGAGCAACATATAACCTGCTGGCCAATGCCCCCAAAAAAGAGGGCATTTGTGATGCCTGCGGCAGTGAAGTTGTTCAGCGGGACGATGACTCAGTAGAAACGATCCGGAAACGTCTGGCCCTGTATCTGGACAAAACAGCGCCCTTGCTCAATTATTACCGGATTACCGGAAAGCTGGCAGAACTGGATGCTGTTGGGGATATTGAAGCAATAAATTCAGAACTTGTACAGCTTTTGGTTAAGGTTGGCTGACAATCAGGCAATGGAAATTAATATTTCCCGTCTTGCAGACGGAACCTATCAGCATCAGTTCGATGAGCCGGAATGGAGTCCGGAAGACGATATCCGGGTGACGGATTTTCATGCAGATTGTGTTCTTTCCAAAGCTTTTGAAAACCATGTTTTCAAGGTTCACATCCGGTTCACAGCCACGGTACCCTGTGACCGGTGCCTGTCACCGGCTGCTTTTTCTCTTGAAGATGAATTCACAGTGACGTACAGCCGGAACGAGGAACTGAAAGGGTCAGATCCGGATGGGGATTTCAGATATCTTGCCCCTGATCAGAATATAATTGACCTGCGGCGGGATGCTGAAGATTCAGTCCGGCTGGCATTACCCATGAAGGCAGTGTGTTCAGAGGACTGCAAGGGACTTTGTCCTGAATGCGGCAAAAATAAAAACCTGGAGCCCTGCACCTGCGGTGACGGACGGATTGACCCCCGCTGGGAAAAATTGTTAAATTTCAAAAAAAACTAGAGTATATTTACAAGGAGATCTAAAATGCCAAATCCAAAACGCAAATCGTCTAAAATGAGAGCCAGAAACCGCCGGGCCCATTTTAAATCAGCTACTCCCGGTCTGAGTGTCTGTCCGAAATGCTCCCATCCGAAACTGCAGCACCGTGCTTGTGCCAACTGTGGCTACTATGCCGGTAAATATGTGATCGAAAAAACCGAAACCGTCTGAACTGCTGCCTGAAATAGGAGGCCTGTCATGCGTATTGTCGTCGATGCAATGGGCGGGGATTTTGCCCCGAAAAACGTAATTGTCGGTACACTGGATGCCCTGAAAGAAAGCAACGGGCGTTTTCAGGTGATTCTGACCGGTGACCAGGAAGTCATCAAAACAGAACTTGCTGCTGCCGGAGCCGGTGATTCTCTTCCGCTGACCATTCACCATACCTCTCAGGTAATCACCATGGAGGATTCTGCTGCAACTGCAGTGAAAGGTAAGCCGGACAGCTCCATTGTTGTCGGTTTGGGACTTTGTGCAAAAGGCCAGGCAGACGGTTTTCTGAGTGCCGGGAACACCGGCGCCGTGATGGCCGCCTCTACCTATATTCTGGGCAGAATTCCGGGTGTCAGCCGGCCTACCATTTCTGCCTTCTTCCCCAGAAGACCTCACGGCCATAACTGTATTCTGGATGTTGGGGCCAATGTCGACTGTAAAGCCGAACACCTTGTTCAGTTTGCCCTCATGGGGACCATTTTTATGAAGGAAATGTTCGGCGTTGAAAATCCCCGGATCGGGACGCTCAGCATCGGCGAAGAGGAAACCAAGGGGAACGACCTGACCAGGGAAACCCACAGACTGCTGAAGGAATCACGGCTGAATTTTGTTGGAAATGTAGAAGGACGTGATCTTTTTACAGATCAGGCTGATGTCTATGTCTGTGACGGGTATACCGGCAACATTATTCTGAAATTCGCTGAATCTATCGGCCATTTTCTGGGTCACCAGTTTAAAAAGCAAATGGCTGAAATGGCCCTCCCTCCTGAACAGCAGATGCTGGTTGGCGGTGTTCTTAAAAAAACCATGCAATCCTTCGATTATGAAGAATTTGGCGGCGTCCCGCTGCTCGGTGTCAACGGCGTTTCCATTATCGGTCACGGCGGTTCTTCACCGAAAGCCATCAAGAATATGATTTATGAAGCCGAAAAAATGGCCAAACTGGGTGTAAATAAAAAAATCCAGGACGCCATTTCCCAACTCTCAGCCCAATAAACCAGACTCAGGTAAACCATGAAACTGACCGCTGCCATTACCGCTGTTGGAAAATACCTTCCGCCGGATGTCCTGACCAATGCTGATTTTGAAAAATTGTTTGATACGACTGATGAGTGGATTAAAACAAGAACCGGTATTTCTGAACGCCGGATTTTAAAAGATCCGTCAAAAGCAACCAGTTTCATGATGGCCGAAGCTGCCCGCCGGGTCCTTGAGCAACGGAATCTGGATCCGCTTGATATCGACCTGATCATCGCCTGTACGGTCACCCCAGATATGATGTTCCCGGCTACAGCCTGCCTGGTTCAAAATGAAATCGGCGCAAAAAATGCGTTCGGCTTTGATCTGAATGCGGCCTGTTCCGGTTTTCTTTTCGGACTTTCTACCGGCGCCCAGTTCGTTGAAACAGGCCGGTATAAAAAAGTGCTGGTCATCGGCGGCGATAAAATGAGCTCCATTATTGACTACACTGACAGAACCACCGCCATTCTGTTCGGAGATGGTGCGGGTGCTGTTCTTCTTGAACCCTCAACTGACGGAACAGGCGTTCTGGATCATATCCTCCGGTCTGATGGGTCCGGGAAGGACTTTTTATACCAAAAAGCCGGCGGAAGTCTTCACCCTGCTTCACCTGAAACGATCCACAATCACTGGCATTATATTTACCAGGACGGGAAAACAGTATTTAAATCAGCTGTGACCGGTATGGCTGACGTATCTGCCGAAATTATGGCTAAAAACAACCTCCAGGGTCAGGATATTGCCTACCTGATTCCTCATCAGGCAAACCTGAGAATCATTGATGCAACTGCCAACCGGATGGGAATTGATTCCGGAAAAGTGATTATCAACATCGGGCGGTACGGAAATACAACTGCCGGAACCATTCCGCTTGCACTGTCTGATGCCATTGAACAGAAATTGTTCAAACGGGGAGATAACCTGATTTTTGCAGCCTTCGGTGCAGGGTACACCTGGGGTGCTGCATGGGTTAAATGGACTTACAATACCTGATTCCAACTAACACGGATTCCAATTTATGAAAACTGCTCTGGTTTTTCCGGGGCAGGCGTCCCAGTATGTCGGGATGACTGCCGATTTTTATTCAAGCTCTGCCGAAGCTAAAAAAGTACTGGATGAGGCAGTCTCGATTCTGGGCTTTAACATTCTGGAAGTTATGCACACTGGTCCGGAAGAAAGCCTGAAACAAACCGAAATTACCCAACCGGCAATTTTTATCCACAGCTATCTGGTTTACCGGCTTGCAAAGCTGGACTTTCATGCCACGGCAGGACACTCATTAGGAGAATATTCTGCGTTGGCAGCCGCGGGTGTTTTTGATTTTGCAACCGGGTTAAAGCTGGTTCGCCTCAGAGGGGAACTCATGCAGAAGGCAGGCACCGAACAGCCCGGTACCATGGCAGCCATTGTTGGGGCAACACCCGAAGCGGTGACCGAAGCGTGCAGGGAAGCCGCCTCTGAAGGAATTGTTCAGCCAGCCAATTTTAATTCTCCGGGTCAGATTGTGATTTCGGGTTCAGTTCCGGGCGTGAAGAAAGCCATGGAACTTGCCAAATCAAAAGGTGCCAAAATTGTAAAGGAACTTGTTGTGTCAGGGGCATTTCACTCACCGCTGATGGCTTCTGCTTCTCAGGAGTTGGGAAAAGCTCTTGAATCGGCAAGTTTCAGTCCGGCCAGGGTTCCAGTTTACCTGAATGTAACTGCAAAACCGGCAACTGACCCGACCGAAATCAAGACCTACCTGCTTCAGCAGCTTACAAGTCCCGTCCGCTGGGAAGAACTGACGGTTAATATGGCTGCAGACGGAATTACCCGGTTTGTTGAAGCCGGACCCGGCAAAGTTCTTCAGGGTCTGGTTAAAAGAACCGTTGCAGCAGCAGAAGTTTCTGGTTATGACAAAGCCGAAGATATCGGATAAGGAGAGAGTATGATCAGTCTGAAGGGAAAAACAGCATTAGTAACCGGTGGGTCAAGAGGAATCGGCAAGGCGATTGTTCTGAAACTCGCACAGGCAGGCGCAGATGTCGCCTTTACTTACCGGTCAAGCACGGCTCAGGCCGAAGAGGTTAAAGCTGAAGCAGAAAAGTACGGAGTCAGAGCCCTTTCGTTTCAGGCTGATGCGGTTGATCCGGTTCAGGCTGCCGAGGTCGTGAAAGCCATTACTGACGCCTGGGGACGGTTGGATATACTGATCAATAATGCAGGTGTTACCAAAGACGGTCTGCTTATGAGAATGTCTGAGCAGGATTGGGATTATGTCATCAATTCAAATCTGAAATCAGTCTTCAATTACACCAAAGCTGCCATGAAAACCATGATGAGTCAGCGTTCAGGAAAAATGATCAACATTTCGTCTGTTGTCGGATCAATGGGAAATGCTGGTCAGGCCAATTATGCCGCTTCCAAAGCAGGTATTGTGGGGTTTTCCAAATCAGTAGCCAAGGAACTTTCCAGCCGCAATGTTACCTGTAATGTCGTAGCACCGGGTTGGGTGGATACTGATATGACCCATGTTCTTTCTGAGGATGCAAAAAAAGCCTTCATGGATTCCATCCCGTTAAAACGTGCCGCAACACCAGACGATATTGCCGGTGCTGTCCTCTTCCTGAGTTCAGATCTGAGCAATTATATTACCGGTCAGGTCCTGCATGTCGATGGCGGAATGGTGATGTAAAAATTGCCTGTGTCATTCATATCCGCTATATTTGCGGAGTTTTTTTGACAGTACATAAACAAAAGGAGCACAACTGTGGCTAATGTATCAGAAAAAGTAAAAGAAATTATCATTGAGAAACTGGGTGTAGATGCCTCTCAGATCACCAATGAAGCCAGCTTCACCAACGATCTCGGTGCAGATTCTCTTGACACTGTAGAACTGATTATGGAATTTGAAAAGGCTTTCGGCATTACCATCCCGGATGAAGATGCTGAAAAAATCGGCACTGTTGGTGCTGCTGTTGATTATATCGAGAAACACGTAAAGTAATCCGGTCCTGTTCGAGTATCAGCCCATGGCACCCTGTGCCATGGGCTTTCTTTTAAATAAATTCATGAGGTAAGTTGTATGTCAAACCAGAAACGGGTTGTCGTTACAGGTATGGGTGCATTAACCCCGGTCGGGCTTTCAGTTCCGGAGTTTTGGAACGGTCTGATGGCTGCAAAATCAGGCGCTGCAAAAATTGCTCAGTTCGATGTCACCGGTCACGATACTCAGTTTGCCCATGAACTTAAAAATTTTCAGGCAGTCAATTATATTGACCGGAAATCCGTTCAGCGGATGGATCCGTTTTGCCAGTATGCCGTAATTGCAGCCGAGGAAGCCGTAAAAGATTCAGGACTGGAGGCCTTTTCAGGACTGGACAAAGATCGGGTCGGCGTTACCATCGGTTCGGGAATTGGCGGCATGCAAACTTATGTAAATCAAACCAAGAATCTGCTTCAGGGTGGCCCGGGACGGGTGAGCCCTTTTTTTATTCCGATGCTGATTCCGGATATCTCCTCAGGCCATGTCTCGATAAAATATGGGTTCAAAGGTCCGAATTATTCAACTGTCAGTGCCTGTGCAACCGGTAGTCATTCCATTGCAGATGCAGTAATGCTGATCCGGAATGATCTGGCAGATGTCATTATTGCCGGCGGTGCGGAAGCCCCGATTTGTGAAATGGGAGTGGCGGGCTTCAATTCAATGAAAGCTCTTTCCACCCGGAATGATGCTCCTGAACTGGCCTCCCGTCCATTTGATAAAGACCGGGATGGTTTTGTAATGGGTGAAGGGGCAGGGATCCTGGTTGTGGAATCCTTGGATCATGCCCTGGCCCGCGGTGCGAAAATTTATGCCGAACTGGTTGGGTTTGGTGTTACCGGCGATGCCTATCACATGACAGCACCTGCCCCGGGCGGAGAAGGCGCTGTTCGTGCCATGAAAATGGCGCTGAAAATGGCCGGTGTTTCCCCGGATGTGGTCGGTTACATCAATGCCCACGGTACCTCGACTCCTTTGGGTGATAAACAGGAATCGGAAGCCATTAAAACGGTTTTTGGCGATCATGCTTTTAAACTGAAAGTCAGTTCAACGAAATCAATGACCGGGCACCTTCTGGGTGCGGCTGGTGGAATTGAGGCAATCGCAACTATTCTGGCTTTGCAAAACCAAAAAGTGCCGCCAACCATTAACCTGACCAATCCGGATCCGGAATGTGATCTGGATTATGTACCGAATCAGCCTGTGGCAGCAAGTCTGGATTTTGCATTGAGCAATACCTTTGGGTTCGGCGGTCATAATGCAACCCTTCTTGTTAAAAAATATTCAAACTGATTCAAAATGAGACCGGGAATGTGGACTGCAGTTTCCGGTTTTTTCCATTCCTTCTTCAGCAGCCGGCAGGCAAAAGCCTTCAGCCGGCTTGCCGGATACCCCATCCGGAATCCTGCCTTGTTTTCACAGGCCCTATCTCACCGAAGCTTTTTTGACCATCCGGCAGAACAGGCCGAATTTTCAAATGAACGCCTGGAGTTTCTGGGTGATGCCATCCTGGATGCGGTCATTGCCGAGTACCTTTTCAGACGGTTTCCCGGAAAAGACGAGGGCTTTTTGTCGAAAAAACGGGATCAGATTGTAAATGGGAAAGTTCTGTCGGGTTATGCAAAAGACCTTGGACTGCTTGGCCTGATGAATATCAGCTTTCAGGCAAAAAAAAGAGCTGCCTGTGATTCTCCCAAACTGCTTGCAGATGCTCTTGAAGCCTTTATCGGAGCAATTTTTCTGGATCACTCGTTTGAAATGGCCAGAAAATTCATTCTGTCCAGAATCCTGCAGTCGGTAGATCTCGACTCGCTTGCAGAACGGGATGAAAACTATAAAAGTATTCTTTTGGAATATGTTCAGGCTAACGGTTCTGCCGATCTCAAGTATGTCTGTATCAGTGAAGACGGTCCGCCGCACCAGAAAGAATATACCATGCAGGTCAGGATCAATGAGGAATGTCTCGGATCCGGTTCCGGCAGGTCAAAAAAGGAAGCCGAACAAAATGCAGCGAAGGATACTCTGCGGATCAAAAACCTGATCTGATTTATCCCGGCTTAATTCTTGATTATTCTTATCTGTTTTCAGTCGTTCAATTCCATTTTAAGGCAGATATTTCCTAACTTTCCGGACTGAAAGCCGGAACAGGTCCAGCAGAATTTCTGTTTCTGTTCCGAAATAAAAGTGAACAAACCAGGAAACAGACATGACCAGTTTGACCCACCCAGACCACTTTAAAGACCGCCACATCGGCCCATCGGGCAGTGAAACCGCTGAAATGCTGAAAACAGTTGGAGTTAGTTCAACTGAAGATCTGATCCTCCAGACTATCCCCGAAAAAATACTTCTCAGAAAAAATCTGACTCTGCCCGAGGCTCTGTCTGAGCAGGAACTTCTTCTTCATCTGAAGGAGATTGCATCCAAAAATAAAGTGTTTAAATCCTATATCGGAATGGGGTATTACGGTACGTATACGCCGCCCGTCATTCAGAGGAATATTCTGGAGAATCCGGGTTGGTACACGCAATATACCCCGTATCAGGCCGAAATTGCTCAGGGCCGGTTAGAAGCCTTATTGAATTTCCAGACGATGATCATTGACCTGACCGGAATGGAAATTGCCAATGCTTCTCTTTTGGATGAAGCCACAGCCGCCGCAGAGGCCATGATCATGGTTTTCGGCCAAACCCGCCAAACCCGGCCCGGTTCGGATACTTTTTTAATTTTTGGATCGGTTTTTCCACAAACGCTTTCAGTTCTTAAAACACGGTCGGCTCCTTTCGGAATCAAAATCCGGGAGGTGGAGCAAGGCACAGATTGGAAAGAGGACTCCGTTTTTGGAATTTTTACCCAATATCCCGATGGAAACGGGGAAGTGACTGAGATTGAACCCGTTATCAGAGAGGCTTCTGCTTCGGGAATTCTGTCTGTGGTTTCGGCTGATCTGCTTAGTCTGACCTTATTGAAACCGCCAGGGGAAATGGGGGCAGATGTGGTGGTGGGAACAACCCAACGGTTTGGTGTTCCCGTTATGTACGGTGGTCCGCATGCAGGTTATTTTGCAACCCGGGATCAGTTTAAGCGGTTCATGCCGGGCAGAATCATCGGGGTTTCGGTCGACGCCTCCGGAAACAGAGCTCTCCGGATGGCCCTGCAAACCCGGGAACAGCATATCCGAAGAGATAAAGCTACATCCAATATTTGTACCGCACAGGTTCTTTTGGCAATACTGGCTGCAATGTATGCCGTTTATCATGGTCCTGACCGGTTAAAGGCACTTGCCGAAAGGATTCATCAACTGACCTTAAAGCTCAATTCCGGACTCCGTCTGCCCGGAATCAACCAGGTGAACCGGGTTTTCTTTGATACCCTTAAAATCAAACTGGATTCCGTGGAAAAAGTTGAAAAACTGAAAGAAATTACCGTTGAAGCAGGAATTAACCTGAGGTATTTCGGTGAAACTGAAGTTGGAATTTCACTGGATGAGACGGTTACCGCCGAGGATGTTGACAAACTCATCGGCCTGTTCACCCAGATTACCGGTAGAAACTCTCATCAGAACGGAAATGGGGCACCGGTGCACCTGCCGCTGAGGGCAAGCCGGTATTTAACCCATCCGGTATTTTCTTCCTATCACTCTGAAACTGAGATGCTGCGGTATCTGAAACGGCTTGAAAGCAAGGATTTAGCCCTGAATGTTTCGATGATCCCACTGGGGTCCTGCACCATGAAATTAAATGCAGCAGCAGAAATGGTTCCGGTAACCTGGCCGGAATTTGCATCCATTCACCCGTTTGTACCAGTCAGTCAGGCTGCCGGCTATGGTGAACTGATTTGCAGCCTGGGCCAGTATTTATGTGAAATAACCGGTTTCCATGGGGTTTCATTCCAGCCAAACAGTGGTGCACAAGGCGAATATGCCGGGCTGATGGTTATAAGGGAGTACCTGAATTCCAGAGGCAATAGCCAACGAAATATTGTCTTGATACCTTCCTCGGCGCACGGAACAAATCCGGCAAGTGCCGTGATGGCAGGAATGCAGGTGGTGGTTGTAGCGTGTGATGAGCTGGGGAATATTGATGTTTCTGATCTGAAGCTGAAAATTGAGTCACACCGGGAGTCATTGGCAGCTTTAATGGTAACGTATCCATCAACCCATGGCGTGTTCGAAGAATCCATAACGGATATCTGCCGGATGATTCATGAAGCCGGTGGACAGGTTTATATGGATGGGGCGAATATGAATGCTCAGGTCGGACTGACAAGCCCTTACCTGATCGGGGCGGATGTCTGTCACCTGAATCTTCACAAAACATTTGCAATTCCGCATGGCGGCGGCGGGCCGGGAGTCGGCCCCATTTGTGTCGCAGAACATCTTACTCCATTCCTGCCGGGGCACCCGGTAATCAGTTCAGGCGGTGGACCGGCAGTCTCTGCTGCCCAGTATGGTAGTGCCGGAATTCTTGCTATTTCTTATGCCTACATCCGGATGATGGGTCCTGACGGACTAAAAAAGGCAACCGAGATCGCAATTTTGAATGCCAATTACATCAAAGAACTCCTGACCGGGCATTTTGATGTCCTCTATCAGGGAAGCAGGGGAAGAATTGCCCATGAGGCCATTTTTGATCTGAGATCTTTTAAACCGGCCGGAATTGAAGCAGAGGATGTTGCCAAACGGCTGATGGATTATGGATACCATGCGCCAACTGTTTCGTTTCCGGTGGCAGGTACAATTATGATTGAACCTACAGAAAGTGAGTCAAAAGCTGAACTGGACAGGTTCTGCCGGGCCTTGATTTCAATCCGGAATGAAATAAGAGAAGTTGAATCCGGACTTGCAGATAAAACCGATAATGTGCTTAAAAATTCACCGCATACGGCTGGAGTTGTTACCCGGGATAACTGGGAACATTCTTATTCAAGAAGTAAGGCTGCCTTTCCGCTTGAAGAAATCCGGGAAAATAAATTCTGGCCGTCCGTTTCAAGGGTGAATAATGCACATGGAGACAGAAATCTGATCTGTTCCTGCCTGCCCATCGACGCTTACAGCGAAACTGCGGTTTGAAGTTAACTTAGGTTTACCCGGAAGGTGTCCTGCCGAAACACCTTCCGGTTTTTTCCGTATAGGTGCTTTTCCTTTTTCCGTACCGGGGCCATATGCTGAAAAAGTTCCTGCTACTCTCCGTTTCTCTCCTGTTTTCTCAGTCTGCTTTTTCCCAATCGGATCTCGTTGTCACTGAACTCAAAGTTCCGGGCTCTGTGTCAGATTATGCAGTTGCTGATCTCAACCGGGACGGACTCCAGGATTTTGTTGTTTCCTTTGTATCTACTGCGGGACCAAAGGCAGGAAACCGGTTTATCGGTACTTTTTTACAAACTCCCGATGGATTTTATCAGGATGCAAACCAGACTTTGCAGCTTGACCTGTCGGTAATGGCATTTGAAATAGCCGATATGACTGGTGACGGAGCACCGGAGTTAATCCTTTTCCAGCCTGCCGGCGTTGGCATGATGCCATTTGTCAACGGGAATTTCAGAAAAGATCTTCTTAAATCCATCTCTGACCTGCCAGTTAATATTCCAGGTCCCGATAAAAATTATTTTCCACGTTTGGCCTCCTGTGTTGGTTCCAATGAAAACTCCTTCGATCAGTTGGTGTATCCATCCGGCAATTTTATTGTGGTGATTTCTGGCGGAAAGCAAAAACCTGCCAGTCCGCAAAAACTTTCCTGGCCCCAGGATGTCAGCCTCAATTCCTCATCAGCAGAGGGAATCAACCTTCAGGTCGAACTGCCAAAACCGGTGGCAATGCCGTATTCATCAGGTTCATCAACCGATTTAATCCTGATTTCGGAAAAAAAATTGGTCCTGTTCCCGGGTGATCAAACCGGATTTTCCACCCAGGGGGAAGTTGCATTCCAGTTTTCTGCCTCACCGGATGAAACCGGCAGGATTTTAAAGGCCGGAGATTTTAACGGTGATTCTGTTCCTGACGTTTTTGCTGAGCGGAGGAAGCAAACTGATGTGACTGAAAAAGAAGCCACCTATGAGTTTTACTGGGGTTACCGGGACTCAAAAGGAAAAACACAGATCAAGCTTAAACCGGATCAGGTTATTTCCGGCGCGGGACTCTTGATTCAGGGATCATTCAACGATTTAAACCGGGATGGCCGTTCCGATTTTGTTCTGATGGAAGCAAAAGTTAACGTTACCAGCTTTTTAACCAGTTTTGTTACCCGTGAGACCAAAGTCGGATATAAATTTTTTCTTCAGAAAAACCAGAGATATACCGCAAGCCCAACGCTGGAACGGGATATCCCCCAATCCTTCAATCTCAGAAAAGAGTTTAACAGAACGTTTTTGATGTCGGTTGATGCAGATATTGACGGAGATGGGTTTCATGACCTGATTACCTTCAAAGACCAGAAAACTGTAATGGTCTTTGCCGGAATCCAAAGCAATATCATTTCTGCTCAGCCTGCATATGAGGTTTCTGTTGCACTTCCTCAGGAAGCCGACAACATCAGAGCTCTCTCTGTCTTTGAACCCAAACGTCATGATCTGGTTATCAGGTACTCCCAAAAAGATCCTGCAAACTTAAGATCACAGATCAAAATCATTTCCCGCTGAACTTGGAACACTCTGTTCTGATGTCGTATTTTTGCATCCTTCTGCAAAAACCAGTATGATATTAATTTTCCTAACTTTCTTTATTTTTAGCGATCCCTCGGGGTTTCTGATCTCTTCCATCCGGGTGGACGGGAATGAGCAAACTCAGGAGTTTATCATTCTCCGGGAAATTGATATTAAACCCGGCGACCGGGTCTCAAAGGACAGAATTGAATATTTCAGGGACCGGGTTTATTCAACAGATTTATTTACCCGGGTAGATTACCGTCTTGAACCGGAAGGTGATGGGTTCTGCCTGATTTATACTGTTCATGAAAGGTGGTATTGGGCGGTTTTCCCGACACTTTCCTTTCAAAACGTGAACAAGCGGCGGCCCTGGTCAGTTTCTGAATGGGAAGATCCGACTTATGGGTTTCAGGCACTTCACAAAAATGTGTTGGGCCGGGGGATGCTCATGCGGATCAGTGCTCAGGCCGGGTATAGTCAGTCATTTTCACTTGGGTTTTATGATCCAAACAGTTTTCTGAATCCCGATTATTTGTTTTTTACCGGTTTTAATTACCAGAAATCTTCAGCTCAAAATAAGTTTGAAGATCTCTCTTCAGCCGGTAAGGATGAAAGCCTGGGACTTTATGTGGGAACAGGGTACCGATTTTCTCCCTATTCAAACCTCTCCGGCTCACTGATTTACCGGATGATCTCGGTTTCAAAACCAGGTTCGGATACATCGGTTGTTTTGCTTGTGAATAAGGCTGAAGGAAAGGATATTAATGCTGGGATTTCTTTGAACTGGCTCACGGATAAAAGAAATTCACGGGAATTTGCCACTGAAGGCTATCTTTTTGCAGCAGAGGGGGTTAGCCTTAGCGAAGTTGTAACTGGTTCCTTTTATGGAAAAGTCCGGGTAGATGGGCGGGCGTACTATCCGGTCTCAGATTGGGTGTCCCTGGCTGGAATGATGAGTTATGAAACCGGGCTTGGCAGGGTACTTCCTTATTACGACCACTATCTGACCGGGAAAGATGAATATTTCAGAGGCTATCAGTCTGTGATTCTGGAATCAACCAGCCGGTGGCTTTTCAGGTCAGAACTCAGGCATCAGGTTATAGAGCCACGGGTAACAGAGCTGAATTGGGTGCCCGTTCGTCAGTTCAGAGATTTCAGATGGGGTGTTTATGCACTTCTTTTTGCGGATGCTGGCTTCTTGCCGGAGCCGGGTGCAATTTACTCAGGTTTGCATCATACTAACAGGTTAAAAAGCCTGGAAAAGTATTACGACCGGGTTTTGGTTTCCGGCGGGTTGGCACTAAATGTTATCCTTCCGTATTCAGTCGTTTTTAAAAGTGAAGTAGCCTTCGTTCCTGATGGAAAATCAACGATCTGGTTTCAAACCGGGCGGGCCTTCTGATGGATGAACTTTTCTTTCAGAACCGTATTTTTGTCCCGGGTGAAAACTTTATTTTTTCGGATGAAAATCATCATCATGCAATCCGGGTGCTTCGGCACCATCCGGGCGATGTAGTTTGGTTTACCGATGGAAACGGAAATCTGGTTAAGGTTCTCCTTGAAACTTCCGGCAAAAAGGAATCATCAGGAAAGGTTCTGACGGTAACCGCTGAACCCAATCCTTTAAAATCCCGGCTTCATCTTGCAGCCGGCCTTTTAAAAATCCCGTCACGAATGGATTGGCTCATTGAAAAAGGCGCAGAACTGAGCCTGTCGTCGTTTATACCGCTTGAAACCCAAAGGACAGTAAAATCAGCAATCAACCCGGACAGATGGGAAAAATTGTCAGTTTCAGCACTGCAACAATCGAAAAATGTCCGGAAGGTCCGGATTGAACCCAAATTATCCTTTTCGGGGGCTCTTTCCCTGGCTGCACCGGGATGCCTTGCACTGGTTGCCCATGAAGTCAGAACTCCCGTTAGCCGGTTGATTTCTGAACTGGAGATTTCTGATTTTAAGGATATTTACTTATTTTTAGGTCCTGAAGGCGGATTCTCACCCGAAGAGATTGAGTTTGCAGTTCAATCAGGGGCCCAATTGATCTGGCTGGGTTCCCAACGGTTAAGAACTGAAACAGCAGCACTGGTTGGTCTTTCTGCCCTTCATCAGAAACTGATCCAATACTGATCCCGAAAAAAATGAAAAAACTTCTGATTCCTGCTGTGCTTACAGTGGCAATCTGCTGTATTTTCCAAAGAGTTGATGGGCAATCTGTGTCTGAGCCGGAACTTCCGGAGCCTCAGAACCCAGAAATGCTCAACTCTGAGCAGGAACTGGCAGATTATTTAGACCAGTCTGACTATTTGCTGAATCACCCGGTCAATCTTGCTGTTGCAACCCGGCAGGACTTGCTTGGCATCCCGGGTATGTCTGAACAGGATGCAGATGCCATTCTGGCTCTTCGGAATCATTCGGGGCTAAACCAGCTTTCCGATCTGGATTCCATATCTTTTCTTTCACCGCAATTTACCCGGTATCTGAAGAACAGAACCCGTTTTGAGTCACCTCGGGAATCTGGAAATTCTGGTAAACTTCAGATCCGGAACAGGGTAAAAATCCCGGATGCTGCCAGCCCAGAGTCCTGGAACTCCCTTCAAAGAATCCGTTGGTTTTCACCTTCCGGTATTCAGGCTGGATTTCAGATCGAAAAGGATCCTGCCGAAACCAATCTTGCTGATTTTAAATCGGGGTTTATTTCTGCGGTTTGGTCACCTCCTGAATGGGGTCAGGTCACAGCAATTGCAGGCTCGTATAAATTTTCAACCGGGCATGGACTGTTGTTTGGTGGTTCTGGTCTCTCGGGAAAATCATCCGGAACTGTTTACTCACCGGTCAAAAACACAACGGGTATTTCCCCAAATCTGTCCACCGAAGAAAATTTATTTCTTTCAGGAGCAGCCTTATCCTATTCCGGTTCAGATGGTTTTTTTTCAGGCGGGATTTTGGCTTCAAACCGTAAATTGGATGGAAAGCGGATCCCGGTTACATTTTTCTCAGAAGAAGGCGTTCCGGCCGGTTACGAACAATTCAGGTTTGATTTCTCTGGAATCCATTCAGATTCTGCAGGCCGGGCAAAAATGGACAGACTTCCTGTCCGTCATTACCTGATCTGGGTCAATTTTTTTCCGGAAGAAAAGGTCGAATTGAGACTGGCAGGTGGCAGGGAATATTTCGGGCTTTCCCCGGCTGTAATAACTGATGACTCCGGTGGTTCAGAAACTCCAGACCGATATCAGCTTCCGCAGAAACAGGAGTCTGTAAACCGTCTTGCTTCGGTTGGGATAACCCTGAAGAACTGGGACCATATCTTTTCGGGAGAGTTTGCACGCACAAATGAAAAAAGTGCCGGTTCAGCCTATCTGATGGCGGAACCGTTTTCAGGTCTCAGAACTGTAATTCAGTACCGAAAACTCGATCCGGGCTTTGGTACTTTGTTTTCCAGACCCTTCAGTGATCAAGCCGGACCTGGCGGAAATGAGGAAGGCTGGTATCAGGCTGCAGAATTCAGGAAAGACCAATTTCGGATTTCAGCTTATCTGGACCGGTTCAGAGAGCTCTGGCCCGGCTATCAGAATTTGTATCCGCAAAAGGGAAAAGAATTTTTCTGCGGGATGCAATTCTCAACAGGTCAAAACCAAACCTGGTTGATTCATTACCGAGTCAGAGAAACCGGGATTTCAGGCGATTCAGTTTCATCCTCGTTTCGTGAGGCAGGGAAAATTGAATGGAGTCAGGTTTTTGCCGGTTTTCTGGTGAAACAAAGACTGGATTATGTGATATCCGATGAAAAAAAGGAGGGTGTAGCCTTTAGTTTTCAGGCAGGGAAGGGTGACAATGAAATGAACTGGAAATTGCAGGTCACCTGGTATGATGCGCCGGTGTTTTCGGGCAGAATATATGTATTTGAACCTGATTTACCGGGCAGCATGTCGTTTAATCCGCTTTATGGAGAGGGATTCAGACTATCGGGATCTGCCGGATATGAGTTTTTAAACCGGATAAAAATTTCAGGAAAATCAGCTTTTCAGCGACAAAGCAGAAACGGTCAAATAGATAATCTTTGGACGATTGGTTTTCAGTTGGATTCCAGCTTTTAAAAAAAAGGGGCATTTGCCCCCCTTTTAAGCCGAAGTAGGACTATTTCCCCCCGGCTGCAATCAGATTCAGGGCACTTCCTGCTTTAAACCAGGAAATCTGTTGCTCATTATAAGTATGATTGACTTCGAATTGTTCCTTTTTCCCATCTGCATGAAGTAATTCGACCGTCAGCGGTTTTCCCGGAGCAAATGAAGTCAGGCCAAGAACTGAAATCCGGTCAGATTCCTGAATTTTGTCGTAATCGGCCGGGTTTTTGAACGTAATGGCAAGCATTCCCTGTTTTTTCAGGTTGGTCTCATGAATTCTGGCAAACGATTTAACCAGAATTACTTTTCCGCCAAGCCATCTTGGCTCCATTGCGGCATGTTCCCGGGAAGATCCTTCACCGTAATTTTCATCACCAACTGCAATCCAGCCGGTTCCCGATTTTTTATAGTCCCGGGCATTCGCTGAGAAGGATTTCACGTCACCTGAAACCTGATTTTTCCCTTTTCCGGGTTCATAACCAAAGGAATTGACAGCCCCGATGAACAGGTTATTCGAAATATTATCAAGATGGCCTCTGAATTTAAGCCAGGGACCGGCTGGTGAGATATGATCGGTCGTACATTTCCCCCTGGCTTTCATAAGAAGATGAAGCCCGGTGTACTCTTTTCCATCCCATGGAGCAAACGGGGTTAAAACCTGCAGACGTTCAGAAGACGGGGAGACTGTAACAGTCACGCCGGTTCCATCTTCAGCCGGTGCAATGAATCCATTTTCACCAGCATCAAACCCGTTTTTAGGAAGTTCATCTCCGGATGGCGGATCAAGCGTCACCCAGTCACCTGACTCGTTTTGAAGTTTATCCTTCAGCGGATTAAAAGTCAGGCTTCCGGCAATTGAAAAGGCGGTCACGATTTCGGGTGAAGCTACAAAGGCATGAGTTGCATTATTCCCGTCATTCCGGCCGGTAAAATTCCGGTTGTAAGAGGTAATGATCGAGTTTTTTTCACCCTCTTTCTGACCATGGCGTTTCCATTGACCGATGCAGGGTCCGCAGGCGTTGGCAAGAACCACGCCGCCTACTTTCGAAAAAGCAGCCATTTGACCGTCACGTTCAATTGTTGCCCGGATCTGTTCTGAACCCGGTGTAATGACAAATTCGGCCTTTGCTTTCAGATTTTTTGATACAGCCTGCCGGGCAACAGAAGCCGACCTTTCCATGTCTTCGTACGAGGAGTTGGTACAGGATCCGATCAGTCCCACTTTCAACTCTTCAGGATATCCGTTTTCCTTTACCGCCTTTGCAAATTCACTCAAAGGCCAGGCCAGGTCAGGAGTGAACGGGCCGTTGATATGGGGCTC
This sequence comes from Bacteroidota bacterium, assembly GCA_023151185.1. GTDB lineage: Bacteria > Bacteroidota > JABWAT01 > JABWAT01 > JABWAT01 > JAFLBE01. Next base: position 951,059 of record JAKLJL010000001.1, read on the forward strand.
GAGTTCTGACAGGTTGATTTCAATTACCTGATCGTAAAACTCTGCGGGGTTTGATGCTACTTCCGGATCGGCCTGAAGCAGGTCAGAAACCTGGTCGGCAAGTTTGGCAACTTTTTCCCGGCCGGTTGAAGCCAAATAGCCGGCAAGTTTCCGGTCGTAGGGGAAAACAGACGTTGTTGCACCGATTTCGGCACCCATATTGCAGATTGTTCCTTTTCCGGTTGCAGAAATGGATTGTGTTCCTTCTCCAAAATATTCGACGATTGCACCGGTTCCTCCCTTTACAGTCAGGATTCCGGCCAGTTTCAGAATAACATCCTTCCCAGATGACCAGCCGTTTAATTTGCCGGTCAGTTTAACGCCGATAATCTTCGGCCATTTCAGTTCCCAGGTCATTCCTGCCATTACGTCAACCGCATCAGCACCACCGACGCCGATGGCAATCATGCCAAGCCCACCGGCATTTGGAGTGTGTGAATCAGTTCCAATCATCATTCCGCCAGGAAAAGCATAATTTTCGAGAACAACCTGATGGATAATTCCTGCACCGGGTTTCCAGAACCCAATGCCGTATTTTTCTGAAACGGAAGCCAGAAAATCATAGACTTCTTTATTCTCCGAATTGGCTTTGCTCAAATCCTTTTCAGCACCCAATTCAGCCTGGATAAGATGATCGCAGTGAACAGTTGACGGAACTGCTACCCGGGGAATTCCGGCTGACATAAATTGTAAAAGTGCCATCTGGGCAGTGGCATCCTGCATGGCGACCCGGTCCGGGAAAAAATCGGCATAATCTTTACCCCGGGCAAGTGGTTTGGACGGAATGGTTTCCAGATGGGCGTACAGGATTTTTTCGGTCAGAGTAAGGGGGCGGCCGGTGTTTTTTCTTGCCTGGTCAACCCGGGACCGCATTCCGGCATAAACTTTTTCAATCATTTCCAGGTTAAAAATCATGGTTAAATCCTTTATCAATTCACTTTAGACAGGTCGGTTTAAAAAGAAGAATTCAATCCTGAATTTACATTTTTTTCGGCCCACTTGCCACTATTGTCTGCCCCTGATTTTCTTTTTTCAATTGAGAATCCCAAATTGCAGCATGGTAATTTCATTTTTATTATCCGAAACCGAAAGGATACGGTTTTCTTCAAGAAAGGCATTTAAACCTGCCTGGAAGGCCTATCCTCCCACAAACTCCGGTAAAAGTCCTTTTCAATTTGATCCGGATAAGCTCGATTCTCCAGAATTACTGGAAATTGAACTGAATGATCAATTCTGCGGCTGGGCCGTGATGGCACCTGGAAAGCAGAAGGGAAGATATGAAGTGTATTGGTTTCTGACCGAAACGGTCAGAGGGCAGAACCTGGAAGGGCGGATTCTTTCAACCTTCCGGGATCTTGCCATGACAATTGAGCGGGCCGGGGAAATTGTGTTCTGGTCTGAGCAGGACTTAACTGAACTTCTCCCGGACCTTTCCGGTATAGTAACCGGTGCTTCAGCAAACGGCGTACACCAGTATCTGATTCCCTTAGATCAAAAGAAGTCCGCCAGAAACTGGTGATCAGGCTGCCTTTCTTTCCGCAGAAAAACGGGCACCGATTTCTTCAGCAAGCCCAAGCAGCCAATTCATGATGGCTTTTTCTGATTCCCCGGTTGTACTGATCACCTGGATTCCGAGTTTGGTCTCGTTTTTTCTGTATGCCATCCCTTCAATCAGGATGGATGCAGCCTGGTTCTGACCCTTTCCGGAAAAGGAAAATGCCAACCGGGTCCCGGTTAATTCTTCCAGCGTGAGTTCAGCCAGGGAATTGTTGATCCGGCAGGATTTTGTTTTCTCGTAGGGGAAAGGAAATTCCGTTTCTGGTTTAGACCCGATCAGATCAAAATTCCAGAGTGCTTCCAGAACCCGGTAGGGTGCTGCAGAGATGAGAAGAGTGTCTGTGTTCATGGTAACTCCTTTTTTACCCTGAACGTCAGGAATTTCCCTCCGGGTTCCCGGGTCAGCCCAAAACCAGCCGGCGGTAGTGTTCGTGCAGGCGGGCCGTGAATGCTCCTGGTTTTCCTGAGCCAACAGAAAACCGGTTGATACTGGTTACCGGCAGGATTTCACGGGTGGTGCTGGTCAAAAAAGCTTCATCCAGCTTTTCGAGTTCGGCCAGGGAAACAGGCCTGATTTCAACCGGCAACATTTCTTCTGCATACGAAAGGATAAAATTCCGGCGGGTTCCTTTCAGAATTCCATCCTCAGGCGTAATCAGAACACCATTCCGGATCCCGAAAAAATTGCAGGTAGTTCCCTCTGTTACCCACTCTCCAGAATGGTAAATTACCTCAGAATACCCTTCCTTTTTTGCTTCGGCAAGTTCAAGTACAGCCTGGGAATAGGTGATGGATTTGGCTTCAGGACGGTACCTGTCGTAAGAAAAAAGCTTTGCCCGGATTCCGGTCCGGTAAACTTCTGCAGGATACGGATGGACAGGCTCCGTCAGGATAAAAAGACGTGCAGGTCCGGGTTCAAGTGAATGTGCCCCCAATCCGCCGGTAAGAATGACCCTGAATGCTGATTCTGAAAGGGGTGACAGTTCAGCAAGATGAAGAAGTTTATCCCGAAGCTGATCAAAAAGCCAGTGATGGTGAAGTCCCATCCGGTCTGCAGAAGACAGAAGACGGTTAATATGATCATCCAGAAGGAAGATTTTCCGCTGATAAGTCCGCATGTAATCAAAAACCCCCAGCCCTCTGAAAATGAGTAAATCCTGAACCGGGAGTTTAATTTCTGAAACAGGCAGTAGATGGTTGTCTGAGTAACCGGATAGTATCATTTAAAGCCCTGAGGTTTAAGCCACTGTTTTACTCCCCTCAGTGCCTGGCGGATTCTGAGTTCATTTTCAACCAGTGCAATCCGGACGTGGCCCTCTCCATTTGCACCAAATCCAAGTCCGGGGCTGAAGGCGACATGGGCATGTTCAAGAGCCAGCGAGGTGAATTCTACTGAAGATTGGGTTGGTGCGAAATCGGGAATTTTTGCCCAAACAAACATCGAGGCACTTGGTTTTTTTACCTCCCAGCCCATTTTAAGCATCCCGTCGACCAGAACATCCCGGCGTTTCCGGTAGGTTTCACGGATAGCAGGAATATAGGTATCTCCTTCGTTCAGGGCAACGGTAGCGGCTATCTGGATGGGTTGGAACATGCCATAATCCAGATAACTTTTTATTTTAGTCAGGGCACCGACCAGAGTTGGATTTCCGGCACCAAAGCCGACCCGCCAGCCGGCCATGTTATAGGTTTTGGATAACGTGTAAAACTCAACTGCAACATCCTTGGCACCGGGTACCTGAAGGATACTGACCGGTTCACCTTCAAAGGTTAGTTCGGCATAAGCCTGATCATTGATCAGCCAGACATCTTTTGACCTGGCAAAGGCAACCAGTTCAGTAAAAAAATCCAGCGAAGCTACGTATGCAGTCGGATTGCTGGGGAAACAGGTCAAAATCATTTTTGGCTTCGGCCAGGTGGTTTCGAAGGATTTCTGGATATTCCTCATAAACTCAGTTTCATTATCCGGCATAGCCACATGGTGAACCTGAGCACCGGCAATAACAGCCGCATACGTATGGATCGGGTAGGTGGGATCGGGGACGAGCACCGTATCGCCACGGTCGAGGGTTGCGAGCATCAGATGGGCAAGCCCTTCTTTGGATCCAATGGTGGTAACTATTTCTTTTTCTGAATCCAGACTCACATTAAATCGTCTGAGATACCAGTTCCCAAGGGCTTCCCTGAGTTTAAAAATTCCCTTTGAAATAGAGTACCGGTGGTTTTTCCCTTTCAGCGCCGCTTCGGTCAGTTTATTCACGATAAACCGGGGCGTTGGTCCGTCAGGGTTTCCCATTCCCATATCGATAATATCCACATTATTTCGTCTGAGGGCATACTTTTTTTCGTTGATGACTCCGAAGACGTAAGGAGGGAGCCGTTTGATTCGGTCAAAGTCGGTAGAAGGCATATCGGGGGTCCTGCTTCAGTTTGGTATGAAAATCCGGTTCTCCGGCTAAAATATTCAATTCATTGCGAAAATTCCATTTGAAAAAATCGATAAAAGGGGCAGAATTGAAGAAATTGTGAACGGATGGCCGGCCATTTTTAAGTCAGGCGAATCCAGCAGGATTAATTTGATCACAGTATAAATTGACATAAACATATAATTTCACTACCTTTGCAGGCTATTCTTGTAAACTGTCATAGAAACAAATAACTGAAACAAAAACAAAAGGAGTAAACTGTGGATCACAACAGTTTTAAAACCTTTAGCGCCAAACCCTTCGAGGTGGAAGCCAAGTGGTGGGTCATAGACGCCAGTGGTCTCGTGGTGGGGCGGTTAGCTGCAGAGGTTGCCAGATTGGTGAGAGGCAAACATAAGCCTCAGTTCACTCCGCACACGGATACCGGTGACTTTGTCGTCGTTATCAATGCGGAAAAGGTCATACTGACCGGGAAAAAGGAAGAGACCAAAGAGTACTTCCATTATTCCGGCTACCCGGGCGGGGACAAGTTCAGAAAGTTCAAGGAACTGAAGCTGAACAACCCGGAATTTATCATTGCCAATGCCGTAAAAGGGATGCTTCCCAAAAACACACTTGGCAGACAACAACTTAAGAAGGTAAAGGTTTTCCGCGGATCGGTTCATAACCATTCTGCCCAGCAGCCTGAGCCTTACGTCATCAAATAAAGTCTGAAGGAGAATAGGTTAAATGGCTAATTTTGATGCAGTAGGAAGAAGAAAAACCGCTGTTGCCCGTGTCCGGCTTGTTGCTGGCTCAGGTAAAGTGACCGTAAACAAACGGGCATTTGACAGCTATTTCCCCACTGAAATCCTCCGGATGATGGTCAGCAAACCGCTGGTTATCTCACAGACAGAAGGAAAATATGATGTCATCGTGAACGTTCACGGCGGCGGTCCTGCAGGGCAGGCCGGTGCAGTCAGTCTTGGGATTTCCAGGGCGCTTCTGCTTGCCGAAGAAGGCGTTCGTGAAGGCCTGAAACGCGAAGGACTCCTGACCCGTGACAGCCGCATGGTTGAACGGAAAAAACCCGGCCGTCCGAAAGCAAGAAAAAGATTCCAGTTCTCTAAACGTTAATCATTGGATTCACTACACATACATTCTGATGGTCTGCGCCCTGTTTCCGGGCAGCCGGAGATTCGCAGATCAGGTGATGAGTGCAGAGGATAAAAAGGGAGACTTACATGAAAACACCAGAACTCAAACAATTACTCGAAGCAGGTGTCCACTTCGGCCACCTGACCCGCCGGTGGAATCCGAAAATGAAACCGTACATTTTAATGGAACGGAACGGAATTCACCTGATTGACCTGAAAAAGACCCAGACACACCTGGCGTCAGCCTGCGAAGAAATCGCCAAAGTGGCATCTGAAGGAAAGAAAATTCTTTTCGTCGGAACCAAACCTCAGGCCCGTGCGGTCCTTGCTGAAGAAGCAAAACGTGCCGGACAGCCCTTTGTCGTTGAACGCTGGCTGGGTGGAATGCTGACAAACTTTGTCACCATCCGCAAATCAGTTAAACGTCTGCAACAAATCGAAAAGATGGAAGCAGACGGTACCTATGACAAGTTTACCAAGAAAGAACGGCTGATGATCTCCCGGGAAAAAGAAAAACTTGTAAAAGTTCTTCAGGGGGTTGCTTCCATTTCCCGCCTCCCGGGTGCTGTATTTGTCGTTGATACCAATAAGGAATCCATTGCTGTAGCCGAAGCACGCCGTTTGGGTGTTCCGGTTTTTGCTCTTCTGGATACCAATTGCGATCCTGATCTCGTTGACTTCGGAATTCCCGCGAATGACGATGCCCTCGGGTCAATTGAAATCATTACAAAAGCTGTTGCTGATGCCATCATTGAAGGAAGTACCATGACAACGAATACTGCCGTGGAAACCGAAGATGACGCCGCTGCTGAAGCTGCTCCTGCAACAGAAGCTTAATCTGAATTGAGGTAAGAGAAATGGCTGAAATTACAGCAAAAGACGTTGCATCCCTCCGGGAAAAAACCGGGGCCGGGATGATGGACTGCAAAAAAGCACTGACCGAAGCAAATGGCGATATGGAAAAAGCCATTGAACTCCTCCGGAAGAAAGGTGCTGCCATCGCTGCAAAACGTGCCGACAGGGAAGCAAAGGAAGGAACGATCCTCTCCAGAGTTTCTGCTGACCATAAAAATGCAATTCTTGTCGAAGTTAACTGTGAAACCGACTTTGTGGCAAGAAATGATTCTTTTGGTGCATTTGCCGTTCAGGTTGCAAACTGGGCTCTTGAAATGAAACCCAAATCAGTTGCTGACCTGCTCGACTCCAAAGCTCCCTTTGCCGAAGGACGTTCTGTTGCCGATTTCGCAACAGAATTTTCCGGTAAAACCGGTGAGAAAATTGAAGTCCGCCGCGTGACCCACGTAACTGCCGGAAACGGTTTCGTGATTGATTATATTCACCCGGGTGCCCGCCTCGGTGTTCTGGTTGTTGTCGAGACTACTGAAACTACCAACCCGAAGGTTATTGAACTGGCTAAGGATGTTGCGATGCAGGTTGCTGCCTCCTCTCCGCTGGTTCTTACCCGTGATAAGGTCAATACCGCCAAAATCGAACAGGAACTGGATATTTACCGGACTCAGGCCCGTAACGAGAAAAAGCCTGAAGCCGTTATTGACCGGATTGCGACCGGAAAACTTGAGAAGTTTTACGAGGATACCGTTCTTCTTGAACAAAAATTCGTAAAAGATCCTGCCAAGACGATCACAACCGTTATTGCGGAAGTGGCAAAGGAAATCGGGAAACCGGTTGCCGTTACCCACTTCGAACGGTTTCTGCTCGGCGAAAACAACTAAAACTGAAAAGGCTTCCACTGAGGAAGCCTTTTTTTTTATCCGGGGTAACTGATGTCTCAATTAAAATATAAACGGGTATTACTGAAACTATCCGGCGAAAGCCTGATGGGAAACCAATCGTTCGGAATCGATCCGGCCGTTCTGGAACATTTTGCGGATGAAGTCAGGGCTGTCAAAGAAATGGGTGTTGAAATCGCGGTTGTAATTGGCGGCGGTAATATTTTCAGAGGAATGTCAGCAGCGGCAAAAGGGATGGATCGGGTTCAGGCCGATTATATGGGAATGCTGGCGACAGTCATCAATTCAATGGCCCTTCAGGATGCACTTGAAAGAAAAGGTGTTTTTACCCGCCTGATGACAGCAATCAAAATGGAGCAGATTGCAGAACCCTTTATCCGGCGCCGGGCCGTCAGGCACCTTGAAAAAGGACGGGTTGTCATATTTGGTGCCGGAACAGGAAACCCCTACTTTACTACCGATACGGCTGCTGTATTGCGGGCAGTCGAAATTGAAGCCGATGCCATTTTTAAAGGAACCCGTGTTGACGGAATCTACGACTCTGATCCGGAAAGAAATCCGAACGCTGTCAAATTTCCTGAAATCAGCTATATTGATGTGATTCAGAAAAATCTGAGAGTTATGGACCTGACCGCAATAACCTTATGCCAGGATAACTCTCTTCCGATTGTTGTTTTTAACATGAATGAGCCAGGAAATCTGAAACGGATTTTACATGGCGAAAATATTGGTTCTGTTGTAACTTTGCAGAATTAATCTGAGGTGTATATGTCATCAAAAGCGATTATCAAAGAAGCAGAAGATAAAATGACAAAAAGTATTCATGCTATGGAGCATGAATTCAATACGGTAAGAACCGGTCGGGCAAATGCCTCGCTGCTGGATACTGTAAAAGTCGATTACTACGGTTCCCCAATGCCGGTGAATCAGATTGCTACCGTTGCTACTCCAGAGGCCCGGATGATAACGATTCAGCCCTGGGAAAAAAACATGATTCCTGCTATTGAACGGGCAATCAGAGAAGCCAACCTGGGTTTGAATCCGGCCAATGACGGTATGCTGATCCGCCTTCCCATTCCTCCACTAAACGAAGAACGGCGTAAGGAATTGGCAAAGGTGGTCCGGAAATATGGCGAGGATACCAAAGTTGCAGTCCGGAATGTCCGGCGGGACGCCAATGAACATTTAAAACGTCTTGAAAAGGAAAAGCAGATTTCAGAAGATGATCTCAGGGCTGCCGAAACCGACGTTCAGAAGATAACCGATAAATTTATCAAGGATATTGACACTCACGTCGCTTCAAAAGAAAAAGAAATTTTCGAAGTTTAATCCGAAAAGACATCAGCCCGGTAACCCCGGGCTTTTTTTATGACAAAAAAGGACCTCAGAGCCTTCTTTCAAGCCAGGCGGCTCGCACTGGAACCCCAAACCTACTTCCGGTTTTCTTCATTGATTACAGAGCACCTTATTCGGGACTATTGTCTGCCGGGGAAAAAGGTCCACTTGTTTATTGGAAGCCAGAACAGAAGAGAGGTCAATACATTACCGCTTCTGGTTCACCTTCTCAGACAAAACAAGGAAGTATGGGCACCGGTAATCACACCCGAAAAAAAAATGCTCCATGGCGAAATTAAGACACCGGAAGATCTTGTTGAAGGACCTTTCGGACTTATCCAGCCACAAAATGGTATTGAAAAGATTCTGCCGGATGTTGTAATCGTGCCTGGACTTGCATTTACAGATTCAGGAATCCGGTTGGGATGGGGGAAAGGATACTACGACAGCTTTCTGGCTCAATTACCCTCAACTGTCCAAAAGGTGGGAGTCTGTTTTCAGTTTCAGATTGCAGGTGAACTCCCTGCAGATTCCTGGGATATTCAGATGGACTTTCTTGTTACCGAAAAAGGAAGTATCAGGTGCAGAAAATCAGTTTAGGTACTGCGAAATGTTCATTCCAAAATCTATCCGGTGAATTCCTTCTATGATTCCCATATTGGCGTAGGAGTAGGAGATCAGGTACGATCTGACTTTAAGGGAAGCACCAAAATTAAGTCCGGAGAGGTCAATCCCTCCCGACGTTTTAATTTCATTTCTGAATCCCAGATGGCTTGAAGCGAATAATACCAGATTCTGACTTGCTTTAAGTTTTCCGGAAAGAATCAGGTAATCAGTCAGATTTGAAGTGTCATTTGCAAGCCGGCTTACATCATCCAGTTCAACACCGAAGGAAACCGGCATATATTTGAGTGATTTAAACATCCCCAGATTAAATTTGGAAGGTAATTTTTCAGAAATCCGGTATCCGCTGAGCTGTTTCCCTGCGTTTTTAAGGGTCCCGGTAAACAGAAGGCCCTCTTCTTCCAGGTAAAAATGTGTCCCGACATCAAACGCAAGACCATAGCTTTGGTAAGAATCAATACTGGAATTAATCCATTTTACGGACATCCCAAGAGGAATGAATTCAGCAACATCAACTGAAGAAGTAAACCCAAGTACAAGGTCATAAGCAGTAAAGGTTCCAGTTTTATTTCCCAGAATGTCCGTCCCGGTAAAATCGCCATAATTATTATAGGTTGCAGTAAGTGCTGTTCTGCCAAAAAACGGGAAATCCTGAACAAAAAACGTTGATCCCATTTTAATATCTGCCAGATATGAGGTGTAGGTCAGGCCAACATCGTTTGGCTGTGCACTTTTTACAAAGGACGGGTTTCCGGCAAAACCATCTGTTTCCTGAAAAATCAGCCCGGTACTTCCTGACAAGGCTGCCTGTCTGGCAGTAACCGGAAGGTTCAGAAACTGCCAGGTTTCCTGCGAAACTGCTGCCGAACTGGAAAGAACAGACAAAATAAGGAGTGAGAGCCGGATCATAATTTTCCTGAGTTTAACCGTTTAGGTGCAAAATTACCCGAATAAGCTTGAATTAACAAGGGAAAACAAAATCCACAAAGCTGGCACACATTTTGGAACAGCGTGAAAACCTCCCATAACATACTTTTTGTCAGGTTAGGGGGTATCCGGACGCTTCCGGATATGCCGGAAAATTGTATTAAACCCTTATAAAAGTTATCTTTAACGTCATTTTTTTACATCGGATCCTTCTATGTTTAAATTACTAGCAAAAATATTTGGCTCTAAAAACGACTCAGATCTAAAGAAACTCTGGCCTTTGGTTGATGAAATCAATGCCGAATACGGCCAGTTGCAATCCCTTACAGATGACGAATTAAAGAACCTGACTCAGGAATTCAGAAACCAAATACAGGAAGCTGCAGCCCAGTTAGAAGAACGGGTCAGTGAACTGAATGAAAAGCTGAGTCAGGATTTAACCATGGATGAGCGCCTGGACATTCAGGACGAACTTGAGCAGCTTGATAAGGATATCCATGCCGTCATTGAAGAACAACTGAATCTTCTTCTCCCAAGGGCCTTTGCAGTAGTTAAAGAGACCTGCCGCCGTCTGGTTGGGCATGAGTATGTAGTGAACGGAAATAAAATGCGCTGGGACATGGTCCCCTATGATGTTCAGTTAATTGGCGGTGCGGTAATCCATCAGGGAAAGATTTCTGAAATGGCTACCGGTGAAGGGAAAACACTGGTTTCTACCCTTCCAATTTATTTAAATGCGCTTTCCGGAAAAGGTGTCCATGTCGTGACGGTCAATGATTACCTCGCCCAGCGGGATAGTCAGTGGATGGGGCCGGTTTTTGAGTATCACGGAATATCTGTTGGCTGTATTCTGAATACAATGACCAGTGAACAGCGGGTCAGGGAATATGCAAAAGATGTTACTTACGGCACCAATAATGAATTTGGATTTGATTACCTGCGCGACAATATGGCTATTGATTCCCGTGACATGGTACACAGGGCCTTTAATTTCGCAATCATAGACGAAGTTGACTCCGTTCTGATCGATGAAGCCAGAACTCCGCTTATTATTTCAGGTCCGGTTCCTCAAACTGACCAGAAGTTTGAAGAATTCAAGCCCCGGGTTGAATTGCTGTATAAAGCCCAAAGCTCACTGGTTGCAAAATTACTTTCAGAGGCTGAAAAAGCACTTCAGGAAGGAGATCAGAAAGCAGCGGGTATGGCCATGCTCAGAGCACACAGGGGAATGCCTAAAAATTCCCGCCTGATTAAAATGCTCAGCGAAGTCGGGAATAAAAAAATCATGCAGTCAACTGAAAATGAGTATCTGCGTGAAAATGCAAGATATATGCATGTTGTGGACGACGAACTTTTCTTTTCAATCGAAGAAAAAAATCACTCTATTAACCTCACCGAAAAAGGACGGGAATTTCTTGCCAAACAGACAGGTGATGCTGACTTGTTCCTTCTGCCTGACATTGGAACTGAGATTGCAGAAATTGAAAACAATTCCTCTCTGACCCCGGATCAGCGATTGTCAAAAAAAGAAGAAATGCAATCCAGATATGCAGAAAGAAGTGACCGGATTCATACCGTCTCCCAACTCCTGAAAGCTTACACCCTGTATGAAATTGACAATGAGTATGTGATTCAGGACGGAAAAATTCTGATTGTGGATGAATTTACCGGACGGATTTTGCCCGGAAGGCGGTATTCTGACGGACTCCATCAGGCAATTGAAGCCAAAGAGGGGGTAACGGTTGAACGGGATACCCAAACCTTTGCCACAGTCACCATCCAGAATTACTTCAGGCTTTATAAAAAACTTGCCGGAATGACCGGTACTGCAGAAACAGAAGCCTCCGAATTCTTCGATATTTATAAACTTGATGTTGTTGTCATTCCCACCAACCGGCCTATTTCAAGAGAAGACCGGGAGGATCTCATTTACCGGACCCGGAAGGAAAAATTCAACGCAATAATCAAAGAAATTTCGGATCTGCGCGAAGCAGGAAGGCCGGTTCTTGTGGGCACCACATCAGTCGAAATTTCTGAAATGCTCAGCAGGGCACTGCGCACAAAGGGAATTCCCCATAACGTTCTGAATGCCAAACAGCATGCCAGAGAAGCTGATATTGTCGCAAATGCAGGCCAAAAAGGCGCAGTCACCATTGCAACCAACATGGCAGGCCGCGGAACTGACATTAAACTCGGCGAAGGAGTAAAAGATCTTGGCGGCCTGATGATCATTGGTACCGAACGGCATGAATCCAGGCGGATTGACCGGCAGCTTAGAGGCCGTTCAGGTCGCCAGGGCGACCCGGGGGCTTCCCAGTTTTACGCATCACTTGAAGATGATCTGATGCGTCTTTTCGGAAGTGACCGGATTGCCAGCATCATGGACCGGATGGGAATTGAAGAAGGTGAAGTCATCCAGCACTCCATGGTCACGAAGTCCATTGAACGGGCACAGAAAAAGGTAGAAGAAAATAATTTTTCTATCAGAAAACGCCTGCTTGAATATGATGATGTTATGAATCAGCAGCGTGAAATCATTTATTCCCGCCGCCGTGAGGCTTTAAAAGACCAGCGGATGAAAGCCGAAATTCTCTCAATGGCAGAACAATATACCGAAAAGCTTGTTGATGAGTTTGCCGAAGAAGGCCACCTGGAAGAATTGACCGAATCCCTTTCCCGTAACCTGCTGATCAATATGAAAATCACTCCGCAGGAACTGGCTGATCTTGGACCGGCTGGAATTAAGGAGAAAGTGCATGAAGCCGTTCATCAGTTTTATGATGAAAAGGAACAAATGCTCACAACAGAAGTTATGAAACTTTTGGAAAAAGCAGTTGTGCTGCAGGTTATTGACGAGAAATGGCGTGACCACCTCAGAGAACTGGATGACCTGAAAGAGGGAATCGGACTCCGGGCCTATGGACAGAAAGATCCGCTTATTGAATATAAACATGAAGCGTATAACATGTTTACCCAACTGATGGATATGATTTCTGAGCAGATCGTGCAGCTTACCTTCAAGGCATTTCCGAACCAGCAGATGCTTGAAATGACCCAGGAAAGAGCCCAATTGCAAAGAATCAAACGTCAGATGGTAACCAACCATGAAACGGCACAATCTCTTTCCGGGCAATCAAGAAGTGCGGTTCCTTCAGATCATCCCCAGGCAGAGCACAGTGCCAAAACCAAAGCCGCACCGGTTCAGGTCGAAAAAACCATCGGGCGGAATGATTCCTGTCCCTGCGGATCAGGAAAGAAGTACAAACATTGCCACGGGAAATAACCCCCCGGTTTTGTGCCTTTCCTCACCATCACCCACGTATTGACACCGTATTTTTGCCTTGTTCATTTGCAGGATCATCAGGATCTTGCAAATGAACTTATATTTCAGGGCCTATGCGTAAACTAATTTTTCTGGTTACTTTTCTTTGTATTTCCGAAGCAGGATTGACCCAGGTTTTTTTTAAAACAGAACTTCGTAACGGGAAAATCATTGAGAGTTTCTCTGTAAGCGGATCGGGGCAGTCATCTGGCCCAGGTGTTTTTTTTGATTCTGAATTTGGCATTCAGGCCTACAGTTTTATTCTTTCAAAAGATCCGGGTCAATTTTCAGTTATCAGGACTTCCGAATCCGGATTTACTTCCGCCCTGACTGAAATCAATCTGGCTGATGACCTTATTGATGGTAATCCGGAATCCAATAAGGAAATAAAAAAGAAAACAGTCAGCCAGATTCCACTTTTCTCAGTTTCTCCAGTGATTTTGAAAGGGAAGAAATTTTTCCACTTAATTGTCCGTCCCTGGGTGGTAAAGTCTGATAAACTTGTTGGACTTGAAACAATTGAATTCTCTGCCTCCAACCCCGGTGCGGTTTTCTCGGGCCAAACACCTGAACAAATCAGGGCCCTGCCGTTGCCTGATGCACCAAAATTGCTGAAGGGAAATACCGCCGGTTCCTTTGATAAAACCGACGGAATTGTTTACCGCCTGCTGTTTAATAAAAGCGGACTTGGGCGAATTACCTGGGAAGATCTAAAGTCAGCCGACCCGGTTGCCCTTTTTAATAATGCCGAGACAGCCAGAATTAAAGTTTTCAGCAAAGGTGAGGAAATTCCGGTGCTTATTCAGGATGGCGGAGATGGCTTTTTCGGTGAGGGAGATGCCATTGAGTTTTTCTGCGACCAGAACAAAATTTCCTATTCAAATCCGAAACAGGATATCTATTTTGATCCCTTTACCGATTATAATGCTTATTTCCTGGTATTTAAGTCTTCGGATCCTGGAAAAAACAGGCTTGGAATCCTGTCGGGGGAGCTAAAGGAAAGTATCGGACTTGGGGATGAAAGAAATCTTCTGGGGCGGTCCTTTCCTGCCAACCTTCATTTCGAGGAAAACAAACAGTTTGACCAGCTTTCAAAAGTAGATACTACCAAAACAATTGATTTCAGGGACCATTGGTTCTGGGCATCTATTCCGCTGAATGAACAGAAATCTTTTCCGCTTACCGTCCCCGGCCAGGATCCCCTGGGTGGGAATTACCACATCAGACTTGCTTTTCATGGCCTTACCTACACAAAAAATAATGGATTTGAGTTTGAGCATAATCTTAAAGTGGATATAGGAAACGCCAGCAGAAGATATTCTCTGGGGATTCCGGAGTCCGGTGCAGACAAATGGACTGGTCAGGAACTGAATATTGTTTCCTTTACCGTTCCCGGCCAAACCTTCTCATCCTATATGTCCGGGCAAAATACTGCCTTCAGTATTCAGAATTATGATCCTAAATATTCAACTTTATCTCCCGGCAGGCAATTTGCCCTTAACTGGATTGAGGTAGAATATTACCGGTTATATAAAGCTGAGGGAAATTATCTATCATTTTCCCTGCCTGAAAATGTGAGTCCTTCGACTTACCAGTTTGTTCTGGATAATTTTTCGGATCCCGGTATTGAGGTTTACAAAAAAGGAGTTGGGAAACTGACCAATTTCAGTGTCGAGTCTTATCTACCAAGCGGCAGTTTGCAAACAACGAAATTTTACCGGATCCTTTTCCAGGACTATGTGGTCAATCCGGCTTCAACTGAATATCTGGCATTAACACCGGAGCAAAAAATCAAACCAGGTTTTGTAGGAAGAGTATCTGCCTCTGTATTGCTTGATTCTGCCAGACCGCTTCTTAGCAGTTCAGAACGTGACGAATCACTGATCATTATAGCTGCTGATAAATTCTGGAATTACCAGAATTATAATTCCAGTTACAATCCGGTTCGGAGTTTTGCTGAAAACCGGGAGTCAGATTTACAGGTTCGGGCACAGGAAGATCCCCGGTTAACCAACCGGCGTCATCAGGTTCTCATCACCTCTGTTTCTGATGTTTACGATGAATTTTCGTCCGGAAATAAGTCCCCCTATGCCATACGTGCCTTTCTTCAGTACGCCGTAAGCAACTGGGCAAGACCACCTCTTTATGTGCTGCTGGTCGGCGACGCCAGCCTGAACTATAAAACGGATAAAGATTTGATTCCGACAATGAATATTCAGACTGTTGAATATGGAAGTGCTTCCGCAGATGCCTGGTATGCCATGCTCGACGGAAATGACATTATTCCCGATATAGCACTGGGTCGGTTGCCGGTTACCACCCCGGACGAAATTTCGGCCTATCTTGAAAAAGTCAAAGGTTATCAGGCCGAAAATTCAGGAAGCGGCTGGAAAAACAATACGTTATATATTTCTGGATTCGAAGACACCTTTATTTCAGATAATGATACACTTAGAAGTCTTGCTTCAAAAAACTTTTTTAATGATGTTCTTCATATTAAGGAAAAAGGGGAAGGGGATCCCTTTTTCGGCGGTAAAAGCCAGTTGATTAACTACTTCAATGAAGGACAACTGCTGGTGAATTTTATGGGTCACGGGGGTGGCGGTATCTGGGCAGACCGGGGTTTGTTTGATATCCCCGATGCCGACCGGCTTGCACCTTCCAGCAAGCTTCCATTTATTTCAAGCCTGACTTGTTATACCGGTTCTTTTGCTGAATCCAAAACTTCACTGATGGAGAAATTGGTTCTGGTCCCCCAAAAAGGTGCCATTGCCGGGTTGGGGTCCTCTGGTGTGGGCTGGAAAAAAAATAACCGGTATCTCGGCGAATCGATGTTCAGGTACCTTCTGAACAGCCAATACAAGCAATATTCAATTGCAGAACTGGTTGATATGGGTAAATTTTATTACCGGCTGCAATATAGTGATTATGGAACCTACCCTTTCATGATCCCCAATTCACAAATTTACCAGTATAATTTCATCGGGGATCCCTCAATCAGGTTCAGATTCCCTGATGAACTCCTGAAATCAGAAAGTCCAAGACAGCTTTTATCGGGGAATGACTCTGTATCTGTGGCGTTAACACTTCCTGATATTACTGCCAGTTCGGTTATGGTTAAATTTTCGGATATTCTTGGAAGGGATATTTACACCTCAACCACTGAAACTCAACCAGTCACCGGGAACCAGGTCAAATTCAAGACAGCTATTCCGTCTGTACTTGCCCAAAAACAGGGATTTTTAAAATATTATGTACCGGGAACCCCGAGCGACCGTGCCGGTTCTGTTTTCTTCAGTTTCTCCAAAGTTCTTTTCGATTCGGTGACGTCAGTAAACGCTGGGCAGCCTGAACGGAAACCCCTGAAATTAAAGGCTCACATTCAAGCCTCGGTCCCGATTGAAACCGGGACTATCCAGATTGAAGTCAGGGATGAAGCAGAAGATTCAGGGTTTACAGGGAATAAGGTTGCGGGAAAAGTCAGTATCCAGGCCGAAAATGAACCCCTTTTCTCCAAACAGTTTTCACTGCTGACCAACGGTGATGGATGGTGGGCTATGACGGACACGATTCCAGGGGTGTATGTCCGGTCAGGTTATAAGATCAGGTATCATATTTCCCTAAAAGACAATCAGAACAGAGACTATTATTCGGATGGAATTTTCTCTCTTTCAGAACTGCCCGATGTCAGTGCTGCGCCCCAGATACCTGGAATTGGTACTGAATATTATTCTAACAAATCGATTGATTTCTATTTTGTAGACGGTCCACGGATCGGAGCTTTGGTTTACAACCCGTCAACACTTGATGTTGATAAAGTTTGGGTTAAATTCTACAACGGTTCTGTTGTTGATGCTGAACCGCCATATTTTTCCGGAACCCCCGTTTTATTGGGAGAAACTGAAACTTCACTAAAGAGAAACTCTTCAAAAATGGTTTTTATTCCTCTTCCTGCAGAAACTGTCATGGCACCAGGGGCTTCCTATCAGCTTGCAATTCAGGTTGAGGCTGATACCACAGGCGGCCTCAGGGAAAAGTCATACACCAATAATTTGTCGAAACCAAATCTCAAAGAATTTAATATCTACGAAGTTGGGAAAGACAAAAGGCAATTTGTTTCCCTGAACTCATTTAAAATTGATTTCTCCTCCTTAACTGACAAGGCAATTTCAGTTTTACTGAAAAAAACCGGTGAAAAGCAAATAAACAACCAGCCAAAGCTGAAACCGGTTGAACTGGGTTCCTATATTGATGGCGGCATCCAGGTTGCACCGTTCGGGCCGGTTCAATCGAACCAGCTTCCGGCGCCTGCAATCATGCAGGCTACTGCAAATGAGGAAATTGAAAGCCCGGAACAGATTTCATTTTTCCGGTTGGATACAAAATCCGGGAAATGGATACGGATCCCATCTGCCTATAATCCATCAGAAAAGGTATTATCTGGAACTATCCGGGAGTTTGGTGAGTACCGGATTCTCAGGTCAGAAGACAGTGAACCGCCGATTGTAAATATTTCGGTTAACGGCAATCTGCTGTCAAACGGTGGTGCCGTTCCTGTAAATGGTGAATATTCATTCGTTGTGCAGGATGACAATGGTGTGTCGATGGACCCTGAAGTCATCAGAATGGAGTTTGATGGTGTAGCTGTGCCAGCTTCTGAATTAACAGTCCCGGATACTCTGAGTGATGGAAATCAGATGCTGGTCACGTTAAGAAAGCAACTGTCGCCTGGCCTCCACACCTTAACTTATTCCTTTGCAGATGCTATCGGAAATTCACTTGAGATCGAGGAACTTGAGTTTACGGCATCCAACAAAGAAGATTTTATTTTTTATGGCGGATTTCCGAATCCGTTCTCAAACTACCAGATCTTTACCTTTTTCCTCAATTCTGAAGCTACCAAAGCCCAGTTGAAAATCTATACGGTTTCAGGAAAACTGATCAACCAGTATAATTCCTCAGATGTTTCCGGAATTTCGACTTCATTTATCCCGGATGATGCCTACTCAGGGCTCCGGATTGTAAACAGCAATGATGGCGGAACCTTTTTTGGGTATCGGGAAATATTTTGGGATGGAACAGATAAAGATGGGTATCCGGTCGCAAATGGTGTTTACTTCATCAAACTGATTATCAGTTTTAAAGATGGCAAATCAATGGAAAAAATTTTTAAATCGGCAAGGTATAACTGATGGATACAAAAGCTTCCTTATTTTTTCTTGCCTTGCTGTGGTCCCCACTGGTTT
Organism: Bacteroidota bacterium; assembly: GCA_023151185.1. Lineage (GTDB taxonomy): Bacteria > Bacteroidota > JABWAT01 > JABWAT01 > JABWAT01 > JAFLBE01. The sequence continues at coordinate 969,422 of JAKLJL010000001.1, forward strand.
TTGGTCAGGGCAAAGCCCGTTACAGCGGAGAGGTTATGGCCTACCCGGTTGGAACCCGGGCAAGTGGAATGGGAACTGCATTTGTATCGGTTGCCAACGATGGATCTGCATTCCACTGGAACCCGGCGGGCGTTGCACTATCCGGCGGCAGTTTGATTTCTGCCGAATATTCGACTCTTTTTGGGACTTTTTCTGAACCGCTTGGGTCTTTTTACCACACAGGCCTTCAATTTAAACTGGAAAAACTGGGTGCCGTTGCCGTGAATTGGGTCAGACTTGGGATAGATGAAATTCCAAAACTGGATTATGCAGGAAATGATCCTGGAACCAGAAAGGACTATTCAGTTTATTCTCTTGATAACCGATCCTTTTTTTCAAATACCGATGATGCGGTTTATGTGACTTTTTCCCGGGAATTTACTCCAGTTGTTGATTTTGGATGGCAGTATTTTAAAGTTCCGTATCGCATACCTGTGGGAATTAACGTGAAGTACCTCAGACAGAGCTTTTCAGAACCCGTAAATGCGACCTCCTCGGGACTTGGAATAGATGCGGGTATTCTCCTGATAACAGACATCAATGACTATTCCTCAAAAAAAATCTGGGGGGAACTAAGGTTTGGTTTTGTTGCTAAAGACCTGACCAATACCTTAATTACCTGGTCCAACAATACTCAGTATTCTGTTCCGGCTTCCTACCAGTGGGGGACTTCGTACACTCAACCTGTTGATGCGTGGGATTCAGACTTCACTTTTTCCTACCAGAGCAATTACGGGTATGAACATACAGTTGCCTACGGCTTTGAATACCGGTATGACAAATCCTATTCATTAAGGACAGGTCTTAATGGAGAAGAGTTTACTATTGGGATCGGTTTGTTTTTATTTAACCGGATGTCGCTTGACTATGCCTTTCAAACTCATGAGTTGGGCAATCCGCACCGGATTGGGCTTTCATTTAACCTGGGCCAGTTGAAATGAAAACTTACCTGCTTTCATTGGGAATTCTTTTAATTTTGGGGATTTCCTGCGAACCGGAAGATTCGGCAGAAACTAAACCACTCGCACCAAAACTGATCGGGGCAGATTCCCTGATTTCTTATTCGGTAAATACCGGGTTCAGTTTTGAAAAAGGAACAGGGCCAGCAGAAGAAGGAGATGGAATTACCATTCGGTGGGAGTTGTATACTGAGATTAACGCAACCCATTTCATCCTATACAGAACTGCTGATTATGAGCCTTCCGGATTGAAACCCTACAATTTTAAGGAAATTGCCCGCTTTCCTGTTTTAAGCTCAGAAGTTCAAAACCAGTACAGGGATACGGTTTCTTTCGAAAAGGACAAACTTTACTTTTACCAGATGACGGCCCTTTCCGGAAAAACAGAATCGGCCCCGTCAAATCAGGTTTTTTATTCTGTTTCTGAAAAACCCATTATTACAAGTCCGGTAAATGGCGAAACCAATGTTTCACTCACTCCTCAACTGGAATGGAAACTTGCGAACGGGGCAGATTTTATTATCCTGGTCCGGAAAAGGGATAACCGAGAGTTGATGTGGGCTTATATTACCTTTCCCCCCAGTGGATACAGTACCCAGAATCAGTCCCTGATATACGGTGCTGACAGTCTGACAAACCCTACCTACCATGAGGGCACGATCACAAAATCAGACCTGCAACCCAATACTGTCTATGAATGGAAGGTGATTTCGACAAAATTAACTTCAGGCTATGACCGAAATCTTCAGTTTTACACTATTTTTGCAGGAATTCCAACAATTCCATCAGGAGCAATGACTTCATGGCATTCATTCCGGACAAAAAACTGATTCTTTCACTGATTGCTGTCCTGACACTTACTTGTTCTGCAACTGCCCAGATTTTTGATTCTCCAACCGGGACAGGTGCCCAACCTGGATTTTCGAATGCAACCGCCTTCGTTTTTGGTACTGCGGATGGCGTAAACATTGAAGTCAGTCTTTGGGGGTATGTTAACCGCCCGGGACTTTACAAAATCCCGCACACAACCGATTTGGTTTCCCTGATTTCGCTTGCCGGCGGGCCCAGAGAAAATGCCCGTCTGGACGACGTCAGAATTATCCGGATTGTAAATAATCCCGAAACAAACTCAATGGAAGAAAAAATCATTCGGGTTAATCTGGAGGAATTCATTGAAAAAGGGGACAGAAAACTGATTCCGATCCTTAAACCCGGCGATGTTGTGGTTATGACAGGGTCTGCATACACCGTATTTGTTAACTTTATGTCGGTTATACGGGATGTGGCACTGGTGTTAAATACAGTTTTGATTGTGATTCAGATTTCAAGACAAAAGTAAAATATTCTTGGTTAAAACAATTTAGTGCCAAAGTATTTACTTTATTCTTAAAATTATATTAAATTTGACAGGATAAATATAAATTGGAGTGCCTCTGATGAAGTATATTGATAAAGTCCTCCCTCAACTTCTTTTATTGGCTGGTATGGTAACCTCTGCAAATGCACAGATGTATACTTCCGGATCAAGACTCGTGCATGTTCAGGAGGCAAGAACTCCAAAAGAAGGGACTCTTACCTTTTATAACAATATGTCTGCCTTTGGCCAGGCAGCTACATCCGGGACAGCATGGGATGTCAGAAATGCCATTAATCTGGACTATTCATTCACAGATTATTTAATGATTGCGGTGAATGCAACCCTTTATCAGGATTTGAACGACGGGTCAGGCGAAGCGAATTCCCCGATTCATGACTTTAACCTGACATTAAAAACGGGTTCTTTTGGCTTTAGTGCAGATTATTTTCAGCTTGGCGGTATGGTGAACGCCTATTTTCCGGTTGGCGAATCCCCAAAACACAATACAGCATTTGAAGTTTACAGAGGTTTGGGGGTAGGCCTTCACCTTCAGGGATTTCTGTCTTATTACGGAGATAATCTTTTCCCTGACGAAAGCTATAGTATTCACTCAAATCTGGGATTCAGTACCTACTTTGACAAGGGTAAGGAAGCGTTGGATACTAAAGCAGGTGGAATAAATATTCCTGGTACCAAAACACCACTTCCCAGTCCAAAAACTACCAAAGCTGTTTCAGAACTGAAATACGCCTTTGGAGCAAAATACCCGTTCTCCATGCTTGATCTTTACGGCGAGGTTTGGGGTAATGTCTTCCTGGTTGAACCGGATAAATTTATTCAGGCAAGAGAAACTTACTCTTACCTGACATTAGGTTTAGGTGCCCGTCCGATTGACCTTCTTAAACTGGATGTTTCGCTTGATGTTCTGGCTGCCGGTGGAACAAATAAATCATTCCTGAATACCAGTGAACTTGGTGGTGGAATTAAAGATGTCAATTATGCCCCCTGGAAATTAAATATTGGCCTTAAAATCAATATTCTGCCCTTTAAAACAACCTATGCTATCGATCCTTCCCGCAGGTATGAAATTTCAGAACGTGAAGCATCAGAAATCAGAAGCCGGGTCAGGATTATCGAAGAAGATGAAGCGGTTACCAAAGATAAAGTTGAAACCCTGAAGGCAAAACGGAAGGATGTAGAATCCAATCTGAAACAGCTCCGGGATCTGCTTAAACAGTTGGATACCAATCAGGATAATAACTGAGAATGAAAAAAATTGAAGCGGTTATCCGGCCCTTTAAGCTGGATGATGTCCGGAAGGCCCTTGTTGATTTTGGTGTTGTCGGGATGACAGTTTCAGAGATCAAGGGGTTTGGCAGACAAAAAGGCCATGCCGAGATTTACCGTGGAAATGAATATCAAATTGAATTTCTTCCCAAAATCAAAATAGAGATCGTTGTATCCGATAATCAGGTTGATGACATCGTCAGCCTGATTATTGAGAAATCAAAGACCAATACGGTTGGAGACGGTAAGATTTTTATTTTTCCGGTTGAAGATGTTATCCGGATTCGTACCGGCGAATCAGGTGAAGAAGCTATCTGATTCCCGTTTGTCCCTTTCATTGATACCTCCCCTTTCAAGCAGGGTTTTATGTCTCTTGATCCTTCCTATCGTGAAACCATCGAAATATTCCTGAACTCCCCGGTCGAAACTCCGGTCTTTCTTTACAATTCGGCAAAAGCCAGGGACACCATTCGCCAGTTCCAGAACCTTCAGGTTAAACATGGAGTCAGGTGTCACTACGCAATGAAGGCTAACTACAGCAGGTTTTTTTTAAGGTTGATTTTGGATGCCGGACTTTCCATTGACGTTAATTCTATTGGCGAATTGACTCAGGCCCTGAGTTGCGGGTTTAAGCCAGAGCAGATTATTTTTGCCGGAGTTGGCAAAACCGACCGGGAACTCCTTGCAGCCGTCCGGGCTGGTATTAAAACAATTAAATGTGAATCAGTTGAAGAAATTGCTGTTCTTGGTGAAATAACAGAATCCTCTAGACTGAAAGCTCGGGTCGGACTAAGACTAAACCCTGAAATTGACCCGGGGACTCATCCATACATCGCTACCGGCCTTGCAGAATCCAAGTTTGGCATTGATAAACGGGATTTGGCTGAATCACTCCGGCTTTTAAAGTCCTTCCCCAACCTGGAATGCACAACCCTTGATGCCCATATCGGGAGTCAGATTACAGATTTGAATCTGTTTACAGATGTCTTTTCCTTTTTGTATACGAAAGCTGAAGAATTGAACCAACAGGGAATCCAGATTCAAACACTGGATCTGGGAGGCGGCTTTGGAATTGAATATGACGGATCTGGAACAACAACCGTTACTGAACTGGGTCTTGTTTTTGAAAATATGCAGAAACTTAACCTGAAGGGGTATGATATTGCCATTGAACCCGGACGTTCCCTTGTGGCCAATTGTTGCCTGCTGATGACGCAGGTTCTTTATACCAAACGGAATGGTGACAAATTATTTGCTGTTGTTGATGGTTCAATGACAGAAAATATCCGTCCTTCCTTATATGGTGCAAATCATCCGATAATTAAAGCGGGTAGCAGTGAGACTGCAAACCTGATCTATGACGTTGTTGGGCCTGTTTGTGAATCAGGAGACTTTTTAGGGGAATCTATTGCTCTTCCTCCTGTTAAAAGGGGTGATTATTTAGCCTTGCTTGAAGCAGGTGCTTACACTACCGCCATGGCCTCAAATTACAATATGCGCCCAACGGCAGCAGAATACTGGGTCGAGAACGGAAAACTGACTCTAACCCGTAGAAAACAAAACATCAATGAATGGTTAACCCCTCTTGAGGTGTCTGATGAAATTTAGTCTGGTATCGCTGTTATCCTTATTTCTTCTGAGTGGGTGTCTGACTTTTAAAACCGTTGAATATGATCTGGTTGTGAATAAAGATCTATCCGCCAAAGGAAAGGTGACCTTTCGTGGAATCGGGTCTGATGTCGCCGACCAGGAACAACGGGATCTTGATCTTGAAGGGCTGGTAAATTACGGACTTAAATCCAAAAATTTTATTTCTGACCGGAAATCGGAAGGGAAGACTATTTTATCCAGAAAACTGACCGTAAAGGACAACCTTCTGGTCGCAGAAATCGAGTTTTCTGTGAAAAATGTCGGTGAAATTGAAGGCGTCTACCTGAATGAACAGTATATCTACATTGATGTTGATAAAGATTCTGATCTGATCTCTGCCAATGGCGAGGTAAACCAATATGGCGGAGGAAAACAGGTTCTCTGGAAAAAAGGCCCGGGAAAACTGCAGTATTCGGTTTCAGTTTTTAATGATGAACAATGGCAGGCATTTGATCTGACCAAAGAATATCTAGAAAAGTACGGAAAAAAGTAAGTTTGTATGACTGATGTTCAGATAATTTCACGGATCAGTTCTGATCTGACCCTAAAAGCCGATTCTGTAAAAGCCGCCGTCACTCTGTTGGATGACGGATCGACAATCCCTTTTATCACCCGATACAGGAGAGAAGTAACTGGAGGTTTGGATGAGGAACAGCTCAGGTCAATTGAAGAAAAACTGAAATATTACAGGCTGCTTTCCGATCGAAAGGCAACGGTTCTCGAGAGTATTTCAGAACAGGGAAAATTAACTCCCGAGTTAAAGGATAGGATAGAATTCTGTTTTCAGATGCAGGAACTTGAAGACCTGTATTTGCCTTACAAGCCGAAAAGGAAAACCCGGGCAACAATTGCCAGGGCAAAAGGACTTGAGCCTCTTGCTCAGTTGATTTTCGATCAGGAAACAACTTTAGGGTCCCGATCGGACTTCATCCAGCCGTTTATAAACCCAGAGTTAGGGGTTACAACAGAAGAAGAAGCTCTGGCCGGTGCAAGGGATATTATTTGTGAGTGGATCGGAGACCATGCTGATATCCGGAAATCGATCCGTGAACTGACCCGGTCTTCTGGTAGTCTGGGGTCTCAAAAAAAGGAAACGGAGAAAACAGAACGAACTGATTTTGAAATTTATTATGAATTCAAAGAATCCGTTCAAAAGCTTAAGCCCCATCAGATTCTGGCATTAAACCGTGGGGAAAAAGAGGGAATTCTTAAAGTTAACCTGGAAGTCTCAGAATCGCTTTGCATTGATTCAATTCTGTCCTGGGTATTAAAACCAAAAGACTCTCTTTTTTCGGATCAGATTCCGGTTGCTGCAGAAGATGCCTACGGCAGGTTAATCCAACCTTCGATTGAACGTGAACTCCGGACTGAACTCACCGAATCGGCTGACCTGCATGCGATAGAAGTCTTTGCTAAAAATCTTCAAAATCTTCTGCTGCAACCTCCTGTTTTTGGTAAAACAATTCTTGGAATTGACCCGGGGTTTGTCTCGGGATGCAAGGTGGCCGTTGTTGATTCAACCGGGAAGTATCTGGATGGGGAAACCATTTACCCGACTGAACCCAGAAAGTGGATTGAAAAATCTGAAAAAACAATTCTGGATTTCGTCAGGGCTTACCGGGTAGAAATCATTGCAATCGGAAATGGAACGGCTTCACGAGAAGTGGAACAATTTATCGCAGATGTTATAAAAAATAACTCCTTAACCTGCGCTTACCTGATTGTCAGTGAGGCTGGAGCTTCAGTTTACTCTGCATCCAAAATTGCGGCAGAGGAGTTTCCTGATCTGGAAGCCGCACAAAGGGGGAACATTTCGATTGCCCGCCGGGTGCTTGACCCTTTGGCTGAACTGGTCAAAATTGATCCAAAATCGATCGGGGTCGGTCTGTATCAGCACGATGTAGATCAGAAAATGCTGGAAAATAAACTTGGACAGGTTGTGGAATCCTGTGTAAATCACGTTGGGGTGAATTTGAACACCTGTTCAGTATCTCTTTTAACCCACGTTTCCGGGTTGAACAAACGGACTGCCCAAAATATCATCCAGTTCAGAGAATCAATCGGGAAATTTAAATCCAGGCAGGAGTTGCTTCAGGTTAAAGGTCTTGGAGAACATGCTTTTGTTCAGGCTGCCGGATTTCTCAGAATTCCGGATGGTGACAATCCGCTTGATAATACCTCCATCCACCCCGAATCCTATTCGGTTACACAAAAGCTTCTGGCAAAATTTGAACTGGATGTTAAAGCAATCCAGCTTTCCAATAAACTTCTGGCTGAAAAAATCAGGCAAACCAAATTAAACCAGCTTGCTGCCGAATTGGGAGTCGGTGAGCCCACTCTTGCCCTGATTGTTGAAAATCTCCAAAAACCCGGAAGAGATCCCAGAGAAGATGCTCCAGCTCCGATTTTAAGAACAGACGTTCTGAAATTCGAGGACCTTAAAAATGGGATGAAATTAAAAGGTACGGTCCGCAATGTGGTAGACTTTGGCGCATTTGTTGATATCGGGGTAAAACATGACGGGCTGGTACACGTTTCAGAAATGGGGCGTTCCTTTGTTAAAAATCCGCACGATGTTCTTGGTGTTGGTGATGTAATTGACGTTTGGGTAAAATCTATTGATACTGACCGGCAAAGAATTGGTCTCAGTATGAGACCACCTGATGGGCCAGCTTTACCTGGACAGGATTCTGCACGGCAGACAACGGAAGGCAGGGGGCAAAAGACCTATCAACAGGGAAAACCAGCAGCCAGAGAGCCTCTTAGACAGGAAACCACTTCCTTTGAAGATAAACTGTCACTTTTAAAATCAAAATTCGGAAAATAAGTCATGGGGCATGACCACCATCATCACCACGAACCAGCGCATAGTTTAAAACTTGCTATTCTGATCACAGCCGGGATACTGGTTGCAGAACTTGCTGGTGCGTGGTATGCCAACTCCCTGGCCTTATTTGCTGATGCCGGTCACATGGTTACAGATTTGGGTGCACTTATCCTGTCGTTTTCTGGAATCCGGTGGACACTGAAAAAACCAACTCCCGTCAGCACATTTGGGTATAAACGGGCAGAAATCCTGGTGGGGTTTACAAATGGAATCCTGCTTTTTCTATTATCAGTTTATATTTCTGTTGAAGCAGTTTCCCGGTTTTTCCAGCCTGAAGCAGTTAATGCTTCGGTTTTGATCTGGGTTTCTTTATTCGGACTTACAGCCAATCTGGTCTCTGCCTTTTTGCTCTTCAGACACAGTCATGAAAATTTAAATATCCGGGGTGCTTTTCTTCATGTTGTGGGAGATGCACTGGGCTCAATCGGTGCCATTTTGGCCGGTATTATTATTTTCTATACCGGATGGTATCCGGCAGATGCTGTTATTTCGGTAATTATATCGCTGATTATTATTTTCAGCGCCTACCGGCTGATCAGGGAGACGGCCCATATTCTTATGGAAGCGGCACCGGCCTCTTTAGCCTATCATGAAGTTCAGGCTTCTCTGGTTGAAATTCCGGGCGTTACCGGCCTTCATGATCTTCATATCTGGACTCTTTCTTCAGGGAGTCATAATTTATCCTGCCATCTGATCCTTACCGAGGATGCTTTACAGGATTCTGTTCTCCGTCAGGCACACGACATAATCCGGCAGAAGTTTAAAATAGCCCACGCTACGTTTCAAACAGAAAAAGCAGGGTTTACAGAGTGCCATAACTGTGAAATGCCCCATGAACACGCCCATTGATTTCGTTAAATATTCTGGTGCAGGGAATGATTTTATTCTGGTTGATGACCGGAGTCTGAATCATCCGGATGCTGTTTACTCAGAAATCTGCCCAAAGTTTTGTGATCGCCATTTTGGAGTTGGGTCAGACGGGCTTATGGTGATAAGACCCTCTGAAAAGTATGATTTTACAATGCTTTATTTCAATCCGGATGGATCGAGGGCCGGAATGTGCGGAAATGGCGGAAGGTGTATAAGTGCTTATTTCAGCCGTCTCACCGGGAAAACAGAGATCCGGTTTGAAACTCTTTCCGGGGTTTACTTTGCAGTTATTCAGCAGGATGGGGTGGCATTAACCATGATAGACCCCTTTGACTTTACAGACCCAGGTCTGGATTCCTCCCTCTATTTGAATACCGGCACTCAGCACCTTGTTGTATTTAAACCATCGGTTGATCTGGTTCCTGTTGATCAGGAAGGAAGAAAATTACGGTTTTCCGCTTTTGCAGATTCCAAAAAAGGGGTGAATGTTAATTTTGTTGAGATAACGGGGCCCGACTCCATCAAAATAAGAACCTATGAAAAGGGTGTCGAGGCAGAAACACTTGCATGCGGAACCGGTACTGTAGCCGGTGCCATTGCAGCCTTTCGGGCCGGTTTGATTTCTTCCCAACCCGTTCAGGTCACAGTCAGGTCTGGTAAAGTACTGACAGTGGGGTTCAGCCCCGAATTTAAAAATGTTGTTTTATCTGGCTCAGCCGAATTTATTTATTCAGGCACCATGTCCTTTCAAATCCATCGGTAATTCTGCCATCCTTTCACTTTCTCTGACAATTTGACTTTTTTCAAGGTTGCCACTTTTCTGCTTTCCTGATCTGAGATACGAATTCCCGGATTACCGGAAAAATTTTGCATTTTCCATGAGGATTCAATTCTTTGGCACGACCTTTGATAACTGCATCCACGTCAATCAAACTGACAGTCGTGTCAGTCAGAAACTACAAAATAAAACCAAATAAGAGGATGCTATGACTATCAGGCCTTTAGCTGATCGGATTGTTGTAAAACCAGCTGCTGCTGAAGAAAAAACAAAAAGCGGGCTTTATATCCCGGATACAGCCAAGGAAAAACCCCAGCAGGGTGAAATTGTTGCTGTTGGAGCCGGGAAAGTTGCAGATAACGGACAAACAATACCGATGCAACTGAAAGTTGGTGACCGGGTTCTGTACGGAAAATATTCCGGAACTGAAATCACTGTCGACGGAACCGACCTTCTCATCATGAGAGAGTCAGACGTTTTTGCAATTCTTTGAAATTTAAACCTGAACTAAAGGATATTTAAAATGGCAAAACTGATTTACTTTAACACCGAATCCAGATCCAAACTTAAATCTGGTATTGATCAACTTGCAGATGCAGTAAAAGTAACCCTCGGACCCAAAGGGCGGAATGTGGTTATCGACAAAAAATTCGGATCACCTCTGGTGACAAAGGATGGCGTATCTGTTGCCAAAGAAGTTGAATTAAAAGATCCCGTTGAAAACATGGGCGCACAAATGGTAAAGGAAGTGGCTTCCAAAACTTCGGATGTTGCCGGTGACGGGACCACTACAGCCACTGTTCTTGCTCAGGCCATTGTTCGTGAAGGTTTAAAAAACGTTACTGCCGGTGCCAACCCTATGGATCTGAAACGGGGAATTGATAAGGCCGTAGGTGCGGTTGTGGGTGAACTCAAGAAAATCTCCAAGCCGGTAGACGGTAAAAAGGGATATGCTGACGTTGCTTCCATCTCAGCCAATAATGATTCCGAAATCGGGAACCTGATTGCTGAAGCCTTCGAAAAAGTCGGAAAAGACGGTGTGATTACCGTTGAAGAAGCAAAAGGCACCGAAACCGAACTGAAGACTGTTGAAGGAATGCAGTTCGACCGCGGATATCTTTCCCCTTATTTCATTACCAATTCTGATTCCATGGAAGCAGTTCTTGAAGATCCGTTCATTCTGATCTATGACAAGAAAATTTCTGCCATGAAGGACCTTCTCCCGATTCTTGAGAAAGTTGCCCAAACCGGCCGCGGACTTCTGATTATTGCAGAGGATCTCGAAGGTGAAGCATTGGCTACCCTTGTTGTCAACAAACTGAGGGGTACCCTTAAGGTTGCAGCGGTAAAAGCACCTGGCTTTGGTGACCGCCGTAAAGCCATGCTCGAAGACATTGCCATTCTGACAAACGGAATTGCCATCAGCGAAGAACAGGGATACAAACTTGAAAGTGCTGACCTGACCTACCTTGGCCGTGCAAAACGTGTTGTCATTGATAAAGACAATACCATTATTGTGGATGGTGCCGGCAGCGATGACAAAATCAAAGCCCGTATCGGTGAAATCAAAGCTCAGGTAGAAAAAACTACCTCAGACTATGATAAGGAAAAACTTCAGGAACGTCTTGCCAAACTGAGTGGCGGAGTTGCAGTTCTTCATATCGGGGCCTCAACAGAAGTTGAAATGAAGGAAAAGAAAGCCCGTGTTGAAGATGCACTTCATGCTACCCGTGCAGCAATCGAAGAGGGAATTGTCCCCGGTGGTGGTGTTGCCCTAATCAGAACCATGCCGGTCCTTGCTAACCTGAAAGGTGCCAACCAGGATGAACAAACCGGTATCAAAATCATTACCCGTGTACTCGAAGAACCTTTAAGAACAATTGTCAATAACGCCGGCCTCGAAGCCTCTGTCGTTGTTGAAAAGGTGAAGGGCGGAACCGGAGATTACGGATTCAATGCACGTACCGAAGTTTATGAAAACCTGTTTGCAACGGGTGTAATTGACCCGACCAAGGTAACCAGAATTGCGCTTGAAAATGCCGCATCTGTTGCCTCTATGGTTCTTACAACCGAAGCAACTATTGTGGATGAACCCAAAGAAGAAGCCCCGATGCCAAAAATGCCCGGCGGTGGAATGGGTGACATGTATTAAGATTCCGGATTCCGGATTTCTTGAAAAAGGGCTGCCGAAAACAGCCCTTTTTTTATTTCCGAAAATTGGAAAACATCCGGGAAAAATGGATTCTGGAAAATAGGGTTCGTTAGATTTTCATTGGAGGCAAAGAACCTGCTGTAAATTTGTCCTTTTTCGGGTAAATTTGCATGGATTGCAATCAACAGAAACTACCTGCTCAGACTTTTATTGCTGTCAGTAACCTTAGTTTCTGATTTGATAGGCAATATGAATTTAATTAACTTTACCTTTTGGAGATTTTTATGAGCAAGTTTGCCGGTCTGGATTATTTGCACCTTAGTGATTTTCTCACTGAAGAAGAAAAAATGGTTCAGGAAACAGTCAGAAAATTTGTGGATGATGAAATCCTTCCTGTAATTGAAGACCATTATCTGGCCGGTACTTTTCCGTTGTCTTTAATTAAAAAACTGGGGGAACTTGGCGTTTTTGGTCCTAATCTACCAGAAAAATATGGATGTGCCGGTCTTTCCAATATCGCTTATGGTCTGATTTGTCAGGAACTGGAGCGGGGAGATTCAGGGGTAAGAAGTTTTGTATCCGTTCAAGGATCTCTGGTCATGTATCCCATCTTTGCATTCGGATCTGAGCAGCAAAAGGAATACTGGCTTCCGAAACTGGCTTCCGGTGAGAAAATTGGCTGTTTTGGCCTTACTGAACCCGATTTTGGTTCAAATCCCGGTGGAATGATTACCCGTTCCAGAAAAGATGGAAATTCAGTCATTCTGAATGGCGCTAAAATGTGGATTACAAACGGTACTCTTGCTGATGTTGCCGTTGTTTGGGCGAAAGACGAGGAGGGAACCATCCGGGGTTATCTTGTAGAAAAAGGAACTCCGGGATTTAGTGCTCCCGAGATTAAAAAGAAACACTCGCTCAGAGCATCGGTTACCTCTGAACTGGTATTTCAGGATTGCCGGATTCCTGCTGAAAACGAACTCCCCGGTGTTAAGGGTCTTAAAGGCCCTCTCAGTTGCCTGAACCAGGCCCGTTACGGAATTGCCTGGGGAGCACTTGGGTCTGCAATGGCAACCTATGATGCCTCTCTGGAATACGCAAAATCACGGATTCAGTTTGATAAACCAATTGCAGGCTTTCAGTTGGTTCAGCAAAAACTGGTTTACATGCTCAACGAAATTACAAAAGGCCAGCTTCTTGCCCTTCGGGTTGGCCAGCTTAAAGATGCCGGAAGAGTCCGCCCGCAGCATATCAGCATGGCCAAGCGGAATAATGTGGATATTGCTCTGGAATCAGCACGCCTGGCCCGTGACATCATGGGAGCTAACGGGATTACGGGTGAATATCCGGTCATGCGGCACATGAACAATCTTGAATCAGTCAAAACCTATGAAGGAACCCACGATATCCACACCCTTATTCTGGGGCAGGATATCACCGGAATTCCAGCCTATCACTAATAAAGGATCTATGGCAAAACAATCTGTCCCCACCAAAATCATTGCTGATGCCCTGACCTATGATGATATTCTTCTGGTTCCTGCCCACAGTGCAGTTCTTCCCAGAGATGTCAATATCCAAACCAGGCTGACAACCGGCATAACGATGAATGTTCCGCTGCTGTCCGCAGCCATGGATACCGTAACTGAAAGCAACATGGCCATTGCTATTGCACGGGAAGGCGGTATCGGGATTATTCATAAAAATATGCCGGTGGAACGCCAGGCTGAGGAAGTGGATAAAGTTAAGCGGTATGAATCCGGGATGATTGTAAACCCCTACACATTAAACCGGGATTCAACGGTAGCCGATGCCCATGCAGTCATGAGCAGGTATCACATTTCCGGTATTCCCATCACGGATAGCCAGGGTAAACTGATCGGGATTGTTACCAACCGGGATTTGAGATTTGTCAGACAGATGAATGAACTCATCCGGGATATCATGACTACTGAAAACCTGATCACAGCCCCGGTCGGGACTACTCTTGAACAGGCCGAACAGATCCTTCAGAAACACAAAATTGAAAAATTACCCGTTGTTGACACAAATGGACTTCTGAAAGGGCTGATCACTTTTAAGGATATTCAGAAAAAGAAAATTTTTCCGAATGCCTGTAAAGATTCCAGAGGCAGACTGCGTGCAGGAGCTGCAGTTGGTATTGGCAAGGATACAGAAAAACGGGTTTCTGCTTTGGTTGATTCGGGTGTGGATGTTGTTATTGTGGACACTGCCCATGGCCATTCAGAAGGTGTCCTGACAACTGTCCGGAAAATCAGGAAGAAATACCCTGACCTGCAACTGATTGGTGGAAATATTGCAACCGGCGAAGCAGCCGAAGCTTTGATTAAAGCTGGGGTAAATGGATTAAAAGTTGGGGTCGGACCAGGAAGTATCTGCACCACACGGGTTGTAACCGGAGTGGGGGTTCCGCAGGTAACAGCTATTATGTGGGCTGCAGAAACTGCCCAAAAATACCAGGTGCCGGTCATCGCAGACGGCGGAATTAAATACACCGGGGATATATCCAAGGCAATCGCCGCCGGTGCAGATTCTGTAATGATCGGATCTCTTTTTGCCGGAATGGATGAATCACCCGGTGAAACGATCCTGTTTGAAGGAAGAAAATATAAAACTTACCGTGGGATGGGATCACTGGGTGCCATGGAAAAAGGCAGCAAAGACCGGTACTTTCAGGATGTTGAGGAAGATATCAAAAAACTGGTCCCTGAAGGTATAGAAGGCCGTGTTCCCTATAAAGGGTCTGTATCTGAAACCGTCTACCAAATGGTTGGTGGCCTCCGGGCCGCAATGGGGTATTGCGGGACTCAGTCAATTCCTGAGTTTAAAGAAAAAGCAAGATTTACCCGGATGACCAATGCCGGACTTCGTGAAAGCCATCCGCATGGCGTTTATATCACGAAAGAATCACCCAATTACAACATCTGACCACCAGCCGGGATCCTGCCAATGTTAAACGACGAATTTAAGCGACGGGTGTTTGTTGTTGCCTATTACTTCCCGCCAATGGGACTTTCAGGTGTTCAGAGAACCCTAAAACTCGTAAAGTACCTTCATGATTTTGGCTGGAGTTCCACTGTTTTAACGATCACCCCAAAAACGTACTTTGCCTTTGATGAAAGTTTCCTGACTGAACTTGCCGGGCGGGACGCTGAAATCATTCGGACCAATGCAATTGATCCTGAAAAGCTTTTCAAAAGCAGGAAAACTGTCAAATTAAAAAAAGAATGGCTCAGAAAAATCCTCAACCGGATTTCCCAGTTTTTCTTCATTCCCGATAACAAAATTTTCTGGAAAAAAACAGCAGTAAAAGCCGGGCTTGAAGAACTCGCAAAAAATGAACATCATATTATTTTTTCAACTGCACCACCTTATACCGATCACCTGGTTGCATTTGAATTGAAACGGGTAACTGGGCTTCCATTGGTATTGGATTTCAGGGACTCGTGGCTTGACAATCCTTATCACTTTTACTGGACGCCATTCCACAAAACACTGCACTACCACCTGGAACGAAAAATTGTCAGGTCTGCCAACCTGATTGTCACCATTAACCGGGCAATTAAGGAAAAACTGGTTGCCCGCCACCGGGATGTTCTGAACCTGGCCTCAGTAAAAGTACTTTCGCAAGGATTTGATCAGGAAGATTTTGATAAATTCGGGAAGCCCTATAAAAAGTCAAGGACGACAATGAAATGGGTGTATACAGGAGTGTTTTATGAGAAAAATACTCCCGAACCCCTGTACAAAGCCCTGGCACTTCTAAAAAACTCTCATCCTCAGGTTTATTCTGCCCTGGAATTTCACATGATCGGGTATGTTCAGTCAGAATTTGTGAATAAAACCAAGGTTCTCCAGATTCATGACCGGTTTGTTTATCATGATTATCAGGAGCATCCGGTTGTTATTCAATGGCTTAGTCAGGCTGATGCCTTGTGGCTGTCACTGGGTGTAGGGAAAGGGTATGAATCGATATCCACAGGAAAAGTATATGAATACATCGGGTCTGGAAAACCAATACTGGCCATTTGCCCAGATAATGATGTGGCCAAAACTCTTAAACCCTTTTCCAATTCACGGATTGTGAATCCCGGAATGACTGAGGAAATCCGGAATGTGATGGTTGAACTTCATTCAGCCTGGACTCGGAAAGGATACCCGGAAAAACCAGACCCTCAACTCCAGCAACTTTACGAGAGAAAATTTATTGCCTCGCAACTTGCCAAAGAATTTAATATGATTGCCAGAATTGCCGATTAACTCAGGAGGAATTCTGCACCGTACTTATTTGACCCTTTTTACTCTTATTTTTTTGCCTCTGCTTTCAAATGGCCAGGTTAAGCTAATCCGGCTTTCTGAATCTAAATCTGACCAGTTAAAAAAATCCGGGATTCACCTAACCCCTGCATTTGATGAACCCTGGATGTCGTTTCAGCAGGTTACCGACGGCTACTATCTGGTCGAAAGTCCTTTCCCTGAAGAAATAAATCCCGATGACCTTAAAGATATTCTTTCTTTTCAAATCAACACCGGGATCCCTGATGATTCTGCTTATTTCAGTCAATGGAATTTGCGTGCAATAGGATTCAATTTGAGTATGTTGAATGGGCTAACCCTTCAACCGGTTCGGGTAGCCGTTTTGGATACAGGCATTGAGCCTGATCATCCTGATCTGACACCTTCCATTTGGAATAATCCCGGAGAAGGAAACATTCCGGATGGGATTGACAATGACCGGAATGGGTTGACGGATGACCTTATCGGTTATAATTTCCTGTCAAACAAAAAACAGGAATCCCCGATTGATGATCATGGCCACGGTACCAGTGTCTCCGGAATTATAGCTGCGGTTACGGGAAACCGGATCGGGATTGCAGGAATTTCGCCAAATGCAGAAATTTTATCCTTAAAAGTTTTTGATGAAACCGGAAACGGAACAGAACTGGAAATAGCAAAAGGCCTTCTTTACGCCTGGTATATGGGCGCCAAAGTGGTCAATATGAGTTTTGGTGTTTCGAATGACAAATCGGTTTTACTGGAATCAATCTGCTCAGAAATGGAAAAGGCCGGTATAATTCTTGTCGCAAGTTCTGGAAATTCAGGTGGTTATGATCGACATTACCCCTCAGGATACGAAAGTGTGATTTCAGTCGGGGCCTCAGGTGAATCCGGCGAAAGAACTGTTTTTTCCATGTTTGGAAATCGTCTTGATCTGCTTGCGCCCGGTTCAGGAATCCCAACAACGGCATTGAATCAAGGTTATCACGGTTTTTCGGGAACTTCAGCTTCAGCCCCGCATGTAACCGCCATTTGTGCTGTCCTTGCCGGGATCAACCCTGATTTAACCACCGGACAGGTCAGAATGCTTATGCAGGAAACAGCCGTTAAAACGGGCACTGATGAATTCACGGCTCAGTCCGGCGCAGGTGTGGTGAATCTGACGAATGCCATTTATAAAATTCAGAACCGGTACGACGTCCGGATTTCCTCTCCAAAAACTGATGACTGGTGGAAAGGTGACTCCCTTCAGATTCAAATTTCAACACTGACACCCAATTTTAAATCCTGGGCGTTGTACTGGAAATCCGGCCTCGGATATCCTGACGATTGGAAACTGATTACCAGCTCCGAAACACGGTTAGCCGGCGAAAATGCAGCAACCCTGTTCTGGGATGACATCATGCCGGTGATGGAACCTGGTGACTCAGTTATTTCAATTCGTTTGAGTGTCGTAAACCAGAACGGCTCTGTTCTGGAAGACAGGAAGACTGTTTTCAGATACCTGAAACCCTTAAAACTTGATTTTTCATGGATTGATTTTGCCTGGGATAAATCCGGATTTTCCCTATGGTCGGAAGTTCAGGCAAATCACCCCGTGACCTTAACTTTGACTGCAGAAAATTCCGGACAGCAATCCGGAAATACCAACCAGATGTGGAAATATACCGGATTTGTTTCCTCACCTGTTTTTTCATCAGGGGCCTGGAATGTAACAGTTAAAGCGACAGATCTTGCCGGCGATTTTATAGAATTCAGGAAAACAGTTCAGGTTCCGGAGTTGTCGCATGATAAAATAGAACCGGATTCAGTAGTTTTATCCGGATTGCCGAATTCGTTTCTTTTATCAAAAAATTGCGACTGGAACCGGGATGGGGTTACCGACTTTGTTGTGAGCCTGTCGGATGAAAACTCAGAATATGGAGCCATCCGTTTTTATAACGGGAAAAACCTGAGTTCCCCTCAGGATTCTATTTCCTTGAAACTGGTTCCGAAAGATGTACTCTATTGGAATGGTAAGTGGTGGTTTTTAGGGCTTTCTCTTGGTCAATCCTTTCTTTATTCAAGTGTAACTGATTCTACACCACCGGTTGCACTTTCATGGCAAAGCTCAAAAGAGTCTGAAACCTGGGCTTCCGGTCTGGCAATAAAGGAAGGGAAACTATTCCTCATTTGGCGGAATTCTGCTTCCTACCGGATTTCAGAATTTAATTCAACAGGCACTCAAACTGTAAAAACGCAGGTTGGTGCTTATCCGCAGACAATGAAGTTAAGTGGTCCACCCAATTCCAGAGTGGTTCGGTTTACTGAGTCATTTAATGGACCCCAATTATTTGTGGCGGACCAGGTTGGCAATGCACTTGTCTATCAGTGGGATGACCGGGACACACTCCTGATGCTTTTTGCCGATCCTGTCAATCTGTATGAACCTGCCGATTATCTGGAAGCGGCAGATCTTAACCAGGATGGGAAAGACGAACTAATATTGCTTTCCCACGACCTTCAGATTGAACATCCTGTCTATGGGGAAACTTTCCCCACAAGATGGAATATCCGGATTTACTCAGAACAGGACGGGAAGCCGGTTGTACTTGCCGATCAGTGGTTTCTGAATTTTATGGGTGAATCTCAACGGCAGAATAAACTGATTGTTGACTCAATTGATGGTGACTTCTTTTTTCTGTTCGGCCTTCATCCTGATCTGCTGATCGGGAAATGGAATTCCTTAAAAAACCAGATTGAAATAACTGCAAGAATTGAAAATGCCAGTATGTCATCTGGGTTTGGAAAAGGAAATATAAATGGCGCATGGTTTGATTTTATTTCTAATCCGAAAGGCAGGCCAACTGCCTGGAATATGAAAAAAGCTGATTTCCCCAAAATCAATAAGGTCATTCAAACTTCTGATTCGACGGCCTATTTGGCCCTGGATAAAACCTATCCATCCGTTTCTTTATTCCGTAAAGAGAATAAAACCTGGGATTTTCGGAGTTATCACAGTTCTACGGATACAATCCGGATCAAGGGCTCGCCTGACGTGCAGGAGGAGTTTCTTGTAGGCGTTAATCAAAGTCCGGTACAGTCTCTTCGGAATGATAACCATGCAAAGGTGAAATTCTGGAAATCCGGCGAGTTGAAAACAGAAGTTTCCGGACGGCTGATTCAGTTCCATGCCAGCCAACCCATGCAATTTTCGTCTGAGAATTTTTCTGACCTTCTTTGGAAGCATAATCTTCCTGACCGTGTCCTGCTGGATGAATCCGGTCAAAACCTGGTTATCCGGTATCCAGATTCTTTATCCGGATTATATCCTGTGCCGGATTTTTATGATGAACATGGACGTTTGTTTGGTAAAACGGTATTAACAGTTAACCTTCCACCACTTTCATCAGCAACCGGAGGGTTTTATATCGCATCCTGCCAGAGTCTGTCAGATTATTCAGCAGTTATTACCTTTTCAGAAGTTCCGGATAGTCTTCAGCTTTACTCAACGCCACTCCCGGTTTCTGAAAAGGAATCGATTACCTTTGAGAAACAGTGGAAATCCGAAAAAAGCATGCTTTTAAGCTACCCGGGACGTCCTGCCGGAAGCCTGGGTAAACCCCTGGTTCTTGATTTTTCAGGATTAAAATCAAAAGATGGCCCGGTGATCAACCCGGCAGGGAGTCAGGTGATAATTGAATCAACAGGAAAATCTGTTGAGGATGTTCTGGTTTATCCCAATCCATGGAATATGAGTAAATCAGGCGAATTATATTTGGGCCGGCTTCCTCAAGCGGTCAGTATTTCAATTTATGATATCCGGTTCAGGCTTGTTACTACCATTGAGAAAACAGCACCGGGTGGAAGTGTTTCCTGGAATGGAAAGGACCGCGGCGGCAAAACCGTCAGCTCGGGTATTTATTTTTATATTCTGAAAACGCCGGATGGTAAGGAAAAGTCCGGCAAATTTGCTGTCATCCGTTAAATGAAAAAAGTTGGGATTACAGGCGGAATCGCATCAGGGAAAACTACTGCCGCCCGGATTATTGAAAGTTTGGGTTACCCGGTCTTTTATGCTGATCCGGTTGCAAAAGATATTATGGCGAATGATCCTGAAGTTCAGACAGAAATCAGAGCACTGATCGGAAAGGAAGCCTACCTGGCAGACGGTAGTCTGAACAAGCTACTTTTGGCATCAGAGCTTTTTTCCAAAAAGGATATCAGGAAAGCTGTTAACAGCCTGGTTCATCCAAGAGTTCTGAACCGATTCATGGAATTTTGTAAAAGTCATCAAAACTCGGAATTGGTCTTTCATGAGGCAGCACTGATTTATCAAGCTGGATTTGATAAGTTTCTTGATAATGTTATCTTCGTAACCTGTAGCAGGGAGCACCAGATTCAACGGGGACTTGACCGCGGGCTAACCTATCCGGATATCCTGAACCGGATAGAAAGTCAGGGAAACCTGGAAGAATTCAGGCAAAGAGCGTTATTTACCATCCGGAATGATTCAACAATTCAGGATTTAACCACCCATGTCAGTCAAATTATCAGAAGCCTTAAGCAAGGCTGAATTGCAAAATTCAGAAAAAACGGAATTCTTCCAGACCTATAAACGGTCCTCCCTGATTCCTGTCAGAGGGGAAGGTGTTTATTTGTATGATGAGGAGGGAAATTCCTATCTGGACCTGGTTTCCGGACTTGGGGTTAATGCTTTGGGGCATGCACATCCCGAAATTATTGAGGCAGTTACCGATCAATATTCGCGGTTCAGTCACCTCAGCAATGGATTTATAAATACTCCCCAGGTTGTCCTCGCCGGACAAATTTTAAAAGCTGCTCCAGAAGTTCAGCGTGTCTTTTTTACCAATTCAGGTACAGAGGCAGTCGAAGGTACAATTAAGCTGGTCAGAAGGTGGGCCAAAAAACACAATAAAGAAGACATTATTGCTTTCTCCAAAGGGTTCCATGGACGGTCTTTGGGAGCACTTTCCCTGACGTATAAACAGGCTTACCGGGATGGATATGGCCCCTTCATGCCTGAGGTGAAACACCTTCAGTTCGACTCATTAAAAGATTTAACGGGAATCACTGAAAAAACGGCTGCTGTATTTCTTGAATTTGTCCAGGGTGAAGGTGGTATCAGACCAATATCCTGTGAATTTGCTGACGAACTTGACCGGCTGCATAAAAAATATGGCTTTTTATTGATTGCTGATGAAATCCAGGCTGGTGTTGGCAGAACCGGTCAATTTTTCTCGTATCAATGGTATACCTTAAAGCCTGATCTGGTGGTTTGTGCCAAACCCATCGGAGGGGGACTTCCTTTAGGGGTAATTCTTGGGAAAGAGCCACTTTCTGAATTATGGGAACCTGGCAGTCACGGAACTACCTTTGGAGGCAATCCGGTTGCCTGTGCTGCCGGGTCAGTCGTTATGAACTGGCTATTTGAACAAAACGGACTCTCGCACGTTAAAACAACCGGCAATCTGTTTTTGGAAGCACTTAAACAAATCCGGGAACAGGTTCCAGGGAAAGTAAAATCGGTCAGGGCTTTTGGTTTAATGGGAGCACTTGAATTGAATGAAGACAGTTCGGGTTACCCGTCAAAAGCACTCAGTGAGGGTTTGATTATTAATTCAACAGATTCAACAGTTATCCGGTTATTACCTCCGCTGATAATTACTGATATAGAAATAAATGAAATGAAAGAAAAACTGATAAGGATTCTAAAGTAAAATGGCAGTCTCAACCAAATCAAAGATACAACCCAAACAACAAGCTTCTGGTGATAGCCGGATTGTCATGCCGTTTTCGAAAGAGAATTACATTTTGATGATTCTCTGTATCGCACTGATTTCTGCAGCCTTCACCCTAATGGCTCTTGAAAATGAAGTCGATGGCTGGATAGCACTTTGGCTTGCACCATACATGCTGGTGGGTGGATATGCAGGATTAGCCTTTGCAATTTTGTACCGGAAAAAACAAAAATCAGAATAATAATTTCTATTTGGCTCTTGCAAAAGGAAAAAAAGCGCCGTAACTTTGTGTCACTTTAAAACGATCGTCATTTAACAAGATGTAAGTCGTTTAAAAATAAATAGTTGGTCCGGTAGTTCAGTTGGTTAGAATGCCTGCCTGTCACGCAGGAGGTCGCGAGTTCGAGCCTCGTCCGGACCGCAAAAGCCAGTCAAATGACTGGCTTTTTTGTTTTTCCCGGGATTGCTTTGTTCTACACGTATATTCTTAACTCTCAAAAGACCGGCAGATTCTATATTGGGTTTACCACAGATCTGGCAAAAAGAATTGATAAGCATAATCTGGGAACTACCCGGTCCACGAAAAGCGGAAGACCCTGGGTATTGTATTACTTCGAAGAGTATACTTCAAAAACAGCTGCACTGAAAAGGGAGAGAGAACTCAAAAGCTGGAAGTCACATCAGGCTATAGAAGCCCTGGTCAGTTCAGTGCAGGAGGTCGTCCCGACCAGTCGGGAAGCCTCGTCCGGACCGCAAAAGCCAGTCAAATGACTGGCTTTTTTGTTTTTCCAGGGATTGCTTTGTTCTACACGTATATTCTTAACTCTCAAAAGACCGGCAGATTCTATATTGGGTTTACCACAGATCT
>JAKLJL010000020.1 GCA_023151185.1 Bacteroidota bacterium
TTCGGTCAGGATCTGAAACGCACGAAACGTCTCCCACGCTGCACGGCGCGATTCTGCTACTTAAAACTGCAAACTTTGGACGACGGATGAAGTGGTTTTCTTTGGGTTCGGAAACAAACCGGCGAAACGCTGTACCTGCAATCTCAGCCCCGGAGGGGTGAAATCTTGGTAGCCCGGGGCGTTAGCCACGGGGAAAAGAATAAAATCACAAAATCCGCACGGCTACAAATTTCCGGTATTACCAATGACGGTCTTCCGTGCGGAAAGGGCAACCGACAAATTCAAATCGGTATTCCTTCGTCAGCTTTCCATCAAAACGCCGGACCGATAACTCTCAAAAACTCCTTTTCCCTTCGGGGAGGTACTTTTTACGGGTAAAAAGTACCCAAAAATCCTCTGCAGAATCGAACCCGCCGTTTCCTTGCCTTTGCCCGCCTGCCCCCACATCCTGACCGGATGGATTGTTCCATTCTTACGGGTTCTGTGGTTTTTCGGTCAGGATCTGAAACGCACGAAACGTCTCCCACGCTGCACGGCGCGATTCTGCTCAATTCGGCTCCAAACTTTGGGCGACGGATGAAGTGGTTTTCTTTGGGTTCTGAGAAAACAGCCAAACCACCCCTAACCCCTCCTTTAGAAAAGGAGGGGAAAAGGACAC
>JAKLJL010000021.1 GCA_023151185.1 Bacteroidota bacterium
ACATTTAATAACTTCAGAGCGGTACAGTTCAATTTTGGCGGTAAAACTGAAACGCTAACAAACAACGATTTGACAATTCCTTATTTTGACTTAGTTTCCAAACAAGATACACTAACTAACATTACTTCAAAATGGGAAGAGATAAATGGAAAAAATGAAACAATTGAACCGACTGAAACTAAAAACGCATTGACAATTTGGTTAATCATATCAATTATTTTCAACTTGGGATTATTTATACTTTGGATAATGAAACGATTAAAGAACTAAGCATCATGCATAACAGCACCTACCCAAAAGTGGCGGTTCAACGGTTAAATCATCCCGAAAGCTTTCGGGATTGTCATTCCATCAAAGTTTGTGCTTGGTGACAATGAAGTGCTTCAATACCGATGATTATCGGGAAGCTGCCTTCGGGTAGCCACAAACCATTATGTAACAATTTATGAAATCCCTAAACGACAGAATATGGTGTGGTGACTTTGAAATAGTCACTGAAAGCGAAAGGCCATATTTTAAATTCCTAAAAAATAGTTCGTCCATTGCTGACGATGTTGTTTTGATTA
>JAKLJL010000022.1 GCA_023151185.1 Bacteroidota bacterium
TTTGATTTCCCAATCTTTTGCTTTGATGTTGCCATTGTTCTGCACCGCAATATTTATGGCTTCATCTACACTAATGATTTTCTTGGTTTGGGCATTGGCATTGTAACCTAATCCCGAAATCAAAAATACCAGTATGGTTGTAACTGATTTCATTTTTCCTTTTCTCTTAATGTTGATTTTTGAATTGAAAATGATGTAAAGCAAGGGCAATACAAACAGCGTAAGGAAAGTAGCCGTAATCAATCCGCCAATTACAACGGTTGCCAATGGTTTTTGTACTTCTGCTCCTGCACCTGTGCTTAATGCCATAGGCAAAAAGCCCAAACTTGCTACGGTTGCCGTCATTAGTACAGGTCGCAACCTTTCTTTTGTGCCGTCATATACCCGCTTCAGAATATCTTTTACTCCGTCTTTCTCTAATTGGTTGAAAGTTCCAATCAATACTATACCGTTCAGCACCGCCACTCCAAACAATGCAATGAAGCCAATTCCTGCGCTAATACTGAAAGGCATTCCACGTAGCA
>JAKLJL010000023.1 GCA_023151185.1 Bacteroidota bacterium
ATGATTTAATACAGAGTTCGCAGGGACACTGAGTTACAGAACTCTCTATACTAAAGTCACTCTGAGCGGAGTCGAAGAGTGGACTTCAACTTTTTACTTCTTAATATGAGGCTACAGGAACGGCTTCGAGAGCCTCAGCCGCCAATCAGTCGCCAGATCTACTTTCGTCTTTGCGAGCGATAGCGAAGCAATCTGTTACATAGACTACTTGCTTCTTTACGGTAAACTTCAACTTTTTACTCCT
Organism: Bacteroidota bacterium; assembly: GCA_023151185.1. Lineage (GTDB taxonomy): Bacteria > Bacteroidota > JABWAT01 > JABWAT01 > JABWAT01 > JAFLBE01. Next base: position 245 of record JAKLJL010000023.1, read on the forward strand.
TAGTGTTAAGCTACAGGAACGGCTTCGAGAGCCTCAGCCGTCAATCAATCGCCAGATCTGCTTTCGTCTTTGCGGTAAGCTTCAACTTTTTACTCCTTAGTACTAAGCTACAGGAACGGCTTCGAGAACCTCAGCCGCCAGATCTACTTTCGTCTTTGCGATAAGCTTCAACTTTTTACTTCTTAGTACTAAGCTACAGGAACGGCTTCGAGAACCTCAGCCGCCAGATCTAAATTCTTCTTTGCGATAAACTTCAATTTTTATTCCTTAATAGGAAGC
>JAKLJL010000024.1 GCA_023151185.1 Bacteroidota bacterium
GATCCCGCGCACATGCTGCCCGGTGTCGACACCCGCGCGCTCAAGGTCGAAAGGGGCGACCGTCCGATTTGAGGAAACCCCCGGCCGTCGGCGCGATCGATCAACCCGCGCCGGTACCGGCGGCCCAATCCCGGCTTGCTCTTGCACAACGAAGAGCCGGCAGGAACGTACGAAACAAGAAGCCCCACCTTTTTGGGCGGGGCTTCGATTGAGCTGGTTGCGGGGACAGGATTTGAACCTGTGACCTTCAGGTTATGAGCCAAGCGTTGGGCCATTTCGGCCAACTTCCCTCAACACCCAACACCGCAGAACTCCGCCATTTATCGACGTTTTTGTGATGGCCCGCCTCTGGTCTTTGTTGGCGGAATTTGGTATCCACTGTGCCTGAATTGTGCCGCGGCACATCCGGCACGGCACCCCCCGCTTTCGCGAGTTTCCCATGGCCACCATCCAAAAGCGCTCCTGGAAGACCGGCACCGTCTATCGCGTCATGGTGCGCATCAAAGGCTTCCCCGAGCAACAG
>JAKLJL010000025.1 GCA_023151185.1 Bacteroidota bacterium
TCGGCAGGTAAATAATTTATTGAAGCAATAAAATCGGGGGATGTTTCGGTTGACATAAACAAAGTAAGAAGAGTGCGGTCAGGGGGATTTGAACCCCCACACCCGAAGGCACCACCCCCTCAAGATGGCGTGTCTACCAATTTCACCATGACCGCAATGGATGGCAAATGTACTGATTTTTTAAAACTGCGGCAATGTGCTTTTTCTGACTTAGGTTTACCCATTGATGCTTTATAAAAAAAGCTAATTTCTAGTGAAATTAGCTTTTTAATAAAGTTTAGTTGGTTGCCTATTATGCTACAACAACGCTCTTATTTGCGCTATTGTCTTCCTTTACACTTAAATCCACCGGATTTTCTACACTATCAGCGGTTAATGAAATATCCAACACCTCAAGCATATTACCTACGTAATGAAATTTTAAGTTGGTGAGGTAGCTTGGGTTAATGTCTTCAATGTCTTTGCGGTTTTTCTCGCACAAAATAATATCGCTGATACCCGCCCGCTTTGCTGCCAGT
>JAKLJL010000026.1 GCA_023151185.1 Bacteroidota bacterium
TCACAAACGGCAAATATCAGTACAGACTGAAACAGATTGATCTTGACGGTTCATTTGATTATTCACAGAGCGTTGAAGTTGAAATCGGCACCCCGATCACCTTCTCACTCTCACAGAACTATCCGAACCCCTTCAACCCTGCAACCACGATTGCTTACAGCATCCCCGAAGCTGCAGACGTAACACTGAAGGTGTTTGATGTAACCGGTACAGAAGTTGCAACTCTTGTTAACAGCAGACAGGATGCCGGATCATACAGCTTCAATTTTGATGCTTCAAAACTTGCAAGCGGTATGTATATCTATAAGATAGAAGCCGGAAAATACAACGCAGTTAAGAAGATGATGCTCCTGAAGTAATTCAGTTCAATATCTGAAATTTAGAGGCTGCTTCTGCATAAGGGGCAGCCTTTTTTTATTCAGTTCGTGGTTCTTAGTGCCGGGGTTCATTGTTGGCAGCAAAACATTTGCAACACGAATAATGCGAATCCGCACGCGGCGGACAGGTTG
>JAKLJL010000027.1 GCA_023151185.1 Bacteroidota bacterium
GCGGGACCACGGCCCCGGCATTCCTGAAGACCAGATGACACGGATGTTTGAGCCCTTTACCCAGGGCGATACCGCACGGGGCAGCGCTGGTTCGGGGCTGGGTCTCGCGATTATCAAAAAGATTGTGGATATGCACCACGGCGAGATCCGCTTGCACAATCATGCCTTTGGTGGTTTGGTTGCGACTGTTTATCTGCCAATCCGTAAAGTGAAACCGACGGCCTGAGCGTCGGCAGCAACCCCAAAAACAACAAAGGCCGCAATTGCGGCCTTTCTGTTGTCAGCGAGGCGCGATTCAGGCTTTCGGACCTGCATTGCGGATAGCTTCAGAAACATCATATTTTTTGAAGTTATTAGCAAATTCCGCGGCCAGTTTGGCGGCGTATTGGTCGTACTGTGCTTTGTCTGCCCAGGTGTCCCGTGGATTCAACAGTTTGCTGTCAACGCCCGGAATTGCGACCGGTACATCCAGATTCAGCTGCGGCAGGTGTACAGTTTCGA